>CAWDXZ010000001.1:0-934089 GCA_963806455.1 uncultured Acidimicrobiales bacterium
ACCCGACACGGTTCGAGCCATCGGGATCGACGAATGTCCTCGCCGTCATACCGAGGGGGCCGAAGAATTTCTCCCGCATCGGCGACTTGACCCAGTGCTCTACATCGTCGACTTCGTGGATGATCATCAACGTCGGCATCGGCCGCACCTCCCGGATCGGAGCCCGGCGACCCGCGACGAGCGGACCAGGCGTTACTGAACTCTGCGCCGTTGCCGCAAAGGCGTCGTCGCCGTCATGACGCCGACGCCCGGCTGAGTCCGCCACCATGGTGCCGGCACAGAGAATGCAGGCTGAGCCTAACCCCGTGCCGGCACGGCGTCTACCGGGACGTGCAAGGCTCTGACGGTGAGCTCGACCCCGTCGAGATCGCCGATGCGACCACCTCTCACCGGTACGCGGGCAGGTCTGGCGGCGTTGGTCGCCGCCGTGTTCGTGCCCGTGCTCGCCCTGGCCGGCTCTCCACCGGCCGAATCGGCCATTCCTGCGGCCTCACCTCCGACCACACCTGCGGCCACACCGGCGGCCCCTTTGGCCGGGATGGGTCCGATCGGGCACTCGGGGCGCTGGCTGACCGATCGCTCGGGACGGGTCCTGATGCTTCACGGGCTCAACATGGTGGCCAAGGGCCTCGAGACTCCGGCCCAGGAGGGGTTCGACGACACCGATGCCGCGTGGATCGCCCAGCACGGTTTCGACGTGGTCCGGCTGGGCCTCACCGCATCCGCGTTGATGCCGGCACCGGGTCGGCTGAACACGCGCTATCTCGATTCGTTCTCCGCCACCGTGCACGACCTGACCCGCCATGGCCTACTCGTCCTGATCGACCTCCATCAGGACACCTGGGGCCCGACTCTGGACGGTGGGGATGGGTTCCCGGGGTGGATGACCGATACGAACGGGGCCGTCGACAACGGCCAGGGCTGGCCGCTCGGCTATGCCACCAATCCGGCCATCCAGGCCGCGTTCCAGAGCTTCTGGGACAACGTCGACGGTCCGGGCGATGTCCGGCTGCAGGACCGGGTGGCCGTCATGTTCCGGGCTCTGGCCGGGGCGGTCGGCTCCGATGGTGGCGTGCTCGGCTACGACCTGCTGAACGAGCCGTGGCCCGGGACGACCTGGCAGGACTGCCTTCTCGAGCGGCACGGCTGTGCCGCGCTGGACCACGCCGAGCTCGACCCCTACTACGCCAGGGTGGCGGAGGCCATCCGAAGCGTCGACCCCCGGGGTCTGTTGTTCGCGGAGCCGTTCGTCCTCTTCAACTTCGGGATGTCGAAGACCAATGTCTCACTGCCGGGCGGTGATCCCGAGAGCGGACTGGCCTTTCACATGTACCCGACCGATGCCGCCCACGAGCCCCTCGTGATCGCCAACGCCCAGGACTGGGCCCGCTCGACCGGAGGTGTCCTGCTCGCCGGTGAGTTCGGGGTGAGCAACGGCTCGAGTACCGACGCGGCCGGCATCGCCCGACAGGCGGGCGAACTGGACCAGGCCCTCATCCCCTGGATCTGGTGGTCGTTCGACGGTGGGATCGTCCCCGACATCGGCCTTCCCCCGGGAGGGGCCAACCTGAACGTACCGGCCGTGGACGCGCTGGTGCGGCCCCACCCGGTCGCCGTGGCGGGGACCCCGAGACAGCTCGCTTACGACCCGGCGACCAGGGTCATGACCTTCCACTACTCCGCCATCGGACCGGCCGGTGGCGACTACCCGGACGGGACCCCCACCCTGGTCGATGTGCCGGAACGGCCCTACCCGGCCGGATGGAGCGTGCATGTGGCCGGTGGGAGGGTGACCAGCCCACCGGCAACCTCACCGGTGCGGGTCGTCACCGACCCCGGGGCACGTTCGGTCACCATCACCGTCAGCCCGGTCCCGTAGGCCTCGCCGCTCGGGCCGACCGGCACGGATCCCGGGAGGGGCGCACGGGTGACCGTCGCGGGTCGAGCCTGGACGAGTCCCGGCGGTGCGGCCGGGCGAGGTTGCCGGACGGCCAGAGGAACCTGGCACGGCGATCGGGCACAATGGGCGATGTGTCACTGACGCCACCGGGCGGCTCGGCCGGGCCCCGCCTGTCCGACAAGGACCGTGAGCGGATGATCGAGGTGCTCCAGAGGTCCTGTGGCGACGGCCGGCTGACATTGGACGAGTTCTCCACCCGGGTCGAGCAGGCGTACCAGGCGGTGTCGCTCCGGGACGTCCCCCCGCTCCTCGGCGATCTGCCGCACCCGTTCGGCCCCGAGTTCGCCGGCCTGCTCGACGGGGTGACCCATCTGGCGCCGGCGCCGGTACCGGAGCCATCCCCGGGTACCGACATCGACGCCGACCGGACGGCGACCCGCTGGACGGTCTCGATCATGGGTGGCTCGCAGCGCAGAGGCCGGTGGCGCCTGCGCCAGAAGACCAATGCCGTGGCCGTGATGGGTGGATGTCAGCTCGACATGCGCAACGCGGCCGTCGAGGGCCCGAGTGTCGTCATCAACGCTGTCGCGGTCATGGGAGGCATCGAGATCATCGTTCCCGAGGGAATCGAAGTGGAGCTGGGCGGGATCGCCATCATGGGGGCCAAGGACGCCCGACGGCTGAAGGTCGTCCCCGCCATCCCCGGATCGCCGGTCCTCCGGGTGCGGGCATTCGCGTTCTGGGGAGGGGTGACCGTCCGGAGCAAGCCGGCCCGTATCCCGAGTATCGACTCGGTGACCGGTGAGCCGCGGTCACCTGGGCCCCGGCTCATCGACGCCGTGGCAGACGGGCCCGACCAGGCTGAGGCCGGGCTCCCGGCCGAGGGGCTGCCGGACGGCACCGTCACGATCATGTTCAGCGACATCGAGGGGTTCACCTCGGTGACCGAGCGACTGGGCGACCGGCGGGCGATGGCGATTCTGCGAGAGCACAACGACATCATCCGGCAACGGGTCGCCGGCTGTGGCGGCCATGAGATCAAAGCCCAGGGAGACGGCTTCATGATCGCCTTCAGTGGCGCCAGCCGGGCACTGCAGTGCGCCATCGGGATCCAGTCCGACTTCACCGCCCGGAACCGCTCGCAACCCGACGTGCCGATCCAGGTCCGCCTCGGGCTGCATTCGGGGGAGGCGGTCCGGGACGGCGGTGACTTCATGGGCGGGGCCGTCATCCTCGCCGCCCGGATCACCCAGCAGGCGGAGGGAGGCGAGATCCTGGTCTCATCCGTGCTCAAGGAGCTGTGCGACCTGAGCGGCGAGTTCCAGTTCACGGACGGCCGGGATGTCCACCTGAAGGGCCTGTCCGAGCCCCGCCACCTCTATTCGGTCACCGGGACGGCTGATGCCGCCGGATGAGCGGCACGGGCCGAACGCAGTGGCGTAGCCGGACCCACGCCTCCACCCCGACCGCGTTCGAGGCGTCTCGACGACCAGGTCAGCGGTGATATTGCTAGTGGACCGCGTTCCGCAGGAGCGGCACCCTTCGCTTGGCGTCCCGCTCGGAATCGAGCACGGACTTCATCCGGGACAGGACATCGGGACTGTCGTCGACCCGGTTGTGCCGCTCCTCGCCGTCCTCGGTGAGGTTGTGCAACTCGAAGAGAGGTTCTCCCGGCTCCCCCAGGAAGGGGTTCTTCGGGAACCCCTTCCCCTCGTACCAGGCATCGAGTCGCTCGTAGTACTGATTGAGTTTCCACAGCTGCTCGGTTCCGCCGATCCCCGTGGGTAGCGTCGTGACCACCGACTCGATGTTGCACGGCGAGCCGACCGCGTCGAACGGCTCGCCGGTGAAGATGTTGACCTGGGTCGAGCCCTTGGAAACATTGTCCTCCGTCATGAAGTAGATGGGCGTGGCCGTCGCGGCCTCGGTGGACCTCCCCGTGATCAGGCCGCTGAGGTCCCGGCCGGGCAGCGGCTGGGCTTCGTCGTGGTGCTCGGCCACCTTCGCCTGTGCTTCTTCGAGGTCGATCCCGGCGAGACCCAGTAGCGTCGGGACCAGGTCGACGTGGCTCGTCGGGGTCGAGATTCCATCGTCGGTACGG
Organism: uncultured Acidimicrobiales bacterium; assembly: GCA_963806455.1. Taxonomy (GTDB): domain Bacteria; phylum Actinomycetota; class Acidimicrobiia; order Acidimicrobiales; family RAAP-2; genus Bog-756. The sequence goes on from CAWDXZ010000001.1 coordinate 4,002, forward strand.
TCGACTCCAGGGCCCGAGACCAGCAGTGGAACCCGCGTGGCCTCGTCGAAGGCGTTGTACCACTTCTGGACCAGCCCGCCGTGCGCACCGAGCAGATCGCCGTGGTCCGAGGTGAACAGCACCAGCGTGTCCTCGGCCATGCCGGATCGCTCCAGAGCGTCGAGGATGCGGCCGATGGCCCGGTCGACCAACTTGTGCAGGTAGTAGTAGAGCCGCCGGTAGCCGAGGTCGGCCTCGGTCTCGAAGATCATCTGGGGCCAGACCGCCTTGAACGCCTCCTGACAGGGTGGGCGTCCGGCGAACGAGTCCTGCTGTGACGGAGGTTCGGGAACTTCGGGCACCGAGCTGTCAGGCGGCCCGAATCCCAGAAGTTGCTCCCAGCCGAATCCGGAGAAGGCGATGTCGTGGGGATTGACGAACGACGCCACCGTCAGCCAGGGCCCGTCGTGGCGCGCGTCGGCCAACGCCTCGAAGAGCTCGACGACCTGCTCGGCAAAGACCCCGTCGCGGACGGTGCCGCAGTCGGACTTCGCTGCACCATGCGGCTCCCTCCCGATCCATCCTGAGAACCCATAGGGGTCGAGGCGGTCGGCGTGGCGATAGGCGGACGCCACCTCGGGGATGGATTTGCCATTGTCGTCCGAGGACATCAGCCCGTCGTGGGTTCCCGGAACCACCAGGTCGGCGTGGGAGATGTGCCACTTGCCGCGGTAGTGGGTCCGGTACCCGCCGGCTCGGAACCAATCGCCGAGCGTCGGGACCGAATTCGGGTCGAGCCAACCCATCGCCGGGTCCGTGTTCAACTTCGCCACCCCGTCGGTCGACGACACCCCGTGGAGCGAGGGATACTGACCGGTGAACAAGGTGGCCCTACTCGGCGCGCAGGCGGTCGATCCGGCATAGTGCCGGTGGAATTCCAACCCATTAGCCCGGAGGGACTCTCTGGCCCCGAGTTGGGTCTCTCGGAACTCGGCGACGCCCGATGATTCGTACGGGGGCGGATAGCGCTCCTCGTCGGTCATGATCAACAGGACATTGGGTTGGGCCATGGACCACCGTACGCTACGGGCTCGTCACTTCCTCGGCGGCGTGAGTCCGGGCGGCGATGTCTCCCGCCGCGGCATTTCCGGAGGACCGACGGACCCCGACCGTCCCCGCAGCCCCGATCAGGACTCGACGGTCGTCCCCACGGCCACCGCCTCGTCGATGTGCCGGCGTTGGGCGTCGATCTGCTCGGCAACGGACTCGTCCTCGGCCATCACCTGGTCGAGATCGGTCGACTCGTAGCCGATGACCCCCATGTCGGCGAAGGTCTGGCGCATCTTCGTCCCCCACAGCCCGACGTCTCGCAGGGTCGGGACGATCCGGGTGAACAGCAGGCTCCGGAACACCTTCTGACTCTCACTCTCGTCCACGTACCGGATGCAGGCCTCGGTGTCGTATCCCAGGCGCTCCCACAATTCATTGGCCAGGAAGCGGTCGCGCATGCGGTAACAGGCATCCGCACAGAATTCCTCACGGTCGTCCCGTTCGGCCTGGGTCAGCTGTGGGTAGTAGTCACGCAGCGCGAGGCGGCCGAACATCACGTGCCGTGCCTCGTCCTGCATCACGTATGCGTTGACCGCCTTCCCCAAGGGATCGCCGGTGGTGTTGCGTATGAGGCCGAAGGCGGCCAGGGCCAATCCCTCGATCAGGACCTGCATCCCGAGGTAGGTCATGTCCCAGCGCGAGTCGCTCAGGATGTCGTCCAGGAGCGACTGCAGGTTCTCGTTGATCGGGTAGGCGATCTCTATCTTGTCCAGGTAGCTCGAGTAGGTCTCGACATGGCGGGCCTCGTCGATGACCTGGGTGGCGGCGTAGTACTTGGAGTCGATGTCGGGGACGGTCTGGACGATCTTCGCCGTGCAGATCAGGGCCCCCTGCTCGCCGTGGAGGAACTGGCTGAACTGCCAAGCCACCATGTTGCGCCGTACGTCCCCGCGTTCCTTGTCGGTGAGTTTGTCCCACATCGGTGAACCGAAGATGGGGACGAGCTCGTCCGGCATCTGGAGCGGGTTCTCCGGATCGGGATCGTGGGACCAGTCGATCCGCTCCCTGGCGTTCCACTGCTTCTTCTTGCCCTTCTCGTAGAGATTGAGCAGTTTGTCCCGGCCGTTGTCGTAGTCCCAGGTGAACTTGGCCGTCCCGGAGTGGTCGGCCGTCTGCCATCCCGTCTTGTCCACCGGCAGCTGGTACACCTTCGTGGTCATCGCTTCCCCCGATCGTCCACCTGCGGACAAGTCTCGGTGAGGGGCCGGACCGTGTCAATCGGCCGTCCGGATCGGTCCGGCCACTTCGGACGGCCGGCCGACGGTGGGCCGCGGCGTGGTTGTGCCTCCGGTCCGCTCACCGACCGACGCCGGGCCGGTACCGGTACCGTGGCGGGCAGGGCGGACCAGCCTCCGGCGGGCACCGAGCACTACCATGACCCGGTGCCATCTCCCTGGGCGCTGACGCGCCGGCGGTTCTTGGGTGCCGGTGCCGCCACCGCCACCGCCGTGCTCGGAGGGTGCATTACCGCGCCACGTCCCGATGTCGCCACCAAGAAGCGCGTGGTCGTGGTGGGAGCCGGGCTCGCCGGTCTGACCGCCGCCCTGGCGTTGCGGTCCACCGGCTGGACGGTGGTGGTGCTCGAAGCCCGCGATCGAGTCGGTGGGCGGGTCCACACCCTGTATTCGCCTTTCACCGACGGACTGCACGTCGAAGCCGGCGGCGAGTCCATCGACGACAACCACGACCAGATCCAGACGCTGGCCCGCTACTACCGTCTGGCACTGGCCCATCGACCGGCGGACAAGTTGGAGACGGCCGCCGTGTACAGGAACGGGGCACGCTCTCAGCTCCAGGCCATGGCGACGGCCGACCCGGCCGCCTTGGCCGGCTACGCCGCCTTCGGCGACGCGCTGGTGGGGATGGCCGGCAACCTCGATCCCGCCCACCCCGAGCTCGCACCGGAGGCCGAGGTGTGGGACGGGCAGTCGCTCCAGGACTTCGCCGCCACCCAGACACTCGATGCCGACGCCCAGCTCCTCGTGCAATCGGACTATCGCGGCAACTACAACGCCCAGCTGAGCCAGGTGTCCCTCCTCTTCGTGCTCCAGCAGTCGGTCATCGACCAGGCGTTGCCCGAATCGGGCGTGGAGACCATGCGGATCGCGGCCGGCAACAGTGCCCTGCCCGAAGCAATGGCGCGGGACCTCGGGACATCGGTGCGACTGAACTCGGCGGTCGGCAGGATCGAGCAGCATTCGTGGGGAGTGCGTGTGCACACCGCGGCGGCGGCCTCATCGGCGGTGGATGCGGCCCATCTCGTGCTGGCGGCGCCACCACCGGCTCTCCGGGGGATCTCCTTCGATCCCCCGCTCCCCTCCGAAGTGGCGGCGATGATCGGGGAGCTCGATCTGGGCCATGCCCTGAAGGTGTCGACTCAATACGGGCACCGGTTCTGGCTCTCCGAGGGCCTGTCGGGATTCACCATCACCGACCTGCCCTTCGGTGTCGGGTGGGACGCCACCGACTCGATGCCGGGTGGTGCCGACCGTCCCGGGGTCCTCACCCAGTTCGTGACCGGCGATGCCGCCGCCGCCGGGGCCGCACTGGATGACCGGAAACGGATCGCCGCGTTTCAGGACCAGCTCGATGCGGTCTACCCCGAGGGCCAGGCAGCCAGGACGGGCATCGCCACCACCAAGGCCTGGAGCGACGATCGCTACACCCGAGGCGGCTACGCCGTCTTCGCCCCCGGCCAGATGACGCGGTTCTGGCCGCTGTTGCGCCAGGCCCACGGCGCCATCTGGTTCGCCGGAGAGCACACCGAGACCCTGGCCGGCTACATGGAGAGCGCGGTCCGCTCGGGCCACCGGGTGGCCGCGGCCATCGGGTCGGCCCCGAGGTGAGTTTCGGGGTGTCCGGAGACCAGAGCCGGCGCTGGCCGGCTCCCGAATGTCAGAGGTCCTCCGGTGAGGCCGCCGCCTCCCGCCGGTCCATCAGATCGACGATGCTCGAAAAGAGGAGGGTGAGCCGGTCCTCGGTGACGGCTATGTCCTGTGCCAGCTGCTCGAGCTCGGCGACGCCTCCAGGGAAGAGGTCCGCTCTGGCCCCCCGTTTGGCCCTCTGGCTCATGACGTCCCAGGCGGCCGGGCCCCCGTTGGCGGAGGTCAAGGACCAGGCACTGTGGATGGCCTCGTTCCGACGCCTTCGGTAGCCGTTGGCGCTCCTCCGCCACACCTGGAAGGCGGCGAGCTCCTCGGTGGTGTCGGGTCCATGGGCGGAGAGCAACGCCTCGATGGTCGCCCAGACATTCTCGACGCGCTGTCCGGCCACGACGGCACGGGCGAGCGTCTCGTCCCGGCTTCCGACCAGCCCCATGAGCACCAGGCCCGAGGCGATCTCGATGAGGGACCAGTTGGCCGCCACCCGTCCCAGGGCACGATGGAGCTCGTCCTCGTTGACCGCACCATCGCCGTCCCCCTGTCCCGAGTGCGGGTCCGGCCGGCCGGAGAACCGCAGGACCCTGCCCCCGCGGCCGAACGGCAGGCCCAACTTGACGTGACGCCTCATGGCCAGAACCGCACACTCACCCGGACGGTCCACCCTCGCGCTCGACGACGGCCGCTGAGGCCAGGATGTTGTGGGCCACGAACGACCGCTCCTGTTTCGCCCGGGTCTCGAGCAGCTCGGCCTTGAGCGATCGGGCCTCGGCCAGCTGGGCCGCGCCGTTGAAGATGACGAAATCGACCAGGTGGAGGGCCCGTTGGACTTCGTCCGTGTCCTCGGACGCGCCGAGGGCGCGAGCCCGTTCCAGCAACGGACCGGCGCCGCCGGCGAGGAGGACCACCTCCCCGGCGATCTCGGCCCGGGTGCTGGGGAAGAGCATCGACGGATTCCCGTCGTACCACCCCATGTACCGGCGCATGATGTCACGCACCAGAAACGGGGTGCACCCGTAGAGCGGCTGGAGATACGAGCTCGAGGCGAGCTCGTCCGGGAGCTCGACCTCGGTGAGGATCTGCTCCTGCCACTGTCCGGCGTTGAGGCGACGGACGACCTCGCCGTCGAGGTATCGGAGCGCTCTCGCCGTCGTGAGCAGCATCTCCTGCCCATGGTCGCGGAAGACACCCCCGTGGCCGGACACGATGGCCGAAGGCTCGAGAGAGGCCATGTCTTCGAGCGCTTCGGCCCATTCCAGCACGTAACGCTGCACCCGGAACGGCGTGCCGGCGTTCGGCAATGACGACACGATGAAGTCGCCGCCCACGATGACCTTCGGGCCAGGGGCCCACACCCAGGTGTGGTCGTCCGTCTCACCGAGCCCATGCCGGCACTCGAGGGGCAGGTCGCCCAGCCCGTCGAGCAGCAGTCGATCGTCAAAGGAGACGGTGGGTGGGAAGTACCGGGCCATTCTCACCACGTCCCCCCCGCCGGGGCCCCACATGGCGAACTGGGCATCGAACGTTCCGGCCAGGTGGCCTGCCGTCTTCGCATAGCGCTTGAAGCGCTCGGCCACGTTGACGTGACCGACGATGTCAGGTGCGGGATCACCTCGTGAGGCGGCGTCCTCCAGCAGAGCCGGCGTACCGAATGCGTGGTCGTAGTGTCCGTGTGTGTAGATCACATAGCGGACGGGCAGGTCGGTGAGATGCCTCAGCTCGCTGACCACCCGGGGCCCGTTGGTGAACAGTCCCGGATCGACGACCGCCGCCGCCTCGGCGCCGATCAAGATGGTCGTGTTCCCGAAGCCGGCCAGGAAGTACACGCCCGGGGCGATCTCCCGGCATTCGCGGGGAACCCTCGACTCACCGAGGGCCTCCGGACCGGCGGTGCGAGCGGGATCGCCGCCGCCGCTCATCGTTCGTCGTCAGTCATGGTCGGCCCCGGTCCTTCGGTTGCATCGAGGTACCTCCGCCACATGGAGGCGTTGCTGCTCGAGTGTCTACCATCCCTCGGTTCCCGGGGCCCACCCGTAGGATGAGGCCCGTGTGGGCACCCCGGAGAGGGCCATGACCAGTTCACTCGTCCTCTACGGGATCCTCGGCGTGGCCAGCACCGGTCTGGCGTTCTTCGCCAACCGGCGTCTCTTCGGGGGCGATGGCGCCGGAACACCGTCGTTGCTCGAAGCCACCTACTACCTCTTCGGCCTCGCATCGCTGGGCCTCGGCTGGTACTTCAACGTCCGCTACGTCCATCAGCACGGGCACGCCGCGAGCTATGTCGACTACACCAGATCACTCTTCTCGAACTGGGCCTCGGACTCGGCGGCGCAGGACTACATCCTGGTCAATGTGGCGCTGTTCCCCTTGTGGTCGATCACCGACGGCCGACGGCGGGGGTTGGCGATCCCGTGGGTCTTCTTCGTGATGAGCCTGTTCACCAGTCTCGCCTTCTCGGTGGCGTTGTATCTGGCCTTCGTCGAACGGCAGATCCGCTACGGGCGGCCCGAGCCGGCCGCCTCGAGCACCTCGTACCCGCAGTTGTAGCCGGGGATGAACGTGACACCGGGGCCGCCGTGGCACCCCGCACCGCAGAGGTAGAGGCCCTCAATCGGGACGGGAGCGTCGGACCATCCCCGGGGACCGGGGCGGAACGGTCCCATGAACTCCGGCTGGAGGAGGCCGTGGGTGAAATCCCCACCCGTGCACCCGAACATGAGCTCGTAGGTGTAGGCGGGGTAGTTGAACTGGCGCTCGATGAGGTCCGGGAAGTTGGGTGCCTTGGAGGTGATCTTCGACACGATCCGCGCCGCCATCTCGTTTCGCAGGCGCGACTGGTCGGAATGCGTGGTCGCGATGGGGGAGTAGAACGCGAAGCTGCTGGCCACGTGCTTGCCATCGGGGGCCAGTCCCGGGTCGCGCAGCGTGGGAACGGAAAGGTTGAAGGACGGCGCGTCCGGGACGAGCCCGGCGACCGACCGCTCGAAGTCGCGCTGCATCTGCTCCGGGGTTCCGAAGAAGGTCACATTGTGCCGGAGGTCCCCCTCGTTGAGCAGCTCGTAGGGATGGGCGTACTCGGGCAGCCCGTTGAGCGCGAAGTGGATCTGGAAGTAGGCCGCCCGGTGGTCGATGGCATCGATCCGCCGGGCGAAGTCCTCCGGCAACCCGTCGCGGTCGAGCAGTTGGGTGAAGGTGGCGGTCGGATCGAGGTTGGAGACCACGATCGGGGCACGGACCACCTCCCCGTCGCCCAGGGCCACCCCCTCCACCCGGCCCCCGGCGGTCACGATGCTCGAGACCTTGACGTGACGGCGGAGCTCGCCGCCGTGCTGCCCGTACAGGTTGAGGAGGTGGTCGGACATGGTCCCGATGCCCCCTTTCACCTTGGACATCGTCGCGTCACCCGGCGTGGCCAGGGCGAAGGCGAGGCAGAGCGCGCTGCCCGCCGAATAGGGGCCGCGGTAGGTCGAGTTGACGGCCAGAAACGCCAGCATGCTGCGGACCTGGGCGTGCTTCTGCCGGTCGGGGAGGAACTGATCGACGACGTCCATCACGCTGCCGAACAGGGCGGTGCGGACGGCCAAGCGCTCCTTCTCGTTCGTCGCGCTGGCCCACATCTCGTCTAGAGACTTCGGTGGCTTGCGCACGTCCAGTCGCCCGATGGCCCGAGCCGGCGCCTCCGCCCAGGCCGCCACGTCGGCCATGCCCAGTACGGCATCGAGGCCGAGTGCGTCGCTCAGATGGTCGAGCAGCCGGGTCGGATCGCTGTAGAGCAGGAGGGGTGGCTCGTCCGAGGGCCCGATGCTGGCCGATTGCACCTCGGGCTCGTAGATGGGGCACGAGGCGAAGCCCAGATCGTCGAAGATCTCGGTGGGGATGGGGAACTGGATCGACCCGGCCAGCTCGAACCGGTAGCCCCGGGCCAGTTCGGTGGTCGTGGCCATCCCGCCGATGAAGTGGTTCTTCTCCAGGCACAGGACCCGCATGCCACCCCGGGCCATGACCGTGGCCGCCGTCAGGCCATTGTGTCCCGCTCCGACAACGATGGCGTCGTAGTCCGACATCGGCGCCACGGTAGCAGCGACCTCGAGGACCGGATTGTCCCCGGGGCAGCCGGGCCCGTCGCTACCGCCATTGCCGGTCGAACGCTGAAGGTGGCGGGTTGGATGGCGCTCAGGCCGGTGGCCGGTCCTGTCTGGCGGACCGGGTCCAGCTGTCGGGAGCGTGACCGTCGAGAAACTCGCGACGGTGGACGAAGTGCCACCGGCCGTCGATGACCCCGAACCGGTCGAGGTAGCGACCCCAATGATCGAGCCCCTTCCCGCTGAGCACCTGGTAGTAGCACCGCGACGAGACGTCGTCCGGCCCGACGACGTCGATCTGGAGGGTGCTGGTGTGGTGCCGCACCAGGATCGGCTCCGGACTGCGGCGCAACCGGTCGGTGACACCCGTGAAGATGGTGCGGATCTCCTGCCGCCCGCGGTAGGGCCGTCCGTCCAGCTCCATGACGGCGTCGGGGGCGAAGCACTCGAGCACCTGATCGAACCGGCTGGCGTCCGCATTGGCGTTGTACCGGGCCACCAGGTCACGGACGCTCTCCCGGGCCACCAGCTCCCACATCTCCACGTCGTTCCTCTCGACCTACGGATGGGCGAGCCGCCACCGCGGACCCGGCCCGTGTCCGAATCTAGGTCTGACCGCCTGCGGGACGGTGAACCGCGCCGGTGGGGGCTCATCGGCGGAAGACCGGAACGGATAACCCCACCTTTAGTGACCAGTGAGTAACATCGTCCCGGAGCGACCCGGGCGACGTCAGGGTCCGCCTCCAAGGGGGATGACGGCTATGGAGCATGTGTCACTGAACGGAGCGCCATCCCGCGCGCTCCTCTTCACCGAGCCCTCCCGGGCCACGGCGGAGTTCGGCTCCTTCATCCTGAGCGCCCCGTTGCTGCGCCGTGCGGCGCGGGGTGACGGCCACACGGTGCTGGTCCTTCCCGGGTTCCTCGCCGATGACCGGTCGACCACGGTCCTGCGGGGCTACCTCAGGACACTCGGGTACAGAGCCTCGGGCTGGGACCTGGGCCGCAATGTGGGGCCGGCCCCGGACATCCTCGAGGGTATGGAGCAGCGCCTGCTCGACCTGGCCGAGTCGGCGGGCACCCCGGTCAGCATCGTGGGTTGGAGCCTGGGTGGGATGTTCGCCCGGGCGCTGGGCCGGGAGCATCCCGAACGGATCCGCCAGATCGTGACCCTGGCGAGCCCGTTCCGCAGCGATGCACCGATCGGGAGTCACGCCACCCGCAGCTTCGAGCGACTGGCGCACATCCACGTCCCCCACACCGAGCTGCCGGCCGCCGAGACGGACCAGGACCCGCTCGAGGTTCCGGTGGCCGCCGTCTACACCAAGGGAGACGGGGTCGTGGCCTGGCAGTCCTGCATCCAGGACGAGGGCCACCGACGGGAGAACATCGAGGTCCTGGGAAGTCATTGCGGCCTCGGTCACAACCCGATGACCATGTGGGTCGTGGCCGACCGTCTCGCCCAGCCCGTCGGTGCCTGGTCGCCGTTCGAGCCACCGGCGTTCGCCCGGCGCCTCTACCCGCCCCCCGTCTCGGCGCCGCGCCGGCCCGATCAGGCCGCGGCCAGCAGGTCGGCCACGCTCTTCTCGATCCCGCGGCAGAGCACGTCGATGTCAGGGGCGGCGTCGTAGTCACCCGTCACCCCGAAATTCACGTGTCCGTTGTAGGAGAAGATGGCCACGGTCACCCGCATCTGCGCCCCGAGGGGCACGAACGGGTATGCCTCGAGCATCCGCCGGCCCAGCACGTAGAGGGGGACCTGGGGGCCCGGGACGTTGGTGGTGACCGTGTTGATGTTGCGCTGGGCGCCCTTGGTCCCGAGGCGTCCGCCCAAGGCCAGCAGGAGCGGTGGGGCGAACCCGGACAGCGAGGTGAGCGCTTCACCGGCCACCGCCTCCTCGGACTCCTTCAGGCCGGCCATCTGGACGGAGACCGTCCTCAGCCGAGCCACCGGGTCGGTCTCGTAGGCGGGGAGCTCGGCGAACATCGCGGACACCTTGTTGCTCAGCTCACCGTCCCCAACGGCGACGCCCCGGGCGTCGCGGGGACGGACGGATACGGGGACCATGGTCCGCACGATCCTGTCCGCCGACTCGCCCCGCGAGATCAACAGCTCCCGGAACCCCGCGGTGATGCAGGCCAGGACCACGTCGTTGAAGGAGCCACCGTGCTTCCGGCGCACCGCCTTGACGTCCTCGACGGTGGTGGTGGCCCAGGCCCAGCGGCGATGCGGTCCGATCGGCCCGTTGAGTGACGAGGCCGGAGTGGGTCGGATCAGGCCCATCATCGAGGTCAGCCCCCGAGCCACCCCGACGAGCTGGGTGGCGGCCCGGCGTGGGACTCGGAACGCGGCACGCACCGCTCGGACCTGCTCGTAGGGGCTCTTGGCCATGTCGAGCAGTGCTTCGACGGCCAGCCACCGTGGACTCGGAGGCGGTAGTGGCCTCCACGCCACCGGCCCCTCCGGCGCGGCGACCTCGGGGGACACGTCCATGATGACCGAGAGCAATTCGGTGCCGGAGACCCCGTCGACCATGCAGTGGTGGCTCTTCACCGCCAACGCCCAGCGGTCACCCTCCAGCCGGTCGATCATCCAGATCTCCCACAACGGCTTCGACCGGTCGAGCTGCTGGGACATGATGCGCCCGACAAGGCGGCGCAGCTCCGCCTCGCCACCCGGCGCCGGCAGCGCCGTGTGGCGCACGTGGTACTCGATGTTGAAGTGAGGGTCGTCCACCCACACCGGGCGGCCGAGGTCGGCCGGCACCCGTTCGATGATCTGCCGGTAGCGCGGGACGTGGTGGAGTTTGCCGGCGATCATGCCCACCAGCTGGTCGATGCGCGGCGTCGGTCCCTCGAAGATCCCGATGGAGGCGATGTGCATGTGGCTGACCCGGTCCTCGATGTTCAGGAACGACGAATCGAGAGGACTCAGCCGGTCATGCATGAGTCGGACGCTACTAGCCTTCGGGCGCCGCCTCGACCGTGTGGTCGCGTCCATCCCTCGCCGGCGCAGCCCGAGCGGGCAGCGGTGAGCTCGGCGATCGGCCGTCACTGCGAGCGGTGGCCCGTGCCGACCGCCACGGAGTGGCGAGGGCCCGGTGGGCCTCGGTGCGGCCGGCGCGCATGAACTCGGGCCAGTCACTGGTGTTGAGGAACTGCCGGTAGAACCCCGCCCCTCGGACCTTGGCGTAGGGGACGGGCTCGATCATCCGCACCTCGGTCTCTGCCTCCAGCCGGGAGAGGTTCATCCTGGCCAGCTCGACCTGCTGGCAGGTGCGCACCTGGCTGGCGATGGCGAGGATGCTGTTGCGCCGTTCCTGCCAGCCGGAGCCGTCCTCGCCGGCGAAACGGGGTGGGTAGAAGCCGTTGATGGCCAGGGCCACGTCGGATGCCTCCTCGAAGTCGAGGACCGGCCGCACCGGAAAGATGTCGACGATCCCACCGTCACACCAGTAGCCGTGGCCCAAGGTCACCGGCTCGATGAACAGGGGTAGGGCGACGGCCATGTGGATGGCGCGGGCGACCGCCATGTCGGGGTGGGTGCGCGGGCCGATGTAGTCGAGCCGGTTCTCCTCGATGCTCCAGATGGGTGCATAGGCGGGGATCGGCATCTCGGCCAGGGTCATGTCGCCGAGCAGCCGCCGGTAGAGGGCCTCGATCCGAGCCCCCCGGACAACGCCACCGAATCCCCTCCCGACGGTGAACAGGGCGGACACCAGAAGGTTCCAGTCCACATCGACGTACTCGGCAGGACTGAGACCGAGCGTGAACGCCGCCACCTCGTCGGCGGGAATGCCGGCGGCGATGGGGAACCCGAAGAGTGCAGACCCGGAGCACAGTGAGATGACGGACGGGCGGACACCGGCTTCCTCCATCGCCCGGGCGGCACCGACCACCGAGGCGAGGGCACCGCTGCCCCCGGTGGCCAGGAGCGCCACCCTGCGTCCGGCCAGGTCGGGGAGGCGTTGATGGTGGAACGGGGGGAAGGGGTGGATGTCAGGCTGATGGCGCGACTCGAACGGCAGTGTCACCAGAGCGCGGCGCATGTCGTCCAGGAGGCCGGCGTCGTGCCGGATGCCGTCGGCCCACTCCCGGGTCCGGGTGATCACATTGAAGTACTGCCGGATCCGGAAGACATCGAGGGCGCTGTCGAGCATGGACCCATCCTCCGGCCCTCGACCCGTGGTCGACCAGGGCCGAAGGGCACAAGGAGGAGAAGGCGGCGCAATTGGCGCCGCGCCAGGGTCCGACTCGATCGTCGCCGGTCACACCCGTTGTCTCATCCGACCCGGGCCGGGTGGCCCGGGGCGCGGCCCGGAGCGGAGGTGCCCTCCGGAGCTGGGGTGCTGTCCTGGGGGCCGTGGCCCGGAGCGGACGTTCCGGTCGGGGGCGCCCCGCCGCCGACCCCGCTGAGGGCCCGACGCGAGGGGAGGGTCGCCATGGCCACGGCGGCCGCCACCACCAGGATGCCCGAGGCCACCGAGATGGCCAGGGAGTAACCCTCGGTCAGGGCGGCCGCCGCGTGGACCCGGGTCGCCGCCCGTCCACCCAGGACGTTCGTCGTCCGGTTGGCCGCCAGCGTGGCCAGGGCGGCCAGCCCGATGGATGCCCCGACGGTACGGGAGGTGTTGAGGAGGCCCGACGCCAGACCGGCATCGGCCCGGGGCACACCCGCCGTTCCGGCCACGGTGACCGGCGTGACGGTCAGCCCCATGCCGAGGCCGATCAGGATGAACGGCGCGAGCAGATCGCCGGCGAAGGTGCTGCCCGGTGTGATCCGGGCGAGCCAGAACAGCCCGGTTGCCCCGACGAGGGTGCCGACGAGAATGAGCGGTCGGGGACCCGTCCGGGTGACCAGGCGTGCCGTGACCTGCGCCCCGGCCGCGATGAGCAGGGTCTGGGGCAGAAAGGCGAGCCCGGCCTGCAAGGGGCTGAAGCCGAGCACCCGCTGCATGTAGAGGGTCTCGAAGTACCACGAGCCGAACATGGCGCAGAAGAGGAGGAGCATGACGGCGTTGCCGCCGGCAACCGACCGTGAGCGGAAGATCCGCAACGGCACCAGCGGGGCCCGGGAGAACCGTTGCTGGACCACCAGGAAGGCGGCGAGCAGGACGACGGCTATGGCCAGGGGGATCAGGACCTGCGATGAACCCCATGGGTGGGTTTCGGTGCGCACGATGGCGTAGACCAGGGCGACCAGCCCACCCGTGACGGTGACGGCTCCGGCCATGTCGAGATGACGGTGGGCCAGATCGGCCCGCGACTCCGGCAGGTACCGGGTGGCCGCCATCAGGGCCACCACACCGACAGGGACGTTCACGAAGAGGATCCAGCGCCAGCTCAAGAAGTCGGTCAGGACGCCCCCGAGGAGGGCGCCGGCGGAGGCGCCGGCGGAGGCCACCGCGCTCCACACCCCGAGCGCCCGGGCCCGTGCCGGGCCCTCGGCGAAAGTGGCGGTGAGGATGGTGAGGGTCGCTGGGGCCAGGATGGCCGCCCCCAGGCCCTGCAGGGTGCGGGCGGCCACCAACCAAGCCTGGCTCTGGGCCATGCCTCCGAACAGGCTGGCCACGGTGAAGACGCCCAGACCGATCAGGAAGATGCGGCGCCGCCCGAACAGGTCGGCCGCCCGGCCGCCCAGGAGCAGGAACCCGGCGAAGGTCAGGGTGTAGGCGTTGACCACCCACTGCAGTCCCGACGTGCCGAATCGGAGATCGCTCTGGATCGACGGGAGGGCCACGTTGACGATCGAGATGTCGAGGACCACCATGAATTGGCCGATGCATACCAGCCCGAGCAGGAGCCATTCGGGCACCGACCGGCCGGGGGCGATCGCGATGGTCCGGGACGGCCGACCGGACAGGGGGATGGTCTCGGTACTGGTGGCGGTCATCACTCACTCCTCCCGCACTGGGGTCCGGATCCGGCCCGTCCCCCGTCGGCCGGATCTGCTCTCCAAGCCCCGATGGGGTTGACCAACGCGCCTCGGGCAGCGGCTATTCCACGGTAGGGGTGACCGGCCCAGATGTCTGGCGGCAATCCGACGGGGCGTGGTGGGCCGGCCGCAGCGGGGGACGGGAGCTCGGGGCCGTCGCCGTCCCGGCTGGTCCACGACCGGTTCAGCGGGCCCGCGAAAGAGCCGGACGTCTCCTCGTCGTGCGCCCCGGTCGGGGCGGTGCTCCCGAAACCGGCCTTCTCTCAGCCGCCTTCCTCAGCCGCACGACCTCATGCGCCTGCTCCGACGATCGGCGCGTTGAGCTTGATGCCACCGGTGGAGCCGAAGAACGCGGCGTCACCGTAGGAGAACACCCCGCCGTCGGAGGCGACCAACCAGTACCCGTTGCCACTGGCGGTCGGCACCATGCCGACGATCGGGCGGTCGAGGTGGATGTTCCCGGCGGAGCCGAAGAACCCCGCGTCGCCGAAGGTGAAGATGCCACCATCGGAAGCGACGAGCCAATAGCCCCGCCCGTCGGGAGTGGCGGCCATGCCGACGATCGGCTTGTTCAGAGCACCGCCGACGGATCCGAGCGTCTCGGCGTCACCGAACGGCGTGACCGACCCGCTGGCGGTCACGATCCAGTAGCCCTTGCCGTCGGCAGTGGCCGCCATGGCCACGACGGGCTGGGCGGGTCGATTCCCACCGAGCGACCCGAAGCCGCGGGCGTCGCCGAAGCTGAACACGCCCCCGTCGCTCGCCACCAACCAGTACCCGAGGCCGTCGGGGGTGGCCGTCATGCCGACGACCGGGGCGTTGAGCGCCAGGTTGCCGGTCGAGCCGAAGAAGCCGGCGTCCCCGAAGGCGAAGATGCCGCCGTCGGAGGCCACCAGCCAATAGCCCTGGCGGTCGGGCGTGGTCGCCATGCCCACGACCGGGCGATTCAGCCGTTGGCCCCCCATCGACCCGAAGAACATGCTGTCACCGAAGGAGAACACCCCCCCGTCGGCGGCGGCCAGGTGATACCCGTACGGACCGGGGTTGGGCGTGCCCGGGATGAACAGCAGACCGTGCGGACTGTTGAAGCCGGTTGCCACTGGTGTGATCGTCCCGGTGGTCAGGTTGACCGTTCCGACGAATCCGGCGACGCCGGAGTCACTCGGCGCCGTGATGAACAACGTGCCCGGGGTGAACTGGCCGGAGATGGACGTGGTCTTGTTGGTCCCCGCGTCGGTGACCAGCATCGTTCCGGTGGAGGCGGTGGCCCAGGCCAGAGCATCGACCTGGGTGCCGACCGGCAGCGTGGTCAGGGTCTGGCCGGGCGTACCGGCATGTGAGATGAAGACCAGCCTCGAGTCTCCCTGGCTGTCCAGGAGGATGTCCCCTCCGACCTGTGGAATGGCCGCGGGCACCAGGCTCAGTGAGTCGGGGTCGGTCAGCGTGATCGGCAGGGCAGGGTCGTTGTCGGCGAAGACCGAGGTGAGGGTGGCGGTCCCGGTGGCCTCGTTGATGCCCACCTTGTAGAGAGCCGGCGCCGTCGCCGCCGAGGGGTTCGAACCTGCGGTGAAGACGTTCCCGGACGGATCGACCACGACGTCGTCGGTCCCACCCCCACCCAGGGTGACCGGGTCGACGTTGTAGGACAGGTGCACCATCTGGGCACCGGGTGCCGCACTGGGGTGGATGATGTACATGGAGGAGTTGGCGTCCTCGTTGACCGTGAGGATGACCCGATTGTTCGCGGGGTCAGTCGTCAGGCCGTCGCACTTGCCCACGACGGACCATTGGGTCACGACCGTTCCGTCCTGGCGGTACTCGAGGATGGTGCTGTTCGTGGCCCCGCTGGGTGACGGCGCCCCCGTCGGGCTGACCCCGTTCTGGTAGGCGATGAAGAAGTTGCTCCCGATGAATCCGCTTATGTCGTCCGGACTGGTGAGCGAGCCCGGCATCGTCAGGCTGTGGGCGGTGAACTGGGGGGCAAGAGACAGGCCCGATGCCGGCTGTCGCACGAGTCCGGTGGCGGGCGCCACGTGAGCCGATGAGGTGGCGGCTCCGGCCAGCGCACCGGGCAACGCGGCCGCACCCAGGAGGGCCAAGAGGGCCGACCCGACGCGGCGGGCCAGATAGCTGCGGCACTCACGCCGCCCGCGGGCGCGCGATTCGATCCGAGATGCGCTGATGTCGTCGTTCGTCGGTTGCTGAAGAGGCGAGATATCCATGATCTTGAGTATGGCGCCGAAGCCGGGATTCACGAATGAACATTCGGTGTCTTTGATGAATTCAGCGTGGCGCCGAAGTGACGGCTCGGTGACCGCCGACAACACCGTCATTCGGCGCCCCGGATCGGGGCGCCACCATCGGCCGGGATGACCGATCGGCGCGGGACCTCCCCGCCCGAACAGGATGCCGACCCTCGGTCTGCGCTCGGGACGGGAGTTCATTCATCGCCCCCCTCGACCGTCCATGCGGGCGGAACAGTGCCCTGGCATGCCCGGGGAGCGTGTCGGCCGGGCCGCTCGCCTTGCCCGATCTGGGGCGCCCGGACGCGGACCCCACGACCGGTTCGATCCGCTGAGGCTGGTTGTCGGGATGGCCGGCCGATTCGACACCAATTCGTCGGTTCCCATTTGGGGGATGCGAAGGGTGTGGGGACCGGGGTTTACGGTGCAAATGGACCGTCCTCCAGCCGGCTCTCTAGGTGCCAAGAGCACTCCCGGGACAAGGCCGCTAATGTCCTCGTCATGCACGAGTCCACCCATCTCTCCCGTCGAGCCCTTCTGGGCGGGGCGCTGGCCGGGGCCGCCGCCGTCGGACTGGCCCCGAGTGCAGCCTCGGCCGCCCCGGCGCCGCTGTCGAAGATGAAGAAGCCAGGACCCGGCACACTCCCCAATCCGAACGCGGCCCCGGGCACCGATCAGATCCCCCTGATCGAGAACATCGTGTGCGTGATGATGGAGAACCACTCGTACGACAACGTGCTGGGGATGATGCCGGGGCGGGGCGACGGGTTCACCCTCGACGGCTACGGCCATCCCACGGCGTTCAATCCCTGGCCCAAGAGCTCCGTGTTCCCGCCGCCGTCCAAGCGCGCCGTGCTCCACGCCTTCCCCATGCCCAATCCGTGCCAGGAGGGCCACTACCCGTACAACACCTGGGAGGCGTTCTGGGTGTCGTACAACGGCGGAACCAACAAGGGATTCGTCAAGAGCCAGAGCGGTCCAGTCTCCATGGGCTACTTCCCGCCGTCGGTGATGCCGTTCGTCAATTCGCTGGCCGCCACCTTCCCGGTGTGCGATCGCTACTTCTGCTCGGTGGGGGCACAGACCTACCCCAACCGCCGCTACTTGATGGCTGGAACCTCTCTCGGCCTCACCGTCGACACGCTCAACACGGACCGTCCCCCCAACGGAACCATCTTCGAGGCACTGAACACCTACAACATCTCGTGGAAGAACTACTACTCGACCCTCCCCTCGGCCCTCATCTGGACCTACCTGGCCGGCGACGCCAGCATCGGGCCCCACCTGGTCAACTCCAGCGAGTTCTTCACCGATGCCGCGGACGGGACCTTGCCGGCCTTCAGCATGGTCGACCCGAACTTCTCCACCGGCTCCGAGGAGAACCCGCAAGACGTCCAGTTCGGTGACCAGTTCCTGGCACAGGTCGTCAACGCCGTCATGGCCTCCCCCCAGTGGCCCCACACGCTGCTGGTCTGGTGCTACGACGAGTCCGGTGGCTACTACGACCACGTGCCACCACCTCGCGCCGTCGAGCCGGACAAGGTGGCTCCGGTTCTGGCGCCCACCGACCGCCCAGGTTCGTTCAACCGCTACGGGTTCCGGGTGCCGGCGGGAGTCGTCTCACCCTACGCCCGGCAGAACTACGTCTCACATGTGGTCCATGACCACACCTCGGTCCTCAAACTGGTCGAATCGAAGTGGAACCTGCCGGCCCTCACCTACCGTGACCTCAACGCCGACGACCTTCTCGACAGCGTCGATCTGACCAGTCCGCCGGCGTTCCTCTCGCCACCGACACTGGCCAGCGCTCTCGACCCGACTTTGGCCGAGGGGTGCCTTTCCACCGGGCCCGGCACCATCCCGCCCCCGGGGTACGTCACGACCCGTTGATCCGGCCGACGGCACCCGGCACCGGATCTGCGACCCGGGACGAAGGGAAGTCGGACCCCGATAGGATCGCTCCATGGCCACCATGTGGCATTGGCGGAAACTGAGGTCACGTCCCAAGCCGGCGACTCCGAGTCTTTGGGAGCTCTTCGGTCCGGATCGCCAGGGCGGCCCGGCTCAGGTCCTCAGCCTGGCCGAGTTGGCCGAGGCGGCCCGGGCCGCCAAGACGCACAGGCACCGTCGCCGGCGAGGGAATCCGGGGACGACGCCGACGCCCGTTGGCCAGCCGACCGCCTCGGGGCTGCTGGCCCCCGCTCCGAGGGTCGTCGACAGCACGTCCGAGGAGATCGACCGGCTGATCGTGCGGATCGAGGGCAGCCTCAGTCCCGACCCCACGGTCGAGGAGATCACCGAAGCGGCCACCGTGGTGTTCTGGGCGCTGACGGATGAGGAGCGGAAGGCGACCAGCATGGACGAGCTCCGCCGGCGGCTGGCCGTCTAGACCTGGTCGTCCCGACGACCCGCGACCGAGGCCGACGACCACGAGCGACGGCCGGCGGCACCCGACCTGGCACTCCGCCGGGCCTCCGTCACAGCCAGGACTCCTCCCAGTACTCGGGGGCGCCCACATCACCGAGAGCCGTCCGGTGCTCGCCTTCGTGCCCGAACCTCCGGGTGCAGCACACCAGCGTCTTCGTCCAGGGACCGCTGTCGATGCACTGAACGGCGCCGCAGCGCTCCCACTGCGGGTGCACGGATGGCTCGAGTTCGTTGAAGGCCGCCTCGTCCTCCGGAGAGGCATCGACATCTCGTGTGTCGAGTGGACCGGAACTCACCGCTTCCCCCCGCCCTCCGCCATTGCTCGAATAGACACGCTGACCACCAGGGATCTCCGCCATCACCTGCAGCTCCGGACGGGTGAGAGCCCCTGAGGACGATCGCTCCACCGATCGCTCCGCACGAAGGCCGCCACCGACGATCCGGGCTGCCGCCACTGCAGAATCTACTCATGAGGGCGTCATCGGTGCCACTGGCCCGTCCGGGCATCCACTCGCCGACGGGTCTCAGTCGGGTCCGCTGCCGGTGACCGGCGGCTGACCTGGCCGTTTCCCCGCCGGGGGCCGGGGCCTGGCCATCCCGGGGCACGTCGGCGCCGTCGCACCGAGCGGGGACCATCCCGCCGTTCAGACCTCAACCCTGGTAACGATCTGATCGGGGCGGACAGGGCCGTTGGCCGATCAGACAGGAGGTGAGCGGCGATGACCATCGCAGTCGACTACCACTATCAATTCGACCTCCACGAAGATGGGGAGTGCCCGACGCTGGATGCCTTCCGGGAGCGGATGGAGGAAATGGGCGATCAGGGCTGGGAATTTGCCGGCTCCGTCACTTTGGACGTCAACGGCCCGCGAGAGGTCACCGTCTGGAAGCAGCGGCTCTAGGCAGCACCGGACCGATCGCCGGACCGGCGGCCCCGGTCAGCAGGTCGGTTGGGTGCCGTTCCGCAAGGCGTTGCCCCAGGCGACCAGTGTGGCCGTCGGGACCGTCGTGAACCCGCCCTGACCGGGGACGGCCGGCCAGAGCTCGACCGACTGTGCGTGATAGGTGACGGCCACACCGATCGCCGCACAATAGGTGGCGTTGTCGGGCCCGTTCATCTGGAATGCGATGGGTGTGGCCGGAGGATGTGCCGACCACAGGGCGTTCATCTCGTTGTACACCGGGGCCGAGCGCCCGGTGGTCGCCGAGTCCGGACTGAGTGCGTTGTTGGCCAGCACGCACCACGGCCCGCCGTTGGCCCTCGAGCTGGCGCAATGTTGCATCACCTCGTCGGTGACCGACTCGTCCCCGGCCAGGGGGTTCATCGGGAAGTAGACGGCGGTGCGGGCCCATGGGGCGTAGTCCGCCAGCGCACCGTCCAGGCAGGCCCGTTGTGCAGCCGTGGTCCAGCCGTCGGCGGTGGCCGCCTTGACGGTGCCGGGTGCCATCACGAAGGGCTCGGCCGTCAGTGTCGAGCAGGACGAGACGGCGACCTCTCGGAGGAGGGGATTGCTGTCGTAGCGAGCGGCCAACGCCTGTTGCAGGGCCGCCCAGGCCGACCGGTACCCGGGCTTCCACCACTGTCCGAGCGTCCCCCCCGTGTTGGCAGGGAGATTCGCCGGCACGGTGATGGGTGGGCCGTCGAGCGTCTTGGCCCAGTCTGGAGCGGCATAGGCCGCGAACACCCGCAGTCGGACCCCGAGGGGCGCCTCGAGATGCTGGGCGTTGTAGGCCGACACGGCGGCGAGTGAGCTGTCGAGGGTGGTGAAGTCGAACGTGCCCTGGCTGGGCTCGAGCTGCGACCAGGTCTGGTTCACGACGATGCCGGCGAAGGCGGGGGACTGTGCCGCCACATCCGTAGTGTCGACGACCGGATACGGCACCCCTTGGTGGTAGGGGGTCTCTGATCCCTTGTCGATCAGGCCGACGAGCAGCGGCTTGTAGCCGCTGGGCGTGGTGACGGCCGGGAAACACGCCGTGACCACGACGGCGGACAGTGCGACCAGGGCAACGGTAACGAAGCGACGCATGGTTCTCTCGGTCTCGAGGCGGAGTGGGCCGTGCCCAAGCGTCTCATCCGGATGTTATGAGTTCGTGAGGAGTCGAGGTGTGCCGCCCCGGGGCCCGTCACGTCGCGGCCTCGCACAGCTCCGCGTCACTCGACGAGTGGCTCGGCCCGCTCGGCGTACGCGGGATGATGGAGAGATAGCGGGTCGGGTCGCCGCCCCACTTCATGGCCAGGACCTGGTCCCGGCTGCGTCGGCCGCGTCCGGGGCCAGCCCCACGACGTGGGCCAGCACGTCGTGCACGGTCCATTGCGGGCACGCCGGCATCCGGGCCGGGGTCGGTCGGGATCGGCGAGGACCAGCGAGGCGAAGTTGGCGATCCGTCCGGCGTAGGGCCTGTGTCTCCGTGCCGGCAGTCAACCATGGGGGCAACCCGCCCGGCCCTCGTGGGGTCGGCCGGCGCTATCGTCCCGATGTGTGCCTTCTCGTGGTCGCCTGGCAGTACGACCGGCAGTGGCCACTCGTCATCGGTGCCAACCGGGACGAATGGCTGGACCGGGCGGCCACCTCCGTCACCGTCCTGCGGGACCGGCGGCCGAGGGTCCTCGGAGGCCGAGACGAACGGGCCGGCGGCACGTGGATGGCCGTCAACGAGCACGGTGTGGTGTGCGGCCTCACCAACCGTCCGATGGCGGGCGGCCCGGACCCGACCAGGCAGTCACGGGGTCGGCTCCCGTTGGTGGCGGCGACGGCGCGCACGGCCGCCGATGCGGCCGAGGCGATCTCCGCCGAGGTGGACACTCGGTCGTACAACCCCGCCTGGCTGCTGGTGGCCGACCGGCGGTCACTTCACTACGTGGCCGTCGAGCCCGACCGGGTCGGCCGGCCGGTGCAGCTCGGTCCCGGGATCCATGTCCTGGAGAACGCCGCCCTCGAGGTGGCCTCGCCGAAGGTCGACCACATCCGGTCCGGCGTGGCCCGGGCCGAGGGGTCCGGAGTGCGTCTGTGGGAGGCCCTCCCCGGTCTGCTGGCTGATCACACGGTGCCACCGGTACCGGCCGGGGCTCCACGCTTCCCGGACGGGCGGGAGCGCCTGGCGGCCACCCTGGCGCCCTGCGTCCACGCCGATGGCTACGGCACCCGCTCCTCGACGCTGGTGAGAGTGGGCGAGGATCCGTCCGAGCCGCCGGAGCTGCTGGTGGCCGACGGCCCTCCCTGCACCGCCCCCTTTGTCGACGCCCGAGGTCTGTGGTCCGCCGGGTGCGGTCATAGGCTCTAGCCATGGCGGCGGACAGCGTGGCCTCGGTGGCATCCCGACAGCCCTCGGACGTCGACCGGTTCCGAGGCTGGCCCCTGGAGGTCCCCGGCTTCTTCGAGGAGCTCGAGCTGAACAACACCAAGGCCTGCTGGACGGCCCACAAGGAGTTCTATCTCGACAACGTGCTCGGTCCCATGCAGGCCCTCCTGGCCGAGCTGGCTCCGGAGTTCGGCGAAGGCCGCGTCTTCCGTCCCTACCGGGACACCCGGTTCAGCGCCGACAAGTCTCCCTACCGGACCACCATCGCGGCTCACCTCGGGGCCGGTTACATCTCGCTGTCCTCGGAGGTGCTCGGAGTGGGCTCGGGGCTCTACAGGCCGTCGCCCGGTCAGCTCGGCCGCTACCGGGCGGCCGTGGCGGACGAGCGGAGGGGCCCGGAGCTGCTGGCGCTGGTGGGAGGCCTTCGGCGGAAGCACATCGAGGTCTCCGCCCACGAGACACTGAAGACCACCCCGCGGGGCTACCCGAACGACCATCCCCGCGTCGACCTCCTCCGGTTGAAAGGCCTGACCGCCTGGAAGGAGTGGCCGGTCGGGGGGTGGCTGGCGTCGACGGCACCCAAGCGCCGGATCGCCGACCTGCTCCGGGCCACCGCCCCCCTCAGGACGTGGCTCGAGTCGAACGTCGGCCCGGGCGAGTGACCGTCACAGCCGGTGGCCGGTGGTGGCGACGACCGTTCGGCGGGACACGACCGACGACGGATCACATGGCCGTCGTCGGCCTCCTCCCGACGGCGGTGAACCGGCGGATCATGGCGTCGACCGAATAGGAGGCGATCAGCCGCCCCTCCTCGGTGAACACGCGCCCCTCGCCGTGGCCGAGCCCGTGGCCCGACCAGGTGGCCCGGTTGGCGTAGAGGAACCACCGGTCGAGCGGGGCGTCGTCGTGGAACGAGACGGCGAGGGACATGGGCCCGGTCGAGAGGCTGACATGGGCGTCGGCCTCCCCGATCCCATGGTGGGGGCGCATGGCGGCCGCCACCGTCCAGTGGGTGGTGGCCTGGGCGACCAATGCCCGACGGAGGGCGAGCTCGGCGGGGTCGTCCCGGAAGCGGACCCATACGTACAGCTCGGGCGGCCCCACCCGGTCGGGGTCGGGCGAATAGGCACCGTCGACGACCCGCACCGCCCGCCCGGTCACCCTCATGTCGAAGGGCGCGGCGTCCTCGGGCCCGGCGACGTCCGGCATGGCCACCGAGTCCCGGATGACGTCCTCGGTGTCCACCCCCAGCAGCACCAGCGCCGGGCTGACCAGCACACCGCCCTGCGCCCCGCGCACCGACACCGTGGAGAAGGTCCGACCCAGCCGGAGCGGCTCCACCGACAGCTCGATCGGATCGTCGAAGGTGGCGGCCCGGGGGAAGGTGACGTAGGCGGAGTCCAGCCGTTGGCCGGGGACCGACTTGGCTGCCGCCACCAGTGCCTGGGCCAGCAGCTGGCCCCCCTCGACGACGTTCCGGCTCCGCTCGTGGTACCCCGGCGCCACAAACCGGCCCGGTCCGGTCGGCTCGGCGTCGACCAGCCGGAGCAGGTCGTCCTCGTCCCCCCAGGCGGGGAAGGTGGCGACCGAGGGGAGTCCGTCGCCGTCCCAACGGGTCTCGATCTCGACCCGCACCCGCTCGTGGTAGACGCCCAGGTACCCTTTGATCCCGATGACCTCGGGGAACGGGGACCGGTAGGTCCAGAACACGTCGCCCGGCGCCGGCTCGCCCCGTTCCAGGGCCCAGTAGTCGGCCTCACCCTTGAACGGGCAGACGGTGTGGTGGTCGTTGGCCTCGAGGAGCTCGAGTCGGACGTCACGCTCGGGGAGGTACAGGCGCTCGACGTGGTCCGTCTCGATGAGCCGTCGTGCCTCGGTGCTCTCGGCCAGGAGGAGGTCCCCGTGCCACACCCGGGCCGTGCCCCGTACGGCCACGAGGTCGATGCGGTAGTCGGGGTAGCGATCCCATGCTGATTCGACGGCTGCCAATCGGCCCCCTTTCCCCGGCTCGGGCATCGGCACCGACGAATTTAGGCGACCCGGCAGAACGTGCGGACCGGCACACGCCGGCCGGATCGCCACGGATCTCCGCATCGCCGTCACAGCGGCCGGGCCGGCGGGCCGTCGGGATTCTTGGACGGCACCGAGTCGTTCCGGGTGACGGCGTGGTTCCACTCCGTGACGAACGGTCCCCGCCTGTTGACGCCGACCGGGGTCGGGGATTACCTTTGACCGAGGCCACCGGTGCACGCTGGTGGGAGGCGGAAAAGGGGCCCGGCGCAGTCTGGCGGAGCGCGGCTCGGCGGAGCGGCGAGGCGCGTTCGAGGCCTGATCGAACTCGGTCGGGTGCTCCGATCAAAAGGCGGAACAGACATGGGGATCATCGAGGGTCGTCCCGCGTCGGTGCGGGCGGACAGCTTCTGGCACCGTCGGTCCGGCGCTCTCGGGCGTGACACGCCGGGTCGTCGACACGGGAACCGGGTCAGGCCCGTCAAAGCCCTGACCCCCGGCTCTTCGAGCCTGGCGGGCGGGAGGCTGACCGCCTACTCCGAGCGGGTGCCGCATGAGGCCGCTTCAGGTCCGGTCGGACACCCGCGCCCTGGTCGGGCCCCGGCCGCACCGGCCGCGTCGCCCGGTGTGGCCCCGGCTCTCGCCCTCCTGGCCGCGTCGGCCATCGTCGTCGGCTACTGGTGGCTGGGTGTGCTCCGGCCCGGCGGTCGGGAGCCCGGGGCGATGGTGTTCGCCGCCACCGTCGTCCTGGTGGCCACGGCCCTGACCAGAGGGCGCCGGGGCGACCGTCGGATGGCCGGGGGCAACGTGGTGGTGGTCGCCGCCCTGGTCCTGTTCGGGACGACCGTCTCGTCCCTCCTCGTCGACGGGCCGGTCGTCTCCCACGTGGCCGGTGCCGCCGGCATGCTGTTCGCGGTCGTGACCCTCGGCGCCGCCCTGGTCAACGAGCGGTGGGGAGGCCCTGTTGGAGGACCGGATGCGGCGAGGGGACGGTTCAGCCCCCGTTGGCCGGGATCAGGACATCGGGGTTGAGGACACCGTCGGGGTCGAGGGCCTTCCGAAGCGAGCGGAACAGCGCGAGCTCGGCCGGCGACCGGGACAGCGGCAGCCACCGCCGTTTCGCCCGGCCGATGCCGTGCTCGGCGCTGATGCTCCCGCCGTACTCCGCCACCAGAGCGAGCACCGCCTCGTCCAGACCGTCGTCCTCGGGAGGGAGCCCGGTCACGTTCACGTGGACGTTGCCGTCCCCCACATGCCCGAACAGCCACGTCCGGGCCCCGGGGCGCCGGGTCGCCACGGACCGGGGGACCCGGTCGATGAACTCGGCGAGGGCACGGTGGGGCAGGGTGACGTCGAGCTTGTGCGGAGGCCCCAACGTGTTGATGGCCAGGCTGTGCTCCTCGCGCAGTCGCCACAGCTCTGCCCCCCGGGCCGGTTCGGTGGCCACGGCGACCGCCGCCACGCCGGGCGCGGCGCCGACCGCGTCGGCCAGCGATCCAGTGGGATCGACCCGGTCGGCCGCCTCGACCAGCAGGTAGGCGGCATGGCGCTCGGGAAAGGGCGCACGGAGCCCGCTCACCGAGCACACGAGCTCGACTCCCGGGGCGAGCATGAGCTCACAGGCGTGGAGGGAGGGTAGGGACCGGCGTACCGATGCGGCGGCATCGACCGCGGTGGTCACCGCCGGAAAGCCGAGGAGCGCCGTGGTGTGGAACGGCATCGGGGGGACGAGGCGCAGCCGGGCCGCCGTCACCACGGCCAGGGTGCCCTCGCTGCCGCACAGCAGTTCCGGCCACGCATAGCCGGTGTTGTCCTTCACCAGCCCTCCGAGGTGGGAGAGGACGGCACCCGTCCCGAGCACCGCCTCCAGGCCCGCCACCTGGGCCCGGGTGTCGCCGTAACGGAGGACGTGGACTCCGCCGGCGTTGGTGGCCACCATCCCGCCCACGGTGGCCGAGTCGCGGCTGGCCATGTCCACCCCGTAGGACCAGCCGGCGTCGCCGGCGGCCCGCTGGAGCTCGGTGAGGGTCACGCCGGCCCCCGCCGTGACCTGGCCGGCACCGTCGTCGACGGGCCCGAGGTCCCCCAGCCGGCGGAGGCTGAGCACGACCTCGCCCCGGAGCGGGGTGCCGCCGCCGACCAGGCCGGTGTTACCGCCCTGGGGAACGAGGGAGACACCCTCCTCGCGGCAGGCGGCGATCACGCCGGCCACCTGCTCGGCCGACTCCGGTTGGACCACCAGTGGCGAGCGTCCGACGAACCGGCCGGTCCAGTCGGTGGTGAACGATGCGGTGATCTCGGGGTCCGCCACGGCGTGCGGGCCGGCGATCTCTTTGATCCGGGCCAGGGCGGATCCAGTGGCGCCAGACCGGGACGAGGGGGGTCCGGCGGGGGGTGGCGCGGCCATGATCCCCACTCTGCCCCAGGTCTGGGCCCCGTGGCCCCGACCCCCGGGTCCGGGCCCCGTGGTCAGCCGAAGCCGAGGAAGTCCAGGGTGGCCTCGATGGCGCCGAGGTTGGACGGCGTGGCGAAATGGTCGACCCCGGGCAGGGACACGAAGGTGGCGGAAAGGAGGGCCCCGACCAGCCGGCCGGCGCTCGGCACGTGGTCGCGGTCGCCGAGCACCACCAGCACCGGGCAGGCGACCGCGTCGAGCTGGTCGGCGAGCACGGGCCCCCGGGTACGACGGAGGAAGGTGGCCAGCGCCTCCGGATCATTGCCCGTCGCTCCGGCCAGCCGGTAGAACAGCCTGGCCTGCACGTCCTCGGGCTCGCCGTCGGCCTCGAGGGCGTCGATGACCGGTTGGGGGTCGGGCGGATCGAAGACGTTGTCTCCCACGCCCAGCAGGGCGATCCGCTGGAAGTAGTCGGGATGGGCCGCCGCCACCTGCAGCAGGATTCTGGCCCCGGCCGAGAACCCGACCGCGCCCCGCGGCTCGGGCAGGCCCGCGACCACCTCGTCGGCCACCCCGGACCACGAGCCCGGGTCCATCGGGTGCGCCGACGAGCCGTGTCCGGGGAGGTCGATGGCCGGGACGACGCAGTCGAAGTCCCCGAGGATGTCCACCCACCCGGTCTGGCCCCAGGTGTGGTCGAAGGTCGAGGCGAAGCCGTGGAGGAGGACCACCGAGCGGGGCGGATGTGCCATGGTGGTCCCGAAACGTAGTGGACGTGCCCGATGGCGACCATCTCGTCGTGCGGGCAGACTGGCGCCATGGACGCCGTCGTGCGGAGGCTGCGACCGGGGGAGGAGCCGGCCTTCCGGAGGTCGGTGCAGGTTCCCTTCCTCGAGCCGTTCGCCGGCGACCCCGACCAGGTCACCGACCACGAGATGTGGGCGGCGACCTTCGAGCCGGGCCGGGCATGGGTGGTCGACGACGGGGGCCGCTTCGCCGGCAATGCCGCCATCGACAGCTTGGACGTCACCCTCCCGGCCGCGACCGGACGACCCTGTCCCACGACTCCCATGGCGGGTGTCACCGCCGTCGGGGTCCATCCCACCCACCGCCGGCGGGGCCTTCTGAGCCAGTTGATGGCGGCGATGCACGACGACGCCCGGGAGCGGGGTGAGGCCGTCGCCGGGCTCGAAGCCTCGGAGTCGATCATCTACGGGCGGTTCGGGTACGGGCTGGCGGCCACGGTCGCCGAGTACTCGATCGAGAGCCGGGCCTCGGCTTTCGCCGTCGCGGCCCCCGCCGTCGACCTGGCCCTGGTGGACAAGGACGAGGCCCTGAAGGTCCTGCCGGAGATCTTCGACCGGCAGCGCCGCACCCGGGCCGGCGAGATCAACCGCGGTCCGGGCCATTGGAACCAGCTCCTCGCCGATCGCCCGCATCACCGTCGCGGGGCGTCGGCCCGCTTCCACGCCGTGTGCGACGAGGGGTACGTGCTCTACCGGGCCGGCCGGGACACGAACGTCTTCCGGGGGAAGCGCGCCGATCTCGTCGTCGAGGAACTGCGCGGCACCAGCCCCGAGGTCGAGGCGGCCCTGTGGCGGTTCGTCTTCGACGTCGACCTCATCGGACGGGTCACCGTCGTCCGCGGTCCTGTCGACGAGCCGCTCCGCTGGCGGATGGCCGACCCGCGCCAACTGCGGACCGTCGGTATCGAGGACCGCCTCTACGTCAGGGTCCTCGACCCCGGCGCCGCCTTCGAGGCTCGCGGCTACCAGGCCGAGGGTCGCCTGGTGCTCGACGTGTTGGCGCCCACCGTGCCGGACACCGGGGCCGACGCGGCACCCGGCCGCTGGGTGCTGGAGGCCGGACCGGAGGGGGCCTCGTGTCGGCGGGCCCGCCGCGGCGAGGACCCGGACCTTCGCCTGGGACTTCCCGCCCTCGGGACGCTCTACATGGGCGGGTTCCCGGCCTCGCAGCTCGCCTCGGGAGGACGGGTGGAGGAGTTGAGGGCCGGTGGCCTGTCCATGGCCGACCGCCTCCTCACCACCCGGCCGGCCCCGAGAAGCGGGACCGGATTCTGAGGACGAGGCCGGATCCGAGCCGGACGGGCTCACTCCGGGGGGGTCGACATCCGCCGGCCGGCGTCGGGGCCGTCTGACGCGGCCGTCGCCGGGAGGGTCAGCCTCGGGGCGGTGCGGCCCGGGGACCCCCGGTGGTTCAGCGAAGCGCGTTGGCCGCGCTGACCAGCGCGTCCTCTTGGACCCAGTTGGTCTGGAAGTGCCGGTTCGGGTCCTCCATCTGGTTGTAGTACCACCAGAAGAGATAGATGCCCAGCGAGAAGATGGTGGCGACGATCCGGCCGACATAGTTGTCCTGGCCCTTCACCCGGTTCTGGTCCGGCGCCGGCACTACCTGCCCGAGCCGTCCGAAGATCAGGGACAACTCGTACTCGACGCCGACCTCGGACCGGTCGTGCTTCACGAGGTCCTGGTCCAACAGGACGAAGGCGACGAGCTCGGCGATGCCCCGGGCCACGATGGCCAGCACCAGCCAGATGGCCGGCTCGCGGAAGTCGGAGGTCATGCGACGCAGCACGTCCATGTGCATGTTGGCCCGCTGGAACGAAGGCGTGAGCTCCTGTTGGAGGCCCCGCCGGCCCGCCTCCTCCCAGGCGAAGGCCAGCGAGGCGTCGAACAGCTCGAGCCGGCGGGCGTTGTGGTCACGCATGCGCCGGACTAGCTGGTAGAAGACGTAGAGGCCGTAGATCCCGAGGGTGAGGACCGTCCAGCCGAGTGCGGTCCAGTAGTCGAAGATGTAGTCGGACTCGGCTCGACGGTGGGCGGCCAGATTGACCCGGTCGATCGGGGCCATCGGCGGCGGCCCGGACATGAAGGTCCCCGGGGTCGGGAACTGGTCATACTGCGGGGCCGGCGGGGCCGGCGGGGTCGGCGGGGCCGGAACCTGGGCTGGGCCCCCGGCCGGGGTGGACGGGACCTCGTCCTCGTGCTCGCCGTCCGCCATGGTGCCTCCTTGTCCCGGGGATCCGAGGCTGTGACTGGTGGGGCAGGCTTACGGGCCCACCTCTGGTGCACGACCTCGGGCGACCCTGAGCCTATCGGCCCGGCCGCACCCGCCCGTGGTCCGTCGGAGCCGACCGGGTGGTGCACCCTCAGGAATCGACGGGGCGAGCGGTTTCGTCGCGAATGGTGCGGAGCTGTTGAATCCGGTCATCGTCGGGACCGAGGTACTCGACCAGCACCCCTGTCACGTAGGGGAGGTCGAGGCAACCGGCCCGGAGCATCTCCTCGATGTCGGCCCAGTCCTTGCGCCGGTTGAAGAACACCTTGAACACGGCGAGGTCGTTGCATCCGAGAAATGGCAGCATCCGGCCGGCCAGCTCATGCTCGGCGACATGCAGCCGGAGGTCGTAGTGGAATTGGGTCGTGTCGAGGAAGATGTCCAGGGGGATCCCGTCGAACACCAGTCGACACTGACCGTCGGCCGCGAGAGCCGACACGTTGTCATCGGTGACATCGACCTCGGCCGGCAAGGCGGCAAGGACCCGCTCGTGGTCATTCGGTGGAGCGAAGATGTTCAGGTCGATGTCGATGGTCGTCCGCGGCTCACCGGTGCACCACAACAGGGCGAAGGCCCCTCCGAAAGCGTGACGGATGCCGGCCGCGTCGAGGCCGTCGTGCAGCTCGACGATCGCATCGAGGATGGGCTTCATCGGGCGGTCGCCTTCCCGGCCGGAAATAGCGGATATCTGAGCGGTCCCTTCCTCTTCCGAGGCAGGACATCGACGAACGAGAAGAGGGCCTCGATCTTCTGGGCCAGCCCCCGCTCGTCATCCCGTGGCGCCGGCCTCAAGCTGGCCTCCGCCTCGAAACCCGCGGCCCGGAGCAGTCTGACCAGGGTGGTGACGGAGGGAACCGTGGTCCCCGCTTCGTAAGCGGACAGGGTCGAAGCCGAGGTGCGGCCCCGCCGGGCGAGCTCCCGGCGGGACAGACCGCTCCGACGGCGGGCTTCCTGGAGGAGTACCGCTGCGTCCACCCCCCTATGATACCAAATCCGATATCGTCGTCGATGTCGCATCCCGGGTCGACAATGTCCACCCTCCGGAGCCGAAGGGAAGAGGCGGGGAACCCGGAGGTGGGGGAGCGCGTCACCTGCTAGTACTGACGAGTGCAGACCACTTAGATCGGGACATTGGAGACGGGAAATGGCGAGAACCGAGCCCGTTGGTGATTGGACGTCGGATTTCGACGTCCTCGACGAGTCGTACGTGCAGAGCCCGTATTCTCGCTGGGACGAACTGCGTCGGGTGTGCCCGATCGCCCACACGGACCGCAGGGGCCGAGCATGGCTCCCGACGACCTATGCGGACGTGACGGCGATGGCCAGGGACATCGACCACTTCAGCTCGAGCAACACCAGCGTCATCGACTCCGTTGAGGAGGACGAGACCCCTATTCTCACGTACGGCCTCCCGCCGATCACGTCCGACCCGCCGTTGCATACGTGGACACGCAGGCTCCTCCTTCCCTGGTTCTCCCACGCCCGGGTCAAGTCCTATGAACCGATGACCAGAACGCTGTGCTCATCGTTGATCGACATGCGTATCGACGAAGGTCGGGCCGACGCCGCCACCGATTACGCCCAGCAGATTCCTGTTCGCGTCATAGGCTCGATCCTCGGAGTCCCTGACGAGCTTGCGACCACCTTCACCGGGTGGGTCCGCGATGTCCTGGAGTTCGCCGACGATGCCGAACGAGTGGAGCGCGGGATGTTCGGCATCGGCTACTACCTCTGGGACCGGATCAACGACCGTCGCGACACCGATGGGCACGACCTGCTGACCTACCTGCTCCACGCCGAGGTGGATGGAGGATCGGTCGATGACATGATCGTCCTGGGCATGGCGATACTCACGATGATCGCCGGAATCGACACCACCTGGAGTGCGATCGGGTCCTCGCTGTGGCACCTGGCGATGAACGATGAGGACCGCGAGCGGCTGGTCGCTCAACCCGACCTCATGGACACGGCCGTCGAGGAGCTCCTCCGTGCCTACTCGCCGGTGACGATGGCCCGCCTGGTCACCGAGGACGTCGAGTTCAACGGCTGTCCCATGAAGAAGGGCGACAAGCTCCTCTTGAACTTCCCGGCCGCCAACCGGGATCCGACCGCCTTCGACCGGGCCGACGAGGTGCTCCTGGATCGCCGGGAAAACCGGCACGTGGCATTCGGCTCGGGCATCCATCGGTGTGCCGGGTCCAATCTGGCCAGGATGGAGCTCCGTGTCGCGCTCGAGGAGTGGTTGGCGCGGGTTCCGGTCTTCCATCTCGCCGAGGGGGCCGAGGTCCGGTGGGCCGGGGGACAGGTCAGGGGGCCACGCCGGCTCGAAGTCGTGTTCCGGTGAGGAATCGTTGGATCACGCGGGCGTACCGCGCCCCATCGGCGTACGTGAACCCGCTCCCTGCTCAGCGCCGGGCAGGCCGAGGGCTGGCTAGCTCTGTAGCACGACGAGCTGGGCGTAGTAGTTCCCATTGAGGGTCCATTCGCCGGTGTACTCCGAGCCGTTCCAGCTGCCGACCCCGACCAACGGGGGAAGCCCACTGGTGACGTCCATGGTGAGGAGGGTTCGCTTGTTCGCCAGCGTCCAGGTCCCCGAGGCGGCCCCGGGGTCGACGAACACGTGCTGGGTGGTGCGCCCGCTCCGTTGGGACGAAAAGGTGGCGTAGAGATAGCCGTTCGACCCGCCACTCGGCCCGGTATCGAGCAGCTCGAGCTCGAAGCTCCCATTGTGGTTGAAGTAGGACATGGCCGGGGGTTTGGGCACTCTCGGTGCTCGGCCGGCTCCAGCCGTCCCCGCCAGTCCAACGACCAGGAGGGCGCATACGGCCGATGCCCCCGCCAGTCGCAGGGTGGATCGCTTCTTGACCATGTGAGTCCTCTCGGCTGGACGCCCGCGCCCGACCCTAGTCCAGCCCTACTCCCGCCGCGTTGCCGGCTGCCGTCGGCGGGCGTCAGGCCGGTGGGCCGGAGCCCAGCGTGACCGAGGCGGTGTGGTCCTGACCGGACTGGTCCGTCCATTGGAGCTGCACCGAATCGCCGGGGTGTTTCGGCTCCAGCAGGTTGCTGAGGTCGGTGGGCGAGTTGACCGGTGAACCGTCCATGCTCACGATCGTGTCGCCGGCCACCAAGCCCGCCTGTCCGGCGGCCGAGTTGGACAGCACCTGGGAGACCACAGCCCCCGACGACCCGGAGCCGGCACTGCCGCCGAAGAGCCCGGAGCCGGTGTCCGACGAAGCGGAGACGCCCAGACCGAGGAAGCCGGTCGGACCGATGTGGATGACGGAGGAGGCCTGCCCGGCCACGATCTTGTGCGCGATCGACAGCGCGGTCTGGATCGGGATGGCGTAGGCCTCGGTCGTCACCTGGTACTGGGAGTCGGCGGAGGCTGCGGTGTCCATTCCGATGACCCGACCTTGTGCGTCGACCAGTGAGCCACCCGAGTCACCCGGTTGGATCCCGGCGTTGATTTCGATCAGCCCGCTCAGATTCTCGGAGTTGCCTCCGCCGGTGTCACTGGCGGTGATGGACTGGTCCACCGCAGTGATCGATCCTCCCGCCGCGCTCGGGGTACCCCCGGCGCCGCCGGCGTTGCCCACCCCGACCACGGCTTCGCCCACGGCTGCGGTGGCGCTGCTCGTCGAGATGGTCTGCAGGCCCTTGGCATTGGACAGCTGGACCACCGCCACGTCACCGGTCCGGTCGTAGCCCACGACATGAGCCTGGTACGTCTTGCCGTTGCCGACGTCGGTCACACTGATGCTGGTAGCGCCGTCGATCACGTGGTTGTTGGTGAGCACCTCACCGTTCGAGGTCAGCACCATGCCCGTCCCGGCGGCCGCCCCATTCTGATAGCTGAGATTGGTGTTGATGTCCACCAATGCCGGGGAGACCGTGGCGGCGATGCCGGAGATATCCGACGGCGCCCCCGCGGCCGAAGTATTCCCCGAGCCCGACCCGGACGAAGAGGATCCGCCCGAACCGCTGCCACTCGAACCGGGGTCGAACGGGAACGAGCCGCTCCCCTCCGATCCCTGCGCTCCGCCGGAGCCGGCGGCCGGACCGGCCGACACCACGGAGGTGGACGAGGTGGGCCAAGCGGCATGGCCGATCCCGACCCCGGCCACGATGGCGACCACCAGGGCCAGCGTGGCCAGCGCCGTCACGAAGCCCCGGTGGGACCGGGCCGGTGGCGTCGGATCTCCGAACGCCGGCGGTGGCCATCCCGGATAGGGCGGGTAACCGCCTCGGGAGCCCCAGGGTGGCGGAGTCGCCGTTCCGCCCCGTGGAGCGGACGAGCCGGGCCCGATCGGCGGGATCTGGTCGGTCGGCGGCGGCTGGCCGGCCGGGGCATAGCCGGCCGGGACCGTCGGGAACCCCGCGGCAGGTACCGGCTGGCCACCCGCAGGCGGCAGGGGGATCGCCGACCCGTGCGGGGCCTGAGCGTCGGCGCCCGTTGTGAAGACCCAGTTGGCCGCGGCCGGCCCGGGGTGGGCTCCGGTCGTGGGGTCCGTGTTCTCGCTCATCTACCTCCGCCTTCCGCTAGGACGACTTGGTGGGTTCGGCCTCTGTATGGGCGGGCCGATCCCATGGGTCCATTAGAGACAGGCGGTATAAGGGCACAATCAACGACTCATATGAAATTGGTAAATTCGTCGGGTCGAGGGGTAGCGTCACCTGGCCTGCTCCGGGGGGAGGCACTCGAATCGGGGGCCGGCGCCCTTCGAGGCTTGGGGCAGGGTGATCGATCAGTGGGGCCCGATCGTCGCCAGGTTGAGAGCACCGCCCCAGCGGTAGGTAATCCCGGGAGGAAGTACACCTCGACAAGTACACTTCGACCGGCAACCGGAGGAGGGCAATGGGTGCGCGCCTCGATCAGATGACGGGCTTTGCCTACACGACCTACATCGCCGCCACTCCCGAGGAGCTCTGGCAGGGCCTCACCGACCCCGGATATACCCGCCGCTACTGGCGGCACGAACGGGCTGGTGCGAAGACCTTCCGTTCGGACTGGAGGAAGGGTTCCACCTACGACCTGGTGCACGAGGAGGTCGGGCTGGTCGTGAGCGACCCCGAACAGGTGGTCCTCGAGTCCCATCCCGGCCTCAGACTGGCGTATGCCTGGCACACGTTCACGCCCGAGTGGGCCGCCGCGGTCGGCATGGACGGAGCCACCGCCGACGCCTGGCGGGCCGAACCCCGCTCGAAGGTGGGCTTCGACATTGCCGACATCGGGCACGGTGTGGCCGAGCTGACGGTCGTCCACGACGGCTTCGAGCCCGGTAGCGAGGTTCTCCCGGCTGTCTCTGACGGCTGGCCGGCCGTCCTCGCCAGCCTCAAGACCCTCCTCGAGACCGGCTCCGCCCTGCGGACCTCGTAGCCGAGTCTGCCGGCGGGTGTTCTCCTGATCCGCGGGTGCCCCCATTCACCCGGCGATGTAGCTCCAGGCCCGCTCGGCAATGGTCGAGGCTGGGCGCGCAGGGAATCCTCTCCCGTGACGACCGCCCGTCACATTCGGGTGGTGGCATGCGTCAACATGGTATGAGCACGATGGAAGTGACCGAATTCGACGCCGAGCGGCCCCGGTTGGCCGCCATCGCCATCCGTATTCTCGGGTCGGAGGCCGATGCGGACGACGTCCTTCAGGAGGCCTGGCTTCGGTTCTCCCGGGCTGACGGTATCGACGACCTGCCCGCCTGGCTCACGACCGTCGTGACGCGGTTGTGCCTTGACCAGCTACGCAAGGGCCGGACCCGTTCGGTGGCCGAGGCCGGGGCACCCGCCGACCCCGTTCCGGTCGACCCTGAGGCCGACGTGCTGCTCGCCGAGAAGGCGGGCGACGCAGTGCAGGTCGTCCTCGATGCCCTGGCGCCGGCCGAGAGGGCGGCGTTCGTCCTGCACGATGTCTTCGGGTATCCGTTCGACGAGATCAGCGCCGTCATGGGGCGCTCGGGGACCGCCGTACGGCAGTTGGCCAGCCGGGCGCGGCGCAAGGTGCAGGGCAGGCCCGAGCCGGCCGAGTCGCAGGCGGCGCGCGCCGAGAGCCGGCGTGTCGTCGACGCGTTCCTCGCTGCGGCCCGCGGTGGGGATCTTTCCACTCTGCTGTCGCTCCTCGCACCCGACGCCATCATGCGTGCCGACCTGGTCGGGCAGAAGATGGGCACGGACCCTGTCTTCGACGGCGCCGCCGCCGTGGCGGATCGCTTCAACGGCACCCGGGGGGCGGCCCCGGTCACGATCGATGGCGACCTGGGTGCAGCCTGGATCCACGCCGGGTCGGTCAAAGTGGCCTTCGTGTTCCACGTCGACGCCGGTCTGGTGCGCGAGGTCGAGCTGATCGCCGACCCGGAGGTGTTGGCGACCATGGACATAGTCCGTGTGCGAAGGAGGTCCCGAGACGCTGATCCGCATGCACACGTTCGGCATCCAACTGACGGTCCGACCCACCCAATTGAAAGGAACTGAGATCCATGAAGACCATGACCTGTCAACAACTTGGTGGACCCTGCGAATCCCCTCATCAGGGCATGACCGCAGACGAGGTCATCAAGGCGCAGGATCGACACCTCAAGGAGATGGTCGCCGGCGGTGACACCACGCACGAGACTGCCTTGAAGGAGATGAAGGGCCGCTGGAAGAGCCCGATCAAGGGCATGGGGTGGTACCGGCAGGCCAAGCGCGACTTCGCCGCTCTTCCCGAAGGCTGACGAGAGTCGGACAGCTTTTCGGCCGACCCCGGCCGGGGACTGAAGAGTTGGGGTCGACGCCCCGATAGGTCGGGGCGTCCATGAGCTCGTAGCGCCGAGAGTGGCAACGCCGGCCACCCACAGTGCTCAGGTTCGCCATTTGCTGAATTTTCGCTTGCCTCTCGGGCTCGGGCCGCTCTTAGACTTGACTCGCCATGTCGGTGGATCCCGCGGAGCCGGCCGCTATTCGAGTGACCCTGGGCGAATCCGGCTACCTCTATGACTTGCGTTGGTACAGCGCTCCCGACTCCGACGTCGCCATGTGGTGGGTCGGGATCGTCGACCTGCAGACGGACGAACTGGACCACACTGCGGTACTGCATCCCGCCCACAAGGTGCCGGGCGAGGTGTTCCGTTGGCTCGTTCCGATTGTCGGAAACGAGGTGGCTCGCCAGCTCGTAACACTGGCCGCGAGAGCGGTTCTGCCCAAGCCGGCGAGAATGTGATCGATGCCGTCTCGTCGGAGGTTGCATCCTCGGGCACCCCAGCTCGATCCGCGCTGAGGTGATCAGACCGTTCAGCCCCGCCGGGTATGGCGATTCTGCACCAGCGGGGGACGGGGGATGTGTCGCATGTCCCTCAACGACCGGAGATGACCTGCTTCCGACCGGCACCGGCACGGGGCATGCCTGTGAAGAGGCGTCATCGCCGACGTCGGCGGTCGAGCACCTCAGGGTTCATCACGTTGGTAGGTTCGCCGGTGGCAAAGGCATTGATCTGGTCGAGAACATCGGAGAAATGAATCCAATTCGTCCGTCGAGACGTACCCGATGTGCGGTGTGCAGATGACGTTGTCCATCCGGAGGAGCGGATCGGCCGTGTCGGTGAGCGGTTCGGCCTCGTAGACATCGATGGCCGCCATTCCGGGCCGGCCAGCAGTGAGTGCACCCACCAGAGCCCCTGCTCGACGAGTGCCGCCCGGCTGGTGCTCACGAGAAGCGCTGATGCCTTCATTCCGTCGAGATCGGTCCGGGTCACAGTGCCCTTTGTGGCACCGACGAGGCGCACGTGGAGCGAAACCACATCACACTGCTCGAAGAACCCCTGCTCGGATTCGGCGACGGCCGTGCCTTCGGCCTTGGCCCTCTCCTGTGATCCCCTACTGACCCAGAACAGCACGTTGATGCCAAGGCCAAGGTCTCAATGGTCTTCGGTCCCTTGCCCGTCCACGCAATCTAGCTGGCAACGACGCTTTAGTCCTAGTAGATCGCCAGTCTGTCGACCGAAGAGTGATGTCGGTGGGTCACTTGGTGGGACATCAGCTCCAAAGACTGAGAACGCCCAGTCAGGACACCGGCAGCGTCAGGGTGGCGCGGATCTCAACCTGGTCACTTATCCGGAGGGCGCCGAGCATCGCCGAATAGGGCTTGATTCCGAACTGGGTCTGGACCACCGTGGCCCGTACGGTCACCTGGCCGTCGTCGCCACTGGTCACTGCCAGGTCGATCGGATGGGTAGTCTCTGCGATGGTGAGATTCCCGGTTACGGTGAACGCTCTCCCTTCTCCGCTGATGGCGGTGGAACGGAAGGTGATGTCCGGGTATTTGGCGGTCAGTAGAGCCTTGTCGTTGATGTTTCTGACGATCTCCCGACGGTCTCCATTCGCTGAGTGGCCTGACACCTCCGGAAGAGCGAACGACCGCCAATGATGCGGCCGCGACGGTCACTGCGACGTGTGTGGCAGCCAGGGTCGGTTTCGGTAAATGTCAGTGAACCGCTTGACGACTCAGGCTCGGGGTCGGGTCGTGGGCCACCCTGGCGCCCAAGCCGGCCCTGGTAGTGCGCACCGTCAGGTTTGCGTTCCGTGGTCCGAATTCGTAGGTGCCCGTGGATGGTGTCATGGGAAGACGGTAGTGGCGGAGGTATGTCTCGGCTGCCTCCGGGACGCCTCCGTAGTTGAGAACATCCAGAGATCGGCATCCAATCTCGCACTTCCGTGCCGCTATCCGATGTCTCAGGAGCACACCGAGCACACCTTCGATGTGGCACTTACGTTGCTGAGCAGGACAAGTCACGGTGGAATTGGCGGCTTACCCCGACTACGGCCCCGGGGACAGAGTCAAGATTATCGGCTGGAAGAGGCTGATTTCATCGCACTCACTCAGTATCGTTGATCACTTGTGGGGCGACGGGCTAAAGCCTGGATCAGGTTCGATGAATCGGTGCGCCAGGGCCTCCAAGCCGGCCCCAAAGAGCGTCCACTCCTGATCCTCGCCGTTCCGTCCGGTCGGAAGGATGAGCTGCTCGATGTTCCCATCGACATGTTCTCGCAGGGAATATCCTTCGTTCAAGGCGGTAACGGCAATAGTGAACTGACGAATAGTCCTCGGCTCCCGCATCCGAAAGCCGAAGAACTCTATGAGCCAGCCGTAGATCCCCTCCCAAAATTCGGTCATCGATTCGTAGCCCTCTGCAAGCGCCGCTCCGATCCGTTTCTGCTGTTCCAGATTGGATGTCGTGGTGGCAATCGTCAGGACGCTGATCCACAAGGACCAACTCGGCGAGCGGGCAATCGCGCCGCTACTTGCGGCTCCTCCGACCCGGCACAGTTCCTGTAGGGCATAGAGCCGTGATTCAACTGAAGTGAGGTCGACCTCCTTCAGAACGGCGCTCACGGCTTGGAGGGTCAGATCGATCTCGGGTCGCTCCTCATCCTGCGCGATGGCCACAAGCACATCGGCCTGGAAGTCCGCCTGGTTCTCCCACAGGCGTCGAATGACCGAGGCATTGGTCACATGTCGACCGGTCATGGATTCGACACGTTCAAACACATGCTTGAACGTCAGATTGCTGGGGGCGGTTTGGATTCCTTCCTGCTGAACAACCTCCCGCCCTGCTTTCAACAGGAGGTCACGCAACTCGTCTCGTCGTTGGCTCCCTCTCTCGCTCTCGCGCATCGAAGGACCTGCAGGCCCATCGCCTTTGGATACCACCGCAGCCATCTTCATATTCTTGTGCTTTCACCCTGTTGATTGTCCAGTCAACGAATTGGTCCAGATCGAGAATTGGTCCAGATCGACGAGTATGGCCGGAAGTCCCCGCCAGCCGTCAGGATCGCCCGGTCCGATCACGGCCAATCCTTCGGGTCAGGCATTCGGGAGGCTAACCGCATTGGTGATCCGCAACTGCGAGTTGCAATTCTGGACCGGGCGTTACCTGGGAAGACAGTTCGAAAAGGTCCGAAGCGAGGCGCTGATCCTCATCCCAATCGCGATCCGAGGGACCAGGCGCCGCCGGTCTGGCACCCGACTTCGAGGCCGGCGTTGGGTGATGTTCGCTACTTGAGGGGCAAACGGGCCCGGCGTCTCTGGTCCGCCCCAGAAGTGCCGGGCCCATTTGCCTGGTTCCCGCCCGCCTCATTCTGCACAGTCGGCCACCGAAATGCAACTGCAAGTTGCAACAGGGTGTGGGATATGAACGAGCGCGGCGCTGGCTGGATAGTGGATCGGGTACCCCCGAGGTGCGTTAGGGGCTGGTCAGTTTGGGACAGTAGGCCGGCCACCTGGCGATATGGGCACCCAATGTGGTCCTGCCAACGTCCGGCCTGGTTCGGATTCAACGGGGTGCAGGCAACACACTCGGATAAGCGGAGCGTCGAGGCATCCCCGAAATGCCATTGATGCGCCGCGGTGACCACCTAGGGCGCAATACTGACAGGATCGAGCCTTGCTCAGGGGGGGCGATGAAACCCGAGGAGCTGTGGGACGCAATGCAGTTAGCCACCCGGACGGTGGTTGACCTTATTTCGAACGTCGAGCAGGTCCATCGTGCTGCCGCTGGCAGAGCGTTCGCTCTCATCGCTCCAGCGAACATCCCAGTCCGCGTCGTTCACGACGGCATCGCCACCATCGTTTATGACTCAATCCGTGGGGCTTGTCTTGTTGCCGGCCCAGCTGCCAGCAAACTGGTGAGCATTACAGCAGGATCAACCCGTCCGGCTGGCTCGACCCCTCGCGGCAATCTGGCCCTCGCCGTGCTCAACGCCACGATAGGCAATGAGCTCACCGAACAGGGCAGTCCGCTGGCGATCCAGATGGCTATCAGGCATGGTCGAGAAGACATCGCGCCTCGGCGGGACGTGCTCGAAGTTGCTTTCCCAGAAGCGACCACGAAGATAGCGATCTTCATCCATGGTTTGGGCGAGACGGAGGAGTCGTGGCGGCTGCATGGAGATCGCCACGTATTGGGCACCCAGTCAACCTATGGGACTCGGCTAGCACACGACTTCGGATACACCCCCATCTATCTGCGCTATAACACCGGCCTCCACATCTCCGAGAACGGCCGACATCTCACTGCCCTTCTCGAAGGTCTCGTCACCGCGTGGCCCGTACCCGCAAGAGAGTTGATCCTGGTCGGTCACTCGATGGGTGGTTTGGTCGCGCGCAGCGCCTGTCACTATGCGCAGCAGAAGACTCACTCTTGGATATCACGGCTGCGGCACGTCTTCTATTTGGGCACGCCGCATCTTGGGGCAGGACTGGAGCAGATTGTCAGGCGGCTCAGCGGCGTGCTTGGCAAACTCGACGAGAGTCAGCCGCTCGCTGCGATCCTCAACCGACGAAGCCCAGGGATCAAGGACCTATACGTCGGATCGCTAACCGACGAGGAGTGGCATAGGGGGGACTGCGACTCCAAGCACGAACGGAACGTAGTGCCGTTGATCCCCGGAGCGAATCACTACGCGATCAGCGCCAGCGTTACCGCGAACCGTCGCAATCCACTCGGTCGACTTGTAGGCGATCTCCTTGTTCAGCCCGCCAGTGCTCGTGGCCGATCCCGTCGTAGTGGACACATCCCCTTCCCTTCAGATCACACACGCCACTTCGGGGGCCTTCATCACTTCAATCTTCTCAATCACCCCGCTGTCTACGAGGCGATGAGCGAGTGGCTGAATTCCGGATCCGCTGGTCGGTTTGAGGCCGAATCCGCCCCCATCCCTCGTAGATCAGGCCCGGTCGGGCGGAAGGCAGCGCCGACGACCTGAGAGGCTCGCGCTCACCCTTTGCACTGTGAGTGGAAGCGTGGATCGTCCGAAGCCGTGCGACCGGTCCATCGAGTTGAGTGGGTACGGCGGTGCCCATCGAGGAACGCACGATTGGGAGTGATGACTTGGTTGAGAGACGTTCGCGGCGCCTGGAACGGCAGTGTCATCTCCGTCCATTCGGGCGAGACGCGGCACCTGCAGGTCTGGCCACTCTCGCGTCGTCCGTGTGGCCCCGGCGCTGTCAATCCGGCCGTGTTATCTCCCCGGTGGCGAGTATGTCGTTCAGTCGCACCGCGTGCTCGGCATGTTGAGGTAGGCAGCTTGGCCTACTCGCGCTGCGCCTCGTCGCCCTCGACCTTCAGCTCGGCCCCTGCCTCCCAAGCCTCCCTTGTCGCTCGCCCAAAAGCCCGTAGGATGGTCCCAGCCAGGCCAACAAGCGTCGGGCTATCGGGTGGCGGGATTGCTATGGCAACCCGTGCGACCCCCGGCTCCTCTGGTTCGATGCGGGCACCGGCTGCCGCCAGCGCCTCGAGAAGCTCCCGGTTATCCCAGAGGATGTGGCTAACGAAGGTCGTGATTCCGTTGCGGCGGGCGTGCTCGGCCAACATCTCCAAGAGCAAGGTGCCGAGACCGCGATGCTGGTAATCGTCGAGCACCGTCACCGCGACCTCGGCGCGGTTGGGATGGGTAGGGTCTCGGATGTAACGGGCGACGCCGATGCCTGGCTGGCCCTGCTCGTCGATCGCAAATGCCGCCCACGCGAAGTGATCGCGGTAGTCGAGATTGGTGAGGTAGTCCAGATCGGCATCCGAGAGCCGTGAAGGTGCGGCGAAGAACCGGAAACGGCGGGCTTCGGCCGACAGGTGTTCATAGCCGATCTCCAGCTCATGTCGATCGCTGAGCTGAAGTGGCCGAACGAGCACCTGAAAATGGTCGGCCAGCTCATGGATGGAAGGCGGCGCCTCAGGCTTGGCGGTCGGGAGTGACTCGGGCATCACGCGCTCTGCACGGCCCAGG
Organism: uncultured Acidimicrobiales bacterium; assembly: GCA_963806455.1. Taxonomy (GTDB): domain Bacteria; phylum Actinomycetota; class Acidimicrobiia; order Acidimicrobiales; family RAAP-2; genus Bog-756. Next base: position 46,187 of record CAWDXZ010000001.1, read on the forward strand.
TGGACACCTGTGTCTGCTCAGCTTCCGTAGAGGTCATCGATGACTGAGCCATAGGCTTTCTCCACGACGGCGCGCCGTACCTTGAGCGTCGGAGTCAGTTCGCCGTTCACGACCGTCAGGTCGTGAGGCAGGACCACGAACTTGCGGATGGACTCCGCACTCGACACGGACTCATTCGCATCGTCGATCGCTGCCTGGACCTCGGCCAACAACGCTGGATGCTCCGTGGCTTGGGAGGATGCGGTTTCACCCAGGGTGCCCTGAGCGGCCCAGATCGCGAATGCCTCCTCGTCGAGGGTGATTAGGGCGGCAACGAACGGACGGGCGTCGCCGACCACCACCGCCTGGCTGATCATGGGGTGCGAGCGAATCCGATCCTCCAGCGGTGCCGGTGCCACGTTCTTCCCACCGGCGGTCACGATCAACTCCTTCTTCCGTCCCGTGATTCGAAGGTAGCCGTCGTCATCGAGGTCACCGATGTCGCCAGTCTTGAACCATCCATCGGCGCCGAAGGTCTCCGACGTGGCTTGTTCGTTGCGCCAGTATCCCAGGAAGACCTGCGGTCCCTTGGCGAGTATCTCGCCGTCCGGGGCGACACGGATGCTCGTGCCCATCAGCGCCTGCCCCACGGTGCCTGGTTTCCATGCGCCGAGCCGGTTGACCGTGAGGGTCGGGCTGGTTTCCGTAAGCCCATAACCCTCCAACACCTTGACGCCCACACCGTTGAAGAAGTAAGTGAGCCGCTCGCCTAGCGGGCCTCCACCACTGAAGGCAAATCGCAGTCGGCCACCAAATGCTGCCTTGATCTTCTTGTAGACAAGCCGGTCGAACAGCGTATGTTCCCCTGATGTGAGCGGATGGGGAACGTGGCCTTCATGGTGTCGCGACCACTGCACCGCGACATCGGCGGCTTTCTCGAAGATCGTCCCATGTCCCTCCGCCTGCGCCTCCTGCTGGGCACCGTTGAACACCTTCTCGAAGATGCGGGGCACGGCGGCGATCATCGTGGGCTGAACCATGGCGAACTCCTCGAGGAGCGCACCTATGTCGGTGGCGAAGGCGCCCTTGATTCCCCATTCCACGCCGACAAGGGTGATGATCTTGGCGAGCACGTGGGCGAGCGGCAGGAACACGAGGCTGATTTCGTCGGGTTGGAGCATCAACCCGATCGCGTCGATGGTCTGCCACACGTTGGCGCGGAGGTTCCCGTGGGTGAGGACGCAGCCCTTGGGCCGGCCGGTCGTGCCGGATGTGTAGATTATCGTGGCGATGTTGGCGGCCGCGAGGGAGCGGATGCGCCCATCGAGAGTGGAGTCGAGCACGGCCTTCCCGCGGCGGACAAGCTCTTCCAATGCCCCATCATCAATGACGAGGATCTCGGGACGCTCGTCCTCCCGGCTCTTGGCCCCCCCGTATAGTTCCCGCATCGCCGCCGTCTCTACGACGAGCATCTGGACGTCGCCATCATGGACGATCCACTGCACCTGCTCAGCCGATGACGTCTCGTAGATCGGAACGGTCACACCGCCACTGGCGAGGATGGCGTAGTCGAGCAACAGCCACTCGAGCCTCGTTCGCGACATGAGGGCAACCCGACCGGCGGGCTCGAGCCCGCTGGCGATGAGGCCCTTGGCTATGGCCCGGCAGTGATCGTAGAACTCACCCGCAGTAACGTCGACAAAGTGGTCGCCGTCCCGATAGGCGACCATAACCCGGCCAGGTTCCTTCTCGGCACGCTGGATCACCGGTTCGAGCAGATTGGTATTTGGTAGAAGCGGATCCATAGGGCGGGCCGACGTCTCGTGCATCACCAGCACCTCCCCCGCCGGGTTTGACAATTCCGGCTCATCGATCGTCGATAGTCTTTCACCAAGGCTTCCGCCGTGCGTTGCCCCAAGGGATGAGGCGAAGGCCGCTTGGAGCAACTTTTGCGGGACGGCGAGCAGTTGTCGGTGCCGAAATCGTCATTCAAGGCTTGAACCTGGGTCTTTGTCGTTTCACCCGGCCAGAGGTCTTTCTCCTCGCACTGTTTCGCTTCTATCTTGTCGTCACTGATCGTCGGTTTGAAGGCCCGGGCGAGGTTCTCGGACCTTCGATGGAAATAGCTCACGATGGCCGACTTGGATGGACCAGGCCCCTCGCCAGGCACACCTTCGTGAGACATTTTGAGCACCGCAACGGGACTTCGCCGAGCTACCCCAAGGAGCGACAATGAATGGGCATGTCCCAACTGTGGCCTGTGGCAAAGGCGAGCATGCTTTGTCCGTCGGCGGAACGGGTTTCGAGGCGCCGATGCGTCCCCAAAAAGTGATCGCCATGCTCAAGACAACGCCAGCGCCCCTGACCTCACCTTCCGGCCTCTTCGTCGTCAAGACCAAATAGGAACAAGCCTGAGTCGATGGCGGCACCGAAACTATTCAGCCGGGCAAACCGGGCGAACGTATCGCGCACGAGACAGCGCACTCGAAATGTAGGAGCCTCCTTGCTGCCGCTTCACTCGCCAGGCACCTGCTCCTGCTCTGTTATTGCGATCGCATGCCGGGCGAGTTCGGGCCGAGGCGGATCTCCAAAAAGGAGCTGTATGTGAGTCCTGTCGACGGATCGAGATTCTCGACAATCGATGAGGCTCTCTCATGATCGTCGCGTCCGGCCCTGACGAAGCCTTCTCCTGAACTGGTGGTCCGGCTGGTGGCCCCACACGGCTCGACCATTCGACACAGGTTTGCCTCTCTTGCACTGAGTGTCAGAGGGCATGATCACCTCCCCGGACCGTCTTTCGCTGCCAAGGCAGGGTCCAGCGGGCTCAATGGCACAGAGGTGACAAAGTGCCCTTCGGCCCTGGCCCGTTGATGCCCTCGGAGTTTCACTAAGTCCGTGAGATTCCTGGCGCGGCCCATGATCATGTCGCGGAGCCACCGTTGGGCGGCATTGGTCGTCCTATGTTCCTCTGTCCTGATTGCCAATGTGGACCTCACCATCCTCAATGTGACCCTTCCCACCCTGGTAGGGAAGCTGCACGCCACCTCGAGCGAGCTGCAATGGATCGTGGACGCTTATGCGATGGCCTTTGCTGGCCTGCTCCTCGTCGGTGGAAGCCTGGCGGATCGGTTGGGACGGAAACGGTTCTTGCTCATCGGTCTGACCCTCTTTTCAGGAGGATCGATCGGTGCCGCATTTTCGGGTTCCGTGGATCTTCTGATCGCGTCTCGAGCTTTCATGGGAGCTGGTGCAGCGCTGATGATGCCTTCAACCCTGTCGATCATTAACAACATTTTCCGCGATCCAACGGAGCGGGCTCGAGCCATCGGCGTGTGGGCAGGGGCCAGCGGCCTTGGAATCGCCATCGGCCCGATCGCTGGTGGGTTGCTGCTGACGAGGTTCTGGTGGGGTTCCGTGTTTCTGGTCAACGTTCCAATCATCGTGGCCGGGGTTGTGGGGGTCCTGGTGCTGGTGCCGGACTCAAAGAACCCGAACGCCGACCCCCCTGATCCCATTGGAGCAGCGCTGTCGATCACCGGGCTGGGCTTATTGCTCTGGGCGATCATCGAGGCTCCGGCCCATGGCTGGATGTCAGAGATCGTCGTGGAAGTCGGCCTGGCCAGCCTCGCCACCCTCGGCGCGTTCGTTGCCTGGGAAGCTCATAGTTGTCATCCGATGCTCAAATTGGGATTCTTCACTGATCGGTGCTTTTCTGTGGCCGCAGCGGGCGAGTGCCTCGGGCTCTTCGGGCTGACGGGGGCACTGTTCGTGCAAACACAGTTCCTCCAATTCGACCTCGGGTATTCACCCCTCCAAGCCGGATTGCGCATCTTGCCCATCGCCGCAGTGCTCGCTGTGAGCGCGCCCCTGTCTCCGATCGCCGCCCGTCTCATCGGGACCAAGTTCACCACTGCTATCGGTCTTGCCGCGATCGCAGGTGGTTTGTGGCAGATCTCAGCAGCCTCGACGATTACGACGAGCTATGAAAATGTTGTGCCGGGTATGCTACTGATCGGATTGGGTGCTGGATTCCTGCTGCCGACGGCAACGAACTCCGTTGTGGGGTCGGTCCCCCAAGGCGACTCCGGGATCGCGTCAGCGACGAACGGCGTGGCCATCCAAGTCGGTGGCGCTCTCGGCGTCGCGGTGATCGGAAGCGTGATGTTGACCCGTTACCAGAATCATATGACAGCCTCACTAGCGGGCCAGCATGTGCCGGCAGCCGCTGCACAAACAATTCTCGGCTCCCTCGGCGGTGCCCTCGCAGTGGCTGAGAGCGTCGGAGGTGCGACCGGCGTCTTACTGGCTCATGTCGCCCGTGCCGCGTTCATGAGCGGCAACAAGGTATCGCTGGCCATTGGCTCGGCGGTCGCGCTCGGAGGTGCCTTTCTAGTTCTTGCCGCACTGCCGTCTCGGACCCTTCGCCAGCCGGAAGATCCCGGTGCGGAATCCTAGAGCGATGGCGCTGCATCCGGCGTAGAATCACTCGGGTACTGGGGGTGGTGGTGAGAGGCGGAAGCTCGGTGGGGACGCCCGGTTCGTCTACAGCGAGGCGGGGAGGGCGAACATGCACCTTGGCAAAGTGGCCCTTACTCGACTCCTCGACCATTCTTCCGCTCTCCATCTCGGCGGGATGCAATTGCTCTCGGTGGCGAACCCGTGACTGCTGAGGAATCAACCGGCGGGAAACATCGTGAGGGGGTCCCACTCCATGCTTTTCCATAAGTCGATTTCTGCAAAGAACCGTGGAATGACCTGGTCGAGAGCGCTCGCGCCGTTGCGGCAGCAAGGAGAGGTGCCCATCAAGGCCGGGCGATCCGATGGTGATATTGACGCCCTCACCTCGCTCTCGTGGGCGAGGACCCACCCACCAAAGGGGAGGGCCTCGTGGCTGCTGATGACAAGGCCGCAGACGAAATGGGCGAGGATCGAGTGACGGATGAAGAGCCGGTCATCGATGCCGAAAACGGGGCACACCGGCACACTCGCGCAGCTGACAAGGAAGCGCCGGTCACCAAGGTCCCCGGCAGTGGCGGTTCAGCATCTCGCACCAGTGGTCGTGTCAGGAAGAAGCTGACGGACCGCACGCTCGATAAGTACCCAGACCCGGGAGCACGGGCTTTGTATCTGGCCATGGTGATCCTGGCATCAATCGTGCTTTGGTACCAGTACTACGTACCAACCAGTGTGGCCCCGCTTCTGCTCTCCTACTTCCACCTGTCATTCCACTTCTACGTGAACGTGATCGTATTGTCCAACCTGGCCGGGGTGGTCGCCGCCCTGGTCGGCGGCATCACCGACCGCATCGGCCGCGCCAACGTGGTGATCTTGGGCCTCCTCGTCGTGGGCCTCATACAGTTCGCAGCCATCCCTCACACCTCATCCAAAGATCTATTGGTCGCCGAGCTCGTTGCCATCGGTCTGTTCGAGGGCATCATCCTTGTTGCCACACCGGCCCTGGTCCGCGACTTCACTCCTCAGCTGGGCCGGGCGTCGGCCATGGGATTTTGGACTCTCGGTCCGGTGGCAGGCGTGCTGGCCGCCAGCCTGGTGGCAAGCCACTCTCTCGGAGCGGCGTCGACCGACTGGCAACGAGTGTTCATCATCTCCGGCGTGGCCGGATTGGTCGTATTTGTATTGGCACTGGTCTTCTTGCGCGAGTTGTCGCCCAGCATCCGGGATCAGCTCATGGTCAGCTCGCGCGACCAGGAACTCATCGAGCTCCGGGCTAAGGGACTCGACGTGGGATCGGCCACCCACAATCCGTGGCATCAGATGCTTCGAGTCGACATCATTCTTTCGGCATTCGCAGTCAGTGTGATGCTGCTGGTCTTCTTCACCGCCTCGGGCTTCTTCACCATCTATCTGTCGACCGCATTCCATCAGGGAAACTCGCACTTCAGCCTGCCGGAGGCGAACGGCATCGACACCTGGATCTGGATCGCCGACTGCGTTGGCCTGATCGTGTTCGGCATCTTGTCCGATCGGGTTCGGGTGCGAAAGCCGTTCATGATGGTGGGTGCGATGGGCGGCATGTTGATGATGGTGGTGCTCATCGTGGTCACTGGACAGCCCGACACTCACTCCCAGACCCTGGTGTGGATCGCCTCCTCCCTCTTTCTGTTCACCGCCATGGCATACACCACGTGGATGGCCAGCTTTACCGAGACGGTCGAAGCTCGGAACCCGGCGCTGGTGGCCACCGGCCTGGCCGTATGGGGAGGCATCCTGCGCTTGGTGGTCGCCATCAGCATCTTCGTTCTCCCCTTCGTGGTCACCTCGGCTGGGGATGTGGTGAACAGCGCGGCATTCATCAACCAGAACGCGGCAAAGGCCCTGACCATCGAGAACGGCCCGTACAAGAAGCAGGTAGCCATCGTCATAGCGCACCAAGTCCTGTTCGCCAAACTGGCGACCTATGCCAGTCCGTCTGGCATCCCCCCGGCACTTCTCAATGAGGCGGTCCAAGCTGCCGGTGGCGGCGAAACGGGTTTCAAGAACCTGACGATCATCGATAGCATCAAGCCGCAACTGACCTACTTGGAGAGGGTCGGTCCCAGGCTTCTGGCGCTGCAAGCGAGATCCGACGAGTCGGCCGCCGAATGGCAGCACTGGTTTTGGGTGTGCTTCGGGGGCATCGCCGCCTTCCTTCCGGCGATCTTCGTTCTCAATGGCCGTTGGAGCCCAAAGAAGGCCCGCGAGGATGAACTGAACCATAAGCAGTCGGTCGAAGAGGAGTTGGTGCGGCTCCGGTCGGAGAAAGCCGCCGCCACCTCCTGACGGGCTCAACGGCTGAAGGCCACCAAAATCTCGCTCGGGCGGCAGCGCAATGCCGCACGGCGGTCAGCGGGTGAGCGCCCATGACCGGCTGCACTGGCTGAGGCAGTGCCGACTCTCATTGAGCTTCCCCCGGCATAGCGGACACTGACCGTGAGGCGGCGAGAGCCGTCGCTTGGAAGGATGTCCACATGCCCAGACCCCATCCGCCAGAGTTCCGTCAGCGGGCCGTGGAGCTCGCTCGGCTCCGGGAAAAGCCGATCGCTTCGATCGCCGAAGACCTTGGCATCGCCGAGTCCTGTCTGCGCAACTGGATGAAGCAGGCCGACGTCGACGAGGGCCGGCGAAACGGGCTCTCCACCGACGAGCGGGCCGAGCTCGTCCAGCTCCGCCGGGAGCTGCGGATCGCCAAGACGGAGATCGAGATCCTCAAACGGGCGGCCGTCTACTTCGCCAAGGAGAGCAGCCCGAGCCCAAAATGATCTGCATCTTCATCGCCCGGGCCTGCGCGGACCTGCCCGTGAAGGCCTGCTGTCGGGTCATGAAGGTGTCGAGCTCGGGCTTCTATGCCTGGCAGGCGAACCCGGTCACGCAGAAGGACCTCGACGACGCCTATCTGACCAACACGATCGTCGACATCCATCGGACGTCCCGGCGCTCCTATGGGTCGCCCCGGGTCCATGCCGAGCTGCGCCTCGGCGAAGGGATCCGGTGCTCGAGGAAGCGGGTGGAGCGACTCATGCACCAGGCCGGGGTGGCCGGCATCCATCGCCGACGGCGCCAGGGCTGCACCCGCCGGGACCCGGCCGCCGAACCCTCAGACGACCTGGTGTGTCGTCAGTTCGACCCGGAAGGACCCGACGAGTTGTGGGTCATGGACGTAACCGAGCACCCGACCGACGAGGGCAAGGTCTACCTGGCCGTCGTGCTCGACGCCTTCAGCCGGATCGTGGTGGGCTGGTCCATCGCCGACCACATCCGCTCAGAGCTCGTGGTCGATGCCCTCCAGATGGGTATCTGGCGGCGACGCCCGGAGCCGGGCTCCACCATCGCTCACTCCGACCACGGGTCGACCTACACGTCGTGGGCCTTCGGGCGACGTCTGCGCGGCGCCGGGCTGCTCGGGTCGATGGGATCCGTGGGCGACTGCTTCGACAACTCTGTGGCCGAGAGCTTCTTCGGGACGCTGCAGCTCGAGCTGCTCGACGAGCACCGCTGGCAGAACCGCAACCAGCTCGCTCTCGCCATCTTCGAGTGGATCGAAGCCTGGTACAACCCGAAGCGTCGCCACAGCTACTGCGGCATGCTCAGCCCCGCCGACTACGAAGCCGCTCATGCGGCATGATCAGCAACTAACCAACCCTGTCCGCCACACCGGGGGAAGCTCACATCGTGTGGGGTGATCATGACCGGATCATCCCCGTGTCCCACGCTCACCGTGCCGCCGGAGGCCATCCCCGGCGCCCGCCTCGAAATCCTCGAAGGAGCCGGTCACTTCCTTCCATGGCGGAACGCCGACCAACTCTTAGTAGTCCTAGAGGAGTTTCTGAAATCGACCACACCCCGCCCACGTGCCGAAGAGCGCTGGCGAAAGCTCCTGACGAATGCTCCGCCCGATGATGAGTTGGAGTAGAGAACAACGTGGTTCATGAGCAGTTAGGTCCGACGTGATTGAGTTGACTACCCGCTCCTCAACTTGGTGCAGAAGGCGAATCGATCTCGCCCAAAGTAAGTTGAAATCGATTCCGAGGCCTCTAGCCTCGCCTTTTCGGTCTCGACCCATCAGCCGACTCCAGCTGGCAACCCCATCTGTGGATCGCCGGATTCCTGCTGAACGGTGGAGGAGTGCCGCCTGGCGATAGGACCTGCCGAAAGCCTCTGTTGCGTGCCCAGACCAGATGGACAGGATGTCTACAGCCACCTAGCTTGGCGAATCGAGGGCATGACGAAGGAGGACCTGATGGCCGAGACAAAGAGAAGGGTCCATGAAACCGGTGCGGATCGTCTCATCGAATCGCTTGCCGGTGCGGAGAAATCAGCACTCGAGGCTGTGCGGAGGTTTCTTGACACCGTTGATGATGCATTCCCTCATTTGGGCGAGGGCGGTGGCCAGCGTCAAAAGATCATCGATTCGGCATTCAAGATGACAGAAGAACTGGTTGGAGCGTCAAACCAGCTTGCGAAACGGTTGGTGAAGGTTGGCGGAACTGCCGCCAAGCGGGCACCGGCCCGCAAGGCTGTGGGGAGCAAAGCGGCGGCTCGGAAGACTGCCGCCAAGCGGGCACCGGCCCGCAAGGCCGCGGCGCGCTGACTCTGAGCAACTCCAGGTTGACTGGAGCTCCTCGAACTTCACGAAGGTCAAGATCCATTCCTAGTGCGCACCTTGTGGTGCCGTGGAAGCGATTCGGACACAACCGCCGCTAAGTGAACACCAGGGATTGCTGGGCCAGCTGAGAACAGCACAAGGGCGAGGTCTCCACTAAGCCGACCTGGTCTTGTGGTTGGCGAGATTCTTCAGGTCTGCTGGACTACACCCTTCTGCCCAGGCGGCAACCGATCGATCGAAGAGGCGGGTCGGCGTTGCAGTGCACGACGTACCAGTGGAAGACGGCTTCGAGGTGACGTCGGCTGACGACGACTATTCGATCAAACACACTCCCAGCGGACGGTGCCGATCGGGAGCGGTCAGAGGGCTATTTGGTCGGAGCTTCCAGGGTGTAGCCCTGGCTAGCAGAACTGACAGCACTAGGTGTCACCTTGGGCTATCGGAGCTGAGGACCCGAAACGGTCGCCGTCAGAGCATTGAGGTGCCATTGTGCCAGCGGATCGCGTTGACGCTCGTGACGAATGGCCCTGCTTCGACAGCCCTCTCGGTCGTAGAATTGAGTTTACCTTGTGAGCATGGGGGTGAGAGATGGAGCGACTGAACGCACTTGACGCCGAGTTCCTGCATCTCGAGGATGGGATCGTCCACATGCACATCGCAGGCGCCTCCATATTTGATGACCCGCCACCGTCATTCCAGGAGATCGAAGCACTCGTGGCGTCCAAGCTGCATCAGATTCCTCGCTATCGCCAGCGTGTTCGCTCCGTACCCTTTGGGCTGGGACGGCCCGTATGGGTCGATGATCCTCATTTTGACCTTGGCTACCACCTTCGGCACACGGCACTGCCTGCTCCGGGCGATGACGTTACATTGTGCCGCCTAATGGGGCGGCTCATGTCTTTGCCGCTCGATCGCGAGCGGCCGCTGTGGGAGGCGTGGCTCATCGAGGGCCTTGAGGGAGGACGCTGGGCTCTGGTGTTCAAGGTCCACCACTGCATGGTCGACGGCATCGCCGGCGTCGAGCTGCTGACTGTCATGCTGGATCTCGAAGCCGACTCCTCGATCGCCGAAGAGCAGCCGTGGACACCGCAACCAGAGCCGCCGGGTGCCCGAAAAGTGCTCGACGCGTGGGGTGGGCTCGCGTCGGATGTCCTGAACGAGTTCGGAAGCCTCCTCGCATCTATCGCTCACCCGGCAGCCGCAGTCAGGTCGACCCTCTCGACGGTGGAGGGAGCTGCCCGGTTCGCCCGTCACCTAGCGCCGACTCACGCACTCTCGATCGAAGGCCAGATCGGCCCGCATCGGGCTTGGGGCCACTCCTCGGCGAGCCTTGCCGATGTGAAGGCGATTTGCGCCACCTTCGGCGGTACGGTGAACGATGTCGTACTCTCGGCCGTCTCCGGCGGCTACCGCAGGCTGCTCATTGATCGTGGAGATGATGCAAGCCAAGCCATCGTCCGCTCGCTTGTGCCGGTATCAACTCGCCGCGACGACGGTCGTGGCATACCCGATAATCGGGTCTCTGCTCTGCTCTACGAACTTCCTGTAGGGATTGCCGACCCAGTGGAGCGGCTCGGGGTGGTGCACTCTGAGATGGACAAGCTGAAGGTTTCCCATATCTCAGAAGCGGGTGAGGCGGTGGTCGCTATCGGAAACCTTGCCCCGCCCTTCGCCATTAGCTCCTTCAGTCGAATTGCGATCCATTCGATGCATCGCTTCGGTCAACGCTCACTCAATACCGTGACCACGAACGTACCTGGCCCGCAGTTCCCTCTGTACTGCCTCGGCCACGAGATGCTCGAGTACCTCCCATTCGTGCCGATCAGCCATGGCCTACGTGTCGGCACAGCCATCTTGTCCTACAACGGGAACGTATTCTTCGGCGCGACCGGGGATTACGGCACCGTACCCGAGGTCGGGCTGCTTGCAACGACAGCGGCATCAGGCATCACGGAACTGAAGGACCTCGCTCTCCTGCGACACGGTGAGCAAGGTCGATGACCGATGACCTGCTGGTTTGAGCGAAGATCACCGGCATGGCTCGATTACGCCCATTTCTCGAGTTTGAGCCAGGTGGACGCCGGAACCACAACGTCAAGAGGGTCGCTCGGAACCGGAGGTAACCCTACCGAGCGGTCGTGAGGCTATGTCGGGATCTCGGGCTGGAGCAGCTCCCTGGCAATCGGGGAGACGACGGCGCCCAACTCCAGCACGAGCGCCACTAGCAGGTCATCGACCGACACGATGCCCGCAAGGTCACGGTCTTCGAGAACTGGGAGACGACGGACCTGCTCGCCTTTAAGGATCCTAAATGCCTCAAGTGCATCCACAGATCCCTGGATGGTTACGGGGTCTTCGGTCATCACCGCGTTTACTCGGGTCGTCAGCGGTTGCCCCGCACCAACGCCTCGGACCGCGATGTCCCGGTCCGTTACGATGCCCACAACCTCGTCACCGCTCAACACGAGCAGCGAACCCACCCCCTGATCGCCCATCAGCCTTGCTGCCTCCTCGATTGTGCACTGAGGAGGCACGGTGACGGGCGCCTTCCGCAAGAAGTCTCTCACCAGCATGCTGGATCCCTTCCTTCGTTTGTCATGGCAGTCACTCTCTGTCTTACCTGGTGGTCACCAGCTTGGGGCGAACGATCTGGATATACCGGTAGCAGTACCCGGATAACCGAGGGTGTCTTCTACCGCGATGCGAACCATACTGCGGGACTGTTCTCTCGAGCGGCAGGGCCATAAGTCCCCGTCTCGCCGGAGCTCTGTTGGCGCTGGAGCAAGAAGAGCTACAGGTGAAGCAATTCAGCTCGCCCACGCCCTGTCTGTCAGGCTGACGTGAGACACCTGCAGTAGCCCACCATCCCACCAGGGCGAGTCAGGAACACGTAGACCAAATGACCATGACATCAGCACCTGTGACGAAGCGCGCCCAGAATGGGACCGTGCCCGAAGACAATCCGGCGGCCAGACCGAAGCGGCGCCAGTTCAGCGCCGACTACAAGCTGGCCATCTTGGAAGAGTACGAACGGATCACCGAGGACGGGGGCAAGGGCGCCCTGTTGCGCCGAGAGGGCCTGTACTCGAGCCACATCGTCGAGTGGCAGCGCGCTCGAGACGTCGGTGCTTTGTCGGGACTGGCTCCCAAGCACCGCAAGAAGCGCTCGGCGGCCGAGCGCGAGCTCGACCTGGTGCGCAGGCGCAACGCCAAGCTCGAAGACCAGCTGGGCCGACACCGCACGGCGCTCGAGGCCCAGGGAAAAGCATCGGAGCTCTTGGCGCAGCTGCTGGCGCAGAGCACTCCGGAGACGACCCAGCAGTCCGAAGAGGGGCCGAGGCGGTGATCGACGAGTGCTTCGCCGTGGTCGAGCCACTTCTGGGCACCAAGACGGCCTGTGCCGCCGTCGGGCGGGCCCGAGCCAGCCACTACCGCCGGCTCAAGCCGTGCCGCACGACGGAACCCAAGCCCCGACCCGCGCCGCCCAACAAGCTCAGCGACCAAGAGGTCGACGCCGTGCTCGAGGTGCTGCGCTCGGCTCGCTTCGCCGACTGCTCGCCGGCCCAGGTCTACTTCAGCCTCCTCGACGAAGGCGTCTACCTGGCTTCTGAGTCCAGCTACTACCGGATCCTGCGGTCCCAGGGCGAGGTGCGCGAGCGCCGCCGTCAGGCGACGCACCCGGCGAAGGTCAAGCCCGAGCTCGTCGCCGGCGCGCCCTTGGTCGTGTGGTCGTGGGACATCACGAAGCTGAAGGGTCCACAACGCGGCGTGTACTACGACCTCTACGTCGTGCTCGACATCTTCAGCCGCTACGTCGTCGCCTGGTGTGTGGCGCCCTCTGAGTCAGGCGAGCTCGCCAAGGAGCTCATCGCCGACGCCGTGGCGCGTCACCAGGTCCCGCCGGACCAACTCACCATCCATGCCGATCGCGGCTCGTCGATGACGTCGAACCCGGTGACCGAGCTGCTCACGTTCTTGGGCATCGGCCGCAGCCACAGCCGGCCGCACGTGAGCAACGACAATCCCTACAGCGAGGCGCAGTTCAAGACCCTCAAGTACTGCCCGGCGTTCCCCGAACGGTTCGGCTGCATCCAAGACGCTCGGGCGTTTTGCGAGGCGTTCTTCGCTTACTACAACCACGAGCACCGCCACTCAGGCATCGGCTACCACACGCCGGCCTCGGTGCACTACGGCACCGCGGAGGAAGTTCGATCCCAGCGGGCCGAGACCCTCGATGCGGCCTACGCAGCGAACCCGGCGCGGTTCTGCCACCGCCGGCCCCAGCCTCCGAAGCTGCCGACTATGGCCTGGATCAACGAACCTCTGCCAGTTGTGGAGCTTGCACAGAAGGCGTCATAAGAAAGTGTCTCAAATCGCTTGACAGGTTCCACGAGAGGAATGCGTCCCAACAACTCTCACGTTGTTGGGACGCTCGATCATCTGACGGGCGACGACGTATCCGTGTGCTGGAGCATCGCAGCGGCCGCTCAAGCTGCTGGCTTTGGCGCTCTTTTGGCGCCCTCGGCGGCGCTCCCAGGACGAAGCACCTTGGCCGCATTTCGCTCTGTCCCTCACAAGGTCTTCGCGGCCCTTCGCGCATAGCACCACTATCCCCGCGTCTGGCCGACCTCCTCAGGTTGATCCCACCCCATACCGATGTTGATGTCCCGCCGAGTGGTGTAGTTCCCGGGGTCCACCACTGAGAGGTGGTCACCGGGTGATCTTCGGTTGAACCGCAAGCTCAACCAAGGAGACACCCAGTGACCATCACCAATACTGACCTGAACGACCTCCTCGACGCGATCCGCGCCGGCGGGGACATCGACGTCGTGCGGCGGGGCGTGGAGCTGATGCTCCAGGCCCTGATCGACGCCGAAGCCACTGCCCGGATCGGGGCCGAGCGTTTCGAGCGGACGGCGTCCCGGACCATCCAGCGCAACGGCACCCGGGACCGTCTGTTGTCGACCAAGGCCGGGGATGTGGATCTGAAGATCCCAAAGCTCAGGGAGGGCCGTTTCTTTCCGAGCATCCTGGAGCGACGTAGGCGGATCGACCGGGCCCTGTTCGCCGTGGTTATGGAGGCCTACGTACACGGGGTCTCGACCAGGAAGGTCGATGACCTGGTGGCTGCCCTTGGCCTGGAGTCCGGAATCTCCAGGTCCGAGGTCAGCCGGATCTGTACTGAGCTCGACGAGCAGTTGGGTGCGTTCCGGTCCCGGTCCCTCGCCCACATCGAGTTCCCCTACGTGTTCCTGGACGCCACCTACCTGAAGGGCCGGGTCGACCACCAGGTCGTCTTCCGGGCAGTGGTGGTGGCAACCGGGGTGTCGATGGACGGCCACCGGGAGGTCCTCGGGTGTGCCGTCGGAGACTCCGAGGACGGGGCCTTCTGGACCGAGTTCCTGCGCTCGCTCCGGGCTCGGGGGCTCAGCGGCGTCCGACTGGTCATCTCTGACCAGCACCTCGGCCTCAAGGCGGCTGTCGAGGCGGTGATGGTGGGGTCGGCCTGGCAGCGGTGCCGGGTCCACTTCATGCGAAACGTGCTGACCAGGGTGAAGCGGACCAACACCCACATGGTCATCGCCGCCATCCAGACGATCTTCGCCCAACCTGACGCCCAGACGGTTCGAGAACAGTTCGACCGGATCGTCGGAACCCTGGAGGGCCAGTTCCCCGAGGTGGCCACCATGCTCACCGACGCCAAGGAGGATCTGCTGGCCTTTTCCGCCTTCCCCGAGGCCCACTGGCGGAAGGTCTGGTCGACCAACCCGCTCGAACGCCTGCACCGGGAGATCAAGCGCCGGACCGATGTGGTCGGAGTGTTCCCGAACGACCAGTCCGTCGAGCGCCTAGTCACCGCCGTGGTGGTCGAGGCCCACGACGAGTGGCAGGTGGCCGAGCGCCGCTACCTGTCCGAGACCTCGATGGCCCAGCTCCGTCGCATGGAGCAGACCGCTCTCGAAGCATCTCCGAAAGCGCAGCGCCTCGCCGGGTGAGATCGTTAGCCTCGGGGGGTGGCCACTACCGTCCTCCCTGAGCTCGACGTCGAGAAGGTCAAGCGATGGTGTGAGAGCCGGGTACCGGCTCGAATTCAGGGACAAGGTCCGCCTCGAGGTGGCCACCAGAGGGAAAACCGTCATCATCCACGAATGTCGACCGCACTGGCAAGGGGCGCCAGGGGAATGGTCGAAGACACGCATCGCCCAGATCCGTTACGAGGGAGACGGCACCTGGACGCTCTACTTCGGCGATCGCTACGACAAGTGGACCTTGTACTTCGATCTCGACCCGCACCAACCCATCGAGGTGATCATCAACGAACTGGAAGAGGACCCCACCTGCGTCTTCTGGGGCTGACACAGGACCGCGGGAAGAGAGCGGCGGGCGCGCCTACCATCTCGCCAGGCCGAAGGTCGCTACTCCACCACTCGGCGGGACGTCATCCATACCGATATCCCGGCTAGCGTTCGGTCTCTCTTAGCGTCGCTGTATCGGAGCGGGAGTGAGGCGATCCGCCCGAGGCGACAAGGGGGGCAGAGCATTTCACCTAATCCGACAGGGGTTTGAATTTATGCCATCAGCTTGGGCTGCTGAGGTCAGTGCCCATGCGCCCGGTCCCAACAAGACCGTTTATTTGTAGTACAGGTTTGTCGCAGGCGTTGCGCCCAGTGTCGCATTCGTTGGACCGAAGAGGGTGACGGTGAGCGAGGGGAGGCATGAGGGAATGGTGATTTCAGATCCGGTCGCGGTTGTCGCGATGACGCTGACCGGTGCCGAGGTGGTGGTCTGACCGGGAGCGAATGTGACGGTGCCGGAGTCGGGGCTGAAGGCGGCCGCGTCGCCGACCCATTCCCTCTCCCAGAGGAAGAGCCCCGGACCGTCAGATGTCACATATTCAGCTTCCACGGGGATGGTCGAGGGCTGACTCAGGTCAACCTCCACTCCTCCCCCCGTATACGGATAATTGTCGGGCTGGCTGAACGAGACGGTCGGGGCCGTCGCCCTTGGCATTGAAAGCTCGAACCGTGATCTTGTAGTGACGTCCGTTAGTGAGGCCCGACACCGTGCACGCGGTGGCACCCGTGGTCGTGCAGGTTCGGCCACCATGCGACGCTCTCACCCGGTAGCCGGTGACGGGAGAGCCACCGTCAGAAGTGGGTCCCGCCCACGTCACCGCTGCACCAGCACCCAGAGCCACGGCGATGACCGAGATGGGGGCACCAGGCCGGGTGATTCTGGCCGCATTGGCGCCCGCAGGTCCACCGGTCGCAACGACCAGGGAGGTCAATGCAACCGCCGGGACCAGCAGATTGAGGGCTCTTCGCCCGGACATCGGATCGTGGCGACACGTCTGAGGGGAGTGATCCATGGAAACCTCCACTGGCCAGAGGTCACGATCGAGACGTCCTGGTCAGTACCCTACCCAGGCTGCGCCGGCCAGGTGGAGGGTCCCGGTGGTTCAGCCCGGGCCACGGTGTCTGTGCCTATCGGGACCCGAGCAGCAACTCAGTCACCAGCTGGTCGAGTCGTTCGTGACCATCACCGGTGCCGGCGAGCCCGTCCTCGGAGTAGGTGCCGGCAGCACTTCGTAACGCAGGCAGGGCATCGGCACCAAGGCCATCCGGGGAGGTCGGCTCGTTGATGTCCTGCCGACGGGCGGTCGCCAGGGCCTTCGGTATGCAGCCGAGGTCAAAATCCCAGATACCGTCGCAGTCCTCGGTGCGGTAGGGGTGGGCGTCGAAATGGCGCATGGCTGTCCAACCGGCGGCTTCGAGGACCATCACCGTATAGAAGGCATCTCGGATGCCCTCAGACCCGAGGTGGAAGTCCCGGTCGAATCTCCCGATGCGCTGGGCATTGAGGTCGATATGGAAGAGCGTTGGCCTGCCGGGTCCGGGAGAAGAGATGGTGGCGCCGGGCCAGCCGGTCGGCGACCGGCGCCTTGCCAGCGGGGCCGCCATGGGTGTCCATGGCCGGAGCGTTGCACAAGTATTGTCGACTAGGAGCGGCGGGCAGCTGCGTTCAGGCAGTCGGGCGTGGGGGCGACGCGACGGTGACCCCCTGGAGCACCAGGACGGCGCGCCGGCTCGGGGTCGTCGACCGGAGCGAGAGGTCGATCCGGTTACTGCCCTTGTGGACAGGGAGTGTGGCCACGATGGCGCTGCGGCCCGGGATGGTCGGGACGCGGTGGCCGCCCGGGGTGGTCACGATGAGCTCCGGTTGAGAGACCCTCGGGACCAAGTCCAGCTGGAGGTCGACGCTCCTCGATACGGTACTGGTCACGTACACGGATCCCCCGTTGACGAGCAATGGGAGCTGACCGAGTGAGGTGAGCGACCACCCCCCACCGGGGAAGACCCGCGTTCCCGCCACGGTGCTCTCGAAGCGTGGAGCAGACGTTCGGATGGTCAGCGCCCGGTTGGGGTCGACCGAGAGGGCGAGGTTGCCGAACCGGGGATCGGCGGCGAAGGGAAGGTTGACCATTCCGTTGTGGGGCGTGATGTAGCCGGTGCCAACCTGCCGGATGGTGGCACAGGGTCGGTAGGAGGGCACGAGCTTCGATGTCTGATTGGCGACGTCGAAGTCGTTGAGGAGCCCATGCCAGTGGTCGTGTTGCAGTCCCACCCACAGCGGGTACTCGTAGCCGATCCAGTCGGTGATGGCTGCCCGCTCGCAAGTCGACTGGGCGAGCTCGGAGGTGAGCGCTTGATAGGCCGACGCTTCTTGGGTTGCCACGCCGTTACAGCACCCCACGAAGTACGGAGCAAGGTAAAAGGCGCTCTGCGGGGTCGGAGGGGCCAGCGGACGCGTGGAATTGTCGAGGAGCTGGGGTAGGACCGCGACGACCAAGGCCATCATGACAAAGCGC
Organism: uncultured Acidimicrobiales bacterium; assembly: GCA_963806455.1. Classification (GTDB taxonomy): domain Bacteria; phylum Actinomycetota; class Acidimicrobiia; order Acidimicrobiales; family RAAP-2; genus Bog-756. The sequence goes on from CAWDXZ010000001.1 coordinate 64,138, forward strand.
GTCACCCATCGCGGGAACCTGCACAACGCGAGCCGCGATCAATGGGCACCAAGCCACCAGGAGCGGAAGGGCGTAACGCGTGCCGTAGACGCCCCAGCGGACGGTGCCAGTGAACAGGAGGTACCCGGCGGCGAGCCCCACCGCCAGGAGAAGGGCGATGCGTAGTTCTCGGGCGCCTCGCACGACGGCCACCACCAGCACCACTATCGACGCCACGATGAGGATGACATGCCATGGGTTGGCACCCAGGTCCTCACTGCGATCGAAGTTGGTGTTGTCCTGGACCTTGAAGGCCTGCTGGGGTGTGGTTGCGTTATACCGCGGGTCGCCCTGGGCCACACCGAAGAGGTCGTAGGTGCGGTGCAGGGCGTCAAGGGTGATCTTGCTCACATAGAATTGCAGGCCGGCGACCCCGTTCCCGATCTGGAAGTTGTTGGACACGCTGCGAACGAAGTTGGCCGCAGCGACGTTGACGGTGAGCGGCTTGCTGATGGAGGATTCCGACACTGGCCCGTTGGGCGACCCGAACAGTTCGACGTTTTGGGCCACGAACGGACCGGCCACGGCAACGACGCAGATGGCGGCGGTGGCACCGGCCCCCAACAGGCGCGGAACCGCTACCTCGCGACCGTGGTGTCGGGCCTGCCGATAGATGAGAATCGCCACCAACAGAACTGCCGCCACGCTGATCATCACCGGGATGGTCCCCTTCGACAGGTAGGCCAGACCGGCCGCCACCCCGAGGGCGATGGCCCGCGGCTGTCTCCCCCGATCGACGGACAGCGACAAGAGAACGATCAGCAACCCGAGGGCGATGGTGGCGCCGAAATAGTTGTTCTCGGTGCTGGTGGCGAGCAGGACCCCCGACGGGATGGTGGCGCATACCACGGCGGCAACGATCTGTACCCACCGGGTGCCTCCGAGGAGACGGGCCAACTCGGAGACGCCGACGATGCTGACGAGGGCCGCCAGGAGGCTCATCGCCGCGTCGAACCGATCGGTTCCCGACAGCAGGTGGAGGTGGGCCAGGTTGTACTCAGCCAATGGGGCGAATTCGATCTGGGCCAGGTAGTGGGAGGCGTAGGGGGCGACGGTGCGATTCTGGATCCAGTGCTCGACCCGGGCCAGGTGGTAGACCAACGAATCAGGGTTGCTCGGAAGGTACAGAGCTCCTACGACCACCAGGATGGCGAACATCACCACCACCACGCCCATCCAGATCCCTTCCTCAATGCTGAGGTCGGTGATCCGGGCCCCTACCCGGCCCCGCCAGCCACCGTCCCGAGTCGCTCGTCCGACCCCGCCGGCGATGGTCTTCCGGGTGGCCACCAGCAGGGCCACGACCACCAGCGCCCAGGACGCCACCACTGCCCCCCGGGTGAAGTGGTGACCGATGCTGGTGAGCTCGGTGATGAGCAGGACCAACAGCTCGAATGCCAGATAGGCGAGGACCAGCGCGCCGCGGACCGAGAGGTTGGCGAAGCCGATGGCCGCTCGCCTGGTGGCCACGAGGAGCCAGAGCAGGCCGAGGGCGCAGGGGAGCAGGAGGAGCATCAGGGGAGCCCCGGGGCGGCGACCCGGTCGCTACCGGGCAACACGGTCCCCACTGTACGGATGGCTGGCTTCACGGATGGCTGGCTACTCGGTCCGGCACAGAGGTGCGAAGTGGTGCTGTCCTGTCACCCGCAGGTCCGCCACGTCCGGTCGGCCGGGGCCGCGCGCCGCATCGGACGCACCCCCGGGATCAAAACAGCGCCGCGATGATACTCGGCGGCCTGGCACACGGGAACGGGGGATGGGCCCGACACCGGACGACGTGGTCTCGGCACCCGCACGGTGATGCGCCCGGCGCCGGCCCAGTCGGCGGCGCACCGGGTGCGGTCAGCGCTCCGTCGCCCATCGTGTCCGTTATGGGTAGCTCCGAGTCCTCGAAGAGTTCGCGCTGCTCCCAGGCATGTCCGGGGAGGACCGCGAGTGGTCAGGTGCCGTGCATGATACCGCCGACCCCACCTCCATGACGTCGCATGGCCATGCCGGCCGGGCACGCCTGCCGTCCACGAAACTCGTAGTCGGTGGACCCTGAGCATCGAGAACCACCAGTCCGTGCTGCTGGGCGGCGACCGCCACCGTGACCAGGTCGCTGGCCCTTCCGTGAGGACCGGCCGACCCGAGGGCGGCCGCCAACGCGGCTTCAAGTGCGTTCCACCAAGCCTCGGGAGCCTGTTCGCTCCGAGGTGGACGGGCAACCGGGTGAGCCGCCGCCCCTCCACGCACCGACCACCTTCCCCGGTTGTGAGGTCGCGTAGTTCCACCTTCGTCGACTGTGTGGACGCATCGACCCCGGCCACCCACGGCATGGTGGGACGTTACAGCGCTCTCAGGTCGGGATCGGGACCAACCCATTGGCTCGGGCAACAGCGCCGAACCACGAGGCGCTGGGCTTCGGGTGACGGGCGAATGTCGTCGGATCGACACTGTGGAGCCCGAACTTTGGCCGGTATCCAAGTGACCACTCGAAGTTGTCCAGCAGGCTCCACACGAAATACCCACGTATGTCCACGCCGTCATCGAGTGCGCGCCGCACGCCCCGCAAGACCTCGGAGATATAGGTGATGCGCTCCGCATCGTTGTCGGTGGCGATCCCACTCTCGGTCAGGAGCACCGGTATCCCGGAAATTGCCGCGGCTCGTCGGGCGCAGTGCTCGACCCCTTGGGGCCAGTACTCGTAGCCCATTTGGGTGAGAGGTACTCCCGGCTCGTTGGGGGCCTGGCCCTCCGGGCCGAAGTGCACTCTCGAATAGCACTGGACGCCTATGAAGTCGTCGCCCGTGGTGGCCCGCATGAACCGGTCCTCGAGGACCTCCTGGGCAGCGGCGAGGATGTCCTCTCCGCCCGGGTCGGCCACCATCTCATCCATGGACAATGTCAGACCCACGGGGAACGTGCCCGGACCTGACCGCAGGGCATCGACCGCCAGCCGATGGGCTTGCACCATGGCATCGTTGACCGCGAGATGACGGACAAAATCGTCCTTCACCCCGGGTGGCGAGGACCCCAGGGCATAGCCCATGACCCCGATCAGATTGATCTCGTTGATGGTGCAGGCCCATCCGAGGAGGTCACCGAAGTGACTCCCCGCCCGGGCGACGAAGCGACCGAACATCTCCGGCGCATCGTCGGCTTCCCACCCTCCGCGCGCGGTCAGCCATGTCGGGGTGGTGAAGTGGTGGAAGGTCACGACGGGTAGGACACTTCGCTCATGACACGCGGCACAGATGCGGCGATAGTGGTCGAGGGCGGCGAGAGAGAACTCTCCTTCCGCCGGCTCGATCCGACTCCATTCGAGAGAGAACCGGTAGGCGCCGAGGCCCATGGCCGCCACGAGCTCGACGTCGTCGGGCCACCGGTGCAGCGAATCGCAACCGTCCCCGCTCGACTCGGCGCATCCGGAGTCCGGATTGTGCTCCCAGGCCCACCAGTCGTTGTTTACGTTGGCACCTTCGATCTGGTGGGCGGCAGTGGCCGTTCCCCAGAGAAAGCCCTCGGGGAAGCCGATCTCTGGGGTCACGGTGTCGTCGGCGCTCACGGCAGATGACCCTATCGCTTGGGATTCTCCCGCATCTCGATCGAACCGGGTGGTCGGAAGGGGCGGCGATCCTCAGCTGGTGCCCGGCGTGACCGACCTAGGTGCTTGTCTCCAAGGTGATCGCGACTGGGCTCCTGAGGCGCCTCAGTGGGCCCCAGTTTGGTCGGCCGCCAAACCGGGTATGGGCTTTTACTTGCCTGTTGAGCGGCGAAGCACTGCTCCGGGATCAGCCTGCCCGAGAGACGGTGGCGTGCAGTCGCCGGGGGAGGAGCAATATGGGAATCAGTGATCATCAACGATCGAATGTCCAAATCATCGAAGGGGAGGCCCGGGAAAACGCCATCCGGACCCTTGTCTGGCTAGCTGAATATCCGGACGACCGGCTATGGGCCGCTGAGACGCTCGAGTGGTTCGGGGCGACCGAGCTGGAACTACGGACTGCCGCACATCGGAATCGGGAGTAGCCCAGCGACGCCAGTTGCCGAATCGGGCTCATCGACCGAGTGACGCTAGAGACGTCCGGCAACGGTCGCCGGGACACCCGCCACCAGGCAGGCCGGAGGGACATCATGCGTCACGACGGCACCGGCTGCGACGACGGCATCAGCTCCGATATGCACACCGGGCAGGACCGTGGCGGCAGCTCCGATCCACACATTCGCATCGATCGTGATCGGCTCGGCGGTGATATATGACCGCCGCATTTCTGTTTCGACGGGATGACCGGCTGTGACCAGGTTGACCTTGTGGGCGATCAGGACCTGGTCTGCGATTTTGATGGGCGCATGACCCGTAAACGCGCATTCGGAACCGATGAAGACTGCCTGTCTGACAGTGATGTTCGACCCGTGATCCGCGTAGAAGGGAGGGATGAGCGTGAAACCCTCGCCAACCGGCTTGCCGATCAACTCCTCGAAGGTCCCTTGGATCGACTGCGCTTCGTCGAGGCAGTGGGTGCTGAGCTGGGATGAGAGCCGGGTGGCCACCTTGACCCGCTCGAAAGAGGCCCGGTACTCCGACGTCCTTGTTTCGATCCAGTGACGGTGGCCCATTCCGTCCCCCTACCCAAGTCGTGTTCGTTGCGACCGGCGAATTCAGATCGTCACCACGTGCTGTAGCTGGATACCGACACAGGGCCCGTCCGGAGTCGCCATGGCATAGGAGCCGTGCCGTCAAGGGCTGCTCAACGCGTAACTGTTCCTGTCTCTGCGGGTTCTGCCCGCTGCACGTTGACGCCCGTGAAGTCGGGCTCGTCTCGCCACCGTTGCAGGTAGCCGATGTAATCCAGAAGACTTCCGGAGTACGTGAGGTTCCGGGCCGCCCGGGCGTCGATCGTCTGCTGCTCGCTGTTGTAGAAGCTTGGTGTGCAGCTCTGGAAATATCGGGCGCCACCGGCACCGACCCGATGTAGCACTGCGAGCCAGTCCTCCTCGGCGGCCTCCTCGGGCTCGATGACGGTGATCCCCCGCTCGACGCAGGCCTCCACGATGTGCGCCACGTGCTTGGCCGATTCCGACAGCAGGTGCGAGAAATTCGTGCCGAATCCACCTTGGACGAGGCTGATGAGTAGCAGGTTCGGGAACCCACTGGCGAGCACCCCGTGAAGAGTGTGGGCGCCTTCGGCCCATCTCTCCGAGAGTGTGATTCCACCGCGGCCCTTGGGGTCGAATCCGAGCCGCTGGTGGAGATCCGTGGTCACCTCGAAGCCCGAGGCGTAGATCAGCAGGTCCACCGGGTACTCCACACCCTTCACAACCGGGCCACGTGTGGTGAGTTCGTCGACACCTCGTCCATCGGTGTCCACCAGATGCACATTTGGCAGGTTGAATGCGGGCAGATAGTCGTCGTGGAAGCAGACCCGTTTGCAGTGCTTGCCCCAATACGGCTTCAACTTCTCGGCCGTCTCGGGGTCCTGGACGACCTCGTCGATTCGTTGCCGGATTGCCTCCATGGTCTCGAAGTCGGACCGCTCGAGCGCCTCCGCCTCCTCCACCGATTCGGGAGCCCTCTTGGTGTCGATCCACATGACTTCGGTCCAGCCGTCATTCACCAGGTCCACTTCGGGCTGGGCACCGGTCACCGCCTGGGTGAAATTGACGATCCGTTCCTTCTGCCAGCCCGGTTCTAGGTTGTGGAACCACTCGACGTCGGTGGATTGTTGGTTGCGGACCCCCACCGCCCCCGGTGTGCGTTGGAAGACGTAGAGCTCCCGGGCTACGCGGGCGATCTGAGGCACGACCTGCACGGCAGTGGCGCCGGTGCCGATGATGCCGACGCGTTTATCGGCCAAGCGGTCCATCGGTTCGGTGGGACTCCCCCCGGTATAGGTGTAGTCCCAGCGGCTGGTGTGGAAGGCTTTGCCCTCGAACTTCTCGATCCCCGGGATCCCCGGCAATTTGGCCTTGTGCAGGATGCCCCCGGCCAACACGAGGAAGCAGCCCGCCAGCCGGTCGCCACGGCTGGTGGTGACTTGCCAGTGCCGCGCTGTGTCATCCCACTTGGCGCCGGTGACGTCCGTTTGGAAGAGGGCGTGAGGGTAGAGGTCGAACGTTCGGGCTAGAAGCTGGGAGTACTGGAAGATCTCCGTGGCACGGGCGTACCGCTCCGAGGGCATGAACCCGGTCTCCTCGAGGAGGGGGAGGTATGTGTACGACTCCACGTCGCACATGCACCCCGGGTACCGATTCCAGTACCAGGTGCCACCGAAGTCCCCCGCCTTCTCGACGATCCGGAACTCGGTGATCCCGTGCTTGTGGAGGTCGATTGCCGTGAGCATCCCGGCGAAGCCACCTCCCACGATCACGACGGTGGTTTCCTCGACCACCGGGTCCCGGGTGAAGTCGGGCGCGACAAAGGGATCCCGGTCGAGGTCCTCGAATCCGTCTTTCAGTTCACGCCATTGGGCCATCCCCTCGGGGCGCAGACGCTTCTGCTGTTCCTGGCGGTATCGCCGGCGCAGCTTGTCGATCGAAGCATCCGCTGTGCTGTTGTCCGGCTCCATTGCTGCACCTTTCCCGTGGACCGCACCTGCCGACTCGTTCAGTGCTGAGACGATCCTGTATCCGTCGGCGACTCAATCACCGGATGAGGTTTGACGTCCAGCCCACTCGCAGCGTGAGGTGGGAGAGCCGAGCCCCTATGCCCGCCGGCCTAAGAAGTAGAGGAACTCCGTCTGCAGGTCGGCATCAATGGGTGGTTCCAACTTGGGCCCGAAGACGTTTGGCTGGCGGATCATGGCGTCCATCGGCTTGAGAGCTTCGTAGGCCCTTCGGACGGAGTCCTCGTCAAGGTGCTCGTCCGCACCGATCGTTCGTGCCAGGTCCCACGTGTGGACCAGGACGTCCATGGTCACGAACCGGCCGATGATCTCGCCGGCAGGCATCTTGCCGGTCGGCCCGTCCAGCTCCCTGGACACCGCCTCCGGATCTCCGGTGATCTCGGCGATCGCTAGAGAGACCTCCTCCCAGGCCCGCCTCGGGTCCTCGTCAGCTCCCAGGGGCTCCGACTCCCCACCCCTGACACCAGCGATCACGCCCCGATGACCCTGGACCACGTGAGCCACCACGTCGCGGGCCGTCCACTGCTCGCAGGGAGATTGGGCCTCCCACTGCTCGGGGCTGACCGCCCTCACCGCGGCATCGAAGCCGCTCGACACCAACCGATAGCTATCTTGGACCTGGCTCATAGGGCAAGCGTACGTCGCCTCTCGACCTCGCGAGGAATCCCGGGCAGGGTGTTGGGTTGCAGCCAAGACGAACCGCTCCCTTCGGGGATCTCTCGAAACAGGCCGGTTGCCCTCCTCGGCCGTTGACGGTACGTACTCAGCTCTGTCGGCTGGGGTTGTCGGCCCGCTCTCAGCTCAACCGACCCGAGAGGGGCCAGCGCCCGTTCAGCCGTCCTCTCCGCAACAGGGTGACCGGATCGTCGGTTCAACGTGTCCATGGGCAGGCTCGGCAGAGCGGATATACGCTGGTCATGCCTTGAATGGTGCGAGGTAGAGGGGGTGACAACGTGACCACAGCGATCTTCGACGCCGATAGCCACTTGATGGAGACTGCGGACTGGCTGGGTTCCTTCGCTGATCCCCAGGTCCGAGACCAACTCTTGCCCCTGGCTCTTGACGGTGCAGGAGCTAAGGCGGCCGAGATGATGTCAACGCTTCCTGACCTGTGGAACGAGCACCGTCATCAAGAGATCGACCCAGACGTGCTCTCGGGGCCCAAGGGCTGGATGGCCCCGGGTGCTCTGGACACCCAGGTTCGCTCCCGTGTGCTCGATGCCCTTGGGATCACCGCCCAGTTGGTCTTTCCGACCTTCGCCCTGGTCCAGTTTGCGCGGAGTCGGAATCTGGACGTCCTCTACGGGGGCACCCAAGCACTCAACCGTGCCATGGCGACATTTTGTGCCCCTGACTCACGCCTCAAGGCGGTGGGATTCGTGCCCCTGACGGATCCTGAGCGCGCCGTCCTGGCACTCGAGGAGGCGCTCGACGAAGGGGTGGCGGCAGTGTGGTTACCGTCCGAGGCTCCCGGTGACTTCTCTCCTGCGCACACTGATCTCGACCCGGTGTGGGCCCGGCTCGCAGAGGCGGGAGTGCCATTCGTCCTGCATGTCGGGGGTGGGAAGCTGCTGCCCAAGGCGTTTCACAACAATGGCCTGCCCCGTCCTCGTGACTGGTTGGGTGGCGGTGAGAACCTCCGGGCCAAGGACTTCCCGGTCGTACACCACTCGCCCGAGCGCTTCCTCGCTTGCTTGGCGCTCGATGGTGTTTTTGAACGCCACCCGACATTGCGAGGAGCGGCAATTGAGTTAGGTGCGACGTGGGTGCCTGGTCTGCTGCGGAACATCGACTATGCCCACAGATCGTTCTCGAAGTTCGAACCGACGTTGAGGGATCTCCCGCTTCTGCCGTCCGAGTATTTGCGTAGGCAAGTGCGGTTCACGCCCTACCCATTCGAGGACACGGCCTGGTTGATCGAACAATGTGGGTCGGAGTTGTTCATGTTTTCGACCGACTATCCCCATCCCGAAGGTGGTCGGCGGCCGTTTGAAGTATTTCGTGACGCCGTGTCGACGTTCGATGAATCAACGCATGACCGATTCTTCTGGCGGAATGGAGCCGAGCTGCTCGGGCTGGTGTGATCCCGGGGATCCGGGAAGCTCTATCTCATGAATCCGTATACCCGATGAAGCGAGAGCCCTCTGATGAACTAGGGATATCCCAGATCGACGGTGTCCTCAAGTCAGAATTCTGCTCAAGCGGCTTTGTGCCGCGAATCTCGCACTGGGGGGATGATGCGTAGGAGACATTGGGCGATGATCGGGCTCGCAGGGGCACTTGTCGCGCCTACCTTCGTGGGAGTCGGTGCCGGGGCGGCCGCGAGCAGCTTGGCTCGCTCAAAGGCCAGGTTGGTCACGATCGAGATCCCAGCCCCGGCCGGCGAGATCGCCTCGAAATGGCTGAACTATCCCGGTCCGCCGCGGGCGAACGTGCTCCTGCCGCCCGGGTACGACCCCCACGAGCACTATCCCCTGGTCGTCTTCCTCAACGGGCTCGACTTCAACTACGACTCGTATGCCCAATATGGACTGACCAAACCGTTCGACCGTCTCGATGCCATCGTGGTCATGCCCGAAGGGGGCAACGGCTGGTATGCGGACTGGTGGAACGACGGCGAGCGCGGCAACCCTTCGTGGGAGAGCTACGAGCTTGAGACTGTGATTCCAACCATCCTGGCCCGCTACCCGATCCTGCCGCAACGGCGCTACCACGCCCTCATTGGCATCTCGATGGGTGGACTCGGCGCGACCTACCTGGGCGGGCGTCTGCCCGGCTTCTTCGGGTCGGTGGCCTCGCTCTCGGGTTTTGTGGATCCCCAGTGGAACGCCACAGTCGTTCAGCCTGCGATGGCAGTCCTCTCAAACGCGGCGTTGAACGGCGACAACGATCCCGATCCCATCTATGGCCCCCCGTACGGCTTCTATGCCACCGGTCACAACCCGACGATGCTCGCCATGAACCTCGAGCACACGCGGGTGTTCGAGAGCACCGGCACCGGTATACCGAGCAGGGCCGACCCCGATCCCGGACAGTTCGCCATCGAGGAGGAGAAGATCATCTACCCGATGAGCGAGAACTACTACGCAGCCCTGGCCGCGGCAGGAATCGATGTCACCTACCAGGTCCACCCGGGTGGCCACGACATTCCTGACTTTCTGAACGAGATCAAGGCCATGCTCAGGTGGGGTCTGTTCAAGCCCGTCGTCACAGAACCCAGGTCCTGGGACAACCAGACGGTCGCCACGAGAGGGCAGATGTGGGCCTTCAACTACCGGTTCACGAACCCACCGACACAGATCGTGACGTTCCAGCAGTCCGGTGCCACGCTGTCGATCAGTGCCGCGGGATCGGCCGTCACGATCACCTCGGGCACGGGTTGTGCCATTCACACTTCTACGCCCGCGACCATTCACTTGTCGAGCCACAAGTACAGGTGAAGGAAGGGAGTTGCGGGACACCCAGGCAACCGACGGCGTACAGGCGTGGTTGGCCTAACTGAGGAGTTACCTCAGCAGGGGGGGCCAGCATCGGGGTATTCGGACCCTCAGCCACCGCTGAGGCGAGAGTCACCCGGCGGAGGTCCAGAATCGTGGGGAATGAACCTGATGCTGTGGAGGTTCGTGCAGGGCTCGAACCCCGACGAACCGAGAGCGGAGCATCCCCATCGACCGATCAGGAGATCGCAGGCATCCCAACCATTGCGCGGAATTCGTCGGTCGTATTCGTGACTGGGAATGGCTCACTCGGCACGTCGAGGCCCAGCCGGGCACAGATGGGATCCCACCCGTCCACCGGGGACCATTCCAGCAGGCGATCGCCCGGGACGCCCTGCCTAACCGCTGCGTTATGCCGCTCGTAGGCATCCATCATGGCGTTAGGGTCGTCAAACGAATCGCTGAACCGATCGCCTAGCAGCTGAACGACAGCAGCCATCCACGGCTCCAATTCGGGCGGAACCTTGTCAAACGACTGAAAGATCGTGTTGGATGCGCTGCGGTACCAAGATTCCGGATCCCTCACAGAGAGCAACACCAGCGCTTCCGGGTTGGCGGCTGAGAGCTCAGGCCAAAATGAACACCCGGGCCAGTCGACCAGAGACACATAGCCAGCAGGCATCGTTGCCCAGTCGACGGGCCGCCCTTCAATGGCGTCGATCCAGCCGGCTGCTTGGGTCGGATCACCGAGGACCTCGACCATGTGATGACACGGGCCACCCAATAACTGCTCGAGGGCGATCTTCAATGAATGGGTACTCGTGCGACCAACTCCCGCACCTACAACCTTTAGCGTCACGCTCAGTCCCCTTTACGAGCCAGAAACACTTGTCCGCAAGCGAGTACATCATTGCGTGAGGGCACTCATCCGTCCAGTGTGCGGATGCCGAGCACCTCCGCCGACGCGTCTGGGGGATTCCTGTCCCAGATCGCCGTCCGAGGTGCGGCGACCCTGTGCTCTGCCTACGCCCACCGGCCTAAGAAGCAAAACGAACTGGATCTGCAGGTCGGCATCAATGGGTGGTTCAAACTTGGGCGGTGCGATGGATCGCCCACCAGGGTGCCCAGATCGGGCCTCTCTCTGGCGGGCAACAGTCGAATCTCATTCCCCTGGGCCCGCTCAGCGACGAACTGCCCCCTCAGTCTGAGCAGCTGAGGACTTGGTGTAGCGACTAGCTCGGGATCGATCCGGGCAAGGAGCGACCGAGTGTGCCAGCGTCGGGTCGGTCAAGTCGGGGGGAAGAACTCGCGCTAGCTAGCAACGGGTGCAGGCAACTGCTCCAAGCGCCGATTCGCGTGGCGACTTACAATCCCAGGGTAGTGGCTGTGGCTGAAACCTCGATTTCGTCTGGGCAGGTGAAGGACTACCTCGATCACCTTGTCGCGTGGTGCCGAGCCGAGCGTTCGGTTCAGGGTGTGATCCTCCTCGGATCAGCGGCAAACGACAGTGCACTCGATCCGCTCTCCGATCTTGACCTAATGGTCATCATCAATCAGCGCCAACGCCTTTCCTCACCGGAGTGGCTGGATTTGATTGATCCACCACCCTTGTTCTCCTGGACCTATCAGTCGCCGGTCGGCGGTCAAACGGTCCGCCAGGCGATCTACGGCGGACCGCTGGTCGTTGACATCGCATTGGTGTCCACCCTGCAAGCCTTTCTCGTTGGAGTGGCCGTCATCGGCCTTTCCCAAATCTCCGCGCTTCGCCGTCATCTACCGGTTTCGCTGTCTTTGCGGTTGGACGCATGGCTGGCGATCACTGGCCGAGGGACGAAAGTGCTGCTCGATAAGCACGGTCTGGCCAAGCGCATGGTGGCCTCAGCACCGGAAGTGGCTCCCAAGGTCCCGACGCAACACGAGTACCTCAACATTGTGCACAGCTTGTTCGGGTTGATTTTGTGGGAATCGAAACAACTTGTCCGTCATGAGATGTGGATGGCACTAGGGACCGTTGATCAACAGGTGAAGCAGTGCCTGCTCGCGATGATGGAATGGCATTCCATCGCCACTAATCCAGAACTTGGCGACACCTGGTATGGCGGACGGCGAGTACAGGAGTGGGCGGATCCGAGGTGGGTGACAGCCCTCCCTCAAACATGGCCTAGCTATGACGTTGAAGGAGCCTGGAACGCGCTTCTCGCCACATTGGAGCTGTTCTCGAACGTAGCCAAAGAGACAGCACAGTCTCTTGGACACCACTACCCGGTCGATGCAGAGTTGAGAGTTCGGAGTTGGATCAATGCTCGTCGACCCGTGGCCTCGTCCGGCGCTTGACAGACCGTGCAAGAGTCCGAGGGCGAGTTGGCCGCAACGTGCCCAAGTGCGAGATGCCGGCCAGTAACACCTGATTCCGTTCGACTAATCAGTCGATGAGTGAGCCTCCCGGTCCAGCGGACAGGTTGGTTGTGTTGATCATGCCGCAGGTGCGAAGGGCGTGTGGGTTCGTTCGTAGTCGACGGGCTGAGCATTCCGCAGTAGGAGTGGCGCCTCGACGGGTTGTACAGGCCTCGATCCAGTCGAACATGGCGAGGGCCAGCTGCCGGCGTGTCGCCCAGCGCTGCTCGTCGAGCAACTCGATCTGCAGGGTGCCAAAGAAGCTCTCGACGGCGCTGTTGTCGAAGCAGTCCCCGACGGTGCCCATGGAGCCGAGGAGTCCGCCGCCGCAGTCGGCGACCGAAGGCCCACGACGTGTAGGTCGACCCGTGGTCGGAGTGGGCAATGGTCGATCCCGGGGCAGGGCGCCGGCGCCAGATGGCCATCTGCACGGCGTCGACTACCAGCTCGGAGCGGATGTGATCGGCGATGGACCAGCCCACCACCCGCCGGCTCCAGGCGTCGAGGACCACGGCCAGGTAGACCTTGCCCTCGCCGGTCGGGTGCTCGGTGACGTCCATGACCCAGAGACGGTCGGGTTCGGCCGGGTTGAAGTTGCGTTGCACTAGGTCCTCGGCCGGGGTGGCGTCGGAATCACGCCGGGTGCAGCCCCGGAACTTCCGCCGGTGGATGCCCACGATGCCGGCCTGGGCCATGAGCCGGGCCACCCGCTTGCGGGAGCAACGCTGGCCCTGGCCGAGGACCAGCTCGGCGTGGACCCGAGGAGACCCATAGGAACGCCGGGACATCCGGTGGATGTCGAACATGGTGTTAGTGAGGGCGGCGTCTTGCCAGTCCCGGTCGGAGACCGGCTTTGCCTGCCAGGCATAGAACCCCGACGTCGACACCCCCATGGCCCGACAACACGCGGCGACCGGGAAGTCGGCGCAGCGCTGGGCGATGAAGGTGTACGTCATTTTGGGAGGACGTTCTCCCGGGCGAAATAGGCGGCCGCTCGTCGCAGGATCTCGTTCTCCATCTCCGAGACCCGGAGCTTGCGGCGGAGCTCCACCACCTCGGCTCGCTCCGAGGAGGTCATCCCCTCCTTGCGGCCCTCGTCGATGTCGGCCCTAGCCACCCAGTTGCGCAGGCAGCTCTCGGAGATCCCGAGGTCGTGGGCCAGCGCGGCCATCGGCTTGGCTCGTTCTCGGGCCAGTTCGATGGCTCGAGCCCGGAACTCCGGTGGATGAGGACGTGGCATCTGGACTCCTTCTCTAGGAGGGCAGTGCCTCTAAGGGTAGGTGTCGTCAAACCGGGGGAGGTCAGAGGAATAGCCCGCCAGCGCCTCAGCCTCAGCCTCCGCAGCTGAGATCTCAATAGGCGCCCCACTCCCGGCGTTATACATGTAATCGGTGTCAAGCCGACTCCTCGGTCGCTCGTTTGACCAGGCTCTCGAAGAGCACTGCTCGGTCGGTCTGCCCATGGTCACGGGCGTGGTCTCGCTGCCGGAGAAGGACGGGCACGAACTCCGGCCCGGTGCGGAAGTAGGCGCAGCGCTCGCAGGCTGACTCGATGCGGCAGTCGAGTTCGGCGGGCCGGGTGCACATGCCGTCGCCGAGCATCCGGGAGAACTCGGTTCGGAGCCGGGTCATGGCCGGGGTCTCTGTCGGAAGGTCCTTCGAGGTTCCCACCGTCTTGTAGAGCGCATCGACCTGCTCCATGACCGAGGCGTACTCGTCAGCCACGACCCGGTTGGCGATGCGGGCATAGACGAGGGTCATGTCCATCGACCGGTGACCGAGCATCTCGGCGATGGTCTCCAGACGCATGCCCCGGTTGATGGCCTGGGTGGCCAGGGTGTGGCGGAGCTGGTGGGGATGGGCGTGGCCGATGCCGGCCTTTTGCGCCGTGGTGGCCACGATGCGGTGGACGGTGCGCCGGTCGAGTGGCTTGTGCTCGTCGGCCAGGAGTCGCTGTTGCGCTCGGATGTGGACTCGGTTGCGTGTCGTCCACTCCTCGAGCAGAGGGACGAGGTCTGCATGGAGTGGAATCATCCGGTCGTTGCGCAGCTTGCCGACGGGGATGCGTAGCCAGTGGGACCCGTCCCGCACGGAGACGGCGTCCGCGGCCAGCTCGCAGAGCTCGGTCGCCCGCATGCCGGTGCGGGACAGCATCTCGACCACCAGCCGATAGCGGGGCAGGCGATGGGCCTTGGCTGCAGCCAGGAGTTTGGCCGAGTCCTCGTCGGAGAGGAACTTGGGGAGGGGCTCGGGTCGGGGCGGGATGTCCCCATGGAGGATCGGGTTCCGCCGGTGAGCCTCGGGCCAGTCCCACTCGATGAGTCGCTCGAGGAAGATCCGGATCATCCGCAGTCGCTGGCGTTGGGTGTTCTTGGCCATGGTGCCGCCCCGCATGCCGGGCTGGGCAGCCAGCCACACCTTGTAGTCCTCGATGTTGGTGCGGGTGATGTCGGACACGGCAGCTATGTCGGTCTCAGCCACCAACCACCGGGCCAGTTGGCGCAGTGTCGAGTCGGCCACGTCCACACTGCGGGGAGCGAGGAAGGTGGTGAGCTGGACCAGGTAGCGGCGCATGGTGGCGGCCAGCTGGGGTGCCTGGACCGAGAGCACGGCCCACTCCCGGTGGGACTCGTTCTTCGGGATCCAGGGTTCGGGCAGGACCTCGGCGATGCTCACTGGGCCACCGCCACCATGGCCAGCAACTCGGCGGCGTGGGCATCGACGGCCCCCATGGCCTGGTGGTACTCATTGGCCAGCCAGTCATTGGTCAGGTGCAGGTAGATCCGGGTCGACTCGATCGAGACGTGCCCGGCCTGGGCCTGGACTGCCTCTAAGGCCATGCCCGCCTCCCGCAGCCGGGTGAGGCAGGTGTGTCGGAGCTGATGGCAGGTGGCCCGCTCGAGTCCGGCCCGCTGGCGGGCGCTCAGGAAGATCGTCTCCACTCCCTGTGCGCTCAGCCCCTGGCCCCGGCTCGGGCCCTTCAGGGTCACGAAGACCCGATCGGTCGAGGCGTCCTTCGGTCGCTCCTCCACCAGATACTCACCCAACTCGGCGAAGAAGGTGTTGGAGATGGGCACGACCCGCTGGTGGCCACCCTTTCCCTCGGCGACGAACACCGAACGTTCGGCGACCTGGATGTCCGACAGCCGGAGACCGAGCACCTCGCAGCGCCGCAGACCGCCGAGCACCATGGCGAAGACCATGGCCCGGTCCCGGTGGGTGCGCATCGCACCGACCAGTGCGTCGACCTCACCGGGCGAGAGAATCTTCGGCAGCGTCCGGGGCACCCGCACCAGCGGCACCGTTAGGACCCGACCACCACGCCGGCGGGTGGACAGCCCCTTCGGCACCGGGTTCGTCTCGACCGGGGTGTCACCCCGGGCCACCAGATACGCATAGAAACCAGACACCGACGACAGCCGACGGGCGATGGTGCGGGCCGACAGTCCCGACTCGCCATCGGAGAGCCTGACCACCGTGCGGTCGCCGCGCTGGTCAGCGAGGAACTCGAAGACATCGGCGGGAACGACGGCGAGTGGGTCCCTGTCGATGACGGTGAAGAACGCTTTCAGGTCGAAAGCGATCGCCCGCAAGGTGTTCGGTCTGGCCCGACCCGCCACGAACTCCAGGTAGGAGTCGATCAGCGGATGACCCAACTCGAATCGGGTCTCTCCTGTGGAAGATGACGTGCGGACCAGGACGGGGAAGCAGCTCATCCGGGCATGTTCCCAGCGCTGGACAGAAAGCACTGAGATGCCAGAAGGATCACATGTGTATTAAGCGATAGGGGACACCTCATGCCGACGCTCAGAGCAATGGGGTCGCATTGGGGGCTGGTGACCAAAGCTCCTCATCACCGGTGTGTCATACCAACGAACCAAATACGGAAGGTCACCCGAGGATTCCCGAATCACCATCAAACCGCAGATGCAATCACGGCCATCTGCCCAGCGACCAGCCAACAATCGGTTTCCGATCTTCTGCGACCATCTGTCGCTCACTCACTTCCGGCTTCCCGCCAATCAGGCAGAGAGCGGGGCCCGAGTGGCTGGCCTTCCCCGTCGAGCAGGGCGCTGAGGTCGAGGGCGTTGACGTCGGCAGCCCCGGTGAGCGACAGGGCCACCCCCAGCTCGCCCCTCATGGTGCTCAGCACGTCGACCACCCCCTGGCGCCCCCCGACGGCCACTGACCAGGCCCAGGCCCGGCCGACCAGGCAGGCCCGCGCGCCGAGGGCGAGCGCCTTGAACATGTCGAGGCCGCTTCGAATGCCCCCGTCGACCAGGACCTCGAGGGAGTGGCCGACGGCGTCGACGACCGCGGGGAGGGCGGTGATGGTGGACTGGGTGCTGTCGAGCTGGCGGCCACCGTGATTGGAGACCACGATGCCGTCGACGCCGGCGTCGGCGGCCCGCCGTGCGTCCTCGGGGTCGAGGATGCCCTTCAGCACGAGCCGGCCTGGCCAGGTACGGCGAACCCACTCGAGGTTGTCCCACGTGACTGAGGGGTCGAACTGGTGGTCCACCCACTCCTTGAAGGCATCCGGGCTGGTCGCCCCAGGCACGGCCTTCTCAAGGTTGCCGAAGGTGTGGGGCCGGCCCCGGATGGCGACGTCGCGCCCCCAGTGCGGGTGCAGGCCGAAGTCGAGGGCCTGCACGAGCCGGCCGGACAGCGGCTGGGGCCCGGCCATTCCGTTGCGCACCTCGCGGTAGCGGGCACCCACGACAGCAAGGTCGACGGTGAGCACCAGCACTGGGCAGCCTGCGCCGGCGGCGCGGGTCATGAGGTCCTCGGCATAGGCCCGGTCGCGCATGACATAGAGCTGGAACCAGAACGGGGTGGTGGTGGCCTGCTGGACCTCCTCGATACTGCAGATCGACACGGTCGACTCGCAGAAGGCGATGCCCATCTGCTCGGCGGCCTGGGCCGCCTGCACCTCGGCCCGCGTGGCGTACATGCCGGCCAGGCCGACCGGCCCGAGCACGAGGGGCATGGCCAGGGACTGGCCCAGCACGGTCGTGGCCAGCTGCAGCTCTGACACGTCACGCAGCACGCGCTGGCGCAGGTGGATGGCGGCGAGGTCGTCGACGTTGGCACGCAGCGTCGACTCCTCGTAGGCGCCGCCGTCGATGTAGTCGAACAGCTGACGAGGAAGGCGCCGCCGGGCCAACTCCCGGTAGTCGCGGACCGAGGCCGGGGCCAGGCCCAGGGAGCGATCGGAAAAGAGGGCCATCGTGGCCGATGCTAACCAGCTCATGGCGCATGGGGGTGCTTGGGCGGCTCAAGGGAACTCCGAACGTCGGCCGCACTCCGTACGAGGCGCCCCAGGCACCTCGACGGGATCGGAGCCAACGTTGCGCTGCCGGCGGGGGAGTGGCGCTGTGAATGAGGCCCGGATCAACTGGCGCCGGCGGTGCATATCCGGGTCGCGGGTGAGCTATAAGGTGATCAAGAGATAGGTGAAGCTATGGACCCCAGGTTGATTAAGGATGCTCAAGCACGGTTTCTGGCGAAGACTCCAGATGCTGCTTGTCCGATGTGCGGAGGAACGGCGTGGACGGGTCTTTCCGATGTTGTCGGTGTTATGACTGCCACGCTGGACGAGCCCGTTGGTCCGGTAGCGGCCAAGCGGGCTGAGAACAGTTCGGTCAGCGATCTCAGCAACATGAATATGGTCCACATGGAGGTCATCGCGTTCACCTGCGACGCCTGCTCCTATCTGCGACTACACGCATAGGGCATTTGTCTGGTCCCATTCGGCTCATCTCCTGGCCTCCGGTTTGGCTAGTTCCGGGTCCAATGGCCGCCGTGCGCCTTTCCGGTTACGAAGAGTCGTTCCCCATCGGGGGCGAGTCTGAGGACGTACCGAAGGTGCCCTGAACGAAGATACCGAGCGATGGTGGTTTGTCGTTCTGCTGAAGCTTCTTCAGCGCGCTCAGCAATCCGACGGGGTTACGGGTGAGCTCCACGCCGCTCACGTCTGCCAACGACTCACGCCTCCGCGAAAGTGCTAGGCGGATGAGTGGGCCAAAGATGAATCCAACGACAGCGAGCAGCGCGCCGGCGGCGATGACCACGAGCATGATCTGACTGCCCCCGTTGTTGCGCCCGGTGCTGCCCCAGAATGCGCTCCGCCAGAAGATGATCGCCAGCAGTGCGGCCATGCCGATCATGGTGCCCACTACGAGCAGGAGACGTATATCGTGATTCTTGATGTGGCTCATCTCGTGGCCGGTGACGCCCTCGAGTTCTTCGCGGTTCATGATGGCGAGTAACCCCGTGGTGAAGGTGATGGCGGCCTTGTCCGACCCGAGCCCGGTGGCAAAGGCGTTGGGCGAGGGATCGTTGATGACGTAGACCGCAGGTTTGGGTATCCCCTCGCCAATGGCAAGCGCCTCTACCAGATTGTGCAGTTGCAGGTAATGAGCTGGGTCGGCCGGAACTGCCCCCGAGACCCGGAGAACCATCCCAGCCCCGGCAGTCAGGGAATAGAGAATCCCGGCAATGGCCAATAGACCGCAGATCACCATGCGGACGATGACAGGGGTCCAGCCGGAGCTGGTCGGCTGTGCCGACGCGACGCCGTTGTTGACCGAGGGGTGATAGACGCCCTTAAAGAGAAGGCCGAGGACAGCTCCGATGGCGAGCCAGATCACGAAGAACAAACCGACGAAGACGACGCTGCGTCGCTTGTTGCTGGCGATCTCTGATGGACCGACGGCCCAACTCCGCATGCAGACAGACAGAGAGGACCGGTTGCGGGCGGCTGCCTCCGAGCACTGGGCGGCACCAGGAGTTGTTACTACGATCATATGATCATTGCCGCGGCCCACAGATGATCCGTGCGGAGAAAGATTCGGTCGGCTCGACAAGTCGAATGGGCAGCTTGACCACCTCGAAAGGCTTCGACCAGATGACCCCGCGAAGTGGAGACCCGGAAAGCACTCTGATGGTGGAAATCGGGGTTCGCGCCGGAGTCCTTGGGAGACGCTACCGGCGATTGATCCTATTACTCACTGCGGTGGCGGCAAGCATCGCCGCAGGGGTCTCCTCCGCTCCCGACGTTGCCTCCGCGGCAGCGCCCCTCCCAGCACCGGTGAACTCGGAGCTGCCGTGGCATCCCGCGGTCACCGACGCGAGCGGTGGCCTCCTCCCGTGGTACAAGCCTCAACGAGAGCTTGGCTACGACCAGGTGCTCCGGCTCGGTTGGTACTTCCTGGAGCACGGGATCCCTGACGAAGCCGGAACCGATCTCAAGACCTACTTGGTCAACTCCGTGTTCGACGGGACCACGGGACAGGGGGCCTATTGGCAGAGCAACCCCGCCATGGTGTTCGGCTCGTTCGTCGACTCTGCTTTGGCATGGTACCCGTATTCGGGCGACGAGAGGGCCATCAGCACGGTCAGGGGCATGCTCGACTACCTGCTCGCCCACGGCCTAACGCCGACGAACTGGAGCTGGTCCGGCGTGCCCTTCCCAACCGGGTGCGGGAACCAGCCCGACTATGGGCGGTGCCTGTCCGACATGCCCAAGAGCTACTACGGCGGGATAGAGCCGGACAAGGCTGGCGAGGTCGGGATCGGCTATGCCCTCATGTACGAGGAGACCAGAGACCGCGCGTATCTCCGGGAGGCGATCCGCTGCGCCAACGCGCTGGCTGCACATGTCCGGCCAGGTGACAACACCCACACGCCATGGCCTTTCCGCGTCAACGGGCGGACAGGTGCCACTCTTGACGGGGAGACGCTCGGCGGGATCGTGGTGTCCCCCCTACGACTCTTCGACGAGCTGATTCGGATCCACCAGGGCAACGTGAAGGGGTACGTGCGGGCACGCCGAATGGCCTGGGGGTGGCTGGACTCACACCAGCTCAACCCGCGCAGCCCCACGTACGATCTGTGGACGGGCTACTTCGAAGACGTCCCCAAGGACCAGGCCGATCTCAACCAGGCTGCACCGACATACACTGCGCTGTACCTCTTGAACCTGCCGAATCCCGGTGCCGTCGACCCTCAGTGGCGCGCCCAAGTGAGCCACTTGATCGCGTGGGTGAGGCAGCACTTCGGGATCGGCCCTTTCGACGGAGCATGGGGGATCAACGAACAGGGGCCGGCTGTCGGGCCCTATCTGTGCTGTTCGACGGCGGGGCTCGGTAGCGACACCTCCAGATGGGCCGCCGTAAACGCCCTCTACTACGAAGAAACCGGAAATCTGCAAGCCAAGGAAGACGCCTCCCGATCGCTCAACTACGCCACGTACTTCGAGTCTTCCAACGGTGAGGTTTCGTGCTGCGGACAGAGTCTGGCTACTTTCCAGTACTGGTTCAGCGACGGCTACTCCGACTATCTCCGCAGCTTCAACTGGACCATGGCCGCCATCCCTTCTCTCGCTCCCGTGGGCCAGAGCCACCTGCTGGGTTCGACCTCCGTCGTCCAGAGCGTCACCTACGGCCACGACCGCATCACCTACCGCACCTTCGACGCTGATGCCACCGAGGTCCTGCGGCTGGCCTTCCGGCCGGGCTCGATCACGGCTGGCGGCATGGCGCTGCACCGTGAGGCGTCGCAAGACGGAGCCGGCTATACAGTCGAGTCGCTGGCTGGCGGAGGGTTCGTGGTACGGATCCACCACGTGAGCTCCGGCAACGTGGTCGTCGTTCGCTGAGCCGTGGCGGTGACCGCAAGTGGAGGCGACGAGGGTCCTCGGGCACTGCCTTCAGCACTGCTGGCGCCGGAGTGACCGACGTCACGGCCCGCAGCGCTCCGCCTTAACAGGGCAAACTGTCTCAGTCAGCAAGGTCCAGTTCGTCCTGACCGGTGGCACGTTCAACAAGTCGGTTCTCGGCACGGCGACCCCCACGCTCTATGGATATCTCTACTCGTGGAACACGGCGACTGTGCCCAACGGCATCTACACGTTGCAGAGCCTTGCTACGGACGAAGCGGGCAACACCGCGTACAGTGCGGGTGTCACGGTCACGGTGGACAACTAGGGCGCCCGAGCGCGACGCGGCCCGCAGGTGATCCGTGGAACCTATGGAGATCCCAAGCCGATACTCGTCCTTTATGCGCGATTGGACGGACGATAGGGGACAGCAACGGTCTTGAGAAGTCAACACGTAACCCGCATCGAGGACTGATTAGTGATGGGGTGAGCGCTGTCAGTATGGCTCCGTACAAGCAGAGCCAACCATGCTGGACTTGAGCTTCCCCCGGCATAGCGGACACTGACCGTGAGGCGGCGAGAGCCGTCGCTTGGAAGGATGTCCACATGCCCAGACCCCATCCGCCAGAGTTCCGTCAGCGGGCCGTGGAGCTCGCTCGGCTCCGGGAAAAGCCGATCGCTTCGATCGCCGAAGACCTTGGCATCGCCGAGTCCTGTCTGCGCAACTGGATGAAGCAGGCCGACGTCGACGAGGGCCGGCGAAACGGGCTCTCCACCGACGAGCGGGCCGAGCTCGTCCAGCTCCGCCGGGAGCTGCGGATCGCCAAGACGGAGATCGAGATCCTCAAACGGGCGGCCGTCTACTTCGCCAAGGAGAGCAGCCCGAGCCCAAAATGATCTGCATCTTCATCGCCCGGGCCTGCGCGGACCTGCCCGTGAAGGCCTGCTGTCGGGTCATGAAGGTGTCGAGCTCGGGCTTCTATGCCTGGCAGGCGAACCCGGTCACGCAGAAGGACCTCGACGACGCCTATCTGACCAACACGATCGTCGACATCCATCGGACGTCCCGGCGCTCCTATGGGTCGCCCCGGGTCCATGCCGAGCTGCGCCTCGGCGAAGGGATCCGGTGCTCGAGGAAGCGGGTGGAGCGACTCATGCACCAGGCCGGGGTGGCCGGCATCCATCGCCGACGGCGCCAGGGCTGCACCCGCCGGGACCCGGCCGCCGAACCCTCAGACGACCTGGTGTGTCGTCAGTTCGACCCGGAAGGACCCGACGAGTTGTGGGTCATGGACGTAACCGAGCACCCGACCGACGAGGGCAAGGTCTACCTGGCCGTCGTGCTCGACGCCTTCAGCCGGATCGTGGTGGGCTGGTCCATCGCCGACCACATCCGCTCAGAGCTCGTGGTCGATGCCCTCCAGATGGGTATCTGGCGGCGACGCCCGGAGCCGGGCTCCACCATCGCTCACTCCGACCACGGGTCGACCTACACGTCCTGGGCCTTCGGGCGCCGTCTCCGGGGTGCTGGCCTGCTTGGATCGATGGGATCCGTGGGCGACTGCTTCGACAACTCTGTGGCCGAGAGCTTCTTCGGGACGCTGCAGCTCGAGCTGCTCGACGAGCACCGCTGGCAGAACCGCAACCAGCTCGCTCTCGCCATCTTCGAGTGGATCGAAGCCTGGTACAACCCGAAGCGTCGCCACAGCTACTGCGGCATGCTCAGCCCCGCCGACTACGAAGCCGCTCATGCGGCATGATCAGCAACTAACCAACCCTGTCCGCCACACCGGGGGAAGCTCAACTATGAATTCGGCGTTCAGCATGGTTGTCCTCAGCCCGCCGGACACCAAACTTCACCCCTCTGCCAGGCCAGCTGAGAAGCGCCTCAGCTTATGAAGCTGCGGATTCGACTTAAGCCACCTCAGCTTAGGAGTCTGGCCCGCTGCGCTTCACGAGAGGGGTCCTATTCAGGCATGCCAGAACAGTCAACGGCTGACCCGACCGCAAAAAGCGAATGCCTCAACTGAGTGGATCCGCCAGTTCGATCGGCAGGTCGGCCACCGCCATACGTGGTTCGGGGTACCCTCGGATGGCACCGGCGCCGTACGTCGGGCAGAGTGGCACCCGATCGCGCACGACAGCGAGCTTCGAATCAGGGTGGCACACAATGGTGCGACCTCCCAACGAGAGGACCCAGCGATGGCTGATAGAGAAGACCCACCAGAAGTCGGGACATTCCAGTCCAGGGAGGACGGACAGCTCCACTTCACTCCGGAGACCGCGGCATCGACCTTTCCTGTGACCGCCCCCACCGACGCCACGCCGCTCGAGGAGGACGAGCCGGAAGGTGTGATTCCCCCGAGCCCGCTTTGGGCAATGAAGGACCGTCGGCACGAGCAATGGCCACACCTCTTCGGGCATCCGGACCGCATCCGGGCTTGTGTCGGCGCTGGTGATGCAGCTGTCTATGTCATCGACGACGGCAAGCGGCACTGCATGATCGGTCGCCGCGTTGGGGAGACAGCGGACGGGTGCACCTACAGCCTCACTGCCCGGGTTTCTAAAGAAACCTATGAGTCGCTCGCCTCAGGTGCCACCGACGGGAAGCAGGCCTTCTTGGCGAGTGTTGACGCCGGGCTTAGTGGGATCGTCGAGGCGCCGGGCGTCTCCAATATCTTCGACGTCGACTTCTATCAGCACCCAGAGGACATCCCCGCCGAGTACCTGCCGCCGGCACCCTTCATCGAGTTCGCTAGAGATCTTCCTACTGCGGACCGCTGATCACGGACCTGGGCGGGGCAGTTGTCCGCTGTGCGACGATAGGTCTGTTCGGCATGCCAGAGGGTCACGGGTTCGAGTCCCGTCATCTCCGAGGGCGCGCTGCAGGCTGACAATGGGTATCCAAAATTCGGCCCCAGCTTGGACCTTGACGCTACATCACCCCATGTCAGCCGGCCAAGAGGGGTTCGAACAGGCGGGAGACCCCAGGTCGATAGCGCGTGCGGACACCACAGACCGTTTGAGGACCGAGGGACCGATTCTGTGGGGAGCTAGTTCGAGCCTGGACCGAGAGACCAGGTCGCGACGGCGTCAGGCAAGTTGCCATCTTCGTGGACTACTGAGTATCCGGCCCTGAGGAGACATCGCTCGAAGTACCCGATGACCGCCCCCACATCCGACAGCCGATAATCGCCGACCGCGTCGCCAACGTCGTCGCGGGTGAAGAACTGCGGAATCGCCGGTTCCGCAGTAGCCCGCTCCACCCAGACGCACCAGTCTTCTCCCTTCGGTACAAGTCTCGCCCGATTGGCGGTGGGGTCATATTCCAGCTCTGGCGCCATGATCGCAACCCTCGATGTTTCCAAGTCCCGACCCCCCCGCCCCCGAAAGGGGGGCCAAGATGCCGGGCCCCGGAGCTCAGGCGACGGACCTTTCGCTCAACGGGACTCAGCAATTCCAACCTAGTGGTCATCGGCATCGGCCCAATCAGACATACCGTCCGTTGTTGCTTAGGACACTCGGGGCGCATGACTGGCCTGGCACGGGAACCACGTTCGACGGACCGACGCTCTACCGTGATCGCAGCGACTGGAGGGATTGGGATGCGACTGCTGCCTTCGGCCTTGCTTCTATGGGTGTAGGGTCGGTGCGGACACCGTCACCGCTGCTTGTGCCACGTGAGCCTCGTGCACTTTGCCGAAACGAGGCACATCCACCAGGGTCAATCCTACTGGCCTCTCAAATGGCCAATGGCACCGCGCTCGGGGAAATCCGGATGCGCCGTTCGACTTGGCATTTTTCGGACTCTTGGGTCTTCAAAGATGAGCAGTTACGGGTCCGCGATGGCCGTATGCAAGTGGCCGAGAAAGTGAGCACCATGCGTGCACAAGTTGGAGATCGGATAGTGGTGCGCGGGCACCCGGGGATGCTGCCGGACCGTGAATGCGAAGTGGTAAACGTGCTCAAGGCGAATGGAGAGCCGCCCTTCGTAGTCCGATGGGACGGTAGTGGCCGTCAAGGCCCCTTTTTCCCCGGGCCGGATGCCGTCATCGGCAACGTCGAGCACCAAAGTAGGGAGCGAATGGTTCCGTTCGCTTGGCCTGATCGGTATTGGTGGGGATACTGCTGAGGCAGCGATTGGACTGACGCTGGTGCAGGTGGAGCTTGTTCACCCTGCCGACCCACTGGCCGTACCGGACGCAGTTATTGGCGATCGAAGGGGGTTGCGGCCGTCCCCGGCGTGTCGTTCAGGCGGCTACCACGAAACTGAAGGGAAGCTCCATACGTCGGCTCCAACCGCGACTAGGCGCTTCAACCACTCCGACAGAACCGAGCCGACGGAATCTGTTCCGGGGGAGTAGGCAAGAAATGACGCCGGCACCGAGACCCCACTCTTGGTCTGAGGGCGCCCGTGGTCCGACTCACGCCGGGCCACGGACACCGATTCATCCAGCAATTGCTGCAAGTTACGAAATGGAATCCCGATAGTCGATGGCCTCGGCTCCGATTGCTGCACCGTCTGTCATGTCAACTACTGGAAGAACTTCGTACTTGATCCATGGAGTGAACTTGGAAATATCGCGCAGGATGTCCTCAGGACTGTCGGACTCGACGAAGGCGAACCCACCCTCTCCGTCGACCCGCTGAACGAACTGGTGGAACGTCGAACTCGGCGAAGGCGTCCACTTGCTGAACACCGCAAGCGAGCGCTTTGCCTCTTTCTCCGCATTCCCAGTTTCACGATTCGTCCACGACACTACGTATTTCATTGTCCGCCTCCTTTGATAGCGATGTCCGCCTTGGACATCGTGAGCATGTCACGGCAGGTTCTTGCTGGCAACCGCCCTACTGGCGGACGCCTACTTCGCCCAATCCTCCCCTCGCGTGTGGGGCGCCTCAGAGACCTCGCCGGTACCGGAGTCCACGATGGGTTCAAGGTGGGGGACTGCTGAGTGGGTGTGGCTCGGATCGAAGTCCACAGCGGTGCACATCCAGCAACTTGTTTGAATCCACCTTGGGGTCTGAGATCCTCGGACGTTGAACTCAGCGGGCTCGCTCGCTATCCGGCTGCCGTCGTCCTTGGCGTTCTGGCTCACTAACGGCTTGCGACCCGTTGGGTTCACCCGGTGAGGAAGTGGCTCAAGAGAGGTTTGCACAGCCGATAGTTGCATTGCCCTCCTCACCTCGCCAACCAGAGCGAAGGAGAACCGTGCAGGACGTGTTGATAAGCGTGGACCCGCATAAGGCCAGCAACACCCTGGCCGTGCTCGACCCAGTGACCAAGACCCCGATCGACGGAGGTCGGTTCGCCAACACCTCGAAGGGCTATCGAGCGCTGATGGCCTTCGCGGGACGGTGGGACGACCGTCGATGGGCGGTCGAAGGATGCCACGGGGCGGGGAGGTCGTTAGCCCAACGCCTGGTGGTCTCGGGGGAGGTGGTCCTCGACGTGCCAGCCAAGCTGGCCGCCCGAGTGAGGGTGTTCTCGACCGGCCATGGTCGAAAGACCGATCGGGATGACGCCATCTCCGTCGGCTTGGCGGCCCTCGACGGTGAGGGTGTCGCCCCAGTGGTCGAGGATGGCGCCACCACGAGCCTGCGACTCCTGAGCGACCGCCGCGAGGAGCTGGTGGCGCTTCGCACCCAGGCCGTCTGCCGGCTGCACCGTCTCTTGGTGGAGCTAACCCCCGGGGGGATGAGCAGCGAGCTGAGTGCCAAGAAGGCAGCATCGGTCCTGGTCAGATTGCGTCCCGACGGCGAGGTGGCCCAAGTCCGGTTCCAGCTGGCCACCGAACATCTGGCCGACATCGAGGCCCTCGACGCCAAGCTCAAGACGAGCAACACCCAGATCACCGCCCTCGTGAAGGCCACCAGCACGAGCCTGGTCGACCTCTACGGGGTCGGGCCGGTGATCGCCGGACGGATCATGGCCGAGGTGGAGAACGTCGCCCGGTTCCCGACCAAGGATCACTTCGCGTCTTATAACGGAACCGCGCCGATTGACGCATCCTCGGGCGACCAGGTCCGTCACCGCCTGTCACGGGCAGGGAACCGGCGGCTCAACCACGCCCTGCACATGATGGCGGTGACCCAGCTGCGTCAGACGGAGACGCTTGGCCGGGCCTACTACGAGCGCAAGCGCCTCGAGGGCAAGACCCCGAAGGAGGCCCTGCACTGTCTGAAGCGCCGGCTATCAGACATCGTCTACTACCAACTCGTTGCCGACAGCCGAGGCAGAATCGAGGGGTGCGGATCACCTACAACCGCCACGCCGACGCCGTCTACGTCCACCTCACCGAAGAGGAGCTCCCACCCGGTCCGACGGCAAGCATCAAAGCCCAGCCGCCCGAAGGCATCCAAGCGTTCGTCGTGCTCGACTGGAAGGTCGACCGTCTTGTCGGCAGTCCTCGACGCCAGAACCCGGCTCCCGCAAGACCTCCTCGACGGTGCGGAGATCATCGACTGACAGGCGCAGTTCCCTCGTCTCTTGACAGAGAGGAGCCGATAGGGGGCAGTCTGTCCTTACGATTTGCGGGAGTTATGGGTCCTTAAGGACGAGAAGACTCCTTGGGGCTACGTCGGTCGTCTCAATCTGTGACTGAGTCGAAGACGAACCTGTTTGGAGTTGCGGCTCAACCGGAGACCGCGTAGAGCTTCCAGCTCCCCGGCACCCCCTTCAGCACATGCTCACCTCGGTCATTGAACTCAATGCCTGAGCCAACCACGAGATCCTTCACAGTGCCCGAGACAAGAACCTCGCTTGGTGAGGCCAAAGAACCGACGCGAGCTGCGATATGAACGGCGAGGCCGCCCAGATCGTTGCCCCTCACCTCGCATTCACCGGTGTGGAGACCCATGCGCAGCTCGATACCGAGGACTCGGGTGGCGTCGATGATCACCTGGCCACAACGGATGGCTCGAGCCGGACCATCGAAGGAAGCGACGAAGCCGTCTCCCGTTGTGTTGACCTCCCGACCTCGGAAGATCCGAAGCTGTTCGCGGACAATTTGATCGTGGCGATCCAACAGGGACCGCCACCGCTGATCACCCAGCGAGGCTGCACGTTCGGTTGATCCGACGATATCGGTGAACAGTACAGAGACCAGCACTCGGTCGATATCGGTTACTGGTCTCGTACCGGTCAAGAACTCGGCGACTTCGTCGAAGATCACGTCCTGCTGGCTGAAGATCAACATGTCGTTGCCCGGCAGCGCGACGAACTTGGATCCCTCAATGTGCTCAGCCACATAACGCCCATGGGCCATGGGCAGGAAGCTTGGATTGTCGGCGCTCAGGACCAGCGTGGGGGCCCGGAGGAGCGGGAGCACCGGGCGAACATCGAGGTTCCGAAGCAGGTAGTCGTACTGTGCGGCCGCGGTCCTCGGGGTGACCGACGACCGGAAGAGCCGAGCCAGAGCATCGCGGTGAACTGGGTCTTCCGGGCCAGCTGCACCAGCAAGCGAGAGAAACTCCGGCGTGCCCCAGTGGGTCCGGAGGAATTCGATCACGAAATCGAGCGCCTCAGGTGTGAAACCGATCGGATAGTCGTCAGCGACCAGATATCGGGCAGTGGTATTGCACAGCACCAGGGAATCGACCCGTTCGGGATGTGCAGCGGCATAGAGGATCGCGATCGGGCCACCATCGACCGTGGCGAGAATAGATGTCTGCTCAGATCCGACCGCGTTGAGGACACTCTCGATGTCTTCTGTCCACTCCTCCCATGTTGGTATGGCGTTACGTGGCACACCGTCAGATGCTCCTGTGCCTCGTCGATCGATAAAGATCAAGCGGCGTAACGACGCCAGCCGTCTGAGGAAGTCGGCAATGTCAGGGTCCTCCCACGCCATCTCGACGTTGCTGCCAAGTCCGTTGAAGAAGAGGAGGTCGGAAGGTCCCTCGCCGAGGACCTGATAGGCAACGTCAGCATCCCCGACGGCCACGTACTTGGTGTCCGGACGGCTCATGAGGCACACAGTCTGACTGGCATTCCAGCTCGATGTTGGAACTCTCCTTCGGCGAGGCTTTGCACGCCACGACCCAGCGTCGCTGGACGAGTCCGACTGAGATCGACCCATGGGAGTGCCACATCGAGGTATTCGGACACTCAGCCATTGAAGCAGCGACCTCAGCTACATCAGCTGAGGATGGACCCGTCCTGTGCGCTGCAACGCCGGGCGCCACTTCGCACATCGGGTTCGGTCCACCTCGCAAGGGCACGAATTCCAAGCTCGAATTCGCACCGGGTGAATTGGGAGTGATGCCTCGTCCAGCTTGATCTAGCCTTTGTCGATGCCCTCCGACCTGGCTCTGAAGACCATGAATCGAGTCCATCGCATCGTGCTCGGAGCCACGGGTGGTCGACTTGGCTGGAAAGCCAGTGGGATGCCGGTTATCGAGCTCACGACCACAGGACGGCACAGCGGCCAACCTCGTTCAACCATGCTGACCGCGCCCTACCAGGAGGGTTCGACGATCGTCATCGTCGCATCGCGCGGAGGCGATGACCACCATCCCGCGTGGTTCCTCAACTTGCGAGACCATCCGGAGGTATCCGTCTCTGTGGGTGGCAAACCGGCTCAGCGGATGCGAGCCGAGATTGCTGATTCCGAAGATCGGGCGAGGTTGTGGCCGCTGATCACTGCCGACCACCTCAACTACGCCGGCTACCAGCGCAAGACGAAGCGTGAAATACCCGTGGTCCTTCTCCATCCGATGGATGGCTGACCGACTACGTTTGGCCCCCATTACGAGAGTGGCCTATGTCTTATTTGTTCCGGTCGAGCTCTTTGTGGCTCCAGTGGACAGACCGTCGAATGTATTGAACAGTTGTGACGGACTGGTCTGGGTGCCACTCCCGTTGTAGGTGACGCGGTACGCCCAGGGGTTCGAGACGTTCTTGACGATCGAGCTCAGGCTGCCGGCCGATTGATAGTCCGTAGGTGTCCAGGGATTGATGAGTCCGTTCATCGGTATGTCTTTCGCCGACCGGAAGGCCGCCAGCACTGATGCAGCCGTCGTCGAACCGCTTTGGGCCTTCATGACCTCGTAAAAGGCGTGGACCGCGAGCCAGCTCTGCAGCTCCTGGGGAATGATGTTGTCGACACTTGCACCCTTCATGTAGGTGGTGAGTGCGGCGATGGGTTGCGCCAAGCCGGGGAAGTTCTTGACGTCGTCGATGCCCGGGGTCCATGAGACGTACGATGCCCCCTTCGCGAACTGGCCTAGCTGTTTGAGCTGGTCCAGCGTGAATCCTGAGATGCTTGTCGTGAAATCGATCTTCGGATTCAGCTGGTTGACCGATTGGGCGACCTGGACCAGCTGGGCGGTAGGCAGGGCGAGAACGACTCCTTGCGCGCCGTGTTGCTGGGCCTGGGCGACATACTGGCTGTAGTCGCCTGAGGCGGACGATACCAACACATAGTTGACGACGGTTGCACCCAGGTTCTGGGCTATTGGGTCAAGTAGCAGGTGCGTCTGTGCGTCCTGGGTGGCGTCGGGAAGGACCACCGTGAGTCTCTTGTCTCCCTTGTGGATGAGGTTGTCCATCATGGCCACGAGAATGAAGATGCCGCCTCCCGTGAAGTCGAAGTCGACGGGGCTTTCGTACTCGGAGACGGCGCCCTTGTAGATCCCGATCCGAGGGATCTCGGCGGCATCGAAAATCCTCTGGACCTGGTCCTCATTGGCGAAGGTGTTGTCCGCCAACGTGGCGACGACGTGATCGCTGACCATGGTCTGCGCGCATTGAACCTCGGTATTGGGATCACCCATCGAGTCACATTGAACGAGTCTGAGCGGGTGACCATTGATCCCGCCGGCGCTGTTCAAGGCGGCGACCGATGCCACCATGCTCCTGCCCACCTCCGGGAGGGCGATATTCGCTCCCGTCATCGGGAGAATTTGCCCCACCATGATCGGCGAGCCGCTGGTCGGTCTCGTCGTGCCCGAGGAACCCTCCGAAGCACCCGAGGAGCCGCACGCTGCCGCCAGCAGAACGACGACTGCAAGGCCGGAAATGATCTTGAGTGGCTTATGCGGCATATCCCCCCCGGGATGGATCAACTCAGTTGGTGATCTGTAGCTCGGTGCTGTCGCGGATCAGTGGGCGAGATGTCAGTCGAGAGGGTGGGTCTCTTTGCTCTCCGTCTTCTTGGAGAGCTTGACTGGGACGAATTCGGGGTCGTCCTCGGTCCGCAGACTGAAGCGCCACTTGCAGCACACGTCGCCAGGGTCCTTGCGGGGCGGGATGGCGAGGATGTCGACCTTCATGTTCGGGTTGTACATCTTGGTGGTCTCGATCATCGATTTCGGACATGTCGAGTGGCAGTTCTTCTCGAGGATGTCGGGCCGTCCCATCGACTCCCACTGGTCGGCGGCGACGCAGCGGTTGAACGTCATGATGCCGACCTCGGGCTCGGGCATCTCGAAGGAGACGTCGAAGGCCTTACCAGGCATGGCCGTGGCGTCGGTCTGCAGGTCCTTCATCCAGTCTGCAACGGTGTTGCCGGTGATGCCCAGGTATTCGCTTTTGAGTCTCTTCACTCCCGGAAGCACCGAATCGCCCCACAACGTCCACTGGATGTCGAACATCTCGTCGAGTCCGTATCGAACTGTGATCTGGGTCGCCCAAGCCTCGATGCACTGGAGCAGGTACTCGTGGCTCCCGAGCAGCCACGTCACCAACAGCTGCTTGGGGAGGTCGACCACATTCGGGTCCGGAGTGAACAGGCCCGTGTAGGTAACCCGGGTGTGGACCCGGTCGACCTCCAGAACCCCTTGATTCGGGTCCTCGTAGATGGAGTCAGCGGGAAGGAACTCGTCTTTCATGCGCGCCAGCTCCGGGACGATCTGGTCGTTCCAAGCGGTCCACTCGATCTCCGCCATCGTTTGAGGGCCGTATCGCTTGGAGACCTCTGCGGCCCAACCGTCGACGCACAGCTGCATGTACCGCTCGCTCCACGGCAAGAATTTGGTGGCCAGGGCCTCCTTCGAGAAGTCGGTGAAGCGAAGGTCGGCCCGATAGGGTCCGCTGTAATCGGGTAGCTCGGCACCGGAGTCCACATCGAGTTGGTGGCGGATGTCGAGGTCGGCCTTGGGATAGGTGATGCTGTCGTCCACCCGGGGAAACTTGGGGAAGTTGGTGAGGTCGACCCCGAGCATGAGGACGAAGTCGTCGGCAACGACTCCGTCTTCGAGGTGGGCTCCCGGCTTGCGAATCTCCAGCAATTCGTCAAGCGGCGGATCGGTCTTCGGTTCTGCCACCGTCGTCCTCCTCTGCTCGTTCCGACCAAGGGCTGTCTCACACCCAGGCCGCATGGCCTCCCGAGGGAGTGCGAAATCTCCCCCCCTCCGAGGCCCAGGCCACTCGGGGTAGCCGATCGACTAGTTTGAGGATAGCCGAGCGGCTAGGAAGGGACAAGCAGCGATTAGCGTCGAGGCATGGGCTCGATGAAACAGGCTGCCGTTGGCCCGTCGGGGTCCGCTTCGCCCTACAGCGTGGCGCAGATGCGCATCCTCACGGCCGCTCTGGCGTTGTTCGGGGAACGCGGGGTCAGCGGGACGTCATTGCAGATGATCGCCGATGCCGTCGGGGTGACGAAGGCAGCCGTCTACCACCAGTTCAGTACCAAAGAAGCCATTGTCGTGGCTGCGGTGGAGATTGAGCTGGGCGGGTTCGAAGACGCACTGGATGCCGCCGAGTCCGGCAGAGGTGATCGAGGCGCACAGGAGGCACTGCTGACCGACGTGGTCGACCTCGCTGTCAGGCGTCGCCGTATGGTGAACTCGCTTCTGCACGATCCGGTGATAGCGCAGCTCCTGGTGGAACATCAACCATTCCAGCAGTTCATGGAGCGTCTATACCGAGCACTGCTCGACTCAGAGGGCGACCCTGAGGCACGCCTGCGGGTCGCCATGATCACGTCCGCCATCGGTGGCGCGGTAACGCACCCCCTGGTCGCGGACCTCGGTGACGACGTGCTCCGGACCGAGCTGCTGAAGCTCACACGGCGCTTTCTCGTCTCGAAAGGCTGATCGGCGCGCAATCCCGAGCTCCACTGGGCCGTCTGGGTCCCGCTCCCAGGAAGGACGGCTGAGACAGCCATCCCGTTCCTCAGCTCAACCCGGCGGATGGACCGCAGCTACCGTCGACCCGCCGTTTCGAACTCGGCCTCCGGACAACGCACCCCTGATGCCGGGTTCGGCGATTGCGGGCATGCCGGTCTCGGGCGGGACTCACTAGTCTGGGCCCTCTCCAGAGGGGAGTGTGCCTCCTCATGGAGGTGGCAATGCAACCCGCTGATCGCCTGCGGTGTCCCGACGTGGCACCTCCGGCGGCCGGCGGCCGGAAAAGGGGTCCCTGGGGGGCGAGGTGTTTCACGGCGGTATGAAGAGCGAAGGCCTCTCCGGCCAATCTTGCTCCGTCGGGACCCGTGTCGAAACGAGCCTCGGTGTCCGGGGCGCCCCTGCCTCACAAGGGGCAACCGGTGACTGAGCCTTCCAAGGTCGCAGTGGCCCACGATGGGAGCCACCCCCGAAGGTGGCCCGTCGGCGTATCGACGATTGAGCAGTCCTTTTCGACGAAGCGAAACAGCCTCAACTTTCTGAGGTTGGTGTTTGCGCTGGCCGTGGTGTTCTCTCATTCGATCACGGTGGGAATGTTCGGAACCGAATGGGTCCTGGGCAAGACCACTTTGGGAACTGTCGCAGTGTACGGATTCTTCGGAATCAGCGGGTACCTGATCGCGGGGAGTGCAGACCGCAACAGCGCCGGACGCTATCTTTGGCAGCGTTTTCTCAGGATATTCCCGGCGTTCTGGATCTGTCTGCTCGTTACCGCCTTCCTGTTCGGGACGATCGCTTGGTTTCACTACAATGCGGGGCTCGCGAGAACCTGTGGCCTGCACTGCTACCTCACGGAACCGAACGGGCCGTTCGGGTACGTCATCCACAACTTCTGGCTGCAGATCAATCAAGGCGACATCGCCCGGACGGTGCCGGGTGGCTTTGTCGGCTACGGATGGAACGCATCGCTCTGGACGCTGGAGCTGGAATTTCTCTGCTACCTGTTGCTTGCGGCCTTCTCCGTACTCGGATTGCTGAGACGACGCACGCTGGTCGCATTGATTGCCGCTGCTGCATGGATCGCCGAAGTCGTGATCATCTCGAACCCCACGCTGGCCGGGGACTTCAACCTCGGCCTGTTCCCCAAATGGGGACTCATCACACTTCTCGGTTTCAGTGTGGAAACCATGAAGATTCTTGTTCTCGTGCCCATCTTTCTCTCGGGCTCTCTCCTCTACCTCTATCGCGAGAAGGTCCCGGACTCTGGAGCCCTTGCGCTCGGCGCGACCGGTCTCGTCTTGGCTGGCTTTGTCATTCCAGTTGGACAAGGAGCACCTCTCTTTCTCCAGACCAGCTTCGACCTCACGGCAGTCTTCCTCGTGTATCCGGTGATCTGGCTCGGCATCCACCTCCCCTTCACGAAGGTCGGCGCACTCAACGACTACTCGTATGGGATCTATATCTATGCGTTCCCGGTCCAGGTGCTGTTGGTGATGTGGGGAGTGAACAGGTGGGGGTACTGGCCCTACACGCTCCTGTCGGTAGCCGTGGTGATTCCCCTGGCGGTCGCAAGCTGGTGGCTCATCGAGAAGCACGCCCTGAGGTTGAAGGGGCTGAGGGTGCCACGGCATTTGGGGTCGGGGTCGACCTAGTAGCCGACACCACGACCCCGGCTTCCACGGTCTCGCGCGAATCGATATCGGCTCTCTCGTGGGCCGGGCACGTCGAGCATCGACGGGCCGTGACCCCCGGTCATCGAGTGGCCGTCCAGCGAAGGATCAGCCCGGCCCGAGCAGTCGTGACAGTGTCACGTCGGCACCGCCACGACGGCGTCCGAACCAGCCGAGGATGAGCAAGCCGGCTACGACCAGGCTCACGCCCAGGGTGACCAAGGTCGCGAGATTGATGCCGGTGAAGGGAAGCTCCGCCGGGACATCCGAGGTCGTGCCGGCGTTACCCGCCGCTCCGGTATCGGATGCAACGGTGGAGGAACCTGGGCCCGAACCGGGCTGAGCCGCCCCGGAAGAGATCGAGCTCGGCGAACCCCCACCGTTCCCTGATGCGGATGAACCCCCGCTCCCGGTGGCGGTGGTGGCGGTGGGGAGCACCGCCACGACGGAGCCACGACCCTTCGAGTTGACGGCCTTTACCCGGATGGAGGGCCCACCCCGGCTCTCCCTCAGGCCGTCGATGTGGCAGGTGTCAGGACCAGGGCCGTGAGAGATGCAATAGTGCTTCCCGTTGTAGGTGGTCGCCACGTAGTAGAGAATTGACGCACCGCCGTCGGAGATGGGCGCACCCCACGAGACGGTCACCCCTCCGACGCCGGGCACGAAGGTCGCCTGCACGGCGGTGGGCGGCCCGGGGGGCTTGACCGCCGACGATGCTTCGGCTGATGTCGACACAGCACCGACCATGGCTGCGACTAGGAGGACCGCCGGAACCCCGATCAATCTGAGTCGTCTCATGTGCCCCCTGCCTGTCGGCCGGGTATGTCGGTGCGACCACCTTACCCACCCGCCCACGGTGGGAATCCTCGCTGCCCTGAGGCCGCCGGACCAGGACCAAACCGCCGGGCTGGGCCCTGGTCCCGCTCGGGGACTGGCGGGCCAGGCGGGTGGATCGACCTGGTTGCCGGAGTCGGGAGCGGAGTCGGGAGCGGGGTCGTCACCCGGTCCTCCTTACGCCGAGGCGCCGTCCCGATGGGTGGTGTTGGATGCCCAGTCCTGTCTCCGGTCGCAAGGAACGGCGTCACCGATTCCTCCTCAGCCGCAGGCGTTAGACCCGGTTCGCCTCCGGCTGACTCCTAGGGGGCGCGCCGCCCGCCGGCCCAATCCGGCGCGCGGCTTTTGACCGACCCGCGTCCGTCGAAACCCGGTGACGCCGGCCCGAGCAGAACTCAAAGGCCAGAAGGTGCTCCGCTCGGGTGGCCCCGGTGTCGCTCCGTTTCTGCGAGACGAGCACCGGCAACTGCACCCACACAAAAAAACAATCGTCTTCCTGGTTTGTGCCATCTAGGATCTGTGCGGTGGGTCCTCTGCACTCGCATCAGCAGTCCTATTGGGGGAGACGCCTCGGCATCACAATCGTTGGCCTGGTGGCGCTCGCCCTTGCAGGGTATGTCGGATCAGTGGTCGGCCCTCACTTCAAGACCGCATCGACTTCCACGACTTCGATCCGTCCGCCATTGACGACCACGTCGACGCTGGCGCGTGCGAACGTGAGAATTCTGGTCGCGAACGGTACACAAGAGCCGAACGCAGCCGGCCATTTCTCTCAGCAGCTTCAGCAGCAAGGATGGAACGTTGCGGTTCCCAAGAACACGACATCGCCGGCGTCGAGTACGACGATCTACTACGCGCCGTCCCAGCAGCAGGCGGCGGCGCTGGTCGCCTACGGGCTCCGGGAGCCAATGACGGCGGTCCAACCGCTGGGCAACGCAGTGCCGGTGGCGGACACCAGCGGAATCGACGTCGTCGTGGTCATCGGGCCCGACCTTGCCGGAAACGGGTTCCCAGCCACGACGGGTTCGACCGGCTGACGGATCCGGCTCTCGCCGGCGGCTGCTTGAGAGAGGGTGGACCACGCGGAACCGATTCTGACCTCATCTGAAGTTCTTGCCATCCTGGTCGATGTTCGGTGACAGAGAGCTTCATACGTGAGCACGTGAGTGAAGGTACCTGACGATGGTTCAGCCGGATGCTTCCCACTCCCGGTCTCGACTCCCGAGTGGTGAGCCGGGCGGACGCCAGGTCTTTCACCAGATCGGTGTCCGGGTGGCCCGGGTGGCGATTCTCATACCGGCGGCGCTGGCGGCCGGCGTCCTCGTGTCATCCCCTCCGAGCAGCGCCGCCCTCCCGATGACCACCACCTCGCACTACAAGGCGACCGTCGACCCGGGGACCTTCGGGGGCCAGGGGCGAGCAGCTGGGCGTGCCGGAGCCCAAGGTCTTGCCATACTCGATTTCGGGCGACCGGCGGCCAATGGGCCGACCTGGGGGACCATGGATTTCGGGGGCAATTTCGTCTCACTGAACGCGGCGGCCGCCGCCACCCTGAGCTACGTACGGGATATTTCCTGAGTGCGCCCCCGCATCTGCACCTGGACGTGGCCATTGGGACGAACAACAGCTGTGGGAGCGGGCAACCGTGCGGGAGCGTTGTCTGTGGTTGCCGGTTCGAGCCATCGAGCTTCACCGATTGGGGGGCTCAACTGGCCGTGGCCGTCGAGCAGGTCCAATCGGCGGTCAATTCGCTCCGGAGCCGTTCGGGCTACACCGACCTCGTGACCATCGTGGCCGGAGACGATGCGGAGCCCGCCTTCGATCCGGGTTACCAGAACACCTATGACCTGCTCGCCGGCTATGCCGATGCGGTGGCCGGCTTCCAGCCCGCGATGGTCGACTTCGGATCTGCCGAACCCGGCTTCTGGTCGAATGATCAGCTCTTGCAGGTCGCGGATGGGTTCAAGCCCGACGTGGCGGTGCCGGAGGCCTAATTCAGTGCCGGGGTCTCTTCATGGGGCGCGCTCGTCTCGTATGCCAAGTCACGCGGGCGAATCCTCACTGTTTTCGGAGTCCTGGCCAACAGTACCGGCGGGGGCTACAGCCCCCAGGTCGGCTACAGCTCGCTCCTGAGCATGATTCAGCCGATCACGGGCCAGACGGCGATCCGATGGTCTTCGGATATCACGCACTGACACGCCGACAGCGCCGATCGGCAGAGGGGTGATTGGTGCAGCTCGGCGCCGTCCTGAGACTCATTGCCGTCACTCGGCGGTCCCCTTCAAAACCTCCGTCGATGCCGTGTTCGCATGCGACCTCGAAGACGAGGGCCGGCTCACCGGTGCGAACCCAGACGCGGCTCGAGCCAGGCACGGACGGCTTCGGCCCACCGTCTTGCCGATGCGGTTCCGGCGAACAGCTGGACACCGTGCGGCGCTCCGGCAATGACGGTGAGATCAGTCGGAACGCCGGCCTGACCCAGCTGGAGGGCATAGAGGATGTCCTCGTCCCGGAATCCGTCGGCCCCACCGGCGATCACGTAGGTCGGCGGGAGCCCGCCCAGATCCGTGGCGCGGGCCGGCGCCGCATAGCCGGGGACGTCCTCGGTGCCGTAGAGGGCGCCGAGGTAACTCCGCCACCCGAACTCGTTTGCCTCCCTGCTCCAGACCATCAGGTCGTCGTAGCGGCTGGAAGGAGTGATCTGGCGGTCGTCCAGCATGGGACATTCGAGGAGAGCGAATGCAACGTCGAGCTCACCTCGGTCCCGGGCCAGGAGGGACAGTCCGGCGGCCAGGCCGCCACCGGCACTCACCCCGCGTACGCCGATACGGTTCGGATCGACACCCAGGTCCGCGCAGTGGGCGAAGGTCCAGGCCAGCCCCCGGTAACAGTCTTCCAGCGGCCCGGGATACGGGGTCTCGGGCGCCAGACGGTACTCGACCGAGACTCCCACGCAGCCGAACTCGACGCAGTAGTGGTCGAAGAACGGATCGTCCATGAGGCACGTGCCGATGACGTAGCCGCCTCCATGGATGGAGAACAGGCATCCGGCCGGGCCGGAGGGGGCCTTCGGACGGGACACCCGCACCAGCACATCCGGCTCGCCCCCGATCAGATGGTCGTGATGGTCGACGACGTCCGATGGATCCGGCATCAGCTCGGCACGCAGGCCTTCAACCTGGGCGCGTATCCCGGTGGCACCACCGCTGAAGTCGATGGTGGGGATGAGGGACGACAGCTCGAGAAGCTCCGGATCCAACTCGGGTGTCGTCATGGTTCCCCCAATTCTCGCCCCTTCGACGTCCTCCGGACCTCCACCCCAGTGCTGAACCTTGAGCGAAGTGGCCAGATCCTGTCACAGCCAGGATCGTCTGCTGCGACGCCCGCTGTCGACCCTCACGCCGCCGCCGGTCTCCGTCATCAGCCGTCCTCGCTGGGGAGCGACAGCCACGGCGGCAGTGGGCCGGCCGGTCGACAGTCGGTGGCTGTCGCGTAGCCTTTGACGTGTGGAGCTCGGCGATGTCGGAATCTGGTGGAGCGGCTCGTGGACCAGCGCCGACGGGACCGACGGCGCGGCCGCCGCCGAGGCGCTCGGCTATGGCGCCCTTTGGAGCTCGGCCGGTCTCGGTCGGGGCTTTCCTGCTGTGTTCGGCCGGCTCCTCGAGGCCACCGATCACCTGCCCGTGGCCAGTGGGATCCTGTCCATCTGGCATACCCCCCCGAGGGACGCGGCCGAGGCCGCCGCCGCCCTCGAAGCAGCGCATCCCGGTCGGTTCGTGCTCGGCCTGGGGACCAGCCATGCCCCTCTCGTCGAACCTCTCGGAGACCGCTACGTCCTCCCGTACACCCACATGGTCCGCTATCTCGACGAGCTGGATGACTGCGGTCCGGAGGTCTCGGCCGAACGACGGCTCCTTGCCGCGTTGGGCCCCCGCATGCTGTCGCTGGCGGCTGAGCGGGCGGGAGGAGCCCACCCCTACTTCGTCCCGGTGGAGCACATAGACCGGGCCCGGAACCTCGTCGGCCCTGGGCCGCTCCTCGCCCCGGAGCTGGCCGTCGTGCTGGAGGCCGACCCGGCAACGGCTCGGGCCCGGGCGAGGCAGTACACCGCCGGGTACCTGGAGCTGCCCAACTACGTCAACAACCTGCGGTCACTCGGCTTCGACGGCAGCGATCTGGAGGGCGGTGGCAGCGACAGGCTGGTGGACGCCATCGTGGCCTGGGGAGACCCCACCACCATTGCCGAACGGGTGCGCTCCTTTCACGACGCCGGCGCCGACCATGTGTGCGTTCAGGTCATCGCCGATCTGTCGGCTGGCTTTCCGTTGGACGTCTACGAGGAGCTCGCACCGGCCCTACTGAGCGGGTAGACGACCTCAACCGTCGGTGACGGCCGGGTTGGGCCGGTTGCGGCGTTCCGCCGACGCCGAGTCGAGCGTTCGACCTAGGGGGTGGGGACGGGGCTGTCCGGTGACTTCCTCCGGGCCCGCCGCCTCCGCCACCCGATGGCCAGGACGAGCATCAACGTGAGCATCATCGCCATGTCAGTGGCGGCGACGAACTTCTCGGAGGGTGGGATGAGCTCGTCGTTCGCTCCATCGGCGTTCAGGGCTTCGGATGCTGACATGCGACCACACCTACCCGTTGGTGGGCCCGGTAATCGTCATCGTCTGCCTGCCCGGATGGTCGGTGCGGTGTGGACCAGTTTCCGTTGACGGTGGCTGGGTATGACCGATGCCGAGGGACACCATCGTGGTGTCCCGAACGATCCGAAACCGGGAGGTTGCAAATGGGTGCAGTTGACGATGCCAAGGGCAGGGCCAAGGAGGCGATCGGAGACCTCAAGGGAGATGACCGGCTCAAGGGCAAGGGCAAGGTCGACCGGGGCAAGGGGAAGGCGAAGGATGCGGTCGACAAGGTCGCCGACAAGGTGACCGGGCGATGACGGAGAAGGCCTGAACTCTCCTTCAGCTTCCGGCGAGGAGCCGTCCCGCGGTGAGCAGGGCGGCTCCTCGTCGCGTCGGTGACCGCAGCGCGGCGCCTCGGTCGGGTTCACCGGCGGGTGCTGCCGACGGGCGACCGCTGACGCTTGGGTCATGTCTCCGGGGGTCTTTGCCTACCGTGACACCGACTGCACCGGTGTGCTCACAGCCCGTGTGCAGGTTCGGCCCACGGGGATGCCATGCCGGTCAGGCTCGGGCCACCTCGAGCAGGGCGTCGACCACCTGCTCGGGTTCGGTGATCATCGGGTCGTGCCCGGTGTCTATGTCCCACAGTCGTCCCTCGGAGGGAGCCTTGGCCATCAGCTCCGGGTCCCGCGTGGCCATTGTCGAGGTGCGCACGATATGGAACTGGGGGATCGACCACCGGGCCTCCTCGTTCCGGAGGTCCAGCCGTTGTTCGAAGCACCGCCAGGGGTGGCCGGTCAGCCTCTCGGCCATCCACGCCAGGTCGGCAGGGTCGGTCACGCCGTAGAACAGGCCCGCCTCGGCCGATGGCAGCAGGACGAGCTCCACGCCATCGACCGTCTGGCCGTCAGGCCGGACGGCCTGGATGACGGGTCCGGCCACGTCGACCAGGGACTGCCCGTTGATGGGATTGGCCGCGTCGAGGTACACCAGCCGGCCGACCCGGTCGGGTGCTCGATCGGCGACTCCGGTGACGACCATGCCGCCATAGCTATGGCCGACCAGGACCACGTCGCGGAGATCCTCGAAGGCCAGGACGGCGACGACGTCTCGAATGTGCAGGTCGAGATCGATGCCCGGGCGCAGCAGGTGGGCTCGTTCGCCGAGCCCGGTCATGGTGGGCGTGTGGACGTCGTGTCCGGCCGCCCGGAGAAGTCGGGTGACCCGCTGGTAGCACCACCCACCGTGACCACCCCCGTGAACGAGCACGTACGTTGCCATCTTCGTCCCTCTCCCCGTCGTCAAGCGTCGCCCGCGAGTCGGGCCGCCAGCCCACAATCCACCTGTGCCGGCGGACGCCCCCGCGGCGCACGGCGCCCTGACGTGCCATGATCTCACGAGCCCTATGACCGATAGCACCGAGGACCTGGTCCTCGATCTCCTCGAGTGGATGGGATCGAGCCCGCGCCCCTATGCCGAGGTGCTGGAGGCCTGGCGGACGGCGTGCCCCCGCCTCACCGTGTGGGAGGACGCCAACGAACGAGGGTATCTCGAGCGCCACTACGAGCCGGGACGCGGTCGGTTGATCTCGGTGTCCGGGGCCGGTGCCGACCATCTGCATCGTCACCGGGGCGACGCTTCCGGCCCGGGCTGAGGACCCATCGGTACACCTTCAGGCCGGACGGACCGAGGAGGTGCTACCCCCAGCCGGCCGAGGCCGAGCCGCCCGGGCTTCTGCCGGACCACTGGGGTCGGAGGCGGGGGCGGCTCACCACAGCTGGAACCACGACGACAGCGAGCCGCCTCCGGTCCGCACCGCGACAGCGCCTTCCGGGTCGGTCGGCACCGCCCGATGCCTCCGGCACCGTCGCGCCGCCCTCGGTGGCAGCCGGGGCGCTCCGCCGGGCTCGGATCGAGAGAGTGACCCCGCTGACGTCCGGGTGAGCCAGGCGCACACCCCCGCGACGGCCAGCCCGGCGATCACGCCCCTCCACCCCGGCGGAACCAACAAAGTCAGCTCGACGAGGAGGGCCCCGAGCAGCACGAGGCAGACACCCGCACTGACGCCGGCGAAAGCCGTGGCCCTCGGGGGCGGTCGGATACCCGTCCGGGCGCACGCACGGGGTCGATGTCCCATCGACTCCTGTATCGGCGCCGGCCGCCGCCGACTGAACCGGCACGGTCATTCGCTCATCCAGCCGGGATCCGGAACCGGTCGTCCGGGGACGCCCTCCCGGTCGTCGGGGACCGGGACGACCTCAGGCCCCGGCGATGCCTTGGCCGATGAGCACGACACCGAACGCCACGAGCAGCACGGACATGACCGTGGCGTTGTTCTGCCTCAGCCAGATCTTCCACCCCTCGAGGACCTCGGGCGCTCTGTCGCCAGGGACGAGCATCACCAGAATCGGCGCGGCCACTCCCGAGGATGGCGATGAGCACGTAGACGGCGCCGGCGGCCAACTGTTGGCCCGTGGAGAGATCGGCGGACGCCATCGAACCCTCGCCACCGGCTCGGGGCCGGCCGTGGAACTTCCTGCCTGCGGCCACCAG
This sequence comes from uncultured Acidimicrobiales bacterium, assembly GCA_963806455.1. Taxonomy (GTDB): domain Bacteria; phylum Actinomycetota; class Acidimicrobiia; order Acidimicrobiales; family RAAP-2; genus Bog-756. Next base: position 107,028 of record CAWDXZ010000001.1, read on the forward strand.
GAGGTACGCCGAGGACCAACTTCAGTGACCCTCCCCATGTCGAGTGGCCGGAGCCACCGGAGAGGTTGACCGCTCCGGCGATGGACACCAACAGGCCGAACAGGCCGGTCACGCCGGCGATGAATCCCAGCAGGAAGCTCGTTGCATTGAGAAGGGGCTTGGACGTGAAGAGCAGAAGGATCGCCGGGATGATGTTCAGCGGCGAGATGGTCACCACCAGCGCCAGAGGAAGTATCTCCCCGATGACCACCTTCATCCGCCGCTCCCCGTCCTCCGGGCGGTCACCATGGTTGCGAAGCCCTCAGCCGGGAAGGCTCTCGACGGCTCCACTGACGATGGCACCGACGAGCTGACCATGGTCCCGCTCGTTCTGGTCGGCATAGAGATGGGCGAACTGGCCCATCGAACTGGCGAACGCCGCACTCTTCCCGATGTAACCGTCGATGGCCACCGGGTCGCCCGTCCGTGCATGGGCCCGGGCCAACGCCTCTCCGCAGGCGGTGGCGAACTCGATGAGGCGGGGCGCGATCAGATCGGTGGTCGGGATGATCTTCATGTCCCTGAATTGCCGTACGTAGTAGTCCCGACCGTGTAGCGACCCCCAACCGACGAAGATGTCAGTGGCACTCTGGACCACTCGTTTGCCGTTGATCACCCGGGCGCCGTGGTGGTCGTGGCGGCTGGGCCGGAGGTGGGACTCGTAGACCGACGGTCCGGCCTGTTTGATCTGCAGGAACAACGGGTCTGCACCGGTCCGTCCCTCCATCAGCACCAGGTAGACCCGCATGCCCACGCTGCCGACCCCGACGACCTGGCGCACCACATCCGCCTCGGTGAAGCGGTCGAAGAGCTGCCGCCGGTCCTCTTGCAGGGTCAACCGGTATCCGGCCAGGAGATGGTCGACGAGATCGCCCTGTTCGTCGTCATCGACCGCCATGCGGATCGGCGGCTCCTCGGTGATCCGGGGCCTCCCCTCGGCCATGGTCGTCAGCTTGGCGAATGCGCCCCGACTCGTACGGTGCGTCTGCTTCTTCTCGATGTGAACCGCTACCCGACCCCGGTCGGCCGGTTCGAAGTAGCCGATCAGGCTGTCGACGTGCATGCCGTCGTACCAGATGTCGATCTCAGGCATCGTCGTGTAGCGCCGCATCCGCTGCCGGTACGCCTCGATCGCCGCCGACACCGCCGCACCCGCCCGGGCCGGTTTGAGCCCGTGCTCCCGAGCCAGGACCACCAGGCTGGCGACCAGCCGCTTGAGGTCCCACTCGAACGGGCCGGGGAGAGTCTCGTCGAAATCGCGCACGTCGAAGAGCAGGTTGCGCTCGGGTGTGGCCCACAGCCCGAAGTTGAGGACGTGGGCATCCCCGCAGAGCTGTACCTCCAGGCCACTGTGGGGTTGGGATGCGAGATCACCGGCCATCACGGCCGCCGCACCCCGGAAGTAGTTCCAGGCGGACACGCCCATGCGATGGTGGCGGATGGGAACGAGCTCGGGGACCCGGATCTCGTTCTGGGCCAGGACCGTCGCCAACGGGTCATGTCCCCGCTCCTCCTCCCTCCATCGGCCGAGTGTGCCCCGACGAGCTTGTTTCCGGGCCGACTTCCCCGCCATCCGCCGTTCGTCGGCCGTGGCCGACAGGTCGTGGCGGGGCACCGGTGGATCCGACGGCTCCGGTGAGCTCGACTCCGTCATCAGGCCTTCCACTCGGTCATGAAGATTCCCCTCGGAAGTGGGCAGTGAGCCTACCGGGGGACAGTGGTGGCCGGCGACCACCGGCGTCGGTACGACGGCGGGTGTTCACCGGATCACCGGTGGTTCCGTGGCCATCGGCCTGCCGGCAACCACTCTTCGGTAGCCTCGGAGGACACGACCGGAGCCGTCGCCCCGGGTGAGGAGGACGAGCACATGTCGGATGAACCACCTCGTTACGGGCAGCCCGGAGGCCCGCAGTTCCCGATCACGACGGCTCTCGAGTTCCCCGAGTGGAAGCTCGAGCGCAGCCTCGGCATGGTCTTCGGGGTCGTGGTGCGCTCCATGGGAATGGCCAAGGGCATCACCGCCGGGTTCAAGTCGCTGGCCGGAGGCGAGGTCAAGCAGTACACCCGCCTCGTCGAGGACAGCCGGAGGCACGCCATGGACCGGATGATAGAGAACGCCCAATTGGTGGGAGCGAACGGCATCGTCTCGATGCGGTTCGACTCCTCGGAGGTTGCGCAGTCCCTCACCGAAATCGTCGCCTATGGAACGGCGGTCATCCTCGGAGAGCGGGCCTGAACGGGTGGTGGGGGCCGTGATCGGAATCCTGGTCGCACTCTTTGTGATCGCCTTCGTCATCGCCAGCCTCTTCGTCCGGCGTCACCGTGAGTCGAATCGTCCCGGCCCGGGTTGGCAGCGCACCGACGAGGTGTTCAACGACCCGTCCACCAACCGTGTGATGCGCGTGTGGCTCGACGAGTCAGGTGAGCGGCGCTACGTGCGGGAGACCGACCGCCCGGCGGTCTGAGCCAGGACTGGGCCGCTCCACCGGGGCGAGGTGCGGACCGGCGGTCGGGAGGACGTCCGGCGGCGACCGGGGCTCATGCGGTGGCGATGAGCACCAGCCCGATGAGGGCCAGGACCACGCCGCAGACCTGGATCCTCGATGCCCTTTCATGGAGGTACCACCAGGCACCCAAGACGGTGAAGGCCGGCGCCAGGGCGGCCACCGGTGCCACGGTGGCCACCAACCCGATGCGGACGGCGACCAGAAGGAGGACGGTGGCCGACACGTCGAGCAGGCCGGCGCCGACCGCCAACCATCGTGGGCGGCCGGCAAGTGTCCTCGGAGCCCGTGCCGCCACCACGACGAAGCCGACGGTGACCACGGCCGCCAACCGGGCGGTGAGGACCGGCCAGAAGCCGCTGTGATGGGAGGCGCTGGCGAACAGGATGAATGCCGTCCCGAATCCCACGCCGGCCGCCAGTGCCAGCAGGTGGGCGCGACCGGTCCGGTTGCCGCTCCGTTCGTCCCGCTCGAGCGTGATCAAGGCGGCGGCCACGATGGCCAGCGAGCCCCCCAACAGCGCCGACGCCGGAGGCCGCTCCCCGGTGGCGAGGCCCCACCCCACGGGGATGATGGCGCTCACCACCGCCGCCACCGGTGCCACCTCACCGATCTGGCCGATGGCCAGGCCCTGGTAGAGGCAGCCCAACGCCGTCACGTTGAGCACCCCCGCACCGATCCCGAGCAAGACGACCGACCCGGTGAGGGGCCCACCGGCGGCAAACGCCACGACGAAGGCTCCGGTCACCGCCGCCACCTGGGCGACGGCCAGGACGGTCAGGGTGTTGCCCTCCCGTGACGCCAGTCCTCCGAGGAAGTCGCCGCTGCCGAACGAGGCGGCGACCAACAGGCCGACCACGATTGCCATGGCGTCAGATTGAACCAGGCAGAGGCGCGGCGGGGACCTGTGCCGTCGGCGTTGCCCCCCACGTGCCCACTCAGCTGGCGACGGGTCGGCTGGCGAACGCGGCCAGCGCGGTGAGTTGCTCGGCCGTGCCGATGCTGATGAGGACGTCCCCTGCCTGGATGGTGTCCTCCGGCGACGGGTTGGTGAGGAACCGGCCGTCCGGTCTCCGGATGGCCAGCACCAGTGCCCCGGTACGGTCCCGCAGATGGGCCGATCGGAGCGATTTGCCCGCCAGCGGGGAGTCGGTCGACAGGCTCAGCTCCTCCAGCCGGAACGTGAGCGAGCCGTCGTGCATGACCACGTCGACGAAGTCGACGACGTGGGGCTGGGTGACGAAGGAGGCCATCCGGTCGGCCCCGAGCTGCTGAGGGTTGACCACGCGGTCGGCACCGGCCCGAGTCAGCTTGGATCCCGAGGACTCGTTGCGGGCCCGGGCGATGATCTGGATCCCGGATCGCATCGACTTGGCCGCCACGGTCACGTAGAGGTTGTCGGCGTCGGTGTCCAGGGCGGCGACCAGCGTTGCCGCCCTCTCGATACCGGCCTGGACCAGGATCTGGTCATCGGCCACATCCCCGCACACCGAGGCGTAGGGAACCCCGCTCACCCGTTCGGTGTCGCGATCGACGACCACGAGGTCGGTGCCCCCGCTGGCCAGAAAACGCGCCACCTCGCGCCCCACCCGACCCCAACCGCATACGATCACATGGTCGTGCATCCGGTCGATGTCCCGCTGCATCTTGCGCCTCCTGACTAGATCTCTGATGTGGCCGTCGATGAGCACCTCGAGGACGGCCGAGAATGTGTACAGGGCGGTGCCCACTCCCACCAGGATGAGGATGATGGTGAAGACCTTGCTTCCGGCGTCGAGCGGGTGGGGGGAGTTGAAGCCCACCGTGGTCACTGTGATGACGGTCTGGAAGATGGCGTCGAGCAGGCCGAACCCGAAGAACAGATAGCCCACCGTGCCCACCAGAAGCACCAGGGCCAGTGCCCCGAGGCCGATCCTCACGGCCCGGAATGGATTGCGTACCCGGTCCATCGCTAACCCCGACCACCCTCACAGTTCTCAGTCAAACGATCACTCGACCACGTCGCTCACACCAACGACTGAGCCTTGCCAGGGTCCCCGTTTGCCGACCCGTCCGGTCATAGCATCTTTACATGGCGGTAATGGCCGAGCTCTGGCCGAGGCAACGGCAGCCCACGTTGTCCGACCGTACGATCATCCTCCTGGCGCTGATCGGGGGGATCACGGCCGTCGCCATCACCGCCATCGTGACCATCGGCGGGCCGGCCACGTCCAAGGCCGTGCCGCCGACCAGGACTCACGCCGCCGGAACGGCCGGGGGAGCCTCGATGGCGGCGAGCCGCCATGCGTTGGGGGGCGCGGCCGCCGCCGGCCGGCGGGGTGCCCGCCTGCCCACGGCCCACCTCGGCAGGGGACCCAACCCCACGACGTCCGGCACCGGCGTCTGCTGCCGGCCGCCCGGCTCCACACCCCGGGTCACGGCCCCGTACCGCCAGGCCGGCGGCACCCTGCCCACCGGGCTACACCGGAGGGGGTTCGTGCGGTCATCCCGCCGTCATCTGCACCAGCATCTCCTCAAGCGCCATCTGATCCGGGCCCACGAAGGGTGACGCGGTAGGCACGGCGGCGATCGAGGCGAGCAGCCGTTCGGTCATCGCCCCCGGGGCGGCGGGTAGATGGCTGCTCAAAACCATCGTCGGCTCCATCCGACGGACACGGTCGAGTTCCTGCCCGAGCATGGCGACGTCCACGTTGTGAAGCCACGGCGAGTCGATCGTCGCCCACAGGACCTGTCCATGACGAAGCTGTTCCTCGGACAGTCCGGACGCCGTCTCGGGGACCTCCGACAGGAGCGCCCCGAAGCAGTCGGAGCTGAACAGGGCACCCGATCCATCGTCGTGGAACCCGACCGTGCAGGGGTTGTCGAACGCCGGTGGCCTGAATGCGGTGAGGGTGCGATCGCCCAGCGTGATCTTCTCCCCGGGGTTGACGAAACGGACCCGATCGAGGGGGAGCGGTGCTGAGAGACTCAGCACGCCGACCGCCAGGAAGGTCGTGATGACCGTGAGCTGGTCGTTACCGGCCAGCAGCTCGTGCAGCGTCCCGATGTGATCGGCGTCGGGGTGGGTGAGCCAGAGCCACCTGAGTTCCGCCGGATCGATGACCGAACCGAGGGCGGCGAGGAACTCCTCCCGCTGGACGACCGCCCCGGTGTCGACGAGCACAGGTTCGGGACCATGGATGACGAAGGCATTGATCGGCACCGATCCCATGCCCGGGATGGGGAAGCTCGAGGTGAGGACATCGATGTCCGGTGCTGCTCGATAGGTCGTGATCACGGTGTCTCCTTGGTCGGTGTGGCGGGTTGGGGGCGGACCGGCACGGTGTCGGCGGTCAGGATACGGCTCGGGGAGCAGTTGCGCCTTCGACGGCCTCGTTCAGCTGACGGAGCGTGTGCCGCATGTGCTCGTTCAGCTCGCCGCGCCGGTTGAGGGGGCCGTCGACGACCCGGGCCCACAGCGGGAGCCATTTCACCTCGTAGGACTCGGTGACCCGGGTACCCGTGGCGACCTTTTCGAACCGGTAGCTCCACCGGGTCGATTCGCGGCCCCCCTCCTCGGTGACGAAGCTGAATTCCCGTCCGGGATCGGCCGTCAGGATCCGGCCGCGGCGCGACCAACGCATGAGTTTGAACGGCCCACCGCGGTTGTGGCCGACGAACCTCGCCCCTGCCGCCGGGCCGTCGGCTCCTTCCAGCCACTCGACCCGCTGGCACTCCGGGCTCCACTCGCCCATCCGGGTCAGGTCGGCCACCATGGCGTAGACCTCTCCCGGCGGGGCATGGACCACGACCTCGGTGCTGTCCTCCGTGAGCCACCATCTCCCCCGTTTGGCCGCCATTTGCATCTCCCTCCCCAGGATCTTCGGACGGCATTAAGTTAATAGCATTAGCTATAGCTGTCAAGATGAAATTATGTTACGGTTCCCCTATGAAAGCTGCCGGGGGGGAGACGATGGCCGCAGCCGCAGCCGCAGCCGGCGGGGACGGGGGCTCACCGGGCAACGGGGCGCCCCGTTCGGACCGACGGGCCCGTCGGCGCCAGGAGACCATCGAGGAGATCCTCGACATCGCCGAGGAGGTGATGACCGAGGAGGGTGTGAACGGCCTCAGCCTGGCCGAGGTGGCCCGCCGCCTCGGGGTCCAGCCCCCCTCGATCTACAAGTACTTCCCGTCCCTCATGGCTGTCTACGACGCCCTCTTCCGGCGCGGCCAGCTCGAACACCTCGTCGTGCTCCGCCGGGCCATGGCCGAGGCCCGGCCCGGACTGGACGCCCTGGTCAGCGGCCTCGAGGCCAGCGGCCGCTGGTTGCTGGCCCACCGGGCCACCGCCCAGCTGTTGTTCTGGCGCCCCGTCCCGAGCTTCGAGCCTTCGGCCGAGGCGTTCGCCCCCAGTGTGGAGATGGTGGGCATCCAACGGGCGGCGCTGTCCGCCGCGGTCGCCGCCGGTGAGGTCGGCCCCGGAGCCGATTCGGACGAGGCCGTCTATCTCGTCTCCGTCCTCATCTCCGGTGTGCTCACCCAGGCCATGGCCAACGAGCCGGAGCTCGAATGGGGGACGGGCCGTTTCACCCCCCTGTTCCCGAGACTCATGCACGTCCTCCCCGACCTGTATCCCCCGCTCGCCGTGGCGTCGGATCGGTAGGATCCGGGGGCACCAGTCGGTTGGTCGAGGATCCTGGCGCGTGGGACTGCTGGAGGAGATGGGCTGACGATGACCTTTGTTCCCTACGACCGCCCGGTGCGGGCCGCCTTCGTCGGCCTCGGGCGCATCTACGACCTCAACATGCGTGCCTATCTCGACAACCCGGACGTCGAGGTCGTGGCCCTGGTGGACCCGAACGAGGAGCGCCGCCTCCAGCGACAGGGTGACTGGCCGGGCGCCCGGACCTTCGCATCCGTCGCCGACCTGGCGGCCAGCGGCCTCGAGGTCGACGCCGTCGAGGCGCTGTTGCCGATCCCGTTGCACGTCGACGGGGTCACCGAGCTCCTCGGCCAGCGCTGGCACGTGAACCTGCAGAAGCCGATGTGCAACGACCTGCTGAGCGCCAACCAGCTGCTCGACGCGGCCAAGGCGGCCGACCGTCGACTCCGGGTCATGGAGAACTACATCTTCTACGAGCCGTTGGTCCGGCTCAAGGAGATCGTCGAGTCGGGCGAGATCGGGGAGGTCAGCGGCTACCACATGAAGATGGTGGCCAGTGGCCTGGGAGGTTGGGACGTCCCGGGCAGCAGCTACGAGTGGCAGTTCCGCCAGATCCGTCAGGGCCGCGGCATCCTGGTGTTCGACGACGGCTGGCACAAGCTGGCCACCGCCCTCTGGCTGTTCGGTCCGCTCCGGGAGGTGCGGGCCTGGATCGGCGCGACCGAGGTGGCGCCGGGCCTCGCCATCGACGCTCCCTCCACCTTGACCTGGGAGCACCAGAGCGGGATCCGCGGCGTGTGGGACATCACCCTGGCGCCCGACATGTACCTCCGTTCCGACTACTACACCAACGACGAGCGGTGGGAGGTGACCGGTCGCAGGGGCTACGCCCGGGTCAACCGTTGCACCGGGCGGGGCATCCAGCAGCCGAGCCTGGAGGTCTACGCCGACGGCACGATGCGCTCCTATCATGCGCTGGATGACGACTGGGCCAGCAGCTTCCGGGACTCGGGCCGCCATTGGCTGCGCTGGCTCCACACCGGCGAGGGCCCCCTGCGGTGGAGCGGAGAGGAGGCCGTGTCCGTACTGCGATTCGCCCTGGCCGCCTACGCCAGCAGTGCGGCGGGCGGCACCGGGGTCGACCCGGGATCGTTGGACTGACGCCCCAGCGGGAGGCTTCAGGACAGCAGGGGGACCGGCGTCGCGTAGGTGAGCTCGAGATAGTCGACGAAGGGCGACTGCTCACGGACCGCGGCCGCCGCCGCCGTGATGTCGACACCGGGTAGCCCGGGCACCAGCGGATCGTGATGGCAGAAGGCGACGCTCGCGGCCCCGAGGACCGCCACCTGTTCCGCCACGAACTCGGCACCCGACCCCTGGAAGGGCTCCCCGTCGACGTTCGGCCTCCCGGAGACGGCCAGCAGCGCGACGTCGGGGCGGAGGTCCGCAAAGATTCCCTTCCAGTACCCGGCGCTGCCACTCACCAGGATCGAGCCCGCCCGGTTGACGAGCAGGAAGGCCAGCTGTCCGCCGTCGTGCGCCGAGCTCTTCTCGAGCATCCTGGTCAGCGCCGTGCCGATCGGCTCCGGGGCCGCCGACATCATGCCGAACAGCTCGGCGACACGGGCCGCACGGACCTGGGCACTCATGCCCAGGTCCCCGAGGCACGACACGCCCGAATCGGCGTCGCTCCGACCGAAGAGGCAGGAGTGCAGGGCCGGCAACACGCGGACCCGGACATCGTCACCGCAGTCGACCGTCTCGCCGCCGGTGACGACGAGGAGCTGCCACTCGGGTACGCCGGCGGCGCGCAGGTAGCGGGCACTCTCCGGTGACGCCACGACCGTGGCTCCGGTGCGCAGGGCGATGACGTCGGCACCGTACAGGTGGTCGAAGTGGGCGTGGCTGACGAAGACGAAGTCGGCCTCGTCGACCGCACCGGTCGACAGTCCGACCGGATCCAGTCCGGGCAGCCGGTCGAGATAGGCGTCGAAGAAGAGGGTGACGCCGTGGGTCCTGATGCGGAAGGTCGCCGTGCCGAACCACTCGAGCACCGTGCCCCCCGTGCCCACGCCGCTGTCGGTGTCGGTGTCCACACCATGGTCCGGGTCCACGCCCATCCTCCTCCGCTTCCCGTCGGAGGCTACTTGCCGGGCTCAGGGAAGCAGCTGGAGCGCCTCGTCGTCGAGCGTGAGGTCGGCGGCGGCCAGGTTCTCCTCGAGATGGGCGAGCGAGGAGGTCCCCGGGATGAGCAGCACCGCCGGGGCCTGGTGGAGCAGCCAGGCCAGGGCCACCTGGGCCGGGGTGGCGCCCAGCCGGTCCGCCGTCGCCCGCACCGAAGGCTGGGTCAGCACCGGGTTCTCGTCCCGGAAGGCCGAGCCCAGGGGGAAGAACGGGACGAAGGGGACCCCGTCGGACCGGCAGGCCTCGAAGACGTCACTGCCCGACGTGTCCGCCAGGTTGTACGGGTTCTGCACGCAGGCCACCTCGACCCGCGACCGGGCCGAGCGGTACTGGTCCAGATCGACGCTGCTCAACCCGATGCTCCCGATGAGACCCTCCCGGCGCAGGCTCGCCATCATGTCGAGCTGCTCGGTCAGCGGGACGTCGGACTCGGGATGGCGGCGCAGGTTGACCACCGGGATGTGGTCCAAGCGGAGGGAGGCCAGGTTGGCCTCGACCCCGGCCCGCAGTTGCTCCGGTCGCTGGGCGGGCAGCCACCGGCCCCGGTCGTCCCGATCCGCCCCCACCTTGGTCACCAGCACCAGGTCGTCGGGATACGGGTACAGCGCTTCGCGCAGCAACTCGTTGGCCACGTCCGGTCCGTAGAACTGGGCGGTGTCGATGTGGTTCGCCCCGGCCCCGACCGCCCGGCGGACCACGGCCAGGGCGACGTCCCGGTCCTTCGGCGGACCGAGCACCCCGGGCCCGGGGAGCTGCATGGCACCGAAGCCCATGCGGCGCACCGGGGCGCCGGCGAGCAGGACGGTCTCGCTGGTCACGGTGTCCGGTATACCGGGACGGACTCCGGCGTCGTGCCCGGGCCGGCCGTCCCCGGCCCCGCCGCCGCCCTCGCCGAGCCGCCACCGGGTCGCCTCCGCCCCGAGACAGCCGACTCGGTGGGCCGGATTAGTCTCGCCCGGTGACCATCACTCCGGAGGGTGGCCGAGTGCTGGGGTGTCTGGTGGAGAAGGAGCTCACTACTCCCCAGCAGTACCCGCTCACCGCCAACGCCCTGGTGCTGGCCTGCAGCCAGACCACCAATCGCGAGCCGGTCATGAGCCTGGACGAGGCCGCCGTGCAGGAGGCACTGGCTGAGTTGAAGGACCTCCGTCTGGTGCGGTTCGTGCTGCCGTCACACGGGAAGTCGGTCACCCGCTACCGCCACGTCCTCGACGAGGTGCACGGGCTCGATGCCCCCCGAGTCGCCCTCCTGGCCATCCTGCTGCTCCGGGGACCGCAGACCCTGGGGGAGCTCCGGGCCCGGACCTCACGTATGGCCAGGTTCGACTCGTTGGACACGGTGCAGCGGGAGCTCGAGGTCCTGGCCGACCGGCCCGAGCCTCTGGCCCGCCTGCTGCCCCGGCAACCGGGCCAGAAGGAGGACCGCTGGCAGCAGTTGTTGGCCTCGGAGCCGGCCGGCGACTCACGGGCGGGGCACCCGATGGACCAGCCCGGCCAGGACGGGCCCGCCGCCGCACCGACCTCGGCGGTGGCGACGCCCTCGACTGCCACGGGAGGTGACCCGACCGGGCTCGACGATCGGGTCCGCCTGCTCATGTCCGATGTGGCCGAGCTCCGGGAGCAGGTCGGCGAGCTCCGCTCGTCGCTCGACGCACTCCGCCGCAGCCTCGGGGGGTGACGGGTCGGTCGACCGCGCCTCTACCCCCGGGATGGCCGACACGGTTCAGACCGGTCCGATGCAGACCCCCAGCCGCCGGAAGGTGTTGACGTACTCGATGACCAGGGCCTCGTGGCCCCGCCACTCCCTCAGCGGATGGGTGCCGTAGGCGCCGATCCGGGCCACGGTGGCGGGAGTCATCTCCCCGAAGGCCGCCTCGGGATCGTCGGTGTCGAGCTCGTAGAGGTGCATGAAGCGCGGCGACCCCGGTGCGCGGTTCTGGTACGGGGTGATCATGGTGAAATGGTCGGGCGCGGCGGCGGCGATGTCACGGATGTGGACGAAGTCACCCCAGTCCCGGAGCGCCTGGCCCTCCCCGGGGGTCCGCGGGCTCACCAGCACCAGCTCGAGGCCGAGGGTGGGTCGGTCCGAGATGGTCCCCTGGCCCGGTCGCGGGCAGTGGTCGAAGCAGATCCCGGTGATGTCCTCCGGGGTGGCGGCGGGGCCGACCGGCGGCTCGAAGCCGTGGTGGGCCTCGTAGACCCCGAGGACGGTGAACTCGGGCAGCGTCCGGGGCAGGTCGGTGCGGAATGGCACGCAGTTGGCCCACCAGGTCGCCCGCTGCACCCCCGGCTGCGACAGCACCTCGGGCACCCGCTCCTCGGCATAGCGGCCGGGGGGCCGGTCGGTCATCTCCAGGTAGAGCACCGCCGTGATCCGGTCTTCCATGGTCCACACCCCGTCGGTCGAAACCTCGGCGCCCCAGACCAGGTGGCCCCAGACCAGGTGGCCCCAGACCAGGTCGCCCCACCTGGCTCACGCGGTCGCCGGCTCGCCCGGTGATGGTACCGGACGCCATGGTCGGTGGCGGGCCTCTCAGAAGGGCGGGGCGGACAGGGCGAAGCGGGCCCGTGGGTCCATGGCCGCCAGGTCGGCGGCCTCGTCGGCCGTGAGCGGTGGCGAGAAGAAGTAGCCCTGAGCGGTCTCGGCGCCGATCTCCCGGAGCGCGTCCACCTGCTCCCCTGTCTCCACCGCCTCGGCCACCGTGCAGATCCCGCGTGACCGGCACACCGAGACGATCTTCGCGACGATGGCCCGACTCGTCCCGTCGGGGTCGGCGATGCCGGCGATCAGCGAGCCGTGGATTTTGACCGTGTTCACCACGGAGTCCTTTGAGTTGTCGACCACGGACCAGTCCGTCCCCACGTCGTCCACCGTGAGCTGGATGCCGAGGCGGGTCATGACCTCCAGGTCTGCCGCGGCATCATCGTCGGTCATCGAGTCCTCGGTCACCTCCACGGTCAACCGGTCCGGGTTGAGGCCGGATCGTTCGAGGGCGGCAGCGGTTGCCATGGCGGCCGTGCCCCGGTGGAGCTGGGTGACCGAGCAGTTCACCGCCAGCTGCATGTCCGATGGCCATCGGGCGGCCTGCGTGCAGGCCTCGAGCAGTATCCAGGCGTTGAGCTCGTTCATCTGCCCGTGGCTCTCCGCCCAGGGGATGAGGGTTCCCGGCGGAATGTCCCGGCCCGAGGCGTCGTGCCACCGGAGCAGAGCCTCGAAGCCGAGCAGACGTCCGCTGGCCAGGTCGACCGCCGGTTGGAACACGAGCGTGCCCGCACCGCCCATGTCGAGGTGGGGGATCGAAGGAGCCGACGTCACCTCCGCCGAGTTCGTCTGCTTCTTCACCATGAGAACATCGGCTCGGTGTGCATCCATCTTGAGCTGGAGTTGGGCCCGTCTACGGGTTGATCCAGCCTCAAGACGGCCCCGATCCTCAAGGAGTCGGCCACTGGGGCCGAAAGAGGACGTATGGCATCACGCCCCTTTGCCCGTCGCCACAAGGATGGCCAGAAACAGGTGGACGTCAAGGCGCCCAACATGATCGACCAATTCTTCGCCAGTGAGCCCGAATTGGCGGGACCGCCAGACGCCGGCGCTGCGCCCGTCGAGGAGACCCGGCCGCAGGAGGTCCGACCGGGTGACACCCGGGCGGACCAGGGGAGGCCGAACCTGGTGGCCGCGCCGCAGGTCCCCGACGCCACGCCCGAGGTCACGTTGCCCGATGGCGCCCAGGCCGGGTGGTATCCCGACTCGAACAAGCCCGGCGTGATGCGGTACTGGGACGGGTTCCATCTGACCGGGCAAGTGCTGCACGTCCACTCGCGGGCCAGCGACACCGCGGCCGCCGACCCGCCCCGCGGGACCGGCGAGGCGGAAGGTGCGCCGACCGTCGCCGAGTCCGCCGCCGACCGCCCAGCCCTGTCCCGATCGGTGGGTACCCCGTTCGGGCCGCCACGGGTTCCCGTCGCCGGCCGCGGCGACAACGCGGCGGCCCTGCCGTCCCCGTCGGCCTCTCTTCCGTCCGACGCCCGCGCCGAGACCGCGCCGGCCCCCACCGTCCCCCCCGCGACCCCGCAGTCACCCGGTCGTTTCCCACCGCGGCCGCTCGGCGACAACGGGGCGACCGGGGCCATGTTCCAGCGACCCGGTGTCGCCGGCGTCGAGAAGGGCACCGGGACGAACCGGCCGTTCGTCGGAGCATTCGACAAGCGCGACACGAAAGCAGAGCCCACCCCGGTCGAACGCGAGGCCGGGAAGGACAAGGGCGAACTGACCGACAGGCCCGACAAGGAATCGGCCGAGAGACCCGACAAGGAATCGGCCGAGAGACCCGACAAGGAATCGGCCGAGAGGCCCGACAAGGAATCGGCCGAGAGGCCCGACAAGGAATCGGCCGAGAGGCCCGACAAGGGGGACCGGACGGGCAAGAAGGATGACAAGGGTCACAAGGCGGACCGCCAAGAGTCGGCACCCCAGAACGTTCTGTCGTTCGGAAGTCCGAAAGCCGAGCAGAAGGGTGCACAGGGTGAGGAGGACGTCCGCAACTGGGCGGCGATGACCGAGACTGCCGTCGCCCGGGCCAGGGCCGTCAGCACGCCCGAGGCCTGGGAGCAGGCCGCCCAGGCCGCTCTGGTCGTCTCGGAGATGGCCCAGGCCATGCAGGCGGTGGCCGAAGCGGCACAGCTGGCCCACCAGCGTTCCCGGGCCGCTGAGGAGGCCGAGCACGAAGCCCGCGTTGCCACCCAGGCGGACGCCGAGGCCAAAGAGGAGGCCCGGCGGACCTCCAAGGCCGCCGAGAAGGCCGCCGGGGTTGCCCGAGCGGCGGTCGAGGAGGCCGCCGCGGCGGAACAGCGGGCCAAGAAGCTGGACGACATCGTGTCGAGGGCCCGCAAGACGAACACCCCGGAGGCTTGGCGCGAGGCGCACAAGATGGCCGCGTCGGCGACGGACTCGCGCTGACCGGCGGCCCTTCCGTAGGGGCGGCGCGGTTGGGTCCCGGGCAGGGCGGTGGCTTCCCGTCGGAGTGAAGGGCGTCGCCCCGTCGGGTGACCCCACGGGGACGTGTCCGGGCCGGCGCCGCCGACCTGGACGGCCTCGTCGGGCGCCAGGCAGTCAAGGTCATGTCCTCCTTGGCGGCGCAATTGGATGCGCCGTCGGGTGCTCGGCCGGCCGGCCCGGCTGAACGCCCCTGTACCCTCGATGGGTGGACCGATGGGGAGGAAGTGTGGCAAAGCTCAGTGCCGGCCTGCTTCCCTTCCGGATCACCGATCATCACCATCTCGACCTGTTCCTCGTGCATCCCGGTGGCCCTTTCTGGGCCGGCAAAGACGAGCATGCCTGGTCCGTGGCCAAAGGGGAGCATGCGGAACGCGAGGACCCGGGGGCCGCGGCCGAGCGTGAGTTCGCTGAGGAGCTCGGCTTGCCGGCGCCAGCGGGGCCACGTCTCGACCTCGGTCAGAGTCGGCAGTCGAGTGGCAAGGTGGTCCGGGTGTGGGCCATCGAAGCACCGGGGTTCCATGTCGACCAGCTGGTGAGCAATGAGTTCGAGATGGAGTGGCCGCCGCGCTCGGGCCGACGTCAGTCGTTCCCGGAGGTGGATCGGGCCGAATGGACGCCGGTGGCGACGGCGCGGCAGAAGCTGGTGAAGGGTCAGGTCATCTTTGCCGACCGACTGATCGAGCTCCTGGTCGACGCCGGCCGGCAGGTCGACCTGGGAGTCGCCGACTGACGGCTCCTGGTGGGGGGCGACCCCGGGAGCCGATGCTCCGCACGACCACCAGCGGGGCGATCCCGGTCCCGCTCGGGCGTCACCCACATGCCTACAATGGCGCCGGGGCGATGGCGTGGCGGTCGGGCGGTGGTGGATCGGCCGAACCGGGCGCGGCGTCACCCCACCTGGCGACCAGGGGTCGCATCGGACGCCGGTTGCTGCTTTGGCGTCATCAACCCCGCGACGCCCTCACCGGGGGCCCATCCGTGGACCCCATCCCGGACAAGGAGACGAGCATGGCATTCATCCAGATCATCGAGTTCAAGACCTCGAAGTTCGACGACATGCGGGATATCGACCGGCAGTGGGAGAAGGCGACCGAGGGGAAGCGGACGCTACAGCGGAGGATCATCACCCGGGATCGCAACGATCCGAGTCGCTACCGCATCCTGGCCTTCTTCGACTCCTACCAGTCGGCCATGGAGAACTCAGCGCTGCCCGAGACACAGCACTTCGCCGACCAGATGACCAATTTGATGGAGGGCCCCCCGTCCTTCGTCGACCTCGACGTGCTCGAGGACAAGTCCTAGCCGGCCAAGCCGACGTAGCCGACCACGCCGGCTGCGCCGTCGTCGGGCCGCCGACCAGCGGCCGCCTGTCGTCAGCCGACGATCGTCCCGTACATGTCGTTCAGCGGGAACGAGAGCAGTTCCAGCCGCTCCCCGTCGGGACCGGGGAAGTAGACCGAGGACCCGTTCACGACATGGGTCTCGACGCCGGCCGCCTCTAGTTTTGCGACCAGTCGTTTCCACTGGTCGGGCGTGACGGTGATGGCGATGTGGTGGAGGCCCCCGAGCACCTCCCGGTAGGGTCCGAGCTCCAAGCCGGGGAAGTCGAAGTAGGCCAGGTAGTTGCCGTTGCCGACGTCGAAGAAGAAATGGGTCGACCCGCGGTAGTCCCGGTTCTCGAACAACTCGGCCAGCGGGAACTCGAGAAGGTCCTGATAGAAGGTGATGGTCCGCTCGACGTCGCTGGACAGCAGGGCGAAGTGGTGGAGGCCCCCGGCCGACGATGCCGGGCGTTCGCCCATGGGTCGGAGGTACCGCGCCTTCAGGTCCTCCCACTCCTCGCTCCGGTCGATGTCACTTCCGTGTTCGGCCATGGCGCACCTCCCGCCGAACTGTACCCTCGGGCCCCGGACCGGGGTGTTCGCCGATCGGCTGCCTCGTCCCCGCCCGGCGCCTCGACCGGACGGGGTGGCGCGGCCGGGCCCGGTCAGCGTCGGAGGGTGCGGAAGGCGAGCTGCCGCCCGAGGCCCTGGCTCATGGCCAGGGCCACCCACAGCCGGAACACCCCGTCCACCAGGCCGGCGTCGTCCCCGACGAAGACCGGTTGGAGGCCGACATCGCGCACCAGCCCCTCGACCACGGCCCGGTCGTCATCGAGGCAGGAGACGAACATGTCGGCCGGCTCCCCCTGGAAGATCGGGTCCTGGAGGATTTCTACCCCGACGCAGTTGAAGGTCCGGGCGTAGCGGGCACCCGGCGCATGGCTCTCCACGGCCCGGTGGGAATTGGCCACCGGGTCGCCCATCTTGTTGGAGGCGTCGATCACCAGCTTGCCCCCGAGCCGGGTGCCGTGCTCGGTGGCGAAGGCCTCGACAGCGGACCCGGGTATGGCGATGACGACCGCATCGCCGCCCTCGACGGCCGAGGCCGTCTCGGCCACCCTCATGCCCTTTCCGCGCTCCACCTGCTCGTCGGCGGGATGCCGGGACCCGAAGACGACGGCATGCCCGGCCCGAGCCAGCGCCCGGCCGATCGTCGTGCCGATGTTGCCCGTGCCGATGACGGCGATGTCCATGACCGAGTCCTCCTGTGATGGCGCCCCAGCTGCTGGAACCCCGACCGTAGTCACCGCCGGCGGCGGCCCGTGCGGCGTACGGAGACGGCCCGTCCATCGAGACGTAGAGCTCGAGGCCCGCGTCAGGCAGTGACCCACCTGTTGGCGGCTCGGCAACCAGCCTCACTTCCTCACGAAGTGAAGTCGTCGATCCCCATTAGCGTGGTGGGGCGATCGGGCCGTAGGGTCCGGAGGACGACCGACCTGGTGACGGACGGCGTCATGATGGCAACCCAAACCGAGAGGAAACCGCGATGAGCGATCTGCTCCTGGCCGACGAACGAGAGGCGGTCGCCGCCGCCAGCCGCCACCTGGCTGAGAAGGGCCTGGTCATCGGCACAGCCGGCAATATCTCCGCCCGGCAGGGAGACCTCATCGCGGTGACGCCCACCGGATCGGACCTGGCCACGGTCACGGCCGACATGGTCACGGTCATCGATCTGGACGGCGAGGTCGTGGACGGCGAACTGGCGCCCACCTCCGAGGTGCCGCTCCACACCGGGATCTACGCTGCCACCAACGCGCTGGCCATCACCCATGCCCATGCGATGGCGTCCACCGCGCTCTCGTGCACGCATGACGAGCTGCCGCCTCTGCACTACAGCTGCCTCGGCCTCGGGGGCGCCCCCCGGACCGCGGCCTACGCCACCTTCGGCTCGCAGGAACTGGCCGACAACGTCATCGAGGCGCTCAAGGGTCGGAACGCGGCCATGATGCAGAACCACGGCTCGATCGCCTACGCCAGCACCATGGACCAGGCGGTGGAGCGTCTCGAGCTGCTCGAATGGCTGGCCGAGCTGTACTGGCGGGCTGCGTCCCTCGGGACGCCCCGGGTGCTGACCGACAAGGACTTCGAGGCCATCATCGTCTCGGCCATGGAGCGCGGGTACGGCAGCCTGAAGCAGGTGGACAAGAGCGGCTAACCGCCCGCCGCCCGCGCCCGCCGCCCAACGCCCAACGCCCAACGCCCGCCGCTCGAGTCAGCGGACCAGGTGGGCGCCGGCCGATCCCATGAGGAACAGGAAGTTGTCCACGTAGAACTGCCGGCGGACCTCGTCGCTGGCGTCCCCGAGCGAGGCCTCGAAGCGCTCGAGCGGCCTGCGACCCCCCTCCACGTGGGGGTAGTCGGAGGAGAACATGGGGAGATCGGGACCGCCCTGCTGGATGATCCAACCCACGTCCTCGGTCGGGTACGGCGTGAAGCGGACCTGTCGGTGCACGTAGTCGGACGGTCGCATCGACAGGCCCTGTAGCCGCTCCTCGTGCCGGTGGAAGGCGTCGAAGGCCGACTCCATCTGGCGCAGCCAGGACGGCACCCAGATCGCACCCTGCTCGATCACCCCGATCCGGAGCTCGGGGAACTGCTCCAGCACGCCGTCGAAGATCAAGGTGGCCAGGGTCTGGGCCGGTGGGACGGGGATGCCCATGTAGTCGACGGATCGGAAGTTCTCGTCCCCGCCGTGGAAGTCGTGGGGGACCGGGAGGCCGTTGACGAAGTAGTGGGGGTCGATCAGAGGGCCGGTGCCGCCCACGTGGAACACCACGGGGATGCCGGCCTCTTCGGCCTGGGCCCACACGCCGAAGAGGTCACGATGGCTCGGGGAGAACGACGGCGGGCAACCCGAGGCGACGAGGAGGGCGGCCGCCCCCTGGGCCAGCGCCTCCCCGGCGGCCCGGGCGGCCCGGTCAGGGTCGGCCAGCGGGACATAGCAGGACGGGAGCAGCCGGTCGTCGACCGAGCAGAACTCGAGCATGCCGCGGTTGTGGGCCCGGGCCGCGGCGTAGGCGAGGTCGACATCGGACGAGTGCTCCAGATCGTGCAGCCGACCGTTGTGGAACGTGTTGAAGACCAGCTGGCTGCTGAAGCCGAGGAGGTCGAGGGCCCGCGGCCGGTCCTCGGCGATGAACCCGCCGGTGGCGGCGAAATTCTTCCGCAGCATGATCTCGGCATCCTCGACGGCCCGGTACTCCTCGGAAGCGTGCCGTTGGCGCAGCCGTTCGAACGAGGCGTCCAGGTCGCGCTGTTGCTCCTCGGGGCTGCCCGTCTGGCGCAGCTCGTTGCCGCCCGGGTACTCGAGCTGTGGCAGGTACGGTCGGAACGTGGCCTCGGCATGGTCGCGCAACCAGGTCGGTGTCTCCATGATGTGCGCATCGGCGTCGTGCACCACACGGCCTTCGACATACGGCATGGGCCCAGCTCCCGTGACGTCGACTGATCCCCGGTCGGGGGAAGCTCCCGGTGGGGCGAATGCTACTGGGGCCATCCCGGCCCTGCCCGGCCCGTCACCCCGGCGCAATGGGAGGATCGGGGGATGCGCATCGGATTGCACGCTCTCGGCATCGGCCCCGGGGCCGATCCGGCGGTCATCGAGGAAGTGGCCCGGTCGGCCGACGCCGCCGGGTTCGCCACCCTCTGGTCGGGGGAGCACGTCGTCATGGTCGACCGCCCCGACTCGCCCTATCCCTATGCCCCGAACGGCCGGATCGCCGTCCCGTCCGACGCCGACTGGCTGGATCCGGTGGCCACCCTGGCCTTCGTGGCCGCGGTCACGTCGCGGATCCGGATCGCCACTGGCATCCTGCTCCTCCCCCAGCACCATCCCCTGGTCGTGGCCAAGCAGGCGGCCAGCCTCGACGTCCTGTCGGCGGGACGGTTCGTGCTGGGGGTCGGGATCGGCTGGTCCAGGGAGGAGTTCGCCGCCCTCGGGGTCCCCTTCGCCGGGCGGGCGGCGAGGACCCGGGAGTCCGTCGAGGCCATGCGGGCGCTCTGGGGTTCGGACGTCTCCACCTACGAGGGTGACCACGTGCGGTTCCGCCAGGTACGGAGCTATCCCAAGCCGGTGCGCGACGGGCGGGTCCCGGTCGTCCTCGGAGGCAACAGCGACGCCGCCCTGGACCGGGTGGCCGCCTACGGGGACGGCTGGTACGGGTTCAACCTCTCGCGGCAGGAGCTTCGCGGGCGCATGGACGGGCTGGGGTCCCGGTGCCGGCGGGCGGGACGGGATCCCGCCACGCTCGACGTCGCCGTCTCGCTCCGGGACGGGCGGCCCGAAGACCTCGCTGAGCTGCGCGGCCTGGGGGTCGACGAACTGGTGGTGGTGGAGGCGCCCCCGGTCCATCCCGGACAGGCCGATGGTTGGGTCGAGGGGCTGGCCGGGCGGTGGGGACTGACCTAGCACTCGCGACCCTGAGGCGCTGACGACGGGGCCGTCTCCGCCGTCCGGTGTCGCCCGTGCCCCGGCTCAGCGGCCGAGCAGCACGCCCACGTTGTCGTGGAACAGCCCGGGGGCGTTGGCCGGCGTGGGCCCCCCCCGCTCATAGTCCTGGAGGGGGGTGGCCGTGCCCTCCGAGTGCGGGTAGTCGCTGCAGCACATGAACAGGTCGCCCGACTTGGCGGTGAGCCGGGCCGGCTGCTCGTAGGAGAAGGACGAGACCCGCACCTGGCGGGAGAAGTACTCACTCGGTCGCAGCCCGAGCTCGGCAGGCGCGCCACCGTTGAGGGTGGAGGTGAAGTCCCAGCCGCCGTCCAGCATCAGCAGATACTGCGGGACCCAGATCGAGGAGAGCTCCACGATGCCGATGCGCAGCGCCGGGTGCCGTTCGAGGACGCCGTTGACGATGAGGTCGGTCACTGCGATGGCCGGTGGCACCCACAAGAAGATGGACTCGAGAGCGGGGACGAAGGAGTCCTCGGGGTCGGTGTAGAAGGCCTCGTCGAGCACCCGGGGCTGGTCCGCGACATGGAAGACCGGGGTGATGCCGTGGTCGACGAAGGCCGCCCACATCCGCTCGTGGTCCGGGTGGGACAGGGGGCGACCGTCCACCGCCGCCGGCGCGATCATCCCCAGGCGCACCCCGGCCGCGGCCAGCTGGGCGAGCTGCTCGCCCAGCCAGTCCGCGTCACGCAGGGTCAGATGCGCCACCGGGTGGAGGTGGCCGCCGCTGTCGTCGACCACCGTGGCGCACCAGCGGTTCCACGCCGCCATGTTGGCGATGAGGGCGGGAAGCGAGTCGGACAGCCGGCGTTCCCACAGCAAGCCGTAGTTGGGGAAGACGACCGCCTCGTCCAGGCCCATCGAGGCGATCCGTTCGAGCCGGGCGGCCGGCTCCCAGTAGTCCGGCGGCAGCGTCTCGTCGTAGGAGTACTCCGGTGGCAGGCGCCGGCGACAGCGCTCGCGGCGGCGGCCCAGCTCGGCCGTCTTCCCGGGCAGCTGCACGTCGGCCAGGTCCAGCCGCCGACCCCGCCAGGCGAGCCATGGGTAGCCGAGCTCGTCGTCCACGATGGCGAGGGCGTCATCCCGCCGGCCCGGCTCGATGTGGTCGGCCCACAGGGTGCGGGTCTCGTAGAGATGCTGGTCCGAGTCGATGGTCACGGTCACCAGGCCCGAATCTACCCGAGCCTCGGCCGCCGGGCCTTGGGCGCCCCTGGGCCGTTGCGCCCCCGTCTGGGGCTCAGGTACCCGGCGTGCCCGGGGGGGAGCCACCGGCACCGGGTTCTTGAGGTTGACGTTCTGGTCGAAGCAGATGAACACCTGGTGTCCCTGGCCGAGGGCCGGGAGGAACCGGTCCCCCTTCACCTGGACGAAGGAGGGGCAGTTGGGAAAGGTCTGGGTGGTGTGGGCCTGCGACCAGTTGACGACGGCGGTGATGCCCCCGGCGGTGAAGTCGGTGATGGCGTTGGTCTGGTGGACGACGTTCTGCTGGGTCACGTTGGCGCCCGCCCGCTCGACCCCGGCTGCCAGGAGGGCGGCGGACTGCCAGCCCTGCATGGCCAGCTGGTTGGTGACGTCGTCGGGCTCGTACTTCCTCATCGCGGTCAGGTAGTGCTCCATGCCCGGGTACACGCCCGGGAACACGCTGGGGGCGGAGAACGGGACGAAGCCGTTGGCATCCACGTACACCCCCTGCATCAGGCTCTTGTACTGGTCGAGCAGGGCCTGGTTGTAACCGCTCAACCACAGTTGGTGGGCGTGCACTCCGTACTGCTGCATGGCGCGGGCCAGTGAGATGTTGTCGGAGTCCTGGATGCAGGTGAGGACGAAGTCGGAGCCGTGACTGAGGATCTGCTGCGCCGGCGCGGTGTAGTCCCCGCCCAACGACGCGGCGAGGTCGAGGTAGCTCACCTTGATCCCGCCGGCCGTCAGGTCGTCGGCCGCCGTCTTGCACGCCGGGTACGAGGCTGGGATCCCCTGCCCGTAGCTGACGATGGCGACCGACGAGGCATGGGTCTGCTTGATCAGGTACGACACCGGGGCGGCGAGGGCGTGGTAGTCCTGGACGGACCCGCCCGCCGCGAACAGATTGGTCGGTCCGGCCCAGTTTCCGCTCACGTTGTAGCCGTAGGTGGGTATCCCGGTGCTCACGAACAGATTGGGTGAGAACCAGAACGTCGAGATGAACGCGGCGAAGGCACCGTCCTGCTGGATCAGGGTGTGGGCCAGCTGGGCGAAGGTGGTCGGATCGCCCCCGTCGTCGAGGTTGTAGGCGAGTTGGAACGTATGTCCGCCCACACCTCCCTGGGCGTTCACCATGTCGAAGTACGCCTGCATCCCCGGGATGAATGCCACGAAGTCGCTGGCCCCCACCCCCGTGTTGGTGGCGATGCTCCCCACCCTGATGACCTGGGTGGCGCCGTTCGACGTCCTCGATCCGTTCGAGGTCGGGCTGGACGACGACGTGGCCGGGCTCGATCCAGAACAACCGGCCAGGAGCGCCGCCACGAGCACGGTCGCGCCGACCGGCCAGACGAACCGTCGGCATGGTCGACGAATCAGTGGGTCCGCACAACGGCGCATGGCCCTATTGCTACCAAGGTCGATGGCCGGTGTCACGGACCTGTCATCGTTCCGGGTGCTCTCCGGGCTCGCCGTAACGGGCCCGTGCCGCCTGTTCGACGGGGCAGTGGCCCGAGCGTCGACCGCACGCGCCGAGATGACACAACCGGCATGTCCAACGGGTGGCACCCGGCTCTCGCATCATGCCGACGAGGACCTTCCCGGCCAGCGTGGCCAGTACTTCCTGCTCGTGGGCGTCGAGCGACTCGAGTGCCTCCTCCAGCAGGCGGAGCCGGGCAGACTCGATGCGTCGTGCCGCCCGGTGCCCGGCCGACGTGACCATGACCGACGTGACCCGCGCATCGAGACCGGGACCCCGCTGGAGGAGGTCCTCTTCGACCAGCCGGTTGACCACCCGAACGGCCCCGGACTGGCTGAGCCCGAGCACCGACGCCAGCCGATCGATCGACGTCCCGCCGAGGAACTGGTCGATGGCGGACAGAGCGGCGGCGTCGGATTCGGTTCGCCCGTCGGCCTCGGCCGCGGCGTGCACGCAGCGGTCGGTCACCGCCAGGGCCAGAGCGCCGACCAGGTTGGCCGTGCGCGCCGGACCGCTGCCGGCCATCCTCAGACGTCGAGGTCGAAGCGGTAGGTCCCCGTCGATCCGTGCGGCGCCACCGCCACACCGCGCCCGGTGAGTCCGGAGAGCCCGCCCCGGGCCGAGTCCGGCACCACTTCGAGTTCGGTGGTGGCCTCGTTGCCGTCGTAGCGTCCGAAGCCGCGCAGCACGAAGCTGCCGCCCTTGTCGCCGACCCGACCCACCACCCGCTGGTAGGCCACGAACTCGGCCGTACCGTCGTCGTGGTAGGTCATCACCGTGTCGATGAGGGTGTCGGCCTCGATCTCCCCGCTGAAGCGCTGCCCGATCGTCGCCGTCGACACCTTGGCCGAACCCTCGAGCCCGTCGGCCTGCTCCTCCGACCACGAGGTGACCTCGAACGAACCTTCCACATGCTGTGTCATCGTGCCTCCCGGGAAATCGTCGTGGGAAAGAATGTATGCCGCATACATATTCCCACGGACGACCCGACCAAACCAAAATTGTTCCGCCGGCGGTCCGACCAGACCAACGCGTGCCACGGCGGACACGGTGCAAACGACCGACACGCCGTTGAGCGGTCCGGGACCATTCGCCTCCGAGGACCACTCAGCTCAGCACGTCCTGGCGGTTGAACCAGACCCAGGCGGCGGTGAGGAAGACGGCGGTGTAGACCGCCTGGACCAGGGCCAGGTGGGGGTAGCCGCCGAGGTCGGTGGGTCGGAAGAGCACCTGGGTCCACAGTCCGGCCCCGCTGTTGGTCATCGGAAGCCAGGGTCCGAGAGCGTGCAGCCCGGGGATGTTGTCGAGCGAACGGGAGACGAAGCTCAGCAACACGCCACCGGCCACCGCCGCGAACGGCCGGTCGGTGAGGGTGGAGCAGAGGATGGCGAAGGCGAAGGTGCTGGACATGGTCACCGCCACCACCGCGGTGGCCAGCCCGATGCGGCCGAGCGCCTCGAGCGGGGCGAAGGTGGTGAGGCCGCTGGCAAACGGAGAGGCGTGCTGCAGGTCGATGACGCTCAGGGGGTGCCATCCGAACGCCACCACTCCCGCCAGTAGCCCAGTCACCGACACCACCACCACGGCGGCGAGCGAGAACAGACCGGCCACGGTCACCTTCGACGCCAACACCCTTCGTCTGGCGACGGGCCGGCCCAGCACATAGCGCAGGCTTCCCCACGACGCCTCACCGGCGACCGCCTCGCCGGCGTAGATGGCCGTCGACAGCGGCAGCAGGAACAGCACCAGCGAGTTCAACGTGACCGGAGCCATGGTGAGCCCCGATGAATCAGGGATCACGGAGCCGAAGTCACCCAGCCGCTCGGGCGTTGCTGCGCTGGTCAGGGCGATGATGAGGGTGATGACGATGGAGATGGCGCCCATCACGGCGAGAACGGTCCAGTAGCCCGGTCGGCGGACCTGCTTGGCCAATTCGATGCCGATCAATCGAGGATGTCCTTGCGCGTGAACCACCAGAGGGCCAGGGACATGAAGACGATGACATAGGCCGCTTGGAGCAGGAGGAAGTGCGGGACGGCCGAGAGGTCCGGCGAACGGGTGAAGAGGTGCTGCCACAGATCGATGTCGTTGTTCGGCATGTAGCGGTTGACCACCGCGATCCCGGGGAAGTAGTCGGCGTTGAAGATGCGAGACACGATGGTGAGGGCCACCCCGCCGGCCACCGCCACCACCGACCGCTTGGTCGTGGTCGAGAGGAAGAACGCCACGGCGAAGATGCTCGTCATGCCGGCCCCCACGTAGAGGACGCCCACGCCGAGGTGGCCGAGCGCGGCGGCCGCCGGCACCACGACCGAGTCCGGATGGCCCGGTGTCGAGGCGCTCCCGTCGGTGACACGCAACGGGTGCCAGCCGAAGGCCAGGCCGCCGGCCACGGCGGCCGCCACGGCCAGGACCAGCACGGCCGTCAGCGACAGCGCCCCGGCCACCACCGCCTTCGACCAGAGGACCCGGGCGCGCGACACCGGCCGGGCCAGGACGTAGCGCAGGCTGCCCCAGCCCGCCTCGCCGGCGACGGCGTCGCCGGCGAATACCGAGACCGCCAGGGGCAGCAGGAACTTCATGGTGCTCGACAGGGCGATGAGCGGGACGCTCAACCCGGACGAGCGCGGGATCATCAACAGCGGGAGGTCACCGACGTACTCGGTCTGAGCCGACCCAATGGCCGCCAGGGCGACCGTCAACACCACCGAAAAAGCGGCTACGGCTCCGAGGGCCACGTAGGTCCGTCGCCGCCGAACCTGCTTGTACCACTCGATGGCGATCAAGGCTGAGCGGGCCCCCCCGGTCGGGGGCCGGCCGCCGCCGCGCTGAACAGGTCGGCGTAGGAGTCGGCGAAGGTGACCGTCCGGAACCCCGAGACGGTGACGCCGGCCGCCACCGCCGCCTCGCACAGATCGACGGGGCCGAGTGAACCACCCTCGACGGCCACCGTGCCCGGCCCGAAGGCGGCGGCATCCGAGACGCCCGGCAGGCTCCGCAGCACGGCCACGGCGCGGTGGACGTCGTCGACCAGAACGAGCACGCGTCGGGGCCCGACCAGGTCGGCCACCGGGCCGTCGGCCAACAGGCGGCCGGCGTGCATGACCACCGCGTCGGTGCAGACCTGTTCGACCTCGGACATCCGGTGCGTCGAGAGCAGGACGGTGGTGCCGACCCGCGCGCAGCCGGCGATGGCGGCGTGCACCTCGGCCAGCTGGCCCGGATCCATGCCCGTGGTGGGCTCGTCCAGCAGCACGAGGTCGGGTGCGTCGAGCAAGGCCTGGGCCAGGGCCAGCCGATAGCGCATGCCGTGCGAGTAGCTGGAGAACGGACGGTCGATGGCTTCACCGAGGCCGGACAGCACGATGGCCCGGTCGGCGTCGGCCCGACCGCCGGTGAGCTCGATCTGCCGTACGGCGAGCTCGAGGTTGCGCCGTCCCGAGAGATGCGGCGCGAACCCAGGCCCGTCGACCAGGGCGCCCACCCGCCCGAGCACGGCGGCCCCGGGGCGGACCTCCTCGCCGAAGAGGAAGGCCCGGCCCGACGTGGGACGGACCAGTCCGAGCAGGATTCGCAGGGTGATCGTCTTGCCCGACCCGTTGGGACCGACCAACCCGACCACCCGGCCCGGCTCGATCACCAGGTCGATGTGGTCCACGGCCACGATCCCGTTGCGCAGGCGCTTGGTCAGCTGCTCGGTACGGACGGCCGGGGGGGTGCCGGGTCCGGGCCCCCGGCCGGCCGCCTCAGGCACCATCGGAGTCCCCGCCGTTGAGGGCTTCCTGTTCGCCGCCCGGGATCATGGCCGCGATATCGACCACCGTCGACCGGAGCGGCTTCTCGACGTGGACTGGGACACCGAACCGCCCCACGGTGAGGGTGAGGGTGCCGATGCCCGCACCCGGTGGGTTGTTGCGCGCCCCGACCAGACGGTTGGCGGCGTCGACCCACACCTCGACGCCGGTCGTCGGATCTGTCGTCGCCGCGCCGGCCCCGTAGGACGTGATCTCCGATGTCAGGGCCCGGCCGAAGACGTCCCCGGCCGGGCCGGCGCTGTGCGAGAGCGCTCGCACGAGGTCGACCCTGACCACATAGGCCTGGGTCTCCTGGCCGCCGAATGTCGTCTTCCCGAGCGGGGCGGCTGACACCGCGCCCCAGGAGAGCTCGTAGAGGAGGAAGGCCGGATTGACGCTCTCGGTCTGCACGATGTACGGGGGGAAGTTGACCCGGTACTTGGCGATGTCGGCGAAGTTGGCGAAGATCCAGGGCCTCCCGGCCTGGAGTGGCGGGCTCGAGGGAGGCGGCTTGATGAACACGGTGTCCGGAAAGAAGACCATCCGCTCGGTCCCTCCGGAGCTCGCCGGGAGGTCGAGCTGGATGGTGGCCGACGGGCCGCGGAAGTCGGCCACGCCGCTTGCCTGCCGCGGGGCCGCCGACTGGGTGCCGACCGGCACGTTGGAGAACCCGAGCTCGAAGGCGCCGGTGAGGCTCAGCGTGTCGGCGACGGCGCGGGAAACCGCCGCCAGCGCCTGCGGCGAGGCCGGGGAGGACGCCGTGGGCACCGTTCCCGACGCCGGGCCGGCCGCCGTGGAGGAACCGCAGCCGGCCAGTGCGGTCACCAGGAGGACCAGCGAGGCGGCGGAGAGCGCACCCGCTCGGCGGGCAGCCGGCGCGGCGCGGGCTCGCACCCACTCCCGGCGCCCGACAGGGTGTGGTCGCGGATCGGGGCCCAAGGCGTCCATGCTCGCACAGCCGCACCGACCGGCGGGGTCGTCGGACACCGCCGGGGTCACCGCGCCCGGCTCGTCAACCGGTCTCGGGGTGGGTCGGCGTGGTGCCGTTGGCCAGGAGGTTGTCGAAGCCGTCGGGTATGGAGAGCAGCCCGGGCGCCGTCCCCGACACGTCGGTGATCCCGAATTGCCAGACGATGGAGTAGGTGTTCGGGTCGATGACCACCATGCGGTCGCGGTAGTCGTCGTTCACCATGATCAACCCGTTGGGCAGACGTTCGGCCAGCGAGGGCTTCTTGAGCATGGCGTCACCGGAGGTGGCGTCGTAGATCCACGGGATCTGCCCCGTGCGGGTGAACTCGAGGATCCGGCCCTCGGCCGGGGGGTCGTAGTCGGTCATCAGGTAGAGGTTCGACCCGAGCTGCTGGGGGTCGGAGGGGTAGTTCACGCTCGGGAAGTGCAGGGACCAGACCACGCCCCCGCTCGGCGTGAATTCGTCGACCCACGACCCGTTGATCTCCGACACCAGGACGTCCCCGTTGGCCAGCGGGGTGTCGCCGTTGGGGTAGGCGATGGAGGTGGGCGGGTTGTGGGCGTCGGCGCCGTTGCCGATCTGGCTGGTGACCTGGCCCTGTGGCGAGAT
Organism: uncultured Acidimicrobiales bacterium; assembly: GCA_963806455.1. Taxonomy (GTDB): domain Bacteria; phylum Actinomycetota; class Acidimicrobiia; order Acidimicrobiales; family RAAP-2; genus Bog-756. The sequence continues at coordinate 135,254 of CAWDXZ010000001.1, forward strand.
GAACAGGATGCGGTTGTTCGATGCGTCGGCCACGGTGATAGCCCCCGACTTGAGCAGGTAGGCGTCGTCCGGTTGGTAGAGGAACCCGGGCCCCGACCCCGGCTGGCCCGGGTGTCCGTACTGGAAGAGCAGGGCACCGGACGGATAGCCGATCTCGACGATGGTGTGGTTGTCCTCCTGGTTGGAGATGATGCCCGTGCCGTGACGGATGAAGAAGGCGTCGTCGGGGAAGTAGAAGCCCCCCGGCGGCGGGGGCATGCTGGCCGACGGGTACTGCCAGATGAGGTTGCGCGCCGAGTCGATGGCCACGAGCCGGTCATTGCCTCGATCGGCGATGAGAAGCGTGCCCGAGAAGGGGGAGCCGGCTCCGGGCCGGCCGGCCGGGCCCCCGTAGGAGCTGGGCCGCAGCGAGATCACCGACTGCAGCGAGCCGGAGGCCACACCGGCCTGGTCGGTGCCGGCCTGGGAGGTCACCTCACCCCCGACCATGTAGCCGACCGCCTTCGGGCCCGATCCGATGGTGGCGTAGCCGGCGAAGGCGTCGGCCTGGGGCAAGAGCCCGGCGGCGAGGACCTTGCCGGTGGCGGGGACGAACGCCTCGATGGCGGTGAGGGTGATCCCGCCCGGCGTCTGGCCCCCGGCCACATAGACGGTGCCGTCTATCACGAAGGCCGAGGCGCCGTAGAGGGCCTGGGGCAGGTGGCCGACCACCGTGGCCCGTCCCGACGAGGGGTCGATCATCTGGATGTCGTTGGTGGCGGCGGTCGCCGACCCCGACGACGAGGTCTCACCGCCGAAGGCGAACAGCTTGCCCGCCGCCGCCACTACCGCCGGGTAGCGCACGGGGACGGGCAGGGAGGCTACCCGGGCGAAGCGGGTGCCGTCCGTCGTCCCGAGCACCTCGGGCAGGTAGTTGGCCCCGTCGTACCCGCCCACGATGTAGGTCGTCGATCCGGAAGGATTGCCGCCCGGGCCGGGGAGGGTGGCGACGGCGAGGTCCGAGCGGGGTGCGGGGAGCTGGCCGACCACGCGGCCGGCCGCGGCCGGCCCGGGGGGACCGACGGGGTCGTGATCGACTGGACAGTGGCGAACGTGTTCGGCGAGCCTCCGCCGAAATCGAAGGTGGCCCTCCCGATAGGGGATGCGGCCGCGTCATGGACCGGGGCGGCCAGCGAGCCGGCCGGCGCCACCGTTCCCGTGGCCAGGTCGATGATGGACACCGTCGACAGGGAGGAGCCCGACGGGGTGATGCCCCCGAGCACGGTGAGACCCCCGGTGTTGGCCACCACGGCCTCGCGCGAGATCGGCGCGTTCATCTGCCAGGGCTCGACCCCGGCTTCGATGGAGGCGATCCCGACCGGGTGCGCCGCCGTCGCGCCACCGGCCGCCGCCGTGGTGGTGGGTGCCGCGGTGGAGCCACCGCTCGAGCACGAGGCGAAGGCGATCCCGCCGACGAGCACGGCCGCCAGGACGGCGAGAGCGGCAGCCCGCCACCGGGGGCGCTGCATGCGGTGCGCCCGCGAGGATCGGTTGGTCACGGTGACGGAGTCTGGCATGGCGGGCCGTGGCCCGGGGGGCACGGCCCGCCGCACCGGCGGACGGACGACCCCGGTTCAACCCCCGCTCATCACCTGCTCGGCCCGGCGCCTCATCTCGTCCTCGGGCACGTCCTCGATGTGAGTGGCCACGTTCCAGCGGTGGCCGAACGGGTCTTCGAACTGGCCGGACCGGTCCCCGTAGAACTGGTCCTCGACCGGGCGCCGCTCGGTGGCCCCGGCCTCGAGTGCACGTTCGAAAGCGGCGTCGACGTCCTCCAGGTAGACCGAGATGGTCACGGGCGTGCCCCCCACCGACTTCGGCCCGAGGAAGCCGATGTCCGGCGCCTCGTCCGCCAGCATCAGGACGGAGTCGCCCAGCTGCAGCTCGGCGTGGCCCACTCTTCCGCCCGGGGCGTCGAGCCGCAGGCGGACCGTGGCCCCGAAAACGCCGCAATAGAAGTCGATGGCGGCGGCGGCGCCGTCGACCGCCAGAGACGGGATCACCCGCGGGTAGTCGTCCGGGATGGCGTGGACCGTGGACATGGGGCCCTCCTCGAGTCAGGTTCGAACATACGTTCGTGATGGTAACGGCCGATGAGGGCAGGGGCAAGAGGCACCGGGTCGGACGGGGAGGGCCGGGCGCCGGGAGGATGAGCCGCCGGCCCTGCGATCATCCCGGGGGCGGATTCGGAGGAGGGCCGGGCCACGCGACAATGGGCCGGTGGCGGTGACAGCCTTGGAACCTTCGGTGGCCGACGTGCCGGGCGCCGGTCATTTCGAATATTTGAGGGCTTCGTGGGACCGGTTGCGGGCCTGGGACGCGCATCACCGCCTGTGGACCGATGCCGTCCTGGCCGTGGCGCTGCTGGCCGCGTGCCTCCTGTTCCCCCGGTCCTACGGCGGCAGCCACGCCACCAACACCGTCCTGCAGGTGCTGCTGGTGGTGCCCCTGGTGTGGAGGAGGCGGGCGCCGTCGGCCGTCTTCGCCGTCGTCGCCGTCGTCGCCTTCGTGCAACTGATCGTGGCCGTGGCCCTTCCTGCCGATCTCGCCCTGCTGGTGGCGGTCTTCACCCTGGCCGTGCACGACACACCGGTGCGGGCCTCGCTGGGTGCCGGGGTCGTCGAGGTGGGCGTGCTCATGGCCTCCGTCCGCTGGACGCCGGTCAAGGACGCCCCTCTCGCCTCGGTGGTGTTCCTGTCCGGCATGGTGGCCGCTTCGCTGTTCGTGGGCCTGACCCTCCGGACATGGCGCGCCTACATGGACGCGCTGGTGGAGCGGGCCAACCGGCTCGAGCTCGAGCGCGACCAGAAGGCCCTGCTGGCGGCGGCGGCCGAGCGCTCGCGGATCGCCCGTGAGATGCACGACGTCGTGGCGCACAACGTGTCGATCATGGTCACCCTGGCCGAGGGGGCGCGGGCCGCCGCCAACTCCGACCCGACCGGCGCCGCCGAGGCCATGGCCGAGGTCTCGGCCACCGGACGGGTGGCCCTGACCGACATGCGAAACCTGCTGGGCGTGCTCCATACCCAGGGCGAACAGGCCGAACGGGCCCCCCAGCCCGACCTCTCGGGCCTGTCCGAGCTGGTCGACGGCATCCGGTCGACCGGCATCGACGTTGTGCTCGATGAACGCGGTGAGCCCTTCGAGGTCCCGGCCAGCGTGGGCCTGAGCATCTACCGGGTGGTCCAGGAGTCCCTGACCAATGTCCTCAAGCACGGGGAGGGTGTGTCCAATGTCGTGGTGACGCTCGATTACGAGTGCCCCTCCATCGGGCTGAACGTGCGGAACGACGGTGGCCCGGCCGGTCGGGCCTCGGGCGGCCATGGCCTCCGCGGCATGCAGGAGCGGGCCGCGGTGTGCGGCGGCACGCTGTCGGCCGGCCCCCGTCCCGGAGGCGGATGGGAGGTGGCCACCCGCGTCCATGTCGGAGGGGCGCGGGTCGGGTGACGGTCCGGGTCCTCCTGGTCGACGACCAGGCCCTTCTGCGCAAAGGGTTCCGCATGATCCTCGAGGAGGAGGCCGACATCGACGTGGTCGGGGAGGCGGCCGACGGCGCCGAGGCGGTGACCGAGTGCCGTGCCCGCCGGCCGGACGTCGTGCTCATGGACGTGCGCATGCCCGGCATGGACGGCATCGAGGCGACGTCGAGGATCGTCGGCGACCATGGTGCCGCCCGGGTGCTCATTCTCACGACCTTCGACCTCGACGAGTACGCCTTCGCCGGGCTGCGGGCGGGGGCGAGCGGCTTTCTGCTCAAGGACGTGCCGCCGGCCGAGCTGGTCTCGGCCATCCGGACGGTCGCCGTGGGGGACGCCGTGGTCTCGCCCCGGGTGACACGCAAGCTCCTCGACGCCTTCGCCCACCAGCTCCCCGGCGGCGACGGGCCGGCCTGGCCCGGCGGCGACGGCCTCGACCAGCTGACCGACCGCGAGCGGGAGGTGCTGGTCACGGTGGCCGAGGGGCTGTCCAACGCCGAGATCGCCGAGCGCCTCTACGTGTCCGAGGCCACGGTGAAGTCGCACGTGGGGCGCATCCTGGCCAAGCTGCAGCTGCGCGATCGGGTGCAGGCCGCCGTCTACGCCTACCAGGTGGGACTGGTGAGGCCGGGGTGACCGGGCCGGCGGTGCCCCCCGGCCTAACCTGGGGCCGAACGACCGCCTCATCCGGAGGTCGACCGCCTCATCCGGAGGTCGAGTGTCCGATCCGACCGGGGGTGGATGTGCCCGCTCCTGGGATTTCGTACGCTTGGTACCGATGGCAACGCCCCGACGGCCCCGTGCCGCCCGTCCGGCTCGTCCCGGGCCCCGGCGCGCCCGGCACCCGGGGGACGAGGTGAGGGGGACGAGGCCGGCCGCGCATCTCCGGCGATCGGGCACCGGCCGCCGGGCAGACGCCGTCACCCACCGGGCGTCGGCACGCTAACGAGAGGACCGAAGTGGAGCATTTTCTCGAGACCTGGGGCTACGTCGCCGTCTTCGGGCTGAGCTTCATCTCGGCCATGGGCCTGCCGGTCGGGGCCGAGGTGGCCATCATCTACGGCGGGGTGCTGGCCAGCGGGCAGATCCCGAACGAGCCCCACCACCTCAACCTGGCGGTGGTCATCGTCGTCGCCACCCTGGCCGAGGTGCTCGGGTCCCTCGTCGGCTACCTCATCGGGTACTTCGGGGGCCGGGCTCTCGTCGACCGGGTCGGCAAGTACGTGCTGCTCACTCACAAGGACCTCGACCGGGCCGAGGCCTGGTTCGACCGCCGGGGGGAGCCCTTCGTCCTCTTCGGCCGGTTCGTCCCGCTCCTCCGCTCGTTCGTGTCCTTCGCCGCCGGACTGGGTGAGATGGCCATCACCAAGTTCGTGGTCTTCACCGTCATCGGCTGTGCCGTCTGGTGCACCGCCCTCACCAGCCTGGGCTATGCCCTCGGAGCCAGCTACAACCACGTGCTCAAGGCGTTCAGCTACGCCGGCTACGTGGCCGCCGTCCTGGTGGTCCTGGCCGTCATCGGGCTGTTCGTCCACCGGCTGCGGGTGGTGCGGTCGGAGCGGGCCGCCCAGCTCGGACAGGTCGAATGACCGATGTGACCACCCCGACGGCCGACCACCGGCTGGGTCGGTCGCGGCGGGTCAACCGGGCCAACCGGGCGAAGTTCCGCCGGCGCCGGCTGATGGTGGCCTTCCTCGCCCTCTTCGTGGTCTTCGCCGCCGTGCTCGGCCCCTCGCTCGGGAGCGCGCTCACCAACCCGTCCCTCGGGTCGTCGGTCGGGGCCAGGTTCGCCGAGTGGACCCGCAGCCACGGCGGGAACGGCGTCGTCAACTGGGTGGAGAACGTCTGGTACAGCCATCATCAGCCCAAGGCGGGCGGGGCCCCGCCCAAGGGCGCCATCAAGCTGCCCACCGCCGCCAACCAGACGACGGCCACCACGCTTCCCCACCTGGCCGCGCCGGCGCCGATCGTGCCCCCGGCATCGCCGCCGTTGCCCGGTGAGGGGCAGTGGTCTCCCGCCGGGCGCACCGTCGGCGGGAGCCCGGCCGTCTATGTGACGACGCTCCGTCCGGACGCCGTCCACACCAGCCTGGTGGTCGGGGTGGCCTGGATGGACACCAAGCTGCTGAAGGCCCAGCTCTACTCGGGGAGCTTCATCCCGGGTGGCGGCCCCTACACCTACTCGGCACCGGTCAAGCCGGACGCAGCCGTGTCCCTGGTGGCCGCGTTCAATTCCGGGTTCCAGATGTCCTCGGCCAACGGGGGCTACTACACCGAGGGCCGCACCGTGTTGCCCCTCCGCGACGGGGCCGCTTCGTTGGTCGTCACCAAGGGGGGAGTGCCCACCGTGGCCCAGTGGGGCCGGGACGCCACCATGGGCCCGGATATCGCCTCGGTCCGCCAGAACCTCGACCTGTTGGTGGACGGAGGCAGGCCCGTGTCCGGCCTCAACGCGTCCGACACCACCCGATGGGGCGCCACCCTGGGCGACCAGATCTACGTGTGGCGGTCGGGGGTCGGGGTCACCGCCGACGGGGCCCTGGTCTATGTCGGCGGCCCGGGGCTCAACATCACCTCGCTGGCCGACCTGTTGGTGCGGGCCGGAGCGGTGCGGGCCATGGAGCTCGACATCAATACCGACTGGGTGAATTTCGCCAGCTACAGCCCGGCCACCCCGACGGGCGCGGCTTCGGCCGCCAACGGAACCGACCTGCTGCCCGATATGGTCGGCACCCCGTCGAGGTACTTCACCACCTGGTGGTCGCGCGACTTCTTCGCCATGTCCGCCGCCGCCGGCTGAGCCCCTACCCGACCCCGTCCACCCCCGAGGCCACAGGGCCGGTTACCGCTCGTCGCCCCCCAGCTCGTCGAGGAGGGACTGGCCGGTCAGCTTGAACATGGCCTCGTCATCGGACTGCCGCCACAGGCTGAGCAGCCCGATCGAGAGGGGGTCGCACCCGTAGCGCATCGGTCCGTGGTCGTCGAGGACGGCGTCGACGATGAGGGCGGCGGCCTCGGGCGCCGGGGAGACCATGGGGTCGGCCGACTGGCGACGGACCCGGGTGGCCACCTCGGCCATGGATCGGTACCGCTCGAAGCGGGCGGCGGCCACGTCACCGGTGCTGAGCCGGAACATGTCGGTCTCCACCGGCCCGGGCAGGATCTCGACCACCCGGATGCCCGAGGGGGCCAGCTCGACCCGGAGCGTGTCGCCCAGGGCCGAGACGGCCGCCTTGGAGGCGCGGTAGGGGGCGTAGAAGGGGACCGAGGCCAGGATGGACGACGACGAGATGTTGCAGACCACCGACGGCCGGTTGGCCCGCAGCGTGGGGATGGCGGCCATGGTCACCCCGACCAGGCCCAGCACGTTGGTCTCCAGCACGGCCCGCCAGTCGTCGAGCTCGCTGTGCTCGACCGGCAGGTAGGCGGAGTCGACCCCGGCATTGTTGACCAGGACACGGAGGTCGTCGGGGATCGCCACGGTGGCCGGGTCGTTCACGTCCAGACGGGCCACCCGGAGCCGTTCCCCGGCCAGGTCGGCCAGTTCGGCCCCGGCGGCCGGGTCGCGCATGGAGGCCACGGTGTCGAACCCCCGTCGGGCGAGCTCGACGGCGACTGCCCGGCCGATCCCCCGACTGGCCCCGGTGACCAGTGCACTGCCTCCGACGTCCACGTCGTTTCTCCCCTCGGTCGGCGCCCCGACGTTCCTAGCAGAGCCGGGCTCACCACCGAGGCGCCGCCGCCGGGCCCGGGGCGGGCTACGACCCGCCGCCGGGGGCCCGGTCGAAGGCCTCGTCCCGCTGGTGGACGGCCTGTTTGAGTCCGACTTCGGCCGCCCGGGCCACGAAGGCCCGGGCATCGGCGGAGCGGTGGGCCACGGCGTCGTTGAGGGCGGCGAACCGCTGGAGCTCGGCCCGGCCCATCAGCTCGATCCCCTGGTTGATCACCCGCTTGTTGGCGGTGAGCAGGTCGCGCCCGACCAGTGAGATGCGCTCGGCCAGCGCCAGGGCGTGGCCGTCTAGGCCGGCAGCCGGCACCGCCGCCTGTACCAGCCCGACGGCGGCGGCCTCCAGGCCACTCACGGTGTCGCCGGTGAAGAGGAGCCGCTTGGTCCACTGCGGTCCGACGTGGTACAGCCACATGTTGGTCGGCGGCACGCCCATCGACCGCACCGGCGGGAAGCCGATCCGGGCGTCCTCGGCGGCCACCACAATGTCGCAGTGGAGGGCGAGGTCGGTCCCGCCGGCCAGGCAGTTGCCGTGCACCTGGGCGATGACCGGTATGGCGCAGTGCCAGACCCCGGCCCACCCGGTGCCCAACTCGAGCATGGCTGTCACGTCGGCCTCGATGCCACCGGGGCCACCTGCCCCTCCCGGCTCGAGGTCGTCGGGGAGGACCCCGTACCCCGACGAGAACGACGGTCCCGACCCCCGGATCAGGACGGCCCGCACGGCGGGGTCGTGCTCGGCGTCGGTCACGGCGGCGAGGAGCTCGCGGATGCAACGCGAGGTGAGCGGATTGTGCTGGTGCGGGCGGTTGAGGGTGAGGCGGCGGACCGCCCCGATCCCCTCGACCACGACGGCCGGCCGGTCGGTGGCCATTCGGTCAGCGTCCCCCGCCCGGCACCAACCGGTGCTTGGCCACCTTGCCCGAGGCGTTGCGGGGCAGCTGCGCCACGACGGCCAACCGGCGCGGCACCTTGAAGTCGGCCAGCCGTTCCGCCACGAAGGCACGGAGCTCGTCCTCGGTCGTGTCGGAACCGTCGCGCAGCACGACCCACGCTCCCACATCCTCACCCAGCACGTGGTGGGGGATGCCGGCCACCACCGCCTCGACCACGTCGGGATGGGCGAACAGCGCGTTCTCGACCTCGCCGGGGGCGATGTTGTGGCCTCCCCGGATGATGAGGTCCTTGTTGCGGCCGGTGATCCACAAGAAGCCGTCCTCGTCCAGCCGGCCGAGGTCGCCGGTGCGTAGCCATCCCTGCCGCCAGGTCTCGGCCGTTGCCTGCTCCTCCTTGAAGTACCGCCGCCGCGGCCCACCCCCCGCCACGGCGACCTCCCCCTCGGTCCCGGCTCCGACGTCGCCGCCGCCGTCGTCGACGATGCGGACCTCCACCCCGGGGAGTGGCCGGCCGACCGAGCCCAGGTGCCGGCCGCCGTCGCCGGAGGGGGTGCGGCTCACCGCGCCGAATTCGGTGAGGCCGTAGCCCAACAGGATGTCGGCGTGGGCGAGCCGGGCCCCCAGTCGCTCCAGGGTGGCGGGGGCGATGGGGGCACCCCCGATGGTCAGGGCGCCCAGTCCGGTGAGGTCGGCCTGGGCGAAGCGCGGGTGGGCCACGATGAGCTGGGCCATGGCCGGCACGACGAAGGCCACCGTCGGGCGGCGGCGCTCCACGATGGAGATCCACTGGCCGGCGTCGAACCGCCCCTGGTACCACCCGGACATCCCGCTCCGCATGGGCCCGTAGACCAACAGCGCTCCGCTGGTGGTGGCGAAGGGGGAGGAGGACATGAACCCGAGACCGTTCCACGTTGCCGGGCGCGACGCCCCGGGGGCGGGGTGCGGCACCACCACGCCCTTCGGTGCTCCGGTCGTGCCCGAGGTGTACATGATGTCGGTGGGTGGGCCGGCCGCGGCCGGCCGGGGGGGCGAGCCCTCCGGTGGGAACGAGCCGTCCGGTGGCAAGAGGTCCGACCATTCGACGGTGCCGGGCGAGGGTGCGGTGGTGGCCAGCAGTCGGAGCCCGGGCAACCCGTCGGCCACCTCGCCCCAGGGCACCCCGGCGTCGGTGGCCGGGCTGGCCAGGATGGCACCGGGCTCGGCATGGCCGAGGACGGCCCGCAGCTCGGGGACGGCCAGCCGGGTGTTGAGGGGAACGGCGACGGTGCCGGCCCGGTGGGCGCCGGCGTAGGCGATGAGCCAGGCGAACGGTTCGTCGCCACCGATGGCGATGACCGTGCGTTCGCCGGGGGCGACGCCCCGCTCGGCGAGCCCGCCGGCCAACCGGTCGGCCTGGGTGTCCCACTCGGCCAGGGTCAGCTCGGACCCGGTGGCCAGGTCGAGCCACGCCGTCGCCTGCGGGTGGGCGGCGGCCATGGTAGCCAGTTCGTCGGCTCCGGCCCACCTCCCGGTGGTCACGGGCGGAGGCACGCGCGGTAGCGCGTCAGTAGGGGTCGCATCCCTCGAGGATCCGGCGGGGATTGTCCACCATCATCATGGAGATGTCCTCGTCACTGATGCCGGCGCGGCGCATCTCGGGCAGGACGTCCTCGGGGATGTGGGTCCAGCGCCAGTCCTTCCACCCGCCGGCCAGCGATGGCGGGAACCAGTCGACGTGGCACATGGCGTCGTGGGACAGGACGATCCGGTCGGCGAAACCCCGCTCGCACAGGACTCGCACCGACTCGACCCGCTCGGCCAGCGAGAAGGTCCCGATGCCGAAATGGTCGAATCCGAGGTACGAGCCCCGGGCCAGCAGGGCCTCGTGGTAGCCCGTGTCGAGGGTGCCCCCCGAGTGGCCGATGACCACCTGGGTCAGGTCGACGCCCTCCTCCTCGAAGATGCGCTGTTGCTCGAGCCCCCACGGCTGGGGTGGGGTGGGGGTGTGGGTGGTGATGGGCGTGCCGGTCCGGCGGTGGGCGTCGGCCACCGCCCTGAGCACCCGCTCCACCCCGGGGGTGATGCCCGGCCTGTCGGTGGCGCACTTGAGGATGCCCGCCCGCACCCCGGTGTCCCCGATCCCCTCCCGGATCTCGCGTACGAACAGCTCGGTCATCGGTTCCGGTCCGCCGAGGATGGTGCCGGGTCCCCGGAAGTGGAAGTACATCGGCACGTCGTTGTAGGTGTACACGCCGGTGGCGGCCACGATGTTGATCTCGGGCACGCGCTCGGCCACCGAGACCATGCGCGCCATGTTCCGGCCCAGGCCGATCACGGTGAGGTCGACGATGGTGTCGATGCGGCGTGCCTTGAGCTCGGCCAGGCGTTCCACGGCCGTGTCCCGGGCGCCCTGCTCGTCCCACTCGGCCGAGGTCTTCTCGATCTCGGGACTGAGCACGAAGACGTGCTCGTGCATGAGAGTGGAGCCGAGCCTGCCCGCCTCCACCGGTCCCCTCACCGTGTTGACCTGACCCACGGCCCTCCCCACAGTCGTCGGCCGCCCGGCGGGTACCCGGCCCCCCGGCCCCGGCGCCGGCAGTGCGTCGGCGGTGCCCGGGTCGCGCCCGGATCGTAGTGCCGCCCGGACCAGGACGCCCGTCCGGCGGGTGCGAAACGGCCGGGGCCGACGACGCCCGGCGGCGGCGTGCACCGGATGCCGCGCTCGGCCAAGATGCGCAACATGCGCGAGCACCGCTACACCCTCGACATGCCCCACTCGGCCGCCCGCATCTGGGCGCTGTTCCAGGACTACGACCGCTGGACGGACTACGCCCCGATGGTCCGACGGGTGGAGGTGCTCTATCCGGGCGATCCGGACCACAACGGGCGCCTCCGGCGGGTCATCTACAAGATGCCGTTCGGGCGGGAGGGCTCCGCCCTCGAGCTGGTCACCGAGGTCGAGCCGGAACGCGGCTACACCTACACCATGATCTCCACCAAGCCGGGCAACGACCAGGTCGGCCACGTGCGGCTCGAGCCGCTGGACGACAACCGCACCCGCCTCGGTTTCGACGAGCGGTACAACCTGACCACGCTCCCGTGGAAATGGTTCGAGGGTCCGATCTACAAGTTCATCAACAAGAACAACGAGGACAGCATGGCCCGGGCGTCGGCGTGGTTGACGTGCCATCCCGAGTACCGGCCCGACCTGGCCCACTCCTAGACGGGGCCTCGGTCACGGGGCCCGGGCCACCAGGGCCCCGGTCACCGGGGTTCACCGGGTCGGGGGCCGGCCCTCCCCTCCCGTCGGCGGGGCTCCGAGTGGTCCCAGTCGGCCAGCAGCGTGCGGACCGCGGTGAGCAGGATGAGGGGCTCGTCGAGCATGGCGTGGTGGCCGGCCTCGGGGATCTCGATGACGGGAGTGACCCGTCCCAGCTCGTCGTACATGAACCGCCCGATGTCCTCGGTGACCAGTCCGTGCTCGGAACGGAGCAGGGCCAGGCGGCAGCGAACCTGGGACAGGTAGGGGAGGGCCACGCCGCGGATGCCGCTGCCGAACTGGGCGAAGACGTTGCGGTCGAACTTCCACTGGAACCCACCGGTGACCGGTCGCACCGATCGGCGGGCGACATGGTCGACCACGTAGTCGAGGTAGTGGGGCTGGGAGGGCACGGTGCGGAAGTGGGCCACCGCCTCGTCGACGGTCGGGTAGACCCGGGGCCGGCCGAAGGCCTCGCGGAGACGGTAGGCGCCGATCTCGGGGGCGGGCTCGGTGACCGGCGAGTCACCGATGATGGCCCCGCTCACCCGACCGCCGTGCCGGGCGGCGGTGGCGATGGTCACCATGCCGCCCATGCTGTGCCCGATGATCACCGGTGGCCCCTCGATCTGCCCGTGGTCGGCCACGGCCATGACCTCGTCGGTCCACTGCTCGAGGGAGTACGCCGGCCGGTGGCCGCTGTCCCCGTGGCCCGACAGGTCGAGGGCCAGCACCCGGAACTCGGAGCTGAACGTGGCCGCCACGTGGGTCCACCAATGGGCATGGGCGCCACCGCCGTGCACGAACACCAGGCCCCGGGCGTTTTCGGGCCCGCAGGCCAGGGCGTGGATGCGGCACCCGTCCACGTCGACCTCGATGTCGCTCTGCTCGACGGCCAAGGCCCTCTGGAACCACCCCGGGGCCCCGGGCAGGGGGTCGTAGTCGCTCACGGTCCCGATCAGAGCACAGCGGCCCGGGGCCGAGGCGCCGGTCGAGAGCCGGCCGGTCCCGCCGCGAGCGGGATCACCCCCGGTTCGAGACCTGGTCGGCGGCGGCGGCGAACACCGGGTCGCCGCTGATGTCGAGACCCCGCCGGCAGGCCTCGACCAGCTTGACCTGGTGGGGGTCACCGCTCGCCGCCGCCCGCCCGACCACGGCGGGGTCCCACCCGGTCCGGACGCCGACACCCACCGTGCCGGTGTCGGCGTGCCCCGCCGTGCCGGTGTCGGCGTACATGGCCTCGTGGTCGGCCCGCACCTGGGCCAGCGCGGCGGCGCCGTCCTCGGGTGCCAGGTGGCCGGCCATCAGCTCGACGGCCATGGCCCCGGTCACCCCGTGCAGGTTGAAGATGTTCGGGGCGGCCAGGTAGTGGTGCGCACCGGTGGCCGCCTCTCCGGTCACGGCGAGCACGAGGTCGCCGGCCGGGCCCGCCCCGGCCGGGGCTTCGCCGATCCGGAAGCGGGCCGCCCAGTAGCCGAGGGCCCGGGCCAGCTCGGCCCGGCGGGGTGCGGTGTCGGCGGCGTCGACGGCCCGTACGGCGTGCGCCGTCCGGATGGCGCCGTGGAACAGGGCGGTGGACAGGCCGGGCATGAGGCGCGGCACCCAGCGGGCCACCACCGGTGGCCACCCCTCGTCGGCCATGGACGCGGCGAAGAACCCCAGCCATTCGGGGAGCCGTCCGTACCGGCCGAGGGCATCCTGCCAGTCGAACCGGTCCCGGCTGCCTGGATCGACGGCGGCCGGGCCCCGGCCGACCATGGACACCGACCGGCGGGCCCAGGGTTCGACCAGTTCCTCGCATCCCAGGGTGGCCAGCGCCTCACAGGCCATGGGGCCGTGGTTGACGAAGCCGTTGGGCAGCTCGAAGTCGGAGTCGGCCATCCGCTCGAGGGCCTCGTCCAGCTCGGGGGCGGCGGTGCCGGCGTGGACGGCGCCGTCCGGCGGACCGTCGGCACCGGCGGGTTGCGCGCGTCGTTCACCGGCCATGCTCCCAGCCTAGGGACGGGTCCGGGGGACCGTCCGCCGCCCCCGAAGTGGGACCGGTCCCCGATGACGATCTATTCTCGGAGCAAGGAGGGGGTGCACCTGTGGTCCAATCACTGACAGAAGCGCCGGGCGGCATCGATGAGACGATCGACGAGCTGCGGTCGTGGCTCGAGCTCAACTGGGACCCCGACCTCACGGTCGGCGAGTGGTGGGAGCGGCTCGGCCTGGCCGGGTGGTCCGCGCCCAGCCTGCCCACCAACGCCTACGGGCGGGGGGCCTCCCGCAGCGCCGGTATCGCCATCGCCCGGGAGATCGCCGAGTTCGGCGCGCTGGGCGCACCGAACGGCCTGGGGCTCATGCTGGCCGCCCCCACCATCGCCGACCACGGCAGCCAGGAGCAGATCGACCTGTTCGTGCGCGAGATCGTGACCGGCCAGCGGGCCTGGTGCCAGCTGTTCAGCGAGCCCGGAGCCGGATCGGACCTGGCCGGGCTGACCACCCGCGCCGTCGAGGACGGGGACGAGTGGGTCGTCAACGGGCAGAAGGTGTGGACCTCGCTGGGCCAGAGTGCAGACCTGGCCATGCTGCTGGCCCGCACCGACCCCGACCTGCCCAAGCACCAGGGCATCACCTACTTCGCCCTCGACATGCGCCAGCCGGGCGTCGAGGTCCGTCCGCTCCGCGAGATGACCGGGCACGCCATGTTCAACGAGACGTTCATCACCGACGCCCGGGTGCCCACCTCCTCGATCATCGGCGGACGGGGGAAGGGATGGGCGGTGGCCAACACCACCCTCGGGCACGAGCGGGCCGGCCTCGGCGCCGGTGGCGGCAACGCCGGTGCGGCCATCGTCACGGCGGGGACCGTGGCGGGCAACCTGTCGCGCCGGGTCGGCGACTTCGTGCCCGGCCCGGGGTCCTCGTCGGCGAAGGGCCGCCCTCCGGCCCGCCGTGGGCCCCGCACGGCCGGCGTCCTCGACCTCCTCATCGGGCTGGCCCGCAGCAACGCCACGAGCGGTGAGGCCACCGTCCGCCAGGACCTGGCCCGGCTGTACACCCTCGAGGCGCTGGGCCGTTACAACACCGAACGTCTGAAGGCCGCCCGGGCCGCCGGCCGGGACGTCCCCGGCATGGCCAACCTGTCCAAGCTCCTGATGAGCACCATCGTGCGCCTCCAACGCGACCTCGGCCTGGGCATCGTGGGCGCCCAGGGGATGCTGCACGCCTACGACCCCGGCGACCAGGCCGCGTTGGACGAGGCCACCGGCAACCCACTGCTCTCCGCCGTCACCACCACCGCGCTCTACGCCCAGGCCCCCTCGATCTACGGGGGCACCGACCAGATCCAGCGCAACATCATCGGCGAGCGCGTCCTCGGGTTGCCGAAGGAGCCCTCCAACGACCGGGACCGCCCGTTCTCGGAGCTGCCGAGGAACGGCTGATCGTCGGGGAGCGTCACATCGCCGGGCTGCCTCCCATGGTGACGGCGCGCCGACGGACGTCAAGGAAGGAAGTGGAATGGCTGGAATCTGCGAGGGAAGGGTGGCCATCGTCACCGGTGCCGGGCGCGGCATCGGCCGGGGCCACGCCATCGAGTTCGCCCGGCAGGGCGCCCGGGTGGTGGTCAACGACCTCGGCGCCGAGGTGGACGGCACCGGCTCCTCGGCCGGTCCCGCCGGTGAGGTGGTCGAGGAGATCCGCGGCTTCGGCGGTGAGGCCATCGCCAACGGCGAGGACGTGAGCGACTGGGAGGGTGCCCAGCGGCTGGTGGACGCGGCCGTCTCCACCTTCGGAGGCCTCGACATCCTGGTCAACAACGCCGGCATCCTCCGGGACCGGATGTTGGTGAACATGACCGACGGCGAATGGGACGCGGTCATCCGGGTGCACCTGCGGGGCACCTTCGCTCCCATGCGGTGGGCCACGGCCTACTGGCGGAACCGGGTCAAGGAGGGCGAGACGAACGACGCCCGCATCATCAACACCACGTCGCCGTCGGGCATCTACGGCAACGTCGGACAGACCAATTACGGGGCCGCGAAGGCCGGCATCGCGTCGATGACGATCATCGCCGCCATGGAGCTCGAGCGTTACGGGGTGACGGTGAACGCCATCGCCCCGGCGGCGCTCACCCGGATGACCGAAAACCTGGCCTTCGGAGAGTCCGCGCGCCAGCGCAAGCCCGACGAGTTCGACCGCAACGACCCGGACAACATCGCCCCGGTCGTGGTGTGGTTGGGCAGCCCGGCCGCCGCCGGCATCACCGGGCGGGTGTTCGTCGTGCACGGTGGGCACCTCAGCGTGGCCGAGGGGTGGGTGGAGGGTCCGTCGGCCGACAAGGGCGACCGCTGGGACACGGCGGAGCTCGGCGACGTGATCCCCGGGCTGGTGGAGCGGGCCGCCCCCAACGCCAACATGTTCGGTCGGCGGGAGTGACAGCGGTGGCGGGGTCCCCCGGTGGTCCGCCCGCCGGCGAGATGGCGTCCACCTTCAAGGTGGTCGAGGACCACGCCGACCGCCTCTTCCTGTGGGACTACCAGCGGTGCCGCACCCAGCTGGTCACCTTGTACAACAAGGCCATGGGCTCGCAGTGGAACAGCGTGACCGACCTCGACTGGGCCACCGACGTCGACCCCGAGGCGCTGGTGGACGTGGACGGGCCCGGGCTCCGGCTGGTGCGGTTGGCCGCCGACGAGCCCGGCTCGCCCCTTGCCGCCTGGGGTGACCGGGAGTTCACCGCCCTCGGCGTCGAGATGTTCAAGGCCTCGATCAGCCAATTCATGCACGGCGAGCAGGGGGCGATGCTCACCGCGGCGAAGATCGTCGAGACGGTCCCGTGGATCGATGCCAAGTACTACGCCGCCACCCAGACCATGGACGAGGCCCGGCATACCGAGGTCTTCGCCCGCTACCTCGACGAGAAGGTGGGCGAGGCCTACCCGATGAGCCCCTTCCTCGAGGAGCAGATCACCTCCCTGCTCGAGGACAGCCGCTGGGACATCGCCTACCTAGGGATGCAGATCGTGATCGAGAGCCTGGCCCTGGCCGCCTTCGGCGACATGCTGCGCCGCACCGAGGAGCCCCTGCTCGCCAAATTGCTCCGCTACGTGATGTCGGACGAGGCCCGCCACGTGGCCTTCGGTGTCCTCACCCTGAAGGAGCTCTACACCGGGCTCACCGATGCCGAGCTCAAGGAGCGTCAGGAGTTCCTCCTCGACAACACCCTGCGCAACCGGGCCCGGTCGACCACGCCCGAGGTGTGGGAGCGGCTCGGCGTCGACCTCCATGCCCTGGCCCCGCACCTCGCCGCCGCGGCCGGGAAGATGAAGACCAGCCCATTCGCCGGGTTCCAGCGCGCCTTCTTCTCCAAGCTGGTCCCCAACGTGGCGAAGCTCGGGCTGCTCGACGCCAACCGGGGCTTCCTCCGCCAGCGATGGGGCGAGGCCGGGCTGCTCGAGTTCGAGCACGGACAGGACACCTCGACCGACTACGCCAGCTATGACGAGGTGGCCAAGGACCGGGACCGCGCCGGATGGGGGTGACCCCCGACCCGGAGGCCGCCGGCTTCGACGGGTCCCGGCTGGAGCGGTTGACCGAGCACTTCGAGACCCGCTACGTGTCGAACGGGAAGATCCCCGGCTGCCAGATCGCCGTGGCCCGGTGGGGCAAGGCCGCCTACTGGCGCTCGCTGGGGCTGATGGACGTCGAGCGGTCGAAGCCGGTCGAGGACGACACCATCTTCCGGATCTATTCGATGACCAAGCCGGTCACCTCGATCGCCCTCATGCAGCTCTACGAGCAGGGCTGCTTCCAGCTCGGCGACCCGGTGCACCGCTACATCCCGGAATGGCGAGACCTCCAGGTGGGCGAGATCCGGCCCGACGGGTCGGTGCGCACGGTCGACCCCGTCCGGCCGCTGTCGGTGCGCGACGCCCTGACCCATATGACGGGCCTGACCGGTGGGCTGGCACCGGGCCATCCCATCGACGACCGGTTCGCCGAGGAGAGGCGATCGTCCCGCCACGGCATGACCCTCGAGGGCCTCTGCTCGCTGCTGGCCCACTACCCCCTCACGTTCCAGCCCGGCACCCGGTGGAACTACGGGCTGTCGACCGAGGTCTGTGCCCGTCTCGTCGAGATCCTCTCCGGCGAGCGCTTCGACGACTACCTCCGCACCCATCTCTTCGAGCCCCTGGGGATGGTCGACACCGGCTTCTCGGTGCCCGACGGGTCCGCGTCCGCGCCTGGCCGCCTGCTACACCTACCGGCCGGGCGGGCCGCCCCAGCTCATCGACGACCCCGCCACCAGCCCGTACCGCCGTGACCGCTCGTTCCTCTCGGGCGCCGGCGGGTTGGTCGCCACCACGGGCGACTACCTGCGGTTCTGCCAGATGCTGGTCAACCGGGGCCAGCTCGACGGGCAGCGCATCATCGGCCGCAAGACGCTCGAGCTCATGGTCACCAACCACCTGCCGGGCGATGCCGAGCTGGGCCAGCTGGCCACCGGCGGCTTCGGGGAGGCCGAGTTCCCCGGGGTCGGGTTCGGGCTCGGGTTCGCCGTGGGCCGGGGCCCCGGGGCGACCGCCGCCGCCGGGTCGCCCGGCGAGTTCTACTGGGGCGGCGCGGCCAGCACCGCCTTCTGGATCGACCCGGTCGAGGACCTCGCCGTGGTGTTCATGACCCAGCTGCTCCCCTCGGCCACCTACCCCTTCCGGGCCCAGCTGCGCGCCCTGGTGTACCAGGCCCTGGCCGACTGAGCGGACGACCGGGCCGGCCGGCGCCGATCGGGGCCGGGGTGGGGCGGTGGTCGGAGATCAGGACGGGGTGATCTCGGCCTGGATCCTCCGCATGGCCCGGAGCCACCGCTCGCGGTCGCCGGCCCGCCGCTGCTCGAACGTCGCCACCTCCGGATGGGGCAGGACGAGGAACCGCTCGTCGGCCAACGCCTCCAGCACGACGGATGCCACCTCGTCGGGCATGAGCATGCCGTTGCGGCCCGCCGTCGCCGACAGCAGCTGCTCGGCCTCCTCGGTCGGGGCTCCGGTCATGTTGGTCCACACGCCCTGAGGGCACAGGCACGAGACCCTGATCCCGTCGGCGGCATGGGTGATGGAGAGCCACTCGGCCAGGGCCACCACCGCGTGCTTGGTCACGCTGTAGGGAGCCGAGCCGAGCTGGGTGAGCAGACCGGCGGCCGAGGCGGTGTGGAGCAGGTAGCCCCCGCCCCGCTCGATCATGGCGGGAACCACGGTGCGGGCGGCGTAGACATGGCTCATCACGTTGACCGCCCACATCCGGTCCCAGTCGGCGTCGGGCGCCTCGGCACCCCCCCCGACCAGGATGCCGGCGTTGGCGCAGAACAGGTCCACCGGGCCGAACGCCTTCTCGGTCTGCTCGACCAGAGCCGCCACCTGCGCCTCGTCGGCTACGTCGACCGCCGCCGCCAGGGCCCGGCCCCCGTCGCCGTCGAGCTCGCTGGCCACCCGGGCGGCACCGGCCGGGTCGATGTCGGCCACCGCCACCCCCCGGGCGCCGTTGTCGGCGAAGGCCCTACAGAGCGCACGCCCGATGCCGCTGGCCCCCCCGGTCACGACGACGACCCGGTCCCTGACGTCCATGGCGCCGGGTCAGCCCCCGCGGCGGCGCAGCATCATCTCCGAGTACCGGGCCAGTTCCGGGTCGGCCGCCATCGCCTCGGCGAACTTCTTCCGGGCCTGCTCGCGCTTGGCCGGCAGGTAGTCGGTGGGCCACGGCCCCTCGTGGGGCCGGTAGTCCTTCAGGACGTTGCGGGCCACGGTGACCTTGTGCACCTCGTCGACGCCGTCCATGACGCTCATGGTCGGCGACGCCGCCCACATGGCCTGCAGCGGCGTGAGGTCGGTGACGCCGAGCGAGCCGAGGATGTGGATGGCCCGGTAGGAGACCTCTCGGAGCACCTTGGCCGCTGTGTACTTGCAGGCGGCGATCTGGGTGCGCGAGGCCTCGGTGCTCGAGTTGTCGATGGTCCAGGCCGTCCAAAGCACGAGCAGGCGCAGCATGTTGATGTCGGCATAGGAGTCGGCGATGGCACTCTGGACCATCTGGTGCTCGGCGATGACCTTGCCGTGGGACTGGCGGCTGAGCGCCCGCTCGCACATCATGTCGAAGGCCCGCTTGCACTGGGCGATGGCTCGCATGGCGTGGTGGATCCGCCCACCTCCCAGCCGGCGCTGGGCCAGCACCTTGGCCCCGTCCTCGGGACCGAGGAGGTGGTCGAGCGGCACCCGGACGTCGTTGTAGCGGATGTGGTCATGGGTCCGGGGGAAGTCCATGATCTCGACACCGGGCGTGTGGCGGGGCACCACGAACATGCCGTTGGTGCACATGACGAACAGGATGTCGGCGTGGCGTCCGGCGCTGGTGAACCACTTCTCGCCGTTGATCACCCACTCCTCACCGTCCCGCACCGCCGTCGTCTTGAAGAGGTTCGGGTCCGAGCCACCGTCGGGCTCGGTCATCGAGTAGGCCGACCAGATCTCCTGGTTCATCAGCGGGTACAGCCATCGCTCCTTCTGCACCTCGGTGCCGTAGGCGGCCAGGATCTCCATGTTGCCGGTGTCGGGAGCCTGGCAGCCGAAGATGGAGGGGGCCAGCGAGTAACGGCCGAGGATCTCGTTGAGGAGGGCCAGCTTGAGCTGGCCGAAGCCCGGCCCACCCAGTTCCCGGTCCAGGAAGATGGCCCAGAGCCCGCGCTCTTTGACCTGGGCCTGGAGGGGGTCGACCAGGGCCCGCATCTTGGGGTCGCGGATGCGCACGGCGTAGGGGAAGATGAGCTCGAGGGGCTCCACCTCATCGATGCAGAACTGCTCGACCCAGTCGAGCTGCTCCTGGAACTCGGGCTCCGTCGAGAAATCCCAAGCCATCGGACGACCTCCCCTCCCACTCGAACGGTCCGGCGCGGCCACCGTACCGGGTGGTCCGGGACAGGGTCCATTCTCCGGGCGCCGGCGGTCGACCCGTGGTCCGGTGCGGCCCGCCGGCTCAGGCGGCCGGCGCCGGCGCCGGCCGGCGGGACCCCCGGGCCCGGTCCTCCAGGTCGGCCAGCGGGATCAGCGCGGCGGCCACGACCGCGCCGGCCACCACCACGGCGCCGATGCCGAAGCTCTGGCTCAGCGGACCGGCCAGCAGGGCGCCGAGGGGGACGGTGCCGCCGAAGGCCATCGTCCAGAGCGCCATCACCCGGCCCCGCACCGCATCGTCCAGCCGCCGCTGGAGCACCGTGGCGAGCGAGGTCACGATGGCGAAGTAGAACAGCCCGACCAGGAAGACGACGGGGTAGCCCGGGGCGGGGCTGCGCAGCAGCCCGAAGATGGCCAGGGTGAGGGCGAACCCGCCGAGGCCGAGCCGGACCACCCGCTCGAGGCGCTGGCCGGCCAGGAAGGTGCCGATGGAGAGGGCGCCGACCACCGCGCCGGCCCCGAAGCAGGCGTAGAGGAGGCCGTAGGCGATGGTGTTCTCGCCGATGCCGAGGTCGTCGTGGGCCAGCACCGGCATGAGAACGGCGATCGGAAGGCAGAAGAAGGAGAACAGCACCATGGTGGTCAGGCTGCGGCCCACCACACGGTCGCGACGGGCCACGGCGAAGCCCTCGAGCAGCCGGCGCCAACCGCGGCCGGCGGTCCGGTGGACGGCGGGTAGCCGGACCGTGGCCAGGACGCCGATGAGCACGACATAGGAGGCGGCGTTGGTCACGAAGGCCCACGAGGCGCCCACCTTGGCGTAGATGACCCCCCCGATGGCCGGTCCGATCACCCGTGACAGGTTCATGTTCGCCGAGTTGAGGGAGACGGCGCCGGCCAAATCGCCCCGGCCCACCAGCGTCGGGATGAGCGCCGAATAGGTCGGAGCGTAGAAGGCCTGGCCGATCCCGATGGCCAGGACGGCCACGAACAGGAGCCCGACCCGGGGGTGGTGCTGATGGGCCAGCCCGGCGACCACCAGGGCGGCGATGCACTGTTCGGCGGTGACGACCAGGAGGACCGTGCGCCGGTCGAAGCGGTCGGCGGCCATCCCCCCCACGGGCGAGAGGAGGAAGAGCGGGCCCAACTGGGCCAGCGTCATGAGCCCGACGGCGGTGGAGGAATGGGTCAGGTTGAAGACGAAGGCGGCCAGCACCACCGTCTGCATCCAGCTGCCGATGTTCGAGACCAGTGCGGCGAAGAAGACCCGCCGGAAGAGCGGGTAGCGGAGGGCCGCCCGGGCCCCACCCGTCTCGATGACGCGGTCACCCTCGAGCAGCGCATCCTCGACGTCCTGGGTGGCGGAGTCCGCCGGGCCGCCGTCGTCTGGCCGAGGGGGATCCGTCAAGGTCTGGAATCTACCGGTCCAGGGCCCGTCGAGCGGGCGGATGCCGGGAGCACGGCAGCCGACCCGAGGGGGACCGGGCGGCTGCACTGTGGTTCCCGCCGTTCGATCCCGCCCGGGGAGGCCGGATCGAACGGCCCGCTGACCTGCACGCTCACCGGTCACCGGTCGAGGCTGCTGCCCCGTGTCCCCATTGTGGGGACCGTTCGTCCAATTGCGGTCCAACCGCTCGGACGATCCGCTCAGGAACCGGTGGCCGGGTGCCGAAGAAAGAGGAGGAGTCACGCTGCCGGCGCACCACACCGGCAGCACGGGACTGTGGGCGACGACGGCGCGGGAGGTCGGATGTGAGCACGACCACGGCACCCCTCATCACGATCGACGACTCGACGCCCTACGGGTACCGGCGCGACCCCGAGGTCCAGCGGCGATTCGAGGGGGCGGCACGGGTCCTGCTGGAGGCGGACGGCTGGTCCGACCCCCGGCGGGGCGGGGAGGGCCGACTGGTCGCCGACCTGGCCCTCGAAGGGGGCGGGGTGAAGGGCATCGGCCTGGTGGGTGCCATCCTGGCCCTCAGCGAGGCGGGCTACAGCTTCCCGCGGGTGGCGGGGACCAGCGCCGGGGCCATCGCCGCCACGCTCGTCGGGGCCATCGGCCGGGCCGGTCGTCCGATGACCCTGCTGCGCCAGTACATGGGCTCCCTGAAGTTCGCCGAGTTCATGCCCGAGGGCAAGGTGCACGCCTTCCTCGACCACCACGGCGGCAAGGCGGGCTCTCTCACCGCCGACGCGGCCATCCTGAGCCAGCGCATGGGCCTCTACTCCGGCGACTATCTCGAGCGGTGGCTGGGCCCGATCCTGCGGACCGACCTCGGGATCCACACGTTCGCCGACCTCCGGCTCACGCTCGAGGACGACCCGGGGATGAGCCTGCCGCCCGGTCACCAGTACCGGGTGGTGGTGCACACCTCCGACGTCACTCGCGCCGAGCTGGTCCGGCTGCCCTGGGACTACCCGCTGTACGGCTACCAGCCCGACGACCGGGACGTCGTGGAGGCGGTCCGGGCCTCGATGTCGATCCCGTTCTTCTTCGAGCCGGTCACCTTCGAGGCCCGTGCCGCCGACGTGAGCCTCTCCACCCCCGACGGGGCCGCGGTCGTCCGGCACTACGACGGAGGTACCGTCACCTGGGTGGACGGGGGCATGCTGCGGAACTTCCCCATCGACGCCTTCGACCGGGCCGACGGTGGTGCGCCGCGATGGCCGACCATCGGCATCAAGCTGTCGTCGTTGCAGACGCGGTTCGCCCGCACCGACGCGTGCCAGAGCGCCGTCGCCGTCGGCGTCCACTGCCTCCGGACCATGATGAACGAGTGGGACGCCTACAGCGTCGACGCGGCCACCGCCGCCCGCACCATCTTCGTCGACAACGGTGGCCTCACCGCCACCGACTTCGACCTGACCCCCGACCAACAGGACTGCCTGTTCCTGAACGGAGTCTCGGCGGCCACGGAGTTCGTGCTCGAGATGGCGGCGTCCCGGGGCGTGCCGCACACCGCCGACGAGGCCCGGCAGCGGGTCCGGACCAGGCAGCACGGATGGCGGGGCCGGGGGTAGAACCCGCCGTCGGCCTGGTCAGTCGGGTGGGGGGACGGCGGGCCCGGCCTCCGCCCAGAAGGCCCGGAGCTCCTCGGTGAGCTCGGGCCGTTCCAGGGGGAAGAAGAGCCTGGCCCCTTCGAGCTCGACGCACCTGACCGTCCCGGGGATGGTCTCGGCCAGCCAGTGGGCCCAGCCCACGTCGAAGAACTCGTCGGCGGTGCCCCACACGATGAGCGTCCGGCCCCGGAACCGGGCCAGGTCCTCCCGGATGGCGACCGTTGCCGCGCTGTCCATCCCCGCCACATAGTGCTGGACGGCCTCGGCGCCGGCCGGCTCGGCGAAGGGCGCGAAGAACGCCGACACCGTCTCGTCCGACAGGGCACCGGCATCCTCCAATCCGGAGGCCAACGCAGCCCGGGCCGCCTCGGGATCGCCCGCCAGCGCCTGCACCGTCTCGGCCAGGGCGCCGGCCCGGGCCAGGTCGAAGATGGGCCGGAAGGCCTCGGGGGGCCAATTGTCGTGGGTGTCGCAGTTGGTCAGGACCAGGCTGCGCACCCGCTCGGGGATGCGGGCCACCACCAGCTGGGCGATGGCCCCCCCGCTGTCGTTGCCCACCAGGTCGACCCGGTCGAGGCCGAGCCGGTCGATGACCTCGATGATCATCTCGACCTGGGCATCGATGGTGAGTTCGCCGGGCCCGGGGCGGGCGCTCCCGCCATGGGCGAGCAGATCGATGGCCAGGCACCGTCGAAGGTCACCGAGCCCCTCGAGCTGGTGCCGCCAGAGGTCGCCGTTGAGGAACACCCCGTGCACGAACAGGGCGGTCGGGCCCTCGCCGGCTTGGAGGTAGGCGACCTCGCCGAACCGGGTGGCCACCCGGTACCGAGTCGGCCTTCTCGCCGGGGACGTACTTGCAGTCTGTCGAATACTCATAGTATGTGAATGTAGGATCGACGGCCGTGGAAGTCAAGAGGGAGGTGAGTCGCCGCGAGGAGTACGCCGCGACGACCCGGGCGGCCATCCTCGACGCGGCTGTGGCGTGCTTCACCGCCGACGGCTTCGCCACCACCACCGTGGACGCCGTGGCCGAGGCGGCCCGGGTGACCAAGGGGGCGGTGTACCACCACTTCAAGGGCAAGACCGAGCTGTTCGAGGCCACCTTCATCATGTTGGAGGAGGGCCTGCTCACCGAGGTGGCCGGAGCCAGCCAAGGCATCGACGACCCTTGGGAGGAATTCGCCGCCGGGGTGGACGCCTACCTGCGGGCGTGCTGCCGGCCCGCCTTCCGGCGCATCGCACTGGAGGAGGCACCGGTGGCCCTGGGGTGGGCCCGGTGGAAGGACATCGAGGAGCGGTACTTCCTCGGTCTGGTGACCGTGGCACTCGACGCCCTGGCCCAGGCCGGCGTCATCGACATCCCCGAGGGCGACCTCACCGCTCGGATGGCGCTCGCCGCCATCTCGGAGGCCGGCCTGGTGGTCGCCGCCGCCGATCGTCCCGACGAGGAGCGTGCCCGGGTAGGCGCCCTCGTCATGCGGCTCCTCGCCGGCCTCCGCTGATCGGTCCGGCCATCGGGGTACGCTCCGACCGGCATCACCACCGGAGGGGAGGAGCCGGGTGACCGTCGAGGCCAACAAGGAGCGGGTGCAGTCCCTCTGGGAGAGGCTGTACGGGCGCGACTGGGACGGAATCGCCGCATTCTTCACCGCCGAGAGCGAGTACACCGATGTGCCGTCGCCGGCCGACGACGTGGCGCATGGGCCGGACCAGATCGTGGCCCGGCTGCGGCTCGGGCTCGAGCGGATCTCGGCCTACGAGCACGACCTCCGTCTCATGGTGGGCGAAGGCGACACCGTGGTCACCGAGCACTCGGAGACCTGGCACTGGCACACCGGCGAGCAGGTCGTGCTGCCGTTCGTCTCGGTGCACGAGCTGCGTCACGGCACGATCATGCGGTGGTGGGACTACTGGGACATGCAGACCCTGATGAACGCCGCGCCGGCCTGGTGGATCGAGCACGTGGCCCAGGGGTACACCTGAGCCCCCCGGTCAGAGCACCACCACCGAACGCAGCACCTCGCCACGCTCCATCCGGTCGAAGGCCTCTTCGATGTCCCCGAGGCCGATGGTCTCGGTGACGAACCGGTCGAGGTCCAGCCGGCCCTGCAGGTACAGGTCGACCAGCATGGGGAAGTCCCGGGACGGGAGGCAGTCGCCGTACCAGCTGGGGCGCAGCCGGCCCCCCCGTCCGAAGAAGTCGATCATGGGCAGGTCGATGCGCATGTCGGGGGTGGGCACCCCCACCTGCACCAGCGTGCCGGCCAGGTCGCGGGCGTAGAAGGCCTGCTCCATGACCGAGGGGTGTCCCACGGCTTCGATGCACACGTCGGCCCCGTGGCCACCGGTGAGCTCCTGCACCCGGGCCACGACGTCCTCGGCGGAGGCGTCGACCACGTCGGTCGCCCCGAACTGACGGGCCAGCTCGAGCTTCCGGGGGTCGAGGTCGACGGCGATGACCTTGGCCGCGCCGTTGAGGAGGGCACCGGCCACGGCCGCACAGCCGACGCCCCCGCAGCCGAAGACGGCCACCGAGTCGCCCATCCCGACCTCGCCGGTGAACATGGCCGAGCCCAGCCCGGCCATCACCCCGCACCCGAGGAGCCCGACTGCTTCGGGACGGGCGGCCGGGTCGACCTTGGTGCACTGGCCGGAAGCCACCAGCGTCCGGTCGGCGAAGGCGCCGATGCCGAGCGCCGGCGTCAGCGGCGTCCCGTCGGCCAGTGCCATCTTCTGTGTGGCGTTGTGCGTGCTGAAGCAGTACCAGGGGCGCCCCCGCCGGCAGGCGCGGCACTCACCACACACCGCCCGCCAGTTGAGGACCACGAAGTCTCCCGGTTCCACCGAGGTGACCTCGGGCCCCACCGCGTCCACCAGCCCGGCGGCCTCGTGGCCGAGGAGGAAGGGGAATTCGTCGTTGATGCCGCCCTGGCGGTAGTGGAGATCGGTGTGGCACACCCCGCAGGCCTGCACGGACACCACCACCTCGCCCGGCCCCGGGTCGGGGACCACGATGGGGACCAGCGAGACGGGATCCCCTTTGCTCATGGCGACCACGCCACGGATCTCAGCTGTCATGTTCGCTCCTTGTCCGGCTCGCCCGGCTCGCCCGGCTCACCCGACTCGCCCGACCGTGCCGCGCATCGGGCCAGTGTGTCACGCGTCCCGTCGACCCGGTCGGTGGCGCGGCCATCCGGCCAGGGCCGTCGACCCGGTGGCCAGATGGTCCGCCGGCGCCCCGTCAGAGCGGGTCGGCCGCCGGTGGGCCGGCCGGGCCGTCGGTCAGCAGGCCCCGCTCGACGAGGGCAGAACGCGCCTCGCCCGTGCCCCTGACCACCGCCCCGATCATTCCGACCGACCGGGCCTGCCCGACGTTGGCGGCATTGTCGTCGAGGAAGAGGATCCGTTCGGGTGGCAGGTCGAGGGCGGCGGTGACGTGGGTGAAGATCTCCCGGTCGGGCTTGACCAGATCGAGCTGGTACGAGAGGAAGGCCACCTCGAAGAGGTTGGCGAGCCCCCACCGGGCGGACTGCTCGTCCCAGTGGAGCTGGTTGGTGTTGCTCAGGCACCCGACCCGGCACCGGGCCCGCACCTCGTCGACCAGCTGGAGAGCCCCGTCGAAGAGGGCCTCGGGCCATGATCGGAACCGGTCGAGGAATGCCTCGGCGGTGACGGTCAGCCCCCACTCTTCGATCACCCCGGCAGCGAAGTCGTCCGGTGAGCACCGGCCACGCTCGAAGCTCCGCACCCACGGGCAGCTGAGCCACCGAGCCCACAGCTCGTCCTCACTGTCGATGCCGGACAATGCCTGCATCTGGGGAACACCCCCCAGCCGCACCAGCACGCCGCCGAGGTCGAACAGCACCACGTCGTACTCCCGCCGGCCCATCCCGGAACGCTAGTTGCCGTGCTGGGTCACCTGGACGTGGAAACCGGGGAACGTTCCGGCGGCGGGCACCGGCACCGTGCGGGGACCGGAGCTGAAGACCGCCTTGAGCTGGAAGACCGTGTAGTACTGGACGATCGGCCAGAACCGCTGTGGGGCGAGGTCTTTGGCCTGGCAGCCGTTGATCCCGAGTTGGGCCAGCTGGGCGCTGATGAAGTGGTGGGACACGGCATAGCTGATGAGCCCGCCGCCCTGGCGTATGCCGACGCAGATGTCGGTGTAGGTGTTGTGGCCCTCCCCCGAGATCTCGACCAGTGACCTCGGGCCCGGGAAGGCGGCGTACTCCCCGGACACCTCGCGGGGGAGCACCGCCTTGTCTCCTTCGGCCCCGATGAGCATGACCGGCTTGTCCGAGGGTGTGCCCTGCGGGGCGACCGGGGCCCAGCCGATGGCGGTGGCCACCCGAGGGTCGTCGAGCGCGTTGAACGCCGTCCCGCCGCCGGCCGAATGGCCGACCGCCGCCACTCTCGAGGGGTCCACCGTGCCGTGCAGCACCGAGGCGGCCTGGTTCGACGCCGCCTCGGTGGCAGTCAGGGAGCTCAACATGATGGAGCGGTCGAAGGCGGCGGTGGGCGTGGTCTTGAGGCCGAGGGCCTGGGCGGCCAGCCCCCGCTCGAGGTAGTCGGCGCTCACCACCACGTAGCCCCACGAGGCCATGCCCGCCAGCAGGTTCGAGTAGTAGAGCCGCTCCCCCCCGAAGCCGTGGCTGAACAGCACCACCGGGTAAGGGCCCGAGGTCGACCCGGGGGCGTCGGTATAGGCGTCGATGGTGGTGGTGGTGTCGTACGCCGCCGGAAGAACGCCTTGGAGCGCGGTGGGCAGGGTGGAACCCTCGGTGTAGCTGAACTTCGGGTGGGCGGAGGCGGTGGCGGGGTCGGCCGGGTAGAAGACGGTGGCCAGCCGCTCACCCAGCGTTCCGGCCGAGCCGAGGTCGAGTGTGGTGACCCCGACCGTGTGCGGGCCGGTGGACTGGTAGGCGGGCGTCGAGCCGGTGGTGGGGGCGTCGGCGGTGCTGCCGGATCCGCATCCGGCCAGGACGACGGCCGCCGTCATCACGATCCCCATCCCCACTACCAACGCTGTCGGGCCGCGCGTCCGCATCATGGCTCCCCCCGAAGATCAGTGACCCTGTTCGTTCTAGCGCGTACGACCGGTCGGTGCCGTCCCGCCGCCACATCCGGGCACGGCGACGGCCGGTCCGGAAGGCCTAGTGTCCACCTCGGCGACAGGTCTGGCGAGCGTCCGAGATGCGGCCTCGCTCAGTGACGCGGGAGGGACCGATGGCGAAGGTGCTCTGTGTGCTGTACGAGGATCCCACCGATGGGTACCCCTCCTCCTACCCGAGGGACACCATCCCGTCGCTCGACCACTATCCGGACGGCCAGAGCCTGCCCACCCCGAGCGCGTTCGACTTCACCCCCGGAGCCCTCCTCGGGTCGGTCTCGGGCGAGCTCGGGCTGCGATCGTTCCTGGAGTCGGCCGGCCACACCCTGGTCGTGACGTCCGACAAGGAAGGCCCGGACTCGGTTTTCGACCGCGAGCTGGTCGACGCCGACGTGGTCATCTCTCAGCCGTTCTGGCCGGCCTACCTCACCGCCGAGCGGATCTCGAGGGCGCCGCGGCTGCGGCTGGCCATCACCGCCGGCATCGGCTCCGACCATGTCGACCTCGATGCGGCCATCGCCAAGGGCGTCACCGTGGCCGAAGTCACCTACTCCAACAGCATCAGCGTGTCCGAGCACGTGGTCATGATGATCCTCGGCCTGGTGCGCAACTACATCCCGTCCCACGACTGGGTGGTGAGGGGTGGTTGGAACATCGCCGACTGCGCCGAGCGCTCCTACGACCTGGAAGGGATGGCCGTCGGGTCGGTGGCGGCCGGTCGGATCGGGCTCGCCGTCCTCCGGCGTCTCAAGCCATTCGACGTGCAGCTGCACTACACCGACCGGCACCGCCTGCCGGTCGAGGTCGAGAGCGAGCTCGGGCTGACCTTCCATCCCGATGCCGCCTCCATGGTGCCGGCGTGCGACGTGGTCACCATCAACGCCCCCCTCCATCCGGAGACCGAGCACCTCTTCGACGACGCCATGTTCGCCCGGATGAGGCGGGGTACCTACCTGGTCAACACCGCCCGCGGGAAGATCTGTGACCGAGATGCCGTGGTGAGGGCCCTGGAGAGCGGCCAGCTGGCCGGGTATGCGGGCGACGTCTGGTTTCCCCAGCCGGCGCCACCGGACCACCCCTGGCGGACCATGCCGCACGAGGGGATGACCCCGCACGTCTCGGGCACCTCCCTGTCGGCCCAGAGCCGGTACGCCGCCGGGGTGCGGGAGATGCTCGAGTGCTGGCTGGCCGGCCAGCCCATCCGCCAGGAGTACCTCATCGTGGACCGAGGCCACCTGGCCGGCGCAGGCGCCCACTCCTACAGCGCCGGGTCGCCCGGCGCCGGGTCGCCCGGTCGCTAGCCCGTCGGTCCGGTTCGGTCGCTCCGGCGACCCGGACGGTGGGCGGACTCAGCGCCGTCCGACTCTCGGGGCCGGTCGGCTTCCCGGTCGTCGATCCAGCGGTGGATCCCCTCGGCGCGCCCGCTCACGTGATGGCGAAGCGATGGACGGAGACGGCGTAGTCGCCCCCGTCAGCGAAGGCGTCACGGGACCAGGAGGCCCATCGCTCCACGCACTCGAGGCCGGCTCGGCGGCAGTGGGCGTCGTAGATGGCCAGGGGGTAGCGCCCATCGAGCTGGAAGCCGGCGACGAGCGCTCCCCGCTCGGCCAGATGGCGGGCACATCCGGCAACCAACGCCTGGTGGGAGCCCTCGGCGGCGAAGATCGGGACGTTCCCGGCCATGACCACCACGTCGAAGCACCGGCCGAGGTCGAGCTGGGCCAGATCGGCCACCTGCCAGCTCAGATCGGGGGACAGGCGGCGGGCTGTGGCGATCATCGAGGAATCGACGTCCACCCCCACCACGTCGATGCCCCGGCGGGCGAGCTCACGGGCCACCCGACCCGTCCCGCAACCGGCGTCGAGCACCGAGGTCGGGTGCAGGTCGGCCACGAAGGCGGCCTCGCCGTGCACGTCGACCCCTGCGGCGGCCAACGAGTCGAACCGCTGCTGATAGCGGTCCCCGTCCCAGCCCACCGCGGCGTCCCGATGCCGGTCGGCGCTCACGGCGTGGCGGCCCACAGGGTCGGCTGGGCCTCGTCGACCGGGTTGAGCGGATGGTACCCCGGGAGGGACGCCATCGGCGTGTCGAGGTACACCTTGGCCTCCGGTGGCTGGGCGAAACGCCCGTGGCTCCACCGGATCTCGACGTGGCCGGCGACCGTCCGGGCCCTGCCGTCCCGGCGTGACCGGCAGGTGCACGTCCAGTCCACCCGGGGCTGGCCGGCGTCGGCCGGTGACACCGAGAATCCCTCCAGCTCGAACTCCTCCCGCCAGTCCCACGGGCTGGCGATCCGGAAGCGCACAGGCTCGCCGCTGCGCCGGTCGTGTCCGAGCACGAAGTACGGGGCGTTGCCGATCCGGAGGAGTCGCCACAGCATGGTCTCGGGGGCCACGCCCGAGGTCGACATCCGGATCGACCAACGTTCGGCCGAAGCCACGCTCACCGCCCGGCACAGCCTGGTGTAGGCGGCTCGGGACGGGGCGTCGGGATAGCTCCGTCCGGACAGGGACCGGCGCAGCCGGCCGAGGTCGTCCCGGCTGCACTGCGAGGGCTCGGTGGGCAGGGAGACCAGACCCGTCGCACTCCGGCACGCCCGGTAGAGCTCGCCGACCTCAGCGGGGGCGACCGCCTCGTACCAGTCGCCGCGGTCCCAGCCCCCGGTGGTGGCCAGTAGCCCGTCGAACAGCCGTCCGGGAGAGACATTGGCCAAGATGTCGGACTCGTACTTGCAGCTGACCAGGAAGACGTGGTCGATGCGCAGGTCGATGGGAGCCACCTCGTCCCCCGGGGGGCGCCGTCCCCCGGTCCACTCCACGGTCAGAGGGGGCCGCCCCCGGAGCCCGTCCGGGGCCTCGAGCAGCGCCCGGCCGTTGGCGAACGCTCGGGTCAGTTCGGAGGCATACCGGCCGGCGGCGTTGATGGCGTCGAGCCGTTCCCACACGGGACCGTCGATGTGGAGCTCGTCCGGGCGAGCCGCCAGGGCGGCCGCCGGGTCGGAGAAGGGGAGGGTGCCGAGCGCCGTGCCGAGCTCGGTGGCCGTGGTCCGATCATCGGGCATCTGATGGCTCGCCGTCCGGCCCGACCCTCATCCCGGGTGGTGGTCGCCGGCCCCGTAGGCAGCGAGCCGGGCCATGGACTCCGGATCGAGGAGCTCGAGCACGTCGAGCACCGGACCTCCCCGAACGGCCCGCAGCGATTTGGCTCCGGGCGAACCGTCGGCGGGGGCGTCGGTGGAGAGGATGATGAGGGGTGCGAGATCCTGCCGGTCACCCTGCCGGCGAGCCTCGTGGAGCACGCTGGCCTTGCCCAGCGCCTTCCACAGCACATCAGGTCGGCGGAGACCCGGGCGGGTGGAGGAGTACGCGCCGGAGAGGTCGAAGAGCCAGAGCCCACCACGTGCATCGCGGGCCCGGAAGTCCACGCCGATGCCCAGGTCTCCGTAGGACACGTTCCGCTCGATGTCCCCGAACCCGCAGTCCTCGAGCGCCCGGTAGGCCACCTCGGCCGCCTTCTGGCCCCGGGCTACGTCCTGTTCCAGCGAACCGTCGGTGGGCGAGGCCGACGATCGTCCGGGGGCGACGGTGACCCGGTGGACCGCCGCGCCCTGCAGGGTGTGGGTCGCCCGCTCCTCGGCGATCCGGCGTTCGGCCAGAGCGACATAGGTCTCGTCGGTGTCGAACCCCACGTAGTGACGCTCGGTCCTGATCGACGCCAGGGCGGTGGAGCCGGATCCCATGAACGGGTCGAGGACCAGGTCCCCGCGATAGGTGTACAGCTCGATCAGCCGGCGGGGCAGCTCCACGGGGAAGGGGGCCGGGTGACCGATCCGGGTGGCCGACTCGGTCGGTATGTCCCAGACGTCGATGGTGGCATCGACGAACTCGTCCATGGTCATCGTCCCCTCGCTCGGGAGTCCGGCTGAGGAGCGCTGGCCCGGGGTCAGGGCGCGGTCGAACCGCCCCTTCGACGCCACCACGATCCGCTCGGAGACGTCCCGCAGCACGGGGTTCCCCGGCCGCTGATAAGTGCCCCAGGCGCACGATCCGCCGGCGGCGTGGCTCTTCTGCCAGATGACCTCGCCGCGCAGGAGATAGCCGAGGCCCTCGAGCAGGTCGATGACGTCCCGCGACAGCGACCGGTAGGGCTTGCGGCCCAGATTGGCCACGTTGACCGCGATCCGGCCGCCGGGCTCGAGCTTGTCGAAGCACCGGCCGAACACGTCGTGGAGCATCCGGAGGTAGGCCTCGTAGTCGACCGGGACGTGCCCCTCGCCCAGGACCGCCTCGTACTCCTTGCCGGCGAAGTAGGGAGGCGAAGTCACCACCAAAGCGACCGAGTTGTCGGCCACGTGACCGAACCTGTCCATCTCGCGCGCATCGCCCACCCAGATGGCGTCGCGGGCGGCGTGGGGGGCGATGTCGGAGTCGTCGGAGACCCGCGGTGGCGTGAAGCGGGCGTAGAAGGGGGAGGAGTCGTGCGCCTCGCGCCGGCCCACCCCGAAGGCCGAGGTCGAGGTGGGGCGTCGCCGGATGCCAGGCCTGAGTGGTTCGACCGTGCTCATCAGAGGCCGCGCACCGCTCGGCCGCCCGGGGCGGATGGCGACGCCAGCAGGGGTCCGGGCACGTCAGAGATCATAGGGAGACGGTGTGACGTGGCGCCCATTGACCGCGAGGCTACCGGGGCGCCGTTCCCGGTCCCGGGGATGGCCGGGAGGCGGGTCAGCTCCCGACCAGGTGCTCGCTGATCGACTCGCCGACCACGACACAGTGGGACTGGGACGGACAGCTGACCGCGGTGAGGGGTTGAGACGCGCCCACCTGGGCGGCGCTCTTCCAGGGGCTGTCCGCCGGACCGCTGAGGATGACCGTCCCGGCCTGGGCCGATGACGCTACCGAGGACCCCACCACCACACAGGAGTTGACGGCCGTACACGTCACGTCCATCAAGGTGGCCACCGACGCGGGAACCGGTTGTCCCGACCAGCTGGCGCCCCCGTTGGTCGTGGTGAGGATCACGCCGTGCCCACTCCGGGTGGCGCCCAGCGTCGTCGAGGTGGTCCCGACCAGCGCGCAATGGGCGCCGGGCACACCGACCGGCGGAGCCGAAGTGGGCGGAGCCGAAGAGGGCGGAGCCGAAGTGGGCGGAGCCGAACCGGTAGCCCCGGGGGTCGGGGGACCTCCTGAGGTGGTGGGGGTCGGAGCCGATCCCGGAGTGGTGACCGCGGCGCTGCCGGCTGGTGCAGTGGACCCGTAGGGGAGTGCCGAGCTCCCTCCACTGGCGGTCCGACAGGCGATTCCGGTGAGGTAGCCCACCCCGGGAGGTGAGACCAGTGCCGTCCAGCTCGATCCCCCGTCCGTGGTCAGTGCGACCAGGCCGGCGACATGGTCGACGTCGGGCGACCGACGGGCGGTCACCCAGCAATGGAGGGCATCGGTGCACGAGACATCGGTGGCGCCGTCCACGGCCGGCGGCAGCGCCCCCCGCTGAAGCCACGTGGCGGTGGGTGATGCCGCCGACAGTGCGACCGCACCCCCGGCGACGTCACCGACCGCGATGCACTGGTGGTCCGTGCTGCAGGACACGGTGGTGATGTCGAGGAGCCCTGGAGGCACAGGTCGGGACTGCCAGGCGCGACCTCCGTCGGTGGTGGCGAGGATCACGGCCTGTCCATTGGACGCCTGGGCCGCCTGGCCGACCGCGACGCAGTCGTGTTGGTCGGCGCAGGCGATGGATGACAGGTAGCCCGCCGCGGGCGGTATGACCTGGGGCTTCCAGGTGGCACCCCCGTTGGTGGTGGCGATGACCACGGCTCCGTTGGGTATGCCCGCGCCCCCGACGGTCGAACCGACCGCCCAACAGGCGGATTCTGTGGGGCAGGCCACTCCGGTGAGGGAGTTGACCGGTGCTGGCAGGGCAACCGCGGCGAAGGCGCCGGCCCATGGCGAGCCGGCGGCGACAGATACACCGGTATCGGCCGTCGGGGATGACGTGCACGCTCCGGCGATGAGGGCTACCAGCGCCAGGGCCGCCAGTCTGTGCCAGGGCCTCCGGCCATGGGCATCCACCACGTTCATGCCCGGTCCCGGTCTGGTTGGCAGAGCACCAGCCGTCCTGCTCCAGGGTGAACGGCCCACGGGCGACTCATTCGGTCGGACCGCAGGGTCAGCGGACCTTGATGACGTCAGAGTGTGCCACCTTGTCGTGGAATCCCTGACGGCGGTTGTCCCACAGGGGTGAGAGACCGGCGATCAGCGTCCAGAGATCGGCGAGACCACCGAGGATCGGGATCCAGCCGATGATGATCCCCGGATAGAGCACGAGGATCCGGACCGCACCCCGTTGCGGGTCGATTGGGCCTCCGGTCGCTTCGTCACGTACGGCGATCCCGAGTGCCATCTGGCCGACCGTCTGTCCCCTCTCGCTCCCGTTGAGCAGCGCGAAGTAGACGATGCCGATGATGGCAAAGGCGATGCCGGCGACGATGGTGCCGGCCCGCCACCGAGTCGAGAAGATTCCCCCACCGGAGGCGAACGAGCCGATGATGACGGCGGTCACGATGGACCGCGGAATGCCGATGATGAGGGCGTCGATGATGATCGCCACCAAACGCTGCCACCAGTCGGCCAAGGGGCGTCCGAAACGGTCGACCGGTATCGGGACATACCCGTACCCCCCGTACGGCGGTGGGCTGTACGGGGGCGGGCCGTAGGGCGCCTGTCCGTAGGGCGCCTGGCCGTAGGGCGCCTGGCCGTAGGGCGCCTGGCCGTAGGGCGGCGGTTGCCCGTAGGAAGGGCCCGACGGGTCCGGCGGGGGTGGGGGTGGCGGCATGGGCGGGACGGGACCGGCGCCTTCCGCCGGGGGAGTGGGTGCAGGGGGCATGGGCGGGACGGGACCGGCGCCTTCTGCCGGGGGAGGGGGTGCAGGGGGCATGGGCGGCACGGGACCGGCGCCTTCTGCCGGGGGAGGCGGCGGAGGAGCACCTGGCTGGGATTCTGGCGGTTCGTCGCCCTCGGGAGGTGGTGGATGATCACTCACGACCGAACTGCTCATCTCCCCGGCTGTGCGGCCATCGCGGTGGGTGGGAACGCCTCGCTCCCCGATCTTGCCACGTGGTTGCGTCGGGGTTGGTGACGGTGGGGTGTCCTGGCGCGGCGTCTACCGTTGGCCGGTGGTGATGGAACGTCACTTGTTCAGCCAAGCCCTGATCGAGAGACGGGCCATGCCATGAATGTCGTCGACTTCGTGGTGCTGGCCGTGGCGGCGTTGGCGGCGTTCCAGGGCCTCCGGCTGGGGGCCATCGTCCAAGTGCTGTCGTTCGGTGGCTTTTTGGTCGGCCTCTACCTCGGTGCCCTGTTGGCCTCGGTCACCGTCAGATGGGTCCACGGAGAGTCCTCCCGCTCGGTGGTGGCACTGGCCACCCTGCTCGGAGTGGCCGCGCTGTGCGGCACCGCCGGCCGCATCCTCGGAAACCTGGCTTTCAGTCGGATCCACCGGGGGGTCGTCGGGATGGTCGACTCTGCGCTCGGTGTGGTGGTGGCGGTCACCGCCTCACTTCTGGTGGCATGGCTATTGGCCAATACCTTCGTGAACAGTTCGTCGGTGAAGCTCAATGCATCCATCGACCAGTCGCGGATCATCCGGTCATTGGATTCGGTGTTGCCCGCGCCACCCTCGGTGTTCTCCCGGGTCCAGTCGTTCCTTTCGGCCGAAGGCTTCCCGCCCGTGTTCGCCCAACTGGCTCCGGACTCGGCCGGCCCGGTGCCACTCCCCGGCTCCGCCCAGCTGCAGCCGGTGATCGCCCAGGACGGCGCCTCGACCGTCAAGATCTACGGCGTGGGTTGCGGCCAGATCCAAGAGGGCTCGGGCTTCGTCGCCGCCCCGGGGATCGTGGTCACCAACGCCCACGTGGTCGCCGGCATCGACCATCCGAGGGTCGTGGACGGAAATGGGTCCCATCTGACGTCGGTGGTCCTCTTCGATCCGTCGTACGACCTGGCGGTGATGCGGGTCAGCGGGCTGGACGAACGGCCCCTCCAGCTCGATCCGAATCAGGTCTCTCGCGGTGTGCAGGCGGCTGTGCTGGGCTTTCCGGGCGGGGGATCGTTCCAGGCCGTGCCGGCGGGGGTGCTGGCCGGGTTCGAGGCCGAGGGCCGGGACATCTACGGCCGGGGCCTGACCCTTCGGAACGTGTACGAGATCCAGGCGCTGGTCCGTCCGGGGAATTCCGGGGGACCCCTCGTCCAGCCGGACGGGGAGGTGATAGGAGTGGTGTTCTCGCGTTCGACGACCAACAGCAACATCGGCTACGCGCTCACCTCGCCGGGCGTTCTGTCCCGGGTCCTCCAGGCCGAATCGACGTCCAGGGCGGTGGGGACCGGATCATGCGTCGCCGGATGAACGTCAGGACAGCTCGATGACCTCTCCTCCGCCGGCCGGTGTCGGTGACCGCAACTCGGTGGGGCTCCGACTAGACATGGGATCATGACGCTCCCCATCGAGGACTACGGCCTCATCGGCGACCTCCACACGGCGGCGCTGGTCGGTCGCGACGGCTCGATCGACTGGCTTTGTCTTCCCCGGTTCGACTCGGCGGCGTCGTTTGCCAAGATCCTCGGCGACGACGACCACGGGTGCTGGAAGATCGCCCCGAAGGGGTCGCACGGAGCTACGCATCGTCACTACCGCGGCGACACGCTCGTGCTCGAATCCGAGTTCGTCTCCTCGGAGGGAACGGTGCGGGTCGTCGACTGCATGCCCATCCGCGAGCGGCATCCCGAAGTCGTGCGTCTGGTCGAAGGGGTGCGCGGCAAGGTGACGATGGAGATGACCCTGACGATCAGGTTCGGCTACGGGCAGATCGTCCCCTGGGTCCGAAGGGCGGACGGCACGCTTCATGCCATCGCCGGCCCGGACGGCCTCTCACTCTGGACCCCGGTCGACTGCCGGGGGCGGGACTTCTCCACGGTGGCGCAGTTCACGGTCTCCGAAGGGCAGAGGATCCCGTTCTCGTTGATCTGGTTCCCGGCCAACGAGGAGCCACCCCGACCGGTCGACGCCGGCTACGCCATCCAGGACACCGAGCTCTGGTGGTCGGAATGGTCCTCCCAGTGCACCTACGACGGCGAGTACCGCGAGGCAGTCATCCGCTCGCTGATCACGCTCAAGGCGCTGACCTATGAGCCGACGGGTGGGATCGTCGCCGCCGCCACCACCTCCCTCCCGGAGACCCTGGGGGGCAACCGGAACTGGGACTACCGGTTCTGCTGGCTTCGGGACGCCACCCTCACCCTCGAGTCCCTCATGCGGGGCGGCTTCTACGAGGAGGCCATGGCCTGGCGCAACTGGCTCCTGCGAGCGACGGCCGGCGACCCGTCCCAGATGCAGATCATGTACGGAGCCGCCGGCGAGCGGCGACTCGACGAGTGGGAGATCGACTGGCTCCCCGGCTATGAGGACTCAGCACCGGTCCGGATCGGCAACGCCGCCGCCGGGCAATTCCAGCTGGACGTGTACGGAGAAGTGATGTCGGCCCTCTACGAATCGGCCCAGGGGAGCGACTCGGGGGACAATCCTACGTGGGAGTTCCAGCTGGCACTGATGGACTTCCTGCAGGACGGATGGCGGGAACCCGACGACGGGATCTGGGAGGTCCGGGGACCGAGGCGCCATTTCACCCATTCGAAAGTGATGGCCTGGGTCGCCATCGACCGCGCCATCAAGACCGCCGAGGAGTTCGGCTTTGAGGGGCCGGTCGACCGTTGGAAGGAGGTCCGCCAAGAGATCCACGACCAGGTGTGTGACCTGGGGTTCAACGCCAACAAAGGGTCGTTCACCCAGTACTACGGCTCCGACGACCTCGACGCCAGCCTCCTCATGATCCCCCTGGTCGGATTCCTCCCCGCCCACGATCCCCGAATGCGGGGGACCATCGAAGCCGTCGAGCGCGAGCTGGTCGAGGGTGGTTTCGTGCTCCGGTACCGGACCAAGGACACCGGTGACGTCGACGGCCTCGTCGGCCGGGAGGGTGCCTTTCTCGCCTGCTCGTTCTGGCTGGCCGACTGCCTGTCCCTGCTGGGTCGTGAACGGGACGCCAGAGAGCTCCTCGATCGGCTGGTGGGCTTGCGGAACGACCTCGGACTGCTCTCGGAGGAGTACGACCCGATCGCCGGCCGGCTCGTGGGCAATTTCCCCCAGGCGTTCTCCCACGTGTCGCTGGTCAACTCGGCTTCGAAGATCGCCGGCGAGGAGAAGCCCACTGCCCGGCACGTGATTGCGGGACTGGCCCAGCGAGCCATGGCCCGGGGCAAGAGCCGTGGCGGGGCTCTCCACCTGAGCGGTTTCAGCGCTCCGGAGATGCTCACCACCCTGGCCGAGAGCGCGGGCCCGGCCGCTCCGAGGAGCGCTGCGGCCCAGGTGTTCAGGGACTCGGTCGTGCTGCCCAAGCCGTCAATGTCGAGGACGAAGCCCACCGTTCCGCCGAGCGAACGTGGTGCCGTCAAGTTGACGGTCAAAGCGCCTGCGAAGGTCAAGAGGGCCGACAGGCTCCCCGCCAGCAAGGGGAGGGCGGCCAGACCAGCCAAGACGGCGAAGCCGGTCAAGAAAGCCAAGCGGAGGAAATCGGCCAAGGCAGCCACACCGACCAAGCGGAAGAGCCCGGCCAAGTCGGCCACGC
This sequence comes from uncultured Acidimicrobiales bacterium, assembly GCA_963806455.1. Classification (GTDB taxonomy): domain Bacteria; phylum Actinomycetota; class Acidimicrobiia; order Acidimicrobiales; family RAAP-2; genus Bog-756. Next base: position 174,400 of record CAWDXZ010000001.1, read on the forward strand.
CGGCCACCAGTCGTGCCCTCTCGGCGACGATCAAGCGCGGGGCCACCAGAAGCACCACCACGTCGAAGAAGAGGGCGGCCAAAGCGGCCGCGCCGGTCAAGGACAAGGCATCCGGGCGGTCGAAACCGATGCGGGCCGAGAAGGCCGGGCCCAGGACTGGCAAGTCGGCGACGCGGTCAGCGGCCCGGCGCGCCAGATAGCGGCCGCACCAGCAAGATCGGAGGCGTCGGCATGATCGCCAACAACCATCGTCACGAAGGTGACCCCAGTCCGGCCACCGGTGTCGGCGCCGTTGTGGCCGAAGGCGTCATCCAACTGGACACGTTGCTCGGAGGATGGGACCGGGTCACGGCCGGCTACCTCATCGAGGGTGACACGCCGGTGCTAGTGGAGACCGGCAGCCAGAGCTCGGTACCGGTACTTCTGGACCAATTGGACAAGCTCGGGGTGGGTGCCGACGATCTAGCCGGCGTGGTGGTCACCCACATCCATCTGGACCACGCCGGAGGGGTCGGGGACGTGGCCCGTGCCTTCCCCCGGGCCACCGTCTACGTCCATCCAAAAGGGGCCAGACATCTCGCCGATCCGACCCGGCTGGTCGACTCGGCCGCCCAGGTGTACGGCCCGCTGCTCGACTCGCTCTACGGACGTCTCGACCCGACCCCCGAGGAACGGATCCGGGTACTCGAGGACGGTGAGACCATCCGGGTCGGTCCGAACCGGTCGCTGGTGGCCGTGGACTCACCCGGTCATGCCAAGCACCACATGGCGTTGCACGACACCTTGAGCGGGGTCCTGTTCGCCGGCGACGCGGTCGGCGTGAAACTGCCCGACGCCGGCGTGCTGCGACCGTCGACGCCGCCTCCCGATTTCGACCTGTCGGCCGCCATCGCCTCACTGCGGCGGTTCGCCGAGCGGAGACCGACCCGGTTGGCCTTGGCTCACTACGGCCTTCTCGAGGATCCCCTGGCCGTGCTGGACGAGGCCGACGGCACGCTGCGCAAGTGGGCCGACGTGGCCGGATCGGCTTTCCGGGACGGACGGGACATCGCGGCCGCCTTGGCCGAGGAATTCGAATCCGATCTCGACGGGGTCCCCGAGGAGCATCGCCGCAAGCTGGAGGTGATGAACGGCGTCCATTCCAACGCGGCCGGGCTCCGCCGATGGCTGACCACACGAGCCCCGGGAGGGGACCCGGCTGCCGGGGATCGCTGATCGGAGGCTCCTCGGTCTGCCACCGGCCAGGCTGCCGGCGGTCATCGGGTGGCCATCGCCCACCCGGTGCCGGGCGGGCTCCTTGCGCAAACCCACCGGGCTGGTCTCGAATGGCACGGGGAGGCCGTGATGAGGGCAAGCGGATCGAAACCATGAGCATCCTGTTCGCCCTCCTGGGTGCGTTCAGCCAGGCGCTCACCTCGGTGCTCCAACGGCTGGCCAACGTGATAGGTCACGAGAAGGACCGGTCGGCCTGGGCGACCACCAGGTACCTCCTCCGCCAGCCCATGTGGCTGCTCGGGATGGCCACCATGGGTGGGACCTTCATCTTCACGGCCCTCGCTCTCTATTTCGGCCAGTTGGCCACCGTGCAGCCCATCCTCGTCACCGAGCTCATCTTCACCCTCGCCCTCAGGGTCCTGTGGCTCCGCGATCACATCGCCAGCCGGACCTGGGGCGCTGCCGCCCTGCTCTGCGCCGGACTGGGCGGCTTCCTGGTGGTCGCCAACCCCCAGGAGGGCCACGGTCACCCCACGTTCGCCAAGTGGGTCGTCGCTCTCGGGAGCCGCGGCATCGTCATCGCCGCGCTCCTCGTGCTCAGCCGATGGGGACCGCCCGCCCGCCGCGCCGCTCTGCTCGGGGCTTCGGCCGGCCTGGTGTGGGCCATCGATGCCGCCTTCGTCAAAGCCGCCACCGAGGTCCTGGCCCGTGACGGGTGGTCGGGCTTGTTCGTGCACTGGCCGGTCTACGGCGTGGTGGCCACCGGGGTACTCGGGACGGTCCTCCTGGAGTCCGCCTTCACCGCCGGACCCCTGGCCGCCTCCCAGTCGGCCCTGCTCATCGTGGACCCGCTGGCCAGTATCGCCATCGGGATCGAGCTCTTCGGTGAGCAGCTCAGGAGCTCCCCGGTGGCCATCTTCTCGGAGGTGGTCCTGCTGGGTGCGATGTTCATCGGCGTGGTGCTGCTCTCCCGGTGGGCCCCGCCGGACACGGAGGGCCGCCGCAAGCGGTCGCCCGACATCGTGCTGGGAGTGGGCTGAGCGAACCCGATCCGGTCAGGCCCGACGCACCGAAGCCCGCCGGCCGGGGTCGTCCCTCCGGGCCTCACCATCCGAGGATGCACGGTCGATGCTCGACCGTGCGTGGTCGGGGCGACACTCCTCGTAGAGAACGGTGGGAAATCCGCCCCAAACCCTGTGCAGCAGCCGCCGGCCTGGGTTACGGTCGCCCCCGGGTAGGAGGCGGTTCGGATGGGGAAACAGTTCAGGTCGGTGGTAGCCGGGGTGGCGGCGCTCGCGATCGCCGCGGCCGCCTTCGTCACCTTGCCGGTCCTCGGTGCCGGTGCGGCCGGGGGCAACCCGGTATCGGTGACGCCGTACAGCGGGTTCAACTCGCTGCTCAGCCGGGCCCCCTACGTCACCGACCTGACCCAGACGTCCGCCGACGTGACATGGGCGAGCACCAACTCGACCGCCGGCACGTTGAAGTGGGGTACCGGGTCCAACTGCACGGCCAACACCGTCTCCGTCCCGCCGAACCTGCCGACGCTCGTCGGTGGCCCCTCGCCCACCAGCGCCACCAATCGTGACTTCACCGTCGTGTCCACGACCGAGTGGCAGTCGACGGTCCCGATCACCGGTCTTCAGGCGTCCACGACCTATTGCTACCGGGTCTATTCGTCCACTGGCACCGACCTGCTGGGCTCCAACTCGTCGCCGACCTTCACGACGCTGGCGGCGCCGGGCAGCAGCTCGGTCACCTTCGATGTCGTCGGCGACCTGGGTGAGACCTACTACTCCAGTGGGACAGAGTTCTCCGGACACCTCAACACCGACCAGGCCGCCATCGACTCCCTCATCGGGTCGTCGGGCGCCAGGTTCGTGGTCACCGCCGGCGACGTCGCCTACAGCGGTGGCACCCAGAGCGACTACGGGGACCTGCAGCAGACAGGAACCGAAGTCAGTGACATGTTCGGCCCGTCCTACTGGCCGGAAACAGGTGGGTTGCCGACCTTCGGCAGTGTCGGCAACCACGGCCAGAACGTGGACAGCCTGCGTATCTGGCCGGAGTCGAGCACGGCCGCCGCGTCGGGGGGAGTGTACGCCTACGACTCCTATCCCGGCGGGGTGGACGGGACCCAACCGAGCAGTGCCCCAGACGAGTGGTACGCGTTCTCCACCGGAAGCGTGCGCCTCTACGTGCTCGACGCCGGGTGGGCGGACGGCAATGTGGGGACGGCCGACCACTACAAGGTGGACTACGACAACCACTGGGCACCGGGCTCGCCCGAGTACCAGTGGCTGGCGAACGATCTGGCCAGCCATCCCGGCGGGGTCAAGCTGGCCGTCTTCCACTTCCCGCTCCGTTCGGACAACTCGACCGAGTCGAGCGACACCTACCTCCAGAACAGCTCGGCCAACCCCAACGCCTCCACCAGCCTGGAAGCGCTGCTGGCAGCCAACGGGGTCTCGATCGCCTTCAACGGCCATGCCCACACCTACCAGCGCATCAACCCGCGGTCACCCGGGCAGATCACCAACTACGTCACCGGTGGCGGTGGCGGCGTCCTCGAGCCGGTGGGCAGCGGGTGCGCGAGCCTCTTCGGCAGCGCCAGTGTCTATGCCCTCGGCTGGAGCCCGAGTGGTGCCGGCCCGACCAGCGGCTCTGGGTCCAATTGCGGCGTCGGGAGCACCACACCCACATCCGCCGCGCAGGTGTACAACTTCTTGAAGGTGACCGTCACGGGGAGCACCATCGTCGTTGACCCGATCAACGCCGAGGGCCAGAGCTTCGACACTCAGACCTACACGGCCTCGGGCAACTCATCGACTCCTTCGACGCCGGGGATGGTCACCGCCTCGGCGACCTCCTCGACGTCGATCCAGGTCAGCTGGAATGCCTCGACCGAGACGGGCGGGACCATCACCGGCTACTCCGTGCTCCGCAAGGGCCCGGGCAGTACCTACGGTCAGCTGGCCACCCTGCCGGGCACGGCGACCAGCTTGGTGGATCCGACCATCCAACCGGGGACGCGGTTCACCTATGAGGTCATCGCCTCCGACAGCAAGAACCAAAGCTCATCGCCGGGAATCTCGAACTCCGTGGCGACCCCATCGATCCCGGGCAACGTGATTGCCAACGCGACGTCGCAGACGTCGGTTCAGCTGCAGTGGAATGCCGCCAGTGAGACCGGCGGCACCATCCAGTCGTACCAGATCGCCCGCAACGGCACCGTCATCAACACGGTCCCACCGTCGACCAGCTACACCGATACCACCGCGCAGCCGGGGACCAGCTACACCTATTCGGTCACCGCGGTCGACGGGATCGGCGCGCCGTCGACACCCGCCAACTCGAACTCGGTGACGACACCGGGCTCCCCTCAACTGCCATTCAGCAATGCATGCATGAGCCACCTCCCGGCCGGCTCGGTAGTCGGGTCGGCGGCCCTCCCGAGCGGCGCCGGGTACTACCAGGTCGACTCGGCGGGTGACGTGGCGGCCTTCGGGGCGGCCACTTGCTACGGCGCCATGACCGGAACACCCCTCAACAAGCCCATCGTCGGCATGGCCGTCGACCCGGCCACCGGGGGGTACTGGCTGGTGGCCACCGACGGCGGGATCTTCTCCTTCAACGCCCCCTTCTTCGGCTCCACCGGCAACATCGCCCTCAACAAGCCCGTCGTCGGCATGGCCCCGACCCCGAGCGGCGGGGGGTACTGGATGGTGGCCTCCGACGGTGGGGTGTTCACCTTCGGCAACAACCAGTTCTACGGTTCGACCGGCAACATCGTCCTCAACAAGCCGGTGGTGGGCATGGCCGTCGACCCGGCCACCGGGGGGTACTGGCTGGTGGCCACCGACGGCGGGATCTTCTCCTTCAACGCCCCCTTCTACGGGTCGACCGGCGCCATCCGCCTGAACCAGCCCGTGGTGGGCATGGCCGCCGCCGCCGATGGCAGTGGCTACCGGCTCGTGGCCTCGGACGGGGGGGTCTTCTGCTTCAACCTGCCCTTCTTCGGCTCGACCGGCAACATCCGGTTGAACCGGCCCATGGTGGCCGGCCTCAACGACAACGCCACCGGCGGGTACTGGCTGACCGCCTCCGACGGCGGCGTCTTCTCCTTCAACGCTCCGTTCCTCGGATCGGCCGCCTGATCGTTCGGTCCACGGCGCGGCGCCGTTCTGGCCGAGCGCGGGCGGAACGGGCGACGAGGGTGGTCGAGGGAGGTTACGTGTCGTCCGAGCCCGACTCGGCCTGCGCCTTCTTCTGGGCGGTCGACAGTGCCGTCGCTGCTTGCGAGACCGTCTTCACCGGGTTCAAGCCGGCCGGGATACATCCGGTCAGCTGGGGCTGGTAGCAGAATGCCCCCCGGTAGTCGTAGGCGCTCGCATCACTGACGTTGAGGGCCGGCAGCCCGAACACGTGCTCCACGTAGGCCAGCGTGCCGGCGAAGGTCGTGGGGCCTGAGTCGGTGTAACCGAGCTTGGCATAGGGGCTCACGATGACCATTGGCACCCGGATGCCCCACGTGCTGTCGTATGCCAGCGGATTCACATGGTCGTAGAAGCAGCCGCAGTCGTCGTAGGCGATGAAGATGGCGGTCGACGGCCAGTCGGGACTGGCCTGGATGGCCGAGACGGTCTGACCGATGAAGTTGTCGCCCGTGCTCATGTCGTTGTTGTTGTGCTGGCTGTTGGCCGAGGTGGGCGTGACGATCGAGTACGAGGGGAGTCCACCCGAGGCGGCGTCACTGGTCAGCTGGGTAGCGGGCACCAGGTTGCTCCGCTGCGACGTGTAGAGGCACTCGACGAACGTGGGGCAGATGGCCCACTGCCATCCGGCCTCCGAGTAGGGACTGGTCGTGTTGGGAGGCGCCCCGTCCCCTCCGTAGATCTTCCAGCTCAATCCCTTTGCACCGAGCTCGTCGAAAATGGTCGGGACATAGGGCGCTTTGGCGCCCGTGTAGTTGGCCCAGTTCGGGCCCAAGCTCCCACTCGTGTCCGGTACGCAGGAAGGGACTAGGACCTTCTTGGGTCCCCACGGCGTCACCCTCCCGGAGTCGCAACCCCACCCGGACTTCAGGGCCACCGGTTGAGGGCCCGTCGGTGGGGAAGTGATCGGGTTCGTCCCGTAGAAGCCGTCCTGGTTGGCCGTGGCCCACACCAGATGACCGGCCCATGAGGGTGACGCGTAGGACTCGAACGTGCGGTCAGACACGGTGTAGTCCGTGGCCAGGGTGGAGAGATTGGGGATGCAGCTCCCCGCCGCGCATGGACCGGTCAACGGGTCATATTGGGTGTAGCAGTTGCTGAGCTCGGCCGCGCAGTTGGGATCGAGGCTGAACCCGTCCATCTTCCCGTTGTCGATGTCCCGCTGTTGACCGACCACGCTGTGATCGGCGAACGGGACGTAATCCGTCGCCGGGGCGAGGGGCACGGACATCCCGGTGTTGGTGAGGCCCTGGGTGGCACCGTCACAGTGGGCATCCTTGCCCGGGCGCTTGATCTGCCCACCGTCGACCTCGGTACAGAACTTCCCCAGGACGTTGTCGAAGCTGTGGTTCTCCTCGAGGATCACCACCACGTGTCTGATGGGATTGGCGCTGGAGGTGGGAAGGGTCGCGGCCGAGGCAGTGGACAGCCCCAGGCCGGCACCGACCGTCGACATCCACCCGAATGCGCCGAACAAGATGGTGATTGCTGCCCTCCGTCGGATTCTCATGGCGCCTGCCCCGTTCCCCTCGGCCATAACCTTCGGGTACCTCGGTCTCTCATTTCGTTCGAAACAGATCGAAGCTGTAGGAATTCTTCGGAATCGGCACGCTCCGTGGCTTCGCTGCTGATGCACGCCATACCTTGTGGTGGACCCGAGTGCTCTCCCATGCGGCACATGATCGACCTGTCCGTCACGGGACGGATCACCTTCGTCGTCCATCCAGAGCGCCTACCGGGTGCCAATCGATCGCAGCCCGGGGACTGGCACCCGATCTCGGTACCGACCGGATCCTCGAGGTGCGACGGCGGTGACTGGACCACCTCGTGCGCTTAGATCTTCACCCTCCCGGGGTAGAACCGTCCGTCCGACAATCCGGAAGTGGCGAAAACGGCTCGAATTGCTTTCGAGGAGAGCCGAGACGCACTAGTGTCCTGTCGCTGGTCAAGGTAGGAATCCATCCCATCGTTCAGGTGGATCGCGTGCTGGACAGGGGGTTGTCATGAGACATCGTGTGAACCGGTTGATCGCCGTCGGCGCCGCGTCGGTGGCGGCGGTCGCGACGTTTGCCGTATTCGTTCCTGCGGCCTACGCCGCCACCCTCACTCAGGTCGCACCGACGACGGGGACAGCCATGCCAGCGACCTCTGCCGCATTCACGTCTCAGCTGAACGTGACAGGGAACGTCGGCTCGGTGACCTACACGCAGCTGACGGGAGGGCCGCTACTCACTGTTTCATCTGGTGGTCTCGTCACCACCAATGGGACCCTTTCAGTGGGGAGCTATCAAGCGACCGGTAGCACCGCGGACACCGCCACTCCTCCCAACGCGGGTACATTCACTTTCACACTGACGGTGAGCGCCGGCGCCATAACGCAGACAGCACCAACCTCGGGCTCGGTATCAGCCAGCGCCTCTGCCTCCTTCACCGATCAGCTGAATACGACAGGTGGTATCGGTGTCGTCACCTTCGCCCAGACAACGGGCTCACAGCTGAACGTCTCGGGGACAGGACGTGTCTCCACCACTGGAGCCTTGGGGGCCGGCAATTACACCGCCACTGGTACCACCAGTGACCCCTCCGGTGACCGGGGTACGTTCACCTACACCCTGACCGTCATCGCCATAACGCAGACAGCACCAACCTCGGGCTCGATATCAGCCAGCGCCTCTGCCTCCTTCACCGATCAGCTGAATACGACAGGTGGTATCGGTGTTGTCACCTTCGCCCAGACAACGGGCTCACAGCTGAACGTCTCGGGGACAGGACATGTCTCCACCACTGGAGCCTTGGGGGCGGGCAATTACACCGCCACCGGTACCACCAGCGACCCCTCCGGTGACTCGGGTACGTTCACCTACACCCTGACCGTCATCAGCGTCCCGGGCCAACCGCAGGGCGTCTCGGCCCAGGGGCAGTTCCAGAGCGCCAAGGTCCACTGGTCGGCACCGACCTTCGACGGGGGAAGTCCCATCACCGGGTACCTCGTCACGTGCTCGAACGGGTCCTCGATCGTGGTCGGCAACGTGACCAGCGCAGTGGTGGGCAACCTGACGAACGGCATCTCCTATACCTTCCAGGTGGCGGCCATCAACGCCCTGGGTCTCGGGCCCATCTCTCTGCCGTCCACCCCGGTCTCCCCCTTCGCCGCCGGCTACTGGCTGGTGGCCTCCGACGGCGGGATCTTCACCTTCGGTCCGAACCAGCCCTTCTTCGGCTCGACCGGCGGCACTCCGCTCAACAAGCCGATCGTCGGCATGGCCGTGACGCCCGATGGTGGCGGCTACTGGCTCGTCGCCTCCGACGGCGGAATCTTCACCTTCGGCGATGCCGGCTTCTTCGGCTCGACCGGGAACATCAACCTCAACAAGCCGATCGTCGGCATGGCCGTGACCAAGGACGGCAACGGCTACTGGCTCGTCGCCTCCGACGGCGGGATCTTTGCCTATGGGGACGCGAAGTTCCACGGCTCCATGGGGGGTAAGCCCTTGAACAAGCCGATCGTGGGCATGGCGGCCACGCCGCAGAGCAACGGCTACTGGCTCGTCGCCTCCGACGGCGGGATCTTCTCGTTCGGCTCGGCCCAGTTCTACGGGTCCACCGGCAACATCAACCTCAACAAGCCCATCGTCGACATCGCCGTCAGTCCGTCTGGCTCCGGCTACTGGATGGTGGCCTCGGACGGCGGGATCTTCGCCTTCGGCGACGCTCCGTTCTACGGATCGACCGGGGGTACGCCCCTCAACAAGCCGATCGTGGGGATGTCTCTGACCCCGAGGAATGACGGCTACTGGCTCGTCGCCTCCGACGGTGGGATCTTCTCGTTCGGCGCCGCCACCTTCTACGGGTCCACCGGGGCGAAGGCGCTCAACATGCCGATCGTCGGCATGGGCGCCATGCCCGGGTAGGAACCTCCACCCGGACTACCGACCGGGCCGGTGCGGCCCGCTACGCGTCGAGGCGCCGAGCCTCGGCGAAGCGGGCCAGTGCCTCGTGGCGCTCGGTGGCGTGGTCGACCAGGGGGCCGGGATAGGCACCGCGGGCCGACGCCGACCCTCCGGTCGCCTGGTCGACAGGGGCCAGCTCGTCCACGTAGCGACTGACGTAGGCGCCCGTCCGGGTCGAACCGCTCCTGTTGCCGTCTGGGGTTGAGCACCCGGTGGAACGGGGCGGCATCGGTGCCCGTGCCCGCCACCCATTGCCAACCGTGCTGGTTCGAGGCCAGATCGCCGTCGACGAGGTGCCACATGAACCACCGGGCCCCGAGGCGCCAATCGATATGGAGGTCCTTCACCAGGAAGCTGGCCGTGACCATTCGTACCCGGTTGTGCATCCAACCCTCCGACAGCAGCTGGCGCATGCCGGCGTCGACCAGCGGGTAGCCGGTCGTCCCGGTCGCCCACGCTGCGAACCGATCCCGGGCTCCCTCACCGGTGTCCCAGCGCAGGCGGTCCCCGAAGGCCAGGAGCGGTCTCCGCGCCGAGGCGGGCCGGTGCCAGAGCACGTCGGCGTAGAACTCGCGCCAGGCCAGCTCGGTCCGCAGGCGCTCGGGTCCCGGTTCCGGCCCCAGCTGGGCCAAGGCACGGCGCGGGTGGAGGCACCCGAAGCGCAGGTAGGGCGAGAGGCCCGAGGTGCCCCCTGCCGCCGGCAGGTCCCGGTCGTGCTGGTAGTCGGCCAGCGGCCCGGCCACGAAGCGCTCGAGACGCTCCCACGCCGCCCCCGGGCCCGCTTGCGGAAGGCTGGCGGAGGGTCCGAGGGGGAGTCCCTCCCACCACTCGGGGAGTCCGTGGGACCCCGGTGTGGCCCGTCCGGCCTCCAGGTCCACCCGGCTCCGGTCCTGACCGAGGTGCCGGTAGCGCACGGAGGGAGCGGGAGAGGGGCCCGGCCACCCCGTCGCCTCCCAGGCCCGCCGGTACGCGGTGAACACCTTGAACGGGGTGCCCGCCTGGTTGCGCACCCGGCCCGGGGCGACGGCGTAGTTGGAATCCACCGTGGTCAACCGGCGGCCGTCGGCCGACAGGGCCCTCGCCACCGCCGCATCGCGGGTCGTGCCATAGGGCCCGAAGTCGGCGGTGGCGGTCACCACACTGGCTCCGGCCTCGGCCGCCACGGCCGGGACGATGCGGGCCGGGTCGCCACTGCGCACCACCAACGCCCCTCCGAGCTCGGCATCGAGGGCTCCCAGGGCGGCGTTGAGGTAGCGCCGCCGGTTCGGCCCGGCCGGCCCGAGGAGGGCGGGGTCGGCGACGAAGAGGGGGACGACCCCGTCGGGCCCGGCCTCGCCGGCGGCCCGTAGGGCGGGCAGGTCGTCGAGTCGGAGGTCCCGCCGGAACCAGAGGACCGCCCTCATGATCAGGAGACCTGCGCCGGGGGCGCCGGCCCGGTCTTCCTGGCTGCGGCGGTACCCGCCCCGCCGTGCCGTCGGAGCCGTCGGACCCATTGGACCCGGTGGGTCCAGTCGACCCGTTTGACCCGGCCCCGCATCATGATCCCGAACACCACCCGGTGCACGGGCCAGAGGACCCACCAGTAGGCCAGGCCGAGGAGGCCCTTGGGCCGGAAGGCAGCCGCCTGCTCCACCCGAGAGGGCGCGTCGTTCACCCGCCAGCCGAGCCAGCCGTCGCCACAGAACCAGCCGAACGAGGCCAGCACCAGGTGGTCGGGGTCGGCCCGCACCACCTCCCACCAGTCGACCGTCGCCCCCGGGATGAGCCGGGGGGGCCGCCCGGTCTGGAGGTTCTCGCCGAACAGGCGGCCGAGGGCCAGGCGGAGCGCCCAGGCCCAGGCCGTGCCGTACCAGGAGAGGTCGCCGCCCACCTGGGCCAGGTCGTGTCGCACCGCCTCCGCCCGATCGGGATCGAGCGGCGTCGTGCACCGCATGGCGTAGACGCCGGTGCCGAGCGACTCGGGGCCCTCGAGCAGCCCGGCCGACACCCGGTCCCCCTCGTCGGTGATGGCGCGGCGGATGGCTTCCCGGACAGGTAGCGGCTCTATGCCGAAGGCGGCGCGGGTGCGGGCCGGGTCGTGGACCACGACTTCGTTCACCAGGCTCTCGATCAGGACGTGGCTGATGTGCCGGTCGACCGGGCTGACCAGGTCTACCCACCGGGCTGACAGTGTCGGCGTGATGAAGGGCACGGTGAAGATGCGCCGGGGTCGGAGCCCTCTCGCCTCGGCGTAGGATCGCATCATGGCTCCGTAGTCGGTCACATCGGGCGTGCCGATCTCGTACACGCCGGGGGGAACGGCCAGGGAGCCGGCGAGGTACTCGAGCAGGTCGCACTCGGCCAGCGGCTGGAGCCGGGTGTTGATCCAGCGCGGGCAGACCATAACCGGGAGGCGCTCGGTCAACGAGCGCAGCATCTCGTACGAGATGCTGCCCGCCCCGAGGATGACGGCGGCCCGAAGCTCCACGACCGGCACGCCGGAAGAGGCCAGCACCTCGCCCACCTTCTGGCGGCTGACCAGGTGGGCGGAGAGGTCGCCCCGGCCCAGGCCGCCGAGGTAGATGATGCGGCCGACACCGGCCGCCCGGGCCGCCCGGCCGAACGCCGACGCCAGCTCGTGGTCGCGTCCTTCGAATCCGGACCCGCCGGCCATGGCATGGACCAGGTAGTAGGCGGCATCGGCGCCGGAGAGGGCTCGGGCGGTGGCCTCCGGGTTGGCCACGTCGACGGGCAGGGCCGTGATCCCCTCGCCGGCGGGCAGGTCCCCGGGGCGGCGGCCCAGGGCGAGCACGTGGTGGCCGGCCCCGGCCAACCGGTGGGCCAGCAGGCGCCCCACGTAGCCGCTGGCTCCGGCGATGGCGATCCGTCCGGCGGGGTCCGGGCCGGCCCGTACCTCCGCTCCGGTTCCCCCCGCGGCTGCGCTCATGCCCGTGCCGCCGGCACGGGCGTCTCCGTCCCGGTGCGCGCCGCACACCAGGCGAGGAGGTCCTCGGAGTCACCGGGCGCGCTCGGGTGGGTGACCGGGAACCGGTGGTCGGAACGGAGCCGCCGGTCGTGGAAGAAGCCCGAGCAGACCGGCGTGGTCCCGGCGGCCCGGGCTTCCACCACGGGGCCCCCCGCGGCCAGCCAGACGGCGGTGTCCGCCCCGTCGGCCGGCGTGCGCAGGAGTGGGCCTGCGAGGGAGCGGAACCGGGGCAGGCCCTCGGTCAAGCCGGGCGTGTCGACCCAGCCGGGGTGCATGGCGTAGCTGGCCACCCCGGCCGGGGCGAACCGGGCCGCCCAGCCCGCGGCTAGCACCAACTGGGCCCGCTTCGCCCTGGCGTAGGCGACGACGCCGTCGTACCCCCCGGGCCCGGACTCCAGGGCATCGAGGTCGAAGCGCTGTGAGTACATGCCCCCCGAGCTGACCGTGACGATGGTGACCGGGGCGCCGTCCGGCCCGCCGGGCGAAGGGACCGACGCGAAGAGCAGCGGAGCCAGGGCGGCGGTCAGCAGGTAGGGCCCGAGCACGTGGGTGGCCAGCGTGAGCTCCACCCCGGTGGCGGTGGTCCGGTACGTGCGGGAGAGCGCCCCGGCGTTGTGTACCAGGGCGTCGAGGCCGGGCGTGCCGTCACTGAGGTGCTTCCCCAGGTCGGCCACGGCGGCCGGGTCCGAGAGGTCGACCAGATGGAGGTGGGCCCGGGCGGGCCCGGCCGCCTCCACCGCGCCGAGGGCAGCGGCACCCCGCTCGGGGTCGCGACCCACCAGGTGTACCTCCGCACCGAGCCCGGCCAGCGCGGTGGCGGTGGCCAGCCCGATGCCCGACGTGGCGCCGGTGACGAGGACGACGCGGCCGTTCATCGGAGGGGGATCGGCCCACTGCTCCAGCCGACGGCGCACTCCGATGCCGATCCGGCTGAAGCTCGGGGCCACCGTCGCTTCGGCGGCGGCGTCAACCGCCCGGGCCAGGGCGCTCCTGACGGTCTGGGCGACCACGGTCATGCCCCCAGTGTGGCCCGCAGACCGGCGACGGCCCGATCCCCGATGCGCCGGAACGAGAGGCCGAGGACCGGGGTGAGCACGACCGCCAGACCCTTCAGCTCCAAGGTGGCGTCGTAGGTGAGGGTCGAGCCGCCCCCCGGGCCGGAGGAGACCTCGATCACGTCGGTGGAGCGTACGGCCGAATTCTCGGCGCTGAGCACCACCCGGCGGGGCCGGTCCAGCTCGACGATGCGGTACTCGAGCGGTACGGCCCGCCCGAAGGACCGGACCGTGAGCCGGTAGGTGCTGCCCAGTCCGGGCGCCCCGGGGTTCACCGCCGTGGCCTCGGCCACCCCGGGGTCCCAGTCGGCGGCGTTGGAGAAGCGGGCCATGTACTCGAACACCTCGACCGGGGCCCGGGGGGAGGTGACGCGTGCACGGTAGGAAGCCATTAGGCTAGTTTAGTACTAAATACACGACCTCGCACACCGAACAGGAGCCGGGGCGGTGCGGGGCAGCGAGAGAGGGATGTCATGCGGATCGCCATCATCGGGAGCGGTGTCTCGGGCCTGGTCGCGGCCCACCTGTTGCACGGACACCACGATGTCGTCCTGTACGAGGCCGACGACCGCCCCGGCGGCCACTCGGACACCCACCGCGTCGAGCTCCCCGAGCTGACCTGTGACGTCGACACCGGGTTCCTCGTCTACAACGATCGCACCTACCCCCTCTTCTGCCGGCTCCTCGACGAGCTCGGCATCGCCACCAAGCCCAGCGACATGAGCTTCAGCGTGGCCGATCAGCGCACCGGCCTCGAGTGGAGGGGGTCCTCGTTCTCCACCGTCTTCGCCCAGCGGGCCAACCTGGCTCGGCCTGGATTCCTTCGCATGCTGACGGACGTCGGCCGGTTCAACCGCCTGGCCCGGGGGCTCCTGGTCGACCCTCCACCTGACCGGGTGACGCTGGAGGACGTGTTGGCCCAGCATCGCTGGTCGACCGGGTTCCGGGAGTGGTACCTCGTCCCGCTGGGCTCGTCGATCTGGTCGGCCGACCCCTCCACGTTCACCAAGATCCCTGCCGCCACCTTTGCCCGCTTCTTCGAGCGTCACGGGCTGCTCAAGCTGCGGGACCAGCCGAGGTGGCGCACGGTCGACGGCACGTCGAGGCGGTACGTCGATGCCATCCTGCGCCCGCTGCGCCGCGAGGGCCGGCTCCGCCTCGGGACACCGGTGGGCAAGATCCGCCGTGATCCCGACGGCGTCGAGATCGTGACGGATGCCGGGGTCGAGACCTACGACCACGTCGTGCTCGCCACCCACAGCGACCAGGCCCTGCGCCTCCTGTCCGACCCCGACCGGCTCGAACACCAGACGCTGGGAGCGCTGGGCTACCAACCCAACCGGGCCACGCTGCATACCGACGCCACTCTCCTTCCCACCGAGCGCCGGGCCTGGGCCAGCTGGAACTACCACCGACTCGAGGCGGAGCGGGACGAGGCCACCCTGACCTACTACCTGAACCGCCTCCAGGGCATCGACTCGGCCACCCCCGTGCTCGTCACCCTCAACCGGGACGATGCCATCGACCCTGACAAGGTGCTGGCCCGCATGGACTACGCCCATCCGGTGCTCGATCCGGCGGCGGTGCGGGCCCAAGGACGGCGCGCCGAGATCAACGGCGCCCGACGCACCTGGTTCGTGGGCGCATACTGGGCCAATGGATTCCACGAGGACGGGGTCCACAGCGCGGTCGAGACGTGCCGGGCGCTGGGGGTGATCTGGTGACCGTCCTGGCCGACGCCGCCGTGAACTGCCCGTCCCCATCGGCCCCGGTCCAGGCCACATGGCCCGGTCCCGGCTCGAACGGCCTGCGCAGTGCGACGTACGAGGGCGTCCTCACCCATGCGCGCTTCGGACCGGGGCCCACTCACGCCTTCCGCCACCGGGTGGCCATGCCGCTGCTCGACTTGGCCGAGGTCGACGAGGTGATGGGCCTCCATCCGGCCTGGTCGGCCCGTCGGGCCTCGCCGGTGCGGTTCCGGCGCCGGGACTTCCTGGGCGACCCGGCCATGCCGCTCGACCGGGCGGTGCGGGACCTGGTCGGCGAGCGCACCGGCCGGGTTCCGGCCGGACCGGTCGCCATGCTGGCCAACCTCCGCACCTGGGGATGGCTGTTCAACCCCATCACCCTCTACTTCTGCGCCGAGCCCGCCGGGGTGACCGGCACACCGGGGCCGGTCAGCACGCTCGTGGCCGAGGTGGAGAACACGCCCTGGCACGACCGGCATGCCTACGTCGTGGGCTCCCCGGGGAGGCACCGCTTCGCCAAGGAGCTCCATGTGTCGCCCTTCCTCCCCATGGGCCTCGACTACGAGCTCCGCTACACCGCCCCCGGTGCCCGTCTCACCGTCGGCCTCGACGTGTTTCAGGGGGATCGGCGTCTCTTCGCCGCCACCTTGTCCCTCCGGCGCCGTGCACTCGACCGCGCCGCGCTCGGGCGGATCCTGTGGACTCACCCGGCGGGCACCCACCGCATCACGGCCGGCATCTACGCCCACGCCGCCCGGCTGCGACTGAAGGGAGCTCCCTTCTTCGGCCACCCGGGCCGCCAGGCCCGAGAGGCAGGCCTGACGGCCGGGTCTTGCCCGATCGGCCGGCAGGGGACGCCACCGGAGCGCTGAGCGACGACATGGGAACGGACCGGGTTGTAAACATTGGCGCCATGTCGGAGAACCGGGTTCTATCGGACCTAGCCACCCGCCGCCCCACGGCCGGTCAACGCGTCGCCCGCCGGGCCTCGGATCGCCGCCGGCCGGGGCCGGGCGGACTGTCGCGTCGGGTCGTCCGAGCCGCAGCCCGGCTGGCCAGAGGCGCGGCCCTCGACGTCACCGATGGGGGAGAGACGTGCCGGCTGGGCCGGGGCGAGCCCATGGCCCGGTTGACGGTGCACGATCGACGTGCCTACGGCGCCTTGTTGCGCTCGGGTTCGGTCGGCCTGGGGACGTCCTACGTCGCCGGATGGTGGGACACCGACGATCTCACCGGACTGGTGCGTGCCTTGTCGCGGCAGACCCGGCCGCTCCGCCAGCGCCTGGACCGGCTGGGACGGACCTGGGGCGCGGTGCTCGACGTGCCGGCCCGCCTGGCCGGCCCCGGCCGGGACGACGACAAGCGCAACATCACCGCGCACTACGACATCTCCAACGAGTTCTTCGCCCTCATGCTGGACGAGACCATGACCTACTCGTGTGCGGTGTTCGAGCACCCCTCTTCCACCCTCGCCGAGGCCCAGGAGACCAAGGTCGACCGGCTGTGCGCCAAGCTCGAGCTGGCGCCCACCGACCACCTGGTGGAGATCGGCTCGGGCTGGGGTGGCTTGGCCGTCCACGCCGCCTCCCGCTACGGCTGCCGGGTGACCACCACCACCATCTCGGATGCCCAACGTCACTATGCGGAGAAACGGGTGGCCGAGGCCGGCCTGTCCGACCGGGTCACCGTGCTCGGCCTGGACTGGCGGGACCTCACGGGACGGTTCGACAAGCTGGTGTCGGTCGAGATGGTCGAGGCCGTGGACTGGCGCTGGCACGACCGTTTCCTGGCCAGGTGCGCCGCCCTCCTGGTCGACGACGGGCTGGCCGCCGTCCAGGCCATCGTGATCGACGACCGCAGCTTCGAGCGGGCCAAACGCCACCAGGACTTCGTACGCCGTATGGTGTTCCCCGGCGGATGCCTGCCCTCGGTGGCCTCGCTCACCGCCAGCCTGGCCCGGGCCACCGACTTCCGTATCGTGGACGCCGAGGACATCGGGTGCCACTACGCCGAGACGCTCCGACGATGGGCCGGCAACCTGGCCTGCCGCGCCGACGCCGTCGAGGCACTCAGGGTGGGGTCGGACTTCCGCCGTCTGTGGGACCTGTACCTCGCCTATTGCGAGGCCTCCTTCCTCGAGCGCCACATCAGCGATGTCCAGCTCGTGTTGGCCAAGCCGGGTCGGTCGGGCCGATCGGGGGTGCGCCCTCGGTAATGGCCGCCGCTCAGTCGGCCAGCTTCTCGACCACCCGGACCAGCTCGTCGCCCCGTCGGCCGCTGAAGCCGTCTGCCCCGAGTCGGCGGGCGTGGTCGGCGTCGGTGATGGCGGCGCCGCCGAGGAGCACCGCGGTGTCGGGCAACTCGGTGCGGAGATGGGCCACGACCCGGCGGGCGGATCGTGTCGAGGCCGGGGTGGTGCACGCCATGGCCAGGGCCACGAGGTCCGGGAGGGAGGCGACCACCTTGGACAGGGCGTCGGCCGGGGTGTCGGCGCCCAGCTCGACCACGTTGAACCCGGCCCACCGCAGCAGGTCGGCGGCCATGGCCACCGGGGCCGAGTGCTGCTCGTCCGGCGGGGTGGTGACGACCACGGTGCCGCGTTTCGGACCACGGCGGCCGAACCGGGCGCCGATGCGGGAGATGAGCCGGACCGCCACCGCACTGGCCACGTGCTCATCGGCCACGGTGAGCTCGCCGGCGGCCCAGCGCTCGCCGATGGATTCGAGCGCCGGGGCCAGCAGTTGGAGGAGCACCTCGGACGGGGTGCGGTCCGACGCCAGCGCGGCCTCGAGCACGCCCCAGGCGCCGGGCTCGTCACCGGCCAACAGCCTGGACTCGAGCTGTGTGGTGGTGGCGCGGGCCCGGGCCGCCGGGTCAGGGGACCGGCGTTCCCCGGCCGGCTTCATCCGGGCCAGGTCGTCGGGGTCGATCTGCCAGGTGCCACCCATCCGGGTGGCGGGAAGCTTGCCGGTGCGTACGTAGCGGTACACGGTCATGTAGTGCACGCCCAGCTGGTCGGCCGCCTGCTGCAGCGTCAACGGCTTCTTCGGCATCGCGCCCGTTCCCATTCCGACTCCATTGCGGAGCCCGGGCGACTTTAGCAATAAATCGTGGAGAGATGATCGAAACGGGTCGGGATCAGTCTCGGAATGCGTCAGCCGACCGGATGATCGCCGACCCGGCCGCATGCGACGGCGCCGCAGGCAGGAGCGCGAGAACTGACAGCAATGGGCAGCAAGGCCACGACCACCCCGGGGTGCCCGCCTACCCCCCTGCCCTGGACGAGAACCGACCGGAGAACACGTTAGGACATCGGCCGTCGGGCCCATGCCTTGACCTCCGGTCCGCCGCGAGTGCGCCCCGGGGGACTCGAACCACCCAACCAACGGATTAAGAATCCGCTGCTCTACCGTTGAGCTAGGGGCGCCCGGGCAGCCTAATCACGAACCAGAGCCGCCATCATCGGACCGGTCGCCCGCCGTGGGGGGCGATGACACGGCTGCCTAAGATACGGGCGCGGTCCTGCACTTCGGGGACCAGGCGTCGGGATGGCCCGAGGAAGAGGACGTGATCGTGACAGACGAGTCCGGCCCCAGTGACACGGACCAGGACGCCCGCGCCCAGGATGCCCTGGTTGCCGAACGTCGACGGAAGCGGGACACCCTCGCGGCACAGGGCATCGACCCCTACCCGCACCGCTTCGACCGGACGGTCCGGGCCTCCGAATTGCACACACGGCACGGTGGACTCGCCCCTGACGTGCGTACGGGTGAGACGGTTCGCGTGGCCGGACGGCTAAAGAGCATCCGGGGGCACGGCGCCGTCTCCTTCGCCAACCTCGAGGACGTGAGCGGGTCGGTGCAGTTGCTCATGCAGCAGTCGGTGCTCTCCGACCAGGCCAAGGCCTTCCTGGCCAGCGCTGATCTGGGTGACTGGATCGGGGCCGAAGGCGAGGTGATCACCAGCCGACGGGGTGAGCTCTCGGTCGATGTCTCCGAGCTCTGGCTCCTGTCCAAGGCGCTGCGGCCCCTGCCGGACAAATGGCACGGGCTGGCGTCGACCGACACCCGCTACCGCCAGCGTGAGATCGACCTGTTGGCCAACCCCGACAGCCGGAAGGTCTTCGACATTCGCATCCGGACCATCGCCGCCCTGCGCCGGCAGCTGGCCGCCGAGGACTTCGTCGAGGTCGACACCCCGATCCTGCAGCCTCAGGCCGGTGGCGCGCTGGCTCGGCCCTTCCTGACCCATGCCAACGCGCTGGACATCGACCTCAGCCTGCGGATCGCGCCCGAGCTCTACCTCAAGCGCCTGGTGGTCGGGGGCTACGAGCGGGTCTTCGAGATGGGACGCAGCTTCCGCAACGAGGGGATCGACACCAGGCACAGCCCCGAGTTCACGACGCTCGAGGCCTATCGTGCACTCGGCGACGTGCGCGACGGGATGGAGCTGACCGAACGGCTCATCGTGGCCGCGGCCGGGGCGGCCACCGATCGCCTGACCTTCACCGTCGGCGCCCGGAACATCGACCTCGCCCCGCCGTGGCCCCGGCGCGACCTCCTCGACTGGCTGGAGGAGGTCGTCGGCCAGCGGCTCCACCCGAACGACCCGGTGGAGGTGGTGCGGTCGGTGTGCGAGAAGCAGTCGGTCGAATACCTGCCGGAGTGGGGATCGGGCAAGCTCATCTTCGAGCTCTACGACACGGTCCTCCTGCCCACCGTGGTCGATCCGGTGTTCGTCTGCGGGTTCCCCGTCGAGGTCTCCCCGCTGGCCCGTCGCACCAAGGGCGATCCCACCCTGGCCGACCGGTTCGAACTGGCCGTCGACGGCAAGGAGCTGGCCAACGGCTACAGCGAGCTCAACATCCCCGAAGAGCAGCAAGAGCGGTTTCAGCACGAGGCCGATGCCGCCGCCCACGGTGACCTCGAAGCCCACCCGGCCGACCTGGCCTTTGTACGCGCCCTCGAATACGGGCTGCCGCCCACCTCGGGGATCGGCATCGGCATCGACCGCCTGGTGATGTTGCTGGCCGAGGTCGAGGCCATCCGCGATGTGATCCTCTTCCCCATGCTGCGGCCCGAGGCCGCCGGTTGACGAACCGGCCGGGGCGGCGCGGGTCCGTCTCCACCGGGTGGGTTCCTCCCGATTTCCTCCGTCTTGGTGTCGATCCGGGCCCTCCCCGTTCGACGCTCTCCCAGAGTGAGGCGAGAGCCGCCCACCCAGAGAGAGAAGAGGAGCAGACCATGCGATTCCTGGGCTACACCCTGGCCGACGAGGCGGAGACCCCGACCGAACCTCCGTCCCCCGACCTGTACGAGAAGATGGGCCGGTTCGTCGAGGAGGCGACCAAGGCCGGCGTCATCGTGGCAACCGGAGGCATCGCCCCCACCTCCGAAGGCGCCCGGATCAGCCTGAAGGAAGGGGAGTACACCGTCGTCGACGGACCTTTCGCCGAGGCCAAGGAGCTGGTGGGCGGCTGGGCCCTCATGGAGTGCCGTGACCTGCCCGAGGCCGTCGAGTGGTCCAAGCGCTTCCTCGGCGTCCTGGGCGAGGGCGAGGTGCGAGTCCGCCCCGTCTCGGGCTGACCCGGCGGCGGCCGACCTCCTGCCGAGGGAACGACACGGTGGTTGAATCGGTGGCGTGCCGGCCACCGATTCGACCGCCGCCATCGAGGCCGCCTACCGGGTCGAATTCCCCCGGGTGGTGGCGGTGCTGGCCGCATTCACCGGCGACATCGCCCTGGCCGAGGAGCTTGCGCAGGACGCGCTGGTGGACGCGCTCCGGCAGTGGCCCCGCGACGGGACCCCCCACAACCCCGGAGCGTGGCTGACCGCCGTGGGGAAGCGGAAGGCGATCGACGCCTTCCGCCGGCACCGCACCTTGGCGGCCAAGTACGCCCAGATCGGGCGGGAGGAATCGGCCCGCTCGACTTCCGGCGCCGGTGGCGACGCGGTGCTCGACTCGGTGTCGAACGAGGAGATCGACGACGACCGCATCCGCCTGATCTTCGTCGCCTGCCACCCGCTCCTGGCGGTGCCTGCCCGGGTGGCGCTGACCCTGCGTCTCGTCGGCGGGCTCACGGTGCCCGAGATAGCCCGGGCCTATGTCGTCCCCGAGGCCACGATCGCGCAGCGCATCGTCCGGGCCAAGAGGTCCATCGCCCGGGCCGGAGTCCCGTTCGAGGTCCCGGTCGGCGAGGATCGCCTGTCGCGCCTGGGTGCCGTGCTCGAGGTGATCTACCTCATCTTCAACGAGGGCTACTCGGCCACCGTGGGCGACGACTGGGTGCGGCCCGAGCTCTGCGGCGAGGCACTCCGCCTCGGCCGCGTGCTCGCCGCCCTCGTGCCCGACGAACCCGAGGTATACGGCCTCGTCGCCCTCATGGAGTTCCAGTCCTCCCGCCTGGGCGCCCGCATCGGCCCCACCGGTGCGCCCGTCCTGCTGCTCGACCAGGACCGCCGCCGGTGGGACCGCCTGCACATCGGGCGGGGCGAAGCCGCGCTGGCCCGGGCGGACGAGCTCGCCACGACCCGGGGCTCCTACGCCCTGCAGGCCGCCATCGCCGCCTGCCATGCCCACTCATTCCGGCCTGAAGAGACCGACTGGGGCGAGCTGGTCGCCCTCTACACCGCGCTCGCCCGCGCCACACCCTCGCCGATCGTCGAACTCAACC
Organism: uncultured Acidimicrobiales bacterium; assembly: GCA_963806455.1. Classification (GTDB taxonomy): domain Bacteria; phylum Actinomycetota; class Acidimicrobiia; order Acidimicrobiales; family RAAP-2; genus Bog-756. The sequence continues at coordinate 196,220 of CAWDXZ010000001.1, forward strand.
GCGCCGTCGCCGTCTCGTGGGCATCCGGTCCGGCCGAGGCCCTGGCCCTGGTGGACGTCCTCGCCGGCACCGGCACGCTCGAGCGCTACCACCTGCTCTACAGCGTTCGGGGCGACCTGCTCGACCGGCTGGGCCGCCACGACGAGGCGGCATCCGAGTTCCAGCGAGCGGCGGCATTGGCCACAAACGGCCGGGAGCGCACCCTCTTGTCCGAGCGCGCCCGGCGGCTGTCCTCTGGTCCTCGACCCGATAGCGATTACCAACCACAAGCCTGACCAGGCGATTGTGGGTCTACGAAGTCTCGACACATCGGTCTCCGATGTGTCGAGACATCACACAGCGGAGGGAGTGGGATTCGAACCCACGGTGCCTTGCGACACAACGGTTTTCGAGACCGTCCGATTCGGCCACTCTCGCATCCCTCCGGCGCAGAGGCTAGCCCTCGGACCGCCCGCCCCGAACCCGGGCGAGCGGTCGGGGGCGCCCTACCGGCTGAGCGGCCCCTGTGGCCCGGGGGGCTCGACCGGCGCCGGGAGGGGCCGGCGCCCCACCCAGACGGGGTGCCGGGCCCGGGCCAGCATGGCGGTGTCCCCGCGGCTGTTGCCGTAGGCGTACTCGAGCCGGAAGTCCGGACCGAGCATTTCGCCCAGGAGCTCCACCTTCGTGGCCCCCCGCACATTGGGGCCATCCAGGCCCCCCGTGAGGACACCGGTGTTGTCGACGTCCCATCGGGTGGCCACGACCTCGCCGACGCCGAGGGCAGCGGCCACCAGCTTCACGTAGCCCTCGAAGGAGGCGCTCACCACGATGACCCGGTGGCCCTGCTGCTGGTGCCATCGGAGCCGGGCGGCCGTGTCGACCCGGATGAGCGACTCGACCACCAGGGCGGCCGTCCGCCGGGCGGCGGCCTCGGCCTCCCCTCGGGCCAGCCCACCTAGGAGGTCGTGGCAGATCAGTCGCTTGGCCCGTTCCCGTGCCATCCCACCACGCAGGGCGCCCACCATCTGGGGGCTGCGCCGGGCGAACACCCGGGCGACGGTCGGTCGGTCACGCACCGAGGTGAGGAAAAAGAGCATGGTGTCGCGGCTGGTGATGGTCCCGTCGAAGTCGAACGCGGCCACCGGCCTCCCGTCTCCGCCTCCTTGCCCGCCGAGGGCCTCGGGAACGGATCCGGGTGTCACGGGCGCTCTTCGGGGAAGGGTGGGGGGACGCCCGGATCGACCTGGGGCCTCCTAAAGTCACCCGTCGGTCCTGCCGATGGCTGGAGTACCGGAACCGAGCACGGAGGAATGGGGGCCCACGGGACGATGGACGCAGGCACAGGACCGCAGGCTGGCGAGCCGGGTGCAACCGACCGGTCTGGGGGAGCCGGCGCCCCCCGGCGTGACGAGGGCGGGATGCTCCGTAATGCGGCCCGACGCCGCCAGGGAATGACACGAAATGTTAAGAGAGACGACACCCTGCTCTTTCCGGACGAGCTGTTGGACGGTAAATGCATACCGGATAGTCACGAACCCGTTAGAGAAAATTTTACTTTCGTCGCGGAGCGATCCGGAGAGGCCAATACTAAACTGGCGTTTGTGGCCCGGCGCCTCCAAAGCTTCATGTGCCGGCATACCGCACATGATTGGTTTGCACTCGCATACCCTCCGGCTCGCCGCTGGGAGTGCCTCCGTTGCGGCGTGATCGTCGAGGAGGCCCCTTCCTTCGACTGTGCCGGACGTCCCGTGCCCCGGGGGCCGAGCAAGCGAGTGGATCGGCCGACTCGGAGCTGACCCCACTGGCATCGCCCCTCAGGCCCGGGGCGACACCTCATCGTGGGACCAGTGGCGAAGCCACCACGGAATCGGACTTTTTGATCGCTATTCGGCCACTTCTTGTGGTGGGTCCGCTGCGGTCAGTCGGATCGGTGTTAACCAACGGATAACTTGGCGTTATACCCTTGTTTACCCGGCGCGCGGCCGTTACCGTTGCAGGCGATGGGGCTGACAGGTTGGAGTGGCGGAAACTCGGGTCGGACGCGGTGCACCACCGCTCGCGTCCCCACGGGGCCGTGTCTGCAGCGGAACAGGGCCGTTTGGCCCACCGCGGCGGCCGGCGCCGGGGTCGAGCGCGGTCCTGAGCGGCTCGGTCACGAAGCCCGGTGCACCAGCAGAGCATCCGTCGAGAGCCGCAGCCATATTGAGGAAAGAAGCGCCTCATTCTTTCGGCCAAAGTCCCCATCGAAGATGTCCCTTTTTTGTCGGGGGGTCATCGTTAGTAATCGGACCCTTTGCCCGGTCTCGACCGGGTGGCCTTCCGTCATAGAGGAGTCGCGGTGCAGACGATAGATATAAGCGTGGTGGTTCCCACTCGCAACGAACGCGAGAACATCCGACCGCTCATTGACCGGTTGACCGCCGCCCTGCCCGTTGGGCGCTCCGAACTGATCTTCGTGGACGACAGCACCGACGACACCCCCGAGGTGGCCGCCGCGGCCGGCCAGTGCACCACCCTGCCGGTGCTGGTCATGCACCGAGGTCCTGGTGAGCGTGTCGGCGGGCTCGGTGGGGCGGTGGTGGCCGGGATGCGGCTGGCCGAGGGGCAGGTCGTGGTGGTCATGGACGGCGACCTCCAGCACCCGCCCGAGACGATCCCCGAGTTGGTCCGCCCCATCGAGACGGGGGAGGCCGACCTGGTGGTGGCCAGCCGGTACCGGGACAAAGGCGGCGCAGACGGGCTGGCCAATCGGTCCCGGGTCGGCGTCTCCCGGCTGGCCACCCGGCTGACCAAGGCCGCTTTCCCCCAGCGTCTCCGAGACATCTCCGACCCGATGAGCGGGTTCTTCGCCCTCCGGATGTCGGCCGTGGACATCGACATCCTCCGCCCGGTGGGGTTCAAGATCCTGCTCGAGGCGATCGCCCGTTGTCGGCTGAGGGTGAAGGAGATCGGCTTCTCGTTCGCCCCCCGCTACTCGGGCCAGAGCAAGGCCAGCGTGATGGAGGGGCTCCGTTTCGCCAACCACCTGACCCGCTTGCGCCTCGGCACGATGTTGACCGACCGTCAGCGTCGCGCCGGGGGCTTCGCTGCGGTGGGCGCGACCGGGCTCGTCGTCAACACCATCGCCTTCTGGGCGTTCGTGCGCTTCGGGCACGTGCCCTACCTGCTGGCTGCCGTGCTGTCCACGCAGGTGTCGACCACGTGGAACTTCGCCGGAATGGAGATCTTCGTCTTCTCCGGCCGGAAGACCGGCAGCTTCTGGGGCCGGTACCTCAGGTTCTGCATTCTCAACAACACCGTGATGCTGGCCCGGCTGCCGTTCCTGGCCTTCCTCGTCAGCGTCCTCCACATCCCGAAGACCCTGGCCAACGTGATCACGCTCCTCGGCGTGTTCGTGGTCCGCTTCGGCATCAGCGATCGCTTCATCTACGAAGGAGAGAAAGAGATGGTTGAAGGCTCCCGTTCCAGCACCGTGGTCGGGCCGGTCAAGATCACGGTGGACGATGCAGCCATCCGACGATCAGCACCCCGGCCGTCGAAGGTCCCCTCCTTCCGCTACAACTACGACCTGCACGGGATCGTCTCGATCGGGAGCGACGTGGTGCTGCCCGAGCTGGCCTACTTCCGCCTGCAGCAGGACGCCGGCGACGCCGGGGACCTCCAGCGGCCCGACATCGGGATCCGGTTGGGGTCGGTCGGCCGCCCCCGGCTCCGGACCCGGATGCTCCGCTCGTCGGACGGCAGCTCGATCCGGTGGGAGGAGCATTTCGGGCGCCTCTCGGCCAACTTCAGCATCGACTTCGGCGGGCACATCGCGGTGACGTCGAGCCGGGCCCTCGCCCGGAGCCCGCACGTCCTCTACACCAACGTCATCGAGGCCCTGCTCCGGTTCGTGTTCGTGGACCGGGGCTACATGCTCCTCCATGCCGCCTGCATGGATGTGGGTGGTCGGGGCCTGATGCTGTCGGCCCGGACCGACACCGGCAAGACCGGCACGGTGCTCAAGCTCCTCCGCACCAGTGACGGTCGTTTCCTGTCCGACGACATGACCATCGTGGACAGCTCAGGCGTGGCCCGCAGCTTCCCGAAGCCGCTGACCATCAGCGAGCACACCCTTCGGGCCGTCGAGGCCGGGGATCTCAGCCGCTCGGAGTGGGCACGGCTGCGCATCCAGAGCCGCCTGCACTCCAAGGAGGGGCGCGGTATCGCCATGAGGCTGGCCGACCACAATGTGCCCATCATGACCATCAACGGATGGACCCAGCGGGCCGTGCCGCCGCCGAAGTACCACGTCCAGCGCCTCGTGTCCTGCGACCTGGCCTCGACCACGGCGATCGACCAGCTCTACATCATCGAGCGGGGGAAGCCCCATCACAGCCTGGTGCCGAAGAGCGATGCCATGCTCGAGCTGCTGGCCAACACGGAGGACGCCTACGGGTTCCCGCCCTACCGGTACTTGGCCCAGGCACTCTCGGTCGGTGGCCACAGCTACGACGAACTGCGGGAGCAGGAACGCCTCATCCTGGCGAGCGCCATGGAGAGCGTAGAGATCCACCGGCTGGGCTCCGACGACTTCACCTGGGCCGACCAGATCGCCGCCGCCGTGGTCACCAACGGTCCGGCGAGGCCGCCCTTCGTGAACGAGTCGAACACCACGCCGAACAGCCAGGACGTGTTCGCCCTGGACCATCAGAACGTTCCCGAGGTGGATCCCCTGTCGGGCTTTGACGCCTGACTCGCCTTCATCCACTCACCGACACTTGGGAAGGGCCGTACGTGACGCTGCTCAGCGACGAGACAGCGAATAAGACGAGTGAGCGCGCCATCCGGCCGGTCGACGGCCAGGGTTCTCCGGCCGGGGCGTCGGTGAGCCGGCCGCGCCCGGCGTTGCTGTGGCGCGGGCCGGTTCCGACTTCGGTATGGCTGGCTCTCACGCTGCTCGTCGGTCTCGTCCTCCGGCTGGTCAACCTCAACGCCTTCGGGTTCAACAGCGATGAGGCGGTCTATGCCGGCCAGGCGGCGTCATTGGCCGGCAACCCCCTGTTCGTGAACCAGTTCCCGATATTCCGGGCCCACCCGCTCCTCCTGCAGACCCTCATGTCGCCGCTGTTCAGCTCCGGCACCCCGGACCTCCGCGGCCGAGTGGTGGTGGCGTTCCTCGGCGTAGCCACCGTGGCCGCCGTCTTCCTGGTGGGTCGGGAGCTGTACGGGCCGAAGACGGCCGTGCTCGGGGCACTGATTCTGGCCGTCATGCCCTATCACGTGGTCGTGACCCGACAGGTGCTACTGGACGGACCCGCGGTCCTGTGCGTCACCCTGGCCTTCTGGATGTTCATCCGTTTTGTTCGGACCGAGCGTCTCGAGTGGCTGGCTGCGTCGGCGGCCACCCTCGGGCTGGCTGTCATCACCAAGGAGACGAGCGCCGTCCTGATCGGCAGCTTCGTGCTCTTCCTCTTGGTCAGCCCGGAGGTGCGCCGACCGGGTCGGGCGGTCGCCCTGGTGGTCTCTGTCGCCGCGGTGGTGAGTCTGATCTTCCCCCTCGCCCTGTCGCTGGCCGGGCGGAGCTCCACCGGCCAGAACTATCTCACCTGGCAGCTGGCCCGCACCTCCAACCACGCCGGGACCTTCTACCTGACCGTCATCCCGTCGGCCATCGGCTGGGCGGTGGTGGGGGCGGCCGCCGCCGCCCTCATCTTCCGGATCAACCGGACCTGGCGCGAGTTGATGCTGGTCCTGTGGATCGCCGTTCCCTTCGTGATCTTCGAGGTCTACCCTCTGAAGGGGTACCAGTACCTGCTGCCCATCGCCCCGGCTCTGGCCATCCTGGCGGCCCGGGGGCTGGCGACCTTCCATCTTCCTGACCGCTGGGACCGCTATACCGCATCCATCGCGCGACCGGCGGCCATCGCCATCGTGCTGGCCTCTCTGGTTCCGGGGATCTGGTCGGTGGTGTTTCCCGCCGGTGACGCCGCCGCCCTCGCCGGCCAGGGCGGGGTTCCAGGGGGACGTCCGGCCGGCCAGTGGATCGGGGCGAACCTGGTGCCCGGCACCGAGCTCATGACCATCGGCCCGAGCATGGCCAACATCCTCGAGTACTACGGCCACCGGCCCGCCCAGGGGCTCTCGGTGAGCACCGACCCCCTCCACCGGAACCCGGCCTACACTCCCATCTACAACCCCGATCACAGTGTCCGTGACGGGCAGTTCACCTTCCTGGTCTGGGACGCCTACTCGGCGCTGCGCTCCCCGACCACGGCGCGTCGCCTGGAGGTCCTGGTCTCCCGCTACCACGGCGTGGTGGTGCACACGGAGAAGACCGACGGCCAGCCCGTGGTCATCATCTACGAGGTTCACCCCTGATGCGCGTGCGACGATCCCTCCTCTCACGTCATCGCCGGTTGGGCTCGGTCGCCGGGATGGCGGGCCTGGCCGCCGCCATCGCCATCGCCGGCCCGGGATCGTTCGCCCCCGCTGCCTCCCGGGCGACGGCGACCGCCGGCCGTCCGTCGGCAGCCGCGCCGGCCGCCGACATCCAGCACGTGATCGTCGTCATGCAGAGCGGGCATTCGTTCGACAACTACTTCGGGACCCGCCTTGGCGTCGACGGCATTCCGGCCAACGTCTGCCAACGCGTACAGATCAATTCCAAGAGCTGTGTGAAGCCCTACCACATCAGCTCGGACCAGGCCCGTGCCGGCTTGACCGACACCCGGAAGGTCACCGACAAGGCCATCGATGCTGGGAAGATGGACGGATTCGTCAGTGCCCAACCCAACGCCTCAATCGGCTCGCTGGCCATGGGCCACTTCAACGGGAGCGACCTGCCCTACTACTGGAACCTGGCCGACCGGTTCACTCTCTTCGACCACTTCTATGCGGCATCCCAGGCCGGCCCCCTGCCCAACCGCCTGGTGGCCGTGGCCGGCCAGACCGCCGGGGTCACCTCCAATGCACCGCCGCCGGGGGGGATCAGCGCCACCACGGTCTTCAACCAGCTGGACGAGGCCCATCTGAGTTGGAAGTACTACGTGCAGGCCTATCCCTTCCAGCAGGTTTCCAGCGGTGACCAGTCCCGCATTCCGCTGCTGGCCATGCCGGCGGTGACCGGTAACCCCGCCGACGCCAACCGGATCGTCGGCTCGGGCCAGTATTTCACCGACCTGGCCGATGGTCAGCTTCCAGCCGTCTCATACGTCACCAGCTCCAGTGGGTACTCCGGACGATCGCCCCAGAGCCCGGCCCAAGGCGAGGCTTTCGTCGAGTCCCTGATCAACGCCCTCATGCAGAGCTCGGCATGGCGCCATACCGCCCTTCTGCTCACCTACGACGACTCGGGCGGTTGGTACGACCACGCCGTGCCGCCCACGGTCGGGGGGGTCACCTGGGGGATCAGGGTTCCGACCATACTGGTCTCGCCCTATTCCCGGGCAGGTTATGTGGACACTCAGCAACTCAACACCGCGTCGGTGCCGGGGTTGATCGACCAGGTGTTCCGGCTGCCAGCCCTCACCCCGCAGGTGGCGAGTTCCGCCAGCCTCCTGACCGCTCTCGATCTGCACCAACGACCCATCTCCCCGACCATCCCGTCGCATATCGTTCTGGTCGGGGCGCGGCCCGCCGTGCCCTTGATCTATCTCCTCTACTTGGCAGCCCTGGTGGCGAGTGGGCTCGTGATCGCCCTGGCCTTCTCGCGGGCTCGTCGTGATTCCGATCCTTCACCGCCGCCCGAAGTACCGCCGGGGGTGCCGGCATGAGGTCGTCGAGAATCCGCCACCTCTTCGCCTGCTCGGGGCTCGCTGTCCTGGCCATGGCTTTCGCGGTTGGCACTCCCACATCGGCCCAGGCCGCCCCGGCACCAAGGACGGTGGCGGTCGAGGTCGTACCGAACTATGCCGGCGTGCACTTCAGTATCGACGGGAACAGTGGAGTGACCCAGCCGGGGGGAGTCGCCACGATCAACGACCCCAACCTTTCATCCGCCGCATCGGACGTGATGGTCCCACAGAATCAGATGCTCAGTTCGAATCTGCGAGTGTCGCTTGACCGTCACCTCAGCGACTCGAATCACGGAGCCTTCTCCCGCAAGATCATCCTCGAGCTCGACGTTGATCGAGCTGTCTCCATGCATCTCCTCACACCTCAGAGGAAGGTTCTCCCGGTCAGCCAGGTGAGTTCGGTGACACTCAGCAACAGTCTGGGGAGCACGATCACGTTGAACCGGGCCCAGTTGCGGTCTCCGGTCTGGCTCCCCGCCAGCCGGCCCTCCCCGGTGCGCGGTGGTGTGGCTGACCACGACGTGGCCTACTCGGTGAAGTCGGCGATCATCAGCGGCACCAACGCCGTCAACAGTGGCCAGCTGCGTTTCGACACTCGTCAATCCTTGAATTGGAACATTCCACTTATCCTGCACTCGCTCACCATCGTGGGCAACGACCTGATGGCGGCTAGACCGGCCGGCTCCTCCGTTCAGCTGACCTACCCCAACGGCACGGTCCGGGTGGTGCCATTCGGCCCGGACCATCGCGTCACACTGACCGAACTTCCGCGGGGCAGTTACGGCGTCAAGGTGAAGGGTGGCCTGCTGGCACTCGGCTCCACGATCCGGCTGTCCAAGGACCAGACGTCAACCGAAATCGTCGTAACGCTCGGGGATGTGGCGGAGATCATAGCCATCCTGCTGGTGGTCGCGTCCGTGATCGTTGCCGCTGGCGTCATCGGGCGCCGTCGGCGGGCGGCCAGGCGAGCCGGGGAAGCCGAGCTGGGTGGACCCGAATCGACCGGAGGGGTAGGGGGTGCCGCTCTTGTCTAGCCGCCGACGACCGCTCCGCCTGGGTTGGATCCTGGTCACCACCGCCCTCGCCGCGTCAGCATGCGGTGGGACGACCGCTGGGCCCAAAACCGGGACCAGTGGTCCGAAGCCGTCCGGACACGACGGGTCGAATCCAGCCAAAACCACTGTGCCACCCCCGGCCCAGAACGTGAGCGCCAACCAGCGGATGTTCGCGTTCTACTATCTGTGGTGGGATACCCAGCATTGGCATGCCCGGCTGGGTCCGAACTATCCCTATTCGGCCAACCCCCTTCCCCTCCCGGCCACCCTGAGCGGGGACGGATGCACGGTTACCAACAACTTCCCTGGCAACCAGCTCACCGATGTGGCGTCGCCGCTCTGGACTCAGGATGACCCCAACCAGGTCAGCTCCGACGTCGCGCTGGCAGCAAAGTCCGGGCTGGCCGGGTTCGCGGTCAGCTGGGCCGGGACCGGGATGGTGCACCAGACCGCCTCGTCTTCGGCGTTCAACCAGCGCCTTGCCGCGGTGGTGGCGGCCGTGCACCATATCAACCAGGCCGGAACCCCCTTCACGCTGTGGATCGCCTACATCTCCTCGGCCCGCATCCGCACGCAGTCCGAGATCGACAACGACCTCTCCTACCTGCAGACCACCTACGGCGGTGACCCAGCATTCGATCGCAGCAACGGGGGGCGCCCGACGCTCATCATGATGGGCAGCCGCAAGTACCCTCAGTCGCTCCTCGACCAGTTCAGTGCTCGCTGGCGGCCCCACTTCTACCTGGTCGGCGACGAGAATTGGAACACCTGGAACAGCGCCAAGGCCGCCGACTTCGATGCCGACCAGTACTACTGGTCCAGCCAGAACCCCATAACCAACTCGGGCTCGTTCAGCGACATCGACCAATTGGCGGCCGAAGTCCGGGCCACCCGCAACCCCGACGGCAGCGCCAAGCAGTTCTTCAGTCCACTGGCGCCCGGGTACAACAAAGTGCTCGGAGGTGGTTCGGGGTGTGTGCCGCGCGACGGGGGCCAGACCATGAGGGATCTCTACAACGGCAACTCGAGTGCCAATCCGAACGGGTGGATGGTGATCAGCTGGAACGAGATCGATGAGGGAACCTACATCGTCCCACTCGAACGCTACGGGAACCAGAGCGTGGACACCTTGAGCTCGATCATCCACGGCCCCTCGGCCGGAGTTGGGGCATGAAGCTCCAGGCCATGGTCGGAGTCGCGGTCGTGGCGGTGCTCACCATTGCGGTGAGCGCGGCAGGCCAGGGGGGAAGCCGTTCTCCTCTTCCGCTGCCTCAATCGGCGTTGCGCAGCCACCCGGATCGAGTGGTGAGTTCCTCCGGTACCGGCTCGACGTCCGGGGGCTCTGCGCCGGGAGGCACCGATTTGTCGAGGCATTCCACCAACGGCGGAACGGACCAGCCGCAGACCTACACGACAGCTCCACCCGCCGTCCTGACAGGGTGCACCGTGTCGGTCTCCAACTCGGCGCCGCTCAGGGGCCAAACGGCGGAGACGGCAATCGTGTCTACCACCGCCGGCGCCGAGGTCAGGCTGGAAGCCGACTATGTCAAGACCCGGAGCGTGCATGACGGCCTGGCTGACACCTCGGGGAACGTCTCCTTTGCTTTAGCCATTAGTCATGCTCAACCAGGGATTACCGTCCCGGTGACCGCCATCGTCTCCCTCAGAGGTACCAAGTACTCGTGCTCGACTTCCTTCACGCCGGTCGATCCTGTGGGAATATTTCCTTCAGCCGGCGGAGGGCAGTAGGCATGTCACCACGCCCCTTTTCTCTGATGCTGCTGTAGGACATAGGAGGTCTGCAATGTTCGATGACCTGATGGGCGGAAATCGCTGGCGGCCGGTGGCCGCCGCCGTGGCGGTCATCGCCGTTGCCATCATCGTCATTTTCACCGTCGCGGGGGGGAGTGCAAGCCGCAACCTCCCGACACCCCCACACGTCAACTCAGCAGCGCGGTCAGCCGGCAACACGACGCAGACGACGCTGGGGTCGACCTTTGTCCCGGACGAGTCGGCCTCCTTGTCGGCGTGCACGGTATCGGTCTCAAACCCGCATCCACCGCAAGGTGCCACGGGTGAAACCGTTACGATCCAGTCGGCGGCCGGAGCCCAGGTAAAGCTTGAGGCCGACTATGCCCGGACCCACAGCGTGCACAACCTGTCAGCTAACAGCGCCGGTACGGCCAGCTATTCGTTGTCCATCGACCATGCCTCGCCCGGGGTCAGGGTGCCGGTCAAGGCCACCGCCAGCTTGGGTCAGACGAAAGTCAACTGTGCGGCATCGTTCACCCCCGTCAGCACGGCGGCGGTCTCGCTGCCCGCCCTGCAACCGCTGAGCACGTTCGTCAAGGTCACCAAGCTCCTTCCGGGGGCGCCCACGTTGGCTCAGCTGCCGCCACTTCCGGCGCCGCCGGCAGGGAGCGCACCGGTGACGCCCCCGCCGACTACCCCGGTGACTCTGCCACCTCCGCCTCCGCCGACCACGATTCCACCGACCACCACCACAGTGCCACCGACGACCACCACAGTGCCGCCGACGACCACCACAGTGCCGCCGACGACCACCACAGTGCCGCCGACGACGACCACAGTGCCGCCGACGACGACCACAGTGCCGCCGACGACGACCACAGTGCCGCCGACCACCACCACAGTGCCGCCGACCACCACCACAGTGCCGCCGACGACCACCACGACGTTGACGGTCCCGATCACACTCCCACTGTGAGCTGATCCGTAATAGTCACGGACGGCGGGCGTCGAGTGTTGATGGTGTCTGCCGTCCTCGATAAGGGCCGATGCGAGCCCGATTGAGAGACTGCTCCCGTCTTGGCCTACCCTGCCCCCGCTAGCCCGTTCGAATAGAGAGTCGAGTCCCAAGGTGTCCCGTTTCGTTATCAGCGTTCGTCCGCGCCTGGTCTTGTCATCGCTAGCGGCACTGACGGTGCTCACCACCGCGGTCATCATCCCGGTCGTTGCGTCGGCCGCCGGCCCCGCGCCTTTGACCGTCACGCCCTATAGCGGGTTCAACAGCATCCTCACCCGGGCGCCGTACGTGACGGACCTCACCCAGACGTCGGCTTACGTCAACTGGGCCACCTCGTCGAACACGCCTGGCTCCGTGCAAGTGGCGGCCACCGTCAACGGCACCTGTCCGTCGGCCACGACGAAATGGACAGCTGCGGCGAAGCGGGTGCCGACCTCACTGCCCGGCCCGGTCAATCCGACCGCGGCGTCAGCATCGAGCGGTATGACCGGCTGGGCGTTCTCGGTGGTCAATGGGGCGGGGGTGACGATCAGGGAACACCAGGCGTCCGTCCTCCTCACTGGTCTCTCACCGAGCACGCAGTACTGCTACGCCGTATTCTCCACGGACAAGGCCGGGGCGATCGACCTGTTACCCGCATCTCGGCCTGATCAGACGTTCTCCACCCTCGACCCGGTGAACACGGCCTCGACGACACCCGTGACCTTCGACGTGATCGCCGACACCGGTGAGAATTATGCCAACACCAGTGCTAATGCCGGGACCGACGTGTCCTTCCCCAACGGGGTCAATCCCGACGAGGCCTCGCTCTACCATCAGATCGGGCAGTCCGGGGCCAAGTTCCTGCTTGTCGCCGGTGACACGGGTTACTCGGGAGGGACCGAATCCAACTACGGGGATCTGCAACAGAGTGGCACCGTGCCTGAGGTGAGCAACATCTTTGGTCCTTCTTACTTCCCACAGACCGGCGGGATCCCCACCTTCGCAGCAGACGGCAACCACGGTCAGTCGGTCACCACGTTGCGGGTCTGGCCCACGCCCACGACCGCCACCAGCTCCGGCGGCACCTACGCCATGGACAGCTACAGCGGAGTGGACGGGATCAAGGGCTCCTTTCCTGACAACTGGTATGCGTTCTCAACCGGAAATGTCCGGATCTATGTCATCGACGGGGCCTGGTCAGACGCCACCGCATCGGGGACCGGTACCGCTACCGGGACGGAGTGCACGGCCAATCCGACGTATTGCAAGGGCTATCAGGCCGACGCCGACGAGCACTGGCAGACGGCATCGCCGGAGTACAAGTGGCTGCAGAAAGACCTTGCCGCGCACCAGGGAGGAATCAAGCTGGCCGTCTTCCACTACCCGTTGCGCTCGGACAATGCCACCCAGCCGTCCGACCCCTATGCGGACAACAGCTCCGCCAATCCCGCCGCCTCGACGAGCCTCGAGGCTCTTCTGGCCGCCAACGGCGTGGGCATAGCCTTCAACGGTCATGCCCACACCTACCAGCGAATCGTGCCACACCAGGCCGGCCAGATCGTCAACTACGTGACCGGTGGAGGGGGAGGTGTTCCCGAACCGGTGCTCCAGGGGACAACTTGCCAGTCCCTCCTGACCACCGAGAACATGTTCGCCCTCGGCTGGACTCCTTCGAGCACCGATCCCAACGCAGGAACGGGATCGTCGTGCGGTATCGGCGCGACCGACCCGCAGTCGGCGGCTCAGGTGTACAACTTCCTGAAAGTGACGGTGAGCGGGACCAAGGTGACCGTGACGCCCACCAACGCCGCCGGGCAGGCGTTCGATCCTCAGACCTATACGTTCGCTCCGCCCCCGACCAACGACTTCTCCATCGCTGCCAAGCCCAGCTCGGCTACGGTCACAGCCGGCTCGGGGACAACCAGCATTATTTCGACCGCGGTCACCAGCGGGACCGCGAAATCGGTCACCTTGGGCGCCACGGGCACCCCGACGGGCGCCACCGTATCGTTCAACCCACCCGTCCTCAACGCCGGCCAGAGCTCGACCATGACGGTCACCACAACCTCCACCACGCCCATCGGGACCTCCACCATTACGGTCAGCGGCACCGGCTCCTCGACCACCCACTCGACCCAGTACTCCCTGACAGTGAGCCCGGTGACCACGGCCAAACCGGCGTTCGTGCAGTCGGCGTTGGCCACCGAAACTGCCCCGTCCACCTCGCTCAGCGGCTCCTTCTCGTCGGCCACCAAGGCAGGTGATCTCCTTGTGCTCTCGGCCAGTGTGTACACCGGAGCCACCAATCACCTGACCTCCATCACCGACTCGGCTAACAACACCTGGACCCGGGCAGGTGCCACCGACGTCTCCGGTCACAACTCGGACGGTGAGCTCTGGTACGCGGCCAACGCCTCCTCAGCTACCACGGTCACCGCCCATGTGGCGGCGGCCACTTCGATCGCGTTCAGGGTGCAGGAGTTCTCCGGTGTGGCGACGACCGGCTCTCTCGACACAGTGGTCGGAACCTCCAACACGGGTACCTCGGCGACGTCAGGGGTGACCACCACACTCGCCAACGAGCTGGTCGTCGGACTCGTCGCCGGCCACAACAATACCGAGCCGGTCATCGTCACTTCCCCCGGCTATACCAACTTGGCCCAGGAGAACACGACCGGAACCATCGCCACCGTCATCACCGGCTACCAGGTCGTCGCAGCACCGGGACCGCAGAGCTACGCAGGTGCCTTCGCCACGGCCATGTACTGGGCCGCCGGCGTTGCGGTGTTCAAGCCGGCTTAGCCCGCATTGCCCGGCGCTGCATCGGCGCCCTCTTGGGGCATCAACCTTGGAATCACCTGTGGTTCTCGGTGACGATGGAGCCGGTTTGTGATGCGCACCCGGGCAGGTTGCCGCCCTGCGTGAGCCTTCCCTCACGCCCTGCGAGCCGTTGGAAAAATTCCCATTAAATCAAGGGCTTTCTCCACCGTGCTCCTGTATGGTCGTCACGGACGGAGGGGAGCAGCTCTGATGGCTACAGGGCCACGTGCGGGGGTTCAATGGCGGATGGTCTGTTCGGCCCTCGCGGTCGTCGCCGTCGTCTCGACTGTCATGACGGCCTCGGTCGAATCCGCCGGTGCCGCCGGACCAGCCCCTATAGCCGTCACCCCCTACAGCGGCTTCAATCCTATCCTCACACGCGCCCCCTACGTCACCGACCTGACGCAGACCTCCGCCGATGTGAACTGGGCGACCACGGACGGATTCACCCTGCCGGGGTCGCTCAAGTGGGGACCATCCGGCAACTGCACCCAGAACACGACGACCATCCCTCAGAACTGGAAGCTCCCCGATCTCCACCCCTCGGCGAATGAGGGAACGAGTGTCATCAGCCCCCAATTCACCGTGGGATCCATCAACGAGTACCAGCGGACGGTGACCCTCACCGGCCTGTCGGCCGGTACGACCTACTGCTACGAGCCCTTCTCTGGCGGGTCCAGCCCGGTCAGCCTGATCGCCGGCACTGCTCATCCGACCCAGTCCTTCACCACGTTGGCCGCGACCGGTTCATCGGCGCCGGTCACCTTCGACGTCGTCGGCGACCTGGGCGAGACCCTGCAATCGGCCAGCGTGGCCTGGCCCAACAATCTCAACCCGAACCAAGCGGCCATCGACTCGCTCATCGGGTCGTCGGGGGCCAGCTTCGTGATCACCGCCGGGGACGTCGCCTACAGCGGGGGCTCGCAGTCAAACTACGGCGACCTGGAGCAGACCGGATCGGACATCAGCAACATCTTCGGGCCGTCCTACTGGCCGCAGTTGAACGGCCTGCCCGTGATGGCCGGCGAAGGCAACCATGGACAGAACACCACCGGCCTACATAATTGGCCCGAGTCGCAGACCGCCGCCAATGCGAACGGGGTCTACGCCTACGACTCCTATCCGGCCCCAACCCTGGACGGCACGAATCCGGCCAGCTATCCCGACGCCTGGTACGCCTTCTCCGCCGGCGGCGCCCGCATCTACGTGCTGGATGCCGCCTGGGCGGACAGCAATGTGGGGACCGGCAACCTCTACCAGGACGACCACGACGAGCACTGGACCCCGAGCTCACCCGAGTACAAGTGGCTGGCGGCCGACCTGGCCAGCCATCCCGGTGGCGTGAAGATGGCCGTGTTCCACTTCCCGGTCCGCTCGGACAACTCGTCGCAGTCGACCGACACCTTTCTCGACAACACTTCCTCCAATCCCAACAGCCTCGAGGCGCTGCTGGCCAACAACGGCGTCCAGGTGGCGTTCAACGGCCACGCCCACACCTATCAGCGGATCGCGCCGAGCGGCTCCGGCCACATCGTCAACTACGTGACCGGTGGTGGGGGAGGGATCCTCGAGCCGGTGAGCGGTGGCAGCACTTGTGCCGGCTTCCAGTCGTTGGGGGCCATCTACGCCATCGGATGGAGCCCCACCAGCAACAAAGGATCGGCCTGTGGAGCACCCACGCCTCAATCGGCCGCACAGGTCTTCAACTTCCTCAAGGTCACCGTCAATGGCGGGACGGCCACCGTGACCCCCATCAACGCCGCCGGGCAGTCCTTCGACCAGCAGAACTACACCTACACGACGTCCTCGACCACGGTGATCGACACGCCCCCGCCGGCCCTCACCAAGGCCACCAGCGCCACCGTCTCCTTCCACGCCACCAATGGTGGAACCTCCTTCACCTGCGCCCTCGATGGGGCGGCGGCCACGGCCTGCACCAGCCCGGTGACGTATACCGGTCTGGCCCAAGGCCCCCACAACCTGGTGGTCACCGGGGCGGGAGCGTCCCCAGCTACGGCCAGCTGGACGGTCGACACGACACCGCCATCCGTGCCCACCAACCTTGCCGGATCGGCCGCATCCCCGACGCAGGTCAACCTGACCTGGACGGCGTCGACGGACAACACCGGGGTGACCGGCTACGACGTCTACCGCAACGGTTCATTGTTGGCGACGACGTCGGGAACCGGCACGGGCTACACCGACTCGACGACGGCTCCGTCCACCACCTACCAGTACAGCATCGACGCATTCGACGGCGCCGGTAACATCTCCCAGCAGACCACGCCACCGGTGAGTGTCCCCACCCCGGTTGCGCCGGCCGGGCCGACGTTCGTCCAGAGCGCGGGGTCGTCGACGACTACGGTTACCCTCCCGGTTCCCAGCCATGCGGGGGACCTCCTCGTGCTCACCTCCGGTGTGTTCACCGGTGCCAGCAAGCCGATCACCGCCGTCACCGACGGGAAGAACACCTGGACCAAGGTGGGTGCGTACGCGGTCTCGGGCCAGAACTCGGACGGCGAGATGTGGTACGCGCCAGATGCCGCTTCGGTGAGCAGCGTGACGGTAACCACCGGCGCCTCGACGGTCGCCTTGCAGGTCCAGGAGTTCGCCGGTGTGGCCACATCCGGTCCACTGGATGGCTCCATCGGGGCCGCCGCCACCAGCACGGCGGCGTCTTCCGGGACGGTCACCCCCATCGGCTCGAATGACCTCGCCGTCGGGTTCGTCGCCGGCCATAGCAACGCCCAGACCATCACCGTGACCTCCCCCGGCTACACCGTCCAGCCCCAGCAGGCGACTACGAGTCCGAGCACGGTGACCGTCCGGAGCGGCTATTTGGACTTGAGCACGCCCGGACCGCAGAGCTTCGCCGGGTCGTTCGGCACAGCCATGTACTGGGCCTCGGGGGTGGCTCTGTTCAAAGCTGGGTCGGTATCGCCACCGAATGACTTCTCCATCGCGGCCGGCCCCAGCTCGGCCACCGTCACTGCCGGATCCGGGACCTCCAGCACCATCAGTACCGCGGTGACCAGCGGGTCCTCTCAGTCGGTGGCGCTCAGCGCCACCGGAGCGCCCACCGGCGCGACGGTGTCGTTCAACCCCCAGACGGTCACCGCCGGGCAGAGTTCGACCATGACGGTCACTACGTCGACATCCACCCCCACGGGCACATCCAGCATCACCGTGACCGGCACCGGTGCGTCGGCCGTGCACTCAACCTCGTTCTCCCTCACCGTGAACCCGGCTCCGGTGGCGCCCACCATCACCTCATCGAACGGTGCGACGTTCACCCAGGGAAGTGCCGGAACGTTCACCGTGACCACCACCGGTTCACCCCCCCCCGCCGTCTCCGAATCCGGCTCGCTGCCGACGGGGGTGAATTTCGTCGACAACGGCAACGGCACTGCGACCCTGTCCGGAACCCCGGCCACCGGTAGCGCGGCGTCCTATCCCATCACCGTCACGGCGACCAACGGCGTGGGAAGCGCGGCCAACCAGAGCTTTACCCTGACCGTGAATCCCGTCGCCGCCAACGACTTCTCCATCGCCGCCAACCCGACCTCGGCCACGGTGACCGCCGGATCGGGGACCACCAGCACCATCTCGACCACTGTCACCAGTGGGTCCACCCAGTCGGTGGCTCTCAGTGCCACCGGGGTCCCGACCAGTGCCCTGGTGTCGTTCAACCCCCAGACTCTCAGCGCCGGGCAGAGCTCGACGATGACCATCACCACGTCGACGTCGACCCCCACCGGGACCTCGACCGTCACGGTGACCGGCACCGGCGTCTCCGCCACCCACTCGACCTCCTTCTCCCTGATGGTCAACCCGGTGTCCGCGTCGGTGCCGGCCCGGGTGCAGTCGGCCTCGGCCACCGAGACTGCTACGTCCACCTCGCTCAGCGGCTCCTTCCCCTCGACCACAAAGGCCGGTGACCTGCTCGTCCTTTCGGCCAGTGAGTACACCGGGGCCACCAACCACCTCACATCCATCACGGACTCGGCCGGCAACACCTGGACCCGGATCGGCGCCTACGACGTCTCCGGCCACAATTCGAACGGCGAACTCTGGTACGCCGCCAATGCCAACCCGGTCACCACCGTCACCGCCCACGTGGCGTCGGCTGCGTCGATCGCCTTCGAAGTGCAGGAATTCTCCGGTGTGGCGACCACCAGCGCCCTGGACACTTCGGCCGGGACCTCCAATACCGGCACGGCGGCGTCGTCGGGGGCGGCCACTGCCTCGCTGGCCGACGAGCTCGTGGTCGGGTTCGTCGCCGGTCACAACAATGCCGAGGCGATCAGTGTCACCTCACCCGGCTACACGAACCTGGCCCAGGAGACGTCGACCGGCACGACCGCCTCCATCGTCAGCGGCTTCCAGGTTGTGAGCGCCCCCGGTTCGCAGAGTTTCGCCGGAGCCTTCGGCACGGCCATGTACTGGGCCGCGGGCATCGCGGTGTTCAAACCGGCGGCGTAAGCTCTGGCTGCCTGCGTGTCAACTCGCGTCGCTCTGCTGCTCGATACCAACTGTAGATTCACCCTTTCAATCGTGGCCACCGACACACGCGGTCTGTGACGCGATTGTGTCGATTCCGTGCCTGTCCTACTTGGGGGACCGACTCGAGACCGATGCCTGACGTCTCCAGTCCGTTCTCAATCTTGGATTCAGCTGAGAATCGCCCTTCATCGGCAGGTGCGATCGCAAATCGGTTGTGTCATTCCTTGCCTGTAGTCCTCGGGGACAGTAGGTTCGCCATTTGGACAAGCAGCGCGGGGCGGACCCAATCGGTCTTCTGCCTCTTGTTCCTCCGCCTCCCAGCCAGTGACCCCGAGGAGCTACGACATGAATCAACCCAACGGAGATGCAACGCGTCCGGTAGATGTCGGCCCAACCGAGGCCCGACGCTCGTTCCGGTTGCGTACCACGCTGGCCCTGGTGGCGAGCTGCGCTCTGGTCGTCCCTCTGGTGCTGACCCTGACTGATTCGAGTGCACCGGCCGCCGCCAGGCTGGGATCGCCGGTCACCGATTGTGGCGCCTACGCCTCGACGTTCGGACCGAACACCATCTCCGTACGGTTCGCCTTTCACCCGCGGACCCAGACATGGATCGTGCCATCCAACGCCATCCCCAACTCCATCTGTTTTGACGCCAGCGGCGGCCAGGGTGGCAACGGCACCGGCGGCCTCGGGGGCACCGGAGGCACGGTCAACGAGGCATTGGCTGTCAACCCGGGCCAGAGTTTGACGGTCTCCGTGGGCCAGCTCGGGTCCAACGCCGGCGGCGGTGGGATGGGCGGCGGCGGTAACGGCGGCACGGGCGCCGGTGGCGGGGGCGGTTCGACCCAGATCTTCGACTCCACCGGCAACACGTTGCTCCTCGCCGCAGCGGGCGGTGGCGGTGGCGGTTCCGCCGGAACCGGAGGAGCGGGCGGACAGCTGGCCGGGAACAGCATCGGAAACGGGCTGCCGGGTACCGGCGCCAGCGGCGGGCAGGCCGGCACCTCCAGCGGCCCGGGTGCCGCCGGCGGCGGCGCGGCGACGGCGGGCAGCGGACCCACGACCACCCAGTCCTCCCAGGCGTCGGGCGGTAGCGGCGACGTCGGCGGCGGAGGCGGCGGTGGCGGCTACTTCGGCGGTGGGGGAGGCGGAACCGGCTCCGGGGGGGGCGGCGGCTCCGGCTTCAGCAATCCCGCCCTGTCGCTCACCACGCCCTACTTCCAGGGACACTGGACGGGCAACGGGAACGTGACCATTTTCTACCAGAGCTCGGCTCCGCCCCCGCCGAACTCACCGCCGGGCGGGATCACCACGGTGAATTCCGCTCCTAGTAGCGGCTACTGGTTGGGCGCCACCGATGGCGGCATCTTCAGTTTCGGGAACGCCGTGTTCCACGGGTCGCAGGGGGCGACCCGTCTGAACAAGCCGATCGTCGGGATGGCTTCGACCTCCACCGACGGTGGCTATTGGCTGGTGGCCTCCGACGGTGGCATCTTCACCCACGGCACGGCCAACTTCTACGGGTCCACCGGCAACCTCGTGCTGAACAAGCCCATCGTCGGGATGGCTTCGACACCGGACGACGGCGGCTATTGGCTGGTCGCCTCCGACGGCGGGATCTTCTCCTTCGGTGATGCCCAGTTCTACGGCTCGACCGGCAACATCGCACTCAACAAACCGATCGTCGGGATGGCATCGACGACAGACGGTCATGGCTACTGGCTGGTGGCGTCCGACGGAGGGATCTTCTCCTTCGGTGACGCCGTCTTCAGTGGCTCGACCGGTGGGATCCAGCTGAACAAGCCGGTGGTCGGCATGGCCGCCGATCCGGCCGTGCCCAGCGCCTACTGGCTGGTGGCGTCCGACGGCGGGATCTTCTCCTTCGGTGGTGCCCCCTTCCTCGGTTCCACCGGAGCCATCCGGCTCAACCAGCCCATCGTCGGCATGGCAGCTTCACCTGACGGTGCCGGCTACCGGTTCGTGGCCTCGGACGGAGGGGTATTCTGCTTCGGCAGCGCCCTCTTCTTCGGCTCGACCGGCAATATCCGGCTCAACCAGCCCATCGTCGGGATGGCCAACACCCACACCTGACCGGGAGGTGCCGCCGCCGCGGCTGGCCGAACCCGGTCAATCGCGGCGGCGTGCCTCGAAGTAGGAACGCAGCTGGTCGCTCGCCTCGGCCGCTCTGACCCCGGGGACCACGGTGACCTCATGGTTGAGCCGGGGGTCGGCGCACAGGTTGTAGAGGGATCCACAGGCCCCGGCTTTGGGATCGGCCGCTCCGAAGACCAGTCGTCCGAGCCGGGCCGCCACCAGACCGCCGGCGCACATGGGGCAGGGCTCCAGGGTGACCACCAGCGTCACCTCGGAGAGCCGCCAGCTCCCGACAGCGGCGGCGGCCTCGGAGAGGGCGAGCAGCTCGGCGTGGGCGACGGGGTCGCCCCGTTTCTCACGCTCGTTGTGGCGGGCGGCGATGGGCCGGCCGTCGACCAGGGCGACCGCCCCCACCGGCACGTCGCCTTGGGCCATGGCGGCGGCGGCCTCCTCCAGAGCCAGGCCCATCGCCTCTTCTTCGCTCAGCCTCGGAGCGCTCATCGGGCGCCTCGACGCCCCCGCCCATGGGACGGTGGGATCGTTGCTCATCTGGCCGGATGCTAACGGACCTGGGCCGGGAGTCAGAGCCACAGTCAGGGATCCGAGGATCCGAGGCGACGCACCCGGAACCACCGATCGCGTCGTCCGTGCCGAACAGGGGCGTGCTTTCAGGTCGAGCGATCGGGCCGGGACGTGGTCGATGGGCGGGTCGACCTCGGATGGGGTAGACCTGTTCCCTTGGAACATGAGCTGTGCTCGGCGTGCAGATTCGACGGCTCGCGTTTGGATGCACCCGAGTTCCTGGCCGCCCTTCGAGGCCTCGGGCGGCGATGGCGTGAGCTGCTCGATGGCGCCGGGGGCGACCTCTGGACCCGACCGGCCCCCGGGACCTGGTCGGCGATCGAGTATGCCGCTCACAGCCGAGATGTCACTGCGCTCCATTTGTTCGGGGTGGAGCAGGCATTGACCCTCAACGAACCGGTTCTCCCGGCGATCGATGCCGAGGCGCTCATCCAATCCGCCGCCGCGACCTATGGGTACCGACCCCCGGATCGTCACCGCCGAGCTTGGCGGGCACGCCGACCGACTGGCCACGCTGGCCGGGGCTTCCCCTGACGCCGGATGGAGGCGAGGCATCACCATCGGCAGCGATCAGCAGGAGGTGCGCTGGCTCCTCGAACATGCGCTCCACGATTCACAGCACCATCTGGCTGATGTGGAGAACGGTTTGGTCGCCCTCCGGGACAGGCGGGCTGACCAGGGGTGCCGGCGGCCGCCTTCGTTGTACCGGGCCCCTGCAGCCGCGCCGGTCGCGACTGCAGGGGCCTCGCCGGCGTTGCTTCCGGAGCGGCTCAGTAGGTCGAGGACGACCCCGACCCCGAACTGGGGGCCTCACCACTGGCCGAGCCGGGGGCCTGACCATTGTCCGAGCTGGGAGGCTGGCTACCGGCCGGGCCGGCACCGAACCCGGAGATGGTGGTGATCACCGAGAAGTTGGAGTCGAGCTCGACGGTGACGTAGGACCCGTCCGACTTCTTCATGTGCACCTCGTAGGGATAGCCGCCCGACGAGTTGGTCTCGGCCCGGATGATCGTGGCCCCCGACACTGCGGCATTGGCGGCAGCGGTGGCCTTCTGGAGCTCGGTGCCCGTGAGCAACGTCTCGTTCGGACCGTGGGTCATCGTGGCCGGGTCGGCGCCACTGCCGGTGGGGGGCGAACCGGTCGGTGGGGTGCCGGTGGGTGGAGTGCCGTTCGTGCCGGTCGACGGGGCCGTCGTACTCGACGAACCCGTGGAGGAGGTCGTCGACGACCCGGTGGCGGCCGATGCGACACCGGCCGCTCCGAGCGTGACACCGGCGACGACAGCACCGGTGACCAGCGCTCTGCGCATCCTTCGTGGTTGGGAGGACATTGCTTCTCCTCGCTTCTGTTGCCTCGAGACTCTCCCGAAGCATCCCCACCGTGATCCGCCGAGGTGGGCCTCACCTCCGGCTGGCCTAGGAGCGCCCTGTGAATGCGGGTGGCGTTCCACCGGGCCATTGCCGGGGCCCGTCCCTCGGCCATTTCATGCCATACTCTGACACGAAAAATCGGAGGCGGACGGGGGAGGACACCGTGGGCGAGTTGGACGACAAGGTGGCGGTGATCACCGGGGCCGGGTCCGGCATGGGGAAGGCGTCGGTCAAGGTGTTCGTGCGCGAGGGCGCCAAGGTCGTCGCCGCCGACATCAGCGGGGGGGAGCAGGACACCGCCGCGGAGGTCGGTGGTGGCGTGCTCGCCGTGCATTGCGATGTCACAAAGGAAGCCGAGGTGGAGGCCATGATGGCGGCCGCCGTCGAGGAGTTCGGGCGGGTCGACGTGGTCCTCAATGTGGCCGGCGTGGCCGACGGCGGCATGCTGGCCGATCTGGACATGGAGCTCTACGACCGGCTGATGGACGTCGACCTGCGCGGCGTGATGTTGGGGATGAAGCACGGTATCCGGGCCATGCTTCCGACCGGAGGGGGTGCCATCGTCAACTGGTCCTCGGTCGGTGGCCTCAACGGAGCCGCCGGCACCAGCGTCTACTCGGCGGCCAAGCACGGGATCATCGGCGCGTCGAAAGCCGCGGCCATCGAGTACGGCACCCAGGGGATCAGGGTCAACGTGATCTGTCCGGGCTTCGTCCTCACCGAGATCATGGCCGTGGGGGCAGAGGACTTCATACCCGACATCGCGGCCAAGGCCGCCCTCAACCGGGCCGGCCGGCCCCATGAGGTCGCCGAGGTCGGTGCCTTTCTGGCCTCGGACCGGGCCTCCTTCGTCACCGGCGCCGTGTTGCCGGTCGACGGTGGTTGGTCCGCCAAGCTGGCCTAGCCGGTCCCAGCTCCATCCGGACGTCGTGGCGGAGGCGGTGGGATTTGAACCCACGGTGGGTTGCCCCACACACGATTTCCAGTCGTGCCGATTCGGCCGCTCTCGCACGCCTCCGGGGGTCGACCTCGCCGGCCCGGAGGCTCGGCAGGGGTCAACAGCCCCGACAGGCTACTCCGGCCACCGGGAGGGGACGGTAGGCTGGGTACGCCCCCGGTGCTGGGCGCGACGGCTGGGTCCTGCGCAACGGTCTCCTGTGAATCGAGTCAGGGTCGGAAGGCAGCAGCTCTCAGCGGGTCCGGCCGTGTGCCGCAGCCAACCTGGCCGTCGCGCCGAGTGCCGGGGGCCGGGCCGTCCCGGCCCGTGAGGCAGGAACGGCCGCCGGAATCGGCCTAGCCTCATCTCGGAGGCACACGATGGGCAGGTTCTCACGGGCCAGGCGAGAGGAAGAGGGTGCCCCGGCGCCTCTGCCACTCCCGGCCGGCCCGGTCTCCAACGGGGAGTTCCTGCCGGCGGCCGAGACCCCCTTCGACCGGTCGGTCAACGAGCAGATCCGGGCCGCCGTCGACGACTCGGCTCGTCGCCTGGGGATGGACCGCAGGCGCTTCCTGCAGAGCGCCGGCGCGGTAGCGGCGGCCCTCGCCACGTTCGAGCTGGCGGGCTGTTCGGCCTCGGCCCGATCGAACGGATCGACCGCGGTCCACAAGGGTGGAACGTTCAGCGCCCCGTCTCCGACCGACACGGCCGCGTGCCGGCAGGCCCTATCGGGCGCCCAGGAGTTCATCCTCGACGTGCACACCCACCACGTGATCCCGGGCGGTCCGTGGGTCCAGGACGCCCCCGAGACGGTCGACCTGGTCCTGAGCATGCTGCCCCAAGGCTGCACGGCCAGCCCGCAGCTCGATTGTGTCGACAGGGCCACCTACCTGCATGATCTGTTCCTGGCCAGTGACACGACGGTGGCCGTGCTGACCGACGTGCCCAATTCCGGACCGTCCAACGCACCGATACCGTTTCCCGAGGCGCTTAGCACGCAGACGATCACAGACGGACTGGCCCATGGCGGCGCCCGGCGATTGCTGGTCGAGAACATCGTCAGCCCCAACGTGGGAGCCATCGGCGCCACCCTCGAGGAGATGTCGGGCGCGGTCGAATCGGGCCCACCGGCTGCGTTCAAGGTCTACACGGCATGGAGCCCCACCGGTCAGGGCTTCTCCCTGGAGGACCCGACGATCGGCCTCCCCACGGTCCAGCACGCCCACGATCTGGGTGTGAAGGTCTTCGTGGCCCACAAGGGGTTGCCCCTCATGAGCTTCGACCCCGACCTTCAACCATCCGGACGACATGGTGGCCATCTCCCGCCAGTTCCCCGACATGGACTTCGTCATCTACCACGCGGCATGGGACCCGTCCCGTGCCGAGGGTCCCTACGACCCCACCGCCACCATCGGGATCGACTCACTCCTCGCCGCCCTCGACCACCACGGCGTGCCGCCGGACGACAATGTGTGGGTGGATCTCGCCACGGTGTGGCGGCAATTGCTCACCCAACCCGACCAGGCGGCCCATGCCCTGGGCAAACTGCTGGGCCGGGTCGGACCGCACCGGGTGATGTGGGGGACCGATGCCATCTGGTACGGGAGCCCCCAGGCGCAGATCATGGCGATGCGGGCGTTCCAGATCACCCCGGCCTTCCAGGACGTCTACCACTATCCAGCGCTCACGGACGAGGTGAAGGCGGACATCTTCGGCCTCAACGCGGCCCGGCTCTTCGGTGTCGACCCGACGGCGACTCGGTGTGCCCTGACGACCGATCCACTGACGGCGAACATCCAGGAGTCCGCCGAGCTCCGCAGCGAAGGCGCCCTACCGTCGGCGTGGTCGGCCCATGGCCCGACGACCCGACGTCAGGTCCTCGAATGGATGGCGTCCCCCGGCACGAGGTGGACGCCCGCCTAGGGCTTCCGGTCCACGAGATGAGGTTGCACATCCACCCCTTTGAGGGGTCCGGCGATGGACTCTGTGGTTCCTTCCAAAGAGCCAAGGAGCCCATCACCGTGACCCGAGCAGAGATCATCTACCAGCGCCGCATCGCCGTGTTGGATTACGCCCCCCGAGTGGGCAATGTCGCCGAGGCCTGCCGGGTCTTCGGCATCTCCCGGACCCGCTACTACGAAAGGCGTGGCCGACCGCTACGGGCTCGAGGCCCTCATGCCGAAGGACCGCCGATCGCCCCAGATGCCCGAGGCCACCCCCACCCATGTCATCGAGGCGCTGTTGACCTGGGCCGTCACCCTGCCCACCCTCGGCTGTCGCCAATATGCCGATCGCCTCGGTGACCAGGGCTTCTCCATCGCCAAGTCGACCGTGCAAAAGCATCTCGTCGCCCACGGGCTCGGCCGGCGTTCGGAACGCCTGGCTCGCGCCGCGGCCATCGCGGCGGCAACCACGGGACTGGTGACCGAGGCGGCCCGACAGGACGAGCCCTTCGGCTTCTGCCTGGCCACGGGCGGGCCGGGCGAGCTCGTCTGCGTGGACTCGTTCTACATCGGCAAGCTGAAGGCCGTGGGCAAGGTGTACCAGCTCACCGCCATCGACGTCTTCACCCGCTGGGCTTACGTAGCCATCGTGCTCGGACCGGTCACCGGCGGGATGACCGCTCGCTTCATCGACCAGGTGCTCCGCGCCTATCGGCGCCACGGGGTTCGGGTCCGGGCGATCCTCTCCGACAACGGCCCCGAATATGTGGCCGGCTCCTTCGTGGAGGCCCTGGCGGCCAAGGGGCTGCGTCACGAGCGCATCCCGGCCCGCTCGCCCAACCGCAACGCCGTGTGCGAACGCTTTCACCAGACCATCCTCCAAGAGTGCTGGCGCCCGGCCTTCCATCGGCGTCGCTTCACCTCGGTCCGTCAGCTCCAAGCCGAAGTCGACGCTTGGCTGGTGACCTACCACCATCGCCGGCGCAACCACGGTGACTACATGGCCGGCCGCACCCCTCATCAGATCCTCGACAACCACAAGAAGAACCAGGCAGCATGACAACCATCAACCGCAGAGGCCATCTGTCACCTCAACTCTCGGTCCGGAAGGCCTAGGGCGGGTCCGGAACCCTTGACTCGAAGCGCACAACCCGGTCCCGCTCCTGGGGACCGGGTTGTGCGCTTTCGAGCCTGCTGCTGTCAGCCCCTCGAGCGGTGATTCAGTCGGCGCCGTAGAAGGGGGTGCCGAAGGAGAAGATGCCGCCGTCGGAGGCGACCAGCCAGTAGCCGCCGGTGGCGTCGTTGCCGGCCATGCCCACGATGGGGGCGTTCAGGGCGATGTTCCCGGTCGAGCCGTGGAACTGGGCGTCACCGAAGGAGAAGATGCCTCCGTCGGACGCCACGAACCAGTAGCCGTTCCCCGAGGCAGTCGCCGTCATGCCGTTGACCGGCTTGTTGAGGACGATGTTGCCGGTCGACCCGAAGAAGGGCGCTCCGAAGGAGAAGATGCCCCCGTCGGAGGCCACCTCCCAGTAGCCGCCGGTGGCGTAGTCGGCGCTGATCCCGACCACCGGCTTGTTGAGCGGGATCCCACCCATCGAACCGTGGAACTGGGCGTCACCGAAGGAGAAGATGCCACCGTCGGACGCCACCAGCCAGTAGCCCTTGCCGTCCTTGGTCGGGGCGATGTCGACGACGGGTGCGTTGAGGCGGAGGTTGCCCGTCGACCCGTAGAACCCGGCATCGCCGAAGGTGAAGGTCCCTCCGTCGGCGGCCACCAGCCAGTAGCCCTTGCCGGTCGGCGTGGCCACGATGTGGTTGATGGGGGCATTCAGGACGTGCCCGGCCATCGAGCCGTAGTTGACGGCGTTCCCGTGGGCCGACACCCCGCCGGCGGCGTCAGTCAGCCAGTAGCCCGAGCCGTCGGGGAGCGAGGCCATGCCAGTCACCGGACCGGGGAGGGTGCCGTCGTTGGTCGAGGGCGGCGTCGGTGTCGGCGCCTGTACCGCCGTCGGCGGCGGCGGCGTGCTCGGAATGACCGCATTGGAAGGAGCAGATGTAGCCCCCGGACCGGCGGAATTGATTGCAGCCACCGTGAACGTGTAGCTAGTGCCACCAGTCAGACCCGACACAACCGCGGAGGTGGCCGAACCGCTCGTGTTGATGGTGATCCCACCCGGCGACGACGTGACCGCGTAACCCGTGATGGGGTTGCCCCCATCGGAGGACGGAGGTGCCCAATCGACCGTAGCGCTTTGGCTCCCAGCAGTAGCGGTCACGTTGGTGGGCGCGCTAGGGGCGCTCGACGAGAGATTGGTCTCGTTGAACGTGGCCGAAGCGAGACCTGGCGACGATGCCGTGACCGTGAATGCGCCCACAATCCCGTTGGCCGTCAGTGCCGTGGAAGTTGCCAGACCGCTGGTGTTGGTGTTCGCCGTGGTCGTACCGGTGCCGTTGAGGAACGTCCCACCGGCGCCTCCAGTTCCGGGCACGACAATGAAGGTCACCGGAACGCCTCCCTGTAGGACAGGACTGGGTGGAGTAGAGGAATCCTCGAGGGTGGCCGCGAGAGCTTTGGCAAACGCGGTACCCACGGTGGCGCTCTGGTTGCCGCCGGCCTTGGCCACTAGCTGGGTGGCCGTGGCCCCGATCGAGTAGGACTTCGCCACTGCTGAAGTGTCGGTCTCGGTGTTCACGCTGGCGGCGTACACCCCGGCGCTCGTCGGATTGCCAACGCCGGACACGGTCACCTTGGCAATGGTCAACGCATTCACATTCACCTGCGTGTCGAAGGTCACGCTCGTACCCGTGACGGAGGCCGTCGTGGCATTGGCATTCTTGCCAGCCGAGTCCACGTTGTAGGAGCTCGCCGAGGTCGGGACCACCGTTCCGGCCGGAAAGGCGATCGTGATGGTGTCGCCGGCCGGCAAGGCGGCATTGCTCCGGAAGCTCAAGGAGTACGTCGCAGGTACCCCGATGCTGTTTGGCGATGCAGTAATCGACAGACTGCTGATCGCCGTGGCGGCGTAGGCGGCGGGGGCCGCCAACCCGGCCAGTGAAGCACCGGCAAAAGCTGCCGCGCCCACCGCAATTCGACGAGTCCATTTGCTGGTCATGTTCATCCCCTCGACTTCTGCCCCTGATGAAGCTTCCGCAAAGAACCAACTGAAGATGCGAACATAACATGCAGATGTCCCGTTTTCGAGAGTTCAACACTCAGTGTGACGGTTCAATTCCGACGGTCCTCGTGAGCGCATCGGTGGACCCTCGGAGACGACCGCGCTGCGTGTCACTCCGGCTTTCTTCTGCCGGCAGTCCTCCGGCAAACTGGGCCACGTCGATCCACGCCACCTGTGGACCGGGCGGTGGAGCCGCACTATCGGCTGCGCCACCCGAGGGCCGGTAGGCTCCCCCGACGTGGCCGTGGCACCCGACGACACTCCCTATCAGTCGCTCTACCGACGCTTCCGCCCCGCCAATTTCGAAGAGGTGCGGGGCCAGGACCATGTGGTGCTGGCCCTGCGCAACGCGGTCCGGGACGGCCGGGTGGCCCACGCCTATCTGTTCAGCGGGCCCCGGGGCACCGGCAAGACGTCCACCGCCCGGATTCTGGCCATGGCCCTCAACTGCACCGACCTGCACGACGGCGAGCCCTGCGGGGTGTGCTCGTCCTGCGTGGAGATCAGCCGCGGGTCCTCCCTCGACGTCCACGAGCTCGACGCCGCCTCCAACAACGGGGTCGAGGCCATGCGGGACCTGGTGGCCCGAGCCGCCCTCGGGACGCCCGGGCGCCAGAAGGTCTACATCGTCGACGAGGTCCACATGCTGTCGACGGCGGCGTCGAACGCCCTGTTGAAGACCCTGGAGGAGCCGCCCCCGCACGTGGTGTTCGTCCTGGCCACCACCGATCCGCAGAAGGTCCTGCCCACCATCCGGAGCCGCACCCAGCACTTCGAGTTCCGGCTCCTCGGCCCCGACACCCTGGGAGGTCTGCTCGACGAGGTCCGCCGGCAGGCGGGGCTCGACGTCCCCGACGAGGCCCTGGCCCTGGCCGTGCGCCGGGGACGGGGCTCGGCCCGCGATGCCCTCTCCGTCCTCGACCAGGTCGTCGCCTCCGAGTCGGTCGACGACGACCTGCCCGAGCTCGACGAGATCGTGGAGTCCCTGGCCGAGCGCGACGTCGGCCGGGCCCTGGCCGCCGTGGCCCAGCTCACCTCGGCGGGCTACAGCCCCCAGCAGCTGGCGAGCGACCTGCTCGACCATCTGCGCCAGGGGTTCCTCGTCCTGGTGGCACCCGAGCTGGTCTCGGTGGCCGGCTCGGAGCGGGACGCGCTGGCGGCCCGGTCGGAGCGGGTCGGTCTGGCCGCACTGGTCCGCGCCCTCGAGGTGCTGGGCCTGGCCCAGGTGTCCATGCGGGACGCGCCCGACCCCCGGGTCACCCTCGAGGTCGCCCTCATCCGGCTGGCCCATCCCGAAGCCGATGTCACACCCGAGGCGTTGCTGGCCCGCATCGAGCGCCTGGAGTCCGGTCGCCCCGGGGCGGGGCGGACAGACACCGGATCTCCCGCCCCGGCTCCGGCTCCGGCGCCCCGGGGCACGGCCCCACCTCAACGACGAGGTGCCGATCGGCCGCCCGACGCGGAGGGCGGACCCCGCCGGACGGTGGGCGCGGTCCGGCGGAAGTCGGCGGCGAACCCGCCGACGGGTGAAAGCGCCCCGGCCGGGCCGGCCGTCGACCCGGTGCCCGACCCGCCTCGGGCGGAGCAGGCACCGCCGCACGAGCCGGCCGTCCCTGGCTCCCCCCGAGCCACGGCGCCGGCCGCTTCCGGGCCGTCGGACACCCCGAACCCGCCGGTCGAGTTCCCCTCCCGCGACCAGTTGGTGCAGGCCTGGGGCGACAACATCATCGGCCGCCTGCGACCGAAGGCCAAGGCCCTCTTCCAGGCGGGCCGGTTCACGGGCACGGCGGGGGACCGGGCCGCGTTCGGACTGCCCAACGAGATCCACCGGGCCCGGTGCGAGGCGATCCGCCCCGAGGTCGAACAGGTGCTGTCCGGCTACTTCGGCTGCCGGGTCGGGCTCGAGCTGGTCGTCGACCCGGGGGCGGAGGGAACCTCGGTCGACACCGGAGCGCCGGCGGGCGGACGGTCACCCGGCGCCGCCGGGCATGCTGCCGCCGGGCCTGCCGCCGCCGGTCCTGCCGCCACCGGTCCTGCCGGGCCTGTCGGTGCCGGTGCTCCTGATGCCCCACCCGGAGCCGGCTCCGGCGGGACGGCCGGTCCCTCCCGGGGACGGGGGCGCGTCGACGTCGCACCGGGCCCCGACGACCCCGTGGGCGCCGAGGAACCGGGGGCCGGCGACCCCGACGAGGACCTGTCGTCCTTCGACGAGTCGGCGCTGGGTGAAGTGGCGGTGGTCGACAACTCGGCCCAGTCCCGGGTGCTCCAGGCCTTCCCCGGTGCTGAGGAAGTGACCTAGGTGGCCATCTTCTCCGGGCCGCTCCAGGCCCTCATCGACGAGCTGGGGCGCCTGCCCGGCATCGGGCCCAAGTCGGCCCAGCGGATCACCTTCCACCTGCTCCGGGTGACGCCGGAGGACGCCCTTCGCCTGGCCGAGGCCATCGTGGCGGTGAAGGAACGCATCACCCTCTGCCCCCGTTGCTTCAACGTGGCCGAGGGGGGGCTGTGCGCCATCTGCGCCGACGACCGGCGCGAGGCGACCTCGGTCTGCGTGGTGGAGGACCCCCGGGACATCGTCTCGGTCGAGAAGACGGGGGAGTTCTCCGGGAAGTACCACGTGCTGCAGGGGGCCCTCAATCCCATCGAGGGCATCGGCCCCGACCAGCTGCGGATCCGCGAGCTGCTGGAGCGGGTCGAGACCGAAGGGGTCAAAGAGGTCATCCTCTGCACCAATCCCAACCTCGAGGGCGAGGCCACCGCCATGTACCTGGCCCGGCTGTTGAAGCCCATGGGGCTGTCGGTGACCAGGATCGCCAGTGGCCTGCCAGTGGGTGGGGACCTCGAGTACGCCGACGAGCTCACGCTCGGTCGGGCCCTCGAGGGCCGGCGGGAGGTCGAGGCCTAGTACCGGGCGGCCCCGCGGCCACTTGGGGCACGATGAGGGCATGCCGAACACCACGAAGGTGCCGGTCCGGTACCTGTGGGTGCTCCGGCACGGCAAGGCCGCATCCGATGCCCCGTGGGGAGGCGGCGACCGCGAACGGCCCCTCACCGCCCGGGGGCGCCGGGACGCCACCGCCCTCGGCAACCGGTTGGCCCGCGAACGGCCCGTGCTCGGCCTGGAGGGCGTCAGCCGGCCCGACCTCGCCATCTGCTCGTCGGCGGTGCGCACCCGCCAGACCGCCGGCCTCGTCGCCCAGGCCCTCGGGAACCGCCTGCCGCTCGACGCCTACCGGTCGCTGTACGAGGCCGACACCGAGGACGTGCTCGGGTACCTGCGGGAGATCGACGAGGCGGTGAAGAGCGTCATGGTGGTGGGCCACAACCCGACCATGTTCGAGCTGGTGTGGGAATTGCTGGCCGCCGACGGCGAAGACGGGCCCGGGGCCGACCGGACGACGCTGGAGGGCCACGGGTTCCCCACCTGCGCCCTGGCCGTGCTGGGCCTCCATGTGGATGCGTGGGAGGACGTCGTCCACGGGTGCGCCACCCTCGTAGGACTGTTCAAGCCGCCGTACTGAGCGTGCCGGGCGGATCGGCTGTTCCCCCGGGCCGACCTTCCCGGTATGTTCCGCGGCGGGCCCCGTCGACCGCTGGAGCACCGCTGAGGTGGTGGGTGCAGGTGCCACCGTCGTGACGGCCCCGCTGCCCACCGCCCCCTGTGCGCGGAGTCGCACTCGACGGCACTCGCTGTGGTCGTAGGCTGCGAGCGAACGGGTCAGTGGGGGACGAGACCCTCTCCGCGGGGAGGATCGGGCGATGAGCGACGAGCAGCAAGCCTTGGCCGAGGAGCTCGACTTCTACGCATCGCCGGGCGTCATGACCGGCCTCGCCGGGCTGGACGGCCCCCTCGAGGGGGCACCCACCGATCCGAACGGGATCGCCGCGATGGTGCAGGGACTCGTCCTCCACCCCTTCTGGGCCGGCGCCTATGGCGTCGAGGTTCCTCCCGAGCGACAGGTCGAGCTGCAGACGCGGCCGGCCGAGGCGATGGCGGCACAGATCCTCCAGCTGGACGGTCGGCCCCTGGTTGCGAGCCGTCCGCCGGAAAGCAGGATGGTCGGCAATTGCCGGCACTTCTCCACCCTGACCACCGCCCTGCTAAGGCGGGCGGCCATCCCGGCCCGGGCGCGCTGTGGCTTCGCCGGCTACTTCGAGCCCGGCAGGTGGGTCGACCACTGGGTGGTCGAGCATTGGAACGGCGGGCGTTGGGTCGGCCTCGACGCCCAGATCGACGCGCTCCAGCGGGAGGCCGTCGACCTCGAGGACCCGACCGACCTCCCGCCGGGGCGGTTCCTGCCGGCCGGGGAGGCGTGGCGGCGATGCCGGGCGGGCACGGAGGAGGGCGACCGGTTCGGCATCCTCGACATGTGGGGCCAATGGTTCATCGTCGCCAACATCGCCCGGGACCTGGCCGCCCTCAACAAGGTGGAGATGCTGCCCTGGGACGGATGGGGGACGCTCGCCTCCGGCGGCCCCGGTCCGGAGCCGGCGTACACCGACGAGATCGCCGAGCTCACCCTCTCGGCCGACCACGCCACCATCCGCCGTCGCTACGAGAACGAGGACGGCCTCCGCGTGCCCCCCCGGGTCACCAGCTTCCACACCCCGGTGGGACCGATGGAGGTCGACGTCCCCGAGGTCACCTGACCGGGTGCCCGAGGGTCAGCCAGGGCTCAGCCGGATGGTCAGTCGGCCGCGTCGTCGGGGGTCAGCCGACGGTGCGGAGCACGGCGGCATCGCCCTGGCCACCGCCACCGCACAGGGCGACGGCAGCCGTACCCCCGCCGCGCCGCTTGAGCTCGAGTAGGGCGGTCAGGGCCACACGCGTCCCCGACATGCCCACCGGGTGGCCCAGGGCGATCGCCCCGCCGTTGACGTTCACCCGGTCCTCCCCGATGCCGAGGTCGTCGGCGGAGGCGAGCCCCACCGCGGCGAAGGCCTCGTTGATCTCGAACAGGTCGATGTCGCCGGTGGCCAGCCCGGCCTTGCCCAGGGCCACGGTGATGGCGTGGGACGGCTGGTGGAGCAGCGACGGGCTGGGCCCGGCCACCTGGCCGTAGCTGACCAGCTCGCCGAGAGGGGTCACGCCGAGCTCGTCGGCCTTGGCCTTCGACATCACGATGACGGCCGCGCCGCCGTCCGAGATCTGCGAGGCGTTGCCGGCCGTGATGGTGCCCTCCTTGTCGAAGGCGGGGCGCAGCTTGCTGAGCGACTCGGCCGTCGTCTCGGGGCGCACGCCCTCGTCGGTGTCGAAGACCAGCGGGTCACCCTTCCGCTGCGGCACGTTGACCGGGATGATCTCGTCGGCGAACCGGCCGTCCTTGGCCGCCGCCGCCGCCCGCTCATGGGACAGGGCGCTGAAGGCATCCTGGCGGACCCGGGACACTCCGTCGGCGCCGTTGTAGCGCTCCGTCCCGAGCCCCATGGCGCAGTCGTCGAACGCGCAGAACAGGCCGTCGTACATCATCGAGTCGACCACGGCCTGGTCGCCCAACCGGTAGCCGGCACGCGCCCCGGGCAGGAGGTAGGGGGCCTGGGTCATGGACTCCATGCCGCCGGCCACCACGATGTCGGCCTCCCCGGCGTTGATCAGCAGATCGGCGAGGTAGATGGCATTCAATCCGGACAGGCACACCTTGTTGACCGTCGTCGCCGGCACGTCCAACGGGATGCCCGCCTTGGCCGCCGCCTGGCGGGCCGTGATCTGGCCCGCGCCCGCCTGGAGCACCTGCCCCATGAAGACGTAATCCACCTGCCCGGGCTCGATCCCCGCCCGCTCCAGGGCGCCGGCAATGGCGAAGCCGCCGAGCTCGGTGGCGGCGAAGCCGGCCAGTGCCCCCGACAGCTTGCCGATCGGGGTGCGGGCACCTGCGACGATGACAGTTCCGGGCATGACGACCTCCGCGGCCTGCTGGCCTGATCAGGCGGCGATCCCCCCGTTGGGACCGCCACTGCGACCGACCCATGATATTGCCCACCGGCCGGGATGACCACACGAGCGCACCTCCGGCGCCCCGGCCTCGGCCCGGAGGGCCCGCCGGTACCCGTCTGTCCTGGTGCGTCTGTGGCCCCGATCGGGCTCTGACCGCCGGACTATCCTGCCACCCATGCAGGAGTTCCTGGCAGCCATTCAATCCGGCGCGTCCGGCGACGAGATCGCCGCCATCCCGCTCCCCGAGGCCTACCGAGCCGCCTTCGTCCGCCGGGACGAGGTGAACATGTTCGAGGGGTTGGACACCAAGGACAAGGACCCGCGCAAGTCGCTCCACGTCGGTGATGTGGCCGTGCCCGAGCTGGCCCCGGATGAGGCCTATGTGGCCGTCATGGCCAGCGCCATCAACTTCAACACGGTGTGGACGTCGATCTTCGAGCCCCTCCCGACCTTCGGGTTCCTCGACCGGCTGGGCAAGGAGAGCCGGTGGGGCAAGCGCCATGCCCTCGACTACCACGTGGTCGGGTCGGACGCCTCCGGTGTCGTGCTGCGCACCGGGTCGGCCGTCCGCAACTGGAGGCCGGGGGACCGGGTGACCGTCCACTGCAATTACGTCGACGACCAGAGCCCGAGCGCGCACGACGACTCGATCCTGGCCGACAACCAGCGGATCTGGGGGTTCGAGACCAACTTCGGGGGCCTGGCCGACCTGGCCGTGGTCAAGGCCAACCAGCTGATGCCGAAGCCCACCCACCTCACCTGGGAGGAAGCGGCGATCAACGCCCTGTGCAACTCCACCTCGTACCGCATGCTCGTCTCCAAGAACGGTGCGCAGATGAAGCAGGGTGACAAGGTCCTCGTCTGGGGGGCGTCGGGAGGGCTCGGGGCCTACGCCGTCCAGTACGTCCTGAACGGCGGCGGCACGCCGGTCGGGGTGGTGTCGTCACCGCAGAAGGTGGAGCTCCTCCACGACCTGGGGGTCGAGGCGGTGATCGACCGGAGGGCGGCCGACTACCGGTTCTGGAAGGACGAGCACACCCAGGACGAGTCCGAGTGGCGCCGACTGGGCAAGGACATCAGGGCCCTGGTCGGTGACGACGTGGACATCGTGTTCGAGCACCCGGGCCGCCAGACCATGGGGGCCTCGGTGTTCGCCGCCAAGCGGGGCGGGATCGTGGTGACCTGTGCCGCAACCTCGGGGTACATGATCGAGTACGACAACCGCCACCTGTGGATGAAGCTCAAGACCATCAAGGGCTCCCACTTCGCCAACTACCGCGAGGCCTGGGACGCCAACCAGCTGGTGTGCGAGGGGAAGGTCCTACCCCCCTGTCCGCGCTGCACCCGCTGGACGGGGTGGGGGACGCCGCCTACCAGGTGCACCAGAACCTGCACGAGGGGAAGATCGGCGTCCTGTGCCTGGCTCCGGAGGAGGGCCTCGGGATCGACGACCCGGCGTTGCGGGCCGAGGTGGGCGAGGACCGCATCACCTTGTTCCGCCGCCATGGTGCGTAGGGCGGGAGGGGTGGACTCGTCGACGGCCGGCGCGAGGACGGCGGGGTGGGGCGGGTGACCGAGCCGATGTTCACCGAGCTCGACCATGTGGCCATCGCGGTCCGCGATCTCGACGCGGCCGTGGCTTACTATGCGGAGACGTTCGGTGCCGAGGTCAGCCACCGCGAACGCGTCGAGTCGGACGGCGTGGAGGAGGCGCTGCTCAAGGTGGCGGACAGCTACGTCCAATTGCTCACACCCACGAGGGAGGATTCACCGGTGGCCAAGTACCTGGCCAACAAGGGTGAGGGCCTCCACCATGTCGGCTACCGGGTGGACGACTGTGCCGCCGCCCTCCAGTCGGTGAAGGACCATGGCGGGGCGGTCATCGACCAGGTGCCCCGGCCCGGGTCGCGTGGCACCACCGTGGCCTTCGTGCACCCGAAGGGTGCGTTCGGCACGTTGATCGAGCTGGTCGAGGAATAGCCGGCCGGTAGTGGACAGCGCGCCGCCGGCCCTGACCGAGGCTCTCGACCGGGCCCTCCCGGGCACCCGCCCGTCGATCGGCGTGCCGAGCATCCCCGGCCGGACTGACCAGGCCGCCGAACCCGTCCCCGTCCCCTCGATCCCGGTCCCCGCCCAGCCCGCCCCCCTGGCGGCCGTCCCGGTGTCGCCGGGGTCAGACGAGCCGGATCCGGTCGAGGAGTCGTTCCCGCCCGGTGTCCGCACCAAGCTCAAGTCCTACGTCTACCTGCTCGTCGACCCGAGGACCGGCCGTCCCTTCTTCGCGGGCCGGGGCCAGGATGACCGCTGCATCGGCCATGTCCGGGCGGCCCGGACCGGGACCGGCCAGGGCGAGTACCCCATGCTCGACCGGATCAGAGAGGTCGAGTCGGCGGGCCGGTCCGTCCGCATCGAGGTCCTGCGCTACGGGCTGGACCCCGACCAGGCCCTGACGGTGGAGGCGGCCGCCCACGACCTTCTCGGGCTCCCGGGCGAGCCGGCCGGGGGCAGCCAACGCCGGACGACGGTCGAGGTTCGCTCCCTGCTGGCCAAGCGGGCCAAGTTCAAGCGCTCCCATCAGGTGGTCCTCCTGCGGGTGGGCCCGACCGGGTCCGACGCCTCCTACGGGAGTGCCCGTCACGGCTGGCGGATCGGCCGGCGGTGGGTCGACGTCGAGGCGCCGCGTTCGCCGCGTTGGGCGGTGGTCGTGGTCGGGGAGCTGGTCGACTCCGTCTACCGCCTCGATCGTTGGGAGCCGTCCCGTCCCGTCACCGGGGGCGCCGCCTCCGGGGTCGCCGGGGGCACCGCTTCCGGGAGGACCGGTGGCCGGTCAACCGAGCGCTATTCCTTCGTCGGGACGCGGGACTCCGAGCTCGAGCGCCGCTACGCGGGTAAGAGCGTGGCCCCCTACCTGGGCAAGGGGCCACAGCGCTCGGTGGCCTACGTGTGGTGCGGCCCCCACTGGGTCAACACGGCCCAGTGAGCCGGACGGCCGCCCTCCTCCGGCGACCCGGCCAGCGTTAGCCGGTTCGGCCCGTCCGGTAGCCTCGGTGACCATGGATCACCCGATGACCCAACGACTCGAGGAACTGGCGGAACGCCGCCAGCTGGCCCGCAACGCGGGGTCGCCCCGGGCCGTGGAGAAGCACCACGCCAAGGGCAAGATGACCGCCCGGGAGCGCATCGACTACCTGCTCGACGACGGCTCGTTCCAAGAGCTCGACATGCTGGCCCGGCACCGGGCCTACGGCATGGGGCTGGAGGACAACCGGCCCTACACCGACGGAGTGATCACCGGGTTCGGCACCATCGACCGCCGGCGGGTCTGTGTGTTCAGCCAGGACTTCACCGTGTTCGGCGGGGCTCTCGGTGAGGTCTTCGCCGAGAAGATCCACAAGGTCATGGATCTGGCCTCTTCCATCGGGGTGCCGATGATCGGCCTCAACGACGGCGCCGGCGCCCGGATCCAAGAGGGCGTGGTCTCCCTCCACTCCTACGGCGGCATCTTCCATCGCAACGCCGAGGCGTCCGGAGTGATCCCCCAGATCAGCGTGATCCTCGGCCCGTGCGCCGGCGGGGCGGTCTACAGCCCGGCCATGACCGACTTCATCTTCATGGTGCAGGGGACGAGCCACATGTTCATCACCGGACCCGACGTGGTCAAGACGGTGACCGGGGAGGACGTGACCCTGGAGGAGCTCGGCGGCGCCATGAGCCACGCCACCAAGTCGGGCGTGGCCGCCTTCGTCGCCCCCGACGAGAAGGCCTGCCTCGACGACGTGCGCTACCTGCTGAGCTTCCTGCCTTCCAACAACCTGGAGGAGGCGCCCCTGGTCGCCAGCGGAGACGATCCCGACCGGCTCACCCCGGAGCTCAGCGGGCTGATGCCCGCCTCGCCCAACCAGCCCTACGACATGAAGAAGGTCATCGAGGCCGTCGTCGACGACGGTGAGTTCTTCGAGGTCAACCACCACTGGGCCATGAACCTGGTGTGCGGTTTCGCCCGTATCGAGGGCCGGTCGGTGGGCATCGTGGGCAACCAGCCCCAGATGCTGGCCGGCGTGCTCAACATCGACGCCTCGGAGAAGGGCGCCCGGTTCGTTCGCACTTGCGACGCGTTCAACGTGCCGCTGATCACCTTCGTCGACGTCCCGGGCTTCATGCCCGGCACCGACCAGGAGTACGGCGGGATCATCCGGCACGGGGCCAAGCTCCTGTACGCCTACTGCGAGTCGACCGTCCCAAGGATCCAGATCATCACCCGCAAGGCCTACGGGGGCGCCTATGTGGTGATGAACTCCAAGTCGATCGGGGCCGACCTGGCCTACGCCTGGCCGTCGGCCGAGCTGGCCGTGATGGGCCCGGAAGGGGCGGTCGAGATCGTCTACCGCCGCGACCTGGCCGAGGCCGACGACCCGGTTGGCCGGCGCAAGGAGCTGGTGGAGGAGTACACGGAGCGGTACGCCAACCCATACGCCGCCGCCGAGCGCGGGTATGTCGACGACGTCATCGACCCGGCCGAGACGCGGCGGGTGCTGGTGCGGAGCCTGGCGCTGCTGGTCTCCAAGCGCGAGGACCTCCCCAAGCGCAAGCACGGGAACATGCCCCTGTGAGCGCTCCCGCCGACATCAGCCGGCGACCGGCCATCGATTCGGAGATGCTGGCCGTGCTGACCTCCGCCGTCGAGCAGGCCTGGCCCCGGCCGAGGGTGGTGGTGGCCGAGGAGCCCGACACCGTGCCGGCCTGGAGGTTCAGCGGTCGATGGTGGTCGAGGCCGGCCTCGGTCCGCCGCGACCGCCCCTGGGCCTGACGCCCGGGTCCGGTCCGTCCCTCAGGAGACGGCGGCCCGGTGGCCCTCGGCCAGCTCGAGCATGCCGTCCATGATCCGGCCGAGCTCGAAGTCCTTCGGGGTGTAGACCCGGGCCGCACCTTTGCCCAGCAGGATGTCGGCGTCCTCGGGGGGGATGATCCCGCCCACCACGACGGGAGCGGTGACCCCTGCGGCCCGCAGCCGGTCGACGATCTCCGGCACCAGCTCGAGATGGGACCCGGACAGGATGGAGATGCCGACGACGTCGACGTCCTCGTCCCGGGCGGTGGCCACGATCTCGGCGGGCGAGAGCCGGATGCCCTGGTAGACGACCTCGAAGCCGGCGTCGCGGGCGGCCACGGCGATCTGCTCGGCCCCGTTGGAGTGACCGTCGAGCCCGGGCTTGGCCACCAGGAGGCGGGGAGGGCCGCCGGCCTGGGTCGCCATCGACCGCGACCGCTCGACGACGCGCCGGAACCCGGCCCCCCGGTGGCCGACGCCGCCGCTGACCCCGGTCGGGGCCCGGTACTCGCCGAACACCTGGCGGAGGGCGCCGGCCCACTCCCCGGTGGTGCCCCCGGCGTGGGCCAGCTCGATGGTGGCCGGCATGACGTTCTCGGTGCCCTCCGCCGCGCGCTTCAGGCGGTCGAGGGCCTGCTCGACGGCGGCCGGGTCCCGGGCCGCCCGCCATGCCTCCACATCCGCCCGCAGCTCCGACTCGACCGCGGGATCGACTCTCAGGATGCTGCCGACGGCCGGCCCCGAGTGCCCGTTCCTCCCGTCACCGCCCGCCTCGGGGCCCGCCGGGGCCAGAGGCGAATCGGCTGTCTCGGTGAAGCAGTTGACGCCGACCACCGGGAGCTCGCCCGTCTCGATGCGCCGGACCCGCTCGGCCTGGCTTCGGACCAGCCGCGCCTTCAGCTCGTCGATGGCCTCGAAGGCACCGCCCAGCGCCAGCACGTCCTGCAGCTCGGCCCAGGAGGCCTCGGCCACCTCGTCCGTCTTCTCCTCGATGACCACCGAGCCGTCGAAGATGTCCCCGTACTCGAGGAGGTCGGACTCGAAAGCCAGGATCTGCTGGATGCGCAACGACCACTGCTGGTCCCACGGCCGGGGGAGGCCGAGCGCCTCGTTCCAGGCCGGCAGCTGCAGGGCCCGGGCCCGGGCCCGCTTGGACAGCGTGACTCCCAGCGACTCGAGGACGATACGGGGCACGTTGTTCTCGGGCTGCGCCTCGGTCAGCCCCAGCGAATTGACCTGGACGCCGTAGCGGAGGCGGCGCAGCTTGGGGTCGGTCACGCCGTAGCGCTCCGAGCAGACCCGGTCCCACAAGGCGGTGAAGGCCCGCATCTTGCAGGTCTCCTCCACGAACCTGACGCCGGCGTTCACGAAGAAGGAGATCCGTCCGACCACGGCGGGGAACTCACCCTCGGGGATCTGCCCCGACTCCCGCACCGCGTCGAGGACGCCGATGGCGGTGGCCAGGGCGTAGGCCACCTCCTGGGCGGGTGTGGCCCCCGCCTCCTGGAGGTGGTAGCTGCAGACGTTGATGGGGTTCCACTTGGGGACGTTGCGCACCGTGTAGGCGATGGTGTCGACGGTGAGCCGCCGGCTCGGCTGGGGCGGGAAGATGAAGGTCCCCCGGGACAGGTACTCCTTCACGATGTCGTTCTGGGTCGTCCCCGACAGCACCCTCGGGTCGATCCCGTGGTCCTGGGCGTTGGCGATGTACAGGCCGAGGAGCCAGGCCGCCGTGGCGTTGATGGTCATGGACGTGTTCATCGACTCGACCGGGATCCGGTCGAGCAGCTGGCGCATGTGGCCCAGGTGGGCCACGGGCACGCCGACCTTGCCCACCTCGCCGGCGGCCTCGGGCGAGTCGGGGTCGTACCCGATCTGGGTGGGCAGGTCGAAGGCGATCGACAGCCCGGTCTGTCCCTTGGCCAGGTTCGTCCGGTACAGCTCGTTGGACGCCTTGGCCGTGGAGTGGCCCGAGTAGGTCCGCATCACCCACGGCCGGTCGCGGTGGGTGGTGCCCTCTGTCTCCCCGGGTCCGCTGCCCGAGCGTCCCGGCTCTGCCACGTCGGTCATCCCACCATTGTGGTCCCGGCGGGGCCTCGGGAGAAATGCACCGGGCCGTCCTCCTATTTCTTCTGGTAGTCGAGGAAGCCCCGGCCTGACTTGCGACCCAGCTGCTCGGCGGTGACCATCCGCCGCAGCAGGGGCACGGCGGCGTAGTTCGGGTCGCGGAACTCCTGGTACAGCGCATCGAGGATGGCCAGGGAGGTGTCCAGCCCCACCAGGTCGAGCAGGGCGAACGGTCCCATGGGGAAGCCGCAGCCGCCCTTCATGGCGGCGTCGATATCGGCGATGGACGCCACGCCCTGCTCGTAGAGGCGGACGGCGTTGTTGAGATAGGGGAACAGGAGGGCGTTGACGATGAAACCGGCCTGGTCCTTCACCTCCACCGGGGTCTTCCCGCAGGCCTCGGCGAAGGCCCGCACGGTCGCCAGCGTCTCGTCGGAGGCGGTCAGGGGCTTGACCAGCTCCACCAGCGCCATCACCGGCGCCGGATTGAAGAAGTGGACACCGCACACCTTGTCGGGCCGACCGGTCTGCATGGCGAGCTCGATCACCGGAAGGGTGGAGGTGTTCGTGGCCAGGATGGCCCCGTCCCCGGTGATCCGGTCCAGCTCGTTGAAGAGCTCCTTCTTCACCGCCAGGTCCTCGACGACCGACTCGATGACCAGGTCGACGCCCTTCAGGGCGGTCAGCTCGGAGGTGGGGGTGACCCGGGCCAGCGCCTCGTCCCGCTCCGCCTCGGTCCTCTTGCCCTTCTCGACCTGGCGGTTCAGGGACTTCTCCAGTGCGGCCACGGTGGCATCGGCCGTCGACTGGCTGCGTGACCGGAGCACCACCTCGAAGCCGCTCACGGCGGCGGTCTCGGCGATCCCCGAACCCATGATTCCCGATCCGACAATTCCCACTCGTGTGATGGACATGGACAGGGATGCTAACGGGGTCTGATGTGCGTTTGCCCGTCCCGCCTGAGCCGGACACGATGGGGCGATGGACAGCTCGACGGACGGTTCGGAATCGACGGGGAGATCGGCCGGTTCGGCACCGAGGGGCGCCGCCCCCGCCAAACGGGCGCCGGCCAAACGGACTGCCGCCGGCACCACCCCGGCCAAGCCGGCTGCCACCAGCGCCGCCGCCAGGCGGGCCACCAGGACCGCCCCGGCCAAGCCGGCCGCCAAGCGGGCCACCGGCCGGCGGTCCACCGCC
Organism: uncultured Acidimicrobiales bacterium; assembly: GCA_963806455.1. Classification (GTDB taxonomy): domain Bacteria; phylum Actinomycetota; class Acidimicrobiia; order Acidimicrobiales; family RAAP-2; genus Bog-756. Next base: position 239,234 of record CAWDXZ010000001.1, read on the forward strand.
GCCAACCGAACCCTCGACGGTGGAACGGGCCGTCCGGAGTCGCCGGGTGGCCCCGGCGCAGGGACACGATCGTGGCCCCCGCCGCCCGGATCGAGGGGCCGGTCCCGCCACCGGGACCTCTACGACCGCCGCGCCCAGCGCTTCCACGAGCGGTGGCCGGTCGTGACCCGGGCCCTGACCGGCCTCCTGCGCCACCCCGACACCGTCCTCGGGATCCTCGGGGCCAGGGAGCCCGTCCAGCGCGACGGAAGAGTGCTCAACCCGGGCATCCAGGCCATGATCGGCATCGCCGACCGCTTCGGCGGCACCAACAACGGGTCTCCCGACGCCGGCACGCTCGACGTCGGGGTGATGCGCCGTCATCTGCTGCGCTCGGCGCGTGCCGTCATGCCCGTCCGCACCGACATCTACGTGTCCGGCCGGGTCATCCCCGGTCCCGAGGACGCACCGGCCATCGCCATCAGGGTCTACCGCCAATTCGGCTCGGGGCTCGGCGGCGGCCCCGGAGACCGCCGGCGGCTGCCGGCGATCGTCTACTACCACGGCGGAGGATGGGTGACCGGGGACCTCGACACCCATGACGCGCTGTGCCGGATCCTGGCCGCGGCCAGCGGGTGCCTGGTGGTGGCCGTCGACTACCGGCTCGCCCCCGAGCACCCCTTCCCGGCCGCGGTCGAGGACGCGGTGGCCGCCTACACCTGGGTGCACGAGCACTCCGACGAGCTGGGGATCGCCGCCGGCCTGATCGGCGTCATGGGGGACAGCGCCGGTGGGAACCTGGCCGCGGTGGTGGCCCAGCTGGCCCGGGCCGGCTCGGGTCGGGTCCGGGTCCCCCCACCCGTCGCCCAGGGGCTGGTCTATCCGATCGTCGACGCCCGCTTCGACATCGACTCGATGGACACCCTGGCCGACGGGTTCCTCCTCACCCGGACGGTCATGGAGTTCTACCGTGACCAGTACCTGCCGGACCCCGCCGACTGGAAGGACCCGGTCGCCTCACCGCTGCTGGCCGGGGACCTGAGCGGGGTGGCCCCGGCGCTGGTGGTGACGGCCGGCTTCGACCCCATGCGGGACGACGGTGTCAACTACGCCGGCGCCCTGGCCGAGGCCGGCGTGGCGGTCGAGCACCGGCGCTACGACGACCAGATCCACGGGTTCATGATCCTGGGCATCGTGCCCGAGTCGCTGGCCCTGGCCACCGAGGTGTGCGAGGCCATGGGCCGCCTCATGCGACGCTCGGCTCCGGCGACCTGACCCTCGGGCCGGGCCGGCCGCGCCGACCTCTACAGTTTGCCGATGGACCAAACTCCGGGAGTGCTGGCGCTGGTGGGTGGGGGCGAATGGCGGGACGGCTGCTCGTTCGATGCCGAGCTGGTGGCCGCCTCGGGGTCCGACGAGGTGCTGGTGCTGCCGACGGCAGCGGCCTATGAGCACCCCGAGCGCCTGGTGGTCCGGGCCGGTGAGTGGTTCGCCTCGCTCGGGGCCCAGGTCGAGGGGCTGATGGTCCTGGCCCGGGGCGATGCCGAGGACGCCGGCGCGGCGGCCGTGATGCGCGCCGCCCGGCTCATCTACGTGGCCGGCAGCTCCCCGATGCACATCCGCAGCGTGCTGAAGAACTCCCTGGTGTGGACGGCCCTGCTCGAGGCGTGGCACCACGGTGCCGTCGTCGTCGGCTCGTCAGGGGCGGCGATGGCTCTCACCGACCCGATGGTGGATGCCCGGGGTGGAGGCCTCACCATCGGGCTGGGCCTGCTGTCCGGCCTGGCGGTGGTCCCCCATTTCGGCGACGTCCACGAGGACGGCCACGGCGAGAAGCTGCACCGTTCGGTGCACCTGGCCCCGGCCGGCACGCCCGTTGCCGGCATCCCCGAGCGCACTGCGCTCATCCGCGACCCCGGTGGCCGATGGAGCTCGGCCGGCGTGGGCGAGGTGGTGGTCTTTCTCGACGGGGCCCGGGCCCCGTCCGGGCTCGGTGCCCTGCCGGCCTGACCGGCAACGGGCGGCCGGCAACGGGGCGGCTGGCAACGGGCGGCCGGTCAGTCAGTCCGATTCCGCGATGGTCACCGATTCGATGGTCACCGGCTCCGACGGTGCCCCGGATCGGCTGCCCACCGACTCGATGGCCTGCACCACCTCGAGGCCCTTGACCACCTTGCCGAACAGCGAGTAGCTGGGGGGGAGGGCGCAACCGTCCGGCCCGCTGACGATGAAGAACTGGCTGCCGTTGGTATTGGGCCCGGCGTTGGCCATGGCCACCGACCCGACCTCGTAGCGGCCCGGGGCGGGGAGCTCGTCGTCGAACCGGTACCCGGGGCCGCCGCGCCCGGATCCCTCCGGGTCACCACCCTGGGCCATGAATCCGGGGATGATCCGGTGGAAGGCGATGCCGTCGTAGTAGTGCCACCGGGCCAGAAAGACGAAGTTGTTGACCGTGCCGGGTGCGCCGGCGGCGTCGAGGGCGATGGTCATGGTGCCCTTCGAGGTGGCCATCTCGGCGGTGTACCGCTTGGCCGGGTCGATGACCATCGGGGGTGGTGCGTCGAACTGCTGGGTCTTCGGGCTGGAGCCGTCGGCGGCCGGGATGTCCGGGGTCATGGCACGTCCTCTTTCGATTGGGATGGAGTGGGTCGTGGTGGGCTGATGGAGCAGGTGGCGGTGATTGGGTGACCGGCTAGGACGCCGTGACGGTGACCGAGATCATCCGGTGCAGCTTGGCGGGGGTGCCGGCGCTGCTGGTGGCGGGTGCCCCGTCGGCGTTGATCTGGTCCACCACGCTCATCCCCGAGGTCACCTTGCCGAACAGCGTGTAGTCCGGGGCCAGGTTCTCGCCCTCGGTGCCGGTGACGATGAAGAACTGGCTGCCGTTGGTGGTCGGGTCGGTGGTGGCCGGGTTGTTGGAGTTGGCCATGGCCACCGAGCCCACCGGGTACTGCGGGTTGGCGGTGGAAGGTCCGGCCTCGGTGAACTGGTAGCCGGGGCCACCCGTGCCGGTCCCGGTGGGATCCCCGGTCTGGTTCATGAAGGTCTGGATCACCCGGTGGAACACGATGCAGTCGAAGAAATGCTTGTCGGCGAGGTAGACGAAGCTGTTGGTGGCCTTGGGGGCCGTCGTGGGATCGAGCTGGATGGTGAAGGGGCCGACGTCGGTGGTCACGGTGGCCGTGTAGGTCTTGGACGGGTCGATGGTCATCGGCGGGGCACCGAAGGCCGGCTTGTTGAGCGTGGCGGTGAAGCTGGCGGGGCAGTCGGCCGAGGTGGTGATGGCGCTCGGCGAGGTGTTCCCGGACCCGCCCGACGGAGTCGGCTTGGTCGTGGACGGGGCGCTGGTCGTGGAGGCGGTGGCCGACTTCGACCCCGAGGGCTTGAAGATGAGGTAGGACAGGCCGACCACGATGACGGCCACGACGGCGATGGTGATGACCCGCCGGGTGTTCTGCTTGCGCTTGCGAGCCTTCTGCTCGGCCTCCAGACGAGCTTGGCGCCCGGCCTTCTGGCGCTGTCGTTTCTCTTGGTTCACGGGGCCACAGGGTAGCCGCTGACCACTTCGGTCCCGGTGTCGCCTCGGACCGGTCCCGCCCTTCACGAGGGGCCGGGTCAGGCCTCCCCTGTAGCCTTGGCTGATCATGCGCCTGGTGGTCCAGAAGTTCGGGGGGACGTCGGTCGCCGACGCCGATCGGATCCGCGCCGTGGCCGATCACGTGGCCCGTACCCGCCGATCCGGCGACAGCGTGGTGGTGGTGGTCAGCGCCATGGGCAAGGCCACCGATGACCTCGTCAGGTTGGCTGCCGACGTGAGCTCGGTCCAGCCCACCCGCGAGATCGACATGCTCCTCAGCGCCGGGGAGCGGATCTCCATGTCGTTGCTGTGCATGGCGCTGGCCGAGCTCGGGGTGGAGGCCACCTCCTACACCGGCAGCCAAGCCGGCATCATCACCGACACCGTCCACACCCGGGCCAAGATCGTGGAGGTCCGCGGCGACCGCCTGCGGGCCACGCTGGACGGGGGCGGGGTCCCGGTGGTCGCCGGCTTCCAGGGAATGTCGGTCGAGCGGGATGTCACCACGCTCGGGCGAGGCGGGTCGGACACCACCGCCGTGGCGCTGGCCGCCGCGCTCGACGCCGACGTCTGCGAGATCTACACGGATGTGTCCGGTGTCTTCAGCGCCGACCCGCGCATCGAACCCGGAGCGAAGAAGCTGGCCAGGGTCGACTACGAGGAGATGCTCGAGATCTCGGCCACCGGGGGCCGGGTGCTGGCGCTGCGGTCCGTGGAGTTCGCCCGCAACCACCGCGTGCCCCTGCACGTACGTTCCAGCTTCACATGGGAGCCGGGGACCTGGGTCGACGAGGAGGAACCGAACATGGAGCAGGCAGTCGTCACCGCCGTGACCCACGACGTGTCGGAGGCCAAGGTCACGGTGACCGGCGTGCCGGACCGGCCCGGGGTGGCGGCCCGTCTGTTCCGGGGTCTGGCCGAGCGCAACGTGAACGTCGACATGATCGTACAGAACACATCGCTGCACGGGACCACCGACATCTCCTTCACCGTGCCCGGGAGCGACCTGGCCGTAAGCACCGAGGTGTGCCAGGCCCTGGTGCCCGAGCTCGGGGCCACCGGGGTCACCAGCGATGACGACGTGGCCCGGGTGTCGCTGGTGGGGGCCGGGATGAAGACCCATCCCGGGGTCACCGCGCTGACCTTCGAGACCCTGGCGTCCGAGGGCATCAACATCGAGATGATCTCCACGTCCTCCATACGCATCTCGTGCATGGTCCGATCGGCCGCCGCCGAGGAGGCGGTCCGAGCCCTGCACCGGGCCTTCGATCTGGGCTGAGCGGTGCCCGGCGGCCGCCGGGCGCGTCCGCCGTCCTTCACCCGCCGGTGGCGGCTGTGCCGGCAGGCCTCCCGTAGACTGGGCGGATGCGAGTGGCGGTGGTAGGAGCGACCGGTCAGGTCGGGACGGTCATGCGGGACATCCTGGAGGAGCGTGCCTTCCCTCTGGACGACCTCCGGCTGTTCGCCTCAGCCCGCTCGGCCGGCCGCCGGCTCCCCTTCGGGGGCGACGAGCTGCCGGTCGAGGATGCCGCCACCGCCGATGTCTCGGGGCTGGACCTCGCCCTCTTCTCGAGCGGTGCCCCGGCCTCACGTGAGCTGGCGCCCCGTTTTGCCTCGGCCGGCGCGGTCGTCATCGACAACTCCTCGGCATGGCGCATGGACCCCGAGGTCCCCCTGGTGGTGCCCGAGGTCAACGGCGCCGCCCTCCGGTCGATCCCGAAGGGGATCGTGGCCAATCCCAACTGCACGACCATGGTGGGCATGCCGGTCCTCAAGCCGCTCGACGAGGCTGCCGGCCTCCGGCGCCTGGTGGTCTCCACCTATCAGGCCGTCTCCGGCGCGGGACTGGCCGGTGTGGCCGAGCTCGAGATGCAGCTACTCAAGACGGTCGACGGTGCGGCCGCTCTGACCTTCGACGGCGCCGCCGTGGAAGGACCACCACCGGTCAAGTTCCCCGACACCATCGCCCACAACGTGGTGCCCATGGCCGGCCACCGGCTGGAGGACGGCTCGGGCGAGACCAGTGAGGAGCAGAAATTCCGGGACGAGAGCCGGAAGATCCTCGGCCTCCCCGAGTTGGACGTCACCTGCACCTGTGTGCGGGTCCCGGTGTTCACCGGGCACTCGCTGTCCATGGTCGCCGAGTTCAGCCGGCCGTTGAGCCCCCAACGGGCGGCCGAGGTGCTGGCCGGGGCGCCCGGTGTCGAGCTCGCCGAGCTGCCCACCCCGCTCCGGGCGGCCGGGCGGGACCCGTCACTGGTGGGGCGCATCCGGGGCGCCGGCGCCGACAACCGGTTGGCCCTGTTCGTGAGCGGGGACAACCTGCGCAAGGGAGCGGCCCTCAACGCCATCCAGATCGCCGAGGCGCTGGTGTCGGAGGGCATCGTCCCGGACCGCACCGGCTGACCAAGGCTGTCGAGAAGACGAGCCCCGGCTCCTCAGTGGAAGGACGTGCCCCGGCTCCTCAGCGAAGGGGGGTGGTGGAGGGGGCCAGCACCGCCACCCGCTTGGCCAGGTTGACGGCGTGGTCGCCGAACCGCTCGTAGAAGCGGGCGACCATGGCCAGCTCGACGGCCACGGGCAACGGCATGGTGCCGGCCACCACCTCCATGGTGAGGGTCACATGCAGGTCGTCCATCTCGTCGTCCATGCCGTCGACATGGGAACTGGCCATGGGCAGCTGCTCGGCATAGGCGTCGGTGGTGGCCCGCCACATGTGGATGGCGACCTCACCCATCCGTTCGACCAGTCCGCGGCTGCGGGCGGAGAGCTCCCCCCCGAGGCCCCGGACAGCCCGGCGGGCCACGTGCTCGGCCAGGTCGCCGTTGCGTTCGAGATCGGGGAGCATCCTGATCACGGTGACCAGGAACCTGAGGTCCTTGGGCGAGGTGATGCCGGCCACCGTGAGCTGTTCGAGCGTCAGCTCCTCGATGTCGTGATAGAGCCCGTCGACCACCTCGTCCCGCTCGGCGAGGGCTTTGGCCGCTTCGCGGTCCCCGGACAACAGGGCGTGGGTGGCGCCGGCGATGGACTCGCCCACCAGGGCGAACAATTGCAGGACCATCCGATCGATGTGTTCGAGCGCGTCCTCCACTCGAGCCACCGTACCCCGGGCCGGCCCCGGGGGTTCCGCCGGCGGGGGGTCCCGGGCGGTCCTAGACCGCCTCCGCCGACCCAGCCGGGCCCGGGGAGCGTCCCTCCCCCGGTTGGACCTGGCCTCTGATCTGGAGCTTGTCACCCACGATGACCCGCGGTCCCGAGCCCCACGAGAGGTAGCGCCACGACCAGTTGACCAGGACGACGATCTTGTTACGGAATCCGATCAGGTAGACGATGTGCAGGCCGAGCCAGGCCAGCCATCCGAGGGTGCCCCGGATGATGGCACCCCGGGGGAACTGGGTGATGGCCGCTCGGCGACCGATGGTGGCCATGATGCCCTTGTCGTGGTAGCGGAAGGCCTCGGTCGGCCGCCCCTCGGTGCGGAGGAGCACCTGCCTGGCGGCGTGGGCCCCTGACTGCATGGCCACCTGGGCCAGCTGCGGGCAGATGGCATCGGGGTCCTTCGCCCCCGGCCCCCAGGGGACGGCGGCGGCATCCCCGACCGCATAGGCGTGCTCGTGACCGGCGACGGAGAGGTCGGCCTCCACCCGCAGGCGCCCGCTCGGGCCGCTCGGCAGGGACAGGCGGGAGGCAACGGTGTCCTCGACCGTCACCCCGCCGGCCCAGATCACCGTGGAGGTCGGGATCTCCGTCCCGTCGTCGAGCTCGACGCAGCTTTCGGTGACCTTCTTCACCATCCGCCCCAGCCGGAGCTCGACCCCCCTCCCTCGGAGGGTGTCGGCGGCGTAGGCGGCGGCCGAGGGCTTGAACGGGGTGAGCAGCCGGTCCAGCCCGTCGACGAGGATGATCCGGCCCAGCGACCGGTCGAACCGGAAGCCGTCGTGGCGGACCGCCACGTCCAGCAGCTCGGCCATCGCCCCCGCCACCTCGACGCCGGTCGGGCCGCCCCCCACCACCACGAAGGTCAGCGGTCCCTCCCCGGCCCGGGAGGGATCGGCGTCGGCCTCCTCGAAGCGGCGTAGCACATGGTCACGGAGGCTCCGGGCGTCGGTCAGGGTGTAGAGGGGGAAGCTGAACTCGGCCGCCCCGGGGATGCCGAAGAACTTGGCCGTGGCCCCGCTGGCGACGATGACCGAGTCGAAGGGGAGGGGGTCTGCCTCGTCTAGGAGGACCTGGCGGCGTTCCCAGTCGACCCCGGTGACGCGGCCGAACCTGAACGTCACGTTGCGGGCCTTGCCGAAGATGACCCGGATGGGATAGGCCACGTCGCCCGGCTCCAGGCCGGCGGTGGCCACTTCGTACAGCATCGGCTGGAACGTGTGGAAGTTGCGCTGGTCGACGATGGTCACCTCGACCGGCTCGCCGATGAGGGCCCGGGCCGCAGCCAGGCCGGCGAACCCGGCCCCCACGATCACCACGCGGTGCACGCTCCCATGCTGGCACAGGCGGGGCGGGGCCATTCCGGCCTCGGACCCGAGCTCCGGTCCCGGACCCCGGGTCGACGGCCCCGTCCACCAGGAAGTTCTCCGCCGTGGGCGCCGTTCCCGCCCGGAAAGGCCCGGGAGTCCCCGTCGCTGTGACACCCCGTCGGTACGCTGGCCGTGAAGGGACCTCGAAGCCCCGAGAAGCCCCGAGGAGGACCCTGGAGGACTCGACATGTTCATTGGCCTCATTGTCGGACTCGCCGTCGGAGCCGCGCTGGGCGTGGCCGCCGGCCTGCTGGCCCATGCCAACCGGCTCGCCGGGGCGCGGGCGGCGGAGGCACGCTTGGCGTCCTCCCTCGAGCAGAACGAGAGGCTGATCGCCGAGGTTGGCGGACTTCGCGCCGTCGTGGACGACCACCAGCACCGTCTGTCCCTGACCCATGCGGAGGGGGTCCGCCTCACCGCCGAGCTGGAGGCCGAGCGCCGCGCCGCCGAGCAGCGGGCGCGGGCCTTCGACGAGACGCGGGAGCAGCTGACCGGGGAGTTCGCCCGCCTGTCGGCGCTGGCGTTGCAGCAGAACAACGAGCAGTTCCTGCAGCTCGCCGACGTCAAGCTCAACGAGACGCGCCAGGCGGCGGAAGGGGAGCTGGCCAAGCGGCAGGAAGCCATCGAGCAGCTGCTGAGGCCGATCGGGGACCAGCTCGGGAAGTACGAGGCGGGCATGCAGCGTCTCGAGGTCGAGCGCCAGCGCGCCTACACCTCCCTGACCGAGCAGATGAAGCACCTGTCGACCTCCCACGACCAGCTGCACAAGGAGACCCGCAACCTGGTGACGGCGCTCCGCTCACCCCAGACCCGGGGCCAGTGGGGCGAGCTGCAGCTCCGCCGCGTGGTCGAGATGGCGGGGATGATCGAGCACTGCGACTTCGAGGAGCAGGTGACCTCCGATGGCGACAGCGGCCGCACCCGGCCGGACATGGTGGTCCACCTCCCGGGCGGGAAGAACGTGGCGGTCGACGCCAAGGTGCCGATGCAGGCCTTCCTCGACGCCAACGAGGCCGAGGACGAGACCCAGCGCCGCATCTGCCTGGCCAGCCACGGCCGGCAGATGAAGTCGCACATCGACTCCCTCTCGAAGAAGGAGTACTGGAAGCGCATCGACCCCTCTCCCGAGTTCGTCGTGGCCTTCATCCCGGGCGATCCGTTGCTGTCGGCTGCGCTCGAGCACGAGTCCGGGCTCATGGAGTACGCCGTCGCCAATCACGTGCTCCTGGCCACGCCGACGTCGCTCATCGCCCTGTTGCGCGCCGTCGCCTACGGGTGGCAGCAGGAGTCTCTGGCGGCCAACGCCCGCGAGGTCCAGCTGCTCGGTGCCGAGCTCTATCAGCGCCTCTCGGTGCTGGGCGACCATGTCTCGGGTGTGGGCAAGGGGCTGAACGCCGCCGTGGCGGCGTACAACAAGGCCGTCGGCTCGCTCGAGGGGCGTGTCCTGGTCACGGCCCGACGGTTCGCCGAGATGGGTGCGGTCGGAGCCGAGCGCGAGCTGGCCTCTCCGGCACCCGTGGACTCCGCCACCAGAGCCCTCCAATCGCCGGAGCTGGGTCCGTCGGCGCTCGAGCTCCCCTTCCTCGAGGAGGCGGCGGTGATGGACCACTCCGTCGGCTCCGGTATGTAAGTCCTCATTCTCCGCCGTTCAGCCCACCACTCATATATGGGCCGGGGGAGTGCTCGAGCTTGCCGAATGTCTGAGGAAGGCAGGGGCATGCATCCGTGGCGCATCCTGACGCCGAGCGCTCTCAGGCGGCGTTCGAGCTTCACCTCTCCCCACCAGTCGGCCGGTGAAGAAGGTGACGTTCCCGCTGAGCCGGCTTCCTTCCGCAGCGCCGCCCTCACACCTCGATCACACTTCGATCACACTCTCCCCCTGAGCGAGCGACACAATTGCCTGAGGCGAGACAATCGCCTGGGAGAGCGTCACAATTACCTGGGAGAGCGGCACAATTAGCGGATTCGTCATAATTGCCAGTAGACGGGGGGCCACCGAATCTTCTATGAAGATTGTGTTGCGGTTCTCAGCGGGCTCCAAGGTGGGCAGGGGATAAGTAAACGCTCAACAGGTGCATTCCCATGGGGATGCATGCCGGGGCATGGTCAGAAATGGGAGGGAGATGACGTGAGGATATTGGTACTCGGGGGCGACGGTTATCTCGGATGGCCGACCGCGCTGTATCTCTCCCGGCGTGGTCACCAGGTGGGAGTGGTCGACAACTTCGCCCGGCGGGGCTACGACCTCGAGATGGGTGTCGACAGCCTGGTGCCGATCGCCAGCCTGCAGCGGCGCATCCGCTGCTGGCGGGACATCTCCGACCTGACCATCGACCTGTTCGTGGGCGACCTCACCGACCCGGCCTTCGTCGGCACCACGCTGAGCTCGTTCCAGCCCGACGCCGTCGTCCATTTCGCCGAGCAGCGCTCGGCCCCGTACTCGATGATCGACCGGCAGCACGCCGTCTACACCCAGGTCAACAATGTCGCCGGCACGCTCAATCTGCTCTACGCCATCGCCGAGCAGGACCGGGACATCCACCTGGTGAAGCTGGGCACGATGGGCGAGTACGGCACGCCCAACATCGACATCGAGGAAGGATTCATCGAGATCACCCACCGGGGCCGCACCGACGTCCTGCCCTACCCGAAGCAGCCCGGTTCCTTCTACCACCTGTCCAAGGTGCACGACAGCGCCAACATCATGTTCGCCTGTCGCATCTGGGGGATCAGGGCCACCGATCTCAACCAGGGCATCGTCTACGGGCACGACACCGAGGAGACCCTGTTGCACCCCGACCTCGCCACCCGCTTCGACTACGACGGCGTGTTCGGGACGGTGCTCAACCGGTTCTGCGTGCAGGCCGTCACCGGCCACCCGCTCACCGTCTACGGCGCCGGTGGCCAGACCCGGGGGATGTTGAACATCCTCGACACGCTGGCCTGCGTCGAACTGGCCCTGGAGAGCCCGGCCGAGCAGGGCGAGTTCCGGGTGTTCAACCAGTTCACCGAGTCCTTCTCGGTGGCCGAGATGGCCGAGATGGTGGTCGCCGAGTTCGCCGGTGACGCGGTGATCGAGCACTGGACCGATCCGCGGGTGGAGAAGGAGGACCACTACTACCGGGCGGCGCACACCAAGCTCCTCGACCTCGGCCTGGTGCCCCACCTGCTCACGTCGGCGGTCGTCCAGTCCATCCTGGCCGTGGCCGACAGGTTCAAGGACCACGCCGACATGGAGGCCATCCGGCCCACGGTGGAGTGGCGGAGCACGGCCAGCGATCTGGTCACCTCCGGGGCCACCTCCAACCGCCGCCCGGACGGACCGTCGCCGACCGTCGGTCCCACCCGGGCGGCCGCCGGCCGCTAACCGCCATCTTCAGCTGGCAAAAGGCGGCGGAACGCCGCCCGCCAGCGTCGCACTCCGAGGGTCTCCCGGGGGGTCCCCGGCACTATCGTCGTCGGGATGCCCGCGGCCCGACGGAGACGAAGCCGGTCCGCGGCCAGGCGCGGTCGGGGCAGGCAGTGGCTGTTGACACTGCTGGCGGCGCTGACCGCGTTGTTGGTGGTCGGCTCGCTGCTCGAGATCCATGCCCAATCGGGAGACTTCCGGACCGCCACCAGCACCGGGTATGGCGCCATGGCCTCCAAGCTGGTCGCCGAGTCGAACGAGACCGGCGGCCGGCTGGCGTCGCTCATGGACACCGCTCCCCAGCTGGCCAACCAACCCCTGCCCTACACGGCTCGCGCCGTCCTCCAACAGGGCCTCGACGCCGCGGTGACCTCGACCTCGGATCAGGCCAGCCGTGTCGCCGGGCTGGAGCCGCCCGACCCGGCCGTCGGCGCCGGCACCCGGCTCGCCGCCGTCATGTCCGACCGGGCCTCGGCCGCCTCCGCCCTGAGGTCGAACGTCGACCAGATGCTCGGCATGACCCCACTGCCCGTCGCCGGCGGCCCGCAGTCGTCCGCCCCGCCGTTGCCGGCGCTCCTCATCTCGCCCGATCAGGCGGCGACCGGCATGACTGCCGCCGGGGTGCTGTTCCAGCACTCCGATGACGAGTACCGCGCCTTGGTCGCCGATCTCCGGGCCAACCGGGTCCCGATCCACCTCCCACCCTCGGTCTGGGTCCCCTCGCCGGTCGCCACCGCACCGCTCGGCCCGGCTCGTCTCGGGGCATCGGCGTCCCTGCTCGAGGCATCGGCGGCGCTGGTGCCCTTCCACCGACTGGTGATCACCGCCATCGGCCTCGATCCCACACCCGTGGCCTCGGGAGGCCCACAGGCCGCCATCCCCGGGTGCGCGGCGCCGCAGTCGGACACCCTCGGCGGCTCCGCCACGGTCATGCCGCCGACCGCATCGGTCCGTTCCACGGTGACGGTGACCAACTGCGGGACGGTCGTCGAGCCGGTGGTGCGGGTCACCGAGACCCTCACCCTCGCCGATCCTGCCGGAACCCCACCGCCCGGGGCGGCCCGGGGCGGCCTGTTCCAGTCCCAGGTCAGCCTCCGGTCGGGCTCTTCCGCCGCACTGACGATGGCGGCCCTTCCGGTTGCCTCGGGTCACCGCTACACCCTCACCTTCACCATCGCCCTCCCGGTCAGCCAGGCGGCCAACAACCCGGCCGGCTCCACCCAGACCCTCGTCCTCCAGATCACCGGCTGAGGCGGCGCGGTGGGCTTGGCGCCCGGGTGCCGCCCCGGGCCCCGACCGGCTGCGACCGGCGGCGCGGCCGGCACCGACCGGCCAACTCCGCCGGACCCATGATCTGGTCGATGGCGCAGGGGGTCGATCTAGGATTGGTGCACCAGAGCGAATTGACGACGGAAGGGCCTGAGGACCGTGGCCGAGAGCATCACCATCACCGACAACCGCACCGGCGAGTCCCTCGAGATTCCCATCGAGAACGGGGGTGTCTCCTCGGCCCAGTGGGCGAAGCTGCTTCCGGGGATCTGGTTCTACGACCCCGGATTCGTCTCGACGGCCGCGTGCGAGAGCGCCATCACCTACCTCGACGGGGACCAGGGCGTCCTCCGCTACCGGGGCTACCCCATCGAGCAGCTGGCCCAAGACTCGACCTACCTCGAGGTGGCCTATCTCCTGTTGAACGGTGAGCTCCCGACCAAGGACCAGTTCGAGGTGTGGGAACGTGAGATCACCCTGCACACCTTCATCCACGAGAACGTGCGCAAGCGCTTCCTCGAGGGGTTCCACTACGACGCCCACCCGATGGGCATGTTGGTCTCGGCCGTGGCCGCCCTCTCGACCTTCTACCTCGACGCCAAGGACATCTTCGACGTCGAGTCACGGAACAAGCAGATCATCCGGCTCATCGCCAAGATGCCAACCCTGGCCGCCGCGGCCCACCGCTTCAGTGTGGGGATGCCCTTCGTCTACCCGGACAACTCGCTCAAGTTCACCTCCAACTTCCTCTCCATGATGTGGAAGATCGCCGAGCCCCGTTTCGAAGCCGACCCCACTCTGGCCCGTGCCCTCGATGTGCTCTTCATCCTCCATGCCGACCACGAGCAGAACTGCTCGACCACCGCCATGCGGACGGTCGGGTCCTCCCATGCGGACCCGTACTCGGCCACCGCCGCCGCCGCCGCCGCCCTGTACGGGCCCCGCCACGGCGGTGCCAACGAGGCGGTGATCCGGATGCTCAGTGAGATCGGCTCCATCGACCAGGTGGAACCGTTCATCAGGTCGGTGAAGGAGGGGTCGGGTGGCCGGCTCCAAGGGTTCGGTCACCGCGTCTACAAGAGCTACGACCCCCGGGCCAAGATCATCAAATCGACGGCCGACGAAGTCTTCGAGATCACCGGCAAGAACCCGCTGCTCGACATCGCCCTCAAGTTGGAGGAGATCGCCCTCTCCGACGAGTACTTCATCTCGCGCAAGCTCTATCCGAATGTGGACTTCTATTCGGGCCTCATCTACCAGGCCATGGGATTCCCTCTGGAGATGTTCCCGGTCCTGTTCGCCATCCCCCGCACGTCCGGGTGGCTGGCCCACTGGCAGGAGATGCTCGACCAGGACTCGAAGATCGCCCGGCCCCGCCAGTTGTACATCGGCGCGGACGCCCGCGACTACGTGCCGATCGCCGACCGCTGACGCCGGCCGCCCGGGCGGCCCTTGGCGCGCCCCGCGTCCCCCCGGGGTCTCGTCACCCGGGCGGCGGGTAGGACCCCTCCGAGCGGGGGATCACCCGCATGAGCCCCTCCTGGACGATCGACACCACCAACCTGCCCTCCCCCGTGAACAGGAACCCGCGAGCCAGGCCGCGTGCTCCGTAGGCGACCGGACTGTCCATGTCGTAGAGGAGCCACTCGTCGGCCCGGAACGGGCGGTGGAACCACATGCAGTGGTCGAGGCTGGCCCCCATGAAGTCGGCATCGTCCCAGCTCACGTCGTGGGGGGCCAGGATGGTGTCGAACAGCGACATGTCCGAGGCGTAGGCGGCGATGCAGGCGTGCAGCAGGGGCTCGTCGCGCAGGGTGCCGTCCGCCCGGATCCACAGGCGCTGGACCGGCTCCTTGTCCGCCCCGTGGCTGAAGGGGAGTGATCCCACGTGGCGCTGCTCGATCGGATGAGGGCGGTCGAGCCAGTCCCCGAGGGTCTCGCGGTAGGGCTCGAGCCGGTCGACCAGGGAGTCGAGCTCCTCGGGACCGGGCACGTCCGGCATGGGGATCTGGTGGGTGAGCCCGGGCTCGTCGGCGTGGAACGAGGCCGACAGGTTGAAGATGGCCCTCCCGTGCTGGATGGCCACCACCCGCCGGGTGGTGAACGACCGGCCGTCCCGGATCCGGTCCACCTCGTAAAGGATGGGGACGTTGGGGTCCCCGGGGCGCAGGAAATACGAGTGGAGCGAGTGCGGCCGGCCGATCTCGACGGTCCGCCCCGCGGCCATCAGGGCCTGGGCCGCCACCTGGCCGCCGAACACCCGCTGACGGTCCTCGTTGGGGCTGACGCCCCGGAAGATGTTCACCTCGATCGGCTCGAGATCCAAGAGGTCGACCAGGAGGTCGAGGTCTTCGCTCACCGCACCATCCTGTCAGGTGCTCGTCCGCGGCCGGGACGCCCGGGGCACCGCCGCTCGAGCCGATCGGCCCCGGATCCAACCGCTACGGTTACGGCCCGTGGCCGACATCTCCTTCCCCGACGGCTTCGTATGGGGCACGGCCACCAGCGCCCACCAGATCGAGGGCGGCAACGTCAACACCGACTGGTGGGAGTTCGAGCACGACCCCACCTCGGGGTGCGTGGACGTGAGTGGTGACGCCTGCGATTCCTACCACCGCTTCCCCGAGGACATCGCCCTCGTCGCCGGCCTCGGGTTCTCCTCCTACCGGTACTCGCTCGAGTGGAGCCGGATCGAGCCGGAGGAGGGGGAGTTCTCGAGGGTGGCCCTCGACCACTACCGCCGGATGGCGGCGACCTGTCGCGAGCACGGCATCACCCCGGCGGTGACCTTCCACCATTTCACCCATCCCCGTTGGCTGGCCTCCGCCGGCACCTGGGAGTACGCCCACGCCCCGGACCGCTTCGCCCGTTTCTGCGAACGGGCCACGGCCCACTTCGGCGACCTGGTCGGCATGGGATGCACGCTCAACGAGCCCGACGTCGTCGCCACCATGGGATGGCGGCACGGGATCTTCCCGCCGCGGGTGCGCGACCGCGACCGCCGGGCCGCCGTCAACGAGGCGTTGGTCAGCGCCCACCGCAAGGCGGTCGAGTCCATCCGGTCGGGCCCGGGCGACTTCCCCGTCGGCCTGACCCTGTCCATGACCGACTACCAGCTGCAACCCGGTGGCGAGGAATGGCTCGAGCGGATCAGGCGGCCGTCCGAGGACGTCTTCTTGGAGGCGACCGGCGGTGACGACTACATCGGCGTGCAGACCTACACGCGCTCCCGGGTGGGACCCGAGGGCGGAATGGGCCCCGAGGAGGGGGTTCCGACCACTCAGATGGGGTATGAGGTTTGGCCCGAGGCGTTGGAGGGGACGATAAGGCGGGCCTGGGAGAAGACCGGCGGGTTGCCGGTCTATGTCACCGAGAACGGCATCGGGATCGACGTCGACACCGTGAGAATTGACTACGTGAGGCGGGCACTGACCGGGGTGAGACGCTGCCTCGACGACGGAATCGACGTGCGCGGCTACTTCTACTGGAGCCTTCTCGACAATTTTGAGTGGGTGCTCGGATACCGTCCCACCTTCGGCATCGTGGCCGTCGACCGCCAGACCTTCGAACGGACGCCGAAACCCAGCGCCACCTGGCTGGGCCGGGTCGCCCGCTCCAACGCACTCTGATGGGGCCAGGCCAAGCGTGCGCCCAGAAAACCCACAGGCTCGACGGCTAGGGTCTCCCCGATGACCAGTCTCGCCACCCGCGTGGAGCACATCTGGCAGAAGCGGGACACCCCCCAGGCCAGGCAGCTGTTCCGCTACTCGATGGTCTCGGTGGTGTCCACGGCCGTCTCCTTCGGCGTGCTGGCCATCGTCTTCGGCGTGCTCCACCTCTTCGGTGAGATCGGCAGCACCGTCTTTGCCAACGTGACCGCCACCGTTCCCTCGTACTACCTGAACCGCAAGTGGGTGTGGGGAAAGGGCGGCCGGTCCCATCTGGTGAAGGAGATCATCCCGTTCTGGTGCATGTCGGCCATGGGCATCGTGGTGTCCATCGGGGGTGCCGCCGTGGCCAGGCACATCGGGATCGAGCACCATCTGACCCACCTCCAGCAGACGGTGCTGGTGCTGGCGGCCAACGTCACGTCCTTCGGCGTGTTCTGGATTCTCAAGTACCTGGTCTTCAACCGGCTCTTCCACGTGCACCCGCTCGAGGAGCTCGACGAGCTCGTCGAGGCGGCTTGAGCACCGGCTCATCCGTCGGGACCGAGCCGTCTCCCGGCCGACGCCACCGGCACGACCACGGGGCTGAGGCGCGGGGCGTGTGGACCTTGAGCGGGACGACCCGGCGGGCGTACGTTGACCTGAGGGTGGCCGGGACCCGGAAGGAGGTGCGATGACCGCGACCGTGGCCCACAGCGGCTCGCTGGTGCTGGTCACCGCGGTGTTCCTGGCCAGCGCGGTCGAGATGGTCGAGGCCCTGACCATCGTCTTGGCCGTCGGCGTGACCAAGGGATGGCGCACCGCCCTCGAAGGGGCGGCCGTGGCCCTGGTCGTGCTGGGGGCCGTGGTGGTCCTCCTCGGCCCGGCGCTCATCCACCTGGTGCCGCTCTCCACCCTCCGGCTGGTGATCGGCGCCCTCTTGCTGGTGTTCGGCCTCCAGTGGCTGCGCAAGGCCGTGCTCCGGGCCTCCGGCCTCAAGGCGAAGCACGACGAGGACGCCATCTTCGCCGAGCAGGTGGCCGCCCTCTCCGAGGAGCCCGGCTCGACCGGTCGGGATGCCTCCGGGTTCGTGGTGGCCTTCAAGGGCGTGTTCCTCGAAGGGCTCGAGGTGGCGGTGATCGTGGTCACGCTGGGGTCGACCTCGCACGATCTCGGCCTGGCCGCGGCGTCGGCCGGCGCCGCCGCCGTCATTGTGTGCATCGCCGGCCTGATCGTGGCGCGCCAGCTGTCGTCGGTGCCCGAGAACGCCATGAAGATGGCGGTCGGCCTGATGCTGGTCAGCTTCGGAACCTTCTGGACGGGGGAGGGGGTCGGGGTGCACTGGCCCGGTTCCGATCTGGCCATCCCCGTCCTCGTGGCCGCCTATGCCCTGGTGGCCTGGGCGCTGGTGACGGCCCTCCACCGGAACGCCCGAGCGCGGCTCGGCGGTCGGACCGCCGCCGATCTCCGCCGGGCGGACACGGTCTGACCCGTGCCGGCCGAGGACCGACCGTGGTGAAGCGGGCGATCGTCGGCTTCGGCCGGTTCTGGTGGGACTTCCTGATCGGGGACACGCCCGAGCTGTTCGTGGGGGCGGTGGCCGTGGTGGGGCTCGTCGCCCTCCTGTGTCTCGACCACTCCCTGCGCACCACCTGCGCCTTCATCCTTCCGCTGCTGGTCATGGCCCTGCTGGGGCTGTCGGTGTGGCGAGCCGGGCGGTCCCGCCCGCCCTGAGCGGCTCCCGGCCCGGCGGCGGCCGGTCCTGGGGCCTGCCTTCAGTCCCGGAAGTTGTCGAACTGCAAGGGGATCCCGAAGTCCTCGCCCTTGCACGCCGCGATCACCGCCTGGAGGTCGTCCCGCTTCTTGCCCGTCACCCGGAGCTGGTCGCCCTGGGTCTGGGAACTGACGCCCTTGAGGCCCAGGTCCTTGATGAACTTGTTGATCTTCTTGGCGTGGTCGGGCGAGATGCCGGCCCGGATGGTGAGCTTCTGTCGGGCCGACCCGCGCGAGCCCTCCTCGATCTTCCCGGCTTCGAAGGACTTGAGCGAGACCTGGCGCTTGACCAGTCGCTCCTGGAGGACCTGGTACAGCGCCCGGAGGCGATCGTCGGTGGAGGAGGACAGGAGGATCTCCTTGTCGGTGAGCTCGATCGACGAATCGGTGCCCTTGAAGTCGAACCGGGTCGACGCCTCCCGGTTGGCCTGGTCCACCGCGTTGCGGACCTCTTGCATGTCAACTTCGGAGACGACGTCGAACGTGGGCATGCCCAGACAGTATCGCCGGTCCCGGTCGAGGCCCCGGCCCCGCACCGGCACCGTCCCGCGCCGGCACCGCCCGCTCCGGCACCGCCCGCACCGGCACCGCCCGCTCCGGCACCGCCCGCACCGGCACCGCCCGCACCGGCACCGCCCGCACCGGCGATATCCTTCCGGCCGGCGGGTCGGTGCCCGAGTGGCCAAAGGGAGCAGACTGTAAATCTGCCGGTTCTGCCTTCGAAGGTTCGAATCCTTCCCGGCCCACGCGTCGAGAACGCCGGTGGCGGCGGGGACCCCGGTCCTCGCCGCCCGGCGGCGTCACCCGACGGCCCGGGGTGCCGAACAGGGGGCCGCCTTCTCCCGTAGCATGGCCGCCTTGTCCAGGGCCTCGGCGGTACCGGTGCGGCGTGCTCCCGTCCGACCAGGAGACTTGATCCGCCCCGGCGGCTAGTTACAATACCGTTACGGGTTGATTGCGGTCGGAGGTGCGCGAGGTTCGGGCACCCGTCGGGGACGCGTATTCGACAGAGGGGGAGGAGTCGGAGACGAGTCCTCCCCACCCGTGTGGAGTGTCGACCGGAGGGGGCCGGCCGGCCCAGCAGTACGACCGAGGAGAAGCTCCCCAAACCCCATGTCCTCAGAGACAACGGCTGGAGAGGTGCCCGAGGCGGAGGGTCGGGTGGCCATCCCGGACTCGGGCCCAGCCACCCTCCGTACCCTGGCCGTCGAGGTCGGTGGCGCCGGGTTGGTGCTCGTCGACCGACTGGCCGGTCGGGTCCGCGACCGGATGGAGCGGTCCGTCCCCGAACCCGAGCCCGCCCGCCCGGCCGTCCAACCCCGGGGCCTGGTGCTCAGGCCGGCCCTGCTCGGGTTCGCCGCCATGCTGGCCATCGCCGTGGGCGCCTCGCTGCCCAGCTCTCCGTTCAAGCTCGAGATGCCCGGGGTCTGGTTCTTCGGGGTGCCCAGCTCGGGCGGGGCCAGCACATGGGGGGTCTACTTCGTGCTGGCCGCCGTGTACGGGGGCCTGCTCCTGTTGATGCGGGTGTGGTGGGGGATGAGCCGCCTCTACTCCCGGTGCACCGGTGTGCCCATCAAGTGGATGATGTGGGTGTTCGCCCTGTGGTCGCTCCCCATGCTGGTGATCGCCCCCCTGTTCAGCCGCGACGCCTACTCCTACGCCGCCCAGGGCGAGATGGTCAGTCACCACATGAACCCGTACGTCTACGGGCCCTTCCAGCTGGGGAACAACTCGTTCACCGCCCCGGTGGACAGCTTGTGGGGCAACGCTCCGGCGCCCTACGGGCCGCTCTTCCTCCAGCTCGACGGGCTGTTCGCCCGGATCACCTTCCACAACGACCTGGCCACCATCGTCCTGCTGCGCCTGCTGTCCTTCGGCGGCGTGCTCCTCATGGCGGCCTGTGTCCCCCGGCTGGCCCGCCTCTACCACCGGGACGGGGCCGAGCTCTTCACGCTCATGATCCTCAACCCGGTGACCCTCCTCCACCTCATCGGGGGGGCCCACAACGACGCCCTCATGCTGGGGCTGCTCATCGCCGGGCTGACGGCCGCCAAGGAGAAGCGCCCCATCGTCGGTGTCGTCCTCTGCGCCCTGGCCACCGCCATCAAGGCGCCGGCGGCCATCGGGATCCTCTACGTCGGCTGGACCTGGCTGGGGGCCCAGGCCTCGGCGCGGGACCGGATACGGCCGGTGATCACGGCCGCCCTCATCGGGGCGGGCGTCCTCGAGTTCTTCGCCTACGTGAGCGGCCTCGGATGGGGCTGGGTGTCCATCCTCGACACCCCGGGGGCGGTGCGATCGTGGACGGCGCCGACCACCTTCTTGGCCCTGACCTTCAGCGGTATCGCCCACTTCTTCCATGTCGGGGTGGGCCTCGGCGGCCTGCTCACCCTGACCCGGTTCCTCGGGTTCGCCGCCGCCGCCGTCGCCGGCGTGTGGCTGCTGATCAACAGCGACCGGATCGGGACGCTCAAGGCGGTCGGCCTCACCCTCCTGCTCTTCGTCGTCCTCGGCCCGGTCGTGCAGCCGTGGTACCTGTCCTGGGGGCTCCTCCTGCTGGCGCCGGTGGCGCTCGGTCGGCTCCGCCTGCTGATCATCAGCCTGTCGATGGTGACCGCCTTCATCGAGCTGCCGGGGGGCGCCCAGATGCTCAACAGCCTGATCCACGGTGACCCCCTGCTGATCGTCCTCACGCTGCTGTGGATCCTGGTGGTGCTGACCGTTCCCCTGGCCGCCTGGGAGCGGCGGGAGGGGACCCCCCTCGGCCCGGGCCGTATGCCGCCCGAGCCGGCCCGGGCCATCTCGGCCGCCTGACCGCCACCGGCCCGTCCCGGCGCCCGACGTGGGCCGCGGCCGTCCCGTCCATTCCCGGGTTGCGCCCCTCCCCCGGCCGACAGACCTCAGAGCAGCAGCTGGAGGACCGACACGTCGAGCCACCGGTTGAACTTGCGCCCGACCTCCCGCTCGACCCCCACCATCTCGAACCCGCAGGCCAGGTGCAGTCCGATGGAGGCCTGGTTGTGGCCCCCGATCCGGGCGATCATCGAGTGGAAGCCGTGCTGGTCGGCCAGGGCGACGAGGCCGCCCAACAGGGACCGGCCCACCCCCGCCCCGCGCCGGCCGGCGTCGACGTAGACCGAGTCCTCGACCGTGGTGGCGTAGGAGGGACGGTCCCGGTAGGCGGACAGCGAGCCGAACCCGAGGACCGCACCCCCGTCGTCCACGGCCACGATGGCCGGATACGGGCCGCGGTGCTCCTCGAGCCACGAGGCCTGCTCGGCGGCGGTGCGGGGCACCATGTCGAAGGTGGCGGTCGACCCGGTGACCTCGGCGTTGTAGATGGACCGGATGGCCTCGGCGTCCGACGGCGCGGCCAGGCGAACGAGCATCCGCCGATGGTATCGAGGCCCACCGGCCTTCTTGGTGGGCGCCGACCTGGCTATGATTGCCCCTTTGCTGCTCCCTCGAGCCGCACTGCCCCCTTAGCTCAGTCGGCAGAGCACAGCCATGGTAAGGCTGGTGTCGTCGGTTCGATTCCGACAGGGGGCTCGCCCATGGCGGCGTAGCTCAGTTGGTCAGAGCACACGGCTCATAATCGTGGGGTCGCCGGTTCGAGTCCGGCCGCCGCTACCGGTCTCATCCACAGCCATCCTCAGCAGTCACAGAGCAAGGTCACGACGGTCGCCCCGTCCGAGCCGTCCCGCCGGGGCGGTACGGTCGGCGGGAACGGCCAGGGACGACAGGAGCAGCCATGCCGAAGAACGAGAAGCGAGTGCAGGTGACGCTGGCCTGTGAGCAGTGCAAGCGCCGCAACTACATCACCACCAAAAACAAGCTGAACGACCGCGAGCGGATCGAGATGAAGAAGTTCTGCCGGTGGGACCGCCGCCACACCCTCCACAAGGAGACCCGCTAGGCCGGCCCGGCCCGGCCCACCGGTGCCGGTCCTCCCTGGTCGAGGCCGAGGGACGCCTGGGACTCGGGTTCCCCCTGATGGTAACCTGGCCAACCGTCCCTGTGATCGGCTGGTCCGTTCCGGCACGGCGGTCGGCAGAGGGCAGTAGCTCAACTGGCAGAGCACCGGTCTCCAAAACCGAAGGTTGGGGGTTCAAGTCCCTCCTGCCCTGCTCACCATCCGTGGAATCGGCCCGAAGGAAGCCTCAGGTGAACCGAGAACAGAAGCGAATGATGCAGCGCCAGGGGCAGGACCCCGAGGGCGAGGCACCGCCCCGGCGGAGCGCCACCCCGCCGCGCCGCCCGCCCAAGCGCGAACCCTTCCGTCCGGGCCAGTTCCTCCGCGAGGTACGCTCGGAGCTCCGGCAGGTGGCCTGGCCCAACCGTTCCGAAGTGGTCAACTACACCACGGTGACCCTGGTCACCCTGCTGTCGCTGATGGTGCTGATCTTCATCCTCAACTACGCCTTCGCCAAGGGCGTCCTCTGGCTCTTCAAGACGTGACCGATATGACTGTGACCCACGACGAATCCAATGCCCCGTCCGGTGAGAACCAGGACCCCGGGTCGGCCGCGGCCCAGCCCACGGAGGCCGAGGCGGCGGCCGCCTCGGGGGAGGCCGGGGCCGCCGCGGACGAGGGCTCCGAGCTCGACGCCGGACCGTCCGTGTCGGCGCCCCCGGAGGCGCCCGAGGGCAGCCCGAGCACCGAGGCCGACGGTGAGTACTTCGAGGAGGACGAGGAGGAGCCCTTCGTCGTCAGCCCCTTCGACCAGCCGGGCCGGTGGTACGTGGTCCACACCTACGCCGGCTATGAGAACAAGGTGAAGTCCAACCTCCACAGCCGGGCCGTCTCCATGAACATGGAGGACCGCATCTACGAGGTGGTCATCCCGATGGAGGACGTGGTCGAGTTCAAGAACGGCAAGAAGGTGGTGGTGCAGAAGAAGGTCTTCCCCGGCTACCTGCTGTGCCGCTGCGAGCTGGACGACGACAGCTGGTCGGTCATCCGGAACACCCCGGGCGTGACCGGCTTCGTGGGCCCGGGCACCAAGCCCACGCCCCTGTCACGGCGGGAGGTCGAGAGCATCCTCCAGGTCAAGGTGGAGGGCACCGAGGCCCCGTCCAAGCGGAGCCGGCCCCGCCTCGAGCACGAGGTGGGCGAGACGGTCCGGGTCAAGGAAGGGCCGTTCGCCGACTTCTCGGGGCAGATCGCCGAGATCAACGAGGACCAGCTCAAGCTCAAGGTCCTGGTCAACATCTTCGGCCGGGAGACCCCGGTGGAGCTCGAGTTCAGCCAGGTCGCGAAGCTGTAGGCCGGCGGAGCCCCGAAGCGAGTAAGGAGAGGCACCCATGCCACCGAAGAAGCGCGTCATTGCGGTCGTGAAGATCCAGCTCCCGGCCGGCGGGGCCACGCCGGCCCCGCCGGTCGGAACGGCCCTCGGCCCCCACGGCGTCCAGACCATGGAGTTCTGCAAGCAGTACAACGCCGCCACCGACGGCCAGCGCGGGTCCATCGTCCCGGTCGAGATCTCGATCTACGAGGACCGGAGCTTCACGTTCATCCTCAAGACGCCGCCGACTCCCGCCCTCCTGCGGGAGGCGGCCGGACTGGAGAAGGGCGCCTCGACCACCGGCCGGGAGCAGGTCGGCACGGTCACCGGCGCCCAGGTGGCGGAGATCGCCGCGGTCAAGCTTCCCGACCTCAACACCGGCGACATCGAGTCGGCCAAGCGCCAGGTGGAGGGCACCGCCCGGTCGATGGGCATCGCCGTCGCCGGCTGAGGGCCGCCCGACGGCACACCGACCGGGGACGAGGACCAGCACCGGGGACGTAGGACCAGCAGGGACGAGAGAAGGACGGCCGGGAACGGCAAGAGAGCGGCCGGCGAGCGACCGGAGAACGGAGCAGGACGATGAAGCGGGGAAAGAAGTACGAGGCCAGCGTGGCCGAGATCGACCGCCAGCACCTCTACACCCCTATGGAGGCGGTCGACCTGGTCAAGTCGTCGGCCAAGGCCGGGTTCGACGAGACGGTGGAGGTCGCCGTCCGGCTGGGCGTCGATCCGCGCAAGGCCGACCAGATCGTGCGGGGGACGCTCTCCCTGCCCGCCGGGACCGGCCGCACCGCCCGGGTGGCGGTCTTCGCCGCCGGTGAGAAGGCGGCCGCGGCCCGGGCGGCCGGCGCCGACGTGGTCGGCGCCGACGACCTGGTCGCCCGGGTAGCCAATGAGGGCTTCCTCGACTTCGACGTGGCCATCGCCACCCCCGACATGATGGGGCAGGTCGGGACGCTCGGGCGGGTGCTCGGGCCCCGGGGCCTGATGCCCAACCCGAAGACGGGGACGGTCACCGACGACGTCGAGAAGGCGGTCACCGAGTTCAAGGGGGGTCGAGTGGAGTACCGCACCGACAAGGTGGGGAACATCCATCTCCGCATCGGCAAGGTGTCGTTCGAACCGGCCCGCTTGCTGGAGAACCTGCAGGCGGTGATCGACGAGATCTACCGGGCCAAGCCGGCCTCGGCCAAGGGTCGCTACGTGCGGGCCGTCACGCTGTCGTCGACCATGGGCCCGGGCGTCCACGTCGACCCCCTGCTGGCCCGCAACGCCGAAGAGGGCCTGGCCGCCTCGGCCTGAGCCCGCGGGCACGGTAGGGCGGCTGGTCGTGGAGCCGGCCGCAGGCTAGAGTCATCCCTTCAGATCTTTCGAACCGCCGTAGAACTCCGGTGTGCCGCCCGGCGGCACCGAAGGGGCCCCGGGCCCGCCTGACGAGGCGTTCCGCGTGAAGCCCGCCCGGGCTGGCGCGTCACCGCCCGCCGGTGTCTACGGCCCGACCTGAGCCAGGCGCTCAGCGGAGGCACCATGGACAACCCGAGGGCCGACAAGGTCGCCGTCGTCGATGAAGTGAAGAACCGTCTCGGGGCGGCCGACGGAGCCGTCCTCACCGAGTACCGAGGCCTGACCGTGGCCGAGCTGGCCGAGCTTCGCCGCGAGCTGGCCTCGGCCGGAGGCGACTACAAGATCTACAAGAACACCCTGGTCCGCCTGGCCGTGGCCGAGGGACCCCAGGCGGCCCTGGTGGACATGTTGACCGGCCCGACGGCCATCGCCTTCGTGCACGGGGAGGTGAGCGCGGTGGCCAAGGCCCTGCGCGACTTCGCCCGCACCAACCCGAGCCTCGTGGTGAAGGGCGGGGTGATGGGAACCGGGCTCCTCTCCGCCGGCGACCTCCAGGCGCTGGCCGACCTCCCGCCCCGGGAGGCGCTGCTGGCCCAGATGGCCGGGGCCCTGGCGTCGCCGTTGCAGTCACTGGCCGGCCTCATCGAGGCCCTTCCCCGCGGCTTGGCCTACGGGCTGTCGGCCCTCATCGAGAGACGGGAGGCGGAGGGTGGTGAGGCCCCGGCCCCGGCCGCCGACGGCGCCACGGCCGAGGCCGTCGCCTCCGGTGACGCGCCCGAGGGCGGGACCGACGGCGAGACCAACCAGACCGCCGAGCCCGCCGAGACCGCCGACGGCGACACGAGCGGAGAGCCGGCCGCCGAGTAGGGCCGGAGCCGGGGTCCCCACCGGAGGGGCGTCGGGCCCGGCTGCACACGACCGAGAGTCCACAACCAAGAAGCAAGGAGCAAACCAATGGCAGGCACCCTCACCAAGGACCAGATCCTGGACGGCATCTCCGAGCTGTCCGTCCTCGAGCTCAGCGAGCTGTTGAAGGAATTCGAGGACCGTTTCGGGGTGACCGCCGCCGCCCCGGTGGCCGCCGTGGCCGCCGCACCGGCCGCCGGTGGGGCGGACGCCGGAGAGGGCGAGGAGGAGAAGTCGGAGTTCGACGTCATCCTGACCGCGGCCGGGGACAAGAAGATCCAGGTGATCAAGGAGGTCCGGTCGCTCACCAGCCTCGGGCTCAAAGAGGCCAAGGATCTGGTGGACAACGCCCCGAAGCCGGTGCTGGAGAAGGCCAACAAGGAGGACGCCGACAAGGCGAAGGCCCAGCTCGAAGGGGCCGGAGCCACGGTCGAGCTCAAGTAGGGCGGGGCCCGGCCCGCCCTCTGGGCGGACCGGGCCGTCCCCGGGCGGGCGGTGCCGCGAAGTCCTTGACGGCGGACGGCCCTTCTCCTACCCTGTTCAGGCCTGGACCGGGCTTCCGGCCCGTGGGTTGTGATTTTGTGCGCCTCCGGTTATGCTTACTGGTTGCCGTGCCTGCTCCCTCTGCCTTCCTGATTGTTCTGGCTGATTGACGCGCGCCCCGGCACCCCTCTCGACCGCTCCGGCGGCGGTCGTCGACCCCGAGTTCTCGCCCCGATGTCCCCTGGTAGTACCCACGATTTGCCGCAGCGCCTGATTCCCCGCAGCACCCCGTCGTTTCCCATTCGCCACACCATTGGGAGGAGTAGGCCCGTTGAGTGCACGGTCCCACAGCCCGGAACGCTTTTCATTCGCCAACATCGATGAGGCCCTGCCACTGCCGGATCTCGTCGCCATCCAGCGCGATTCATTCCAGTGGTTCTTGGACCGCGGCCTGGCCGAGACCTTCAGCGACATCAGCCCGATCGAGGACTTCACCGGCCAGCTGAGCCTCGAGCTGGAGTTCGACCCGACCGACCCCGACCTCCGTCCCCCACCCAAGTTCTCGGTGGAGGAGTGCAAGGAAAAGGACATGACCTACGCCGCGCCGGTCTTCGTGCGCGCCAGGTTCATGAACGCCAGCACGGGCGAGATCAAGGAGCAGACGGTCTTCATGGGGGACTTCCCGGTGATGACCGACAAGGGGACCTTCATCGTCAACGGCACCGAGCGGGTGGTGGTGAGCCAGCTGGTCCGGTCCCCGGGTGTCATCTTCCAGCCCGGCCGCGACGCCAAGACCGTCTTCACCGGCACGATCCACCCCTACCGGGGCGAGTGGATCGAGTTCGACATCGAGGCCAAGCCGTCCAAGGACGTCACCGCCGGATGCCGGGTGGCCCGCAAGCGCCGGCTCTCGCTCTTCGTGCTGCTGCGCGCCCTCGGGTACGAGGACACCGCCTTCCTCGAGCGCTTCGTGCGCCACTTCGACTTCCTCGAGGGGCAGTGGGAGAAGGAGCAGAACCTCGCTCCCACCCGGGAGGAGGCGCTCCTCGAGATCTACAAGCGGGCCCGGCCCGGCGAGCCGCTCTCGGTGGAGGCGGCCCGGCAGTACTTCGAGAACGCCTTCTTCAACCCCAAGCGCTACGACCTGACCCGGGTGGGACGGTACAAGCTCAACCGCAAGCTCGGGCCCGAAATCGAGCGCATCTCGGAGCAGCTGAAGATCGACCTCGAGCGGCCCTCGCCCACCCAGGGCGTCCTCAGCCCGTGCGAGATCCTCGCGTCTGCGACCTACATGCTGCACCTGGCCAAGCACATGGCCGACGGCGAGTCGAACTACCGCATCGACGACCAGGACCACTTCGCCAACCGCCGCATCCGGTCGGTGGGCGAGCTCATCCAGAACCAGGTCCGGGTGGGCCTGTCGCGCATGGAGCGGGTGGTCCGCGAGCGGATGACCACCCAGGACGTGGAGGCGATCACCCCCCAGACGCTGATCAACATCCGTCCGGTGGTCGCCGCCGTCAAGGAGTTCTTCGGCACCAGCCAGCTCAGCCAGTTCATGGACCAGAACAACCCGCTGTCGGGCCTGGCTCACAAGCGCCGCCTCTCCGCCCTCGGGCCCGGGGGCCTGTCGCGGGAGCGGGCCGGCTTCGAGGTCCGGGACGTCCACACCTCCCACTACGGCCGGATGTGCCCCATCGAGACGCCCGAGGGCCCGAACATCGGCCTCATCGGCTCCTTGGCCACCTACGCCCGAGTCAACGAGTACGGGTTCATCGAGACCCCCTACCGCAAGGTGGTCGACGGCAAGGTGACCGACGAGGTCACCTACCTGGCCGCCGACGAGGAAGAGGAGCACGTGATCGCCCAGGCCTCGGCGGCCCTGGACGACAACGGGCGCTTCAGCGAGGAGAAGGTCCTCGTCCGCCGCGGCCCGCAGGGGACCGGTGTCCGGGTGGGCGCCACCACCACCTCGTACGGCACCACCTCGGAGATCGACTTCGTCCCCCCCTCCGAGGTCGACCTGATGGACGTGTCGCCCAAGCAGATCGTCTCGGTGTCCACCGCCCTCATCCCCTTCGTCGAGCACGACGACGCCAACCGGGCGCTGATGGGCGCCAACATGCAGAAGCAGGCCGTCCCGCTGGTGGTGCCCGAGGCGCCCTACATCGGCACCGGGGTCGAGGCGCGGGCCGCCCGTGACGCCGGCGATGTGGTGCTGGCCGAGGGGGAGGGGACCGTCATCGACGTGTCCGGGGACCAGATCACCGTGGAGTACAAGGCCAACACCAAGGACCGCAGCGGAACGGTCCTGGGACGCAAGGTGTACCGCCTGGCCAAGTTCCGGCGCTCCAACCAGAACACCGCCATCAACCAGAAGGTCATCGTCGAGGAGGGCCAGCGGGTGGTGAGCGGGGACGTCCTGGCCGACGGGCCGGCCACCCACAACGGCGAGCTGGCCCTGGGCAAGAACCTGCTGGTGGCCTTCATGCCCTGGGAGGGCTACAACTACGAGGACGCCATCATCCTCTCGGAGCGGCTGGTGAAGGACGACGTCCTCACCTCGATCCACATCGAGGAGCACGAGGTCGACGCCCGCGACACCAAGCTGGGCGCCGAGGAGATCACCCGGGACATCCCCAACCTGTCCGAGGAGATCCTCGCCGACCTCGACGAGCGCGGCATCATCCGGATCGGGGCCGAGGTCGACCCCGGCGACGTGCTGGTGGGCAAGGTCACCCCGAAGGGCGAGACGGAGCAGACTCCCGAGGAGCGTCTGCTCCGCGCCATCTTCGGGGAGAAGGCCCGGGAGGTGCGCGACACCTCGCTCAAGGTGCCCCACGGCGAGCAGGGGACGGTCATCGACGTCCGGGTGTTCTCGCGGGACGACGCCCACGAGCTGCCGCCCGGCGTCGAGCAGCTGGTCCGGGTGTACGTGGCCCAGAAGCGCAAGATCTCCGAAGGCGACAAGTTGGCCGGACGCCACGGCAACAAGGGCGTCATCTCGAAGATCCTGCCCATCGAGGACATGCCTTTCCAGACCGACGGCACGCCCGTCGACATCATCCTCAACCCGCTGGGTGTCCCGAGCCGGATGAACGTGGGCCAGGTGCTCGAGTCCCATCTCGGCTACGCCGCCCGCTGGGGTTGGGACGGAGCCGGCGACCACGCCCGGCCCCCGGTCCGGGGCACCGAGACCAAGACCCGCCCGCGCACCGACCCGGCCGTGTGGGTGTCGACCCCGGTCTTCGACGGGGCCCACTGGGACGAGGAGGCCGACGCCGGCCGCCACCCCACCATCCAGCAGATCTTCCGCAAGCTCAACCCGGACGGGGCCGACGGCACCGTCCAGATGGCCGACAACGGGAAGTCGGTCCTCTACAACGGGCGCACCGGCGAGCCCTACGACAACCCCATCTCGGTGGGGTACGTGTACATCCTGAAGCTCCACCACCTGGTGGACGACAAGATCCACGCCCGCTCCACCGGGCCGTACTCGATGATCACCCAGCAGCCTCTCGGCGGCAAGGCCCAGTTCGGTGGGCAGCGGTTCGGGGAGATGGAGGTGTGGGCCCTGGAGGCCTTCGGGGCCGCCTACGCCCTCCAGGAGCTCCTCACCATCAAGTCGGACGACGTGCTCGGCCGGGTGAAGGTCTACGAGGCCATCGTGAAGGGCGAGAACATCCCCGAGCCGGGCATCCCCGAGAGCTTCAAGGTGCTCATCAAGGAGATGCAGTCGCTCTGCCTGGACGTCGAGGTCCTGGCCCCGGGTGGGGAGGAGATCGAGATGCGAGAGCTGGACGAGGACGTGTTCCGCACGGCCGAGGAGCTGGGCATCGACATCAGCCGGCCCGAGCGCGGGTCGGATGAGGAAGACGCACGGCGCGCTGCCGAAAGGGGATTCTGATGTTGGACGTGAACGACTTCGATCAGCTGAGGATCGGGCTGGCCACGGCGGACTCCATCCGGGGTTGGTCCAACGGCGAGGTGAAGAAGCCCGAGACCATCAACTACCGCACCCTGCGCCCGGAGAAGGACGGCCTCTTCTGCGAGAAGATCTTCGGCCCGACCAAGGACTGGGAGTGCTACTGCGGCAAGTACAAGCGCGTCCGGTTCCGCGGCATCATCTGCGAGCGGTGCGGGGTGGAGGTCACCCGGTCCAAGGTGCGCCGCGAGCGCATGGGCCACATCGAGCTGGCCGCGCCGGTGGTGCACATCTGGTACCTGCGGGGTACCCGGAGCTGGCTGGCCTACCTGCTGATGGGCACCGAGGCCCGCGAGGAGCTCAAGGCCAAGCAGCTGGAGAAGGTCATCTACTTCGCCGCCAACCTGGTGACCTGGGTCGACGAGGCCAAGCGCCACGAGGACCTGCCTGACCTGGAGGCCGAGCTCGGGGTGGAGATCGCCGGCATCGAGAAGAAGCGCGACGTGGAGATCGACCGTCGCTTCAAGGCCCTCGAGGCCGAGCTGGCCGACCTGGAGAAGTCCGGGGCCAAGGACGCCGAGATCAAGGCGCGCCAGCGCAACGTCGAAAAGGAGATCGCCGCCGTCCGCGAGCGGTACCAGAGTGAGATCGAGCTGGCCCAGCGGGCCTTCGACGAGTTCAAGAGCCTGCATTCGCGCAAGATCCTCGAGGACGAGATGCTCTGGCGCGAGCTGCGGTTCCGCTACGAGGACTACTTCGAGGGCGGTATGGGGGCTGAGACCATCTCCCGGCTCATCGACCGGATCGACCTCGACGCCGAGGAGGTGAAGCTCCGCGAGATGATCGACGCCGCCGACGGCCGCAAGCCGCTGTCGGCCCAGCGACGCCAGAAGGTCATCAAGCGGCTCAAGATCGTCACCGCCTTCAACCGTCGGGACGAGAACGGCCGGCGGGTCAACGATCCGCGGGCCATGATCCTCGACTCGGTCCCGGTCATCCCACCCGACCTGCGCCCCATGGTGCAGCTCGACGGAGGCCGCTTCGCCACGTCCGACCTCAACGACCTGTACCGCCGGGTCATCAACCGGAACAACCGGCTGAAGCGGTTGCTCGACCTGGGTGCCCCCGAGATCATCATCAACAACGAGAAGCGCATGCTCCAGGAGGCGGTCGACGCCCTCTTCGACAACGGCCGGCGCGGCCGCCCGGTCACCGGGCCCGGCAACCGCCCCCTCAAGAGCCTCTCCGACATGCTGAAGGGCAAGCAGGGCCGGTTCCGCCAGAACCTGCTGGGCAAGCGCGTCGACTATTCGGGCCGCTCGGTCATCGTGATCGGGCCGACCCTCCAGCTGCACCAGTGCGGGCTGCCCAAGCTGATGGCCCTCGAACTGTTCAAGCCGTTCGTCATGAAGCGGCTGGTCGACGCCGAGTACGCCCAGAACATCAAGTCGGCCAAGCGCATGGTCGAGCGCCGCCGTCCCCAGGTGTGGGACGTCCTCGAGGGAGTGATCAAGGAGCACCCGGTGCTGTTGAACCGGGCACCGACCCTGCACCGACTGGGCATCCAGGCCTTCGAGCCGGTGCTGGTCGAGGGGAAGGCCATCCAGGTCCACCCGCTGGTGTGCACCGCCTTCAACGCCGACTTCGACGGGGACCAGATGGCGGTCCACCTGCCCCTGTCGGCCGAGGCCCAGGCCGAGGCCCGGGTGCTCATGCTGTCGGCCAACAACATCCTGTCGCCGGCCACCGGCCGTCCGATCACCGTGCCCACCCAGGACATGGTCTTCGGCATCTACTACCTCACCTTGCCCGTGGACGGGGCCAAGGGGGAGGGCCGGGTCTTCCGCCACGCCTACGAGGTGGAGCGGGCCTTCGACGCCGGGGACATCGACCTCCAGGCCAAGATCACCGTCCGCCCCGAGGCCGGGTCGCACCTGGCCCAGTCGGTGGCGCTGGCCCAGGGGGCCGAGCTGGACGACGAGGGCAACCTCACCGGGGTCGACGAGGAACAGCGGCCCGAGCTCGAGACCACCGCCGGGAGGCTCTTCTTCAACACTGCGCTGCCCGACGGCTACCGCTACGTCAACGACATCGTGGGGAAGCGCAACACGGGCATCGGCGCCATCGTGGAGGAGGTGGCGGCCAACTACCCGAAGGCGGAGGTGGCGGCCAGCCTCGACCGGATCAAGGCGCTCGGGTTCCGCTACGCCTCCCAGTCGGGCCTCACCATCTCGATCAACGACGTCCGCACGCCCCCCGACAAGCAGGCCATCCTGGACAGCTACGAGAAGGAGGCCGAGAAGGCCGAGGCCCAGTTCAAGCGGGGCATCATCACCGACGACGAGCGCCGCCAGAAGGAGATCGAGATCTGGACCTCGGCCAACTCCGAGGTGGGGAAGGCCATGGAGAAGTCCCTGTCTACCATCGCCTTCAACCCGCTCGACATGATGGTCGACTCCGGCGCCCGGGGGAACAGCCAGCAGATCCGCCAGATCGCCGGCATGAAGGGGCTCGTCTCCAACCCCCGGGGCGAGATGATCCCCCGGCCGATCAAGTCCTCGTTCCGCGAGGGCCTCTCGGTGCTCGAGTACTTCATCTCGACCCACGGCGCCCGTAAGGGCCTGGCCGACACCGCCCTTCGCACCGCCGACTCGGGCTATCTGACCCGGCGGCTGGTGGACGTGGCCCAGGAGCTGATCGTCCGGGAGGAGGACTGCGGGTCGGTCCGGGGCATCTGGATCGAGGGCCTGGTCCCCGACGCCGCCGGCCGGCGTTCCTACCTCGAGACGCGGGTCTACGGCCGGATCGCGGCCGAGGACGTCACCCTGTCGGACAAGACCAAGGTCGAGGCGGGCACCCTCTTCACCGAGGAGATCGCCAGCCAGCTCCGTGACGACCCGGCCGTCGACCGGGTCCGGGTCCGCTCCGTGCTGACGTGTGAGGCCGAGCAGGGCATCTGTGCCGCCTGCTATGGCCAGTCCCTGGCCACCGGCGAGATGATCGAGCTGGGCGAGGCGGTCGGCGTGATCGCCGCCCAGTCCATCGGGGAGCCGGGCACCCAGCTGACCATGCGGACCTTCCACACGGGCGGCATCGTGGGCGAGGACATCACCCACGGCCTGCCCCGGGTGGTCGAGCTGTTCGAGGCCCGCACGCCCAAGGGTGCCGCCATCCTGGCCCGCCATTCCGGCGTGGTCCGCATCGAGGAGGACGAGTCCGGCCGCCACATCACCGTGGTCGCCGACGACGGCGAGGAGTTCACCACGCTGGTGGCGCCGCGGGCCCACCTCGAGGTGACCGACGGCCAGGAGGTGGCGGCCGGCGACGCGTTGGTCGAGGGCCCGAAGGACCCGAAGGAGCTCCTGGAGGTCCGGGGGATCCGGGAGACCCAGCAGTACCTGGTGGAAGAGGTCCAGAAGGTCTACCGGGACCAGGGCGTGTCCATCCACGACAAGCACATCGAGCTCATCGTCCGCCAGATGCTGCGTCGGGTGCTGGTGGCCGAGCCGGGCGACGCCAGCTTCCTGCCCGGCGAGCGGGTCGACAGCCGCACCTACTCCGAGGTCAACCGCAACCTGGTCCAGGAGAGCCTCCGTCCGGCCGAGGGCCGGCCCGAGCTCATGGGCATCACCAAGGCGTCGCTGGCCACCGACAGCTGGTTGTCGGCGGCCTCGTTCCAGGAGACCACCCGGGTGCTCACCGAGGCGGCCATCGAGGGCCGGTCGGACCAGCTGTTCGGGCTCAAGGAGAACATCATCATCGGCAAGCTCATCCCGGCCGGGACCGGGATGGAGCGCTACCGCGACATCAAGCTGGAGATGCCCGGGGCCGAGCCGATGCCCTTCTGGGCGCTCGGGTCGGAGGGGGATGCCGGCACCGAGGACCTGGCCGCCTGGCTCCGGGACACCGGCGGCGAGGCCGGTCTGGGCGGTTTCGGCTCGGACATCGACGCCAGCTGGTTGGGCGCCGTGCCGTCGGCCGAGGAGCGGTCCGACGGCATCGCCGAGCTGGGCGGGTCCGACGGGGCCACCGGCAACGAGGGCCCGCTCGAGGCGGGGGCCTGACCCCGGCCGCCCCATCGAGCCCCCCGATCGGAACCCCAGGCCCGGCGGGTGGCATGCTTGCCCCTCGGGGCCGGGATGCCGTACGATGGAGTGCTTGCGGCCGCGCGCCGGGCAGTATGCCGTGCCCGCCCGCAGCACCGCAGGAGGTCCGACCGTTTCGTCGAGACCTGAAGGATTCCCGCAGTCCAGAACGTTGAGGTAACGCGTGCCCACGATCTCGCAGCTGGTCCGCAAGGGCCGGGCCACCAAACCGACGAAGTCGAAGACCCCAGCCCTCCGGGGCGCACCCCAGCGCCGGGGGGTCTGTACGCGCGTCTACACCCACACCCCGAAGAAGCCGAATTCGGCCCTGCGGAAGGTGGCCCGGGTCAGGCTGACCAGTGGCCTCGAGGTCACGGCTTACATCCCGGGCGAGGGCCACAACCTGCAGGAGCACTCGATCGTGCTGGTGCGCGGGGGCCGGGTCAAGGACCTGCCCGGCGTGCGCTACAAGGTCATCCGCGGCACCCTCGACGCCTCCGGTGTCCGGGAGCGGAACCAGGCCCGCAGCCGTTACGGCGCCAAGAAGGAGGCCTGATGCCACGCAAAGGTCCCGCCGAGCGGCGCGAGCTGCGGCCCGACCCCGTCTACCACTCGGTCCTCGTCACCCAGGTGGTGAACCGGGTGCTCAGCCGGGGCAAGCGGACCCTGGCCGAGCGCATCGTCTACGACGCCCTGTCCGACGTGGCCGAGAAGTCGGGGAACGACCCGGTGACCGTGCTCAAGAAGGCCGTCGAGAACACGCGACCCGAGCTCGAGGTCCGAAGCCGTAGAGTGGGAGGGGCGACCTACCAGGTGCCGGTCGAGGTGCGGCCCCGGCGGGCGACCACCCTCTCCATCCGGTGGCTGGTGGGCTACTCGCAGCAGCGACGCGAGAAGACCATGGCCGATCGCTTGTCCAACGAGATCCGCGACGCGGCCAACGGCATCGGTGCGGCGGCCAAGCGCCGCGAGGACCTGCACAAGATGGCCGAGTCCAACAAGGCCTTCGCCCACTACCGCTGGTAGGCGGCGGCCCCGGCGGGCCGGCGGCAGCTCGCCGGCGGCGAGCACGAAGACGAGCACGACCCCAGGAACTGAGCAACCATGGCTGAAGCAACCACACGCCAACATCCCCTGGCCAAGACCCGCAACATCGGGATCATGGCCCACATCGACGCGGGCAAGACGACCACCACCGAGCGGATTCTCTACTACACCGGCAAGAACTACAAGATCGGGGAGGTCCACGAGGGAGCCGCCACCATGGACTGGATGGTCCAGGAGCAGGAGCGCGGCATCACCATCACCTCCGCCGCCACCACCTGCATGTGGCGGGACACGGTGATCAACATCATCGACACGCCCGGGCACGTCGACTTCACCGTCGAGGTGGAGCGGTCGCTCCGGGTGCTCGACGGAGCGGTGGCCGTGTTCGACGCCGTGGCCGGGGTCGAGCCCCAGACCGAGACGGTCTGGCGGCAGGCCAACAAGTACGAGGTGCCGCGGATCTGTTTCATCAACAAGATGGACCGGACCGGGGCCGATTTCCAACAGTGCGTGGACATGATCCGGGACCGCCTCGACGCGGTGCCGGCCGTCATCCAGCTGCCCATCGGCTCGGAGGGGGAGTTCCGGGGCGTGGTCGACCTGGTCGAGATGAAGGCCCTGGTGTGGGACGACGGGATGGGTGAGGAGTGGGCCGAAGAGGAGATCCCGGCCGAGATGAAGGCGGTGGCCGAAGAGGCGAACCACCAGCTCATCGATATCGTCTCCAACCACGACGACACCATCATGGAGAAGTACCTGGAGGGGGTGGCGATCACCCCTGCCGACCTCCGGCGCGCCATCCGCACGGTGGCCCTCGGCAGCCACGCCGTCCCCATCCTGTGCGGGTCGGCCTTCAAGAACAAGGGCGTCCAGCCCATGCTGGACGCGGTCGTGGACTACCTGCCGAGCCCCACCGACGTCCCTCCGACGGTGGGGATGGTGCCCCGCAAGGAGGGTGTGACCGTCGAGCGGCCGGCCGACGACTCGGCCCCCTTCTCGGCGCTGGCCTTCAAGGTCATGACCGATCCCTATGTCGGCAAGCTCACCTACCTGCGGGTGTACTCGGGCACGCTGGGCAAGGGCTCGGGCGTGCTGAACTCGACCAAGGACCGCAAGGAGCGGATCGGGCGGCTGCTGCAGATGCACGCCAACTCCCGCGAGGACCTCGACGCCGTCTACACCGGTGACATCGTGGCCGCCGTCGGGCTCAAGCAGACCACCACCGGCGACACCCTCTGCGACCCGGGCGACCCGGTCGTGCTGGAGTCGCTGACCTTCCCCGAGCCGGTGATCCACGTGGCGGTCGAGCCGAAGACCAAGGCCGACCAGGACAAGCTGTCCAAGGCCCTGTTCGCCCTGTCCGAGGAGGACCCTACCTTCCGGGTCAAGTCGGACGAGGAGACCGGCCAGACGGTCATCTCCGGCATGGGCGAGTTGCACCTCGAGGTCCTGGTGGACCGGATGCTGCGCGAGTTCAGCGTGGACGCCAACGTGGGCAAACCCCAGGTGGCCTATCGCGAGACCATTCGCAAGAAGGTCGAGAAGGTGGAGTACCGGCACGTCCGCCAGACCGGCGGCAAGGGCCAGTACGGCCACGTGGTGATCACCCTCGAGCCCAACCCGGGCCACGGCTACGAGTTCGAGGACAAGATCACCGGCGGTGTGATCCCGAAGGAGTACATCCCCTCCGTCGACCAGGGGATCCAGGAAGCGCTCACCTCGGGCGTGCTGGCCGGCTACCCGACCGTCGACGTCAAGGTGACGCTGACCTATGGCTCCTACCACGACGTGGACTCGTCCGAGATGGCCTTCAAGATCGCCGGGTCGATGGCGGTCAAGAAGGCCGCCAACCTGGCCAACCCCGTGCTCCTGGAGCCGGTGATGGCGGTCGAGGTGACCACCCCCGAGGACTACATGGGCGACGTGATCGGAGACCTGTCGGCCCGTCGGGGCAAGGTCGAGGGCATGGAGCAGCGGGGCAACAGCCACATCGTCCGGGCGCAGGTACCCTTGAGCGACATGTTCGGCTACGCTACCGACCTGCGCTCGCGCACTCAGGGACGGGCCACGTATTCGATGCAGTTCCACGCGTACAACGAGGTTCCCGAGTCGATCGCCAAGGAGATCATCGCCAAGGCGCGTGGAGAGTAGGCGGCGTGCGGCCGGGTGGGCATCCGGCGGCACGACCGCAGTCGTACCGCATCATCCGGAGTTGACCAGGTAGTTCCAGGTTCGAAACCGGTGGCCCCGCCGCCGGGCGAACAGCAGCCCAGGACCAGATTCACACACGAAGAGACGGCAGGCCGAGTCCTGTCGTCGCGGCGGGCCCGAGGGGGTACCGCCCGAGATCAGGGAGCATTACCCCAGCCATGGCCAAGCAGAAGTTCGAGCGCACCAAGCCACACGTGAACGTGGGAACGATGGGGCACATCGACCACGGCAAGACCACGCTCACCGCGGCCATCACCAAGGTCCTGCACGACAACGACCCCACGACCCAGTTCACGCCTTTCGACCAGATCGACAAGGCACCCGAGGAGAAGCAGCGCGGCATCACCATCTCCATCGCCCACGTCGAGTACGAGACACCCAACCGGCACTACGCCCACGTCGACATGCCCGGCCACGCCGACTACATCAAGAACATGATCACCGGCGCCGCCCAGGTGGACGGGGCCATTCTGGTGGTGTCGGCGGCGGACGGCCCGATGCCCCAGACCCGTGAGCACGTGCTGCTGGCCCGCCAGGTCGGTGTCCCCTACATCGTGGTCGCCCTCAACAAGGCGGACCAGGTCGACGACGAGGAGTTGCTCGACCTGGTCGAGCTGGAGGTCCGAGAGCTGCTCAACGAGTACGAGTTCCCCGGCGACGACACCCCGATCGTCCGGGTGAGCGCCCTCAAGGCGCTGGAGGGCGACACCGAGTGGTCGGCGAAGATCCTCGAGCTCATGGCGGCGGTGGACGAGTACATCCCCGAGCCCGAGCGGGACGTCGAGAAGCCCTTCCTCATGTCGGTCGAGGACGTCATGTCGATCACCGGCCGGGGTACGGTCGTGACCGGCAAGGTGGAGCAGGGGGTCGTCAAGGTGGGCGAGGAGGTCGAGATCGTCGGCCTGCGCGACACCCAGAAGACCACCGTCACCGGCATCGAGATGTTCCGCAAGCTGCTCGACGAGGGCCGGGCCGGCGACAACATCGGTGCCCTGCTGCGAGGGACGAAGAAGGAGGACGTGGAGCGGGGCCAGGTGCTGTGCAAGCCCGGGTCCATCACCCCGCACACCAAGTTCGAGGCGACCGTCTACGTCCTCAACAAGGACGAGGGCGGGAGGCACAAGCCGTTCTTCACCAACTACCGGCCCCAGTTCTACTTCCGGACCACCGACGTGACCGGCACCATCTCGCTGCCCGAGGGCACCGAGATGGTCATGCCCGGCGACAACACCGAGATGACGGTGGAGCTGGGCAAGCCGATCGCCATGGACGAGGGGCTGCGGTTCGCCATCCGTGAGGGTGGCCGGACGGTGGCTTCGGGCCGGGTCACGAAGATCCTGGCCTAGGCAGTCCGGCGCACGCACCTACGAGAGGACGCTGTACCCATGGCCGCAGAGGGCCCCCGTCAGAAGATCAGGATCCGCCTCAAGGCCTACGACCACGAGATCCTCGACCAGTCGACCGAGAAGATCGTCCAGACCGTGCTCCGGACCCAGGCCAAGGTGCTCGGGCCGGTGCCGCTCCCCACGGAGAAGCACCGCTACACGGTGGTCCGGTCGCCCCACAAGTACAAGGACAGCCGGGAGCACTTCGAGATGAGGGTGCACAAGCGCCTGGTCGACATCGTGGAGCACACGCCGAAGACGGTCGACTCGCTGCAGCGGCTCGACCTGCCGGCCGGGGTCGACATCGAGATCAAGATCCAGACCGTCTGACGGCGCCGGCTCGGCCGGCGCCCACCGGGCGTCTCGAGGGGCTGGTCAGGCCGGCGGGGGGGGCGGTCCGGCCGGCTCGGACCGGCAGCGCCGTCCGACCGGAGCAGGGCCGCCCCGGAGCAGGGCCGCCGCCCCGGCACCC
Source organism: uncultured Acidimicrobiales bacterium (assembly GCA_963806455.1). Lineage (GTDB taxonomy): Bacteria > Actinomycetota > Acidimicrobiia > Acidimicrobiales > RAAP-2 > Bog-756. The sequence continues at coordinate 278,563 of CAWDXZ010000001.1, forward strand.
CGTTGTCAGGCCCAATGGCGGTGGTATATAGTCATCAGTCGCCCGATTTCGGGCTAGTGAAGGTGAGAAGGACGTGCCCGCGAGCCCGCTGCCTGTCGGCGGGGACCTCGGGCCAGACCAGGCGAGCGCTCCGCTCGGGTTCATCCGAGCGGAGCGTCTGTGTGCAAGCCGATGTGGGCGGGGGCATCGGCACTGTCAACAGCGCAAGGTTCCGAGCGCGTCGAGTTGTGCCAGCAGAGTCGTGTTGCAGCAGGTCCGTGCCGGCCGGTGGGGACCGAACGAAGAACCGAGACGGAGAGTCCAGTGGCCACCAAGGCGATCGTGGGCGAGAAAGTGGGAATGACCCAGATCTGGGACGATCAGCACCGGGCCATACCGGTGACGGTCCTGCGCGTCGCTCCGGTTCGCGTGGTGCAGGTCAAGACGCTCGAGCACGAGGGCTACTCGGCGCTGCAGGTCACCTTCGGCCATCGGCGCCCCTCGAGCTTGAGCCAGCCCGAGCAGGGCCACTTCGACCGGGCGGGCGTCAACGCCGGGCGACGGCTGGTCGAGCTCCGCATCGACGACGTCGCCGACTTCGAGGTCGGGCAGGAGCTGGCGGCCGATGTCCTGCAGGCTGGCGAGCTGGTCGACGCCATTGCCGTGTCCAAGGGGAAGGGATTCGCCGGCGCCATGAAGCGTCACAACTTCAAGGGGCAGGGCGCGTCCCACGGCAACCACAAGAAGCACCGGTCCCCCGGGGCGATCGGTGCCTGCGCCACGCCGTCGAGGGTCTTCAAGGGGACCCGGATGGCGGGACGCATGGGCGGCCACCAGGTGACCACCCTCAACCTGCAGGTGGTCCAGGCCGATCCGGAGCGGGAGCTCGTCCTCGTCAAGGGGGCGGTGCCCGGGCCGCGGGGTGCCACCGTGATCCTCCGGGACGCAGTCAAGACCCCCCTGGTCAAGGGGAACAAGGCGTCATGACCGCCACCGTCGCCACCGGGACGGCCACCGGCACACCGGGCCCGGCCGCGATCCGCCGGCTCCGCCGGCCCGCGCCCGAGCGCCGCACCGTCACCCGTCGCTCGAGCGACGGGGGCGAGCTGGGTCAGGTCGACCTCGAGCCGTCCATCTTCGGGATCGAGCCGAACCAGGCCGTGCTCCACCAGGTGGTCACGGCCCAGCTGGCGGCGGCCCGTTCGGGCACCCAGTCGACCAAAACCCGGGCGCAGGTCCGTGGCGGCGGGGCCAAGCCGTTCCGGCAGAAGGGCACCGGCCGGGCCCGGCAGGGTTCGAACCGCTCGCCACAGTGGGTCGGAGGGGGCGTGGCCCTCGGGCCCAAGCCACGCTCGTATGCGCAGAAGACTCCGAAGAAGATGATCCGACTGGCGCTCCGTTCGGCGCTGTCCGACCGGGCCTCCGGCGGCCGAGTGGCCCTGATCGATGCCTGGTCCTTCGACGTGCCGAGCACCAAGGCGGCCATTGCCGCCCTGTCCGACCTCGGCCTGTCCGGACGGGTGCTGGTGGTGCTGGCCGACGACGACGGCTACGCCGACCGCTCGTTCGGCAACCTGCCTGAAGTCCAGACCATCCTGACCGGCGAGCTCAACGCCTACGATGTCCTGGTCAACGACTGGGTGGTCTTCACCGACGCCACCCTGCCCGGCGGGACCGGGGCTCACGACCCGGTGGCGGTCGATCAGGCCGAGCGAGGCGAGCAGGCCGGGCTCGGGGCCGACGCCGACGAGCAGGCCGGGGCCGACCCCGCCGATGGGGCCGGGGAGGGATCATGAGGGATCCGCACAACGTGCTCATCCGGCCGGTCGTGTCGGAGAAGTCCTACTCCCTGATGGACGAGAACGTCTACGTCTTCGTGGTCGATCCGTCGGCTACCAAGGTCGACGTGCGCCGGGCCGTCGAGGACGCGTTCGGCGTCCGGGTGGCGAACGTCAACACCCTCAACCGGAAGGGCAAGACCAAGCGCAATCGGAAGAGCAATTCGCTCGGCCACCGTACTGACACCAAGCGGGCCATCGTCACCCTGGCCCAGGGTGACTCGATCGACCTCTTCGAGAGCTGAGGGACGGGTAACCAGCCATGCCACTTCGTTCACGGAAGCCCACGAGCCCCGGACGTCGGTTCCAGACGGTGTCGGACTTCTCCGAGATCACCCGGGACCGCCCCGAGAAGTCACTGCTGGCCCCCAAGCCCTCCACGGGGGGCCGCAACACCCACGGCCGCAAGACGTCTCGCCATCGGGGCGGGGGCCACAAGCAGCGCTACCGGGTGGTCGACTTCAAGCGGGACAAGGACGGAGTCCCGGCCAAGGTTGCCGCCATCGAGTACGACCCGAGCCGCAACGCCCGAATCGCCCTCCTCCACTACCTCGACGGCGAGAAGCGCTACATCCTGGCGCCGGCCCAGGTCCGGGTGGGTGACCGGCTGCAGTCGGGCCAGGGTGCGGAGATCCGGGCCGGCAACGCCCTCCCACTGCGCTACATCCCGGTCGGTTCGGTCGTCCACAATGTGGAGCTCCGTCCCGGCGGTGGCGGGAAGCTGGCCCGGGGGGCGGGGATGAGCGTGCAGCTGGTGGCCAAGGAAGGCGCGTTCGCCACCCTCCGGCTCCCGTCGACCGAAATGAGGCGGGTGCCCATCGACTGCCGGGGCACGCTCGGCATCGTGGGCAATTCCGAGGCCGAGCTGACCAAGGTCGGCAAGGCCGGCCGCAACCGGTGGAAGGGCAAGCGTCCCCAGACCCGCGGGGTGGCCATGAACCCGGTCGACCACCCGCTGGGTGGCGGTGAGGGGAAGTCCTCGGGTGGGCGCCATCCGGTCTCACCGTGGGGCAAGCCCGAGGGCCGGACCCGGGCCCGCAACAAGGACTCCGACAAGATGATCGTCCGCCGCCGCCGCACCCGCGGTGCCCGGCGGTAGGAAGACAGAGGAAACCCAGCCATGCCTCGCAGCCTCAAGAAGGGCCCGTTCGTCGACGACCACCTCCTCAAGAAGGTCGATGCGCTCAACGCGTCGGGAGACAAGAGGGTCATCAAGACCTGGTCACGCCGGTCGACGATCATCCCCGACATGGTCGGCCACACGGTGGCGGTGCACGATGGCCGCAAGCACATCCCGGTCTACGTCACCGAGTCGATGGTGGGTCACAAGCTGGGGGAGTTCGCCCCGACCCGGACGTTCAAGTTCCACGCCGGCCAAGAGCGGGCAGGGAGGCGCTGAGGTGCCCGGGGTGAAGACCAACGAGCGTGAGGGCACCCGGGCCGTCCTCCGCCACAGCCGGGTGTCGGCGTCCAAGGTGCGCCAGGTCCTCGACCAGATCCGGGGCCAGGACGTCGACCGGGCGGCGGAGACGCTGACCCTCGGTGACCGCGATGCAGCCGTGACCGTCGCCAAGGTACTGGCATCCGCCGTGGCCAATGCCGTGCACAACGACGGGATGGACGCCGAGGAGCTGTACGTGTCTGCGTGCTATGCCGACGAGGGCGCCACCCTCAAGCGGTGGCGACCCCGGGCGAGGGGCCGGGCCACGCGGATCCGGAAGCGGACGTCCCACATCACCATCATCGTGAGCCGGCTGCCCGAGGACCGGATCGCCCGGCGCCGGGCTCGCCAGGCCGCCAACACGGCGCAGCGCTCACGCCGTGTGGCCGGGTCACGCCGTCGCCATCAGCAGGCCCAGCCCGCCGCACCCGGGACGGTCGAGGCCGGCACGGTCGACGAAGACCTCGGCGCCGAGGAGCTCGACGAGCCGTTCGAGACCGACGAGCTCGAGACTGACGAGCTCGAGACTGACGAGCTCGAGACCGACGAGCTCGAGACCGACGAGGGCGATGGCGTCGAGTCCGACGAGGATGTCCCCGACGGAGACGAGGCCGAGGCCGACGAGACCGACACCTCGGTCTCGGCCGAGGTGTCGGAGGCCGCCGCCGGCGGCGCGCAGGAGACCAACGGCGAAAGTGCCGACGAGCAGGACGAGCAGGACGAGAAGGGCAAATAGATGGGCCAGAAGGTAAACCCGTACGGGTTCAGGCTTGGCATCACGACCGATTGGAAGTCGCGCTGGTTCGAGGAGCGCAACTACCAGAACTGTGTGATCGAGGACTGGGAGATCCGCGACTACCTCATGTCCCAGCTCGAATCGGCCGCGGTCAGTCGTATCGAGATCGAGCGGACTCGTGACCGCCTGCGGGTGGACATCCACACCGCCCGCCCGGGCATCGTGATCGGCCGGCGTGGCGCCGAGGCCGACCGATTGAAGAAGAAGATCGAGGAGATCACCGGCCTCAACAACCGGATCCAGCTCAACATCCAGGAGATCAAGCAACCCGAGCTCGACGCGGCCCTCATCGCCCAGGGGATCTGTGACCAGCTGGCCCGCCGGGTGGCGTTCCGCCGGGCCATGAAGCGCTCGATCCAGACGGTGCAGAAGGCCGGCGCCCTCGGGGTGCGCGTGCAGTGCGCCGGCCGTCTGGGGGGCTCGGAGATGTCCCGCAAGGAGTCCTACCGCGAGGGCAGGGTGCCGTTGCACACGCTCCGGGCCGACATCGACTACGGCTTCCGTGAGGCCAAGACGACCTTCGGCCGCATCGGGGTGAAGGTGTGGATCTACAAGGGTGACATCCTGCCCTACAAGATCTCGACCGAGGACAAGATCACCCGGGAGGCGGCCATGGCCGTCGGCGAGACCTCGGGCCAGGTGGGCGATGCCCCCCGTCGCCTGATCACCGCCGGCGGGGGCCGGCGCCGGGCCGAGCAGGGCGCCCCCGGCAGCGTGGTCACCGTCGACGCCGACTCGGCCGGGGAGACCGAGATCCCCGAAGGCCTGGTGGACCGTCCGACCGCCGACATCCTCGCTCCTCCGGCCGTGCCCGACGAGCTCGAGCGCATCCTGACCGAGGACGAGGAGATCGAGCGCCGGACCCGGGAGCACCACGAGACCCCGCACTTCCGCAAGGAGGTCGACTGACATGCTGATGCCCCGCAAGGTCAAGCATCGCAAGCAGCAGCGCGGGCGCACCAAAGGCATGGCCAAAGGTGGCGCCGAGGTCACCTTCGGCGACTTCGGCATCCAGGCCCTGGAGCCCTGCTGGCTCACCGCCCGGCAGATCGAGGCGGCTCGCATCGCCATGACCCGCCACGTGAAGCGAGGCGGGAAGATCTGGATCCGGGTGTTCCCCGACCGCCCGGTCACCCAGAAGCCGGCCGAGACCCGGATGGGCTCGGGCAAGGGCAACCCCGAGCACTGGGTGGCGGTGGTCAAGCCGGGTCGGATCCTCTTCGAGCTGGCCGGTGTCGAGCCCGGTCTGGCCAAGGAGGCCATGGACCGGGCCATCCAGAAGCTGCCGGTCAAGGCCCGCTTCGTCGTACGCCCCGGGGCGTACGGCACGCCGGAGGTGCGCATCTGATGGCGACCGCCGCCGAGATCTCCGAAATGGACACCGAGGAGCTCGAACGCCAGTTGGGCGAGACGCGGCGCGAGCTCTTCAACTTGCGATTCCAGCTGGCCACCGGGCAGCTGGACAGCTTCACCCGCATCGGGCACGTGCGCAAGGACGTGGCCCGCATCATGACCGAGCTCCGCATCCGCGAGATCGCCGAGGCCGAGGGGCTGGCCTTGGACGATCTGCCCGCCCACCAGGCCGCCGCTCGCCGGCGGTCCGAGGACGAGGCCCTGGGCCGGAGCAGGACCACCGCCTCCGAGCGGCGGGCAGCGGCCCGGGCGGCCGAGGAGGAGTCGGACGACGAGGAGACCCCCGCCCTCGACCAGGACGAGCTGGCCGAGGAGGTGGCCGACGACGACGGCATGCCGGTCGTCGACGACCTGGACGACGAGGTCACCGACGAGGGCGCCGGAGAGACGGCCGGAGAGACGGCCGGGGAGACGGAAGCAGACGGTGACGTCGCCGCCGCAGAGGAGAAGAAGTAATGGCTGATGAGCAGGTCGTAGACGATGGCCGCCGGGCCAATCGTCGCAAGGTGCGCGAGGGCCTGGTGGTGTCCGACGCCATGCAGTCGACCGTCGTCGTGGCGGTGATCGAACGCGTCCGCCACCCCCGATATGGCAAGACCGTCCAGCGGACCAAGCGGCTCTACGTCCACGACGGCGAGAACGCGGCCAAGGTCGGCGACCGCGTCCGGGTCGTGGAGACCCGGCCCATGTCGAAGCTCAAGCGGTGGCGGCTGGCGGACGTGCTGGAGCGAGCCCGATGATCCAGCAGGAATCCCGCCTGCGAGTTGCGGACAATTCGGGAGCCAAGGAGGTTCTCTGCATCAAGGTGCTCGGGGGATCGCGCCGCCGGTACGCTTCGATCGGAGATGTCTTCGTGGCCACCGTGAAAGACGCCATCCCCGGGGCCGCCGTCAAGCGCGGTGAAGTGGTGAAGTGCGTCGTCGTGCGCACCAAGAAGGAGAAACGTCGGCCGGACGGCAGCTACATCCGCTTCGACGAGAACGCGGCCGTGCTCATCAATGACCAGCAGCAACCGCGAGGAACCCGCATCTTCGGCCCGGTGGGCCGCGAGCTGCGCGACAAGCGCTTCATGCGCATCGTCTCCCTCGCACCGGAGGTGTTGTAGATGCGAATTCGCAAAGGGGACAAGGTGCAGGTGATCTCGGGCAAGGACCGGGGCAAGCAGGCGCACGTGGTCCGGGCCATCCCCGCCCAGGGCCGGGTCATCGTCGAGGGCGTGCACGTGGCAAAACGGCACGCCAAGCCCACCCGCGCCACCATGCAGGGTGGGGTGATCGACAAGTTCATGCCGGTATCGGTTTCCTCGGTGGCCATCGTCTGCGGATCGTGCGGCCCCACCCGCATCGGCACCCGGATCGACGAGCAGGGGCGCAAGCTGCGGGTCTGCAAGAAGTGCGGAGCCGATCTGTGATGGCCACGGCGACCACCGGCTACCGGCCGCGGCTCAAGGAGCGCTACGACAGCCAGCTCCGGTCCGACCTCAAGGACTCTCTCGGGCTCGGGAACATCATGGAGGTCCCGCGGATCAGCAAGATCGTCATCAACATGGGGATCGGCATGGCCACCCAGCAGAAGTCGTTGATCGAGGGGGCCACCCGAGACCTCGAGATCATCGCCGGGCAGAAGCCGGTGGTGACCCGGGCCCGGAAGTCGATCGCCTCGTTCAAGCTGCGCGAGGGCCAGGAGATCGGCGTCAAGGTGACGCTTCGCGGGGATCGGGCCTGGGAGTTCCTCGATCGGCTTCTGGCCATGGCCATCCCCCGCATCCGCGACTTCCGGGGGCTGTCGCCCCGGTCGTTCGACGGACACGGCAACTACACCTTCGGCGTCACCGAGCAGCTCATCTTCCCCGAAATCGACTACGACCGGATCGACACCATCCGAGGCATGGACATCACCATCGCCACCACCGCACGCAACGACGAGGAGGGCCGGGCGCTGTTGGCCGCATTCGGCTTCCCGTTCCGACAGGAGAACCAGTAACCACATGGCGAAGAAGGCACTGACAGAGAAGCAGCAGCGCACCCCCAAGTTCAAGGTGCGCGGGTACACGCGATGCCGCCGGTGTGGCCGACCCAAGTCGGTCTACCGGAAGTTCGGCCTGTGCCGTATCTGTCTTCGAGTGATGGTGCACGCCGGCGAGATCCCCGGCGTGACCAAGGCCAGCTGGTGAGAGGAGGCGAACCACGATGACGATGACCGACCCGATTGCCGACATGCTGACCCGCATCCGGAACGCCAACACGGCCCACTTCGACACGGTCAAGATGCCGGGTTCGAAGCTGAAGGAATCCCTGGCCGCCATCCTGGTTGACGAAGGGTACATCGTGGGCTACCAGGTGAATTCCGACCCAGGAAAGCCGGGCAAGACCCTCGAGATCACCATGAAGTACGCACCTGACCGCGCCCGGACCATCTCGGGCATCAAGCGGGTGTCCAAGCCGGGCCTGCGCATCTATGCCCGGGCGGACAAGATGCCGCGGGTGCTCGGCGGGCTCGGTGTGGCGGTGGTGTCCACGTCCAAGGGCCTGATGACCGACCGCGAGGCGCGCAAACGCCGCATGGGGGGAGAGGTGCTCTGCTATGTCTGGTAGGGGACCGATCGCCTCCCGCCCGATCGACGGAGGTACGGGCTGATGTCTCGGATCGGGCGCACGCCCATCGACGTCCCCTCCGGCGTGTCGGTGGCGCTGGGGGATGACAACACCGTGACGGTCAAGGGACCCCAGGGCGAGCTGGCCCGGACGGTGCCCTCGGCCATCACCATCCGCCAGGAGGGCGAGGTGCTGGTGGTCGAGCGACCGGACGACCAGCGGCAGAACCGCGCCCTGCACGGGCTCACCCGCTCGCTGGTGGCCAACATGGTGGCCGGGGTGACCCAGGGGTTCTCCAAGGAGCTCGAGATCGTCGGGGTGGGCTACCGGGCCATCGCCAAGGGCCCCTCCGCCCTCGAGCTGGCCCTCGGCTTCTCGCACCCGGTGAACGTCAGTGCCCCCGACGGGGTGACCTTCGAGGTGCCGTCGGCCACCAGGATCATCGTCAAGGGGATCGACAAGGAACGAGTCGGCCAAGTGGCCGCCGACATCCGCAAGCTCCGCAAACCCGAGCCCTACAAGGGCAAAGGGGTTCGCTACGCCGGCGAGAGGGTCGTGCGCAAGGCCGGAAAGGCAGCCAAGTAATGACCCGCACCGCCCACAAGTTGGAGCTCCGACGGCGGCGGCACGCTCGCGTCCGCCGCCGGATCCGCGGCTCCGCCGAGCGGCCCCGCCTCGCCGTGTTCCGTTCCCACAAGCACATCTCCGCCCAGCTGATCGATGACGACGCCGGCCGCACCCTGGCGGCGGCGTCCTCGGTCGAGACGGACCTTCGGGCCGCGCCGGGGGAAACATCGACGCCGCCACCAAGGTCGGGGCACTCGTCGCCTCACGGGCGAAGAGCGCCGGTATCAACGTCGTGGTCTTCGACCGCGGCGGCTACGCCTACCACGGGCGGGTGGCCGCCCTGGCCGACGCCGCCCGGGCCGAAGGACTGGAGTTCTAGCCATGGCTGCCAACGACCTGCAATACGAGGAGCGGACCATCCGGGTCAACCGGGTGTCCAAGGTGGTGAAGGGTGGCCGGCGTTTCTCCTTCGCCGCCCTGATGGTGGTGGGCGACGGCAACGGGCGGGTGGGACTGGGCTACGGCAAGGCCAAGGAGGCCGGCCTGGCCGTGCAGAAGGGGATCGAAGAGGCCCGCAAGAACATGTTCGACGTCCCCCTGGCCGGCTCCACCATCACCCACCCCATCCTGGGCGAGAGCGGAGCGGGACGGGTGCTCCTCAAGCCGGCCGCTCCCGGTACCGGGGTGATCGCCGGCGGCGCCGCCCGGGCCATCCTCGAGATGGCGGGCATCCGAGACATCCTGGCCAAATCCCTCGGCTCGTCCAACGGGATCAACGTGGCCCATGCCACCATCGCCGGCCTGAAGGGCCTCAAGCGGCCCGACGAGATCGCCGCCCTCCGCGGCAAGCCGGTCGACGAGGTCGTCCCCGCCGCCATGCTCCGCGCCTTCCGTGAGCGGCGGCGTGAGGCGGATCTCTTCACGGAGGTGAGCTGAGATGGGCCCGCCCGGGACACCGGCGGACGAGGCCGCCCCCACCAGGGCTCCGTCCAAGGCCGCCCCGAAGAAGGCGGCCGGCTCGGGCCGGGCCGCCACCAAAGCCACCGCCCCGGCCACGACCAAGGCGCCGCCGGGGGAGGGGGGCACGACCACCTGGTTGCGGGTCACCCAGGTAAGGTCGGTCATCGGCACCAAACCGAAGCACCGTGGAACACTCGGGGCATTGGGATTGCGAGGCATCGGGCGCACCAACGTGCTGCCCGACCGCCCCGAAATCCGCGGCATGCTGGCCCGCGTCCCTCACCTGGTGGAGGTCGTGCCGGTCGAGCGAGACGAGAAAGGCTGACCATGAAGGTCCACGAGCTCCGACCACCTGCCGGGTCGACCCGGGCCCGCCGGCGGGTGGGGCGCGGCATTGCCGGCAAGGGCGGCAAGACCGCCGGACGAGGCACCAAGGGCCAGGGGGCCCGGGACACGATCCCGCTGGGCTTCGAGGGCGGCCAGCTGCCCCTCATGCAGCGCATCCCGAAGCTCCGCGGCTTCAAGAACCCGTTCCGGGTCGTCTACACGCCGGTCAATGTCGGCGCGCTGGAAACGGCCGGTCGGGACGCCATCGACCCGGCCGCCTTGGTCGAGCTCGGACTGGCGGGGAAGGGTGAGCTCGTCAAGGTCCTCGGCGGCGGGACGCTCTCCCGAGCCGTCCGGGTGGAGGCCCACGCCTTCTCGAAGTCGGCCGAGGCCGCCATCACCGCGGCAGGAGGATCGATCACCGTGGTTCCCCCGCCGTTCGGCCACGGCCGACCGCCGGCCCACGGCAACGCGCTCACCAACCGGTAGCATCGGCCCACCCCGGCGTCGAGGAGCCAAATGCTCGCCAGTCTGGCCAACATCTTCCGGATCCCCGATCTTCGCAAGAAGGTCCTCTTCACCCTGACCATCATCGCCCTGTACCAGTTCGGGGCGAACGTGCCGGTGCCGTTCGTCAACTTCTCCAAGGTCGCCCAGCTGACCGCGGCATCGAAGTCCTCGGGGGTCCTGGGCTTCCTCAATCTGTTCTCGGGCGGGGCGCTCACCCGGATGGCCGTCTTCGGCCTCGGGATCATGCCCTACATCACCTCGAGCATCATCATCCAGCTCCTGGCCACGGTCATCCCCAAGCTCGAGCAGTGGCGTGACCAGGGGGCGGTGGGCCAGAAGAAACTGACCCAGACGACCCGGTACCTGACCGTCGCCCTGGCCCTGATGCAGTCCACCGGGTTGGTCTACCTGTTCCACAAGGGGGGTGGCGGCCTGTTCGGAACCTCCAACAACGTGGACCTCATCCTCAATTACTCGATCTGGCGGGCCGCCTTCATCGTGCTCACCCTCACGGCCGGCACCGCCTTCGTCATGTGGCTGGCCGAGCTCATCACCCAGCGGGGGATCGGGCAGGGCATGTCCATCCTCATCTTCGCCAACGTGGTGGCGGGCATCCCCTCGGGGCTCAACACCGTCCTCCAGGAGGGGGGCCGGGTCAAGTTCGCCGTGATCCTCCTGGTCTCGCTGGCCCTGCTGGTCCTGATCGTCTTCGTCGACCAGGGGCAGCGCCGCATCCCGGTGACCTTCGCCAAACGGGTGGTGGGGCGCAAGATGTACGGCGGGTCGAGCACCTACATCCCGCTCAAGGTGAACCAGGCCGGGGTCATCCCCATCATCTTCGCCAGCTCGGTGCTCTACATCCCGGTGCTGCTGTCGAACGTCATCCCCTCGTCGGCCTTCCGGAGCTGGGTCAACCACAACGTGACCCCTACCTCGGTCTTCTACATCCTCACCTACTTCGTGTTCATCCTGCTCTTCACCTTCTTCTACGTCTACGTGGCCTTCGACCCGCACCAGCAGGCCGACATCATCCGCAAGCAGGGCGGCTACATCCCCGGCATCCGGCCCGGGCAGCCCACCGAGCGCTACCTGGCCCACATCCTCAACCGGATCACCTGGCCCGGGGCCCTGTTCCTCGGGGCGGTGGCCGTGACGCCCTCGCTGCTCATGGCGGCATGGAACATCACCAGCTATCCCTTCTACGGCACGACTCTCCTGATCGCCGTGGGCGTGGCTCTCGAGACCATGAAGCAGATCGACAGTCAGCTCATGATGCGAAACTATGAGGGCTTCCTCAAATAAGTGGTACCCGGAGCCAGGCTCGTAGTCCTCGGCAAACAGGGGGCGGGCAAGGGGACGCAATGTGTCCGCCTGTCCCACCACTATGTCGTGCCCCACGTCTCGACGGGGGACATGCTGCGCGCCGCCGTCAAGCAGGAGACGCCGCTCGGCCTCAAGGCCAAGGACCAGATGGACAAGGGGGAGCTGCTGGGCGACGAGCTGATCATGGAGATGGTGGACGAGCGCCTGGGGGAGAGCGACGTGCGGGCGCGGGGATTCGTGCTTGACGGCTGCCCGCGTACGGTGGCCCAGGCCGAGGCCCTGGCGGCCATCCTCGCCCCCTACGACCTCGACGTGGTCATCGACATCGAGATCCATACCACCCAGGTCCTCCGGCGCCTGGCGGCCCGACGAGTGTGCGTCGACTGCGGATCCAATTACTCGCTCTCGGCTCCGCCCCTGATCAACTGGACGTGCGACGTCTGCGGCGGCGAGGTGGTCCAGCGCAAGGACGACACCGAAGAGGCGATCTCCCGTCGTCTCGAGCTCTACGAGCGCCAGACGGCCCCGCTCATCGAGTGGTACCGGGCCCGGAACCAGCTGGAGATGGTGCCGGGCACCGGGACCCCTGACGCGGTGACCCGACGGATGGTCAAGGTGATCGAGCAGCGGCGGCAGAAGGGAAGCGGGTTCTGATGCGGCGCACCGAAGAGGAACTGGCCAAGATGCGCCGGGCCGGGCGGGTCGTGGCCGAGATCCACGAGGCCACCCGGGCCGCCATCCGGCCCGGCGTCGCCACCGCCGAGATCGACCGGGTGGCCCGGGAGGTCCTCGACCGGCGGGGGGCGGGCTCGAACTTCCTCAACTACCACGGGTTCCCCGCCGTCGTCTGCACCTCGCCCAATTCGATGATCGTCCACGGCATCCCGTCCGAGGCGGTCATTCTCGAGGAAGGGGACATCATCTCCGTCGACTGCGGGGCGATCGTGGAGGGCTACCACGGCGATGCCGCCTACACCATGGGCGTCGGGGAGGTCTCCGACGAGGCGGACCGCCTCATGGAGGTCACGCGGGAGAGCCTCGCCGCCGGGATCGAGCAGCTCCGCCCGGGGAACCGCCTCCACGAGGTGGGCCGGGCGGTCCAGGCCGTGGCCGAGGCGGCCGGGTTCTCGGTGGTCCGGGAGTACGTGGGCCACGCCATCGGCACGGCCATGCACGAGGAGCCCCAGGTCCCCAACTACTGGCCGGGGTCGCCCGGCCCGACCCTCAAGCCGGGGATGGTCTTCGCCGTCGAGCCGATGGTCAACGTCGGCTCGGCCGCCACCCGCCAGCTCGAGGACGGCTGGAGCGTGGTCACAGCCGACGGCCGGCTGTCGGCCCACTTCGAGCACACCATCGCCGTGACCGAGGACGGCCCGGAGGTCTTCACGATCCTCTGAGCGGCCGGCCGGGGGACGTTTCCCGTAACGAGCTGGCAATTCGGTGCTGAGGGGCTAAACTGGTCGTTCGGCTGGCCACGGGCTGGTGGTGGCATGCCGATCCCGCTGCGGTGGCGCTCCCAGGGTGTGCCTCCGAATGCGATGCACACGAATGACGAGCGCGCCGTTCGCTGTGCAAGCCGGCCCCCGGGCCGGGTGGACCAGAACAAGACAATCGAGGAGATTCACCTGCCCAAGCCCAAGGAAGATGCCATCGTGCTGGAGGGGACGGTCGTCGAACCGCTGCCCAATGCGATGTTCCGCGTGGAGCTCGAGAACGGACACAAGGTCCTGGCCCACAGCTCCGGCAAGATGCGGATGCATCGCATCCGCATCCTCCCCGGCGACAAGGTACAGGTGGAGATCACGCCCTATGACTTGGCCCGGGGGAGGATCACCTACCGCTACAAGTGACCGGCCGGCGGGGGGGCGCCCCTCGGGCGGACCGGGGGGTGGGACCGGCGGGCCGGGCCCGGGCTCACAGCGAGAGCGGCGGCCGGCGGGCACGGCGGGCACGCCGCAGGACGGAGGCAGTGGCAGTGGCAGTGGCAGTGGCAGCGGCAGTGGAACAGTACGAGACAAGGATGCAGTGGAACAGTACGAGACAAGGATGATGAAGTGAAGGTTCGACCGAGCGTCAAGCCCATGTGCGAGAAGTGCAAGGTGATCCGGCGTCACCGCCGGGTCGTGGTCATCTGCGACAACCCGCGCCACAAGCAGCGCCAGGGCTGATGGGCGTCCCAACGGTGAGCCGGAGCAGGAACGAAGGAAGGCAGGACGCATGGCCCGCATAGCCGGTGTGGACATCCCCCGCGAGAAGCGTCTGGAGATCTCCCTCACCTACATCTACGGCATCGGCCGCACCACCGCTCAGCAGGTCTGCCAGGTCACCGACACCAGCCCTGACACCCGGGTCCGGGACCTCACCGACGAAGAGGTGACCCGCCTCCGCAACTACATCGACGCCAGCGTCAGGGTCGAGGGCGACCTGCGCCGCGACGTGTCCCAGGACATCAAGCGCAAGATGGAGATCGGCTGCTACCAGGGTATTCGGCACCGCAAGGGCCTTCCCGTCCACGGTCAGCGCACCCACACCAACGCCCGCACCCGCAAGGGACCGAAGAAGACGGTCGCCGGAAAGAAGAAGGTCCGCAAGTAATGGCCAAGCCCACCAAGTCCGCTGGATCCGCCCGGCGCCCGCGCAAGCGCGAGCGAAAGAACGTGGCCTTCGGCGTGGCTCACATCAAGAGCTCGTTCAACAACACCATCGTCTCCATCGCCGACCCGGAGGGCAACGTCCTGGCCTGGGCCTCGGCCGGTAACGTGGGCTTCAAGGGCTCGCGGAAGTCGACGCCGTTCGCCGCCCAGCTGGCCGCCGAGCAGTGCGCCAAGCGGGCCATGGAGCACGGTGTCCGCCGGGTCGACGTGCTGGTGCGGGGACCCGGATCGGGCCGCGAGACGGCCATCCGATCGCTGGCCGCGGCCGGCATCGAAGTGGCGGGCATCAAGGACGTCACGCCCATCCCCCACAACGGCTGCCGGCCGAAGAAGCGGCGCCGGGTCTAGGGCACGAAGGGACGCAAGGACCACCATGGCTCGATACACCGGACCCGTCTGCCGGCTCTGCCGCCGGGAGCGCACGAAACTCTTCTTGAAGGGTGAGCGCTGCTATTCGATGAAATGCCCCGTCTCCGAGGCGGTGACCGACCGGCACAGCCGGGCGTACCCGCCCGGCGAGCACGGGCGGGACCGGATGCGCCAGGGCTCCGAGTACCTGGGCCAGCTCCGGGAGAAGCAGAAGGCCCGTCGCATCTACGGCCTTCTGGAGAAGCAGTTCCACAACCTGTACGTGGAGGCCAGCCGGGCCCCCGGCATCACCGGCGAGAACCTGCTGCGCATGCTGGAGCTCCGCCTGGACAACGTGGCCTTCCGGGCCGGGTGGGGAGCCAGCCGGGCCCAGGCCCGCCAGTTCGTCCGTCACGGCCATGTGATGGTCAACGGCAAGCGGGTGACCATCCCGAGCTACCGGGTGCGCCAGGGCGACGTGGTCTCCCTCAAGCCCGCCTCGCGTGAGATCTTCCACGTCCGCCGTAACATGGACACGCTCGATCGCCAGTTGCCCCCCTGGCTCGAGACGGTCGGCGACAAGTTCGAGGTCAGGGTGTTCTCCCTCCCCCTGCGCGAGCACATCGACGAGCCCGTCCAGGAGCAGCTCATCGTCGAGCTCTACTCCAAGTAGCACGCCGCTGAACGACCAGATAACCACCCAACCGACACCGCGTACCACCGCCGAGGAGCCACGATCAGCATGCTCATCATCCAACGACCCACCGTCGAGTCGATCGGCGAGGAGGAGAACAACCGGCAGAGGTTCGCCGTGGGGCCGCTCGACCCCGGCTTCGGCCACACGCTCGGCAACTCCCTCCGGCGCACCCTCCTCTCTTCGATCCCGGGTGCCTCGATCACCCAGGTCCGCTTCGACGACGCCCTCCACGAGTTCACCACCCTGCCGGGGGTGAAGGAGGACGTCACCGACCTCCTCCTCAACCTCAAGGACATCCTCTTCCGGGTGCACAGCGACGAGCCGGTGACCATCCGCCTGGACAAGCGGGGCCCCGGTGACGCCACGGCCGGGGACCTGCAGGTGACGGCCGACGTGGAGGTGCTCAGCCCGTCCCAGCACATCGCCTCGCTGAACGCCAAGGGACGGCTGGCCGTCGACCTCACCGTGGAGCGGGGTCGGGGCTATCTGTCGGCCGACAAGAACAAGCGGCCCACCGCCATCGGTGTGATCCCGGTCGACGCCATCTTCTCGCCCATCCGCCGGGTGGCCTTCACCGTCGAGCCGGTGCGAGTGGAGCAGTCCACCGACTTCGACCGGTTGGTGCTCGACATCGAGACCGACGGCTCCCTCACCCCCCGCGAGGCGCTGGCGTCGGCCGGCGACACGCTGCGCACGCTGGTCAGCCTGGTCGCCGACCTCGAGGACGAGCCGATGGGGCTGGAGCTCGGAGAGGTGGGCACGGTGGGCACGGGCTCACCCGACCTCGATCTCCGCATCGAGGACCTCGATCTCACCGAGCGGCCGCGCAACTGCCTCAAGCGGGCCCAGATCAACACCATCGGGGAGCTGGTCGACAGGACCCTCGACGACCTGCTCAACATCACCAATTTCGGGCAGAAGTCCCTCGACGAGGTGCTGCAGAAGCTGGACGAGCGGGGGCTGTCCCTGCGGGTGAAGGACTGAGGCTGCGACATGCTCGGCACCCCGAAGAAGGGCCGCCGCTTCGGCGGGAGCTCGGCCCACCAGAAGGCGATGATGGGGAACCTGGTGGCGTCGCTCATCGCCGCCGAGTACCTGGTGACCACTGAGGCGAAGGCCAAGGCCCTCCGGCCGGTGGCCGAGAAGGTGATCACCGCCGCGGCCAAGGGCGGGCTGGCCCACCAGCGGAACGTGGTGGCCTTCATCCGGGACAAGGACATGGCCCACAAGCTCTTCGACGAGATCGGGCCCCGCTATGCCGAGCGGCCCGGCGGGTACACCCGGATCCTCAAGCTGGGCAACCGTTCGGGCGACAACGCCCCCATGGCCCGCATCGAATTGGTGTGAGCCGGCCCCCCCGGACCGGGGGGGTGGTGGACCACCAGCCGGTCCGTTGGCGCCTCCGGGTCGCCTACGACGGCTCCGCCTTCCACGGTTTCGCCGCCCAAGCGGGGCAGCGCACCGTCGGGGGGGTGCTCGGCGAGGCGCTCGGGCGGGTCATCCGGGCCCCGGTGTCGCTGACCTGCGCCGGGCGGACGGACTCAGGGGTCCACGCCACCGACCAGGTGGTGCATTTCGACATCCCGGCCGGGGCGGCGGCGGGGCTCGACCCGGCGGCGGTGCTCAAGTCGTGCAACAGCCAGCTGGCCCCCTCGGTGGCGGTGCTCGAGGCCGGGCCGGTCGGCGCCGACTTCGATGCCCGCCGCTCGGCCACCGCCCGCCGCTACCGGTACCTGGTGGTGAACGCCCCCGTGGCCGACCCGCTGCTGGCCGGCCTGGCCTGGCACGTCGCCGATCCGCTCGACCTGCGCTCCATGGCCGCCACCGCCGACGCCCTGCTCGGCGAGCACGACTTCCGGGCCTTCTGCCGGCGGGTGCCCGGTACCAGTGCCGAGGAACCCATCCTCCGCCGGGTCACCGACACCCGGTGGACCGAGGTGAGCGCCGACCGGGCCCCGGGCCCCACGCCGGCCCTGG
The DNA here is from genome assembly GCA_963806455.1 of uncultured Acidimicrobiales bacterium. Taxonomy (GTDB): domain Bacteria; phylum Actinomycetota; class Acidimicrobiia; order Acidimicrobiales; family RAAP-2; genus Bog-756. The sequence continues at coordinate 295,987 of CAWDXZ010000001.1, forward strand.
TCCCGGCGGTCGGGAGGCTGCTGGCCTTCGAGATCGAGGCCAACGCCTTCTGCCACCAGATGGTCCGCTCCCTGGTCGGGACCCTGGTGGACGTCGGTCGGGGCCGCAAGCGCGCCTCGGACATGGTCTGGGTCCTCCGGTCGGCCGACCGCCGGCAGGCCTCCCAGCCGGCCCCGCCTCACGGCCTGACCCTGGTGGCCGTGTCCTATGGCGCCTGATACCCTGGGCGGTCGCCGGGTCGGGTCCGATCTGCGATTCGATGAGCGTGACCGCCGTCGCAGGATCGGGATCGGCGAAGTCTCGCTCCTCCCCGGCACCCGGAAGCAGCGACCAAGGAACATTCGTGCGCACGTACTCCCCCAAGCCTGACGACGTCACCCGTGCCTGGCACGTCGTCGACGCCGACGGCCTCGTGCTCGGCCGCCTGGCCACCGAGGTCGCCTCGGTCCTGCGGGGCAAGCACAAGCCCATCTTCGCCCCCCACGTCGACGTGGGCGACCACGTGATCGTCATCAATACCGACCGGGTCGTCCTCACCTCGGGCAAGGCCGAGTCGAAGATGTCCTACCGGCACAGCGGCTATCCGGGCGGGCTGACCGCCACCCGTTTCGTGGACCTCATGGAGGACCGCTCCGACGAGGTGGTCCGGACCGCCGTCAAGGGCATGCTCCCGAAGAACCGCCTGGGCCGCCAGATGCTGTCGAAACTGAAGGTCTACCGGGGCCCCGAGCACCCCCATGGCGCCCAGTCTCCCGAGCCGATGGAGATCCCCGGGGCCCGGCGGACGGCCTCGGCGCGCAGCGGTGCCTAGCACCGTGCCGCCCACCCACCCCGACCAGTCCCGATAGACGAACGATCGCGAGGAGCACGTCGTGGCCAATGCCGCCCCCATCTGCCAGACCACCGGACGCCGTAAACAGGCGGTGGCGCGGGTCAGGGTCCGCCCCGGCCCGGGGGCCATCACCGTCAACGGCCGCAAGTTCGAGGAGTACTTCACCTCGGCGACCGACCGGATGATCGTGACCGAGCCCATGCGGCTGACCCAGACCACCGAGTCATGGGACTACGACGTGACCATCGATGGCGGCGGTGTGTCCGGGCAGGCCGGCGCGTTCAGGCTGGGCATCGCCCGGGCCCTGTGCCAGCTCGACCCCGAGCTGCGTGTCTCGCTGAAGAAGGCCGGCTTTCTGACCCGTGACGCCCGGGAGAAGGAATCGAAGAAGTACGGCCTGAAGAAGGCCCGCAAGGCCCCTCAGTATTCCAAGCGGTAGCGGGGTGCCGAGGACCCGCTTCGGCACCGACGGTGTCCGGGGTGTCGCCAACGTCGAACTGACGCCGGAGCTCGTGCTGGCGCTGGGCCGGGCGGTGGCCCGGACCATCGCCGCCCACACCTTCGTCGTCGGCCGTGACACCCGCCGCTCGGGCCCCATGCTGCAAGCGGCCCTCTCGGCCGGCCTGGCCGGCGAGGGAGCAGACGTCATCGACCTCGGCGTACTGCCCACCCCGGCCATCGCCTGGGTGTCCGCCGTGCGCGACGTGCCCGCCGTGGTGATCTCGGCGTCCCACAACCCCTTCGCCGACAACGGCATCAAGGTGTTCGGCGCCGGTGGGACCAAACTGGGCGCCGCCGCCGAGGCGGCCATCGAGGACGAGCTTGAACGCGTCCTGGATCCCTCCGTGAAGGGCCCACGCCGCCTGGAGGGCCACGCCGTGGGCCAGCTGGTCACCGAGGCGGGTGTGGGGGAGGCCTACGTCGCCCACCTGAGCTCACTGGTCGACGAGCATGCCCTGGAGGGCCTCCGGCTGGTCGTGGACAGTGCCAACGGGGCGGCCTCGGCGTTGGCGGCCGGGGTCTACGAGCGGCTCGGCGCCGAGGTCATCGCCATCGGTTGCGAGCCGGACGGCACCAACATCAACGACGGGTGCGGGTCGACCGACACCACCACGCTGGCCACCGCCGTGGTGGACCACCAGGCCGACCTGGGACTGGCTCTCGACGGAGACGCCGACCGCCTGCTGGCGGTGGACGCCGACGGCCGACAGGCCGACGGGGACGAGCTGCTGGCGCTGTTCGCCCTGGACCTTGCCGACCGCGGGCAGCTGGCCGGCGACGCCGTGGTCGTCACGGTCATGACCAACCTCGGGTTCCGGCTGGCCATGGAGGGGCGGGGCATCCGGGTCACCGAGACCCCGGTGGGCGACCGCTACGTGCTGGCCGCCCTCGACGAGGGCGGCATCGTGCTCGGGGGCGAGCAGTCCGGGCACATCATCTTCCGCAGCCTAGCCACCACCGGTGACGGCCTCCTCACCGGGCTCGTCCTGGCCGACCTGGTGGCCCGGGCCCGCAAGCCGCTGGCCGAACTGCTCGACGGCCTGGTCACCCAGGTGCCCCAGGTCCTGGTGAACGTACCGGTGCCCAACACCGAGCTGCTCGACGGGGCCGAGGCGGTGTGGTCGGCCGTCGCCGAGGAGGAGGCCCGGCTGGGCGACACGGGACGGGTTCTGCTCCGCCCGAGCGGCACCGAGCCCCTGGTGCGGGTGATGGTCGAGGCCGCCGGTGACGGCGTGGCCGAGGCGATCGCCCAGCGACTGAGCACGCTGGTCGGCTTCGAGCTGCGGGCCGCGGCGGCCACCCAGGGCTGACGCCCCCCGGGGCCGGGTAAGCCTGCGGCGGGTGGCGGGACACTAGCCTCGCGGGACATGTGCGGCATCATCGGGATCACCACCGGCCTGCCCTCCGCTTCGCCCGGGCCGGGGGACGTCCCCCACCGGGACGGCGCCGCCGGGGGCCACCGGGTGCTCGACGTGCTGCTCGAAGGTCTGGCCCGCCTCGAGTACCGCGGCTACGACTCGGCCGGGCTGGCGCTGGTCGGGGACGCCGCCGGGTCGGGATCGATGTGGCGGGCCCGGGCCGCCAACGGGACCCGGTCCCTCGACAACCTGGCCAAGAGGGCCGAGAGCGCCCCGGCGGGCGCCACCGCCGGCATCGGGCACACCCGGTGGGCCACCCACGGCCGGCCCTCGGAGGAGAACGCCCACCCCCACGTCGACTGCTCGGGGCGGTTGGCCCTCATCCACAACGGGATCATCGAGAACCACGTCGAGCTGGCCGACGAGCTCATCGCCTCGGGACACCGGCTCGAGTCCGAGACCGACACCGAGGTCCTGGCCCATCTGGTCGAGTCCTCGCTGCTCGACGAGCCCGGTGCCAGTCTGGTCGAGGCGGTGCGGGCCGCCCTCGGAAAGGTCCGAGGCGCCTTCTCACTGGCACTGGTCCACGCCGACCGTCCCGACGTGATCGTGGCCGCCCGGCGGGTGTCGCCCCTGCTGATGGGGGTGAGCGACTCGGAGGCCTTCCTGGCCTCTGACGTCCCCGCCATCTTGGGCCTCACCCGGGACTTCTTCGTCCTGGAGGACGACCAGATCGCCGAGCTGCGGCCGGGTTCGGTCCGGGTGACCGCCCAGGACGGCAGTGCCGTCCAGCCGGCCCGGCTGCACGTGGACTGGGACCTCGATGCCGCCCGCAAGGACGGCTACGCCGACTTCATGAGCAAGGAGATGCACGAGCAGCCCAAGGCGGTGGCGGACACCCTGCTCGACCGGCTCCTCCCCGACGGGACCCTGGCCCTCGACGAGGTCCATCTCACCAATGAGGAGTTCCGGGCCGTCGACAAGGTCTTCATCGTGGCCTGCGGCAGCAGCTACCACGCCGGCCTCATGGCCAAGTACGCCATCGAGCACTGGGCCCGGCTGCCCGTCGAGATCGACATCTCCAGCGAGTTCCGCTACCGCGACCCGGTGCTCGACGCGCGTACCCTGGTGATCGGGGTGAGCCAGTCCGGTGAGACGGTCGACACCTTCCAGGCCGTGCGCGAGGCCCGCCGGCTCGGCGCCAAGGTGCTGGTGATCTCCAATGTGGTCGACTCCTCGATGGCCCGCGAGGCCGACGCCGTGCTGTACACCCGGGCCGGGCCCGAGGTCGGGGTGGCGTCCACCAAGACCCACCTGGCCCAGATCACCGCCCTGCAGGTCCTGGCCCTCTTCCTGGCCCAGGCCCGCGAGACCCTCTCGCCCGCCGATGCCCGCGGCCTGCTGCAAGGCATGGGCACGCTGCCCGACAAGGTGGCGCTCGCCCTCGAGCGGTCCCCGGAGGTGGCGGCGGTGGCCCGCCGGTACCGCGATTCGCCGTCGTTCATCTTCCTCGGGCGCCACGTTGGCTACCCGGTGGCCCTCGAGGGGGCGCTCAAGCTCAAGGAGATCTCCTACCTGCGGGCGGAGGGCTTCCCCGGAGGTGAGCTCAAGCACGGTCCCATCGCCCTGGTCGAGCCGGGCACGGTGGTCATCGCCGTGGTCACCCGCACGCCGGTGTGGGAGAAGATGATGGCCAACGTGGCCGAGGTGAAGAGCCGCGGTGCGACCGTGGTCCTGGTGGCCAACGACGACGATGCCGAGACCGCGCGCCACGCCGACGCCGTTCTCTGGGTGCCCGAGGTGCAGCACCTCTTCTCCCCGGTGGTCGACGTCGTCCCGTTGCAGATGTTCGCCTATCACCTGGCCCGCCTGCACGGCCACGACGTCGACCGTCCGCGCAACCTGGCCAAGGTGGTCACTGTCGAGTGAGCGCCGTCGACGGCGCGGCATCCCTGAGCGCCCTCGGGCAACCGGCGGCCCGGGAGATGACCGACGGGGGCACGCTGGCCGGTTCCGTGGTCGGCGTGGGCATCGACGCCGTGGACCTCGACCGCTTCCGGCGGGCTCTCGATCGGCGCTCCCGTCTCGCCCTTCGACTCTTCACCCCAGGCGAGCTGGCCTACGCCGGATCGGCCCGGGACCCGGTCCCCCGGCTGTCGACACGCTTCGCGGCCAAGGAGGCGACCATGAAGGCCCTGGGCGTCGGCCTCGGCGCCTTCCCCCTGGTCGACGTGGAGGTCGTCCGTCCCGGCCTGGACGGTCCGACGCTCGTCCTCCATCACGCGGCCGGGGCGCTCGCCCACCGGGCCGGCGTGACCCGCTGGCACCTCTCCCTCACCCACACCGACCGGATGGCCCTGGCCATGGTGGTGGCCGAAGGGGGCGTGACCCCCGGTCCGGGCCGGGGCGCTCGCGGGGTCGCCGGGCCGGACGGTCGCCGGACCGGACGGTAGCGGGACCTCGTGCGGCCCGTCCTCACCGTCGCCGAGATGAACGCCGTCGACGCCCGGGCGGCAGAGGCGATCCCCCTCGACGTCCTGGTGGGCCGGGCCGGCACCGCCGTCGCCGTGGCGGCGCTGGCGATGCTCGGCGGGGGCTACGGCCGCCGGGTCGTGGCCGTGACCGGCCGGGGCCACAACGGTGCCGACGGCAGGGTGGCGGCGAAGGTCCTTCGGGGCCGGGGGCGCGCGTCGAGATCGCCGAGGCGGGGACGGTCGACGCCCTGGGCCCGGCCGACCTGGTGATCGATGCCGCCTACGGCACCGGTTTCCACGGCGAGTACGCCGCCCCCACGGTCCCCCCGGGCACGCCGGTGCTGGCCGTCGACATCCCTTCCGGTGTCGAGGGGGACAGTGGCCGAGCGTCCGGCTCGCCCCTGAAGGCCGACCGGACCGTCACCTTCGTCGCCCTGAAACCTGGCCTCCTCCAGGGCGACGGGGCGCGGCTGGCCGGCCGGGTCACGGTCGCCGACATCGGGCTCCTGCCGGGGTCGAGCGCCGTCGCCGTGATGGAGGACGCCGACGTGTCGTCCCTGGTCGCGCCCCGTCGGCGCCAGGACAACAAGTGGTCGGCCGCCGTGCTGGTGGTGGCCGGATCACCCGGCATGGTGGGGGCCGCCTCGCTCTGCGCCCGCTCCGCCTACCGGTCGGGGGCGGGCATGGTCCGACTGGGTGTGCCCGGCGCCGGATTGGCCGAGGCGCCGGCGAGCGAGGCGGTGTCCGTCCACCTCCCGGCCGAAGGATGGTCGTCAGAGGCGCTGGAGGTGGCCGCCCGCTGCGCCGCGGTGGTGGTCGGACCCGGCCTCGGACGTGACCCCTCGACCGCCGCCCAGGTGCTGCACCTGCTGGAGGGCTGCCCGGTGCCGGTGGTGGTCGACGCCGACGGTCTGTACGCCCTGGGTCGACTGGACGGCGGTGCCCTCCGCCGACCGGCGGGGACGGCCGTGCTCACCCCCCATGACGGCGAGTACCGGCGGCTCATGGGTGAGGCCCCCGGTCCCGATCGCATCGACGCCGCCCTGCGGCTGGCGGCCACTTCGGGAGCGGTGGCCCTGCTGAAGGGGCCGACCACGGCCGTCGCCCATCCCGGTGGCCGCGTCCTGCTGGGCACGACCGGGACGCCGAGCCTGGCCACGGCCGGCACCGGCGACGTGCTCTCCGGCGTCATCGGGGCCCTGCTGGCCCGAGGGGTCGCCCCGCTCGAGGCCGGCGCCCTCGCCGCTCACCTGCACGGACGGGCCGCGGCCCGGGGACCGGGGGAGGGGCTGGTCGCCGGCGACCTGCCCGAGCTGGTGTCCTCGGTGCTCTCCGACCTGTTGACGGGTGCCGGCCACCCGGGCACCCCGGCCCGACCGACACGCGGAGGCGACGGCCATGGGTGAGCGCTGGCGGCCGGCGTGGGCCGAGGTCGATGTCGACGCCGTGCGCCACAATGCGGCGCTCCTCTGCCGGCTGGCCGATCCGGCCGCACTGTGCGCGGTGGTCAAGGCCGGCGGCTACGGGCACGGCGAGCTGCCGGTGGCCCTCGCCGCCCTGGAGGGCGGGGCCACCTGGTTGGCGGTGGCGCTGGTGGAGGAGGGGGTCACCCTCCGCGATGCCGGTGTCGAGGCGCCCATCCTCCTGCTGTCCGAACCTCCCCGGGAGGCGATGGCCGAGGCGGTGGCACGCGGGCTGGTCCCCACCGTCTACTCCGCCGAGGGCATCCGGGGGCTGGGCAAGGTGGTGGGGGAGGGCGGGCACCCCCCCCACGAGGTGCACCTCAAGATCGACACCGGTATGCACCGGGTGGGAGCCGACCCGTTCGACGCGGTGGCCCTGGCCGACCAGGTCGGCGCCGATGCCGGGCTCCGCCTCGGGGCGGTGTGGACCCACCTGGCCGTGGCCGACGGTGCCGGTCGGGCCGACACCGAGTTCACCCGGGTGCAACTGGAGCGGTTCGACGCCGTCCTGGCCGTGTTGGGCGCGGCCGGACATCACCCGCCCCTCGTCCATGTGGCCAACTCCGCCGGCACCATCGCCGCCCCCGCGGCGCGGCGTGACCTCGTCCGTTGCGGCCTCGCCGTCTACGGCGTGTCCCCCACCCCCGCGTTGGCCGAACGGCTGGAGGCGGCCACCGGCGGCGGCCGCCTCCAGCCGGTGCTCTCCCTGCGCACCCGGGTCACCTTCGTCCGTGACGTCGATGCCGGGGAGCGCCCCTCCTACGGTCGGCGCCGCCCCTTGGCCGAACGCTCGACCGTGGCCACCGTTCCCATCGGCTATGCCGACGGCGTGCCGCGCCGGCTGTTCGACCAGGGCGGTGAGGTGTTGGTCCGGGGGGTCCGCCGGCCGCTGGCCGGGTCCGTGACCATGGACCAGATCATGATCGACTGCGGTCCGGCCGGGTCCTCGGGGGTGGCGGTGGGCGACGAGGTGGTGCTCATCGGGAAGCAGGGCGACGAGGAGGTCAGCGCCGACGAATGGGCCGACCTGCTCGGGACCGTCAGCTACGAGGTGCTGTGTGGGATCGGGCCAAGGGTGCCCCGGGTGGTGATCGGTCGCCGCGCCGATACCGGCGGGGGCCCGCCCGACCGGCGTTGACGCCGGTCGCCAGGATCGTCCCGCCCGACCGGGCAGTACCATGCGGCCGTGAAGCCGGGGACCGACCTGTCCGAGCTCGCCCGGGAGGCCGCGGGCTGCACCCGGTGCCCGCTGGCCGCCGGCCGCACCCAGGTGGTCTTCGGCACGGGCGATCCCCACGCCGACCTCATGTTCGTAGGTGAGGCCCCCGGTCGTGAGGAGGACCTGCAGGGGGAGCCCTTCGTCGGCCGGTCGGGCCGGTTGCTCGACCGGCTCCTGCTCGAGGAGCTGGGCATCGACCGCCGGGGCGTGTACATCGCCAACGTGGTCAAGTGCCGACCGCCCGACAACCGCGATCCGAAGGCCGACGAGATCGCCGCCTGCCGCCCCTACCTCAGTGCGCAGCTGGATCTGATCGCCCCCCGGGTGGTCGTCACCCTGGGCAACTTCGCCACCAAGCTCCTGCTCGATACCGACCGGGGCATCACCAAGCTGCGGGGCCGGTCGTACGACCTCGGGCCGCGCCAGCTCGTGCCCACCTACCACCCGGCGGCCGCCCTGCGCTCGGGGGGCGTGGTCGTGGCCGAGATGCGGGCCGACCTGGTCCGGGCCAAGCAGCTGTTGGGCTGGAGTACGTGAGCGGGTCCGGCCCGCTGGTGCTCCGTACGAGCAGTGCCGATGACACCCGGACGCTGGCCTCGACGCTCGCCCGGCTGTGCCGGCCGGGGGACGTCGTGTTGCTGGCCGGCGGGCTGGGAGCGGGCAAGACCACCTTCGCCCAGGGTTTCGGGGCCGGCCTGGGGGTGGTGGAGCCCATCACCAGCCCCACCTTCACCCTGGTCCGCCAGTACCGTGTCGACCGGGCCCCGGTCGACACCTTCCTCCACGCCGACGTCTACCGTCTCGACCACCTCCAGGAGATCGTCGATCTCGGTCTGGGCGAGCTGGTCGGGGACGGCGGGGTGGCCCTGGTGGAATGGGGGGATGTGGCTGAGCCGGTCCTCGGCAGGGGTGCGCTGACCGTGGCGTTGGGGCCGGTCGGTGACCGTGACGACCAGCGCCGAGTCGCCGTCACCGCCGGGGAGGCGTGGTCCGGCCGATGGGCGGCGCTCGAGCGAGACCTGGCCCGCTGGCGGTGGGACGGGTGATCGTCCTGGCCATCGAGTCGGCCACCGACACCGTCGGCGCCGCCATCGTCAACGATGACGGCGGCTCGGCCGAGCGCTCCCATGTGGGGGGACGGGCCCATGCCGAGCAGCTGGCCCCCGCCATCGAGGAGGCGTGCGCCCTCGGCGGCTGCCGCATCGCCGACATCGACCGGATCGCCGTGGACGTCGGGCCCGGTCTCTTCACCGGCCTGCGGGTCGGCGTGGCCACGGCCAAGGCGCTGGCCCACGCCCTGGGGACCGGGGTCCTCGGCCTCAGCAGCCTGGACATCCTGGCGTCGGCGGCGGCGGAGCGGTCCGGCGGGGGCCCGACCGGGCCGGTGGTGGCGGTGGTGGACGCCCGACGTGGCGAGGTGTTCGCCGCCGCCTACCACTTCGACCGCCTGGCCCACCGCCGGGGGGAGGGAGGCCCGGTCGACCCGGCCCTGGTCCGGGAGGACCGGCTCGAGCCGATGGCGCCGTCCGCCCTCCTGGCGTGGCTGGTGGAGCTGGGCCGGGGCCAGGCCCGGGTCACCGTGGTGGGAGACGGGGCGGTGCGCTACCGCGAAGTGCTGTCCCCCCACGGCCGGCTCGATTTCGGGCTGGCCGACGAGCTGTCCGCCCCCCCACCCCTGGCCCAGGCCCACCTGGCCCAGCGGCGGCTGGCCGCCGGTGTCCCCCCACTGGACCCGGCCCTCCTCGTGCCCGACTACCGGCGGGCGGCCGACGCCCGCATCAACTGGGAGCAGCGGGCCCCCCAGGCCTCCGGGGTCGGCCGGGGCCGGGGCCGGTGACGGCCGTGCCGGACCGGCTGAAGGCGCCGGTGCCGGTGATCGTCGCGCCCATGCGCACCAGGGACCTCGGGGGGGTGCTGCGGATCGAGGAGGCAGTGTTCCCCCAGCCGTGGTCGCACCGGCTCTTCGTGGAGGAGCTCGCCCAGCGCAAGTCCCGCGCCTACCGGGCCGCCTGGGTCGGGCGCACCATCGTCGGGTTCGCCGGACAGATGTTCGTCGACGACGAGGCGCACGTGAACAACATCGCCGTGGACCCGGCCTGGCAGGGGCGTGGCCTCGGCGCCGCGCTCCTCGCCGACCTGGTGCGGATCGGGCTGCGGCGCGGCATGCGTCACCTCACCTTGGAGGTGAGGGTGGGCAACGACCCGGCTCTCGCCCTCTACCGGCGGTTCGGCCTGGCCCCGGTCGGGATCCGCCGCAACTACTACCCCGTGACCGGCGAGGACGCCCTGGTGATGTGGTCACGTGACATCGACTCGACGACCTACGCCGAGCGACTGGTGGCGATCGAGGAGTCCCTGGCCGGCGAGCTGGAGGTCACCTCGCGGCGGTGATTGGGTGGCCGCTCGGCAAGGCGGCTCGGTAAGGTCGTGCCGCATGACGGCCGCCGATGTCCACCGGGTGCTCGGGATCGAGACCTCCTGTGACGAGACGGCCGCCGCCGTGGTCGACGGGGGGTCGGTGATCGTCGCCTCGGTGGTCAGCAGCCAGGTCGACCTGCACGCCCGCTACGGCGGGGTGGTGCCCGAACTGGCTGGGCGGGCCCATGTGGAGCTCATGACCCCGGTGCTGGCCGAGGCCCTCGGGCGGGCCGGGTCCGACCACACCGGCGCCGGCATCGACGGCGTGGCGGTCACCTACGGCCCGGGCCTGGTCGGATCGCTGCTGGTGGGTCTGGCCGAGGCCAAGGCGCTCTCGCTGGCCTGGGGGGTCCCCCTGGTCGGGGTCAACCACCTCGAGGCCCATCTGTTCGGCTCGCTGCTGGAGCACCCCGATCCGGGATGGCCGATGGTGGTGCTGCTGGTGTCCGGCGGCCACACCCTCCTGGTCGAGGTGGCCGAGCCCGGGCGCTACCGGCTCCTCGGGGGGACCATCGACGACGCCGCCGGTGAGGCGTTCGACAAGGTGGCCCGCTTCCTCGGCCTCGGGTATCCCGGGGGGCCGGCCATCGACCGGGCCGCCGCCGACGGGGACCCGACCGCCTTCGCGTTCCCGAGGAGCCTTCCCGGCGCGGGCTACGACCTCTCCTTCAGTGGGCTGAAGACGGCGGTGGTGAGGACGGTGGAGAAGCATCCCGGCGCCGCCACCCCCGACGTGGCCGCGTCCTTCCGCCAGGCCGTGGTGGACGTGCTGGTCGTCCGGGCCCGTCGGGCCGCCGCCGATGTCGGGGCCCGGGCGATCTGCCTGGCCGGAGGGGTGGCGGCCAACCGGCTGCTCCGCCAGCGCATCGAGCAGGTCTGCGCCGAGGACGGGATCCGGTCGTTGCTGCCCAGTCCCGCCCTCTGCACGGACAACGCCGCCATGGTGGCGGCGGCCGGTTGGTGGCGCCTGGGCCAGGGGGAACGGAGCCCGCTGACCCTCGGGGCCGACCCCAGCCTCAAGCTGGCCCCGTCGGCCTGAATCGGGCCGGGACGAGGCCGGGCCCACCCCTCCCCTCCCGGCCCCGCTCTGGCACTCGCCGAGCGCGGTTGCCAAGCGCCGCCGGGGTGGCTATCGTTAGCACTCTCAACCCTCGACTGCTAACGCCTGCCACAGGAGGCCCAACCCATGAGTCTGCACCCCCTTGACGATCGCATCGTCGTCCGCCCCAATGAGTCCGAGGAGACCACCGCCTCCGGCCTGGTCATCCCCGACACCGCCAAGGAGAAGCCGCAACAGGGTGAGGTCCTGGCCGTCGGCCCCGGACGGCGGGCCGAGTCGACCGGCGAGCTGATCCCCCTCGAGCTGTCGGTGGGCGACACCGTCGTGTACTCCAAGTACGGCGGCACCGAGATCGTGTCCGAGGGCGAGGACCTGCTCATCCTCTCGAGCCGTGACGTCCTGGCCAAGGTGACCAAGTAATGCCCAAGATCCTCAAGTTCGACGAAGCAGCCCGCCGAGGCCTCGAAGCGGGTGTGAACAAGCTGGCCGACACGGTCAAGGTCACGCTCGGCCCGAAAGGTCGCAACGTGGTCATCGAGAAGAAGTTCGGAGCCCCCACGATCACCAACGACGGCGTGTCCATCGCCCGCGAGGTGGAGCTGGAGGACGTGTTCGAGAACATGGGCGCCCAGCTGGTGAAGGAGGTCGCCACCAAGACGAACGACGTGGCCGGTGACGGCACCACCACGGCCACCGTGCTGGCCCAGTCCCTCATCCGCGAGGGGCTGCGCAACGTGGCCGCCGGTGCCAACCCGCAGGGCCTGCGCAAGGGCATCGACAAGGCTGTCGACGCCGCCGTCGAGTCCATCCAGAAGCAGGCGAAGGACATCGACTCGAAGACGGAGATCGCACAGGTCGCCTCCATCTCGGCGGCCGACGCGGCCATCGGTGAGGTCCTGGCCGACGCCATCGACAAGGTGGGGAAGGACGGGACCGTCACCGTCGAGGAGTCCAACACGTTCGGCATCGACCTCGAGTTCACCGAGGGCATGCAGTTCGACAAGGGCTACCTGTCCCCGTACTTCGTCACGGACCCCGAGCGCCAGGAGGCCGTGCTCGACGATCCGCAGATCCTCTTCGCCAACCAGAAGGTCAGTGCCGTGCACGACCTCGTCCCGGTGCTCGAGAAGGTGATGCAGACGGGCAAGCCGCTGCTGATCGTGGCCGAGGACGTCGAGGGCGAAGCCCTGGCCACCCTGGTGGTCAACAAGATCCGCGGCACCTTCACCTCGGTGGCCGTCAAGGCACCCGGCTTCGGCGAGCGCCGCAAGGCGATGCTCGAGGACATGGCCGTCCTGACCGGTGGCCAGGTCATCTCCGAGGAGATCGGACTCAAGCTGGAGACGGTCACCATCGACCTCCTCGGCACGGCCCGCCGGGTCATCGTGACCAAGGACGACACCACCATCGTCGACGGTGGGGGGTCCGAGGACGCGGTAAAGGGTCGCATCGCCCAGATCAAGCGTGAGATCGAGGACACCGACTCCGATTGGGACCGGGAGAAGCTCCAGGAGAGGCTGGCCAAGCTGGCCGGGGGCGTCGCCGTGGTCAAGGTCGGTGCCGCCACCGAGGTGGAGCTCAAGGAGAAGAAGCACCGTATCGAGGACGCCCTGTCCGCCACCCGTGCCGCGGTCGAGGAGGGCATCGTGGCCGGCGGTGGCACCGCCCTGGTGCGCTCACGGTCCGCGGCCCAGGCCGTGGTGGACTCCCTCGGCGGCGACGAGGCCACCGGGGCCTCCATCGTGGCCAAGGCACTGGCCGCGCCGCTCCACGCCATCGCCACCAACGCCGGGCTCGAAGGCTCGGTGTTCGTCCGCGAGGTGGAGGCCGAATCGGGCAACGTCGGACTGGACGCCACCACGGGCCAGCTCGTCGACCTGATGAAGGCGGGGATCATCGACCCGGCCAAGGTCACCCGGTCGGCGCTGCAGAACGCCGCCTCGATCGCCGGGCTGCTGCTGACCACCGAAGCGCTGGTGGCCGACAAGCCGGAGAAGGCCGACCCGGCCGCGGCCGCCGCCGCGGCGGCCGCCATGGGCGGGCGGCATGGGCGGCATGGGAGGCATGGGCGGCATGATGTAGCCCGATCCGGCCCCCGGGCCGGATGGCGCCGCGGCGCGCCGCCGGTGCACACCGGCGTAGGGAACCCCACGACCGGCCGGGCCCTTCGGGTCCGGCCGGTCGGCGTCGGGGCCGGTGACCGCGGCCGACCCACCGGTACCCCGATCCGGTCCGCAGCACCGACCCGTACGCTGGACCTCCCGATGACCTCCCCCGAGCGTTCCGCCGACGGCACCCGGCGCCCGATCCCGCGGCCACCCCACCATCGGGCCGGCGGCCCGGCCCCGTGGGGCGACCTGCCCGCCGGCGAGCGCCGACCCGTCCCGCTCGACCGGGTCCGGAGCGCGGTGGCGCTCAGCCAGCCGCCCCCCGGCCGGGCGAGGCCCGGCGGCCCCTGGCGCACCCTGGCCGGCGACGTGCTCGACGCCAGCCCGGCCGCCGTCCTGGTGGCCCTCTACGAGGAGGCGGGCGACACCCGGGTGGTCCTCACCGTGCGCTCCGACCGCCTGCGGTCCCATCAGGGCGAGGTGGCCTTCCCCGGAGGCCGTCTGGACGTCGGCGAGGGGGTCGCGGCCGCCGCCCTGCGGGAGGCGTTCGAGGAGGTCTCGCTCGACCCGGGCCTGGTCGACGTGGTGGGGGAGCTCACGCCGATGCCCACCCGTTCCTCCAACACGGTCATGACACCGGTGGTGGCCACCTTGAAGGGACGGCCGTCCCTGCGGCCCAACCCCGCTGAGGTCGACCGGGTCTTCGACGTCGCCCTGAGCGAGCTGGCGGCCGACGGCGCCTTCCACGAGGAGTTGTGGTCGGTGCGGGACCGTCCCACCCCCGCGGAACCGGTGGCGGACGAGTTCCCGGTCTGGTTCTTCGACGTGGCCGGCGAGACGGTCTGGGGTGCCACGGCCCGCACCCTCGTGGAACTGCTCAGCCTGACCTTCGGCGTCGAGGTGCCCCGGTCGGCCCCCGTGCCCTGACCCGATTGGGGCGGCGACAGAGGCCCAGGCGGCCGACCCCAGGCGGTATCGTGGGGCAGTCGGTCGCCCACAGTCGGAGTGGTCGCCGATCGGAGGTTCGGCAGAACTGCGACCAGGGTCCGGAGGGCACACGTGGCTGACATAGAGATCGGCATCTTCAAATCGGGCCGGAGGGCCTACGGCTTCGATGACATCGCCATCGTGCCCAGCCGGCGGACCCGCGACCCCGAGGACGTCGACATCAGCTGGGAGATCGACGCCTACCGGTTCGAGCTGCCGCTGATGGCGGCGGCCATGGACGGCGTGGTCAGCCCGGCCACGGCCATCGAGATCGGCCGCCTCGGAGGCCTCGGGGTCCTCAACCTCGAGGGCCTGTGGACCCGGTACGAGGACCCGACGCCGCTCTTCGACGAGATCCGCGAGCTCCCCGCCGAGAAGGCCACCGCCCGCATGCAGCAGATGTACAGCGAGCCCGTCCAGCCGGACCTGGTCACCGAGAGGATCAAGGAGATGAAGGCGGCCGGTATCACCACGGCGGCATCGGTCACGCCCCAGCGGACCCAGGCCTTCGCCGACGCCCTCCTCGCCGCCGAGCTCGATCTGCTGGTGATCCAGGGGACGGTGGTCTCGGCCGAGCACGTGTCGAAGACGGTCGAGCCGCTCAACCTCAAACGGTTCATCCGCGAGTTCGAGATCCCGGTGATCGTCGGGGGCTGCGCCTCCTACCAGGCCGGATTGCACCTGATGCGCACCGGTGCCGTCGGCGTGCTGGTCGGGGTGGGCCCGGGCAACGCCTGCACCACCCGGGGAGTGCTCGGCATCGGGGTCCCCCAGGCCACCGCCATCGCCGATGTCGCCGGAGCCCGCATGCGCCACCTCGACGAGACCGGGGTCTACTGCCATGTGATCGCCGACGGGGGCATGTCCAAGGGCGGGGACATCGCCAAGGCCATGGCCTGTGGTGCCGACGCCGTGATGCTGGGCTCCCCGCTCTCCTCGGCGGTCGAGGCGCCGGCCCGGGGGTTCCACTGGGGCATGGCCACCTTCCACCCCACCCTCCCCCGGGGGGCCCGGGTCCGGACCACCACTCGCGGCACCCTCCAGGAGATCCTCCTCGGTCCGGCCCACGAGAACGACGGGCGCATGAACCTGTTCGGCGCCCTGCGGACGGCCATGGCCACCTGCGGGTACCAGACGGTGAAGGAGTTCCAGAAAGCCGAGGTGATGGTGGCGCCGGCCCTCCAGACCGAGGGCAAGGACCTGCAGCGCTCGCAGGGTGTCGGCATGGGCCGTTGAGCCCGGGCGACCCCGGTGCCGCCGGTGCCGGCCCGATCCTGGTCGTCGACTTCGGTGCCCAGTACGCCCAACTGATCGCCCGACGGGTCCGCGAGGCCCACGTCTACTCGGAGATCGTCCCGGCCAGCTCCACGGCGGCCCAGCTGATGGCCCACCGGCCGGCCGGGATCATCCTCTCCGGGGGCCCGAAGTCGGTCAACGAGTCACCGGCCCCGACCGTCGACCCGGCCATCTACGACACCGGCGTCCCGATCCTCGGCATCTGCTACGGCGCCCAGCTGCTCACCCGGCAGCTCGGCGGCGAGGTGGCCCGAACCGGCCGGGGCGAGTACGGCAGGACACCGGTCACGCTCACCGGGTCCTCACCCCTGTTCTTCGACTGGCCCGGCACCGTCGAGGTCTGGATGAGCCACGGTGATGCCATCACGTCCGTCCCCCCTGGGTTCGTGGCCACCGCCAGCAGCCCCGACGCGCCCATCGCCGCCCTGCACGACCCGGACAAAGCCATCTACGGCGTGCAGTTCCACCCCGAGGTGGTCCACACCGAGCGGGGGAGCGACCTCTTCGAGCGGTTCCTCTTCGACGTCTGCCACTGCCTGCCGCTGTGGACCCACACCTCGATCATCGAGTCGCAGGTCGGGGCGATCCGGGACCAGGTGGGCTCGGTGCCGGTGCTGTGCGCCCTGTCGGGGGGCGTCGACTCCGCGGTGGCCGCCGCCCTCGTCCACAAGGCCGTCGGCGACCAGCTCACCTGCGTCTACGTCGACACCGGGCTCATGCGTGCACACGAGAGCGAGCAGGTCGAAGAGACCTTCCGCCGTCAGTTCCGGGTCGACCTGGTGCACGTGAAGGCGGCCGACCGGTTCTTCGAGGCCCTCCGCGGGGTCACCGAACCCGAGGCCAAGCGGAAGATCATCGGTGAGCTCTTCATCCGGATCTTCGAGGAGGTCGCCCGCGATCTGGTCATCGAGGGGTTCGACCCGGACGGTGACGGCCGGGCGCAGCCCGGGGGGCCCAGCACCGATCGCCTGGCCGCCGGCTACCTGGTCCAGGGCACCCTCTACCCCGACGTCATCGAATCGGGCTCGGACGCCGCCGCCACCATCAAATCCCATCACAACGTCGGGGGCCTCCCGGCGGACCTGGCCTTCGACCTGGTCGAGCCGCTCCGACTGCTCTTCAAGGACGAGGTCCGGGCCGTCGGTGAGGAGCTCGGGCTCCCTCCCGACATCGTGTGGCGACAGCCCTTCCCCGGACCGGGGCTGGCCGTCCGCATCGTGGGCGAGGTGACGCCGGAGCGGGCAGAGATCCTGCGGGCGGCCGACGCCATCGTGGTCGAGGAGGTCCGGCGGGCCGGGCTCTACCGCCAGCTGTGGCAGAGCTTCGCCGTCCTGCCCGCGGTGCGGACCGTGGGCGTGATGGGGGACGGGAGGACCTACGCCTACCCCGTCGTCATCCGCGCCGTCACGAGCGACGATGCCATGACAGCCGATTGGGCGCGCCTTCCCTACGACCTGCTGGAGCGACTCTCCTCTCGGATCATCAACGAGGTGGAGGGTGTCAACCGGGTGGCCCTGGACATCACCTCCAAGCCGCCCGGCACCATCGAGTGGGAATGACCGGGACGGGCGGGAGCGCCGACCAGCTCCCTCCGGAGGCCCCGGGGCCGGCGGAGAAGACCGGGACGCGGTCGGACAACCGGGCTCCGGCCGACCTCGACGCCCTGGTGGCCGGTCTGACCCCGTCCCAGCGCGATTCGGTCGTGCACCGGGGCGGCCCGCTGCTGATCGTGGCCGGGGCCGGGTCGGGCAAGACCCGGGTGCTCACCCGCCGCATCGCCCATCTGATCGCCACCCGTGACGCCGCCCCCTGGCAGGTACTCGCCATCACCTTCACCAACAAGGCGGCCGACGAGATGCGCCGCCGCGTCATGGAGCTGGTCGGCCCCCGGGCGGGACGCATGTGGGTGTCCACCTTCCACTCGGCCTGCGTCCGCATCCTGCGGGCCCACGGCGAGCACCTGGGCTACAAGGGATCCTTCACCATCTACGACGAGGCCGACTCCCGCCGCCTGACCGAGATCGTCTGTCGTGAGCTCGACATCGACACCAAGAAGCTCTCGCCCCGGTCGATCCTCGGCCAGATCAGCCAAGCCAAGTCCGGCCAGCAGGGACCCGAGGAGTACCGGGCCTCCGCCCTCACCATCTTCGACCGCCGGGTGGCCGACGTGTTCGACGAGTACCAGCAACGGCTGGTGGCGGCCAATGCCATGGACTTCGACGACCTCCTTCTCAACACGGTGCGCCTGTTCCGCTCCCATCCCGATGTGCTCGAGCACTACCGGTCGCGGTTCACCCACGTGCTCATCGACGAGTACCAGGACACCAACGCGGTACAGAACACCATGGCCGTGCAGCTGGCCGGGGGCCATCGCAACATCGTGGTGGTCGGTGACAGCGACCAGTCCGTCTACCGGTTCCGCGGTGCCGACATCTCCAACATCCTCGACTTCGAGCACGCCTTCCCCGACGCCACGGCCATCACCCTCGACCAGAACTTCCGCTCCACCCAGACGATCCTCGACGCCGCCAACGCCGTGATCACCAACAACGTCTCACGCAAGCCGAAGACGCTGTGGACCGACATCGGGGAGGGCGAGCCGATCACCCGTTACCGGGCCGAGGACGAGTACGACGAAGCCGAATGGCTGGCCCACGAGATGACCCGACTGCACGACCATGGCCTCCGCTGGGGCGACGTGGCCGTGTTCTACCGGACGAACAGCCAGAGCCGGGCCCTCGAGGAGGCGCTCGTCCGGGCGGAGGTCCCCTACAAGGTCGTGGGGGGCACCCGGTTCTACGACCGGCGTGAGGTCAAAGACGTCCTCGCCTACCTGCGGGTCCTGGTCAACCCGGACGACGAGGTCAGCTGGCGGCGCATCGTGAACGTGCCCAAGCGGGGCGTCGGCGAGACCTCGGTGGCCAAGCTGGCCGGGTGGTCGGGCCTCCACGGATCGTCGTTCGGCGAGGCCGTCGCCCACGCCGGTGAGGCCGGGCTGCCGGGCAAGGCCGCCGCCGCCCTCCTCGAGCTGTCGTCGCGGCTCGAGGAGCTGCGTTCCCGCATGCTCCTGCCCGAGCTGGTGGACGAGGACGGTGTGGCCGTCGCCCCCGACCCCGGCGCCGAGCTCTGGGCCAGCACCGGGCCGGAGTCGGTGTCGGGCCGGGGCCGGGACGGGTCCCCGCCCCACCGCGTCGACGGCGGGCCGGGGACCGAGGCGCCCGACGCCGTCCTGCTCGGGCCCGGCGAGCTGGTCACGGCCATCGTCGAACAGACCGGCTACCGGTCCGAGCTCCTCGCCGAGGGCACCATCGAGGCCCTCGGCCGGGTGGAGAACGTCGACGAGCTGGTCGGGGTGGCATCCGAGTACCGTACGCTGGCCGAGTTCCTGGAGGCGGCCTCGCTGGTGGCCGACTCGGACGAGCTCGAGGGCGACGGGACGAGGGTGTCGCTCATGACCATGCACATCGCCAAGGGGCTCGAGTTCCCGGCCGTGTTCCTGGTCGGCATGGAGGACGGGATCTTCCCCCATCTGCGTTCGCTGGGCGACCCGGTCGAGCTGGAGGAGGAGCGCCGGCTCTGCTACGTGGGCATCACCCGGGCCGAGCGGCGGCTGTACGTCTCCCACGCCTGGAGCCGAATGCTGTGGGGCAGCTCCAGCAGCAACATCCCGAGCCGGTTCCTCAACGAGATCCCCACCGAGCTCATCCGCGACGCGCCGGGGAGCACCGGCCGGGGCTGGTCACGACGCCCGGGCGGCGGCGGGGACGACGAAGGCGGGACCCCGGGTCGCAGCGTGTTCGGCCGGGGTGTCGCCCGGGGCGACGGCGAGTTCGACGCCGCCGGCCGCCGCCGGCGCTACCCGCCCTCCACCGGAGCCGAGCAGCTCGGTCTGGTGGCGGGGGACGCGGTCGTGCACGGCAAATGGGGAGAGGGGCGGGTCCTCCAGGCCAAGGGCGCCGGCGAGGAGGCGGAGGCCGTGGTGCAGTTCGAGACGGTCGGCCGCAAGCAACTGCTGCTGCGGATGGCACCGCTCAAACGGGCCTGAGGGCGGGCGGCCAGTGGGGGACGACCGGTGACCAAGCAGATCCCCAAGCGACGGTACGAGGAGGAGCTCCTGGCCCTCCAGGGCGAGCTGGCCACCATGGGCGAGTGGATCCGCCAGAACGGCGACCGGGTGGTGGTGGTGTTCGAGGGCCGCGACGCCGCCGGTAAGGGTGGGGTGATCAAGCGGATCTCCCAGTACCTGAGCCCGAGGGTGTGCCGCATCGTCGCCCTGCCCACGCCCACCGAACGCGAGCGGGGCCAGTGGTACTTCCAGCGCTACGTGAGCCATCTCCCCGCCGCCGGTGAGATGGCCCTGTTCGACCGCAGCTGGTACAACCGGGCCGGGGTGGAGCGGGTCATGGGGTTCTGCACCGACGACGAATACCGGCGGTTTCTGCGCCAGTGCCCGGTCTTCGAGCGGCAGCTCATCGAAGACGGCATGATCCTCATCAAGTACTGGTTCTCCGTCAGCGACGAGGAGCAGGAGCGGAGGTTCCAGAGCCGGGTGGACGACCCGTTGCGGCGGTGGAAGCTGACCACCATCGACCTCGAGGCCAGGCAGCGCTGGGTCGACTACTCCCGGGCGAAGGACGCCATGTTCCGGGCGACCGACACCGCCGACTCCCCTTGGTTCGTGGTCGAGGCCGATGACAAGCGACGGGCCAGGCTCAACTGCATCGCCCACCTGTTGAGCCAGGTCCCCTACCAGCCGATCGGCCGAGCCGAGCTGACCCTGCCCGCCCGCCGGCGTGAGGACCGCTACCGGCGCCCGGCCCGCGCCCTGTACACCTACGTCCCCGACTACGCCGGCACCCTCGGCCGGTAGGCGACGGGCACCCGACGGATCTCACCCGGGCAGGCGCCGCCAGACCACCCGCGGCAGCACGCGCATGGCGGCGAAGACCCCCCGGAGGGCCGGGGGGACGTAGACCACTCCCGCCCCGGAGGCGATGCCGGCCACGACGGCATTCGCCACCGTTTCGGGGATGGTGGCGAACGGGGCCGGTGTCATCCCCTCGGTCATGCGGCCGACGACGAAACCGGGGCGCACGATCATCACCCGGACCCCACTGCCCTCCAGGGCGTCGCCGAGGCCCTGGCAGAACGCGTCCAGCCCGGCCTTGGACGACCCGTAGATGAAGTTGGCCCGCCGGGCCCGAAGGCCGGCCACCGAGGACAGCACCACCAGCCGGCCGTGACCCTGGTGGCGGAGGCGGGCGGCCACGGCCAGCATGGCCGACGCCGGCCCGGTGAAGTTGGTGTCGATCACCGCGGCCGCGGCGACCGGGTCGACCTCGTCGTGGTCCTGGTCGCCGAGCACGCCGGCCGCCACGATGACCAGGTCGATGTCGCCGAACCGGTCGAAGACCTGGTCGACGAACTGGCCGTGACCGGCGACATCGGTGGCCTCGAAGGGCACGGCCTCCGAGACGTCGGCCCCGTTCGCCTTGGCCCGGTCGACCGCCTGGGACAGGCGGGTCCCCTCCCGACCGGCCAGCACGACGGTCCGGCAACGGGCCGGCACCAGCTTGTCCAGGATGGCCTGGGCGATCTCGGAGGAGCCCCCGAGCACCAGCACGGACTGCGGTCTGCCGATGGCGTCGATCATGTCCCAGCCCGTCCTGTCCTCGGTGGTGCCTTCGTCGTCGGTTGACCGTTCGCTCCGGTGGCCCTGGGCCGGCCCGCCTGCGGCCCGTTCCCCCCGGCCACCGGGTCCTTCGGAGCCACCTCCGCGGAGGTGGCTTTCGAGGCCGTTCCCTTGGCCGGGGCCCGCTTGGCCGGGGCCCGCTTGGCCGGGGCCCGTCGGGCCCCCCGCCGGGCGGCCGCCGGCCGTGCCGCCCGGGCATTCTCGCCGCACAGACCCAGGCGCCGACCGAGGTCCGACTGCAGGACCCCGTCCGGGTCGACCCGCTGCCGGACAGCCAGCCACTCGTCGACCCGAGGGTACATGGAGCGGAAGGCGGCGGGGGAGACCCGCGAGTCCTTGGCCAGGTAGATCCGTCCGCCGGCCTCGGTGACCTCCCGGTCCAGCTGGTCGAGGAGCTCGGGCAGCGCATGGTGGCCGACCGGGAGGTCGAGCGCCAGCGTCCACCCCGGCAGGGGGAAGGACAGCGGGCCCGGGTCGGCCGGACCGAAGCGCTTCAGCACGGCGAGGAAGCTGGCCAGTTTGATCTGGGTGAGCCGCTCGATGATCCGGCGCACCGTCTCGGCCTGCTCGTCTGGGACGACCAGTTGGTACTGGAGGAACCCTCGGGCCCCGTAGAGACGGTTCCAGTCACCCACTCCGTCGAGCGGGTGGAAGAAGCCGGCCATGTGGACCGGCTTGCCCATCCGGTGCCGGGGCGCCTTGCGGAACCAGAGCTCGTTGAACGCCCCGACTGTCAGGGGATTGAGCAGGCCGCTGGGCGGTGTGAGGGGCACCCGGGCCAGGGTGCGGGGCGTGAAGGCCCGGGCGCGGTCGGGGCTGCGCCGGAGCCGCTCGGGGAGATCCTCGAGGCGGGCGTGGTCGCCGCGGGTGAGCACCGACCGCCCCAGCCGACGACCGGTCGACTGGCAGTCGATCCAGGCCACCGAGTAGCGATAGGCGTCGTCACCGTTCAGCATCAGGTCCATGGCCGTGTCGAGGTCGGGAGCACGCTCGGTGTCGACCAGCATGTAGCTGGTCTCGACCGGGATCATCTGCAGGGTGGCGTCGAGCACCACCCCGGTGAGGCCCATGCCCCCGGCAGTCGCCCAGAAGAGGTCGGGGTCGGCGGTCTTCGACACCACCACCGTCCCGGTCGGGGTGGCCAGGGTGGCCTGGATCACGTGGGAGCAGAAGCTCCCGTCGACGTGGTGGTTCTTGCCATGGATGTCGGCGGCGATGGCCCCGCCCACCGTCACCAGGCGGGTGCCCGGCGTCACCGGCACGAACCAGCCGAGCGGCACCAGACGGGCCATCAGCGTCTCGAGGCTGACCCCGGCGCCGACGGTGACCACCCCGGTGTCGAGGTCGACCCGGTGGACACCGTCCAGCCAGGTGGCGTCGACCACCGTGCCTCCGGCGTTTTGGGCCGCGTCCCCGTAGCTGCGCCCCAGCCCCCGGGCGATGATGCCCCGATCCGAGCCGCGGCCCGAGATCGCCCGGGACAGGGCCTGGTCGACGATGTCGGGGTGGAGGGGGTGGAGGAGCTCGGCCGAGGTCGGGGCGGTCCGGCCCCAGCCGGTCAGCAGGGCCCGCCGGCCCCGGGGCGCGCTCATGCGGCGTAGACGCCGATGGCGAACAGGGCCACCCAGCACAGGCCGTAGATCTGCAGCCGGTGGTCCTTCAGCGCCAGCTCCTCGGGGGCGGCCCCCACGCCGGCGTCGAGGATGAGGACCATGTGGAGGAGGGCGATGGTGAAGGGCACCACCGTCAACTGGAACCAGATGGGGTCGTGGCCGGGGTGCAGCTGGGCCGCCCGCTCGAAGGCCCACAGGCAATAGGCCGTGACCGTCACGGCCGCCGAGAGCGTCCGCACCGAGCGGAGGAAGGTCGGCGTGTAGGAGCCGAGGGTCTGGCGCACGGCCCCGTGGTCGGCGTCGTGGTCGTCGAGCAACCGCTTCTCTCCCGACCGCTTGCCGGTCACGATGAGCAGGGACCCGAAGGAGGCCACGATGAGGAACCAGTTGGACAGGGCCACGCCGGTGGCCACACCGCCGGCCACCGCCCGGAGGACGAACCCGGCGCTGACCGCCACCAGGTCGACGACCGGCTCGTTCTTGAGCTCGAGCGAGTAGCCCACGTTGATGGCGGCGTAGACCGAGATGACCAGGGCCAGATGCCACCCGGCCAGCAGGGCGGAGAGACCGATCGAGACGGCCAGCATGGCGACGCCGAGCCCGATGGCCAGCGGGACCGACACGAATCCGGCGGCGATGGGTCGCATCCGCTTCCGGGGGTGACGGCGATCGGCCTCGACGTCGATGGCGTCGTTGAGGAAGTAGGTGCCCGAGGCCGCCACGCAGAAGATGGCGAATGCCGCCAGGGCATGCAGGAACACCGTGCGGTGAAAGAGCACCCCGGCGGCGCCCGGCGCCACGAACACCAGCAGGTTCTTGATCCACTGCCGCGGCCGGGACAGGCGGAGCAGCTCGAAGCCCAGCGGCAGCGGCGCCCGGGGGCTCGGCTGCGCAGGATGTTCGTCCGGTCGGTCCACAGCTTCAGCCGAGGTGGTCACAGCGTCCTCGAGGCGACCTGAACATGGCGCCTGCAGGGGTGGGGCACCGCCCGGAAGGTAGCACGGACCTCCAGGGTAGGGCCTGATGCGGCCCAGGAGCGTTGCGGCACCGCCCCGAGGGTGGGCGCGAGCCCCCAGCCGGCCTGACGGTCCGTCAGGGTTAGTATCTGCCTCCGTGAAACGCCCCTACCGAGTGGTCGTGGCCAAACCCGGTCTCGACGGCCACGACCGGGGGGCGAAGGTCATCGCCCGGGCCCTGCGGGATGCCGGCTTCGAGGTCATCTACACCGGGCTCCACCAGACCGCCGAGCAGGTGGTGCAGGCCGTGATCCAAGAGGATGCCGACGCCGTCGGCCTCTCCTTGTTGTCAGGCGCCCATCTGACGCTGGTCCCCCGGGTGATCGACGGGCTCCGCCAACAGGGCCGCGATGACGTCCTGGTCCTGGTGGGAGGCATCATCCCCGAGGACGACATCCCCGTCTTGAAGGAACTCGGGGTCGCCGAGGTCTTCACCCCCGGCGCGCCGCTGCCGGCCATCGGCGCCTGGCTGGGGCACGCCCTCGACGAGCGTGAGAGCGGAGTGGGCGCCTGACCGCACCGGCGCGGCCGGCCGCGCCCGCCTCGGACGAGGCCGGGCCCGGCTCGCCCGGGGCCGCCGGGCACCATGGAGCAGGCAGGACCGAGTAGGAAGGCACACCGGAACCGGGTGCGCCCGTGGCAGCGGCAGCGAGAGACAGACACCGAGAGACAGTCACACCGAGAGACAGTCACACCGCGAGACAGAGAGGAACAGATCCTGTGGATCTCTTCGAGTACCAGGGTAAGCAGTACTTCGCCCGCTTCGGGATCCCCATCTCCAAGGGTGGGGTGGCCGACACGGTGGAGGAGGCCGTCGACCAGGCCGAGGCGTCGGGATACCCGGTCGTAGTCAAGGCGCAGGTCAAGGTGGGCGGCCGCGGCAAGGCCGGCGGTGTCAAGCTGGCGGCCAATGCCGAGGAGGTGCGCACCCATGCCGGCAACATCCTCGGCCTCGACATCAAGGGCCATGTGGTGAAGCGGCTGTGGGTCGAGCACGCGTCGGACATCGCCCGTGAGTACTACGCCAGCTTCACCCTCGACCGCAGCGCCAAGAAGCACCTGGGCATGCTCTCGGCCGCGGGAGGGGTCGAGATCGAGGATGTGGCCGTCACCAACCCCGATGCCATCGCCACGGTCCACATCGACCCGGTCGACGGCCTGAGCGCCGAGGTGGCCCGGCAGTGGGTCGACCGGGCCGCTCTCGACGACGAGGCCCGCGAGCAGGCGGCGCAGCTGCTGGTCAAGCTCTATGCCTGCTACACGGAAGGAGACTGCGACCTGGCCGAGATCAACCCCTTGATCCTCACCCCTGAGGGCAGGGTGCACGCCCTCGATGCCAAGGTCACGCTGGACGACAATGCCGCCTTCCGTCATCCGGAGTGGGAGGAATTCGCCGGCTACGAGGTCGAAGACGAGCGGGAGACGCGGGCCAAAGAACGCGGGCTGAACTACATCGGGCTGGACGGGTCGGTCGGGATCATCGCCAACGGGGCCGGACTGGCCATGAGCACCCTCGACGTCGTCAACCAGTGCGGGGGAGCGGCGGCCAACTTCCTCGACATCGGGGGCGGGGCCAATGCCGACGTGATGGCGGCCGCACTCGAGGTGATCAATTCCGATCCCGCCGTCCGAAGCATCTTCGTGAACATCTTCGGGGGGATCACCAGGGTCGACGAGGTGGCGAACGGAGTCCTCGAGGCGCTCGAGCGGGTCGACATCTCGTCTCCCATCGTGTTGCGGCTCGACGGCACCAACGCCGCCGCCGGCCGGGAGATCCTCGCCCCGCACCTGTCCGAACGGCTGGTCGCCGAGCCGACCATGCTCGACGCCGCCCGCCGGGTCGTCGCCCTGTCCGGAGGTGCGTCGTGAGCATCTTCGTCGACGAGAGCACCAAGGTCGTCATCCAGGGCATCAGCCCCACCAGCCAGGGCCTGTACCACGGCCTCCGCAACCGGGCCTACGGCACCCGGGTCGTGGCCGCCACCAATCCGAAGCGGGGCGGAGAGGAGATCGAGGGAATCCCGGTCTTCGCCACCGTGGCCGAGGCGGTCGAGGCCACCGGGGCCAACGCCTCGTTCATCTCGGTGCCACCCAGATTCGCCGCCGAGGCCATCATCGAGGCCGCCGCCGCCGGCGTCCCGTTCGTGGTCTGCATCACCGAGGGCATCCCCGCCCAGGACGAGGCCCTGGCCTACAACCGTCTGGTGCGCGAGTTCCCCGGCACCCGGCTCCTCGGCCCCAACTGCCCGGGCATCATCTCCCCCGGCAAGTGCAACATCGGCATCACCTCGGGGGACATCGCCATGGCCGGCGGCCCGGTCGGGATCGTGAGCCGTTCGGGGACCCTGACCTACCAGGCCCTCCACGAGCTCTCCCAGCAGGGCGTGGGGCAGACCACCTGTGTCGGCATCGGTGGCGACCCGGTGCCCGGCACCAGCTTCATCGACTGCCTGGCCGCCTTCCAGGCCGACCCCGACACCCGGGCCATCATGATGATCGGGGAGATCGGCGGCTCGGCCGAGGAGGAGGCGGCCGAGTTCATCGCCACGTCGGTGACCAAGCCCATCGTGTCCTACGTGGCCGGGGTGACCGCACCGCCCGGCCGCAAGATGGGCCACGCCGGGGCCATCATCTCGGGGTCCAAGGGGACGGCTCAGGCCAAGATGGAGGCCCTGGCCGGAGCCGGCGTGACCGTCGCGCTCAACCCGACCGAGGCCGGCGAGGCCATGGTGGCGGTGGTCAGGAAGCTCGACTGACCGGCACGGAGGGCCAGCCGGTCTCCGACGTCCCCTCGGCCGCCGCCCTGGCCGGCCGCCCGGTGGAGGCGGTCGTCTTCGACCTCGACGGCCTGCTCATCGACTCGGAGCCCTGCTGGCGCCAGGCGGAGATCGAGGTGTTCGGGGCGCTCGGCCTGCACCTGGACGAGGCCGAGCTGCGGGAGACCATGGGCCTGCGGATCGACGACGGCGTCCGACACTGGTGGGACAGACGTCCCTGGCGGGGCATGGCGCCCGAGGAGGTCGAGCGGGCCGTCACCGCCCGGGTGGCCGAGCTGGTGGCGGCCTCGGCCGCGCCGATGCCCGGGGCGCTCGAGGCGGTGGCCCTGTGCGACCGCCTGGGGCTGCCCGTGGCCGTCTGCTCGGGCTCCTATGCGGTGGTGGTCGAGGCCGGCCTGCGCCGGCTGGGGATCGAGTCCGCCGTCCGGGCCTGGCACACGGCCGAGTGGGAGCCCCTGGGCAAGCCGCATCCGGGCGCCTATCTCTCGACCGCAGCCAGGCTCGGCCTGGATCCGACCGCCTGCCTGGCCGTCGAGGACTCCTTCAACGGGGCCATCGCGGCCAAGGCGGCCCGCATGCGGGTGGTGGCCGTGCCCGAGCCGGCCGCCCGGGCGTCGGCTCGGTGGGGGTTCTGCGAGGCCCGCCTCAGCTCGTTGACCGAGTTCGACGAGGAGCTCATCCGCTCGCTCGAGCGCTAGCCCCGCCGACCGGCGCCAGGTCCCGCTTCTCCCGAAACTTTCGCTTCGGAAACGGACGGACGGTGCCGATACAGCTGTCACGAGGGGCATTCCCTGGGCAGGGGGGACCGAGCGACGTCGGCCCGACACCGGAGGCAGGCCGGTAGGGCCACGTCGCCCTGGTCCCTTTTGCCCCGGGGACGCTGGCACCGGCCCGTGGCGGCCCCGCCGTGTCGGATTCGGCCGGAACGGGCGCTGGTAGCGTGCCGAGAGTGCCCGGTGCCCCGTCCCGAGATCCCGACCCGAACGGCGTGGCCGTCGGCGTCCTGGCCTCGGGCAGCGGGACCATCCTCGAAGCGGTCATCGCCGCCGGGCTCCCGGTCCGGCTGGTCGTCACCGACCGGCCGTGCCGGGCCCTCGACGTCGCCGCCGCCGCCGGCCTTCCCGCCGAGTTGGTCGACCGGTCCGGGTTCGGTGGCTTCGGGCCGGGGTTCGAACGCCACCGCTACACCGAGGCCCTGACGGCCGTACTGCGGTCCGGCCGCATCGACGTGGTGGTCATGGCCGGGTTCGGCACCGTCCTCGGCCGGCCCGTCCACGACGCGTACCCCGGCCGCATCCTGAACACGCACCCCGCCCTCCTCCCGGCCTTCCCCGGATGGCACGCGGTGGCCGACGCCCTGGCCGCCGGCGTGACCGAGACGGGGACCACCGTCCACATCGCCACCCTGGAGATGGACGCCGGCCCGGTGCTGGCCCAGGCGGTGGTGCCGGTGGTGCCCGGCGACACCGAGGCCTCGCTCCACGAGCGCATCAAGTCGGTGGAGCGGACCCTCTACCCCGAGACGATCCGCCGGTTCATCGACGGCCTGGCCATCGCGGTCGCCGATGGGCCAGGATCACAGTCGGAGGTTGCGTCATGAGGGCACTGCTGTCGGTGTACGACAAGACGGGACTGGTCGATCTGGCCCGGGGCCTCTCCGGGCTCGGGTGGGAGCTGGTGTCGAGCGGGGGGACGTCCGCCGCCCTGGCCCAGGCCGGGATCGACCACGTCGAGGTGGCCGACCTGACCGGCGCGCCGGAGATGCTCGGCGGCCGGGTCAAGACCCTCCACCCCACCATCCACGGCGGCATCCTGGCCGACCGGTCGAAGGCCGACCACCTGGCCGACATCGAGCGGCAGGGCATCGGGCTCATCGACCTGGTGGTGTGCAACCTCTACCCGTTCACCTCCGATCCCTCCGTCGAGCTCATCGATGTCGGGGGGCCGACCATGGTCCGGGCGGCGGCGAAGAACCACGACCACGTGGGGATCGTGGTCTCCCCGTCCGAGTACGGTGCCGTCCTCGACGAGCTGCGGCGCGACGGCTCGCTGTCCGACGACACCCGGCGACGGCTGGCCCGTCAGGCGTTCGCCCACACCGCCGGGTACGACGCCGCCATCGTGGCCTGGCTCGACCAGCGCGAGGGACCGGATCTCTCGGAGAAGGGGGCCGAGGAATTCGACCGGGCCATGCTCCTTCCCCCTTCCATCCACCTCATCCTCGAGCGGGCCGGATCCATGCGGTACGGCGAGAACCCCCACCAGCACGGGGCCAGGTACCGGGTGGTCGGACAGCACTCGTGGTGGGACGAGACGGTCCAGCACGGAGGGCGCGAGCTGTCGTACCTGAACGTCTTCGACGCCGACGCGGCGTGGCGGTTGGTGCACGAGCTCCCGGACCCCGGCGGGGGCGAGGTCGCCGTGGCCATCATCAAGCACGCCAACCCCTGTGGCGCCGCCCTCGGCGAGGACCTGGTCGCCGCCTATCAGCGCGCTCTGGCGTGCGATCCCCAGTCCGCCTTCGGCGGGATCGTTGCCATCGGGGGACCGGTGACCGTGTCGGTGGCCGAGGCGGTCGCCGAAGGACCCCAGGCCGACGTCATCATCGCCCCCTCCTTTGACGAGGTCGCCCTCAGCACGCTGGCCGCCCGGCGCAAGGCCACCCGGCTCCTGTCCGCCCCGAGCCCCGAACCGCTCGAGCGCCAGTTCCGCAGCCTGGGGGCGAGTGTCCTCGTCCAGGATGCGGACCGGTTCGTGGCCGAGCCGGCCACCTGGACGGTCGCCACCCAGGCCCGGCCGAGCGACGCCCAGTGGCGTGACCTGGTGATGGCCTGGAAGGTCTGCGCCCGCACCACGTCCAACGCCATCGCCGTGGTGGCCGACGCCCAGGCCGTCGGGGTGGGGGCGGGCCAGCAGTCCCGGGTGGTGGCGGCGGAGATCGCGGTGTCGAAGGCGGGGCCCCGGGCGGCGGGGGCCGCCGCCGCCAGTGATGCCTTCTTCCCGTTCCCCGACGGGCTGATGGTGCTGGCCGACGCCGGGGTGACCGCAGTGGTGCAGCCGGGCGGCTCCGTTCGGGACGGAGAGGTCGTGGCGGCCGCCGATGTGGCCGGCATCGCCATGGTCATGGCCGGTGGCGAGCGACATTTCCGCCACTGACCAGGCGGGAGCAGTTCCGGCACCGACCGGGAGAAGGGGCGCGGCCGCCGGGCGCCGCGCCGGGGACGGGACGGCGAGGGAGGAGCGGGATGCCACGATGACGGCGACGTTGCTGGACGGAGAGCGGCTGGCCGCCAGGATCAGAGCCGAGGTCACCGACCGGGTGGCCCGGTTGGTCGATGCCGGGGTCGGGGTGGGGCTCGGTACCATCCTCGTCGGGGACGACGGTCCGAGCGCCCGCTATGTGGCCATGAAGCACGAGGACTGCGCCGAGGTCGGCATCCACTCGGCGCACGAGCACCTGCCCGCCGACGTGTCGCAGGCCGAGCTCGAGGCGGTCATCGCCCGGTTCAACGCCGACCCCAAGGTCGACGCCTACCTGGTCCAGCTGCCCCTGCCGGCCGGGCTGGACGAGGAGCGGGCCCTCCTGGCCGTCGATCCCGACAAGGACGTGGACGGCCTGCACCCGGTCAACCTCGGACGCCTGGTCATGGGCGCGGCCGGCCCTCGGCCGTGCACACCGGCCGGCATCGTGGAGCTGCTTGCCGAGTACGACGTCCCGGTGGAGGGCAGGCACGTGGTGATCATCGGCCGGGGGCTGACCATCGGCCGCCCCCTCGCCCTGCTCCTGTCCATGAAGCAGCCCGGCTGCAACGCCGCCGTGACCGTGGTCCACACCGGGGTCGACGACCTCGCCG
The DNA here is from genome assembly GCA_963806455.1 of uncultured Acidimicrobiales bacterium. Lineage (GTDB taxonomy): Bacteria > Actinomycetota > Acidimicrobiia > Acidimicrobiales > RAAP-2 > Bog-756. The sequence continues at coordinate 326,655 of CAWDXZ010000001.1, forward strand.
GCCTGGTCCGCCAGGCCGACGTGGTGGTGGCCGCGGCCGGCCGCGCCGGCCTGGTGACCGCGGACATGATCAAACCGGGTGCCGCCGTGGTGGGCGCGGGCACGTCGTGGGAGGGACGGCGGCTGCTCTCCGACGTCGACCCGTCGGTGGCCGACGTGGCCGGGTGGATCACCCCCCGCCTCGGGGGTGTCGGGCCCATGACCCGGGCCATGCTGTTGCGCAACACCGTCCGGGCCGCCGAGCGTTCCTCATGAGCCCGCCGCCGGGAAGCAAGACCGACGTCCGGCCGTGGGGCACCCACACCGTCCTCGACGACGACGGCACCCACAAGGTCAAGCGCATCGTGGTCCGCCCGGGGAAGCGCCTCAGCTACCAGCGCCATGCCCGGCGCTCGGAGCACTGGTTCGTCGTCCGCGGGACGGCGGCGGTGGTGGTGGGCGGGGAGGAGCGAGCGCTGTCCCCGGGGGACTCACTTGACATTCCGGCCGGCACCGACCATCGGATCGGGAACACGGGCGAGGTCGATCTCGTCTTCGTCGAGGTCCAGCACGGGGAGTACTTCGGGGAGTACTTCGGGGAGGACGACATCGTGCGGCTCGAAGACGACTACGGCCGGAGCGTCGGTTGAAACCCTCCGCCGGTCGGCAGGGGGCGGAGGCCGGCGGGCCGGTCGGTTCGGCCGCCCGGGTGGCAGGGATCGGGGCCGTCGCGTTCGTGGGGGTGGTCGCCGTCCTGGTCGCCGTCCTGGCCACCACCGCGCCGGCCGGCGCCACTGCCGGGCCCCGGAGCGCGGCGGGCGCCCGCACCGTGGCGGTGGTCGTCGACACGACCACCTCCACGCTGCCCGCCACGACCACCGCACCGTCGACCACGGCGCCACCCACGACCACCACGTCGTCGTCGGTGCCGGTCACCACCTCGAGCCGTCCGGCCCGGAGCACGACGACCACGGTCCCGGCCACCACGACCACCACGCCCCCGACCACCACCTCGTCGAAGACGCCCTGGCCCCTCATCGCCGTGATCATCGTGCTCGTGGCCGCCATCGTGCTGGTGGCCCTCCTCATGCGGTCGCGCCGGCGGAAGGCCGTCGAGACCGAGTGGCGCCGGGCGTTGATACCCGCCGTCAGCGACGCCGGGCTGGCCCGCGAGTCCCTGCTCTCGGGCAACGCCGCCTCCGACGACCCCGAGCTGCGCGCCGCGGTGGCCGTGCAGGTCGAGCGGGCCGCCGCCGCCCTCGACGGCGCCGCCCGGAAGGCGCCGGACGCCGAGACCGGTGCCATGGCCACCAGTGCCGCCGGCGCCCTGCGCGGTCTCGCCTTCGCCGTCGAGGCCGACCGGCTCCTGCGCCACGGTACGTCTGCACCGACGGGGATCCAGCTGGCCCAGGCCGACGAGGCCCGCCGGGCACGTGGCACCGAGCTCAACGCCGCCCTGGCTCGGCTGTCGGCCCGCATCGGCTCGTCACCGGGTGCACCGTCGCGTCCGTGATCGTGAGGCCCCGATCTCACGGACCCACCCTGGCGGGGCCGGCCTCGGCCCCGGGCCAGTGTCGATTCGCGGGCCTCGCAGTAGGATCGTCCGGCTATGACCCGCATCGGCGATCTCCTGGCCAAGGGGAGGACCTACTCGTTCGAGTTCTTCCCCCCGAAGACCGATGCGGAACAGGCCACGTTGGTGCGCACCCTGCGCGAACTCGAGCCGCTCGGGCCCTCGTTCGTGTCGGTGACCTATCGGGGCGGGGCCGAATCACGCCAACGGACCTTCGATCTGGTGACGGGCATGCTGCGCACCACGACGTTGGTCCCCATGGCCCACCTGATCTGCGTGGCGCACACCCGGCTGGAGCTGGCCGAGATCCTGGTCGCCTACCGCCAGGCAGGGGTGGAGAACCTGATGGCGCTGGGGGGCGATCCCCCGACCGAGCCCGGCGCCGGGGTGGGGGAGCTCTCCCACGCCTCCGAGCTGGTCGACCTGGCCCACGCCATCGGGGGCTTCTCGGTCGGCGTGGCCGCCCAGCCCCTCGGCCACCCGCTCTCGCCCGACCTCGGCAGTGACCGGTCCTTCCTGGCCACCAAGCTGGCCCGGGCCGACTTTGCCATCTCCCAGTTCTTCTTCGAGGCGGCGGACTACACCCGGCTGGTGTCCGACCTCGCCGCTCTGGGGGTGGACAAGCCGGTCCTGCCGGGGATCATGCCGGTGACCTCGCTCGGCTCCGTGCCCCGCATGGCCACCATGGGCGCGGCCGTGCCGGACTGGATGGTCGACCGGTTGGAGGAGGCGGAGGGACGGGGCGGCAGGGAAGCTGTACGGGACGAGGGAGTGGCCGTCGCCACCGAGCTGTGCGACCAGCTGCTGGGGGCGGGTGTCCCCGGGCTGCACTTCTATACGCTCAACCGGTCGAGCGCCACCCGCGAGATCTACGCCGCCCTCGGTCTCGTCCAGCTCTGAGCCGCGCCCCGGGCCGCACCGCCTGCAAGGGCGCGGGCAGCACGGCCGTCCCAGTGCGTCGGCCGGCACGGGACGGCCGATAGGCTGCCGCCCATGCCCGACGTGATCACCCAGGGCCCCGGCGGCGCCCTCCAGGTCAGCGACCACCCGGTCATTCCCTTCATCGAGGGGGACGGGACCGGGGTGGACATCTGGCCCGCGGCCAAGCTGGTCCTCGATGCTGCGGCCGCCAAGTACGGGAAAACCGTCGCCTGGAAGGAGGTCCTCGCCGGCCAGAAGGCGTTCGACGAGACGGGCGACTGGTTGCCGGACGAGACGGTGGAGGCCTTCCGCACCCACCTCATCGGCATCAAAGGGCCACTCACCACGCCCGTCGGCGGCGGGATCCGCTCGCTCAACGTGGCGCTGCGGCAGATCCTCGACCTCTACGTCTGCCTCCGGCCGGTGCGGTGGTTCCAGGGGGTGCCCTCCCCGGTGCTCCATCCCGAGCGGGTCGACATGGTCATCTTCCGCGAGAACACCGAGGACATCTACGCCGGACTGGAGGCCGAAGCGTACTCGCCCGAGGCGGTCCGCCTCTCGACCTTCCTGCGCGACGAGATGGGCTGGCTGGTGCGGGAGGGATCCGGCATCGGCATCAAGCCCATCTCGGAGTTCGGCTCGAAACGGCTGATCCGGGCCGCCATCAACTACGCCCTGGAGCGGGGTCGGGCCAGCGTCAACCTGGTCCACAAGGGGAACATCCAGAAGTTCACCGAGGGCGCCTTCCGCAATTGGGGCTACGAGCTGGTCCGCCAGGAGTTCGCCGACGTGGCGGTGGGCTGGGACGACTGTGACGGGAAGCCCGGCGACAAGCTGCTGGTGAAGGACAGCATCGCCGACATCACCCTCCAGCAGGTCCTGACCCGTCCGGAGGAGTTCGACGTGATGGCCACCACCAACCTCAACGGCGACTACCTGTCCGATGCGTTGGCCGCCCAGGTCGGGGGGATCGGCATCGCCCCCGGAGGCAACATCAACTACACCACCGGCCACGGCATCTTCGAGGCCACCCACGGCACGGCTCCGAAGTACGCCGGGTTGGACAAGGTGAACCCCGGATCGGTGCTCCTCTCCGGCGTGATGATGTACGAGCACCTCGGCTGGAACGAGGCGGCCGCCGACATCGTGTCCGCTCTCGAGGCGACCATCGCCGACAAGGTGGTCACCTACGACTTCGCCCGGCTGATGGACGGTGCCACCGAGGTCAAGTGCTCGGAGTTCGCCGCGGCCATCGTCGATCGTCTCTAGCGGTCGCCCGATCGCTTCGGGCGATCGGAGGCGGCGTCCCGACCTCGGGGCGCCCGACAACGAACCCGGTGCGCGGGCGACGTCGGCCCGCGCCCGACGCGCCACGCTCGACACGCCGTCGGCAGGCTCGACCGACCCGGACCCCACGGGTAGCCTCGGCGCATGGCAGCCAAACCTCCGATTCACGTCACCGTCACCGGGGCCGCGGGCCAGATCGGCTATGCCCTGCTCTTCCGGATCGGCTCGGGCCAGCTGCTCGGCCCCGACCAGCCGGTGGTCCTCCGCCTGCTCGAGATAGAGCCCGGCATGAAGGCCCTCGAAGGCGTGGTCATGGAGATCGACGACTGCGCCTTCCCGCTCGTCACCGACATCGTGACCACGACCGATCTGGGCACGGCCTTCGACGGGACATCGTGGGCACTGCTGGTCGGCTCGGTCCCGCGGCGGGCCGGGATGGAGCGGGGTGACCTGTTGCAGGTCAACGGGGGCATCTTCGGCCCCCAGGGGCGGGCCATCGCCGACCGGGCCGCCTCCGACGTGCGGATCCTGGTGATCGGCAACCCGTGCAACACCAACTGCCTCATCGCCCGGTCCAACGGCCCCGAGGTGCCGGCCGACCGCTGGTTCGCCATGACCCGCCTCGACGAGAACCGGGCCAAGAGCCAGCTGGCGCGTCAGGCCGGGGCTCCGGTCTCGTCGGTGACCAACCTGGCCATCTGGGGCAACCACTCGGCCACCCAGTTCCCCGATTTCGCCAACGCCCTCATCGATGGCAAACCGGCACCCGAAGTGATCGACGACCGCGCCTGGCTGAAAGGCGACTTCATCACCACGGTGCAGAAGCGGGGGGCGGCCATCATCGAGGCGCGCGGTCTCTCCTCGGCCGCCTCGGCGGCCAATGCCGCCATCGACTCGGTGAACAGCATCCGCCATGCCACGCCGGGCGACGACTTCACCTCACTCGCCGTCGTGTCCCACGGGGAGTACGGGGTGCCGCTGGGGCTGCAGTTCGGGTTTCCGGTGCAGACCAGCGGCATGAGCGGCTGGACGGTCGTCGAGGGACTGACCCACGACGAGTTCGCCGCCGAGCGCATCCGCATCACCACAGAGGAGCTCGAGGTGGAGCGGGCCGAAGTGGCCGACCTGCTGCCCTGACCCCGGCCGGGCGCTATCCCGGGCGCTATCCGGGGACCAGCTCGATCCGGTTGCCGAACGGGTCGTCCACGAACCACTGGGGCTGGCCGGGGACGTCCTCGGTGCGGCGGGTCGGATGGCCGGCCCGATCGAGTACCGCGCACAGGACGTCGAGGTTGGAGACGACCAGGGCGGGGTGGGCCTTTCGGGCCGGGCGGAACTCCTCTTCGACGCCGAGGTGGATCTTGACCGGGCCGTCCTCGAACCAGCAGCCGCCCCGGACGGCGAGCTCGGGCGGTTTCGGGACCCGGCGCAGCCCGAGCAGCCCCTCGAAGAAGGCCTGGGCCCGGGTGTCGGCCACCCGCCCGGCCGGCATGGCCAGCTGGACGTGATCGATGCCCTCGATGCGGTGAGCGGATGTCACCCGGCCCCCTCCTGCTCGAACCGGCGGGGGTCGCGGCGGAGGGGGTGCTCGGTCGGGACCTCGACCAGATGGATCCGGAGCCCGTCCGGGTCGTCGATCCAGGCTTCGATCAGCCCCCACGGCTCGAGGAGGGGCGGGCGGACCACCGGCACGCCCCGCCCGCCCAGCTCGGTCACCGCCGCCCCGACCGACCGCACCTGGAGCCAGAGGGTGAGGGGCCCGGCCGCGGGAGCGTCTCCCTCCGGCCGGCCGTCGGCGGGAGGACCGCCCACCACCTCGATGTGGCCGCCCCCGGCGAAGAAGACCACGCCGCGTCCGGCTCCCTCACCGAACTCCCGGGCCACGGCCAGCCCGAGGGCCGTGCCGTAGAACTCGACGGATCGATCGAGGTCGGTGGGGTGGAGGATGATCCTGCTGGTCAGTACGTCCACGGCTGCCCTGCTTTCCCTTCCACGGCCGGCCCGCCTTCCCGGCGCGGCGCCCGGGTTCGTGCCCGACCGGTCACGCCGGCTCAGTACGTCGTCGAGGCGCCCAGCTCGCCGGTGCCGTCACGGGCCGCGGCCAGGAGGTTCTGGGCCTCCACCAGCACGGTGAGGTCGCCTCGGACCCGGATGCGGCCCCGGTTCAACGCCTCGGCCGGGGACAGGTCACCCGCCGACATGGCGGCAGCGGCCTCGTAGGACAGCGCCATGGTGACGTTCGGCACGCCGGCCTCCCCCGGCCGGCCGGCCGGACCGGTGTCCGGGCCGGCCCGCTCGAGGCGGAGGGTGCACCGGTCGATGTGGAGGAGGAGGCGGACATCTCCGTCGGGGCCGCCGTGGATCTCCTGGGCCACGGTGACCGGGCCGTCGGCCACGGCCAGGCCGACGCCGTCCCCCGGGCCGGGCAGGACCACGTCGGCGAGGGCGACGTTGAAGGCGTCCACCCACTCGGGGCTCAGGAACCGGGCCACCGACGCTGCCCTTCCCGCCCCCCACCCCGACGTCCGGGCGATCGCCGCACCGACCTCAACCGATCGGCGTGTCGCTGAAGGTCCCGGTTCCCCTCTCGGTCTCCGGGCCGTCCTCGGTGCTGTGGCCGGCCCGGGCCGAGGATGCCGCCGCCACGAGCGGGGCCGAGCCGTCGCCGTCCCCGGGGCCGGGGACGCCACGCACCCGGAACCGGGGCTGCACGGCCGCCGGTCCGCCGGCCGGTGACCCGGCGGCGGCCTCGGCGGCCGACCGCTTGCTGCGGTTCAGGATCTTGCGGCCCAGCCAGGCCAACGGGTCGTAGGAGGCGTCGACGACCCGCTCCTTCAGCGGGATGATGGCGTTGTCGGTGATCTTGATGTGCTCGGGGCAGACCTCGGTGCAGCACTTGGTGATGTTGCACCTGCCGATGCCCTGTTCCTTCCGCAGGAGCTCGCGCCGGTCGTTGTCGTCGAGCGGGTGCATCTCGAGCTCCGCCGTCCGGGCGAAGAACCGGGGGCCGGCGAAGGCCGTCTTGTTCTCCTCGTGGTCGCGGATGACGTGGCAGACGTCCTGGCACAGGTAGCACTCGATGCACTTGCGGAACTCCTGGCTCCGCTCGATGTCGATCTGCTGCATGCGGTAGCCGCCGGCCTGCACCTCGTCGGCTGTCTTCGGCCGGGGTTGGAACGGCGGGATCCTCTTCGCCACCTCGTAGTTGTAGGAGACGTCGGTCACCAGGTCCCGCAGGATGGGGAATGTCCGCATCGGCGCCACGGTGACCGCCTCGCCGGCCGGGAGCGTGTCCATCCTGGTCATGCACATGAGGGCGGGTACCCCGTTGATCTCGGCCGAGCACGAGCCGCACTTGCCCGCCTTGCAGTTCCACCGGCAGGCGAGGTCGGGCGCCTGGGTGGCCTGGACCCGGTGGACCACGTCGAGCACGACCTCGCCCTCCTGGGCGGGCAGGACGTACTCGGCGAACTCCCCACCGCTCTCGTCACCGCGCCACAGCCGTACGGTGACCTCGTCACCGTACGGCCCGACCGCGTCGGCACCGTCGTGTCCGTCGGCCATCAGGTCGCCTCCTCGAGCAGTGATGCCAGGTCTTCTGGCATGGCCGGGATCGGCTCCGGTCCCACGGTGATCGACCGGATCGACGGGGTACCCCCCACTCCACCGGTCTCCTTGCCGTCCCCGGGGATCCGCTCCACGAAGTTGACCGTGCCCATCTCCTCGGACGGCTTCGGGTAGTCGTCCCGGGTGTGTCCCCCGCGGCTCTCCTTGCGGTTGATGGCTCCGAGGGTGGTGCAGCGCGAAACGGTGAGCATGGCCGGCAGGTCGGTGGTCAGGTTCCACCCGGGGTTGTAGCGGCGTCCCCCGCCGAGCGACACCCGATTGGCCCGGTCCTCGAGCTCGTCGAGCTTGCCCAGTGCCTCCTGTAGCTCGGCCTCGGTCCGGATGATGCCAACCAGGTTCTGCATGGTCTCCTGCAGGTCGTGGTGGATGGTGTAGGGGTTCTCCCCATCCGGACGGTCGAAGGGGGCGACCGCCGCATCGATGACGGCGGCGATCTCACCCTCGTCGAGCACGACGGGTGCGGACCGGCCCGATGCGAACTCGGCTGCGCCCACCCCGGCCCGCCGGCCGAACACCAGCAGGTCCGAGAGAGAGTTCCCTCCCAGCCGGTTGGCGCCGTGCATCCCGCCGGCCACCTCGCCGGCGGCGAACAGGCCGGCCACGGTGGTGGCGGCGGAATCGGCCTCAACCCTGACGCCACCCATGATGTAGTGGCAAGTGGGGCCCACCTCCATGGCCTCGGCGGTGATGTCCACGCCGGCCAGCTCCATGAACTGGTGGTACATCGAGGGCAGCCGGCGGCGGATGTCCTCGGCCGTCCTCCGGGTGGCGATGTCGAGGAAGACGCCGCCGTGGGGGCTGCCCCGCCCCGCCTTGACCTCGTTGTTGATGGAACGGGCCACCTCGTCCCGGGGCAGGAGCTCCGGCGGCCGGCGGCCGGCCGAGTGGTCGTCGTACCACTTGTCGCCCTCGTCCTCGGTGTCCGCCGTCTCGGCGGCGAACATCGGCGGGATGTAGTCGAACATGAACCGCCTGCCGTCGGAGTTGCGGAGGACCCCGCCGTCGCCCCGCACCCCCTCGGTGACCAGGATGCCCCGCACCGAAAGGGGCCAGACCATCCCGGTGGGGTGGAACTGCACGCACTCCATGTCGATGAGGTCGGCTCCCGCCCACAGCGACATGGCGTGCCCGTCGCCGGTGGACTCCCACGAGTTGGAGGTGTAGAGCCAGCTCTTGCCCACGCCCCCGGTGGCCATGACCACCGCCTTGGCCCTGAAGGTGACGAACTCCCCCGAAGGCCGCCAGTACCCCACCAGGCCCGAGACCACGCCGTCGGGGTCGTGGAGGAGGCGGAGCACCTTGACCTCCATGAAGACCTCGATGCCGTCGGCCACCGCCTTCTGCTGGAGGGTGCGGATCAGCTCGAGCCCGGTGCGGTCCCCGACGTGGGCCAGCCGGGCGTAGCGGTGGCCCCCGAAGTCACGTTGGAGGATCAAGCCGTCCCCGGTGCGGTCGAACAGCGCCCCCCAGTCCTCCAGCTCACGGACCCGATCGGGCGACTCCTGGGCGTGGAGCTGGGCCATGCGCCAGTTGTTGAGCATCTTGCCGCCCCGCATGGTGTCGCGGAAATGGACCTGCCAGCTGTCCTCGGGGTAGACGTTGCCCAGCGCCGCCGCCACACCGCCCTCCGCCATCACGGTGTGCGCCTTTCCCAGCAGGGACTTGCACACCAGTGCGGTGCGCAGCCCTCGCGAACGGGCCTCGATCGCCGCCCGCATCCCTGCGCCCCCGGCACCGACGATGATCACGTCGAAATCGTGGGTCTCGTAGTCAGCCATGTACCCGATCCCCTTAGAAATGGAACCCGTAGTCGTGGATGGTCCCACTGGCCACCAGCCGGACGTACAGATCGGAGAAGGCCACGAAGACCAGGCTCATCCAGGCGAACAGCATGTGCCGGGCATTGAGCGGGCTCAGGGTCTTCCAGACCCTGTAGCGCACGGGTGCCCGGGAGAACTGCTTCACGCCCCCGCCGCACAGGTGGCGACAGGCGTGGCAGCTGAGCGAGTACAGCCACAGGAGGGTGGCGTTGATCAACAGCACGGCCGTGCCCACGGAGAACCCGATCCCCACCCCGGGTTGCCGGAAGGCCACGATGGCGTCGATGGTGAGGATGACGTTGAGGACCAGGCCGAAGTAGAAGAAGTAACGGTGGAGGTTCTGCAGCAGCAGGGGGAAGCGCGTCTCGCCGGTGTAGGCGCCGTGGCCGTCCGAGACGGCGCAGGCCGGGGGGGCCAGCCAGAAGGACCGGTAGTACGCCTTCCGGTAGTAGTAGCAGGTGAGGCGGAAGCCGAGCGGGAAGATGAGGATCAGCAGGGCGGGTGAGATGGTCCACCACGAGATGACGGTGCCGGGATGGCTCCCGGGCACACAGCTGGCGGTGAGGCACGGCGAGTAGAAGGGCGAGATCAGGTCGCGGTGCTGGGCGGCCCCGACGTAGTAGTTCTTGTTCACGAACGCCGCATAGGTGGAGTAGGCCACGAAGGCCGTGAGCACGGTCACGGTGACCGCAGGCTGGACCCAGTACCGGTCCTTCCGGAGCGTCGGGACGTCGGGGCCGCCCCGGCTCCCGCCCAGTACGACCGGGGTTGCGGTGGCCTCCTCCAGCGTGGTCAAGACGTCTCTCCCTCATGCGGCCTCGTCCGGCCGCCTCGCGCGCAGGTCCAGGGCCTCTGGGCCGCTGACGGACCCTCATCTTTCCATCCCGGCGCCCCGGTTGCGAAACATGGGGTTCACGCTGCCCGCCGCCCCCGGGGCCGATGGCCCGGACCCGGGGTGGTGCCGGTCACCACCTCCACCAGGGCCCTCGTGCCGGCGGGCTCGACGCACCGGCGCCCGACCGTGCCGCGTAGGCTCGCGCCCATGAGCAACCCGGAGCCCATCGACGACACGGACGCCCCCGAGCCCGCCCTGGACCCGGCGGCCAGGCTGACCCCTGCTCCGGACATCTCGACGCTCGGCCGGCTGCGGGCAGCGGGCTGGCGTTCGATACCGGTGGCCGAGGAGATCAGGCGGAACGCGTCGGCTCGCATCGCCGCCGGCCGGCCCCTGGTCACCGGGGTGCTCGGCTTCGAGGACTCCGTCCTGCCCCAGCTGGAGAACGCCCTGTTGGCCGGGCACGACGTCATCCTGTTGGGCGAGCGGGGCCAGGCCAAGACCCGCATCATCCGCTCCCTGGTCGGCCTGCTCGACGAATGGCTCCCGATCGTGTCCCACTCCGAGATCAACGACGACCCGTACCACCCCGTCTCCCGGTTCGCCAAGGACCTGCTGGCCGAAGCGGGGGACGACCTGCCCGTGTCGTGGGTCCATCGCAGCGATCGTTACGGCGAGAAGCTGGCCACCCCGGACACCTCCATCGCCGACCTCATCGGCGAGGTCGACCCCATCCGGGTGGCCGAGGGTCGCTACCTCTCCGACGAGCTCACCATCCACTACGGCCTGGTCCCGAGGCTCAACCGGGGCATCTTCGCCGTCAACGAGCTCCCCGACCTGGCCGAGCGCATCCAGGTCGGGTTGCTCAACGTGCTCGAGGAGCGGGATGTCCAGATCCGCGGCCACCGGGTGCGCCTGCCCCTCGACATCGTGCTGGTGGCCACGGCCAATCCCGAGGACTACACCAACCGCGGACGGATCATCACCCCCCTGAAGGACCGCTTCGGCGCCCAGATCCGCACCCACTACCCGTCGGACGCCGCCACCGAGCTCCGGATCGCCGAGCTCGAAGCCAGCCTGCCCGGACGGGGTGGGCGGCCCGGGCGGGGCGACGACGGCAACGCCCCCCAGGTGGGGGTGCCCGACTTCATGGCCGAGGTGGTGGCCGAGCTGAGCCAGCTGGCCCGTCAGAGCCCGCACCTCAACCAGCGCTCGGGCGTCTCGGTCCGCCTGACCATCGCCAACTACGAGACGCTGGTGGCCAACGCCACCCGCCGTGCCCTGCGCAACGGCGAGGCCGACGCCGTGCCCCGCATCTCGGACCTGCAGGCCCTGGTCTCGTCCACCCAGGGCAAGGTCGAGATCGAGTCGCTCGAGGAGGGCCGCGAGGAGGTCCTCCTCGCCCAGCTGGTGTCGGCCGCCGTGCTCCTCGTGTTCCGCCGTAGGGTCCAGCTGGCCGACCCCCAGGCCGTGGTGGCGTCCTTCTCGGCCGACACCGTGGTGCACGCCGGGGACGACCTGCCGGCCTCCGCCTACGCCGGCACGCTCGCGTCGATGCCGGCCCTCTCCGCCCCGGTCGGGGCGCTCACCGGCGGGTCGGAGGACCCCGGCGTGGTGGCCAGTGCCCTGGAGTTCCTACTGGAGGGCCTCCACCTGACCAAACGGCTCAACAAGGAGGCGGCCGGCTCGCGGGCGACCTATCGGGGCCGAGGATGACCTGGCGGTTCGACTACCGGCGCTGGGACGGCTCCCAGGACTCGGAGGTCGACGACACCGACGGGGTGCTGTCACAGCTGACCGACGACCTGCTGGCCAACGGTGACATGCACGAGGCGCTGCAGCGGATGCTCAACCGGGGGTGGCGCACCCCCGACGGCGGTCAGGTCCAGGGCCTGCGGGATCTGCTCGACCAGCTCCGTCTGGAACGCGAAGAGCAGCTCGAACGCGGCGATCTCGGAGGCGCCTACCGGGAAGTGGCCGAGGAGCTGCAGGAGGTGCTGGCCGAGGAGCGCCTGGGCATCGACCAGCTGGAGGAGGATGCCCGCGCCTCGGGGGACGAGCGGCGCCAGGAGGTCACCGCCGAGGTGGCCGACGAGCGGCGGATGCAGCTCGACCTGCTGCCCAGCGACCTGGCCGGCACGGTGCGCGGGCTCCAGAGCTACGAGTTCGTGTCGTCCGAGGCCCGGCAGCACTTCGAGGACCTCATGGAGCGACTGCGCGAGGAGGTGGCCAAGACCTACTTCGAGCAGATGTCCGAGGCGCTCTCCAACCCCGACCCGGCGCAGCTCAACCACATGCGCGAGGCCTTCGACGCGCTCAACCGGATGATCGAGCAGCGAGAGACCGGCGAGCCGATCGACCCCACCTTCGAGTCGTTCATGGAGCAGTTCGGGGACCTGTTCCCCGGCAATCCGTCCGACCTGGACGAGCTGCTGGAGCAGCTGGCGGCCCGGATGGCCGCCGCCCAGGCCATGTGGAACTCCATGTCGCCGGAGCAGCGGGCCCAGCTCCAGGGCCTGGCCGAGTCACTGCTCGAGGACCTCGATCTCCGCTGGCAGGTCGACCGCCTGGCCGGCAACCTGCAGCGGGCGTTCCCCGACGCCGGCTGGGAGCAGCGGTTCCGGTTCCGGGGCGACGATCCGATGGGCATGGGGGAGGGGACCGATGCCGCCGCCCGGCTGCGCGACCTCGACGAGTTGGAGAGCTTCCTGCGGTCGGCCAACAGCCCGGCGTCCCTGGCCGAGGTCGATCTCGACAAGGTGAGGCGTCACCTCGGGGACGATGCCGCCAACTCGATCGACCGCCTCTCCAAGCTGGCCAAGCAGCTGGCCGACGCCGGGCTCATCGACCAGCGCGAGGGGCGGTTCGAACTGACCCCGAAGGGGATCCGTCGCATCGGGCAGCAGGCCCTCTCCGACCTGTTCGCCCAGCTCGACAAGGACCGGGTGGGCACCCATCGGACCACCTGGTCGGGGGCCGGGCACGACCGGGAGGAGACCACCAAGCCCTACGAGTTCGGTGACCCCTTCAACCTGGACCTCACCCGCACCGTGCACAACGCGGTGCGGCGGTCCGGAAGCGGCGTCCCCGTCCGGCTGGCGCCCAACGACTTCGAGGTGGTCGAGACGGAGGCGCTCACCCGCTCGGCAACCGTCCTGCTCCTCGACCTCTCGTTGTCCATGCCGATGCGCGACAACTTCGTGCCGGCCAAGAAGATGGCCCTCGCCCTGCACACCCTCATCGCGTCGCGGTTCCCCCGCGACTATCTCGGTCTGGTCGGCTTCTCGGAGGTGGCCCGGGTCATCGAGGCCGAGGACCTGCCCACGGTGAGCTGGGACTACGTCTACGGCACCAACTTGCAGCACGGCCTCATCCTGGCCCGCAAGATGCTGGCCCATCAGCCCGGGACCAAGCAGATCATCCTGGTCACCGACGGGGAGCCGACCGCCCACGTGATCCCCGATGCCGACGGGGTCGGCTACGACGTCTACTTCAACTACCCGCCGGTCCCCGAGACACTCGAGGTGACCCTGGCCGAAGTGCTGCGGTGCACCCGGGCGGGCATCACCATCAACACGTTCCTCCTCGACCCCGACCGCGGGCTCCAGGGCTTCGTCGAGCAGCTGGCCCGCATCAACCGGGGGAGGACGTTCGCCACCTCGCCCGGCGAATTGGGCGATTACGTGCTGGTCGACTTCCTGGCCCACAAGACGGCCGTGCGAGGCCGGCGCCGCCGGGCCGGCTGAGCTCGCCGGATCCCGGCGTCGGATCCCCATCCGGGATCCTCCCGGGTCGTCGTACCTGGTCAGAGGGCGGAACTCGGTGGTGGCGGCCACCCCCGCCCTCCGCCCGGCCGGGTCTCCGGCCGGGGTCACCGGCCGGCTGCGCCCACCGGCGGGGGACCGGACCGACCCGGGCTCCCCATCGTCGGGCCCGTTCGCAAGCAGGTTTTTCTTGCGTTTGCCCTTCGGATAGTGAAAGATGACATATCTGTAGTTACATCCGTGCTATGCGATTGCACCGGAAATCGCGTGGATGAGTGGGAGGGAGACCCGTCAATGGACATGGTGTCATTGATGTATGGACCCCAGGAGCGCAGCTGGCAGACCAGGGCGAACTGCATGGGTGTCGACCCCGATCTTTTCTTCCCCGAGCGGGGAGCCTCGACCCGCGAGGCCAAAGAGGTGTGCCGGGGGTGCGTGGTCCGCGACGACTGCCTCGAATATGCCCTGGCCAACGGCGAGAAGTTCGGCATCTGGGGTGGGCTCTCCGAGCGCGAGCGGCGCCGCCTCCGCCGGCAGCGGGCCATGCAGCGCCGCGCCGCCAGCAACGTGTCCTAGCCCGGGGCCCTCGGCGTCCCCCGCTAGGCGGGCGGCGCCCCGGGGCCGTCCCCGGTCAGCTCGTGCCCCTTGGCCGCCATCCGGCCCTCGATGGTGCGGTCCTCGTCCAGGTCGAGCTCCGGCCAGCGGTGTCGGGGCACCCGTCGGAGGACGGCTGCCGGCACCAGGCCCACCAGCTCGCCCCGCACCGCTGAGCACCCGCCGGCCTCGGCCCGGGCCGCCACCGTGTCGTACAGGTTGGCCAGCGGCACCGCCGCCGGGTCGGTTAGGTTGAAGCTGACCTGGGCCCCCTCGCCGACGGCCAGCCCGAGGGCGCGCACGCCGTCCCCGCGCAAACTGGTGGCGATGGCCCGGGCCGCCGACACCGCCGCCGGGTGGGCACCGCCGCCGGCGGCCCCGACGTCGTCGGTGATCCATACGTTGTAGGCGACGAGCACCGGCCGGGCGCCCACCGCGCAGGCGCCCGCCGTCGGGTGGGGCTCGCCCGGGCCCGAGTCGGGCCGCAGCGGGCGGAAGGCGGTGCGGCGCAATTCGGGGAGGGACCGCTCCGGGCCGTACAGGAAGCAGGGCAGATCGAGCCGGTCACCGGCCCAGCGGGCCAAGCGGTTCCGGGCCCCGACGGCGTGTTCCGGAGGAGGGCCTGGAGGGCCGGCCGCCGGAGGGCCGCCCAACGGCACGAAGGGGACCACGTCGGCGGCGCCGAATCTGGGATGGACACCTCGATGGTGGCGCAGGTCGATCCGCGCCACCGCAACGGTGACCACCCGCCTGGCCGCCGCCTCGACCGCGTCCGGGCTGCCTCCGAGGGTCAGGACCGTCCGGTCGTGCTCACCGTCGGAGTGGACGTCGAGGACCTCGTCCGCCCCCGCCACCACGAGCTCGTCGATGACCGGGGTACGACGCCCTTCGCTGATGTTGACGACACACTCGACCAGCGTCCCGCGGTCGACCACGTCGGCCAGGCTCAGGCGTCGGGCCCGGCGGTGCTGGCGCTCAGACGGAGACCGCCCGGCCGACCCGGCGGCGGCGCAGGATCCGGCGCCGCTCACGCTCTGACTTGCCGCCCCAGACCCCATGGTCCACCCGCTCGTCGAGGGCGTACTGGAGGCAGGCATCGGCCACCGGGCACTCGGCGCAGATCCGCTGGGCGGCCTGGACGCCGACGCCGTCGCTCGGGAAGAAAATGGAGGGTGAGAGCTCCTTGCACTTCCCCACGCTCATCCATTCCGTGTCCATTGATCCCTCCATCGATTTTTGAGGAGGCCGCGGTGGGCTTTGAGTGATGGGCAATCCCTGTGGCCGCCGCCTTCCGTTGCCCCACTAGTCTCGCATTTCGAACTGTTCTGCCGTGCGAAATGGGCCGGTATTGATGGAATCCTCACAATTTTCTTATGAGGCACCAGGGCCTTCTTATGAAGGACCCGGCCGGGGGGATCCGGACCCTCCCCCCGTCGGCGGTTCCGGCGAGCCTCCGGCCCCCCCGCCGGCCCCCCCTGCGCCCCCCCAGAGCGTGCCGGCCGTCCTGCCGGTCCCCGGGCCCGGCCAGATGGCCGCCGCCCCGCCACCCCCCCCGCCCTACGGCCAGCCACCCGGCTATCCGGTCTACGGCAGTGGGTACGGCCCGCCCGGGTACCTGCCCGCCTACCACTACCCCTACCAGGTGGCGGCGCCGTCCCGCGTGGTGCGCCACACGTTGGAACGGCGGACGTGGCTGTGGCTCGTGGTCCTCACCGCCGTGGTGGCTGCGCTGGTGGGGGGGCTGGTCGGGGCGGTGGTCGGGGCCGGCAGCCAGCAGACCATCGTGCGGACCTTCGCCCCCAACCGGAGCTTCATCATCCATCCCCAGGACGTCCAGGAGGTGCTGGCCAAGGTGGAGCCGGCCGTAGTCTCGATCGACAGCGAGTCGGGCGCCACGGGGAGCTCCGCCGGAGGTGACTTCGTGCAGGCGGCCGGCAGCGGGATGATCATCACGCCGGACGGCGAAGTGCTGACCAACGATCATGTCATCGCCGGAGCCTCCTCGGTCACGGTGACGCTGTTCGGCCAGACGAAGGCCCTCTCGGCCCACGTGCTGGGGGCCGACCCGGCCGACGACCTGGCGCTGGTCCAGATCGACCAGGTCTCCGGCCTCCCCACCGTCACATTCGGCGATTCCTCACAGACCAGGGTGGGTGACTCCGTGCTGGCCATCGGGAACGCGCTGGCCCTGGCCGGAGGTCCGACGGTGACCGAGGGCATCGTGTCGGCGGAGAACCGGTCACTCTCGGCCCAGAACGACAGCGGCCAGACCGAGAACCTCAGTGGGCTGCTCCAGACCGATGCGGCCATCAACCCCGGCAACTCCGGTGGGCCCCTGGTCAACGCCGAGGCCCAGGTGGTGGGCATGAACACGGCGGTGGCCTCGAGCAGCACCGGCAATGCGCCCACCGAGAACATCGGCTTCGCCATCACCGTCGACTCGGTCAAGCCCCGATTGGCCCAGCTCCGCCAGGGTGGCGGCACCACGGGCACCACCTCACCCCAGAGCGTGGTGCCGGCCAACTCCGCCTACATCGGGGTCACGGTCGGTCCGGTGACTCCCGCGCTGCAGCAGCAGGACAACCTCACCCCATCGTCGGGAGCCCTCGTGCTGTCGGTGCAGTCGGGCAGCCCGGCCGACAAGGCGGCCCTCCAGGTCGACGACGTCATCATCGCCTTCAACGGGACCGCTATCCAGAGCCCCGACGACCTCACCACCGCCATCCACCCGCTCAAGCCGGGTGACCGCGTCACGCTCGGCATCTACCGGGGGACCACCCGCCTGAGCGTGCCGGTGACGCTCGAGGCCCGTCCGACCGGCGGGTAGGCTCCGCTCTGCTGCGATCCGAGGAGGACCCACTGCCATGACCCCGGTCACCGACGAAGAGATGCCTCCCGA
Organism: uncultured Acidimicrobiales bacterium; assembly: GCA_963806455.1. Classification (GTDB taxonomy): domain Bacteria; phylum Actinomycetota; class Acidimicrobiia; order Acidimicrobiales; family RAAP-2; genus Bog-756. The sequence continues at coordinate 343,953 of CAWDXZ010000001.1, forward strand.
GGAGGGAGAGGAGCCGCTTCCTCCGCTCGGTCACGCCCGGGTGGTGTACCTCGGTCCGGTCGCGCCCCACTGGGAGGTTCGCTCCGACTACGGCGACCCCGCCCTCATCGAGGAGTTCCGGCGCCGCACCATGGCTCGGCTGGTCCTGCTGCCGCCGCACGATCCGCAGTACCGCCGCAATCGGGAGCGGGTGATCCGCGACGCCGAGCGCGAGCGGCTCACCCTCGAGTGGGACCTCGGGGTCCCCGAGGAGGAGGCGGTCGTTCCCGCGGCAGAGGCCCCGGTAGGCGAGGCCTCCGGCGACCCGATCGCCCCGTCCTGAGCGGGACCGGCCGCGGGGCGACGAGCCCGGCGGCGATCAGCCCGGTTCGTCGAGTTGGGGCAGGCTGATCCGCTCGAGCCACAGGCCGGGGGCGTCCACCTCGGAAGGGGTCGGAAGGTTGGCGGCCGAGGACCACAGCCGGGACAGGCCGTCCTCCCCGGCTCGCTCCACCACCCCGCTGACGAACGACCGGCCGCGGTCGACCTGGGACTGGTCGAGGTCGAGGCCGAAGAGCGCCCCGGCCGCCTCCTCGCCCTTCCCCCGCTCGATCCGGCGGCGGTACCACGCTTCGGCCAGCTGCCGGTGGGACCCCACCAGTTTCTGGCCGACGAGATCGGCGATGTGGTCGGCGTAGGCGTCGACGACCACCGCCAGGGCGGTCAGCCGGTCGGAAGACTGGCGCGACTCGGGGGTGAGGAGATCGCCGAGCAGCGCCTCGGGGTCGCCGAACATGCCCTGCAGCGACTCGAGGTCCATGCCCATGCCCTCGACGGCCCCCGGGTCCCCGAGCGCGCTCAGCCGTCCGGCCACGTCCTGCTGGGCCGTCGCCGTGGCCGCCGCCAGTTCGGCCAGCAGCTCGTCCATCCGGGCCCTGATGGCGGGCCGGGAGAGGACCGAGTGGGAGGCAAGCTCGCGGGCGCAGACCCAGAGGAGGGCCTCCTCCTCGGAGAGGCTCCAGTCGGCGGCGAACGACGCGATGTTGGCCGGGACGAGGATGAGCTCGTCGGAGGGTAGCCAGGGGATGGCCAGGGGGTACTGGCCGAGGGCCCGTTGCGACAGGTGTCCGACGACCGAGCCCACCTGCAGGCCGAAGAACATCGGTCCGATGGCCGTCGCCCACTGGCCGATGAGGCTGCTCAGGCCCCCGGTCGGGTCCTCGCCCGGTGACGGAGCCAGGTCGTCGGTGGTCGGAGGGCGGGGGAGGGGCCCGACCGGGGGGGCCATCGCGGTCAGGATGCCGCGCCACGAGTCGAGCGCCCGCATCGTCCAGTCACCCCGGCCGACCGGCACACAGGTCAACCTGCGCCCGTCGGAGGCCACCGGCATGCCGGTGGCCTCGACGACGTTGAGCTCCGCCACCCGGGCCAGCTGCTCGAGCTGGATCCGCTGGATGGGCTCGACGTTCGGCTCCGGCGTGCTGCCGGTGGCCACGTTCAGCGCGAAGGACCGGGTCATCTCCCACTGGTCCGGGGCGTTGGTCCCGAGCATGTTCATGAGGTCACCGAGCAGTGACTGGAACGGGTTTCCCGCGTCCCCAGGCTGGGCCATCACCTCATGCTACGGCGAGGAGTTGGCGCCCGGGACATCGGGGTCCGGGTCGGTCAAGGTGGCGGTCACCGGGACCTGGGAGCCATCCTGGACCACGTCCAGCTCGACCGGCCTCTCGGGCGGTTCGGCGTAGAGGCGGGTGTCGAGCTCGGCCTTGGACCGGACGGGGTAGCCGCCCACACCGGTGATGACGTCGCCCACCTGCAAGCCGGCCGTCGACGCCGGGCTCCCCGGAGCGACGCTGTCGATCCGGGCACCGTCGGTCGGGTTTGTGGCCAGCGCCACCGTCGTGGCGGTGCGGGCCGACCCCGGGTCGGCGGAGACGGCGTCAGTGGTCTGGATCCCGAGCCAGCCGTGGTCCACCTCCCCCGAGGTGACGAGCTGCTGGGCCACACCGAGGACGAGCTCGGCCGGGAGGAAGACGGCGGTCGTCGACCCGTCGGACTGCACGGTGCGCTCCAACATCCCCGACACGTGGCCGGCGGCGTCGAGCAAAGGGCACCCGATGTCGTCCCCGGAGAGCGGGGCGTCGACCACGGCCACGGCGAACATCCCCGTGGCCGGGTCCGCGCCGTCGGCGCGGCCGGCCGACAGCACCGTTCCGGCGTACACCCTGGCGGTCGGCGGCGCGCCGCTGCGGCGGCCCGGCGCGATTGCCACGGCCATGGCCAACGAGCCGGTGGCGGGGTCGCCCGGGTCGAAACTGGCGGCGGGAAGGTCGTCGCCGATCCGCAGCACGGCCAGCTGCGACTGCTGGTCCACGCCCACGACGTCGGCCGGCAGCTCGGCCCCGGTGCCCTCCATGACCGTGATCGTCCGCGCCCGGGAGACCAGCGCCGATCCGGTGACGACGATGCCGCCCGACAGGGCCACCAGGCCGGTCCCGACCGAGGTGCCATGGCCGTTGGTGACCCGCAGGCCGACCAGCGACGGCCCGGCGGTGGACACCGCGCCGTCGACGGCCGCGGCACCGGGGATGCGGCTCGCCCCCGCTTCGGTGGTCGGCTCGCCGGTCAGGGATGCCATGGGCGTCGAGCCACCCTGGTCACCTTCGGACGATCCGGCGGTCATGATGGCGAGGCCGGTGGCCATCAGGGCCAGCACGACGCACGCCGTGGCCCCCCCGGCGATCCAGGGTCCCGAGCGCGACTGACCCCGGGATTTGACGGTGGCCGGCGGGGGAGCGGCCGGGCCCGACGAGCGGGCGCCGGACTCCGAGGGATGTCGCCACAGCCGGTCATCGGGCGGGATCCATCCCCGTATGCCTCCGCCGTCGACGTCGTCCCACCACTCGTCACCAGGGTCTCCCGACACACCCCGGTCCTCTGCGTCCACGCCGACGAGGTTACCGATCCGGGGGGCCGATGGGGCGTCGCCACCGGCGGCGGTCGTGCCGGATGTGGGGCCCGGTGACCGTGCCACACCGGCCGTTGACACCGGGGCCCTACGATGACGGCGTGGCTCGGGACCTCGCGATAGACCTCGGGACGGCCAACACCCTGGTCTACGCCAGGGGCAAGGGCATCGTGTTGAACCAGCCGACGGTCATCGCCCTCAACACCCGGACCCACGAGGTCCTGGCGGTGGGGAACGAGGCCTGGAAGATGATCGGCCGGACGCCGGGGTACATCGTGGCCGTGCGCCCCCTGCGGGAGGGGGCCATCACCGACTTCGACATCACCGAGCGGATGATCAGGCTGCTCCTCCGGCGGGCCGGTATCACCAAGCTCAACCGACCCCGCGTGCTGATCTGCGTCCCTTCGGCCATCACCTCGGTCGAACGCCGGGCGGTCAAGGAGGCGGCGCGACGGGCCGGTGCCTCGGCGGCCCACCTCATCGAGCAACCGATGGCGGCGGCCATCGGCGCCGGCTTGGACATCCACGAGCCCGTCGGCAACATGGTCGTCGACGTGGGCGGTGGGACCACCGAAACGGCGGTGATCTCACTCGGTGGGGTGGTCGCGTCCCACGCCATCCGATGCGGCGGGTTCGACATGGACGCGGCCATCCAGCACTACGTGCGCCACGAACACGGGATCGCCATCGGGGAGCGCACCGGGGAGGAGCTGAAGATGGCCATCGGGTCGGCCTTGCCCTACGCCGACGAGCTGAAGGCGGAGGTCCGGGGGCGCGAGATCACCACCGGGCTGCCGAAGACCGTCGTCATCTCCCCGGACGAGATCCGCTACGCCCTCCGGGACCAGGTGGACCAGATCGTCACGACCGTCGTCGGCTGCCTGGGGGAGTCGCCACCCGAGCTGGCCCAGGACATCATGTACGAGGGCATACACCTGGTGGGCGGGGGGGCGATGCTGCGGGGGCTGGCCAACAAGCTGGCCGACGAGACCGAGGTGCCCGTGCACCTGGTGGCCACCCCGCTCGAGTGCGTGGTGCTCGGCGCGGGACTGTGCCTCGACTCCTTCGACAGCCTCCGTCCGATCTTCGCCGCCGCCGAGTCCTGAGCGCCCGTCGGCTCGCCGGAGCGGGACTACTCCACGGCCAGGAGGTCCTCGGCCACCTGGCGCACCTGCCAGTCGCGGTCCTCCAGGCATCGCCGCAGCGCGGCCGCGACCGACGGTCCGTCGAAGGCGGCGAGCGCGACCGCGGCGCGCCGCCGGATGGCGGGCTTGTCGGTGAGAGCCGACTCGACGGCCGGTAGTCCGGCCGGGTCGCCGATGGCGCCCAGGGCGGCCACGGCGGCCTCCCGGCACAGCGGGTCGCGGTGCCCGGAAGCGGCCGACGCCAGCGCGGTCAGCGCCGGGACAAGGGTCGGGTCGCCGCGCTCTCCCGCCGACCAGGCCGCCATCTCCACCACCGACGGGTCGGGGTCTCCGAGGACCCCGGCCAGGTCGACCGCCGGGCGGCGGGCCGCCAGCTCGCTGCCGCGCCGGCGTACCGGGGCGGCCGGGTCCTCCAGGGCGTGGCGCAGGTCATGGTCGGTCAGGACGCCGAGCCGGTCGAGGGCACCGAGGGCGGTGGCCCGGACGGCCGGGGCCCCGTCGGCCAGCCCGAGCCGGGCCGCATCCACGTCGCCGCGGTGGCCGGCCAGCGCCACCCGGCGCCGACGCTCGGTGACGGCCGGATCGGGCGGTTCCGTGGCAGGCTTCCCGGTGGGGCCTGTCCCGTCCGGCGCGTCGAGATGCGGGGGGCCAGGGTCTACCACCGCACCACTATGACCGAGGACCGCGACTCCGTGCCCACACCGACGCCATCTCCCTCGCGCGACGATCCGGTGGGCATGGACGCGTTGCTCGTCCCTTCACCGGAGGCCGGTCCCGGTCACGGCACCGGGGCGGCCGCGACGCCTGGACCCGGCCCGATGAACCCGGTGGCCAGCCCTCCCGCCCCGCCGCGGCGGAGGCGCCGCCGCTGGCCCTGGGTCGTCCTCATCCTGGTGGTGGTGGTCCTCGCCACCGCGTCCCGGTGGAACCTGGACTACTACGCCGTGCAGCCGGGGTCGGCCCAGTCGGTGCAGCAGTACATCACCGTGCCGCCCGCCCGGGGCCACCGGGTCAATCATCCCGTGCTGCTGACCGATGTCGAGATCGGCCGGGTGACCGCCTTGTCCTATCTCTTCTATGAGCTCCAGGGCGACACGTCGCTCGAGCCGGTGGACGCGGTCACCGGTGGCACCCCGCCGTCGCAACTCGACGCCCAGGGGAACCTCGAGATGTCCCAAGCCGAAGCATCGGCCAAGACGGCCGCCCTGCGTCGTCTGGGCTATCCGGTCACGTCCACCGCGGCCGGTGCTGTGATCTTCGGGACGTACCCCGGGACTCCCGCCTACGCCGTCCTCAACGTCAGCGACGTCATCACCGCGGTGGACGGGACCCCGACTCCGACGGCCGGCGACCTCACCGCCACCCTGCGCCACTTCCGTTCCGGCCAGACGGTCACGCTGACCGTCCGGCGGGGAGGCGCGGCGGCGCCGACTCCCGTGCCGGTCACCTTGAAGAGCACCAAGGTCGACCTCGGAGGCGGTGAGACGGCCACGCTCGACCTCGGGATCCAGCCCGAGGATCAGGTCGACTACACCTACCCCTTCCCGGTCGCCATCGATGTGACCGACATCGGGGGGCCCTCGGCGGGGCTGGCCATGACCCTCGGGGTCATCGACGCACTGACCACCGGATCGGTGACCGGCGGCCGCACGGTGGCGGCAACGGGGACCATCGACAGCCAGGGCAATGTGGGGGATGTCGGGGGCGTGGCCCAGAAGACCGTGGCCGTGGAGAACGCCGGGGCGTCGATCTTTCTGGTGCCGCCGCAGGAGTACAAGGTGGCGATGGCAAAGGACCGCCCCGGACTCAGCATCTACGCCGTGTCCACCCTGGGTCAGGCCCTGGCCGTGCTGGCCGCGCACGGTGGATCGGTGCCCGGGACGCCGTCGCCGGCAGCTCCCGCCGCCGCCGTGGGATGACCGGATCAGGGGACCGACCGTCGTAGGCTTCGGCTATGCCCGAGGAACGACTGGTGACAATCACTTCCTCCTCGCACCTGGCTCCCGACGAAGTGGCACGGCATTCGTTCGGCTCGGTGCGGCGGGGGTACGACACCTCTGAAGTCCGCGCCTACCTCGAGTCCATCGCCGCCGGTCTCCGGGGGATCGCCGAGCGGGAGCAGCAGCTCCTCCACGAGCTGTCCGACGCCGAGTACCGGGCCGCCCATCCGGTGCTCGACGAGCCCACCCTGTCCGCCGCCGTGGGCACCGAGACGGCCCGGGTGCTCCACAGTGCCCACGAGGCCGCCGCCGAAATGGTGGCCAAGGCCGAGGCGGAGGCCAACCGGCTGCTGACCGAGGCCCGCGAGGAGATCGAGCAGACCCGGGCCCAGACCGAGGCCCGTCTGGCCGCCATGGCCGCCGACGCCGAGGTCGTGGCGAACGATCTCCGCGAGCGGGCCGCCCAGCAGGCGGCCGCCCACATGGAGTCGGTGCAGCGAGAGGCGGAGGAGATCCTCTCCCAGGCGCGCGACCAGTGCCGGGCCATGGTCGAAGAGGCACAGGGGCTGCGATCCCGGGTCCTGGCCGACCTGTCCAAGCGGCGCAAGGTGCTCCACGCCCAGATCGAACAGCTGCGGGCCGGGCGCGAGCGGCTGGCCGAGACGGTCAAGGACGTGCGCCGGTCGGTCGACGTGATCGCCGACGAGCTCTTCGCCGCCGAGGACAACGCCCGCCTGGCCGCCGAGGCGGCCGGACGGGAGGCGCTGGATCGCCCCGACGAGAGTACGCCGGAGGAGCTGGCCGCCCTCCTGTTGGCCGACGAGGCGGAGGCCGCGGCCGCGGCCGTGCCCACCGTCGCGGCCGAGGCGGAGATCGCCGAAGTCACCGAGATGGTGGAGGTGGAGGTGGCCGAGGTCACCGAGGTGATGGAGGTGGAGGTGGCGCCGTCTGAGGCGGCGGGCGTTCCGGCCGGCGTCGGGAGCCCCGGCGGCGCCGAATGGCCCGCCGGGGAGGCCGGCTCGGAGGAGGGCGGCTCGGCCCACCCCGCCGCCACCTCGCCCGTCGAGGCGCTGTTCGCCAAGATTCGGGCCGGCCGGGCCGGCGCGGGTCCCGAGGAGCAGGGCAGGGCCTCCCCGGTCACCGCCGACACCGAGGACGGTGGGGAGAGGCCGAAGGACCGGCCCGGAGACGGGGAGGCCGGGGGGGCAGACGAGGAGAAGGCCGGCCAGGCCGGCGGCCAGGCCGGCGGGGTGGCCGAGGAGGCCGGCGGGGCGGACGAGGGCGAGCCGGACGGGCCGCCGGAGGACCGCAACCCCCTGGCCATCCGTCGGGACGAGCTGGTGGCACCGATCGTGAAGGCGTTGTCGCGCCGACTCAAGCGGACCCTCCAGGACGGGCAGAACGAGCTCCTCGACACCCTGCGCTCCAATGGGTCGAAGTGGTCGGCGGACCTGCTTCCCGACCTCACCGAACAGATGGACTCCTATGCGACCGCCGCCCTGCCGATCCTGGAGGAGGCGGCCGAGGCGGGTGTGGCCTTTGCCGGGACGAAGAAGTCGTCCGGGCCTTCGACAGACGAGCTGATCGGCATCGCCGACGGGCTGGCGGAGGCGGTGGTCGGCCCGTTGCGCCGGCGACTCGCCGACGATGACGGGCTCGCGGATGCGGACGAGTCTGTGGTGGCCGAGCATGTCGGTTCGGCGTTCCGGGAGTGGAAGGGCGAGCGGATCGAGCGGCTGGCCGGGGACCACGTCATCTCGGCATTCTCGGCGGGCACCATCGCCGCGGCCAAGGGCAAGAAGGCGGTCGAGCTCGAGTGGGTGTCCGACTCGGGTTCGGGCGAGGCACCCTGTCCCGATTGCGAGGACAACGGACTGAACGGGTCACTGCGACCGGACGAGGAGTTTCCCACCGGCCACCGGCATCCTCCGGCTCATCCCGGCTGTCGATGCCTCCTGGCTGTCTCTGCCACCTAGGCTGCTCTCGTGCGCCCACCGACCGACATGCCTCAGGCTCCGCGCCCCGGTTCACGTCGGCGACGCAGAGGCATCGTCATCGCCGTCATCATCCTCATCATCCTGTTCGCCTCCCTGCGGACGTTCGCCGTCTTCTACACCGACGCACTGTGGTTCTCGTCGGTCTCGTTGCACAACGTGTGGGTCAAGCTGTTCGAGATAAAGATCGGATTGCTGGTCACCTTTTCGGTGGTCTTCGCCGTGATGCTGCTGGCCAGCCTGCTGGTGGCGGAGCGGCTGGCTCCGAAGGGGCCGTCGCTCGATGCCGAGGACGAATTCGTCAAGCGGTACCAGGAGGTCATCGGTCCCTATGCCCGCTGGCTACGGGTCGTCGTGGTGGCCGCGCTGTCCCTGATCGTCGGGTCGCAGGCCGTCGGCCAGTGGCAGAACTGGATCCTCTTCCGCAACAGCACGCCGTTCCCCACCTCGGATCCCCAATTCCACCGCAATGTGGCCTATTTTGTCTTCACCCTTCCCTTCGAGCAGTTCCTGGTCCACTGGACCCTCGTGGCGTTGGTCGTGGTCCTGCTGGTCACCGTGCTCAGCCACTATCTCAACGGTGGCATCCGGGTGCAGGGCTCCCGGCCGAGGGTGAGCCCGGCGGTCAAGGCGCACATCTCGGTCATTCTGGGATTGCTGGCCCTGGTCAAGGCGGTCGGGTACTGGTTGGCCCGATTCAACCTCGACCTGTCGAGCAACGGCTACAACCAGGGTGCTGACTACACCGACGTGCATGCCCGGCTTCCGGCTCTCGAGCTACTCATCCTGGTGTCTCTGGCCGCTGCCGTCCTGTTGATCTACAACATCCGCCGGCAAGGTTGGGCACTCCCCATCCTGGGCGTCGGGCTCTGGTTCTTGGTGGCGCTCACCGCTGGCACCATCTATCCGGCCGCCGTCCAGGCCCTCAAGGTGAACCCGGCGCAGAACTCGCTCGAGCGTCCTTACATCCAGCGCAACATCAACGCCACCCGGGCGGCCATGGACCTCAACCGGATCGCCACCACGCCCTATCCGGCATCTTCCACGCTCACCGGGGCGCAACTGACGGCCAACAGTGACACGCTGGCAAATGCCCGATTGTGGGACCCCAGCCAGACCAAGCCCACCTACGACAAGCTCCAAGATCTCCGCTCCTACTACCAGTTCAACACCCTGGCCGTCGACCGCTACAAGGTCAACGGGGTGGAGGCGCCGGCGATCGTCGGGGTGCGGGAGATCAACGACGCCGACCTGCCGTCGACGTCGTGGGTCAACACCACGCTCCAGTACACCCATGGCTACGGCATGATCGTGTCGCCGGCCAATACGGCCGCAGCCAATACGTCCTCGGGGGGAAGCGACCCGGTCTTCGCCGTCGGCGACGTGCCTCCGGTCTCCAACAGCGGGCTCCCGACCGTCACCCAGCCCTCGATCTACTTCGGCCTCAACAATACGGGTTATGTAGTGGCCAACACCCGCCAGCCCGAGATCGACTACCAGCTGGGCAACGGTTCCAATGTGGAGACCCACTACTCAGGCACCGGCGGCGTGCAACTGTCCAACTTCTTCGACCGCGCCATGTTCGCCCTCCGGTTCAGTGACATCAACCTGATCATCTCCAGCCAGATCACCGACCAGTCCCGCCTGATGTTCGACCGGGGCGTGCAGGCCCGGGTGTCCAAGGCCGCTCCCTTCCTAAGCCTGGACGCCGACCCCTACCCGGTGCTGCTCGGCGGCCATATCGACTGGGTGCAGGACGCCTACACCACCACCGACAACTACCCCTACGCCCAGAACGCCGACACCAGTGCCCTGCCCAACGCCAGCGGTCTCAACCAGAACCTCAACTACGTCCGGAACTCGGTGAAGGTGGTCATCGACGCCTACACCGGGAAGATGACGTTCTATGTCATGACACCCCACGACCCGATCATCGAGACCTACGAGAAGGCCTTTCCCGGCATGTTCACCCCGGCCGGCAAGATGAGCGCCGAGCTGCGGGCCCATATCCGCTACCCCGAGGACGTCTTCGCCCTGCAGGCCACCATGTTCGGGAGGTACCACATCACCCGGGCCCAGAGCTTCTACAGCGCGGCCGACGCCTGGACCCTGTCGCCCTCACCGGGCTCGGGGTCGCCGTCCCAAGCCCTCCCGACCACGCTCACCACCAATGCCCAGGGCCAGGCGGTCTCCACCGGCCAGGTGCAGCGGATGGCCCCCTTGTATCAGGTATTCCGCTACCCGGGTCAGACGCAGCAGTCGTTCACCCTGTTGGACGCCCTCGTCCCGGTGTCGTCACAGAGTCAGATCCAGACACTCTCGGGGTTCATGATGGCCCAGTCCGACCCCGGCGACTACGGACGGCTCCAGATGTTCGTGACACCGCGTGACCAACCCGTCAACGGGCCGTCGATCGTGGCCGCCCAAATTGACGCCACTCAGGCGGTATCCCAGAAGATCACGCTGTTGAATACGAACGGGTCCTCAGTCCTCCTCGGGAACGTCTTGATGATCCCGATTGCCGACTCGTTGCTCTACGTCCAGCCCCTCTATGTGCAGTCGTCACGCAACGCCTTCCCTGAGCTGCAAGAGGTCATCGCCGCCTACGGCAAGACGGTGACCATCGATACGAACTTGCAGGGAGCTCTGTCCCAACTGTTCCAGTCACCGGTCTCGACCACCCCGGGGACCAGTGGCCCGAGCGGAGCCCTGTCACCACAGGTCCGGTCGCTGCTCGACGATGCCCAAACCCAGTATCAGCAGTCCCAGACCGACCTCAAGGCCGGAAACCTGGGTGCCTACCAGACCGACATCAACAACCTGGAGAAGGACCTCGAGCAGGTCCAGCAACTGACCGGCGGGACGGTGACATCGACCACGACCACCACCACGACCAGCCCGACACCCGCCGGAGGCAGCTGAGCCCCTGACTCCCGGGAGGCGGGGGAGGGGTGGGTCCGCGGCCGACTTCCGGACCCACCGACTGGCTCTGGTGTCGGCCGGGGGCTGTCCGCCCGTTCTCCATGTGGTCCGATCGACTTCCGTCGGCAGCATGATAAGTTGGAGGCCCACACGACGCGGGGTGGAGCAGTCTGGTAGCTCGTCGGGCTCATAACCCGAAGGTCGCGGGTTCAAATCCCGCCCCCGCCACCATCTGCGAACCGCTGGTCGGCGCGTCTCGTGCATAGGGCACAGGCGCCTGACCAGCGGTTTCGCGTTCGGACCGAGCTCGAGGATCCGGGTTTATCGGGGCCCGGTGCCAGCGCAGCAGGGTTGCCGCTGGACGTATAGGCGACGCGCCGGCGGGGAGCAGTCGCGCCAACCCGGCCAGCACCGCTCTGTCGGCGGGCTCCAGCGCCGGTCGGTGGACCTGGCGTCGAAGGACTGCCACCTCGTGGCGGAGCAGACGACCTTGATGCGAGATCCATGTCACTGCGACCGATCAGTCCGGTGAGCTGGAGGACACGGCAGAACGCCCGGTAGAGAAACGAGAGGGACATCGCTGGATGCTCTCCGCTCCTGAGTCCAGGGGTCAAAATGCTGCTCGCAGGTGACGGATAGCACTCTCGGCACCCACAGGTCATTCTCCCCCCTTTGCGGATCGAGGGCAGTCTGACCAGTCGGTGGCGTCCCGACGGTGCCGGTCGGGGACTCGATTCCCAGAGTGCCGCGACCGTACGTGCATTTGGCAGAAGGTCGTACCGCAATCACAGCGACTCGTCAGCCTTCGGAGTCGACGGTCCGGTCGGGGCTTCGGCAATAGCCCGAAGGTCGATCCGCTATGGACTTTCTCGGGGCCCCGACGGGGAGGACCCCACGCCACCAAGTACAGGCGTTGTCCGCGCTTTACCTGTGACCTTAAAGGTCGGCGTCCGTCCGATGACTGAGACGGATTTCTGAGGCCGTACACCGCGGACGGCCGACATTACGGCTCCCCGACCGCTCCGGGGTGGTAGATGTGGTGGATGTCCGGACAGACGTTGGAGCGCGAGTTCGCCGATGCGGCCGAGCCTCACCGGCGCGAGTTGCTCGTGCACTGTTATCAAATGTTGGGCTCGGTACACGAGGCCCAGGACCTGGTGCAGGAGACCATGTTGCGGGCGTGGCGGGCCTATGACCGCTATGACCCGGATCTGGCGGCCATGCGCACCTGGCTCTACCGCATTGCGACGAACGCCTGCCTCAACGCCCTCGGGGGCCGGTCGCGCCGTCCGCTTCCGTCCGGAGTGGGGGAGCGATTCGACGATCCAGACGCCGCGTTCGTGCCGGGCTTCGAGGTGCCGTGGCTGCAACCCATTCCTGATGGCCTCCTTGGTGGTGGACCCGACGATCCGGCCGTGCTGGCCGCCGAACGAAGTGGCCTACGTCTGGCGGTGGTGGCGGCGTTGCAGCTGCTTGCGGCCAAGCAACGGGCGGTGCTCATCTTGCGCGATGTGCTCGCCTTTCCAGCCGCGGAGACCGCCGTCATGCTGGACATGAGTACTGCGGCGGTAAACAGTGCGCTGCAGCGAGCCCGGGCCACCTTCACCGGTCCCCGTCTCGACGCCGAAACACTGAAGGAACCGGAGCCAGCGCAACGAGCCGTTGTCGACCGCTACATGGCGGCCTTCGAGCGGGCCGACGTGAATGGGCTGGCCCGGATGCTGGCCGAGGAGGTGGTGTTGGAGATGCCTCCCATGTGGAACTGGTACCTCGGGACCGCCGCCTATGCGCGGTTCATGGGCCGGGTGTTCGAAATGCGGGGTTGCGATTGGAAGACGGTGCCGGTCTCCGCCAACAGGCAGCCGGCCATGGTGGCCTACAACCGCGAAGGCGAGCAGTACCAGCTGCACACCCTGCAGGTCTTCGCCGTGGAGGAAGGTGTCATCGTGCGGACGACCGTGTACCAGGATCCTGAAGTGTTCGCCATCTTCGACGTTCCCAAATTTCTGCCCTGATCGCGATGAGTTCTAGTGGTCCGGCCGGTAGGTATCTACGTCCCGGTCACCCGGACCAGGACCTAGCACGAGGAGCAGATCATGAACCGGACCATCGTTATCGCCTTCTCCACCGTCGATGGGATCGTCGAAGACCCCGATGGAACCGATGGGACGCCGAACGGCGGTTGGGCGTTCCGCCACGGGCCCGAGGCAGTAGCCGGCGACAAGTTCAAGTTGGGTCCCGTCCTCGAAAGCGGAGTGCTCTTGCTGGGTCGCAAGACCTGGCAGCACTTCTCCCACCTCTGGCCCAACCGGACCGACGACTTTTCGACCGCCATGAACCAGATCCCCAAGTTGGTCGTCTCTCACGGCGGGATGGACCTCAGCGCCTGGGAGAACTCATCATTGATCTCCGGCGACCTGCTTGATGCCGTCGTCGAGCAGAAGAAGGATCGCGACATCGTCGTCGTTGGCAGCGCCAGCATCGTGCACAGCCTCGCCGAACGAGACCTGGTCGACGAGTACCGGATACTGGTGTTCCCTGACCTCGTCGGTCGCGGCACCAGGTTGTTTACCGCTGAGACGAGTCCCACCCGGCTACGACAGGTCTCGATCGAGACCGCCGGTCCGGTCGTTCTTCTGCGTTACGAGCGCGAAGTTCTTTGACGGTGCGACGGCAAGGTTTCTTGGTGCTGTGTGAGTAAGCAAGGGACGGCGTCCCCAGTCCTCCGCCGGAACACTCCTTTGACTCACGGCCGAAGACCGAGCCCGAACCCGTCGCTGTCCTCGGCGCCGCTGCCGCCCAGCGCCTCGGGATCGACCGTGTCTACTCCGGCGAACGCATCTGGGTCGGCGGCTGCTGGTTTTACGTGGCCGGCACCCTCAAACCGGCCGTGCTGCTTGAGCAGCAGGTACTTGGCCATCATGTTCTCCTTGGTGAGGTACGACCATTGTGGCCGTGTTCACACCGGGGACGGAGCCGTGCTCGGGTTCTCGACATCCCACCACGACATTTCCTGGCGGGCCTGGAAGACTCCGACTCACTCCCCTGGCACCACGGATGGGCTCAGGGACCCGTTTCGCGTTCGAGGCGAAAGGCAGTAGGTGAGCCAGAACCCAGCCGGCGCCATCTCGCCGCTTCTCGATCGACACCCGGACGGCCGGCTCGAGTCTGACTGTTCGCACTGGAATCGAGGCGTGGCTGATCCACCCAAGGCGTGCGACCGTGCCTCCAAGCTCAGGCGCGCTGACGCTCGTTCCGCTGGCGGCAGGCTCCTCGACCGCGCTCGGCAGAGTCGTCCGACGTCGATCGGTTTCGCCCACCTCGGTTCACGACGATCCGGACCATACCGTCGTGGAAGCCAACAGTCGAGAAGGGTGCGAAAGAATCGGTGTCGAGCTCTCATCTGCTCTATGCATGCTCCCATCTGAATCCATCGGGATCGATGAAGGGACCAGCCTTGCTCCCGATGATGATCCGGTGCGAGCCGCTGCCGTCCAGGGAGATACCGGCGTCCTTGGCCAGGGCGCGGCGTCCGTAAAGCGCCAGCTTGATCTGGTTCGGATCGGCATCGAATTGGACGTACTTGTTACCAAAGCTCTTCGCCACATTGAAGCCCTGACCCACGTAGAACTGCTTGCTTGCGGAAACCTCAGCGGTTCCGACCAGGAGTACGATCTCGTCGATCTTTCCGGAGCCCGGATGGGTGTTTTTCTTGGACGACGTGGCGACTTTCCAAATGGTGCCGTCCGGGGCTTGGACGACGCCACCGTACCCCCACAGCGACTTTTTGGCCGCCTTGATCGTCGTCGCCCCGGCATCGAGTGCGGCGCCCGTGAGCGCGTCGACCGTGGCGGGCTGCGACGCGACAAGCGACAGCGTGAACCCTCGAAAGCCACTGGTCGCCGCCTCCGACGAGCACAGGCTGAGCTGGTCGTGCAGGCCGAAGGCACTGGCGTAGAAGTTGCTAGCAGGCGAGGGGTCGGTGACTTTTAAGGTGATGGAGTTGATGGGGGTCATTGAGAGTCCTTTCGGAGTTGGCGTGTCATCGTTTGGGTTCTATGTCCCACCGGACCCGGCACGGTGTGGTCATCGTGAGATGAAGCCGGTGGGGTCGGTGTTCACGTGTCCTGAGTCAGGCCGAGCACGTTGCCGTCGGGATCGGTGACGGTGGCCACCAGGCGGCCGCCACCCACGTCGGAGACGGGATTCTTGACCGTGGCACCCGCAGCCACCAATGCGGTCAGGGCGGCCTCGATGTCCGGTACCTGCCAGTAGGCCACCGGCGAGGTCAGGTGCTGCGGGCCGCCGCCCGGCACCAGCCCGATGTGCTGGCCGGCGACGTCGAAGCCGACGTAATACGGTCCGTCAGTCTGAGGCGGTTGTCCCAGCAGTGCGGTGTATACGGCTTTGGCCCTCCCCAGGTCGGACACAGGATGCAGGATGGTCTTGATTCCGTCGGTGGAAGTGCTGGTCATGGTGGCTCCATAGGTCGTGGGTCACATCGACCCGGTGGGTGTCGTCAATAGATATGACGACCGCCAACCGGAGGATGTGACTATGAACAACGCTGACCTGGTAACCGAGCAATTCGAGAAGCACAGGGCACGCCTGCGGGCGGTGGCGCTACGGATGCTGGGCTCGAGCCATGAGGCCGACGACGCTGTCCAAGAGGCCTGGCTGCGGCTCAATCGGTCCGACGCCGAAACTGTGGACAACTTCGGTGGCTGGCTGACCACCGTGCTGGCCCGGGTCTGCCTGGACATGTTGCGTTCCCGGGCCAGAAAGGAACAGGTCTCGCCGGACTTCACGCCGGAACCGGTCGAGGCGGCCTCCCCCGAAGAGGAGGCGATGCTTGCCGACTCCGTTGGCCTGGCACTGCTGGTGGTCCTGGACACGTTGGAGCCCGCCGAGCGGCTCGCCTTCGTACTGCACGACATGTTCGCCGTGTCCTTCGAGGAGATCGTCCCCATCGTGGGACGGACCCCGGTCGCCTCCCGAGAATTGGCCAGCCGGGCTCGTCGGCGGGTGCAGTCGGACCCGACGGTGCCCGAGAAACCGGCTGCCACCCAACGCGAAGTGGTCGCCGCCTTTCTCGCCGCCGCTCGCCAAGGCGACTTCGCCGGATTACTGCGGCTGCTCGACCCCGACGTCGTGGTGAGAGCCGACGCCACGGCGGTCGAGATGGCCGCGGCGAGAGCGAGCGCGGGCGCAGCGGCGCTGAGCGCGGAGATGAGCGGCGTCGATGGGGTTACCCGAGTCTTCGCTGGCAGGGTGAAGGCCGCCAGGCTGATGTTGATCGACGGTTTGGCCGGAGCAGTGGTGTCGGTCGGTGGCCGGCCTATGGCGGTCTTCGGCTTCACCCTGCGCGATGGGCGCATAGCTGGCATCGAACTGATCGCTGATCCAGAGGTCATTTGCGAACTCGAGCTTGAATCGGTTCGAGAGTGAGACTTAGCTGGTGAATCCGTGAATCCATAGAAGAAGGCAGGGCGAACACCATGAAGAGTGCTTCCGAGCAGATGGACCAGAGGATCAAGGAGTTGGGCGACTGGCGGGGCACGACGCTCAGCGAGGTGCGACGAATCATCAACGATGCCGATCCGGGCATCCTCGAGGAGTGGAAGTGGGTGAAATCCACGAATCCCGGAGTACCGGTCTGGTCCCACAACGGAGGCATCTGCACTGGCGAGGTCTACAAGAATGTCGTCAAGTTGACGTTCTACAAGGGCGCGTCTCTCAAGGATCCGACCGGCCTCTTCAACTCCAGCCTGAACGGGAAGGTGAGGCGTGCCATTGACATCAAGGAAGGTGAAAAGGTCAACGAGAAGGCACTGAAGAACCTGGTCCGCGAAGCCATTGCACTCAATCTGGAGAAATAGCAGACAGCGATTCTTCATCTGTAATCGAGCCACCGGAGGCTGGGAGGACGTTTTCCGTCACAACGCCGTCGAGGTCGATCACAGCGGCTGCGACCCGTCAGGGTCGTCGGTCAGCGCATCGCATCGAACTCAAACGTCCGGTCGTTGGTGACAGCGCCCCCGACCGCTCACCTTGCGAGCGAGGTGGGTGTACCCGCGTTCAAGCGGGGCTACGCCGAGTGGTCCGAGGCCGACCGCTACTCCGAGGATGAGCTCGCAAAGTGCACCCGGGCAGCCCTGAATGAGCTGCAAGAAGCGCGTGTGTCACTGGGCTGACCAGGCAACGGCACATCGCATGGGGCCTTGAAGCCCACTTTGCAATGCGGGATCAGATTTGTTTCAGGTGGGACGTCGGGCCAGCCTGCGGCGTCGAATATGGCGATCGGGTCGAGGTAGTCCCGCCAGTGGGTCACCTTGTTGCCTTTGACGGTGATGATGGAGACGAAGCGATTGTGGTACGGGCGGCCGGTCTGCACCGATTCGCCGTGCACTGCGTATTCGAGGACGACCACCGAGGCTGTCGGGTCTCGATGGACCCTGAGGCTGTCGGCGCTGTGCACCTTCATGAAGTCGTCGTAGTCGCGGTACAGGTCGATGACGTTTTTGCGGCCCTCGACGCGCTTGGGATAGCCGGGTACGGTGATCACGAACTCGAAGACGACGTCGCTGGTCAGCAGGTCGAAGAAGTCCTCGCCGTCAACCAGCCCGGCGAGGCCGTCCCGGATGACCTGGAAGAAGGGGCCGTCGGATCCGAAGTTCGAGGTCTCGCTGGTGTACTTCGTCATCTGTCCTCCTGAGCGGTTCCGGACCTGGTGGGTGCTTCGATGTCGAGGAGGCGGTCGATGACGTTCATTGGCCGATTCGGTGGGTGCGAGTAGAGGGGAGTGCTTCGCCGGTTTCGAGGAAGGTCTTGAGGCTGGAGAGCAAAACCGGCCAGCCGTTACTCACCATGGTGGCTGCGATGCTTCCCGGTTCGAAGTCGTCGTGTACGACGGTGAGCTTCAAAAGCTCGCCCACTGTTTCGATGTCGAACGCGACTCGGGACCGGTGCTCGCCGGCCAATTTGGCGAACAACGCCTCCTCGATCTGCAGGCGTTCTTTGAGCTCGGGGGTGAAGGTGTGCCAGGTGTAGGCCAGGCGGCGGTACGGTTCAGACTCGAGGACAATCTGTTCGGGGTCGGCGATGAGGACCCCGTTGTTGTCCCAGACCATCGGCGATCCGCTCTGCCAGTCGGTCTCGAACGTGGTCTGCCACCAGCGGCGAGTGAACGCCGGGTCGGTGAGCGCTTGCCAGAGTCGCTCGGGGGTGGTCTTCATATAGGTCGTGTAGACGAACTGCGGCTGTTCCACGGGGGTTTCCTCCAGTGCTCGTTTCAGGTCGGCCAGGGTCTGGACGCGGTGCCGGTCGTAGCGGTTGATCCAGCGCTCGGCGATCTCGTTGATCGGCGCTGCGTTGAGGTAGTGGAGCTTCTCCCGGCCCTGGCGGATGGCCGTGACCAGATTGGCCGCTTCGAGAATGGCCAGGTGCTTGCTGACCGACTGGCGGGCCATGCCAAGTCCCTCGCACAGGTCTCGCAGGGTCTGACCGTTGCGAGTGTTCAGACGGTCCAACAACTCGCGGCGGCTCGGGTCGGCGAGCGCCTTGAACACACTGACAGGGATCGGCTCCACACGGAGTCTCAGAACTTCAGGTCGTCGGGGAACGGGGTGCCCTTGCCGGTCTCCAGGTACCTTTTGAGGCTCAGGAGGAAGTATGCCCATCGGGCACTGCAGTGGGCCATGAACTCGCTTGGGTTTTGCCATCCGGCGTGCGTGAAGAGCACGACCGTCTCATCGCCCTGGCGGGTGAGCTCGAAGGTGAGCGCCGTGCCGATCCACTCGTCTGCTCCCCCCACACAGCTCCAGCTCACCTGCTCGTCGGTCCTCAGCCCGGTGATCTCCATGACCGCGGCGGGCTCTGGCTGGCCGAAGAAGAACTCGAGCCGCGAGCCCTTCTTCGATTCGCCGCGCACGCCATCACGGGTCCACCACTCCGAGATCCCTGCCGGCGTGGCGACCGCCTCGTAGACATGATCGGGCGGGGCAGAGACGACCACTCGGTGTCGAATGTCTGGCATCTGATCCTCCTCGGGGTCCGACTACAACATGCAGCCATCCAGATGCCATACGATAAGCAGCCAAACGGCTGCGTGTCAAACGGACGGGGGTCAAAGCCGGGGCGGGCATCACCCAGAGTGATCACGGCCAGAACCGGCTCCGAACGCCACCACGGACGGGTAACGGAGCTACGCAGGATGTGGGGATGCGCCGCCACCTGTCCTCGGGGTCCGCCTGCAGGGGTTGCCGTGATGGCGAGGACCCGTGCAGCGGCGAGATGCGGTGGACGCCTCCTGACGGTGGCGCGAGCTCATCAATGCGCCTGGCTATCGCCTGTTCCCCGCTCGGCCAATTCGCGGAACTCCTCGGGAACTCGTTCGGCGGCCGATAGGGCAACCTTGGCATAGCCCACGGCAGTCCGGCCGAACTTGTCCCGGATGGCGTCAACGGACCGGTCCACTCCCCATCGGGAAGCTTCGACGACTGATCCAGGCCGGTGGACCGCAGTTCGCCGCCACTCGGGGGAGTCAAGAGGTAGCTCGAGCTGCAGGGAATGGTCAGGGCGCAGGTTGGAGACCGAAAGGCCGATGAGCGTGATTTCGCGTTCTCGTTCATTCTCGAGTATGGCTGAGCGTGCGAGCTTTTCCGCCACCTCAGTCAACGTCAGCGTGGTCGAGATCGCCACGGACGACGTGATGGACCGGGTCACCGAGCGCAGCTGCGGGAAGCGGACCCGCACGGTCACCGTCCGACCGGCCAGGGTTGCCTTTCGTAGGCGCCCGGCAACTCTGTCAGCCAGGTAGCCGAGCGTCTCTCGGATGAGCTCTGGAGTTGCATCCCGCCGTCCAAGGGCGGCCTGGGCACCCATGGACTTCGATCGGGCCGGTGTCTCCACGGCCCGCTCATCGACGTTGGCCGAGAGAGCGGCCAGTTTTGCCCCGGCTGTCTGGCCGAGCAGACCTCCCAGGATCGGGCTGCCGCCCTCGGCCAGTTGCCCGATGGTATAGATCCCGACCTGTTGGAGGCGCCGTTCTGTCGTGGGTCCGATGCCCCATATCAGTCCGATGGGAAGCGGTTCGAGAAAGACATTCTCATCATCCGGAGCCACGGCGACCAGGCCGTCGGGCTTGGCCACCTGCGACGCTACTTTGGCGAGGTGTTTTGTGCGGGCCACGCCAACCGACAACGGGAGACCGATCTCATCGCGTACGCGTCGGCGGATGGCTGCACCTATCTCAGTCGGTGTTCCGAACAGGTGGACGGCACCGGCCACATCGAGGAATGCCTCGTCAATTGACACCCGCTCGACTCGAGGAGTGAAGTCGTGGAAAACAGACACGACATCGTCGCCGAACTGTTGGTAGCGGCCGAAGTGGCCGGGGACGAAAAGGAGATCTCCACAAATCTGGCGGGCCCGCCACCCTGGCATGCCGCCGCGGACGCCGTAGCTCCTGGCTTCATACGATGCCGCCAGCACCACGCTGCCGCCTACGGCGATGGGCCGGTTGCGCAGTGAGGGATCCAACAGTTGCTCAACCGATGCGTAGAACGCATCGAGATCGGCGTGCAGGATCGTCGCCCGCCTGACTGGCGGAAGTACCACACACGGCAACCTAGTCGAACATACGTTCGCTTGCCCAGCGGACCATCTGCCCTGTTGATGGGCTCGGTTCCTGGGGCAGCCGATTTCTCGCCGATGAAATTCACAAGCCTGGGGGGAACCCCTGAGTGAGCGAGGGGTCGGGTCCGTAACACCCCCGAGCCGGTGGCTTCGAGGATCGGGGGATGAAGCTTCCTTTCAAAAGCGTGGACGTCCGAACCCCCGTGGGCACAAGTGGACCCGGAACAGGTTCACGCCGTCGCGTGGAATGCCTTCGGCGACTCGGTGGAGACAGGCTGGTGAACGACCATCGGGCCGCACGTCCCGATATCTGCGACCCTGTTGCCAACGACGTCTGAAGCCGCGGGGACTGCCTGTTCACCCTCTCCGCCATTACCAAGGTACACCAGGGTGGGGGGCTTGCTGCAAGGACCCATGGTGTGTTGACAATGCACGCCACAAGCTGGCTACGGGCCCTTCGAACGCGATCGCCCACAGCAATGTCCCAGACCGGCGGGGTCTGACGGGGAAGGTGGATGGATGGGTAGTTACGTGCTGGATCTCCAGGAGATCGACCAGACGCAGGTCGGGGTCGGGGGCGGCAAGGGTGCGTATCTAGGGGAGCTTTCCCGGATCGAAGGCATCCGCGTACCGGCCGGTTTCTGTGTGACGACAGATGCCTTCCGCCGGATCAAGGCGGACGCCCCGTCAATCGAGGATCAGCTCGATCGGCTTTCGCACCTGAGCCCGGATGATCGCGAGGCGATCAGCACCGTCAGCGGGGAGATCCGCCGGACCCTCGAAGGAATCGCCATCCCCGACGATCTTGCCGCGGCGATAACCAGCTCGGTCACCCGACTCGGCGAACAAGCTGCCTACGCCGTCCGATCCAGCGCCACGGCGGAGGATTTGCCGACGGCCTCCTTCGCCGGCCAGCAGGACACGTACCTGAACGTCATGGGGAGAGCAGCAATCCTCCAGCACGTCAGCCGATGCTGGGCCTCCCTGTTCACTGAGCGGGCAGTGACCTACCGCCTGCGAAACGGATTCGACCACCGGGAGGTCCACATGGCCGTGCTCGTGCAGCGGATGGTCTTCCCACAGTCGGCCGGCATCCTGTTCACGGCGGACCCCGTCACGTCCAACCGGAAGGTCGTCTCGGTGGAGGCGGTCTTTGGTCTCGGCGAGGCCCTGGTCTCGGGGCAGGTGGATGCGGACGCCTACAAGGTGCGTGATGGCGAGATCGTCGCCAGGGTGGTCGCGACCAAACAAGTTGCCCTACACGCCTCGCCTGAGGGCGGCACGCACGACGAAGCGATCGATCCGGGGCGGCAGGAGCAGCCAGCACTGACGGATACCCAGATCGTGCGACTCGCCAACATGGGACGGCGGATCGAAGCGCACTTTGGCCACCCCCAGGACATCGAATGGTGCCTGGTCGATGACGAGTTCCACGTCGTCCAGACCCGGCCGATCACCACGCTCTTCCCCATTCCCGCGGCCGACGACCACGAGAACCACGTCTACATCTCCGTCGGTCATCAGCAGATGATGACCGACCCCATGAAACCCCTGGGGCTCTCACTCTGGCTGCTGACGACCCCCCGGCCGATGTGCGTAGCCGCCGGGAGGCTCTTCGTCGACGTCGCCCAGAGCCTGGCGTCACCAGCGAGTCGCGCCGGCCTTCTGGAGGACATGAAGAGATCCGATCCCCTGCTCGGGGACGCGCTCCAGAGCATCCTTGACCGTGGCCTCATTCCGCCCCTCCCGGACGAGGGGCCGACCGGGGCGCCGGCGGGTGGCCCGCCAGCTCATGTCGAAACGGATGCGGCCATCGTCACCGATCTGATCGGACACAACCAGGAATCCATCGCCGCTCTGAAACGCGATATCCGGACCAAGTCGGATTCGGCGCTGCTCGACTTCATCCTGACGGACATTCGAGAGCTGAGGCGGATCCTGTTCGACCCGACGAGCCATCAGGTGTTCATGTCCGCGATGGAGGCCACGGGGTGGCTCAACGAGCACATGCTGCAGTGGCTGGGGGAGAAGAACGCGGCGGACCCGCTCACGCAGTCCGTTCCCAACAACGTCACGTCGGAAATGGGTCTGGCGCTTCTGGATGTCGCGGACGTGATCCGTCCGCATCCGGAAGTGGTGGGTTTCCTGAAACAGACAGAGGATGAGGACTTCCTCGACGAACTGGTAAAGATCGAGGGCGGGAGGGAGGCCCGGAACGCCATCCGAGCCTTCCTTGACAAATACGGCATGCGCGGCGCCGGTGAGATCGACATCACCAGGCCGCGTTGGAGCGAACATCCCATCACGCTCGTGCCCGTGATCCTTGGCAACATCAAGCACTTCGAGGCTGGGGCCGGAAAGCAGCGCTTCGAACATGGTCGTCAGGAGGCCCGGAAGAAAGAGCAAGAGCTGCTGGCGCGCTTGCGGGTATTGCCGGACGGGGAGCGCAAGGCCGATGAGACCAAGCGGATGATCGATCGGGTCAGAACCTTCATCGGCTACCGGGAATATCCGAAGTACGGCATGGTAAGCCGCTACTTCGTATACAAGCAGGCCTTGCTGAAAGAGGCCGAGCGTCTCGTGCAGGCCTACGTGCTGCGTGAGAAGGAGGACATTTTCTACCTCACGTTCCAGGAGATCGACGACGTGGTGCGCTCGAATCGAGCGGATCACCGGCTCATCCGACAGCGCAAGGACGCGTTCAGGTCGTATCGAGCGCTCATGCCACCTCGAGTGTTCACGTCGGATGGCGAGGTCGTCACCGGGACATACCGACGCGTCGATCTCCCGGCCGGGGCATTGGCGGGCTTACCCGTTTCCGCCGGAATCATCGAAGGACGGGCACGAGTCGTCCTGGACATGGCCGAAGCCGATCTCGAGGCGGGCGATATCCTGGTCACCGCCTATACGGACCCAAGTTGGACGCCTGTGTTCGTCGCCATCGCGGGCTTGGTGACGGAGGTGGGGGGCCTGATGACCCACGGCGCAGTGATCGCACGGGAGTACGGCCTGCCGACCGTCGTGGGCGTGGAGCAAGCCACTCGGCTGATTCGCGATCGGCAACAGATCCGCGTCAATGGAACGGACGGGTACGTCGAGATCCTGCTTTAGCCGCATGCAATGCCCCGGGAGTCAAGACCGTCCCAATCCCATGGATATCCGGCAGAGGACCCAAACCCGGTCGAGATCGCCGTCACCGTCATTCCACCGATACAGGAGGCGGCTCGCCAACGTCCCGGTGTACCCGATCGGCGGTACTCTTGGGACAGATGCGACCACTCCGGTACTCCATCAACGTCACATTGGACGGATGCTGCGATCATCGTGCGATCCCCGCGGACGAAGACCTGCACCGTCACGCGGTCGAGAACCTCAACCAGGCCGACGCCCTGCTCTTCGGGCGGGTGACGTACGAAATGATGGAATCAGCGTGGCGGCCCCCGGCATCGACGGGAGCTGATTGGACGGAATCCTTCGCCCGGACGATCGACGCGGCAAAGAAGTACGTCGTCTCGAGCACCCTCGAGCAGGTCGATTGGAACGCAGCACTCGTGCGCGGGGACCTGGGCCAAGCCGTTCAACAACTCAAGCGGCAGCCGGGCCGGGGACTGTTCGTGGGAGGGGTGAAGCTCCCACTGGCGCTGACGGAGCTGGGATTGATCGATGAGTACGAGTTCGTGGTTCATCCGAGGCTCATGGGCCACGGGCCGACGTTGTTCGCAGGTCTCTCGAAGCAGGTCGACTTGGAGCTCGTGAGCCGGCTGGAGTTCGGCTCGGGGGCAGTGGCGATGCGTTACGAGCCGAAGAGGTAGCTGTCCGGCTCGTCCCACCAAGTGCGCTCACCGAGGTGATGGCCCAGCCGTACGGGGAGCCTGGTCCGGGTCCTCTGGGCTCAGGGTCGGGGTTTCTGGCCTGGCCGGAAGAACCGCAGCCCTGCATCCGCTCGGGTTCCCCAGGGCGCCTGTGTGCTCGACACCTGGGCCCGTGTGGGGTAGCGTATTTAAGCGGTCGCTCAACTAAGAGGATCTGATGGTGAAGGCCAAAGACGCAGGAACATCGGCCGTACGCCCCACTCGGGGGGAGGCGACCCGCCAACAGCTGATCGACGCAGCCATCGAGACCCTCCGCGATCACGGCTACGCCGGTGCCAGTGCCCGGGTTGTCGCAGGTCGGGCCGGGGTCAACCAGGCGCTCATCTTCTACCACTTCGACTCCGTCAACGGTCTGCTCCTCGCCGCCCTCGATTCGGTCAGCTCTTTGCGCCGGGCCCGCTACGGCTCGGCCCTCGACGGGGTGGCTTCGCCGGCCGAGCTGGTGACCACGGCCTCATCCATCTTCCGCGAGGACCTGGATGCAGGACACGTCGCGGTATTGGTCGCCATGATTGCCGGGGCGGCCACGACGCCAGGCCTGGGCAAGGAGGTGGCTAAGCGCCTCGCGCCATGGACCGACTTCGCCCGAGAGGCGGTAAGCGGGTTGCTGGCGGACTCGCCGCTCGGCTCGCTGGTGCCGCCCGAATCGGTGGGGTTTGCGGTGGTCTCCCTCTACCTGGGCATGGAAATGCTGACCCAACTGGACGGGGACCGGGCGCCGGCCACGAAGCTCTTCGACCAGGTGATGCATCTCACCACCTTTCTCAGTGACCTGGGCAACGGACTCCTGGGCAGTACCAGGGGGAAGCTGGATCAGTGAGTCGTGTGATTGCCGCCCCGCTCCTCCGTGGGTCGACGGTATGGCGCTGCCTGTTCCTCCTGGCCGCGTGGTCGTGGGCAGGAGGGGTGATCATCTTTTACTACAGCTACCACTTCGCCCGGGCGGGCAGCCCGTGGATGCGGTACGACGGCAGGACGTACTACACCCATCCAGCGGCCCAGACGCTCGCCCAAGGGGACCACGTCTCGGCCGAGGTGGTGACCATCACCGTCGGACTGGCCGTCCTCCTCGGCACTCTCGACCTCGTCGTGCGGTTGGTGCGCCGGATGACCGCCCCGGGCATCGCCGCGATCACCGCCGGAGGGGTGCTGACATTGGTCTCCCTCTTCGGCCTGCTGCGGGGACTGCTCGGGATGGGTACAGCCGGGATCCTGGTGATCCTCTCGGGCCTGCCGATGAAGTCGACAGCCGCCACCCCTGTTGACCTGCCCACCCCGCCGGGCGCATCGGCCAGCTGGTACGCGGATCCCACTGGGCGGTACGACGTCCGCTACTGGGATGGCGACGTCTGGAGGCCGCACGTGGCCACAGCTGGTCGCCCCGCCGCCGACCCCCTCTGAGGCTCTAGTGAGGGCAAGTCAGAACATGGACTGGGTCCCTGATTCGGACCGAAGACAGCCATTCGCCGGTCGGATGGCCCAACACGCAGGCAGCAGGCCGGACAGGCGCGGCATGCCTCCTCGGCATCATGGGTGTCACCCGGTTGTGACACGGACCGGGAGCGACCGGAAGGACCGGATCAGGTTGTTCAGCTTGCGCTGCGGTTCGCCGGCCAGATCGATGGTCCCAACCCGCTCGACCAGGGAGGAGAGGACTGCCGTCCCTTCAAGTCGGGCCAAGCCCATGCCGGCACAAGCATGCACCCCATACCCGAAGGCCACCTGCCCGGCGCTCTCCCGGCTGATGTCGAATTCCTCCGCCCGGGGCCACCGACGTTCGTCGCGGTTGGCCGACGCGAAGCTCACCAGGATCCGGGCGCCGGCCGGAATAGCGACATCACTGACAGCGGTCTCGACGGTGGCGACCCGTGAGAAGCAGCTGATGGGGCTCTCGAGACGCAGCGCTTCGTTGAAGGCCTGGTTCACCTGACCCGGATCGTCCCGAAGCCGCTGCCACTGGTCAGGATGGGTTGCGAACAGCCAGAGGGCATTGCCCAGCGCGCTGATGGTCGTGTCGAGCGACGGTGCAAGGTAGTCGACGATGAGCATGGGACAGCGCGATTCCTCGATGTCGCCCCGGGCGGCCGCGTCCAGGACACCGGCGGCCATGGTCCCAGGCGGCAGGCCGGCCTGGGCGACCTCGTGGGCGAAGGAGATCATGTCGAGCAGGCCCGCGGCGGCAGCTGTCGTGCGATGGTTCAATGGCCCGAGCCCGTCGAAACTGGCGTTGGCCCAGTCCAAGAGATGCCCACGTCCATGCTCGGGCCAACCCAGGAGGTCCGGGACCCACCGGGTGGGGAGCGCCTCTGCCAGATGGGACACCGCGTCGAAGGATCCCTCTCGGACGAGTCCGTCGACCAACCTGTCGGCGATCGCCTTCGCGTCCGGTCGAAGCTCGGCGAGCCTGGCCGGGCCGAGGGGGCGTCTGATGATCTCGCGTTGGCGGTCGTGCTCTTCACCGTCGCTCATGAGCGTCGTGCCACGACCACCCTCGTTGATGAAATCGTTGAGACCGACACCGAGGCTCGAGCAGAAAGTGTCCGGATCGCCGAGGATGGCGCGTACGTCCGCGTACCGGGTGACGGCGTAGACGTCATGAGCGCTGAGCCACACCACCGGTCCGGTGTCACGCAATGCGCGGTAGTGCTCGTACGGCTCCAGCAACGCATCGTCAGTGAAGAGGTCCGCGTGGTATGTGGGGACAGGCGTCACAAACCCACTGCTTCACTACATGACCCGACGGGACGGGTCGGGGCCATGCTCGACAGCCCGGCAGGCCGGCGCCGCCGTCCTCGGGCCGCCACGGCCGGCCAGCATGCCAGTCCCACTCAGATGCACCGATTGCGGATCGTGCCGATACCCTCGATCCACGACTCGAGCACCTGGCCCTTGGCCAGGAACCGTGGCGGCCGGCGAGCGAAGCCGACCCCGGCAGGCGTGCCAGTGAAGAGGACGTCGCCAGGCAGGAGCGGAAGGACCCCCGAGAGCTCGGAGATCAGTCGCGGGACACCGAAGATGAGGTCACTGGTCCGGGCGTCTTGCACCCTCTCCCCGTCGATCGCGCACCCGAGGGCGAGGTCGTCCGGTTTCGAGAACTCATCGAGCGTGACCACCCACGGGCCCATCGGCCCATAGCCCCGACGTGATTTGCCCAACGAAAATTGGGCGCCGGCGGCGAACTGAAGGTGCCGATCGCTGATGTCCTGGCCGACGGTGAGGCCGGCAACGTGGGCCCACGCCGTGGACTCGGGGACGCGGTCGGCCCGGGCGCCGATCACGGCGACCAGCTCGACTTCCCAGTCCACGCTCTCCCCGACGATCTCGACATCGTCGAAGGGCCCACCCAGCGATGCCGGGAACTTCGTGAACGTGGCCGGTACCTCGGGAACTGCCATGCCGGACTCCTCGGCGTGGCTGCGGTAGTTGAGGCCAATGGCGAAGACTTGACGCGGAACCGGAACGGGGCAGCGCAGCTCTGACTCGACCAGGGGTCCCGTGCCCAGGCTGACGCTCCGAGCAAAAGCGACGAAGTCGGCCCAGCCTTCGTACAGCGCCATCGGGTCAGGACCGAACCGACCCCCTGAGGCTTCCGCAATGTCGGCGACCTCACCCTCGAGGACCAGGACGCCACGACCATGAGCATTGGCGATCTTCATTCGGGAGCTCCTTGGAGAAGGTGGTTGACAGACAGATGGCTTCGTAGCGCTTCGAGGAGTCCGGAGGCCTCATCCGACGAAGTCGCCGTCCCATAGAGCCGGAAATCGGGACGCTGCAACGCCCAGGTGACGCCGTGTTCGGCGAACCAGTGGTCCAACAAGGCGTCAGGATCATCGAGTTCGACCAG
Organism: uncultured Acidimicrobiales bacterium; assembly: GCA_963806455.1. Classification (GTDB taxonomy): domain Bacteria; phylum Actinomycetota; class Acidimicrobiia; order Acidimicrobiales; family RAAP-2; genus Bog-756. Next base: position 372,253 of record CAWDXZ010000001.1, read on the forward strand.
GCGGCCCTCTATTGATTCGAACCAAGCCAGTTCCGTGGGATCGACAGCGTGGTCTGCGTTGTCGATCGTGATCAACCGCCAGCCGACACCGAGCACATCGTCGGAGGGGAGCCCGGCGACGAGGCCCTGGGCCATCAATTCGCCGGCATAGGGTGCACTGGGATGGACGATTCCCTGGGTGATGGCGGGATGCGGCGGGACGTCGGAGGGTTCCGGCCCGATCGCCGCCGACAGAGCCTCGTCGCGTGCCGCGGCTTTCTCCGGGTCGGAGACGCAGATGACCTTGCCGAGTTCCATGGAGAATTCGATGGTCGTGATCACGGTGGGGAGCCGCTCCTGCTGGTATGTGTCGAGCAGCGACCCCGGAGCGGAACCGTCGAGTACGTGGTGCAGCTTCCATGAGAGGTTTGCGGCGTCTCGCACTCCCGCACACAGCCCCTGACCGGCGAAGGGGGGCATCAGGTGCGCAGCGTCACCCGCGAGGAGCACCCGTCTATCACGCCAGCACTCGGCATAGCAGGCATTGAAGGTGTACACCGCGTGACGCTCCAGCCGGGCATTGCCCGGGTGCACGTCCCAGGAGGCCAACATCGCCCACGCCCGACTCTCGTCGTTGAGATCGTCGACGGACTCGTGTGGAAGGCGCATGAATTCCCAGCGACGGCGGCCCGGTCCTCCTGAGACTGCTGTCGAGGGGCGAACCGGGTCGCAGATCTGGAGGTTCAGCGGGTCGAACACCCGAGGTTGGTCGAGCACGACGTCGACGATGAGCCAGTCGTAGAAGTAGCCGAGGTCTCGTACCGGTAGCCCCGCCAGCGACCGGACCGTGCTGTTGGCGCCGTCGCAGCCGACGACGTAGCAGGCATGGAACTCGGTTCCATCGGCACCTCTCAAGGTGATCGCGCCATCCAACTGCTCCAAGGCCACCACCTCGACCCCTCGCCGGATCTGGATGCCCGGCAACGACTGCGCGCGGTGCTGGAGAAGGGCCTCGAGCGCCGGCTGGTTGAACATGGACGAGACGGGCCATCCCGAGGGACCATCACCGGCCCGCCCGAAGCGAAGCAGGCTGACCCCTGTCGCGTTGCGCCATTCATAGATGTCGGCCGGCTCGATGATCGAGCGCAGCTCGGGACCAATACCGCACGACTGGAGGATTCGGCCCACCTCGTCGTCGAAATGTACGGCACGCGGCAACGGATAGGGTTCCGGCCAGCGTTCGAGCACCAGCACGGAGTGGCCGAGCTGGCCGAGGAGGACGGCCAACACGTTGCCAACCGGGCCAAACCCGACGATGGCGACGTCGGCATCCCAGTCGTCGGTCACCGTTCAGCGTAGTGCCTGGTGGCCCCAGGCACTGATCCGGTCGTAGCGGCGATCATCCGCCCAGCGCTCGGTGATCACCCGAGCGCCGTGGCCGACCTCGACCTGGAAGCCGGCGGGAGTCTGCAGGTAAAAGCTGAACATCCCATCGTTGTCGTGACGGCCGAGCCCGTTCGGGATCCCGAGTCCGGAGGTCCACACCCGGTCAAAGGCCGACCCGACGTCGTCACGATCGTTCGTCTCGAACATCACATGATGGAGCACCTGCGGAAGCTCGAACGGCGCACGGGCCAGGGCCACTGTGTGGTGACGTGCATTGCAGTGGTAAAAGCGCACCTCCAGGGTTATTCCATCAGCAATCTCCATCTCGAGCCAGTCCGACTGACCGAAGCCGAGGCCATCGGTGAGGAACGTCGCAGACTCATCGAACGCAGTCGTGGCGAACACCACATGGCCGAAGCCCACGTCGTCGGTGAGGAACCCGCCGGGGACCAGCTCCGACGAGAATGGGATCGACGCATCGGCAGGGTCGAGCACGATCTCGACATCCGTCCCCCACGGCGCCCTGGTCCGGACCAGGCGGCCCACCCGCCGCCGTTCTGCCGTCTCGCCGTCTTCGACAATGTCGAGCCCCATCGTCTCGAGGCGTGCAACAGCGGACTCGAACGCCTGGAGGTCGACCGCCTCGACGCCGATCGCGGTGCTGTCGTTGGCCGGGCCGGGCTCCACGATGATCCGGTGTGCGCGTCCGTCGTTGCGCCAGGTTCGGGCGCCCGGTTCCGTTCGATCACCGGGCACGAGGCCGACGACTTCGGCGAAGACCGGAGTGAGGCTGTCCGGATCGGGCGTCTCGAGCACAAGGTAGCCGAGTTCGAGTTGATGCTTCATGAGCGTCGTCCTGTCCGGTGAGGCAGCCGAGTCAGCGCCGGTCTGCGACGGTGGGGAAGAGTCGTTCGGTGTTTGCGCGAAGAGTGTCCGGCAGCGATCCCGGCGGGTCGCCGACCTCGGCGAGCTGTTCGACTGCCGCGGCGACAACGAACTCCGGGGTGAACGGGTAGTCGCTCCCGTAGTGCAGGTGCTCCAGCGTCGTGAGCGTGAGGAGGGCATCGAGCTGGCGGGGAATCGGGAATCCGGCGAGGTCGAAGTGCATCCGGCTGAGGTCGCGCAGCACGTCAGCGAGGGGGTCGACCGCCAGCAGATTGGAGAAGATGCTGACACGATCGGCGACCATCGCCAGTGTCGCCCCGGCGTGCGGGACGATGAACTCGATCCCCGGGTGCTTGGCCACCGTGCCATTCAGCACCAGATCGACGACAGCCCGGGTCGTATCGAAGAAGAACTCCAGCATCGGCCGGGGCCGGCCGAGCGACGTGTGTTCCCAGCAAGCCGGCGAGGTCGGGTGAATGAACAGCCGGGCGTCGCGCCGGTCGAGCTCGTCGAAGACCGGAACGAAGGCGGGGTCCCCCAGGTAGGTGCCTCCTATGTTCGTGAGCATGGCGAAGCCGATGACGTCCAGGCGGTCGCAGCAGTAGGAGATCTCGGCGATGGCGGCGTCGACATCGGGAAGCGGAAGGGAGGCGAAGAGCCCGAACCGTCCGGAATGGTCGACGACGGCGCGCCGACCTACCTCGTTCACCTCCCGGGCGAGGTCTCGAGTCGTGGCCTCGTTGCCGAAGTGCACACCGGGTGAGGATATCGACAGCTGGGATGTCTCGATTCCGAGCCGATCCATGACGGCGACGTGCTGCTCAGCGGACCAGTCCGGGATCTGAGGGAAGCCATCGGGTTGGCCGTGACCGTTCTCGAGCAACGCAACGCGGTAGGCCTGCGGCAGATAGTGGGCGTGAACGTCGATCGCGCCGGCCGCGGTCACGGTCCGAAGCTCCTCGCCCATTCGAGGACGGTCTCGGCATAGAGTTCTGGCCGGTCACCGTGCATCGAGTGGCCCACGTCGGGGAACGATCGGTGCTCCACCTTCACACTGGCCTCCACGAGCAGGTCCCGCACCCGTCGGGCCTGCTGGTCGGACATGGCGCCGAGCAGGAAACCGTTGGCGTCATCGCTGGTGCGCATGTGGTGGGTCAGCAGCACTGAGGAGACCCTGGCGCTGCGCAGCATCCGCTCGTGGTCACAGGAGATCCCGATGGTCCCTGTCCAGAAGGACCGGCCCCATTCGGGGTCGTACTCCTTGAGGTTCTGGGGTGGCTCGTCCGGCACCGGGATGAACCTCATGTGCTCGGGCAGCCAGGACGCGGAGGCCTCCCGCATGTCGTCCCAGGCCCCGATCGACCACTGGTCACCGAGGAAGGTGCTCCAGAGGTCGAACAGCGGACCGATGCACTGACGGATGCCAGGTCCGACGGCTGGCCGGACCTCCGACGCGAAGAGGGGCGGGTCCTCGAAGACCGCAGCGACGACCTGACCGGGCTTGGCGTACGCCGTCAGCCAGGCGGCGAGCACGCCGCCAGAGGAGAGACCGCTCACGATCGTCGGCCGCCCGATCACCAGATCCATGAATCGGACGAGGTCGTTGCCCATGTTGTCGAGCGTGTAGCGACCCGGCGTGCGTGTGCTCCGGCCCTGACCCCGAAGGTCGACCGCGAACAACTGGAAGTACTGGGCGAGCATCGGCATGGCCGTCTCGTAGCCCCACCACGACTCGGTCTGGCCGGGTATGAGCAGCAGCGCCGGCAAAGCAGGGTCGCCAAGGGTGGCGTAGTTCATCCGGACCTCGCCGAGGTCGGCCACCTGCTCGCCGATGTGGTGGGCGACGTAGGTCTCCCCGGGATTGTGGGGTCCGTAGCGAGCCCGGTGATCCGTCATCGAATGTTATCTTGTTCGACCGATAAGAAATCTGTCAATAGCCTGCTCAGGCGATTAGGGTTCCCGCCATGGCGAAGGCGTCCATGACGACAATGGTGCGGGCCGGCCGTCCGTCAGCTCAACCGACACGCGATCGGATCGTCGCGGCGGCGGTCGACCTCTTTTCGGAACGTTCGTTCGACGGTGCGACGACGCGCGAGATCGCCGCGAGGGCGGGTGTGACGCAACCATTGGTCACCTACCACTTCCGCTCGAAGGAGGAGCTCTGGAAGGCTGCGGTCGATTCACTGTTCGAGCTGCTTATCCAGACGATGGATGAGCGAACCACCGGGCTTCGAGGAGTCGACGAGGTCACCAGTGCGAAGCTCCGTGTGCGCGAGTTCGTCACCTTCTCGGCACGTCATCCCCAGCTCCATCGGATCATCATGCAGGAGTCGAAGGCTGACGGTCCGCGGATGGACTATCTCGTCGACCGCCACGTGCGACCGATCTATGAGCGAACCACGGAGCTGCTCGAGGCGCTGGCCCACAAGGGCGCGGTACCACCCATCCCAGCGGCGCACCTGTACTACATCCTGACTGGAGCAGGCCCGACGATGTTCGTCCTCGCGCCGGAGTGCCGACGACTCAGCTCCCTCGATCCGTCTGACGAGGCCGTCATCGAAGCACACGCTGACGCCGTCTGCCTCCTCCTCTTCGGAGGCTCCTGAGGAGGTGCGTGCAAGTCGGTGGGCTCGCCCGTTCTGCCTCGCATTTCAATAGTGGATTCGGAAGCTTCCGATGAAGGTGATCGTGTTGCCGTCGGGATCGGTGATCGAGGAAAGTTGGACCCCCTTGTTCACCATTTCGATTGCCTCCGTGGTCAGCCCTCTCCGGGACAGCTCGACGACGTGTTGTTCCAGGTGGTCGACGGCGAAGTTGACCAGGGCCGAACCGGCGCGTCTCTCGTCCGTGGTGACCTGAAGCCATCCGCCGTCGGTGATGTGCCATTCGACGAGGCGCCCTGGCATGGGCAGGTTATCGGCCGGCCGGCCCACGAGGCGTTCATACCATTGGTGAGCGGCGTCGAAATCGGTCACGGGGACGACGGCGAGAACGTGCTCGATGGACATGTCGGTTTCCTTTCCCGTCGGGGGCGCATCGTGGCGTGGACCAGGTGAGAGTCCGACGGGGGCGTTGGCCCGCGGTTTCCCGGGCCATCGGGCCTGTCCCGGCGTGAGAATTAGTTAGGCACAGCCTTAACTATAACGTCACACGGGTGCAACAGTAAAGAAGGATGTTAACTAATTGTCGGCACGACACACCGCCATGCCGTGGCCGAGAGGGGAGGCCTGCCGAGGCGCTGGGCGCAGATGTGCCGCTCGAGCCCGTTGCGCCGGTCCGGTGCGGCACGTCATCCTCAGGTCAGGGCGGCGTAGGCGGCGTCTTGGAGGTCGTCGTGGACGGCGGGGGGCTTGGCGGTCTCCCATAGGCGCTGTGTCAGTACGATCACGACCAAGTCTCGGGCTGGATCCACCAGCCAGGACGTGCCGAGCCCGCCGTCCCAACCGAAGGCCCCAGTCCGTGGTCCCGCGGTGATCACGGACTGGCACAGGCTCCAGCTGCGCCCATGGAGGAACGCGTCGGCGGTCCCAGCCCGCTGCCCGGCGGTGAGCTGGTCTCGGGTCATCTGCGCCACTGAATCCTCGGACAAGATCGGGGCTCCCCCGTCGAGGAACATGCGGGCGAAAGCCAGCAGGTCTCCGGCGGTCGACACCAGCCCAGCCGCGCCATCGGCGAACGCGGGAGAATGGCTCCATTGTCCATCGGGCGGGTCCCACACCTGCAGCCCGTCCGGGCTGGTTACGTAGGCGGTGGCCAGACGGGACAGGTCGGACGCCCGAAAGGTCGTGTCGGGCATGCCCAGCGGCTCGAAGAGTCGGGTTCGTAGCAAATCGACCAGAGGGACTCCGGCCGCTCGGGCAACGAGGACTCCGAGGACTGAGGCCCCGGTGTTGTACATCCAACACTGGCCCGGCTGGGCGAGAAGCGGCAGCGAGCCGAGCCGGGCCATCCACGTGTCGGGATCGGGCTGTTCGTCGGGATTGGGCGGTCCGAGGGTGCACAGGTCCAAGTCGGCGGCAGCCTTCACCACCGGCCAAGGCTGGGAAGCCATGAACATCTCCACGACCATCCCGAAACCGAATGTGAAGGTGAGCAGATCGCGCACGGTGATCGCACGGTCGACGGGCTCGGTGTCGTCGAGCGGGCCGTCCATTCGGCGCAGCACCCGGCGGTTGGCCAGTTCGGGCAGCCACCTCTCCGCCGGGTCGTCCATCCTGATGGTGCCCTGGTCGACCAAGGACATGGCGGCCGCCCCGGTCACGGGCTTGGTCGTCGACGCTATGCGGAACAGGGAGTCTCGACGCACGGGGGGCCCGCCGACAGACAGGGATCCGAGGGCTTCGATGTGAACCTGGTCTTCTCTCGACACCAGCGCGACCAGCCCGGGGACCTTGTCCGGCCCGACGTGGCCGGCCGCCACCTCGGCGAACCGCTCCAATCCTTCCGGGGACAGGGGATCAGGCATGGGTCTCCTCGCGTTGCGGTCGTGTTCAGGTGCCCTCGTCGGGCGACACTGCCTCTCGTGGAGCCCCTCGAAAGAACCAATGCACCCCGTATCGGTCGGCCAGATGTCCATAGGTCCCGAACGGCATGTCCCGCAGGTCGTCGAGCAGGTCCTCGTCGGCGCCCGCAGCCAACTTGTCGAAGGCGGCCCTCAGTGCGGTGTAGTCCTCCGTCTGGACGTACAGGGCGACGGTATTGCCCGGACGGGGAATGCGGGTGGGATGGAGCCAATCGGTGGCAGAGAAGTCGACGGCTCCATTGCTCAGACGGGCATATGTCACCTTCTGCTTCCGCTCGGGCGGCGCGTCGTCGCCCATCGGGGTATCGCCCAGTCTCGTAATGGTCAGTTCGCCGCCCAGGCACGACTGATAGAAGTCCATGGCCTCGGCGCAGTTTCCGTCGAAGAGCAAGAAGGGTGTGAGGTTCATCGTCTCACTCCACTCCGGCGTCGGCCGACAACGGCGCCTGGGCGGTCAGCGGCAGATCCCAGATCCATCATGATTCCTCCACGTGAAGGGGCTGGCGAGGCCATCGACTGTACGACAGCGGGTCGCCCGAGAATTCATCGCCGGCTTTCACCGAGCCGACCGGGGGTCACTCCGGCGAGGGGTGGAGGAAGGGGCAGAGCCGGTAGCGAATTGCGGCGCCCTAGTACCCGGTGAGCCTCGTTCCGGCGACGTACCGAGGCACTCAGCGGGGAGCGATCGGGCAGTCCGCCCGGTGGGCCGATCGGTCGAGGACGGCACCGCACTCGGGACAGAGCAGGGCGGCCCAGCATGCCGGATCCCCACCTCCCCGGTCGGCCGCCTGCTCGGACGCCCCGCCCGACCGGTCCTCGGATGAGCCCCGATCCACGGCGGAGAGGTCGATCGTGAATCGGACGGCGCCGACCGGGTGAACATCGTGCTCGACCTCCGGGGGGATGACCAGGACGCCGTCGCCCTGGGATGGACCGACTTCGAACGATGGCTGGGCGCCCATGGTGAGGCGCAACCGGCCCTCGTGAATGGTGATCTGACCCCACGTGCCGGAAGCAAGCCGGTGACGCCGTCGCAGTCCCGCCGGCATGGACTGCTCGGTCCACTCGGGGCTGGTGCGAACCCGGCGGAGGCCCAGGGGGAGCTCGCCGCGGTCGCACAACGGGCAATCGAGGGGACTTCCCAGCTTCGTCGACCTTCCGGCGTGGTCGACTACCCAGGGGTGAAGCTGGAAAGGGGGTCGGTGACGCACGTGCTGGTTGTGACCGCACGACAATTCGGCGATCCAGTCCCCCGCCACATCTTGGTGGAAGGCAGTGATCACGCGTTCCACCGGCTCAACGATCCATCGGGCTCGGGGCGCCGGGCACCGTTCGGGCATGGCCGTTACGCCGACCCCCCACCCGACGCAGGGTTAGAACCCTTTCGGCGTGCCGCTCTTCCTCGAGAAGCTTCTGGCGAGCGTTGAGGATGTCGAACTGGGTGATCAGTCCGTGCAGCTCGGCGGGATCGGCCTCATCGACGACCGGCAACACGCCCACCCCGAGGGCAGCCATGCGATCGGCCACGGAACGTAGGATCTCGTCGGGATGTGCGGCCGTATACGCCGACTTCATGGCGTCGCCCACGGTCGCATCGGGCGACTCCTTGTGGGCGAGGACCGAGGACCACGGTAGGACGCCGACCAGGCCGGCTTCGGTGACCACCGGGAAGAGACGCTGCCGCCGTTCGGGAGAGCCTTCAGGTAGTGAACGGTACACGTCGATGACGAGGTGTTGAGGTTCGACGGTGGCGAGGTCGGTAGCCATCACTTCGCGTACAAAGGTTGCTTCGAGCGGGTCCACAGCGTACTCCCGCATGACGTGGAATCCTCGGCGGGCGACCTTCTCGGTCAAGATCGAGCGCTTCAGAACGAGCACGCTGGTGAGGTAGGAGACCGAGGCGACCACCAAGAGAGCGAGCAGGCTGTTCTGGTCGTGAGTCAGCTCGAAGGCGAAGACGATGGCGGTGAAAGGGGAGCGGGTGACGCCTCCGATGGCACCGGCCAGGCCGAGCAAGGCCCACACACCAGCCGGCGCGCCGGGCAGGACGTGACCGAGGGCGCCGCCGATGGCCGCGCCCAGCATCATGATCGGGGCCAGGATGCCACCACTGGTGCCGCCACCGAGGGCACCTGACCAGATCGTCAACTTGACCACGAAGAGGAGCATGAGGGCACCGACGGTGAGCTGACCGAGCAGCTCGGCGTGGATCGTGTTGTAGCCGACTCCGAGGGCACGGGGGTCGATCAACCCGCCGACCCCGATGATGAGGCCCCCGATCATCGGCCACCACATCCAGTGCCGATGCCCGGCGAGTTTCTTGAACAGGTCCTCGAATCGGTAGACGGCTTGGGTCATGAGCCAGGCACCGAGCCCACTGGCGACCCCGACGACCACGGCGCCGATCAGCACCATCCCTCCCAGCGAAGGGTGGGACGGAACGGGGAAGATGGGCTGCGGCGTCAGGAGACCGGCGCTCGCCATCACCATCCGCAGCCCGTCGGCAGTGGCGGCCGCCAGCGCGATGAGCACCATCGAGCGGGGTCGGAACTCGAAGGCCAAGAGTTCCACGCCGAACAGGGTGGCGGCCACCGGGGTCCCGAACACGGCGCTCATGCCTCCGGCTGCGCCCGCCACCAGCAGGGCGCGCCGCTGGGCCGCCGTCAAGTGGAACAGTTGTCCGATCACGGATCCGACGGCGCCTCCTGTCAAGATGATGGGTCCCTCGGCGCCGAACGGACCTCCAGTCCCGATGCTCACGGCACTCGAGATCGGCTTGAGCACGGCCAGGCGTGGCTGGACGCGGCTGCCATTGATCAGCACTCGCTCCATCGCTTCGGGAATGCCATGTCCGCGGATCTGCTCAGACCCGAAGCGCGCCATCAACCCGACTATCAGTCCGCCCAGGACGGGAATCACGAGAGCGACGGCACCAAGGGTGTTGGAATCGGGCGAGACCAGGTGGACACTCAGGCGCTGGTAGTAGCAGAGGTTCGTGAACAGACCGATCATGTCCAACAACGCCAGCGCGATCCCTGCTCCGAGAGCGCCGATCACAACGGCCAGCGGGACCAGCCGCAGGACGGTCGTGGTGGTGGTGAAGTCTCCGAGCGCCCGCTCATGTGATGCCGGGGCCCGACGATCGCTTCCCACCAGACCGTCGTGATCCAGTGGCGCGCCGGGGTCGGGGCCAGCGACACCTCGCCCGTCCTGGTGGTCGCCGGGGACGGTGCCCGGTTCCTCGGCGACCGTTCCGAGCGGTCTCAACGGCTGTGGATCGGAACCGGGCGACGACGTCATCGAGAACCACCGGAATGGACAGCCGGGACAGAGACGACGGTGGGGAGGAGATACATCGTCTAGCGATGCTATCGTGGGCCGATGAGTCTGTCAGACGAGGACTATGCCCGACTCCTCATGCTGCGCACCGGGCTCCGTCGATTCCAGCGATGGAGTGAACAGCAGGCCCGCGCCGCTGGTCTCACCCCCGCCCAGCACCAGCTGCTGCTGGCCATCCGCGGTCACGCAGACCGACGCGGTCCGACCGTAGGCGAGGTTGCCGACTATCTGCTCCTACGGCATCACAGCACCGTCGAGCTCATCGATCGCGCCGACATAGCCGGACTCGTCGTACGAAACCGTGACCCAGAAGACCATCGGGTCGTCCGGCTGCAGCTCACCCGAACCGGTGCGGAGCGACTGGAGATCCTGTCCTCGCAGCATCTCGAGGAACTCGAACGTCTCGCACTTCAGGACCCGGCCGCCTGGCAGGGCCTGGCGCCGATCCAACCAACTCACGGTCTGGCGTGAACGGCGGGCGATGCGGCGGTGCAGCTCGCCACTCAACGCGCCCATCGGCCCGAGTGAGATGTCACCGAGAATGCCTTCGATCGACTTCGCACCCGAGCTGAACGCGAGTAGTTGACACTCCATCACCGCTTCTTGAGATCCCGATCGTTCTCGTGCCGCGGTCTTGCGTGGTGCCCTCAGGGGGGCGTGAACCCGCTCGAGCCACGTGGAGCAACCGACCGTCGCGGATGATGGGACGACCACGCATCGTGGACTGTCACCACCGGATGGAACACCTGGGCATGGCGACAGCGAAGGCACGCCTGGGGGGGCATCGACGTCGAGACCACCTCGAGGCGATCGCAGTTGGAGCAGCGCACGATTCGAGCAGCTCCGAGAACGCCGAGCAGGCCGATCCACAGGGCCATGGTCGAAAGAGCGAACAGGAATCCGACCAGGACAACGGCCAGAGCTTCGATGACGACCATTTCATCGTCACCTCCTTCACATATTGCTCGTGATCCGAGTATATCGGGTTACGAGCTATATGCAACCGGGCCGATCCCTGAGGCCTCGACCTTCGGGGCCGCAGTCGGATCGACCTTTTGGAGGCCGGGCGTAGGTCCGGCGGAAGAACGTGACGGTCGGAACCGGACCGTCGAGCCCGACCGTAAGGTGGCAAGAGGGTCAGGTGAGCCGTGGTCACTCGGCGGTGGGGCCCCGGGGCGGGACAAGCCTTCATTCTGCACCGAGGACGGCCGACGCAAGCCTGCGGACGCGTTGAGGGTCGGCGATCACGTCGATTTCGGCGACCTTGTCATCGGCGACAGTGAAGGCCATCACGACGTGGGGCCGCCCGTCCATCGTGATGACGACTCCAGCAGTGCCGTTCACCAGTGCCGGGTGGAGTTGGGCCGCGGGATCGGCGCCCAGGCGAGCTTGCCGGGCAACCGCACCCGCGCCACTGATGACGCTCGATGCTGCCGGTCGGCTCGGGCCAAAGTCGGCTCGCAGCACCACGTCGGGGTGGAGTAGGGCGACCAAGGCGTCGAACTCGCCGCGTCGGGCCGCCAGGAAGAAGGCATCCACCACGGCGCGTTGCCGACCGAGATTCGGATCTGGTTCCCGAACTTCGGCCCCCTTGACCCGGCGCCGTGCTCTGCTCGCCAGTTGTCTTGCCGCGGTCGGTGATCGACCCACTATCGGGGCGATCTGCTCGAAGGGCAGATCGAACATGTCGTGGAGCACGAAGGCCAGGCGCTCCGCTGGAGCCAGTGCATCGATGACCACTTGGAGAGCCAGTCCCACCGAGTCGGCGAGCCGCACCTCTTCGTCCGGTCGGAGCTCCCCCTCGGGACTGATGACCGGGTCGGGGAGTCGTTCCTCCAGGGCCTCCATACCCCGGACATTGCGCGACCGCAGCATGTTGAGACAGACGCGGGCGACGATCGTCGTCAGCCAACCGCCGATATTCTCGACCTTGCTCACGTCTGCCCGGCTGGCTCGCACCCAGGTGTCCTGGAACGGCGTCGTCGGCCTCCGTGAGCGACCCCAGCATCCGGTAGGCGACCGCCCGGAGGTGGGACCTCTGCTCCTCGAAGCGCTGAGCCAGCCAGTCGTTCTCGTCCATCACGTACACATCCTCGTTGGTTGGGAGCACCACGATGACCCCTGAGCAGCCACCGATGTGACGGGGGGGTCGACCGTGGGGCCTGCCCCGGAGCACGAAGGCCCGACTTCCCGCGGCTGTCAGGGCAGGTGCCAAGACGCGAAGCGGCTGCCGTCCCGGAGCCGGACGATCCCATAATCGCTGGCCAAGGGCCGCCTTGTGGAAGGCGGTCACACTCGTCGGCCGAGGGGTGTCAGAGGGGGTGACGAACCAAACCGACCGACTCCGACAAGGAGCGGCGCGAGGAAAGCGGGTGAGACGGATGAACGCCTCTCCACCCTGGCCGCCTGGCGGGACGCCCCGTACTTCACCGAGGCCGAGCGGGCCGCCCTGGCCTTGGCCGAGGCCGGGACCCGACTGGCCGACCAGGCCGAACCGGTGCCTGAGCGCCTGATCGGGGAGGCCGCCAGGTACTACGACGAGCGGGCCCTGGCCGTCCTCATCGTCTCCATCGCGGCCATCAACACCTGGAACAGGCTCAATGTGATCAGCGGTCAGGAAGCCGGTGAGTGGACGGCACAATGGGCGAGCTGAGCGGTTGACCGGAGCGGAGCTCACCCAGGACAGGACGCTCAGCGCCGAGTCATTCAGCCGGCCGGAGGATCGAGCACCTCGGTGGGCAGGCCAGTGGTCGATCGGGGCCGGAGGCTCAATTTCCTTCTGCGTCGTGGAATGCCGGGGTGTGGCAGACGGCGACCAGCAAGCCCTCCGGACTCAACAGCCGGGCGGTGATCTGCTTCCACGGCTCCGTCCGGGCGCTGTGGATGAGTTGGTAGCCCTTGGCCGTGAGCTCGGCGGCGGCCGCCGCCACCTCGGGAACCTCGAACTCGATGCTGGCCTGGGGAACGGGGATGGCAGGAGGCCATTCGGTGGTGCCGAAGCAGGCCATGGCTGCTTCCGAAAGGGGCCACAGGCCGAAGTGCTTCGTCCCTTCGAGCCTCTGGGTGAACAGGTAGTCCCCCTCTTCGCCCTCGAAGGACAGGCCCAGGGCATCCCGGTAGAACGATCGAGCAGCCTCGGCGTCCCGCACGATGGGGGCCACGCTCGCTACGAATTGGACGTCCATCGATCTCCACCTCCATCAGTCGTCTCTTGGATGTGCCCCATCGCTATACCCGGGCGGCGGCCGGATAGGGCCCGCCCCCTTTTCATCTCGTTGCGCTCCTCGGAAGTCACCCGAACCGACCGGTATCGCTAACCCAGCCGGTCGGCCCACAAGGCGATCGCATCCCGGGCCTCCTGCACGAGGCGCCGAGTGAGGTCCTCCGCCGGCACCGCCTCAGCCAGGGTGTGCGCTTGGCCGGCCCAGAGGTTGATGAGGTCCGGGTCGCCCACCGAGCGACCGTGGGACCGGAGTGGCGAGGTCAGGTGATGGATCTCAGGGTAGGCGCGCGGCGCCGCCTGCCCGTACTGTGCGTGCAAGCGATTGGAGATGCCCCGGGCCAGCCGGCCGCTGAAGGCCCGGGTGAGCACTGTCGGCTCGTCCTTCGCAGTAGCGACACGCTGCGCCTCCGAGGTTCCGGCCTCAGGGGTTCGCAGATAGCCCGTGCCGATCTGGGCTGCGGCGGCTCCGGCGACGAGGACGGCAGCAAGTGCCGCGCCGGTCATGATCGATCCGGCCGCGACGAGCGGCAGGTCGACATCGGCGCGGATGAGCTGGAGGGCGGCAAGCAGCGTCAGGTCCGACTGCGAGTCGTCATCGACGAATACGCCACGGTGCCCACCGGCTTCGACTCCCTGGACGATGAGCGCCTCTGCGCCCGCCAGAGCGGCCTGCCGAGCCTCCTGCTGCGAGGTGACGGTCAGCCAGACCTCCGACCCCGCCGCATGCAACTGCTCGATCACCCATCTGGGTGGCAACCCGAACGTGAAGGACACCACCGCCACCGGCACCCGGCACAAGATGTCCACCTTGTTCTCGAACTCGTCGTCGTCGAAGCGTGGCGTACCGAGTTCGACCCCGGCCCGCTCGGCTTCGGGGCGCAGGCGTGCCGCGTACTGGCGGATGCGTTGAGGATCCGCAGGAGCCCCGTTGCCCACGAATACGTTGACACCAAAGCGATCCACCCGGGCCCGTGTGAAGGAAATGTCCTGTTGCAGCCGTTCTGTGTTGAGATATCCCGCGGCGAGGAACCCGAGACCGCCGGCCCGGTCGACCGCCACGGTGAGGTCCGGGGTGGACAGGCCACCCGCCATCGGGGCTTGGACGATCGGCACGGTCAGCGATTGGAGCACCCTGCTCCCGTTCCGGCTGGTGTAGTTCATCGGCCTTCGCTCTCGGCAATGGTATCGGCGGCTCAGCAGCCAATTCTCACCGTCCTCGTGCGGGAGAATCCACCATGGTCGCGCCGGGCGGGGACCCGGGCCGGACGCCGGGTCCACAGGCCCTGTCACGATGGACCCCGTTGTTCCGGGACGATCTCGCTCAGCAGGCGAGATAAAGGCGTCGGAAGTCGGGATCGGTCAGGGCAGCTCCGAACTGGCCGGACTGGCGGTGCCAGACGGTCGCCGCCGCCGTACGCCCCGGTCTGATCGAATGATGCCCTGACCGGCATGGGTCCGCCCGGGCCCCGGCTTCAGTCGAGACGAATCCCGGCGAGCTGGTTGCCGTGGGCGAACAGCCGTCCGGTCGGTCCCACACGAAGCAGGCCTCGTCGACCCACTGCGCGTCGATGAGCTGCACCCGTTGCAGCACGAGGACCCGGCCGCTGGCCGGAAGGGCGCCCGTAGGTAGGCGGTGAGCTCTAGCGTGAGCACCCAACCCGCCGAACTCGATGTCGACCGTGGCCGGTGGGAAAGCATCGACGATCACCATGGTCTCCCGGCGTCAAGCCGGAGCCGGACTATCCCTACTATCTTCCATCGCCGCTTGGCGTGAACCTTGTCCCGGAACGAACGTGAACCTTGTCTCCCGATCGAATAGAGCGTGGATGTCTTCCCGAGTGCTGCCGGGCCGATCCAGACTGAGCTTCCCCCGGCATAGCGGACACTGACCGTGAGGCGGCGAGAGCCGTCGCTTGGAAGGATGTCCACATGCCCAGACCCCATCCGCCAGAGTTCCGTCAGCGGGCCGTGGAGCTCGCTCGGCTCCGGGAAAAGCCGATCGCTTCGATCGCCGAAGACCTTGGCATCGCCGAGTCCTGTCTGCGCAACTGGATGAAGCAGGCCGACGTCGACGAGGGCCGGCGAAACGGGCTCTCCACCGACGAGCGGGCCGAGCTCGTCCAGCTCCGCCGGGAGCTGCGGATCGCCAAGACGGAGATCGAGATCCTCAAACGGGCGGCCGTCTACTTCGCCAAGGAGAGCAGCCCGAGCCCAAAATGATCTGCATCTTCATCGCCCGGGCCTGCGCGGACCTGCCCGTGAAGGCCTGCTGTCGGGTCATGAAGGTGTCGAGCTCGGGCTTCTATGCCTGGCAGGCGAACCCGGTCACGCAGAAGGACCTCGACGACGCCTATCTGACCAACACGATCGTCGACATCCATCGGACGTCCCGGCGCTCCTATGGGTCGCCCCGGGTCCATGCCGAGCTGCGCCTCGGCGAAGGGATCCGGTGCTCGAGGAAGCGGGTGGAGCGACTCATGCACCAGGCCGGGGTGGCCGGCATCCATCGCCGACGGCGCCAGGGCTGCACCCGCCGGGACCCGGCCGCCGAACCCTCAGACGACCTGGTGTGTCGTCAGTTCGACCCGGAAGGACCCGACGAGTTGTGGGTCATGGACGTAACCGAGCACCCGACCGACGAGGGCAAGGTCTACCTGGCCGTCGTGCTCGACGCCTTCAGCCGGATCGTGGTGGGCTGGTCCATCGCCGACCACATCCGCTCAGAGCTCGTGGTCGATGCCCTCCAGATGGGTATCTGGCGGCGACGCCCGGAGCCGGGCTCCACCATCGCTCACTCCGACCACGGGTCGACCTACACGTCCTGGGCCTTCGGGCGCCGTCTCCGGGGTGCTGGCCTGCTTGGATCGATGGGATCCGTGGGCGACTGCTTCGACAACTCTGTGGCCGAGAGCTTCTTCGGGACGCTGCAGCTCGAGCTGCTCGACGAGCACCGCTGGCAGAACCGCAACCAGCTCGCTCTCGCCATCTTCGAGTGGATCGAAGCCTGGTACAACCCGAAGCGTCGCCACAGCTACTGCGGCATGCTCAGCCCCGCCGACTACGAAGCCGCTCATGCGGCATGATCAGCAACTAACCAACCCTGTCCGCCACACCGGGGGAAGCTCAGACCCTGTTAGTTCTCCTTTAGGGGCGGAGGCGCAGCGTGTGTGTGACAACCTCAGGACTCTCTCGCCTCTACATCAGGTCGATCGTCACGACTCTCCCTGTGGTGTCGTGCTTCGACGGGCATCAGAGGACCGCGATTGCGTTCAACATGAATCGTCCTCAGGACTCGTAAGCCGTCGGAGAAGGCGTTGAGGTTGCTGGTGCCGTAGCCGCGCCTTCGCTCGAAGCTAGGTACTTCGGTGACCCTCAGTCCAGCCTTGGCGATCCGTACGTTTATCAGTGTCTCGACTTCGAATCCGTCGCCCCACAGCATGGAGTTCCCATCGGTGCCGACGATCACTTTCCCATCGAGACCAAGGACGGATAGGCAGTCGCGTCGGAACGCGTTGAAGCCGTAACAGAGGTCGGTGTACCTTGTCCCATAGAGAAAATTGGCCAACCTGCTTAGCCAGTAATTTCCCACCCGTCGGAATCGGCTGATGTCGCTACTCCCACCCCCTTGTATGAATCGGGAACCCTTGGCGAAGTCGGCACCTTCCTTCAACGCGTCGACGAAGCGGTGAATTTCCGATGGATTGGCCGACCCGTCCGCGTCGAGCATCACGATGAAGTCTCCAGTGGCCACGGCGAACCCACAGGCTAGGGCGTTCCCCTTCCCTACGCGAGTCTGGCCGATAATGATGATGTCCGGGCGCGACCATCGCGCAACCTCGACGGTGTCATCAGTGGAGCAACCATCGACCAAGATCACCTCGTGGACATCGCCGGGCAACTCGGACAACACCCGCGGCAGGTTGTAAGCTTCATTCTTTGCCGGTATGACGACGCTAACCCTCGGCTCAGGTTCCTCTGATCCGAGGAAATGCTGAGAATCCAAGCCAACGCCGCCTAACCCCATGAAGCCTCTCCACTGTCGTCTCCACCCGCCAAACCTGGTTCCACATGTCGGGAGCGGCGAGCACTCTCTGTTCGAAGGAGGTGTTTGCCAGAGATTAGCCATGTGCCGACGGCGTCTCCACATGACGTCGACGGCTGCCCGAGCGACCGACCTCCCCATTGCAACCGAACGCTCCAACGGAGGAGATCGGTTGGCGTCAAGTGATTCTCGTGGAGACGATAGGCAAGTTCAGCTCGAGTCTGCTGATCCCTGTACGCCGGACGCCCGCTCGCTCTCAATATCTCATTCTGAGTAGCGATGATCGCGCTAAAAGTGGTAGTTGAGCACTGCCGGATGAGATCCCGACGCGGTGTCCAAAACCGGACTGTTGTGGGGCCGCCCCGGTGCGGGGTCCGTGGCGGTCACGTGTCGTTGACGAGCCTCTGGATCGACGAGCACCTGGCTGACCACCGAATGGCGGCCGAGGGCCTTTCTGCGCGCTGACCGACCGTCTCAGTGGCCAGATAGGTCTCGAGTCGGACAGGCCCTCCTTGGGTCCATGTCGAGTCCCAGGGGACCATCGGGACCTTGCCAAAGAGGGTGATCCGTGACGCCAGTAAGCCGGCAACACAGCCGGCAAGACAGTCGTCTCGGAGAGGCGCCGGGGACGTACGAGACCGGGCTGGCAGCCAGCGGGGCACAAAACAGGGTGGTTCGAAACCGACAGTTGAGATCAGACAGATCAAACGATCCATATATCCCACTAATGGATGGGCTGGTGGCATACCCTTGGGATGCTTTTCCGTACAGTTTCTTCAGCACTCGCCGATTCGGAATCATATGGAAACGTGAGGCCACTGGGGGATAGCCATGAGCTCAGTCGACCGCGTTACCGGACCCCGAAAGAGGACCCAAAAAGGCCCGTGCCATCGTTGCGGATGGAGAGGTGAGGTGATCAAGGTTCGCCGGCTTGATCGCAAGCTCCTCGGAATCGGCCGGGCCTACGGCCGCCTGTGCCAGAGCTGCGTCGGTGAGCTGTTCGCCCACCAGTCCACGCCCGAGGGCATCACGACCGCCTCCGGACAAGCTGACAGAGATTCGGAGCCAAGGCTGCCCCCTAATCATCGCATGCGAGGCCACTGGCGAGCCTGACTGCCCACTAGATGGTGACCCTACGCACTCCCCATGTCGCCGACGCGTAACGGCATCGGGCGACGTGTTTGCTAACGACAGATCCAGAGGAATCACGAGGGCGGCGCCGACCAGACCTCCACATTCGAGACGTGCAGCACGGATGGCGAAGTGGTTGTCGAGTCGTACGGCTGGTGCCATCCCGACGCACTTGTCCCTGCGACGGCCAGGTCCATGATGAGTTCCATCGGTTCATCCGGAATGCTCGCCTGCGCCTTCGTCAGCTTCGCGATCTTCTTTCCATCCAGATACCATGTGAGCGACTGGCCCGGTACCCAGTTCAGACTATAGGTGTGGTAGCTGGCGCTGAGATCAACCCCCGTTGTGACGGCGCCACCCCAGGTGTTCGATCCTCGATGGAGATTCCAGGCATAGGTCTCACTCGGCGGGTTCGGTGGGACAAAGCCACCTTCTTGCAGGTCGATCTCATAGTCGTCTCCATGGCTTCCACCAGGGCCGGGCAGCATCCACAATCCGGGCCACATCCCGTTTCCTGGTGGGGCCTTCATCGTTATGGACAGGTAACCACCGTTGAACTGGAAGTGGTTGTAGCTGGACACCACACCCGACCGCCACGGGAAGGAAGACACGGAGTCCGTCTGGTTGCACCAACCCGACGTGGGAGTCCGCGACGCCGTCAAGTCGAGCCCGTCGTGGACGGCCACTTGGCTGGGAAGGAAGTACTGCGCCCCATAACTGCACCCGTTCCGGACGCCGTTCCCCAGCTGTGCAGGTAGTGGATCGGTCCATGGGTGGCCGTTTGCCTGGCGGCTCGTGAGATAACTGTTCCACTTCGATGTATCGAGCGAAGTTCCTTCGAACTTGTCGGAGAAGAGCAGGCTTCGGCTCGACGAGGGCCCAAGCGTCGGGATGGCCGACGGCTCCAAGACCAGGATGCCGATCAGGATCGCCAGAACAATGACCGCAAGCCGGCGCTTCTGCAGGAAGCGCACCCGACGTCCTCTGTCGGCGCGGCTACCGATGGCCATGGAAGGCGAGAAGGCCACGAGCACCCACCGGGCGTGGCATCACGACAGGAAGACATGGGAGAGCATTTCCAGTAAGGCCATTCGTGCCGTCAGAGCAGAGGGCTGGGTCATGCTCAGAACCTGGCGCCCCACACAGATGTCTGGGACCTGTTTTTCCGACCCCCGAGCCGTGCAGGAGCGGGTGGGTCGATCGAGGATCGGGACTCATACATCGCCCCCGGCTGCACGATGGCAGTCGTGCCGTATCCCACGTCCATCATGCGTCCACCCCGCGAAGGGTGTGACCTCCCGATGCGACGATCAGGAGCGAGTCGGGAGTGAGGAGGCCTCTCGGGAGGATGACGCTCTGGACGGCGCCGCTCCGGTCGAGCGGGGATGACCACAGGACCTTGCCCTCGGCCACAATGTCAAGCTGCGCTGCAATCGGTCCCGTCGAGCCCCAATTCACAGTTGCGACCGATTGGCCGTCATGCTCATGGGTGACTGACAGTTCAAGGGGAGGCGTCCACTCTTTTCGGGCTGTAACGGTTGCCAGGAGGACTCCTGTCGCGACAAGGATCAGTCCAACGCATCCCAACACAATCTGGGCACGCGAACGACGACTCTGTCCAGCTGTCTCATCCGCTAGCTCACCAGCCCGATCTTCGACGCTCACATCAGTCAGCCTTCCAATGTCCTGCTCCCTAGCGCCCTGCTGCTCTCCCTCGAGAGCATAATCCTGCTGGCGGCCAGCACCCATCGGCCTGGCCGCGGCCAGCGGAGCGACACTTGCATCCCCGTGCCGGAGGCGGCCGGTCCGGCGAAGTGCAGTAGCGTTGCTGGCCCGATGCGCATTCTGATGCTCACTCAATTTTACCCTCCGGGTGGGGGTGGGCAGGAGCGTCATGTACGAGACCTGGCGCATGCCCTTGCCGCCCGTGGGCACTCGATCGAATTGGTTACCATCGCGACAAGTGGCGATTCCGGAACGACAACGGACGGGCCGCTGGTGTTGCACCGACTCCGAACGACT
The DNA here is from genome assembly GCA_963806455.1 of uncultured Acidimicrobiales bacterium. GTDB lineage: Bacteria > Actinomycetota > Acidimicrobiia > Acidimicrobiales > RAAP-2 > Bog-756. The sequence goes on from CAWDXZ010000001.1 coordinate 392,782, forward strand.
TCTCAACGTGTTCCCCACATCTACGAAGCTCAGAATCGTCCCCATGCACCGCCACTACCGGACCCCGAGTTGCGCGCTGGGATAGCAAGCCTGCTCACGAGCCGCCGGTTCGACGTGGCGCACGCCCACGACTGGATTGTGAATTCGCTGACCGGCCCCGCTCGTCACACCCGCACACCTGTGGTTCTCACCATGCACGACTACAGCCATGTGTGCGCCACAAAGCGAATGATGCGAGGCGAGAGCGTTTGCGTCGGACCCGCCCCAGGAGCGTGTCTTCGCTGTGCATCAGCCATGTACGGGCGACTGGTCGGCCCCGGTGTTGCACTGGCCAACCTTGCCGGACGCTATACACGTGAGCGACGGGTGGCGACCTTCGTGCCGGTGAGCCCCATCGTCGCGGCGCGCACCTATTTGACAAGGTCCGGACACTATGAGGTGGTCCCGAATTTCATTCCCGACGACATCCTGGTAGATCCCGTCTCACTCGAGGGCAGTGATCGTCCCCCAGGACCGATGGTGTTTGTCGGAGACGTAACGATGGACAAAGGGGTCGGTGTGCTCTTCGCCGCCTACCGGCAGATGCGCGACGCCCCTCCTCTCGTTCTCGCCGGAACGGTACAAGCCGACGCTCCCGAGGAGCGGCCACCAGGCATCGAACTCCTCGGTCGGATCCGGCCCGAGGCCGTTCTCGAGTTGGTACGGGCGGCATGTGTGGTGGTTGTCCCGTCCATCGTGCTCGATGCCTGTCCGACCGTGGTGCTCGAGGCGATGGCAGCCGGCCGGCCCGTGGTCGCCTCATCAAGCGGTGGAATCGTCGATCTGGTTGAAGATGGGGTCACGGGGACGCTTGTTCCACCCGGCGATGCGTCGGCCCTGGCGGATGCGCTGACCTCCGTGATCGAGAATCCGGCCAGGGCGATGGCCATGGGACGGAACGGGCTGGAGCGGGTCCGCACCTACACAGCCTCGGCCGTGGCCGCTCAGGTCGATGGCCTCTACCGACAGGCGGCTGGAGACCCGGTGGCTGCGGTCGATGGCGGCGAGGCGCTCTAGAGACCTCTGAACCCGGATTTGGGACTGGCAGGGAAATGTGGACACGATGTCGGGTCGCAGGCAACATTCGGATCCTCGGAGTGACCCCGCCGTAGCCACCGTCCCAGGCAGGCGCCTTCTCAACAGCGGTTGTCCGGGCACCGCATCTTGGCGAAGCAGGCTCGGGCCGGCCCGTAACCCACGGGCTACACTTCACCGTCACTATTGGGGACGGTCTCACGGCACGAGGGTATGGGAGTGTGATGGACCGGAGAGCTTCGCTCTAGGTACGTCCAGTGAATCAGCTCGATGTGAAAGCCGTACGACCCCTCGTTTGCAAGTCGGCGGGCGACTCCTTGTCCCTTGGGACCTCGGGCGCATCGAGGCTGGGTATTGTTGTCGCTGTCGTCGGGGCCGGGCTATTCGTGACAGGGCTTGGGGACGCACTGGCCCGGTCCGGTCACCAGGGACCGCCTCTCCCGATGTTCTTTGTCGGGCTGGTCGCAATCTTCGCACCGTGCGCTTGGCGGCTCACCAGCCGTACTGCGACCCGATCCGAACGGGTGGTTGTGTCGTGTGTCCTCGGGGTCGGGCTGCTCGTCTCCTACTACATACGCAGTCCGTGGATCTTCGACTGGTTCGATGAGCTGATCCACGGTGCCACCCTAAACCGTCTGCTGGACAGCAGGACCCTTCTCGTCCATAACCGAATTCTGCCGGTGAGCCCCTTCTATCCAGGACTGGAGCTACTGACAGTCACCGCCAAGTGGATGACGGGGCTGCCAGTGGTGCTCGCCCAGCTGGTAGTGGTGTTGGCGCAGCGGATCGTGCTGGTTCTGTGCGTATTCCTCGTCATCGAGCGGGTCTGCCGATCGTCGCGCGCCGCCGGGGTGGGTGTCCTCGTCTACGTGGCCAATCCATCCTTCTACACTTTCGCCTCCTGGGATTACGGTCCCCTCGCGCTCGCGTTTGCCGTCGCGACGGTTCACTTCTTGCTGTCGGCACTGGACGCAAGGGCCTCGATGGCCACCGCGCCTTTCGTCCCGGACCGCTCCGCGCCGACCGCCGTAGGGAGTGGCTTCTTCCACGCCCACCGCGACTCGTTGCTCGCTCTCGCCAGCATGGCCGCTCTGGTGGTCACCCACCATCTCACTGCGTTGCTCACGGCGGCCCTTCTGGTCGTATGGGCAGTCGGTCTTTGGATTGATGGGCGCCTCAAGGACGCCCGCTGGATCGGACTGGCCGCCGCGTCGAGCATCGTGCTTGTCCTTGGTTGGAGCGCGTTCGTGGGAAGCGCCCTAGTCTCGTATCTGGGCCCGATCTTCCGCGACGCCTCGAACGGCTTCAGCTCCGCAGTTGGGCACCACCACAGCAGTCGAGCGCTGTTCCACACGGACTCGAGCCAGGGCGGCTCTTCATTCTGGGAGATCGTGGTCATGCTGGCTGCGGCGTTCTGCTTCTGCCTGCTGCTCTGTCCGTCGATTCTCACCGTGATCCGGAAACGTACGGCTCTTCGCGGCGTGCTTCGGTTCGTGCCGGTGGCGGTAGCCGCAGCCTATCCCTTCGCCATGTTGGCCAGTATCTCGACCGGCAGCTCCCAGGTGGGGGAGCGGACCACCACGTTCATCTTCTTTGCCATGGCCGTCGTGATCGGAGGATGGCTCGGCATTCGCCTATCGAAGAAGCGGACTCTCCTGGAGTGTGCCGCAACAATCTTGATCGCCACTGTGTGCTTCATCGGGAGCATGATTTTCGGCTCGGGACCTGACATAACCTATGTGCCCGGCCAATATCTAGTCGGAGCGAATCAGCGCTCGTTCGGCGCTCCTTCGCTTGCGGTCGCCCAGTGGGCATCGACTCACCTTATTGCCGGGTCGAACGTCGCCGCCGACCGGCAGAGCGGGGCGCTGATAGCGGACTTCGGCGACGTGAACCTGGTCACCGGCATCAGCGGCCTCGGTGACCCCGGTCCGCTCTTCTTCAGTAGTCAGTTCGACCGCTCTGACCTCAGTCTCATCCGCAAGGATCGCATCCGATACATCGTGGTGGACCGTCGGCTGGCGTCATCGCCACCTCTCTTCGGTACCTACTTCGAGCCGGGCGAGGCCAAACCAGGCACCCGTCTCAGTGCCGCCGAACTGGGCAAGTTCGACTCGGTACCGGGCATCGATCGGATCTACGACAACGGTCCGATCCAGGTCTACGACGTGTCCCGCCTCTTGGGCGATTCAACCCGGTTATCGAGCGGACCCGGGGACGGGGCAACGGGAACGGGAACGGGAACGGACCCAGTGGTTCTGACGGCGGCCATCGCGGTTGCAGTCGTCGGGTTCGTCCGCGTGCGTCGGCGTCGGGGGAAGCCGCCGATCACCGACCGGGTCTTTATCAGGTGGCTCGTCGGCAGCATGGTGGCGGGTGTGGTCCTTGCCGCGGCGACGGTTCCCACCCACCTTTCGCCGACCGTCATCGGCCTGGGAGGTCTCGCAGTCGTGCTGGTGATCATCCTTGCCGGTACCCGGGTCGGCCCACCGTCCGGCGCCCTTCCAAACAACGGCGGGTCTCGACCCGCAGCCACCCGTGCCGCCGTGCGTCGAGACGAACGGGCACACAGTGCCGTCGGGATCGCCTTCCTTGTTGCCGGAATCATGCTGGATCGACGGCGTCGACATCGAGGTGGCTAGGCTCATTCGGATCGCCCGGGGGTGAGCTGACGCCTGGATCGCTTCGAGGCGACAACCATGGTCGGCGATCTCTTGGCGCCACCGCCCCGTCGCCTGCCGACTCAACCCCGGCTTTTCGCAGGTTTAGATTTGTTCAGTCCGGCGCGTGGATCCGACTGATGCCGTAACCAAATTTCGACCGTGGTTTCGTGCCTCGACCCCTCAATGGCCCCGTAATCACGATGCGACAAAAGCAACCGGCCGATTCAGAGGCTCACCCTCAGTGTCGATCATCTAATGTCGAGGAGGTTATGGGGCTCTTCCGGCGCTTTCAGGCCTCGGCCAAAAGGATGATCAGGACGTCTCGGGGGGACAAGTCCGAGCTGCGGGACGATGAGCGGCTGATCAATCGGAGGATTCGATCGAAGACCAAGTTCCTCGTGCGCTCCGTCATCCGTACGCCTCGTGACCGACGCTCGGTCTTTTTCATCTTCGGGTGCCAGCGATCGGGTACCACGATGGTGCAACAGACTCTTCTTGACAGGTCCTGGCGGGTTCTGATCATGGAGGAACACGATCGCCGTCTCGTCGGTGACGATCCTGATGAGACCATCTGGCAGGAAGGCAGCATCGTGTTTCGGCGCATTCGTGCTCTGCCCTTTGAAGTGGTCGCCGTCAAGCCCCTCGTTGAGAGCTATCGGGCCGCCGAGCTCCTCGATACAGCCGGCCGTGTCAGCGCGATCTGGATGTTGCGCCATTACATTGATGTGTCGCAGTCCAACTTGCGGCGGTTTGGCGTGGGAAACGCCCATCGCGATCTCGAGCCGTTCCTCACAGGGGACTCTCTGAACTGGCGTTGTAGGGGCGCCACCGAGGAGACCCGGGAACGGGTGGTTGAGCTTCTTCGAGACGGGCTTGAGCCACTCGATGCAGCAGCCCTCTTCTGGTGGACTCGCAATCAGCTTTACTTTGATCAACGCCTTTTCGAGGACGAGCGAATTCGAATCTTGCGCTACGAACAGGTTTGCAGTCGCCCTGAGGTTGTCGTCCGGTCCCTTTCGACTCATATCGGGGTCTCGCTCCCGGTGCATTCAACCGTTCCCAGAGTGAGATCGCGCCGCGAAGCTGCATCGATGGGGAAGCTCGGTCCGAAGATCGAGCAACTCTGCGCCACAATGTGGGAATCGTTCGAGGGCTGTCCGGAACTGGTCGCGAATCCGGTCGAATCACCCCGGGGGCAGGGCTCGACACAGCGATAGTGCCGTTCGTGTGGCACGCGGGCCTGCAAGGCGCGATCATGAACGAGTGGAGGCGGTGATGCACACCGAGGTTGAAAGACGCGCCCTGACATTCCGAGGGGATCCGAACTGCTCCGGGACGCGGCCCCGGTGGACGCCTCTGCCGCCGTCACTTTCCATCGCCCGGGCTGACCTCGGCTCTCAGGCACAGCGATGCAGCTAACCCATCGCAATGCCTTGGTGCGTATCGCAACCCAGCGAGACGTAACGCTTATCCTCTGTTATCACCGAATCGCGGGCGATGTGGAGGACCCTTTCCATCTCTGTGTGCATCCCAGGAACTTTGCCGCACATCTTGAGGAGATAGCGCGGTGGCGAGAGCCCTCGACGCTTGCCGACCTGTCGAGGCCTTCCCCGCGACCGAGGGTGGTGGTGACCTTCGACGACGGATACAGCGACAATTTGAGTGTTGCTCTGCCGATCGCTGAAGAGAAGGGCATACCGATCACCGTCTTCGTCACCAGTGGCATGCTGGGCGACACACGTGGATTCTGGTGGGATCGGCTCGGTGCACTGCTCAGGGGCCGTCCGGGCGGAGCACGTGAGTTTTCCATGGAGATCGGCGGGAGAACGCAGACGATCCCTCTTGGGGCGGGGGATCTTCGGGCGGACTTCAGCGCAGTCCGCAGCCACCTGCTGCCCCTTACCGTCGGTGAGATCGGGCGCGCCCTTGACGACGCCTCAGAGCGGTGGTCGGCGATTTCGACCGCTCCTCCAGACGCTCTCCCGCTCACCCACGACGAGTTTCTCCGGCTCGCCAACGCCGAACTGGTCACGATCGGCGCCCACACGGTCGATCACGTCCGACTACGAGATCGTTCCGGCGAGGAGCAGTTGCAGACCATCGCTACTTCCAAGAAGGAGCTTGAAGAACTCCTCGACCGAAGGGTGTGCCATTTCGCATACCCATTCGGCCGCCGCGAGGATTTCGACGGACAATCCGTGGACGCCGTGCGATTGGCTGGATTCGAGTCGGCGAGTACAACACTTTCTGGAAGCGCCGATCCGTCAACCGATCCCTACCGGCTCCCGCGACGCCTCGTGATGGACTGGGGGCGAACGCGCTTTCGAGCGCAGTTGCAACGCTGGAGACTCGGACGGCCATCGTGACCGGCGACCCCAACGCAACGCCAGCGACCGATCGGCTGGCCGGCTCGCTGCGGGTCGCAATGGTGACATCACGCTTTCCCCCGCAACTTGGTGGCACCGAAGTGCACGTGAGCGAGGTGGCTCAAAGGATTGCCGGCCGAGGGGTTGACGTCACGGTACTCACTACAGACGTGAGCGGTCGACTTCCCCCGGTCGAGCAACGCGGCGAGCTGGTCGTCCGCCGGTTCTCCGCCCGACCACGTTCGACCGACCTGTACGCATCCCCAGCGCTCGCCCGTGAGGTGACCCATGGACGCTACGACCTCATCCATGTGCAGGGTGTGCACACCCTCGTACCCCCCATGGCGCTGGCGGCCGCTCAGCGGACGGGAATTCCGACCGTTGTCACGTTCCATACCGGAGGCCATTCCAGTCGGCTGCGAGGGGCCATGCGCGGGGCTCAGTGGTGGGCCCTACGACCTCTTCTCCGCCGATCGCACGCTCTCATCGCTGTGTGCGCCCACGAAGTCGAGCTGTTCGCTCGCCGCCTTGGGGTGGACCCGGAGACGATTCGGTTGATCCGGAATGGTGCCGAACCCCTCCCATGCGACGAGAGGGAGCCCGAGGTGTCGGGTTCACCACTCATCTGCTCAGTCGGCCGTCTTGAGCGCTACAAGGGGCACCATCGTCTCATCGCAGCAATGCCAGCCCTCCTCACGATGACACCGGGCGCGCACCTGGCCGTGGTTGGCCGCGGACCCTATGAGCGACAGCTTTGCCGTCTTGCTGTTCAGCTCGGTGTCGAGCATGCGGTGACGTTTACTTCCTTCGACTCAGCGAATCGGACGGGACTGGGTGCTCTCATCCGCTCGAGCGATGTGGTCGCGTTGCTTAGCGAATATGAGGCACACCCTGTGGCTCTGATGGAAGCGCTCGCCCTCGGAAGGAAAGTCGTCGTGGCTGCGACATCGGGACTCATGGAGTTAGCCCAAGCAGGGATCGTCACGACCGTGCCCCTCGACGCCCACCCGGCTGCACTGGCGGCCGTTCTCGCCAGGGTGGCCGAGGGGCCCGAGGCTTTGTCCTCCGAGTGCCGCACCTGGGACGATTGCGCAAATGATGTCTTGAGGGTCTACGACCATGCCATCGGAGCCAGGTCGTGAATGCTCCTTCCGGCAGAGTTCCCGAGGACCGGAACGGGCGGGCTTCTCCGGTCCGGTGGGGCTGGGCTCGAAGAACGGCGGCGACGGCATTCCAGGCGGCGCAGCCTACGGGAGTGTCCAGAGGCCCCCGGGGATCAGCTGGGATGCCGGCCTCGGCGCCGCCCGACGTGTCGCGGTAATGTCCGCTTTTTGACCTTCTGCTTTGAATGGACTCTGCTTTGAATGGACGATTTGGAGAGGATCTCGGAGGTGATGTTGGTGACACGTCAAGCCAGGCAGCTACTTCCGGTTCTCGAAGAGATCTCCTCCCGTAGCGAGTTCCCCACGCGGCCGGTGGAGTTCGCCCATGGCCTGTGCTTTGACACCCGCATGGAGCTCGAGTCGATTGCGGCCCTGGCCGAGCGCCTGCCCCAATCGGTCGTCTGCGACACTGCCGCCCAGGCGCTGCTCGTTCCACAGGGTGGACCCCCGAAGGGGGTATTGGAGCGACCTGGCGACGTCATTCGCAATCTGAGCACCAATAATTCATGGCTAACATTGCTCAATGTCGAGGACGACCCGGCATACGCCGAGCTGATGGACACGGCCCTCGATCAGGTGGAGCTCGGTATGCGCGAGCGGATAGGGGAGATGTGCCAGCGGGCGGGATTCATCCTGACCTCCTCCCCGAGGTCAGTGACTCCGGTCCACTTCGATATCGAACACAGCCTGCTGATGCAGGTCAGTGGATCCAAGCGGGTGAGCATTGGCCGCTTCGAGAGCGAGGAGGCCCATCGACATGAGGTGGACCGGTATTTCGACGGATCCCACGGACGGATCGAGTCCATGCCCCAGGAGCTGGTGAGCATTGACCTCGAGCCTGGAACAGGCGTGTTCATACCATCCCTAGTGCCACATTGGGTGCACAACGATCCGGCCGTGTCGATTTCGATCACTTTGACGTTTTTCACCGCAGCCTCTCTGCGAGACAGCAGAATCGAAGACCTCAATTCCCGACTGCGCCGATTGCATCTGAGTCCTCGACCTCCCGGCACATCGGCGGTCGCCGACATTGTCAAGACGGCCGCCATCGGAGCCTTGAGAATCGGGGGTCACCTTCGCTCAGGCGCCGCTCAGGCCAGAGCGCGTCGCAGAGTCGACAGTCGAGCTGAAAGGACGAAGGCAAGCTAACGTTCCGACCTCACGCGATCAAAAGCTGCACGGCTTGCTCGGACAGAGCCCTCAGCCATTCGCCTGGCTGTGGAAGCTCCGGATTTCGCCCGCCGTGCCGTTCGTCCGGTTGCTCCCCTGGCGGCAAGGAGTCTGAACAACTCTCTCCTCCTGGGAGCAAATCCATCCTTGTACGATTCCTCTCCCCGTAGGAAGTCGACCTCGCTGAAGCCGCGGTCACAAGCGTCGGAGATAACTGCATTGAGCAGGACGGACATGGCGTTGCGCCAGCGGGGCTCCATCAGCCGGGCGCTCTGATAGAGACTCACGCGGCCGGCCACCTCGAAGCTGACGAGGGTGGAGATGACCGTCTCGTCGTTGGCCAGCTCATGGACCGCGACCTCGTCGACCCCGGCTCCCAGGCGGCAGGCTGCAGCAAACCGGTCGAATTCCGACAAAAAGCGGGAGCGACCTCCCCATTGAGCCTCGTGCATGGTTCGCAGCGTCTTGATCGATTCCACCACTGACGGTCCCCGATGCGACCTGTGGTGTGCGCCTTCAGTGATGAGCCGGGTAGAAGCTCGCCGGATGTTGCGGCGGAGCTGAGAGGAGAGGCCAGCGAAATAGGTTTCTGCGTCGTCGGGCAGCGGGGACCATGGTGCGACCGCGAATGGGACGCAGCGGACAGGGGCCGGCAGGGCTTCGACCAGCCAGGAGTGGGCGGGCACTCCCGTCAGGTCCACGAGACGCCCTCCCGGTCGTTGGAACCAGCTCCTGAGCAGGCCGATGGTGACATCCTCCTCACCGGGGGCGGCGATCAGATCCATGTGGTCAGGGCACAGGTGTCCACTTCCCATCATGTGGAAGATCTCGAGCCCTGACCATGCTCGTTCGTCCAACGCGAGGCCGCCCAAAAGACGGTCATCGTCCACCGCCAACAAGAAGCGGCGTCGAGCCCCGGCTGTACCGGTGAGCCACCACGAGCGTAGGAAGGGTGAGGGGAGCGGAGCTCGGTCAACCAGTGCGTCCCATTGTGATTCCCAACCGTCGAGACCGGATACGGCGAGCATTCTGGGCATCAGTTCCTTCACGGGCTTCCTTTGCAGTGAGGAGACGGATCGATCGCGCGATTGACGCCCCTCACAATACGGTGAATAGGGGGCCATATCTTTCTGCGCCGCCTCACTCCGACCTGATCTCCGAGGATCCCACAGCGCCTCGGGCGTTTTGTCGGTCTACTGTTCAAAAGGTCCACGATTACTATCAGCCCGTGGGGATCGGGTCTCCTACCCTCCGTTGACCCTGGCAGAGGCGAGTTGTTCCACTGATGTCCCTTGAACCAAGCGATCGCCACCGCAAGCATTGGCCTCTTTCCCGGATGCCAGATCCTTCGGATCGGCGGTATCGATCCATAACCCAACACACTGGACGCCCGAGATTCCCCGGCAAGCGAGCAATGATTTGCCTAGGCGGTGGAAACGGGCCAAGGGCGAGGATGCCACGGGCGCTGGCGGAGAGGGCCAATTTCCCCCGAGTCGGGGTGCGTCTCAACTGCTCGATGTCACCGCGGCACTCGGTATCGGAAGAGATTCCGGCCGGCCGGTGCGCCCGTGAGGAGTAGGGCATGAGTGACGTCGCCAGTGGCGGGGCGGAGCCATCGTCGGAACGGAGGCGGCTCTTCACCACTTTTGCGTTCCTGGTGGCCAAACAAGGGGCTACTGCCGTGCTGGGCCTGGCCTATTGGGTTCTCGCCACCCGACTATTTGCTTCCCGAGACGTCGGTCTGGCGGCGGCAGCAGCGTCTCTGGCGGCCTTTCTGGCGGCCGTCGGGGTCCTAGGGATCCCGATCCTTCTGCTCGCGGAACTGACCTCGCTCGAGGATTCGACACGCCGGGCAATGTTCACGACGGGGCTGGCCATCGCTTGCTTCGTCGTTTTGATCCTCTCGGTCGTGGCCATGGCGCTTTCTCCCTTCCTCGGCAAAAGCCTGCGGGATATCGGTCAAGATCCGGTCACCGCGAGCCTGTTCGTCGTTGGCACGGTGGCGACAGTGGCAACAATCACATTTGACAATGCCGCCATCGGATTGCACCTCGGGTCCGCACAGCTCACCCGAGGCACCGTTGGTGGATTGCTGAAGCCGGTATGCGTGGGCATTCTGGTATTCGCCGGCGTGAAGACCAGCGCCGGTCTCCTCCTGGCCTGGGCGTCGGCGCTCGCCGTTTCAGTGTTGGTCTGCTTTCCCATGCTTCGACTCAGATCAACACATAGCGGTGAAGGATCTCTCAGAAATCGACTAGCTCTCACCCGCCGCTACGGATTGCTCTCATTCAATCACCACATTCTGAATCTGTCGATCAACTCCATCTCGTACATCGTCCCGTTGATCGCTGCGCTGCTCATCGCTCCACAACAGGTCGCCTACTTCACGGCTGCATTCCTGCTCTCCGCTTCTGTGTTGATCGTTCCCTATCTTTTGGCGCTCGCCCTTTTCGCCGAGAAGGCCGGCGACCAGGGGCTGCTCCATCGTCACGTTCGAAGGACGCTTCCACTCGGCCTGGCCCTATGCAGCGCGATCGTGGTCGTGGTCCAGCTCGTGGCTCCACTGGCTCTTCGCATATTCGGCCCGGCATACTCCGAGAACGGAGCGACCGCATTGCGGCTCTTGATCCTGGTCGGTCCGTCCTACGTGGTCAAAGACCACTATGTGGCGATCCGTCGAGCACAGGGCCGGCTGGCAGACGCATCTCGGATCATGGCGCTCGGAACTTCTGCCGAGGCGGTAGGCGCTGCGATCGGGGGGGCACTCTGGGGGATGATCGGGCTTTGTCTCGGCTGGGCGATTGCCGCAACCTGCGAAGCTCTCGCGTTGTTGCCTGCCGTCATGAAAGTGTTCCGCGGATCTCCATTCACGGGATCGGACAGCGGCGATCTGTCAACGTGACACAGGTGCAGAAACCGACCGGTGCGTTGAGTCGACATGGCGCCCGAAGGTTTGTGTGCGCGCCAGAGCAGTCGATCCTGAGTTGTTCCGCGATCACGTCACTCGATCCGGAGTGCATCGCTCTCATTCGCTCGACACCGGGTGCCGTCAGCGGATGGAAAGGGGATCGGGGCATCGAGGGCAGGAGAATGACGTAACCGGGTGCCGTCAAGTGGCGTTTTGAACTGATCGAGAGGCGATGGAACACTTGGCCGGCGGCTCATCGCGTCGTGAGGGAAATTGGGGGCTGCGTAGCGCCCTAGGGAGGTGTCGCGAAGGTGACTCGTTCGCACCATGTGGATGACGGCACGGGGAATCCCTATCGCGAGATAGAGCAGAATGGCGAAGCAGGCCGGAGCCATACGGCCGACGTCGTCCCGCCGGCTCTCAATGCAATCGACCCTCTGCCGGATCGATTCCCTCCCGGGCTCCCGCGCACTGTGACCGTTGTCATCTGCGCCTATACGGAGCATCGCTGGGACTCTCTTCTCAATGCGATCGCATCGTTGCGGGTGCAGAGGCGGCCTCCCGATCAACTCCTCGTCGTCATTGACCACAACCTCCACTTGCTGGAGCGGGCCCGGTCCTTCTTCCCGAGCGATGTCGAATTGACCGCCAGCCAGGACGAGCAGGGGTTGTCCGGTGCGCGGAACACCGGCGTCCGACTCGCAAGCGGCGATGTCGTGGCCTTCCTCGACGATGACGCGGAGGCGGACCCCGGTTGGTTGGAGGAGCTGCTTGCACGATACGGCCCTGACGTGGCGGGCGTAGGTGGGGTTGCCGTCCCCGTCTGGCCGGGACGAGGCCGTCCCCGATGGTTCCCACTCGAGTTCGATTGGGTGGTCGGCTGCAGTTACCTCGGCCTGCCGGAACAGGTGATGCCACAGCGCAATCTCATCGGGGCCGCCATGTCGTTCCGGCGTTCGGTGTTCGACACGGTGGGTTCGTTTGACACGGCCATGGGGCGCGTCGGCTCATTTCCACTCGGGTGCGAGGAAACCGAGTTTGCCATACGTTTGCGGCGGGTCCTCGTTGGAGTGCAACTCCTCCATGTCCCCCCCGCCATTGTTCACCACCATGTCGCGGCGGAACGTGCGACAGTTTCATACTTCCTCAGGCGCTGCTACGCGGAGGGTCTGTCCAAGGCGGCGGTAACCCAGCGCGTCGGCCGTGATCGAGCGCTGTCCAGTGAGCGCAGATATGTACTCTCGACCCTCCCACTCGGTGTACTCGACGGGCTACGCTCCGGTCTCCGAGGGGATGTTTGGGGCGTCGCCCGCGCCGCGATGATCTGTGTCGGACTTCTCGCCACCCTCACCGGATATTTGGTGGAGAAGCGCTAGTCAGAGTAGGCCTGGGCCTCTGCCACCGTCATGGTCGACGTGTTGGGCGATCCTGACGTGTGGTAGCCGCCCGCTGCACCGCTGGCCTGAGCGTTCCAGAGGACCAGCTCGTAGGGCAAGGTGCTGATGTCGGTCGTCCAGTCGCCCACGAGCTCCCCGTCGAAGTAGGTCTTGATCGAACGACCCGGTATGTACTCGACGCCGTAGACGTGCTCTCCGGTGTTCATCGCCGTTGGCGTGGCATATGAGAAACTCGACTGCGCCCCCGAGGGCGTATGGTAGGTCGATACGAAGATGTTGTTCTCCGGTGTGCCGGCCGGGAGCCCGGTCCCGGACGTAAAGCCGCCTTCCTGTAGATCGATCTCCTGATCGCTACCATCGCCATTCGGGTCAATGAGCCAGATCGCCGGCCACCCGCCGGCCGAGCTGTCCGGGAGCTGCGCTTCGATCTGGATGTACCCGCTCGTCAGCGAGAATTTCTGATAGGTGGTGACGACGCCTGAGCGGGTGGCAAAACCCGGATGAGAGGAGTCGGGCACCATCGAGAGGCTGAGCCCATCGTTCACCGCCACCTGGCTCGGCGCGAAGTACGTCTCGTGGGTGTTGCCCGCGGCCGAGTCGCCGGGTGGCAGTCCGAGGCTGTTCCAGAACGCCCCGCCTTGTCCGGCCATGTAGGCCGTCCATTTGGTCGAGTCGAGCGTGGTGCCGGCGAACCGGTCGTCGAAGACCAATTGTCGGCTCGTGTACCCGGGCGGTGGGGGCAGGCCTGTCTGCGAGGCAAGCCTACTCTGGAGCGTCGGCCGGGAAGTGCCCATGCCCACGATGGGCCGGTTCAGCGCCAGGCCGCCGGCCGAGCCGTGGAAGCCGGCGTCGCCGTAGGAGAAGATGCCGCCGTCGGAGGCGACCAACCAGTACCCGCCGCCGTCGGGGGTCGATGCCATGCCCACGATGGGCCGGTTCAGCGCCAGGCCGCCGGCCGAGCCGTGGAAGCCGGCGTCGCCGTAGGAGAAGATGCCGCCGTCGGAGGCGACCAACCAGTACCCGCCGCCGTCGGGGGTCGATGCCATGCCCACGATGGGCCGGTTCAGCGCCAGGCCGCCGGCCGAGCCGTGGAAGCCGGCGTCGCCGTAGGAGAAGATGCCGCCGTCGGAGGCGACCAACCAGTACCCGCCGCCGTCGGGGGTCGATGCCATGCCCACGATGGGCCGGTTCAGCGCCAGGCCGCCGGCCGAGCCGTGGAAGCCGGCGTCGCCGTAGGAGAAGATGCCGCCGTCGGAGGCGACCAACCAGTACCCGCCGCCGTCGGGGGTCGATGCCATGCCCACGATGGGCCGGTTCAGCGCCAGGCCGCCGGCCGAGCCGTGGAAGCCGGCGTCGCCGTAGGAGAAGATGCCGCCGTCGGAGGCGACCAACCAGTACCCGCCGCCGTCGGGGGTCGATGCCATGCCCACGATGGGCCGGTTCAGCGCCAGGCCGCCGGCCGAGCCGTGGAAGCCGGCGTCGCCGTAGGAGAAGATGCCGCCGTCGGAGGCGACCAACCAGTACCCGCCGCCGGAGTCTCTGCTCGCGACGGCCGGCGTTGGGGATGGCGAAGCTGTCGAGGACGAAGTCGGAACGATGCCACAGAACGCGATGGCAATGACGGCGCTGATGGTGATTCTGCGTCTCGTCCTTCCGTCGGGCGCCGTCGACCCGGATCGTGAACTCCCGTTGCCGTCGCGTGACCACCGCGACCAGCGAAAAAGACCCGCGATCACACCTAACCAATCGTCCGGTCCTTCGTCATCCTTGAGCGATTCTTGGGTCTGGCCCCGGGACGGCCATCCGGGCCAGGCCGACTCGGTCCTTCACACCCTCCGTCACCCGGGCGACGTCGGCTAGCCGGTGCCCTCGAGTCCAAGGTCGTCGGTCATCCGGGCCGACTCGGGCCGACTGGTCGTTGGGCGTGCCCGCGAATGCAGTTGGAACAGGTCCCAGCGATCCACATCCGGGACCGAACGTTCGCTCCGGAGCTCGCGTGGCACCGGAGGGAAGTTCGACACGCCGGGAGGCTTGAAACGGGACCGCGCTGGGTAGGACCGCACCATGAGCATTTCTCGCCGCGTGGCCCGTCCGATGTTGGCCTCGATCTTCATCGTGGGCGGTCTCGACGCCGTCCGGAACCCCGATTCGAAGGTCAAGTCGGCCGAGGTGGTCACCCGTCCCCTCGCCGAGAAGGTGCCCGCCCTCGACCAGGACACCCGGGACCTGGTGCGGTTGAACGGCCTGGTCCAGGTGGGGGCTGGTCTGCTCCTGGCCACCGGCCGCTTCCGGCGCCTGGCGGCGCTGGTGCTCCTCGGGTCGGTGATCCCCACCACCTACGCCGGGCATCGTTTCTGGGAGGAGGTGGACGAGGCCACCCGGACCCAGCAGTTGCTCCAACTGTGCAAGAACCTGGGCCTGGCCGGTGGATTGATCCTGGCCGCGGTGGACTCCGAGGGTGCTCCCTCCCTCGGGTGGAGAGCCCGACGACGGGCCCGTCGTCTCGAGGCGGCCGTCGTCCTCGGCCGGGCCAGCTCCCGTCGGCGGGCACGTCGCTCGGCCCTCGCCGCCGGCGGGCGGACCAAGGAGGCCGCCCGTCATCTGCACCAGTCCGTGGACGCCGCCCGCGAGAGCATGGCCGGGCCCGTGCTCGCCGCTGGTATCGGGCTGGCCGGTGACGCCCTGGCCCAGGCACGTGACCATCTCCCGGCGGCCGGTGACGCCCTGGCCCAGGCCCGGGACCTCCTGCCGGCGGCCGGCGACGCCCTGGCCCAGGCCCGGGACCTCCTGCCGGCGGCCGGCGACGTCGTGGCCCAGGCGCTCGACCGCCTCCCGGTGGGCTGACGGTCGTCCCGCCGGGGCGACCTGACCCCGTTCGCCCCTGCCGGCACCGACGGTGACGACCTGGGTCGTCGACACTCCGGGCCGGGTGCCCTCGGATTTCTATACTGCTGCGGGTGCCGGCGCCCGCTGACGACTTCGAGCAGGCCATCGGCAGGCTCATGGACCGGGAGTTCGACGAGTCTCCGGTATGGGCCTCCTTGCTCGGTGTCGACGGGTACGACGGCCGCCTCGACGACTGTTCGGCGGCGGGGTTCGAGCGCCGGTCGTCCGAGGATGAGGCATGGCTGCAGCGGTTTGACGCCATCGACCCCGACGGTCTGAGCTTCGACCAGTCCGTCGACCGCGAGCTGGTCCTCGCCCACCTCGACCAGCGCGTGGCCCTGGCCGGTTGGCAGGCGTGGCGCCGGTCGCCGGAGGCGTACCTGGAGACCGGCATTACCGAGCTGTTCCTGTTGGGCCTGCGCCCCGAGGACGAGTTCACCGAGGCTGCCTCCGCCCGTCTGTCCGCCATCGGATCGGTGCTCGACGAGGCGGAGCAGAACCTCGACCCCGCCATGGCCAGCGCCCTCGTCGTGGAGCGTGGCCTGGCCCAGTGCGTGGCCAACCTCGGCTTTGCCCGCCACGAGGTCTCCGGCCTGGTCCGTCAGCCCTCCAACCAGCGGCGACTGAAAGAGGCCGGGGAGATCGGCGCCCGCGCCTACGAACGGTTCGCCGGCTTCCTCCGCCGTCTGCTGCCCGAGTGCAGGGGGACCTACGCCTTCGGCGAGGACCATTACCAACAGGTCCTCCGCCGCGGCGAGCTCCTTGACCTGGATGTCGATTCCCTCCGCCGCCTGGGATGGGAGGAGTACCACCGGGTGGCCGAGCGGATGGCCGGCCTGGCCGCGTCCATCTCCGGCGGGTCCGAGGACTGGACCACGGTCGTGCGGCGCCTCCAGCGGGTCCATGCCGGGTCGGTCGACGGCATGCGGTCGGAGTACGAGTCCATGTGCGCCCGGGCCCGCCGGTTCCTGGCCGAGCGGGAGCTCGTCTCCAGTCCCCCCGACGAGCGCTGCGAGGTGATCCCGGCTCCGGCCGCCGTGCGCTCGACCCTGGCCGTCGCCAGCTACCTGTCCCCACCCATGTTCAAGCCCTCGAGGGTCGGCCAC
Organism: uncultured Acidimicrobiales bacterium; assembly: GCA_963806455.1. Taxonomy (GTDB): domain Bacteria; phylum Actinomycetota; class Acidimicrobiia; order Acidimicrobiales; family RAAP-2; genus Bog-756. Next base: position 409,515 of record CAWDXZ010000001.1, read on the forward strand.
TTCTTCGTGCCCTATCCCGTGGACGGGGCGGACGAGGAGGAGGTCAGGGGCCTCCTCGAGAGCAACGCCTCCTACTCGGTGGCCACCACGGCGGTGCACGAGGCCTACCCCGGCCACCATTGGCACCTGATGACCATGAAGGGGGCCCGCCCCATCCGGCGCCTCTTCATGTCCACCTACTTCATCGAGGGATGGGGGCTGTACGCCGAGGCCACCATGCGCGACGCCGGCTTCTTCTCAGCCGAAGAGGAGTTGGGCCAGTTGGAGGCGCGCCTCTTCCGGGCCGCCCGCATCGTCGTCGACACGTCGCTCCACACCGGCGAGATGTCGGTCGACGAGGCGGTGGCCTTCATGCACGACCGGGCCCTGCTCCCGCTGCCGACGGCCCGGTCCGAGGTGGCCCGCTACTGCTCCTGGCCCACCCAGGCCTCCGCCTATCTGACCGGTGCCGTCGCCATCGAGCGGGCCCGGGACGAGTGGACGGATGATGGTGGCACGCTGAGAGGCTTCCACCAGGCTTTGGCCGGCAGCGGGGCCATGCCGGTGCCGCTCGCCGTCCGGGCCGCCCGGGGTCCGGTTCCGGACCGACCGGACGGACCGGGATCGGGTGGACGCCGCTAGCATCGGCTGCGGGCTGTGACTGCCCGGGCCGAACCAGCGCCGGAGGGACCGCGATGACCGACAACGGGCCGAACTGCGACCACCTCGACCGGGTGCAGGAGGTCACACCCTCGGCCGACGGCTGCGAGGACTGCCTGCGCCTGGGCGGCCATTGGGTCCACCTGCGGCTCTGCATGGTGTGTGGCCACGTCGGGTGTTGTGACAGCTCGCCCGGCCGTCACGCCACCGCTCACTTCGGCGACACCGGCCACCCGCTCGTCCAGTCGTTCGAGCCGGGTGAGGAATGGTGGTGGTGCTACGAGGACGAGCTCGCCTTCGAGGTCCAGGGCGCCCCGGTCTTCCAGCACAGCTGAATCCTCCGGCACCCGGCTGCCGACGTATCCGTCGGCCCGTCGCATAGGGTCGCGCCCGCCATGGCAACCCGGCGCCGGACCGGTGGTTCCTCGACCACCCACTCGTCTCGATGGCCGGCGCTCGCCGCCGCCGTCGCTCCCCGTGGCCCTCGCCGCCTGCTCGCTGCTGGCGACGCCGCGTCCCCCCTCGGTCCACGATGCCTCGCTGGCCCCCTCCGGCCCGGTGGGCTACGTGGTGTGCCCGAGCGGGGTGACGCCCCTCGAGTTGGACTCCCACACCCCCGAGGCCACCATCGCCCTACCGCTCACCCGGCCGCCGGCGCTGGGCAACTTCGCCATCGCCACCTCGTCGGACGGCCGCTCGGCCTACGTGGTGACGACGCCCGGCGGCACGGCCCCGCCTTCGGCGTCCTCGACAGCGGCGTCACACCCGCCGACCTCGGACGGCGGCGCCCCGGCCCGCAGCGAGGTCATTCCCATCGACCTGGTCAGCCAGCAGGCGGAGCGGCCCATCGCCATCCCCGGGCAGGGTGGCACCCATGCCATCGTCGTCCTGCCCGGCGGCCGGACCGTCCTGGCTGCCAACGGGACGACCATCGTCCCCGTCGACACCGCCTCCCGGCGGGTGGGCACCCCGCTCGACCTCGGAGCGGGCCACACCGTCTACGGGCTGGCCCTCTCCCCCGACGGCACCAGGCTCTATGCCCTGGTGCCGGGCGGGGTGATCCCGGTGACCACGACCAACGACACCGCCGGGGCCGAGATCCCCACCGGGCTCTCCATCTCCTCGGTCTACTCGCCCCACGGCATCGCCGTCACCGGCGACGGCGCCACCGTCTACGTGGTCGGCCAGGGTGGCACCGACTTCGAGGGTCGGGTCCTCCCCATCGTGGCGGCGACGGGCGCCTCGCTCCCCCCGGCCGGGTTCGCCAAGTACGGGATCGCCGATCCCGCCGCCCTGGCCGTGGTCCCCGACGGGTCGCTGCTGGTGGTGGACAGCGCCAACAACTGGGTGAACCCGGTGGCGCAGGCCACCTTCACCGACCCTCCACCACCGGTCCGCCTCCCCCCGCGGTCCGGGAGTTCCTCCGACTCGGGCACGCAGCACCCGACCGACATCGTGGTCGGGCCGGACGGGACGGGCGCCTTCGTGGTGGACGGATTCACCGCCGTGATCCCCTACCAGCCCGGCACCCAGGCGTTCGGCCCACCCGTCCCGGTGTGTTCCGGCGCCTCGTCGATGGCCATCGCCCCCAGCCCCTGACCGCCCACGACCGGCCCTGACCCGGCCGCCGGCGGGCGGCGGTCAGCCGCCCGGGACCTCGACCTCGATCCCCGAGGCGCGCACCGCCTCCGCCGCATCGGCCGAACGGTATACCGCCGGGGCCAGGCCCGCCGCCTCGAGGAGCTCGTCGAGCGCCACGGGGATGGCGGCGGTCAGGTTCCACACCCTCGGGATGGACTCGGGGCAGGCCATGATCCCCCAGTACAGGACGCCGCGGTAGCTCATGATGGTGAGGTTGAGCCCCATGCCGTCCATGACCGGCCCCAGCGGGAACCCGGCCTGGAGCTCGGCCCCTCCGAGGTAGAGAGGAAAGTCGGGGCCGGGGACGTTGGAGATGACCAGGTTGGCGATGGGCCGGTGTCGGTCGGCCAACCGCATCCGCGAGTAGAGGCGGGCGGCGTTGGCGAAGACGTTCGGTGTCGAGTACTCCGCCCAGTTCTGGAGCAGGTCGGCACCGAGGGCGTTGTGCTCCTCCTTCGCCCCCTTGGTCCCGTCGTGGATGGCCATGAGCCGGTCGAGGGGGAGGTGGAGGTCGACGGGGAGCTGCACGAACATCGACGACACCTGGTTCGAGCCCTTGGGGGAGCCGATGTCGGGACGCACCGACACCGGGACCACCGCCACCAGCGGCTTGTCCGGCAGCTCGTCGCCCGAGAGGAGGAACGAACGGAGGGCGCCGGTGCACACGGCCAGCACCACGTCGTTGACCGTGGTGCCGGTGGCGTTCTTCAGGCGCTTGACGTCGTCGAGACCCACCGCGGTCAGGGCCACCGAACGGCGCCGGGTGAGGGCGGCGTTGAACGACGTGCGCGGCGCCGACAGCGGGAGGGCGGCCTTGGCCCGTGTCGAGCGATGGCCCGAGCCGAGCCGGACGCGGCGGACGTTGAGGACCCGGTAGCCCGTCCGGACCACGTCCAGGGTGATCTCCACGGGTCGGAGGGACCGGGCCACCAGGGCATGGCCCATGAGCTCGAGGCCGGTCGGGATCCGTTCGTCCACCGGAGCGCCCTCCCCATCCTCCTCGGCGTCCCGGGAGCCGGCATCCGGCGCGGGCTCGAGGTCGAAGAGCACCGACAGCAGCTCGGCGCCGGACACGCCGTCCACCGTCGAGTGGTGCATCTTGGCGATGAACCCGATGCGACCGTGCTCCAGCCCCTCGACGATCCACATCTCCCACAACGGCTTCGACCGGTCGAGCTGGTGCCCGGCGATGTCACCGGCCAGGTCGGCCAGCTCCCGAAGCCCACCCGGTCGGGGGACGGCCGCCAGCCGGATGTGGTAGTCGAGGTCGAAGTCGGGGTCCTCGACCCATACCGGATGGCCGAGCCGGAAGGGCACCTCGATCAGTCGCCGGCGGAACACCGGGGCACAGGGGATCCGTTTGGCGATCAGCTCCTTCATCCGGGCGAAGGAGTAACCACCCGGGACGGTGGACGGATCGAACACCATGGTCATGGCCACGTGCATGTGCAGGCTCGGCGTCTCGAGGTACAAGAAGCTGGCATCGAGGCCGCTGAGCCGTTCCATGACCGTTCCCTCCCTCTCGGTCCGGCCACCGAACCCGTGTCGGCTTCACTTCCCCCGTCCGACCGTGTTGTATGGAGGGGTGGCCTGGGTGTTCCTGGCAGTCAGCATGGTCTTCGCGATCCTTGCGGTCAACGCCCTCTTCCCGATGCGGCGCGAGCCGCTGACGGTGGTGAGCTTCACCCTCGGCTGGGTCCCGAGTGAGCTGCCGCTGCATGTCGGGGGGACCGAGGTGCTGGCCTCGGCGGCCTTTGTGCTCTACGGCGGGCTCGGTGCCTGGCCCGGCTGGGTGGCGGTGGCGGTCGTAGCCGTGACGTGGGCCGGATGGGCCCGGCTCACCGTCGACGCCCACCGGGCCGGTGAGGTGGTGAGGGAGGCGCTGGCCGGCGCGTCCGGCGGGGCCGTCGCCGTCGCCGGGTTCGACCCCGGTCCGGCCTGGACCCGCTGGTGGCGCCTGGTGATCGCCGTGCCGTTCCGCCTACGCGGGATCAGGCGCCGCCGGAACATCGACTACTGGGGGGACGGCAACTACCGCCACAAGCTCGACATCCTCACCCGCCGCCGGTTGCCCGCCGAGGGGGCGCCCGTCCTCGTCTCCATCCACGGCGGTGCCTGGGTGATGGGGGACAAGCGCCAGCAGGGGATCCCGCTCATGCACGAGCTCGTGCAGCGGGGCTGGGTGTGCGTGGCCGTCAATTACCGGCTGAGCCCGCGCGCCACTTGGCCGGCCCACATCGTGGACTGCAAGCGGGCCATCGCCTGGGTGCGAGAGCACATCGCCGAGTACGGGGGAGACCCCGGCTTCATCGCCGTCACCGGCGGCTCGGCCGGTGGCCACCTCTCCTCGCTGGCCGCGCTCACGCCCAACCGGCCCGAGTGGCAACCCGGCTTCGAGGACCTCGACACCTCGGTCGACGCCTGCCTCCCCTTCTACGGCGTCTACGACATGACCGGCGACCCGGCCCGCTCGGGCGCCTACGGGCCGGGTCTGCTGGAGCTGCTCGAGCGCCGGGTGATGAAGACCCGCCCGGCCGACAACCCGGCCGAGTTCGAGCAGGCCTCGCCCGACCAGCACGTCACCGCCGCCGCCCCACCCATGTTCGTCTTCCATGGGGGCAACGACACGCTGGTGCCCCCGGCGGTGGGCCGCTACTTCGCCGAGCGGCTCCGCCGGGTGTCGGAGGCCCCCTCCACCTACGTGGAGCTGCCCCGGGGGCAGCACGCCTTCGACGTGATGGCCTCGATCCGGTCCCGGCACACGACGATGGGGGCCGTGCAATTCCTCGAGGCGATGCGGGCCCGCGCCGCCGCTCCCGGCCCGGCCGGTGCCAGCGCCACCGGCCCCCCCACCGCCACCGGCCCCGCCGCCCGGATGACCTCGGATTTCGTCCGGCCGACCGGCCCGAGGGCTGGACACGCAGGCTAGTTTCTGACGTAGAGTCACATATTCGACGCGGCCCCGGCCCCGTCGCCAGGAATACCTGCCAATCTCACAAACGCCTAGATCAAGGGGGAGCCTTGGCCTCATCATGGAAGACGCGCCTGGGCGCGGTGGGCCTGGTCGTGTTGGTGGCGACGACCGCCGTCGCCTGCAGCTCCACCAACTCGAGCTCCACGACCACCACCGGGGGCGGCGGCTCGGGCGGCTCGGCCATCCCGGCCAGCGCCATGAGCGACCACACCGGCATCACCGCCACGTCGGTCAACGTGGCCAACGTGTCGTGGGCCACCATCTTCAAGGGGGCAGGCGTCGGGGCCGACGCCTACGCCCAGTACGTGAACTCGACTGGTGGCGTCAACGGGCGCAAGATCGTGGTCAACGTGGGTGACGACGGAGACTCCGGCGCCACCAACAAGCAGCTGACCCAAAACGCCATCACCAACGACTTCGCCCTGGTCGGGAGCTTCTCGCTGCAGGACAGCTTCGGCGGCACCCTCCTGGCCAACAACCCGGGCGTGCCCAACGTGTCGGTGGTCCTCGACCCGGCGACCAACAAGCTGCCCAACACGTTCAGCCCGGTCCCCCTGAACGACGGGTGGGAGGAGGGCGCCCTCCAGTACTTCAAGCACCGGTTCCCCCACGACACCAACGTGGGCACGCTGGTCGGTGACATGCCCTCGGCCGAGTCGGCCTGGGCCGGGGAGAAGTACGTCCTGGAGAAGGTCGGCTACAAGGTCGTCTACGACCCCACCTACGCCGTCACCCAGACCGACTTCACCGAGAACGTCATCGCCATGAAGAACGCCGGCGTCAACATCCTCTTCGTCGACCAGTTGCCCGTCCAGTACGCCCCGGCCCTGCTGAAGGACCTCCAGCAGCAGAACTTCCACCCCGTCGTGGTCCTGGGGGCCGCCACCTACAGCAACCAGCTGGTGTCGGCCTCGGGTGGCGCGGCCAACGTCAACGGCGACTTCCTCGACCAGAACGCCTCGCTCTACCTCGGGACGGACGCCACCGTCGTCCCCGCCGTGGCGACCTTCCTCAAGTGGGTCAACATCGCCTCGCCGGGGTTCAAGGCCGACCTGTTCACCATGTACGGCTGGATCTCGGCCGAGCTCTTCGCCCAGGCCCTGAAGAACGCCGGCTCGGATCCCAGCCGGGGGTCCCTGCTGCAGGCCCTGTCCAAGATCACCTCCTTCGACGGCGACCACATCATCAGCGCCAACAACCCGGCGGCCAAGACGCAGGGCAATTGCTATCTGATCGGGCACGTGGTGAACGGGCAGTTCCAGCGCCTCGACGACCCCCCGGTCACGAGCAGCACCAATGGGTACCGTTGTGACTACGGCTACGTGTCACCGCCGTCGGGGAGCTGACGGGGCGAGAAGCACGGAGGTCTTGTTGGGTGGCCAGCGGGGGACGAGGATGATTCGGTGAGCAGCTTTCTCCAGTACACCGTGTTCGGGATCATGCTCGGCGCCGGGTACGCCATCGCCGCCACCGGCCTGGTGGTCACCTACACCACATCGGGGGTCTTCAACTTCGCCCAGGGGGCGGTCGGCATGATCGCCGCCTTCTGCTACTGGGAGCTGGTCTCGGCCCACCATGTGCCCGTCCTGGTGGCCCTGGTGGTGATCCTGGTCGTCGGGGCGCCCCTGGCCGGCGCCGTGGTCGAACGGGTGCTGATGCGGCGGCTGCACGGGGCGTCCCCCGAGCGCCCGGTCATGGTCACCCTGGGGTTGATGGTGATCCTCACCGGCCTGGCCGTCATCATCTGGAACCCCACCCTCAACTACTCGGTGAGCAACATGGTCTCCGGCCAGTTCAGCCTCCTCGGGATCAACATCCAGTACCAGGAGGTCCTCATCATCGGGGTGGCGGTGGTGGTGGCCGTGGCGCTGCGGGCGCTCTTCTACTCCACCCGCACCGGCTTCGCCCTGCGGGCCGTGGTCGACGACCCGGAGCTGCTGGCCATGTCCGGCGCCTCGCCCAACCGGATGAGCCAGTACGGCTGGATCCTCGGGTTCGGCATGGCCGCCCTGGCCGGTGTGCTCCTCGCCCCGACCCAGAGCACCGGTCTCAGCGTGCCGGCCATGACCCTGCTGGTGGTGAACGGCTACGCCGCCGCCATCGTCGGCCGCCTCAAGAACATCTCGGTGACCTTCGCCGCCGCCATCGCCATCGGCCTGGCTGAGAACTACGTGATTATCTACGCGCTGCCCCACCTCCCCCAGAGCCTGGTCCCCGACGTGACCCTGGCCCTCCCCATGGTGTTCCTGTTCATCGCCCTGGTCACCCTGCCGTCGGTGCGGCTCCGGGCCGCCGGCCGGCTCACCACGGTGCGGGCCCCCCGGGTGGCCGGCGCGGCCGAGTCAGTGGTGGCCGGCCTGGTGTTCATGGCCGCGGCGGTGGCCTTCGCCGTGGCCTTCGACAACACCGCCTTCAAGGGGACCACCATCTTGACCCTCGGGGGCGTGGTCATGACCCTCGGCATCGTGGGCCTGTCCCTGGTACTGGTCACCGGGTACTCGGGACAGGTCTCGCTGTGCCAGTTCTCCTTCATGGGCATCGGGGCCTTCATCATGGGGAAGGTCGCCGGCGGCGGTTCCCTACTCGGGCTGTTGGCAGCCACCCTGATCTGTGCCGCGGTCGGTGCCCTGGTCGCCCTGCCCACCATCCGGCTGCGCGATCTGTACCTGGCCCTGGCCACGTTCGCCTTCGCCGACGCCGTGGCCAACGGCTTCTTCACCGACTCCCACATCTTCGGGGAGGGGGGCGGCCTCAACGTCGGCCGGATCGTCCTGCCGGGCCTGTCGTTCGGCAGCGACAGCGCCGAGTTCCTGATGGTCACCGCGTTCTTCGTCCTCGCCGCCTGGATGGTGCTGGCCATCCGGCGCAGCCTGTTCGGCCGGCGGCTCGTCGCCCTCAACGACTCGCCGGCCGCCTACGCCACGGTCGGCCTCAACATCGGGGTCACCAAAGTGGCCGTCTTCGCCATCGGTGCCGGGATGGCAGGACTGGCCGGGGCCCTCTACGGCACCGTCCAGCAGACCGTCGGCACCTCGGACTTCGACTTCTTCGCCGGCATCATCTTCGTCCTGTTCGTGACCATCTGGAGCATCCGTACGGTGACGGGGGCCTTCCTCGCCGCCCTGACCTTCGTCTTCCTCAACCAGTGGTGGCCCCACGGGCTCGGCATCTTCGCCGGAGCCGGAATCATCCTGATCGGTCGGGCGGCCAACGGCATCCTCGGGATCGAGGCCCTGCACTTCCACCTGCCGTGGGTCAAGGAGGCGCCGGCCGGCCCACCGGTGGCCGTCCCCGAGGCCCGGCCGGCGGCGGCCTGATGGGAGCGAGGCCCGTGCTGCCCGCCGACGGCACCACCGGTGGCGCCGTGCTGACCGTTTCCGAGGTGACGGTCCATTTCGGCGGGGTCTCCGCCCTCAACGACACCAGCATCTCGGTGCAGCCGGGGACGGTCACCGGTCTGATCGGTCCCAACGGTGCCGGCAAGACGACCCTGTTCAACGTGATCAGCGGGCTGCAGTCACCCGACCGGGGGACGGTCCGTCTGTTCGACACCGACATCACCGCCATGAAGCCCCATCGCCGGGCCCGCATGGGCCTGGCCCGGACCTTCCAGCGGCTCGAGCTGTTCGGCACGCTGACGGCGGGGGAGAACGTCCAGGTGGGACTGGAGTCGTCCGTCAAGTGGTGGGACCGGGACAACCTGCGGCGGGTGTCGCCGCACCGGCGCAGTGCCGCCCCCACCGAGGCCGCCCCGGAGGGGGACGGGTCGATCCGGGTCGGCTCCTCCGACGGAGCCAGCTGCGCCCGGCTGCTCGCCGGTGTCGGGCTCGCCGGGCTGGGCCACCGGCAGTCGGCCGCCATGTCGACGGGCCTGGCCCGCATGGTCGAGCTGGCCCGGGCCCTCGCCATCGGCCCCAAGCTCCTCCTGCTGGACGAGCCGGGCTCGGGCCTCGACGAATCGGAGTCGTCCGCCCTGGGGGACCTCTTGTCCAAGCTGGCCGCGGAGGGCATGGCCGTGCTGCTGGTCGAGCACGACATGGAGCTGGTCATGCGCATCTGCGACCACATCTACGTGCTCGACTTCGGCGACATCATCGCCTCGGGATCTCCCGACGCCATCCGCACCGACCCGATGGTCCAGGCCGCCTACCTGGGCGAGGCGAAGGCCGGAGCCGGCCCCGCCGCCGCCGCGGGCGCTCCCCGACCGGCGGTCGGACCGTGAACGGCTCGGCCACCGCCACCACCACCACCACCGGTCGGCCCGTGCCGGGCGTCACCGTCACCGGGGTGAAGGCCGCCTACGGGCGCATCGAGGTCATCCACGGCGTCGACCTGAAGGTCCCGCCGGGGAGCGTCTTCGCCCTGCTCGGCCCCAACGGCGCCGGCAAGTCGACGTTGCTCAAGGTCATCAGCGGGCGCATCCACCCCACGGCCGGCGAGGTGCGCATCGGCGACCGCCCGGTGGGCAGGACACCACCGGAGAAGCTGGCCCGGGCCGGCCTGTGCGCCATACCCGAGGGGAGGGGGATCTTCCCCAATCTCACGGTGCGGGAGAACCTGCGCATCTGGACCTACGGCGGCAGCGAGAGCGTCGCCGAGGTCGAGGAGCGGACGTTCGCCGCCTTCCCCCGTCTGAAGGACCGGCGTCGGCAGATGGCCGGGACCCTCTCCGGCGGCGAGCAGCAGATGCTGGCCATCTCACGGGCCCTGGTCACCGAGCCCGACATCCTCCTGCTGGACGAGCTCTCGATGGGACTGGCGCCGCTGATCGTCAGGGAGCTCTACGAGCTCGTCGGGGACCTGGCCCGGCGGGGGACCACGGTGCTGCTGGTCGAGCAGTTCGTGACGACGGCCCTGACCGTGGCCACCCACGCCGCCATCATGGTGCACGGGCGCATCCAGCAGGAGGGCACCCCCCAGGAGATGTCCGACGCCGCCCTGAGCGTCTATCTGGCCTGAGGGGGCGGCGCCACCGGCCGCGGGCCGGGCGGTCAGTGCTCGTCGAGCAGGACGACCTCGACCGCCGGCTCGTCGCCGACGGCGGTGGCCATCGACAGCACCCCGCCGGCTTCGCACAGGTCGGCCTCGGCCGACAGCAGGGCGGCGATGCGCTCGGCGGAATCGGTCACCTCCAGGGTGGCCACCGGTGAGCGCATCGAGCGCTTGGCCGCCGTCTTGGCGCCGCGTATGGCACCCAGCACGTCACTGGCCACCTCGAGGACCGGCCCGTCCCGGGTCCCTGCGGCCGGGGATCCGAGCTCGGCTGCGGTGGGCCACGCGGCCGTGTGGATGGACCCGGCCTGCCACCACGACCACACCTCCTCGGTGACGAAGGGGAGGATGGGGGCCAGCAGGCGGAGCACGGCGGAGAGGGCCAGGGCCAGGGCGGCCTGGGCCGACGCCGGCCCGGGCTCGCGTCCGTCCCCGTAGGCCCGCACCTTGACCAGCTCGAGGTAGTCGTCGCAGAACGACCAGAAGAAGGACTCGGTCCGCTCCAGGGCCCGGGCGTAGTCGTACTCCTCGAAGGCCGCCGTGGCCTCGTCGATCACCCGGGCCAGTCGGGCCAGCACGGCCCGGTCGATGGCCGCGGTGACCGCCTCGGGCCTCGGGTCCTCGATCCGGCCGTCCGTTCCGGCCACCCGGCCCAGGGCGAAGCGGGACGCATTGAGGATCTTGATGGCCAACCGCCGCCCCACCTTCATCTGGCCCTCGTCCACGGCGGTGTCCGTCCCGGGCCGGCCGGAGGCGGCCCAGTAGCGGACGGCGTCGGCCCCGTGCTGCTCGATCAGCGGCAGGGGGGTGACCACGTTGCCCTTGGACTTCGACATCTTCTTGCGGTCGGGGTCGAGCACCCAGCCGGAGATGGCTGCGTCCGACCAGGGCAGCACCCCATGCTCCAGCTCGGACCGGACGATGGTCGAGAACAACCAGCTGCGGATGATGTCGTGGGCCTGAGGCCGCAGGTCCATCGGGAACACCGTGTCGAACAGGTCCGGGTCCTCACCCCACCCGCCGGCGATCTGCGGGGTCAGGGAAGAGGTGGCCCAGGTGTCCATGACGTCGGGGTCCCCGACGAAGCCGCCCGGCCGGCCGCGCCGGTCCTCGGTGTAGCCGTCGGGCCGGTCGGTCGAAGGGTCGACCGGGAGCGAATCCTCCCCGGCGAAGATCGGGTGGTCGAAGTCCACCTCTCCGGTGGCGTCGACCCGGTACCAGACCGGGAAGGGGACACCGAAGAACCGTTGCCGGCTGATGTTCCAGTCGGCGTTGAGCCCCTGCACCCAGGCCCGGTAGCGGTGGGCCATGTAGGCGGGGTACCAGTGGAGCTCCTCCCCCCGGGCCAGCAACCGGTCGCGGAGAGGAAGCGTCTCGATGAACCACTGCCGTGACGAGACGATCTCGAGCGGCCGCTCGCCCCGTTCGTAGAACCGGACCGGGTGGGTGATGGGCTGGGGATCCCCGATGAGCGCTCCGGCTTGGGACAGCGCCTCGACCACGCGGGCCTGGGCCGCCTTGACCGTGAGGCCGGCGAGCCCCTCGTAGTGGGCGGATGCCTCCTCCGGGGACTCCGACTCCCACCCCGGCGTGCCCCAGGCCACCGGCAGGAGCCGGCCGTCCCTCCCCACCACGGCCCGGGTGGGGAGGGACAGCTCGCGCCACCACACCACGTCGGTCGTGTCCCCGAAGGTGCAGATCATGGCGATCCCCGACCCCTTCTCGGGATCGGCCAGCGGGTGGGCGAGGACCGGCACCCGCACGCCGAACAGCGGGGTGCGAACCTCGGTCCCGAACAGCGGGCGGTAGCGCTCGTCGTCCGGATGGGCGACCAGGGCCACGCAGGCGGGGAGCAGCTCGGGCCTTGTGGTCTCGATGTCCACAGCGCCGTCGCCACCCACCTGTCGGAACCGCAGCCGGTGATAGGCGCCCGGGCGGTCGCGGTCCTCCAGCTCGGCCTGGGACACCGCCGTGCGGAAGTCGACGTCCCAGAGGGTGGGAGCGGTCCGCTGCACCACCTGCCCGCGCCGGGCCAGCCGCAGGAAGCCCCGTTGGGACACCCGTTGCGCTCGTTCCGAGACGGTGGCATAGCAGCGCGACCAGTCGACGGACAGCCCGAGCATGCGCCACAGGTGCTCGAAGACCTGTTCGTCCTCGACGGTCAGCTGGTGGCAGAGGGCCACGAAGTTGGGACGCGAGACGGACACCGGTTCCTTCCCCGTCCGCTCCGGGGGCACGAAGTCGGGGTCGAAGGAGAGCGTGGGGTCGCAGCGGACGCCGAAGTAGTTCTGCACCCGGCGCTCGGTGGCGAGCCCGTTGTCGTCGAACCCCATCGGATAGAAGACGGCCCGGCCCCGCATGCGGTGGAAGCGGGCCACCGCGTCCGTGTGGGTGTAGGAGAACACGTGGCCGATGTGGAGCGATCCCGACACGGTGGGTGGCGGGGTGTCGATGGAGTACACGGTGGACCGCTCGGCCGAGGGGTCGAACCGGTAGGTGCCGTCCGCCTCCCAACGAGCCGACCAGGCGGCCTCCAGCCCCTCCAGGGCCGGCTTGTCCGGGACGCCGGATCCGCCCACCACCCGCCGGGCCGTCCCGGTCGCGTCTGCGCTCATGATCGGGTTACCGTACCCTGCGTGCTCCGGCTCCACGACACGGCCACGGGCGATCTGGCGCCGCTGCGGTTGCGGACACCGGGGCAGGTGTCCATGTACGTCTGCGGCCCGACCGTCTACGACGCGCCCCACGTCGGCCACGGCCGGTTCTCGCTGGTCTTCGACGTCCTCCGGCGGTACCTGACCTTCATCGGGCTCCAGGTCACCTACGTCTCCAACATCACCGACATCGAGGACAGGATCATCCAGCGGGCGGCGGAACGGGGCATCGACCCGTCGGAGCTGACGGCCACCTACGAGGCGTCGTGGTGGGCGGCCATGGACGCACTGGGTGTGCTGCGGCCCGACCAGACCCCCCACGCCACCGACTTCGTGGAGCGGATGGTGGAGCTCATCGGCGAGCTGGTCCGTCGCCAGGTGGCCTACGAGACCACCGACGGCGTCTACCTGTCGGTGTCGGAGGTCCCCGGCTACGGGCTGCTGGCCCGCCAGCCGCTGGAGTCGTTGCGGGCCGGCGCCCGGGTGGACGCCGACCAGGACAAGCGGTCCCCGCTCGACTTCGTCCTGTGGAAGAAGGCCAAGCCCGGCGAGCCCACGTGGGGATCCCCCTGGGGACCGGGGCGCCCCGGCTGGCACACCGAGTGCGTGGTCATGTCACTCGACCTCCTGGGCGAAGGGTTCGACTTGCACGGGGGGGCCATCGACCTGATCTTCCCCCACCACGAGAACGAGCGGGCCCAGGCCGTCGCCCTCGGCTGGGCGTTCGCCCGGCACTGGGTGCACAACGGCTGGGTGACCGTGGACGGCGAGAAGATGTCCAAGTCGTCGGGCAACTTCACATCGCTCGAGGACCTCCTGGCCCGGAGCGACGCCCGTGCCTACCGCCTGTTGGTGCTGCGCTCGCACTACCGGTCCCCGATCGAGATCACCCCGGACACGGTACGGGACGCCGAGGCCGGGCTGGCCCGGCTGGACGAGCTGGCCCGCCGCTTCGAGCTGCCCGACCTTTTGGCCGACGGCCCGGCGGTCGCCGCGCCTGAGGCCGACGGCGAGACCGAGGGCGAGGCGGTCGCCCGGTTCCGGGTCCACATGGACGACGACCTCGACACGCCCGGCGCCATGGCCGCCGTGTTCGATCTCGTCCGTCGGGCCAATGGCGCAGCCGACGCCGGCGACCCGACGACGGCGGCGCGTCTGGCCCGCACCGTCTGCCTCCTGTGCGCCGCAGTGGGCCTGGCCCTCGGAGGCGGTCCGCCGGCCGTGGTGGACCCCGAGACGGCCGACCGGGTGCGCCGGCGGGACGAGGCCCGGGCGGCGCGTGAGTGGGCGCTCGCCGACGCGCTGCGCGGCGAGCTGGAGGCGGCCGGATGGCTGGTGGAGGACGGACCGGATGGCACGCGGGTCCGGGCGCGATGAACGCTGTGTGAACGCCGGTGGACAGGCGGCGCAGACAGTTGATTCTCGAAATCAGGCTGCTAGCGTTTTGCCGGCAGTCAATCCTTCCTTCGATCGTCGGCCGTCGGTACCGCCCTGGGTGGAGGCGCGACCCATCGTGGGCGGGAGCTTGTCCACGACGCGTGTGGAGGAAAGGGGAATGCCACCGTGGCTTCCGGAACAGTCAAGTGGTTCAACGCTGAGAAGGGCTTCGGCTTCATTTCGCAGCCGGACGGTGGTGCCGATGTCTTCGTGCACCACACCGCCATCCAGATGAACGGGTTCCGCTCTCTCGAGGAGGGCCAAGCGGTCGAGTTCGACCTCCAGGAGGGCCCAAAGGGCCTCCAGGCGGCCGACGTGCGCGTGGTCCAGCCCGCCTGACCCCACCCACAGCCGAAGTCTCCCGGCCCTTCCGCCCCCTGCCTGGGCGCGCGTCGTCGCCCCTCACCAGCCGCGGGCGTCCGCCGTCCCCCGTCGCCCACCCCGGCCCTCCTCGACGGCCTCGGCGGGCGGCCAACCGCCACTCGGGGCCCGGCGGGATCGGCGCTCGATCCGCTCCGCCGTTCTGAACAGGGAATTCATCCGTCGGCCCGCCGCCAGGACCGATGAGGGGGCACGGCGTCCCCCAAGAGGTTACTATGGAGTAACTACGACGGACGGGCCGGTCGTCAGGCCGCACTCGCCGTTTGGGGAGACAGGCCCGACAGGGCCGGAACGAACGGAGCGGACAGCGTGTCTGATTTCTCTCTCGACCTCAACGAGGACCAGCTGCAGATCCAGAAATGGCTGCACGACTTCGCCGAGACGGTCATCCGGCCGGCCGGCCACGAATGGGACGAGCGGGAGGAGACCCCGTGGCCCATCATCGAAGAGGCCGCCCGGATCGGGCTGTACTCCTTCGACTTCATCTCCCAGGCGTTCTTCGACGAGAGCGGTCTGCTCATGCCCATCGCCAGCGAGGAAATGGCCTGGGGCGACGCCGGGATCGCCCTGTCCATCTTCGGGAGCACGCTCGGCCTGGCCGGTATCGCCAGCAACGGCACCCCCGAACAGCTCATCGAATGGGGCCCGCAGTGTTTCGGGACGCCGGACAACATCCAGATGGCCGCCTTCGCCGTCTCCGAGGCCGATGCGGGATCGGACGTGTCGTCACTTCGCACCCGGGCCGTCTACGACGAGGCCACGGACGAGTGGGTCCTCAACGGCACGAAGACCTGGATCACCAACGGCGGCATCGCCGACATCCATGTGGTGGTGGCGTCGGTCGACCCCGAGCTCGGCTCGCGTGGCCAGGCCAGCTTCATCGTGCCGCCGAAGACCCCGGGGCTCTCCCAGGGCCAGAAGTTCAAGAAGATGGGGATCCGCGCCTCGCACACCGCCGAGGTCGTCCTCGACGACGTGCGGGTGCCGGGTCGGCTGCTCCTGGGCGGCAAGGACAAGCTCGACGAGAAGCTGGCCCGGGCCCGCGAGGGCAAGCGCTCGACCAGCCAGGCGGCCATGAAGACGTTCGAGGCCTCTCGGCCGGCGGTCGGCGCCCAGGCGCTCGGCATCGCCCGGGCCGCCTATGAGTACGCCCTCGACTACGCCAAGGAACGCCGCGCCTTCGGCCGGGCCATCATCGAGAACCAGGCCATCGCCTTCAAGCTCGCCGACATGAAGACCAGCATCGACGCCGCCCGCCTGCTCATCTGGCGGGCGTCCTGGATGGGACGCACCGGCAAGGAGTTCACGGCGGGCGAGGGGTCGATGTCCAAGCTGTACGCCGGCGAGACCGCCGTACGGGTGACCGAGGAGGCCATCCAGATCATGGGCGGCTACGGCTACATCCGCGAGCACCCGGTCGAGCGCTGGCACCGCGACTCGAAGATCTACACGATCTTCGAGGGCACCTCGGAGATCCAGCGGCTGATCATCAGCCGGGCCATCTCCGGGGTCCATATCAACTGATCCCGACCACGGCCGGGGCCCACCGGGGCCCGCGCGGTCAACCGGTGCACTACCGTGACTGCCCGTGACGGGCGAGGTGGGTGAGCCGGCCGCGACGCCGGCTGGAGGCGACCCTCCACCGTCGTCGGTCCTCACCTTGTGCACGGGGAACGCGGCACGGTCAGTGATGGCCGGGGCGATGCTCCGGGCCGCCGGCGTCGCCGTGGTGACCGCCGGCACCCATGTCGTCGACGGGCAGCCGATGAGCCGGCGGACCCGGGATGCGCTGGCCGGGTCGGGGTTCGGCTGGGACGGCCACCGGAGCCGCCAGGTCACCCCCGCCCTGGTCAGCTCGGCCGAGCTGGTCCTGTGCATGGCCGGTGAGCATGTGGCCTATGTCCGGCGGGAATTCCCCCAGGCCGCCTCGAAGGCCGTCTCCATCAAGCGGTTGTGCCGCGACTTGCCGCCGGGCCCGGTACCCCTGCCGGAGCGACTGTCCGCGCTGGACCCGGCGAGCCTGCCCATCGAGCCGTGGGAGGACGTCGAGGACCCGGCCGGCGGGGAGGACCAGGTCTACCTGGCCTGTGTGAAGGAGTTGGCCGACCTCTGCGCCGACCTCGCCCCCCGGCTCCGCTGAGGCACCGACCGGTCGCCGCCGGGCTCAGGCGGTGCGACCGTCGGCCAGCTGCGGATGGCGCACGGTCAGGTCGGCGCAGGCGGCACAGACGTCGTCGGGGATCACCCCGGCCCGCATGAGGCGGCCGAAGGCGATGCACCCGAGGCAGACGGCGAAGGCCGACTCGAGGAAGGCGGCCACCGCGATCAAGGCCACCACCGACCAGGCCGCGGTGGACAGCCCGAACCCGTACCAGAGCACGACCGCGGCAGTGGACAGCGCCGCCCCCATGGCTTGGGCGAACCGCTTGGGGGGCCCGGCGACCATCTTCGGGGGCCGGGGCAGCCGGGGGGCGACCAGCCGGGTGGCGATGAGGCCCAGCGGGCTCAGCCTCGGCCCGGTGAGCACCCGGGCCCAAAACCCGTAGACCAACGGGACGAGGATGAGAGGCTGCCGCAGGACGAGCGCGCCCACGCACAGGAGCAGGACGCCGCCGGCCACGGTCCGGGCAGCGTGCTCGTCGACGGGATTGGGGAACCCGAACACCCACATAGTTTACCGGCCCACTCGGGTTTGCGTGCCGGGACGCATGCCTCTGGTCCTCCGGGCTCGGGGCCTCGTCCCGGACGTTCAGGCCGCGGCGGCCACCGCGCCCTGGAGGAGGTCGAGGCCGGCCAGCCCGGGAAGGCGGTCCACCCGGCGGTCGATCCGCTCGGCCATGGCCCGGCCGTCCTCGTCCCCGAACAGGTAGCCGCGGAGGAAGGCCACCTCGTCGGCGGGGACCACGCCGCTGCCGACCGGCGCCCAGAACCGGCGGAGGGCCCACCGGGTCAGGCGCTGCGCCGCCCGGCTGTCGGCCAGTCGCCGCCTGGCCTGATGGTCATAGAAGTCGATGTGCCGGCCCTCTTGCTTCATGATGCGGCGCAACAGCTCCGACAGGGTCGGATGGCCGGCCAGCTTGGCCAGCCGTGAGTACGCGGCCTGGGTGGTCCATTCGTTCACCGCGCCCCACGTCATGTGCACGGCGGTGAGGTGCGGGGTCAGCGCCGATCCGATCTGGAAGGACAGTGGGCGCCATGCATCCCGCTTGGGCAGGCGCCGCCGCAGGGCGGCGATCCTCCCGGCGCCGGCGGGCTCGTCGTGGGCCTGGAGGATCTCGGCGATCGCCTCCCCGTGCCAGAACTCCTCGTAGTTCCACAGGGTGAGGAAGGAGGTCACCTCCGGGTCGCGGTGGGCCCGGGTCACGAGCACGTCGCGCAGATAGCAGACGGTGTGGTTCTCGACGTCGTGCATGTAGCGGAGGCAGCGCAGCGCGTCGGGCGAGAGGGGTTGGTCCCGGAAGTCGGCGAAGTCGATGTCGTCAGTGTCGAGCCTGGCCGAAATCCGCTGGTAACTGCCGATGTCGAAGCTCATGTCGCCTATTCGTAGCCCCGACCCATCGGGATGAACGCGGCTCGCCGGCGGCCGGCGGAGCGGCCGACGCCGGACAGCTCGAGGCCGCATACCCGATGACGGCCCGGGTCCATGCCGTGGGAATGTTGCCGGCTCCCAGCCCGACGCTGGCACCGTGGTTGGTCGGAGCCCCCCTCTCCCGGCGATCGAGTGCCGGCGTTCATCCGGCCGGGCGAGCGGCTCCGAATACAGTGCCGTGATGGTCGACGTGGGCGCGGCGAGCGACGCCAACCTGGTCGTGGCCGTCGGCCGCTGGCAGCAACAGGCATTGGCCGAGATCTACCGACGGCACGGGGGAGCCGTCCACGGGCTGGCCCGCCGGATCCTCCGCAACGACACCCCGGCCGAGGAGATCACCCAGGAGGTCTTCCTCGATCTGTGGAGGCAGCCGGAGAAGTTCGATGCCCAGCGCGGAACGCTCCGGTCCTTCCTGCTGGCGCGGACCCATGGCAAGGCGGTGGACTTCGTGCGGTCGGAGGTGGCGCGTCGCCGGCGTGAGGAGCGCACGTCGCGCCAGACGGCCACCGCCGGGTACGACATCGATCACGAGGTGTGGGACATGGCCGTGGCCGACCAGGTGCAGGAGGCCCTCGGTGCCCTGCCCGACGAGCTCCGCCACCCCATCCAGCTCGCCTACTTCGGCGGCCACACCTACCAGGAGGTGGCGAGGATACTGAAGGAGCCAGAGGGTACGGTGAAGAGCCGGATCAGGTCGGGGCTCGGCCGGCTCCGCACCACCCTGGCCGATCGTGGCATCGAACCGGCAGGAGCGGGGCAGTGAGCGACGACAGCGAGGAGATGCCAGAGGCCGGCCACCGCGAGATCCAGGAACTGCTCGGCGTCTACGCCCTCGACGCCGTCGACCCCGACACGGCCGCCATGGTGGAACGCCACCTCGGGGCCTGTATGCGGTGCGCCATCGAGGTCGCCCACCACTATGAGGTGGCCGGGCTGCTGGCCAACTCGGGCGGCGAGTCACCACCGCAGTTGTGGGATGCGATCGCCGGCCAGCTCGACGGGTCCGTCCCGCCGTCGTGGGAACGCCTGGCATCGCGACTCGAGACGGGAGAGGAACGCCACCTGCCGTCCGACGGGAAGGCGCCGGTCGTCCCCCTGGCCCCCGAGCGTCCGCGCCGCTGGGTGACCGCCGGTGCGGTGGCCGTGGCCGCCGCCGCCGCCGTGGTGGCCATCGTGCTCGGGGCACGGGTGAACCATCTCGACCATCAGGTGAACGCGCTGCAGTCGCCGTCGCTCACCGCCGCCGAGCAAGCCGCCCTCGCCGCCCCCTCGACCCGGAAGGTCGAGCTCACCGCGCCGGCCGGGACCGGCTCCGCGTCCGGGGCGGTCGTCGTGCTGACCCCGTCGGGGACCGGGTTCGTGGAGGTCCGTGACCTGGCCACCCTCCCGGTGGACCGGACCTACCAACTGTGGGGGGTGGTCGGCGGGCAGACCATCTCGCTCGGCCTGCTCGGCCCGCACCCGACCATCGTCCCGTTCAGCGTGGCCGGGCACGAGCCGGTCCGGGCCTTCGCCATCACCGACGAGCACAGTGGGGGCGTCGTCCAGTCGGCCCAGCAGCCGGTGGTGGCCGGCCAGGTGGTCTGAGCCCGCTCGCGCCGGGCTCGGCGCCGCCCTCGGGGTCGGCGGTGACGGTTCAGGTGCGGTGGACCTGGCGGAGGCCGGCCCAGGCGAAGTCGGCCAGCCGGGTGGCCAGCAGGGCGGCCTCCTGCTCCAGGCTGAGGGCGTCGACGTCGCCGGTGCCCGCCGCGAGGGCGCGTCGACGGCGGGCGTCCAGCCAGTGGCGGCTGGCGCCCTCGGCCACGCCCACCACCGCATGGGCCAGGAGCAGCCGGTGCTCGGGGTCGAGCCCGGCGTCGATGAGGGGGTCGATGGCCTGGGCGATGGTCTCCTCCACCCGGCGCAGGGCGGCGCCGAGCTCGGGGTCGTCGGGCGCATCCCGCCCGTAGAGGAGGCGGAAGGCGGGCTCGTTGCCCACCATGAGCTCGAAGTAGGCGGCGAAGCCGAGCTCGACCTGCTGGCGGGGGCCCTCGGCGTTGGCCGTGGCCTTCACGATGCGCATGACCAGTTCACGGGAGAACACGTCCATGAGCTCCAGGTACAGGGCCCGTTTCGAGTCGAAGTGCTGGTAGACGAGCGGTTTGGTCACCCCGGCGGCCTCGGCGATCTCGTCCATGGTGGTGGCGGCGTACCCGTGCTCGGCGAACAGCGAGAGGGCCACCTCGAAGAGCTGGCGGCGCCGGGCGTCGGCGGTGAGCCGGCGACCCCCCGGAGCCTCGACCCGGCCCGCCGGCGCCGTGGTGGCGCCGGACCCCGCGGTGCCCGGTCCGTTCATGGCCCTGCATGGTACTCGGGGGTCGGAACGGGGCACCGGGCCCGATCCCGTCCCGCCGGGCCGGCGGCGTGCCGGGCGTCAGAGATCGGGGAGGACGGCGGCGATGCGCCCGGGGAGGTCCCGCAGCGAGAAGTGGGCCTCGGCCACGGCCAGGTTGCGGTCGAGCAGTGCGGGGTCGGGCACTTCCAACCAAGACGCCAGCCGGTCGGCTTGCCGCAGGGGGAACCACTCGAACCCGAAGGCGGCCAGCTCGCGGCCGACCGGGTAGGGCCCGATGGCCAGCGGGCGCCGGTAGGCCACCGACTCGACGGAAGGGTTGCCGAACCCCTCCCAGGTCGAGGGCAGCGCGACCGCGTCACAGGCCCGGTAGGCGTCGCCGACGACGAACGCCGTCTCCCCGGGCGGGGGGCCGAGCACGACGGGGCAGCCGGCGCCGGCCAGGACGGACTCGAGCGCGGGGCCGTAGCCGTCCTCCGCCCCGCCGAGCAGCCAGTAGGTGGCTCCGAGCGCGGTGGCGAGCTGCAGGCCGCCCGGGATGTTCTTGCGGGGAAGCGCCCGGGTCGGTTGCAGGACCAGCCGGCTGTCCTCCTCCACCCCGAGGGCCGCCCGGACGCATTCCGGGTCGATGCCCGATGGAAGCGCGTCATCAAGGGCGAAGGCGTTGTAGACGGTGGCGGCGACGACGCCCCTGGCCGCCAGCTGACGCCGGCTGAGGTCGTTGATGGTGACCTGGGCCCACCGCCGGTCGACCGGAGGGGGCGGATGGTGGATGAACGGCGGACGCTGCCACGGCAGGTCGTGGTGGTGGAGGACGGCGGGCCGCCCGGCGAGGACGGCGGCGACCTGGCCGGCGGCACCGGGGTTGAGCGGCAGCGAGCACAGGTTCTCGACCACGACCAGGTCGGCGTCGGCCAGGGCGTCGACGAGCTCGGACCGGGTCGGTGGCCCGCCGGTCCCGTCCATGGCCAGACCGGGGAGCAGCCGGTCGACGGGCCCGGCACCGGCCACGGTGAAAGTGGCGAACCCGAGGGTGGTCAGGGCGCCTCCCCACTTGGCCGCCTCGACGGCGACACCGTCGGTGCCGCCGAGGCGGAAGGAGAGCAGGGCGGCGGTGGGAATGGCGCCACCGTAGGCGGGGCCGTTCCAGCGGGCGACGAGGCCGGTGTGCCCTGCGGCGTGTGGGCGACGTGCGGGCGGCGTCTCGGCGCCGGCGCTTCGAGGAGCTGGGGCGGAGGACAGGTGCACACCGTGCGAGCTAGCGTCGTCCGGTGCCTGAAGACCGATCGCCGGCAGCCCCGGTCGACCCGTCGGGTCCCGAGCTGCTGGCCGGGCAGGACGGCGCCGTCCTGACGCTGACCCTCAACCGGCCCGAGCGGCGCAATGCCATGACCTGGGAGATCATCCGTTCCCTGCGCGACCACGTGGACCGGGCCCGGAGCGATCCCTCGGTGCGGGTGGTGGTGCTCACCGGCGCCGGCGACCACGCCTTCTGCGCCGGGGCGGACCTGTCGGGCATGGTGCCCGACGAGCCGGGTGACCCGGACGGCCCGGGCGGCCCCGCCGACGGGTTCGCCCGGCACCACGTGGCCCGGGGCTGGCTGGCCGAGCTGTTCGAGGACCTCTGGCATTTGGGCAAGCCCACCATCGCCCGGGTGCAGGGATGGGCCATGGCCGGGGGGTTCGGCCTCGCCCTGGCCTGCGACATGGTCATCGCCTCGGAGCGGGCCCGGTTCGGCGCCCCCGAGCTCAACGTCGGCCTGTGGCCCTACATGGTCACGGTGCCGCTGCTCCGCTCGATGCCGCCCAAGAAGGCGCTCGAGCTCATGCTGACCAGCCGGGTGGTGGAGGCCGAGGAGGCCGACCGCATCGGGTTCGTGACCAAGGTGGTGCCGCACGGCCGGCTCGATGCCGAGGTGGCGGCGACGGCGGCGGTCCTGGCCTCCAAACCGCCGGGGGTGATGAGGATGGGCCGCGAATCGTTCTACGCTGTGCTGGACTCGGCGGCGACAGAGGCCTTGCCCTATCTGCACGCAATGCTCACGGTCACCAGCCAGACCGCCGAGGCGGCCGAGGGGATCGCCGCCTTCATCGAGAAGCGGGCGCCATCCTGGCAGACGCCCCCCTCCGACACCCACTGAGCCCGAGGAGCCCGACCCATATGGCGAAACGAGCACTGATCACCGGCATCACCGGTCAGGACGGCTCCTACCTGGCCGAATTCCTCCTCGGGCAGGGCTACGACGTGTGCGGGATGGTCCGCCGCTCGAGCACGCTCAACTTCGAACGCATCGCCCACATCCAGGACCGGGTCACCCTGGTGGCCGGGGACCTCCTTGACGAGGTGTCGATGATCAACATCCTGCGCGACCACCGGCCGCAGGAGGTCTACAACCTGGCCGCCCAGTCCTTCGTGCAGACCTCGTGGAACCAGCCCGTCCTCACCGGGGAGACCACCGCCCTCGGGGTGACCCGGGTCCTCGACGCCATCCGGATCGTCGATCCGGAGATCCGCTTCTACCAGGCCAGCTCGTCCGAGATGTTCGGCAAGGTCCTCGAAGTCCCCCAGATGGAGTCGACCCCCTTCTACCCCCGCAGCCCCTACGGCGTGGCCAAGGTCTACGGCCACTGGATCACGGTCAACTACCGGGAGAGCTACGGGCTCCACGCCAACTCGGGCATCCTCTTCAACCACGAGTCGCCTCGGCGCGGACTCGAGTTCGTCACGAGGAAGGTGACCCACGGGGTGGCCCGCATCAAGGCCGGCATCGACCGGGAGCTCGCCCTCGGCAACCTCGATGCCCAGCGGGACTGGGGGTACGCCGCCGACTACGTGCGGGCCATGTGGCTCATGCTGCAGCAGGACCACCCGGACGACTACGTCGTCGCCACCGGCGAGACCCATTCGGTCAAGGAGCTGGTCGAGCTGGCCTTCGCCGCCGCCGACCTCGACTGGGAACAGCATGTGGTCATCGACGAGCGCTTCCTGCGCCCCGCCGAGGTGGACCTGCTGGTGGGGAACCCGTCCAAGGCGGAGAAGACGCTCGGCTGGTTCCGCGAGGTCGAGTTCCCCGGCCTGGTGCAGATGATGGTCGAGGCCGACCTGGCGCTGGTGAAGAGCCAGTTGGTCTAGCGATCGGGATGGTCGGCCCGGCGACGATCCACGCCGACCCGGTCGGCCTGCTGGTGGCGTTCGGCGCCGGGATGCTCTCGTTCCTCTCCCCCTGCGTCCTGCCCCTGGTGCCGGCCTACCTGTCGATGGTGTCCGGGCTCTCGGCGGCCGAGCTCGCCGAGCTTCGCCCCACCCTGGTCCCCGCCGGGGCGGGGAGCGGGGTGCCAGCGTCCACGTCCGGTTCAGTCGACCCACCGGTGGGGAGGCCGGCCCCGGGGGAGCTGCGGCTGCGCCGCGCCCGGCTGTTGCGGGGGATCCTCTCCTTCATCGCCGGCTTCACCCTCATCTTCACCATCCTCGGGGCGTCGGCGTCGGCCATCGGGCGGCTCTTCCTCACCCACCAGCGCTTCCTCGAGACCGTCTCCGGCGTGCTCATCGTGCTCTTCGGCGCCGTCCTGGTGGCCATGGCGGCCGGTGTCGCCCTCCCGACGGTGCTGACCGGGGAGCGCCGGGTGACGGTACGACCCTCGGTGCTCGGTGCCTGGGCGCCGCCGGTGATGGGCATGGCCTTCGCCTTCGCCTGGACGCCGTGCATCGGTCCGGTCCTCGGCAGCGTGCTCGCCCTGGCCGCCGGCACCGGCGGGACCGCGGCCGGGGGAGTGGCCCTCCTGCTCGCCTACTCGCTCGGGATCGGGGTGCCGTTCCTCCTGAGCGGCCTGGCCTTCGGCCGGATGACCGACGCCCTGGCCCGGGTGCGCAACCGGCTGCGCCTGGTCGACCTGGTGGGCGGGGCGGTACTGGTGGCCTTCGGGCTGCTGCTGCTCACCGGCCACGTCGGGGTGGTTTCGGGATACATCGCCGATTGGCTCCGCGACCTGCACCTCAGCCGGCTCTCCACCAGCTGAGCCGGGTCCGCGCCGACCGCTTCCGACCACTCGGGCCCGTCTGGCTCCGTCCCCGCCACGCTCGTACCATGGTGGGACGGCCATGGCCCCCCCCGCCCCTCCCTCTCCAGCGCTGTCCCTGCACGACGCCGTGGCGTTGTCGGGACGGTTCCCCCTCCTCGCCGGCCTCGACCTCGAGGTGACGAGGGGCGAGACCGTGCTGGTCGAGGGGGCGAACGGCGCCGGCAAGACCAGCCTCCTGCGGGTCTGCGCCGGCCTGGTGCCCCTGGCCTCCGGCCGCGTGGGGGTGCTCGGGCTCGACCCGATCCGCCGGCGCAGCCAGGTGAGACGGCGGGTGGGCCTCCTCTCGCACGCCTCGCATCTCTACGACGACCTCACCGTGCGGGAGAACGTGACGTTCGCCGTGCGCGCCGCGGGTGGCGACCCCGGTCGGGTCGCGGGGGCGTGCGACCGGTTCGGCCTCACCGGCCGCCTGTCGGGCACCACCGCGGCCAAGCTCTCGGCCGGTCAGCGGCGACGGGTGGCGCTCGCCGTCCTCACCGCCCGCTGGCCCGAGGTCTGGCTGCTCGACGAGCCCCATGCCGGCCTCGACGCCTCGGCCCGCGGGATCCTCGACGAGCTGGTCGCCGAGGCCGCCTCCCAGGGGACCACCGTGGTGGTCGCGTCCCACGAGGCGCAATCGGTCGAGCCGCTGGCCACCCGGGTGGTCACCATGGCCGGCGGTCGGGTGACCGGCGAGCGGGCCTCCTCGGCAGTCCCCGGCCGGCCGGAGGGTGGCCCGGCACCGGCGGCACCTCCGGCACCGGCGGCACCATCCCGCCCGGGGCCCGACGTCGTCCCGGTCAACGGGCCGGTGGCCCATGTGGGGTGACGCCCTTCTGGTGGCCGGCAAGGACCTCCGGATCGAGGCCCGGTCGCGGGTGGCACTGTCGCAGGTGGCACCGTTCGGCATCGTGGCTCTCGTCATGTTCGCCTTCGCCCTCGGTCCTGATCGCACCCTGATGGCCCGCGGCGCCCCGGGGTTGTTCTGGGTGGCCGTCCTGTTCTGCACGGTGCTCGCCGTCCAGCGCAGCGTGTCCGTCGAGGCGGGGGACGGGGCGCGCGACGGCCTCCGGCTGTCGGGGATCGACCCGGCCGGCCTGTTCCTCGGCAAGGCCCTGGCCGTCGGCAGCGTGCTGGTGGTGCTCGAGATCGTGCTCGGCGCCGGCGTGGTGCTCCTCTACGGGGCCAAGGTCGTCCACCCCTGGTTGCTGGTGGCCTCGGGCTTGCTCGGGACGGTTGGGCTGGCCGCCACCGGGACGCTGTACGGGGCGCTGTCCGCCGGCCTCCGGGTGAAGGAGACACTGCTCCCATTCCTCCTGTTGCCCATCGCCGCGCCGGTGCTGCTGGCCGGTACGCGCATCTGGCAGGCGGCCATGGCCGGCGGCATCGCCGCCGACGGGAGCCAGTGGCTTCGGCTCCTGGTCGTGTTCGACGCCGTCTACGTGGCGATCGGGGTCGTCGTCTACGGTCCCGTCCAGGAGTCGGCATGAGGATCGGGCGAGGAGCCGGCCGGGACGCGGCCCCGCCCCTGTGGTCCACCCGGGTGACGTGGACGGAGCGCATCATCGGGATCGGCGCGGTGGTGGCCACCGCCGGCACGGTCTGGCTCGGCCTGTGGGTGACCCCCCCCGACCAGACCCAGGGTGACCTGGTGCGGCTGGTCTACCTCCACCCCGGGGTGGCCTGGGTGGCGTTGTACCTGGCCTTCGGATTGGCCGCCGCCGCCAGCCTCCTGTACCTCTGGCCCCGCACCCGGTCGCTCTTCTGGGACCGCCTGGCCGCCGCCGCCGTGGAGGTGGGCGTGGTCTTCAACGTGTGCACGCTCATCTCCGGGTCCATCTGGGGCAAGCCCACCTGGGGGGTCTGGTGGGCGTGGGACGCCCGTTTGACGAGCACCGCCGTGCTGGCCGTGCTGTTCCTCGGGTACCTGGCCCTCCGCCGGGTGCCGGCCGAGCCGGAGGTCCGCGCCAAGCGCAGCGCCTTCGTGGCCCTGTTCGCCGCGGTTGACGTGCCCATCGTCCACTTCTCCGTCCTCTGGTGGAAGACGCTCCACCAGGGGGCGACGGTGCTCAATCCCGACCTCTCCCCGACGATCCACGGATCGATGGCCTGGACCCTGCTGCTCGGTTTCGTCGCCCTCACCCTGGTCTTCGTCTGGATGCTCCTCGTCCGCTACCGCATCGGCGTGCTGGAGGACCGGCTGGGCCGTGGGGAGCTCGACGTGGCCCTGGCCGAGCGGCGGGCCGAGGGCGCGCTGGTGGAGGAGGCGGCCTGATGCGTTACGTGGTGGCCGGCTACGTGGCGGTGCTCGGCATCCTGTTCCTCTACGCCGTCCAGCTGGTATGGCGCCGACGCCGGCTCACCCGGTTGGCCATGCGCGTCGGGTCGCTCCCGCCGGAGCCCCCTCACACCGCCGGGGCCCCCGGCCCGGCCGAGGACCGATGACGACCGCCCCACCGCTGCCCCCGTCCTCGAAGAGCGGCGACCGGCCCGCCGTGGAGCCGGGAGGGCCGTCGACGCCCACCGGGCCGGCTCTCCGGAGCTCAGGTCACCGCGTCCGCTACGCCGTGGTGGGCCTGGTGCTGGTGGCGTCGCTCGCCGTGCTGCTGGCCAAGGGGCTCGGGACGGCCCTCAACTTCTACCTCCCGGCCGACCAGGCGGTGAAGCAGGAGGCCAGCCTCGGGAGCCGGACGTTCAACCTCGAGGGTGTGGTGGAGCAGGGTTCGATCCGGTCCACCCCGACGGGAGTGGACTTCGTCGTCACGTCGGGTCACACCGCCGTCCGGGTGGACAACACGGGCAGCCCCCCCGAGCTCTTCCAGCCCGACATCCCCGTCATCGCCGTCGGCCACTTCAGTGGGTCCACCTTCGTGTCCAATCAGATCCTGGTGAAGCACTCGTCGGACTACATCGCCGCCCATCCGGGCCGGGTCACGGCGCCGAACGGCACCAAGCGATGAGCTTCCCGACGTCCCGCGGCCGCACGGCCGGTCCCCTCAGGTGAACGGGGCCTTCGGCCACACCGGCGTCCTCCTCGGCTTGGTGGCCGCGCTGGTGGGCATCGCCGTGATCGGCGTGGGCCTGGCCCGAGGCCGGACGACGGCAGCCTGGCGCGGCCAGGTCTACGCCCCACTCATCCTCCTCGGTGGGCTGATCGCGGTGGCGGCCATGGAGCGCGCCCTGATCACCCATGACTTCTCGCTCACCTTCGTGGCCGACAACAACAGCACCTACACCCCGCTGCTCTACACCATCACCGGCCTGTGGTCGGCGCTGGCCGGGTCCATCCTGCTGTGGGCGGTGATCCTCGCCGGCTATGCCACCGCCATGGTGTGGCGGTTCCGTCGCCGTGCCGGCGAGCCCCTGGTGGCCTGGGCCACTCTGGTGGTCTACGTGGTGGCTGCCTTCTTCTTCGGCCTGATGCTCGGGCCGGCCGACCCGTTCCGCCATGTGTCCGGGGCCGTCCCCACCAGCGGGCTCGGGCCCAACGTGCTCCTGCAGGACAACCCGCTCAACGCCTTCCACCCACCCCTGCTCTACCTCGGCATGGTCGGGTTCACGCTGCCGTTCGCCTTCGCCATCGCCTCGCTGGTCACGGGTCGTCTGGACGAGGACTGGCAGAGCGAGACGCGGCGCTGGACCCTGTTCGCCTGGGCCTTCCTGACGGCCGGCATCCTGCTCGGCGCCTGGTGGTCGTACCAGGTCCTCGGGTGGGGTGGGTTCTGGGCCTGGGACCCGGTGGAGAATGCCGCCCTGCTGCCCTGGCTGGTCGGCACGGCCTACCTCCACTCGGTGATGGTCCAGCAGCGCCGCGGGCTGCTCCGGATCTGGAACCTCTCGTTGGTGATCGCCACGTTCAGCCTGACCATCCTCGGGACCTTCTTCACCCGTTCGGGTGTGTTCCAGTCCGTCCATTCCTTCTCCGCCTCGTCCATCGGTCCGCTCCTCCTCGGGTTCTTCGGTCTCGTCGTGGTGAGCGGGGTCGGCCTGATCGCCTGGCGCGGCGACCAGCTCCGTTCGAGCGGGGGCATCGACTCGCCGCTCAGCCGTGAGGGTGCCTTCCTGGCCAACAACCTGCTGTTCGTGGGCTTCGCCTTCGTCGTCCTCCTCGGTACGGTGTTCCCGCTCTTCTACGAGGCCCTCCACGGCAATGACCAGGTGGCGGTGGGCGCGCCCTACTTCAACCGGATGTTCATCCCCGTCGGAGTGGGGCTGCTCTTCCTGATGGCGGTGGCCCCCGCCCTGCCGTGGCGGAAGAGCACGTTCGAGACCATGCGGGGCCGACTGGCGGTCCCCGCTGCGGTCGGGGTGGTCGTGGTGGTGGCCTGTGTGCTGGCCGGCGTCCGCGGCGTGGAGCCGCTCCTCGCCTTCGGGCTGGGTGGCTTCGCCGCCGCCACGGCCGTTCGGGCCCTCGTGCTGTCGGTGCGCGGGGCGTGGCGGGGGGCGCGGACAGCCGGTGCCACCGCCGCCCGGGCCCTGCTGTCGGGCTGGCGGGGCCTGGTGGGCCGGGCCAACGGCGGGATGGTGGTGCACATCGGCGTGGTGCTCGTCGCCGTGGGGCTCTCCGCCGCGGCCGGGTTCCGCCACGACGGGCTGGTGCTGCTGCACCGCGGCCAATCGGCCACCGTGGCCGGCCACCGGGTGGAGTTCGTCGGCACCCAGACGGTGTCGACACCGTCGCATTCGGAGCTCCGGGCCGTCCTCCGGGTGGACGGCGGGGGACAGTTCACCCCGGCCATCAGCCAGTTCGGCACCGGCACCCAGACGGTGGGCACGCCGGCCATCGACTCGGGCTGGCGGGACGACGTCTACCTGACCATCGCCGACATCCCCGGCAAAGGGTCGGCATGGCAGTTCCGGGTGGTGGTGCAGCCCCTGGTGGCCTGGCTGTGGACCGGGGGCGCCCTCATCGTCATCGGGTCGGTGCTGTCGGCCATACCCGGCCGGAGGCGCCGCCCGACCGACCCGGTATCGGCCCCGGTGGTCGACGCCGCCCGTGCCCCCCTCCTCCCCGGTGACGACGCCGGCGGTCCGGAGGGTGACCGGTCCGCATCCGAGGGCGAGCCGCTCCCCGTCGGGGTCGGTGAGCGCCCATGAGCACGCCAGCCGGCGATCCGAACACCGACCCGACCCGGCACACCGCCCCGACCCGGCACACCGCCCGCTGGGTGGCCCTCGGGGTCCTGGTGGTCGTGGCCGGCCTCGTCGCCGTGCTGGCCTCCCGGCCCCCGGCCACCGCCACCGAGGTCTACAGCCCGCTGGTCGGCCGGGCGGTGCCGGCGGTGGCGGGGACGACGGTCGACGGGTCCCACTACGCCTTGGCCGCCCCACCCGGGCGCTACACGGTGATCAACTTCTTCGCCAGCTGGTGCGCCCCCTGCCAGCAGGAAGGCCCCGAGCTGGTCAAGTTCCAGTACGAGCACCAGCACTCCGGTGACGCGTCGATGGTGAGCGTCGTCTTCGACGACAGTGTCAGCCGGGCCCGCGCCTATCAGGCGACACTGGGTGCCTCGTGGCCCACGCTCTCGGACGCCGGGGGCAACCTGGCGGTGGCCTTCGGTGTGCGGGCGCCCCCCTCCACCTTCGTGGTCGCCCCCGACGGCCGGGTCGTCGCCTACCTCGTGGCGCCGGTCACCGCCGCCGACCTCGACCAGGTCATCGACCGGGCGGCGGCGTCCGGGGCGTGAGCATGAGGAAGTTCCCTCTCTGGACGTTGCTGGGCGTAGTGCTGGTGGTGGCCCTCGTCATCGGCAGCGGCATCCTTTCGTCGGGGCCGCCGACCCAGGCCCAGCGGGCCCATGCCATCGAGTCGGTGCTCCGCTGCCCGAGCTGCGAGGACCTGTCGGTGGCCGACTCCACCGCCCAGACGGCGGTCGCGGTGCGGGCCACCGTCAACCAGCTCCTGTCGCAGGGCCGGACCGACCAGCAGATCGAGGCCTACCTCGAGGCGCGCTACGGCTCCTCCATCGTGCTCGACCCACCGGCCCGGGGTTGGCCGCTGCTGGTCTGGCTCCTGCCGCTGGCCGGTGGCCTGGTGGCCGTGACCGCGCTCGGCCTCCTCTACTACCGGCGGCGTCCGGGGGCATTGGTCGCCACCGACCCGACCGACCCGGAGCATTCCCTCGGCCGTCACCAGCTCGAGGAGCGACGGCACTTCCTCGTCCGCTCTCTGGCCGACGCCGACGCCGAGTACCTGGCCGGCGACCTCTCCGACAGCGACTACCTGTCGCTGCGCCAGCGGGACCTGGTCCGCCTGTCGGCGGTCGAGACCCAGCTGGTCGGTGCGACCCCCCCCGCCCCCGCCGGCCTCGCCGGTGCGTCGGCACCGAGCGCCGACGCACCGACCGCCGACGCACCGACCGCCGACGCACCGACCGCCGACGCACCGACCGCCGACGCACCGACCGCCGACGCACCGACCCCCACACTGGGCCGGCGCCACCGGTGGCTGCTCCGCGGCGCCGTCGTCTCGTTCGCCGCCGCCCTCGTCGTGGCCGTCTCGCTCTTCGCCTCCAACCGGCTGCCCGGCCAGACCGAGACGGGCAGCGTGAGCATGACCCAGTCACAGCAGATCCAGCAGACCCTGGACCAGGCGGCCAGCCTCGAGAACCAAGGGCAGTACGGCCCGGCCGCCCGGCTCTACCAGTCGGTCCTCACCGGTCACCCCGCCAACGAGGTGGCCCTGGCCCAGCTCGGGTGGCTCGAGTACCAGACCGGCCGCTCGGGCGGCAGCGCCTCGCTGATGGACGACGGGGAGGCCAAGCTGGATCGGGCCGCCCGGCTCGATCCGGGCGACTACGCCGCCAGCCTGTACCTCGGCACGGTCCTCTTGCAGCGGGACGGGAACGCGGCCGGGGCGGTCGGGCAGTACCAGCGCTTCCTCGGCGATGACCCACCCGCGGCCGTGGTGCAGCAGGCCGCCCCCGAATTGCGCCAGGCCTTCCAGCAGGCCGGCGTGCCCCTGCCCGCCCCGCTGGCCGGTAGCTGACACCACCCACGCCGCCGTCTTCTGAGGCCGCCGGCGCCGGCCGGCCTCAGGGGACCACGACCGCCTTCCCCGCGACGGTGCGGTCGATGAGCCCCGACATGACCTCGGCCGCCCGGTCGAGGGGGTACGAGGCGGGGTGGGTCGGGTGCAGTCGACCCTGGTCCACCAGTCGCATCAGCTCGTCGATGAGCTGGCGGTTGCCCAAGGGATCCTTGAACGTCCACCCGCCCCAGTCCACCCCGACCACGGTGCGATTGTTGAGCAGGACCTGGTTGAGCGGCACCGAGGCGATGGTGCCGGTGGCGAAGCCGATCACACAGAAGCGGCCGAGGTGGCGAAGGGCGCGGAGGGCGGCCTCGCTGTGGGGACCGCCCACCGGATCCACGACCACGTCCACGCCGCCACCGGTGAGCTCCCGGGCCCGGGCCTTCAGGTCCTCGTCCTCGTAGGCGATGGTCGCCTCGGCGCCCATGGCCGTGGCGGATGCCAGTTTGTCGGCGTCGGAGGCCGCGGCGATGACCCGTCCGCCCAGGGCGGTGGCGATGTCGACGGCGGCCAGCCCCACCCCACCACCGGCCCCGAGCACGAGCACCCACTCGCCGGCGGTCAGGGACGTGCGCCGGGTCAGCGAGAAGAGCATGGTGCAGTAGCTCTGGATGAGCGCGGCGGCCTGGGCGAAGTCGATGGAGGCCGGCATGGGGACGAGTGAGAGGGCGGGCACGACGACCTGGTCGGCGAAGCCCCCGATGCCGGTGAACGCGATCACGCGCTCGCCGACGGCGATCCCGCTCACGCCCGGTCCGACCGCGGCCACCACGCCGGCCACTTCGCTGCCCGGGACGAACGGCGTGGGGGGCTTGATCTGGTACTGCCCCTGGCACATGAGCCCGTCCACGAAGTTCACCCCGGCGGCCTTCACGTCCACCACCACCTGCCCCTCACCGGGCACCGCCGGGGTCCGGTCCTCGAGCACGAGCGTCTCGAGCGGGCCGAGCTCGGGACAGACGAGGGCGCGCACCGGGGAGAACCTATCGCCACCGGGCGGCAGAGGCTCAACCGGTCCGCAACGCCCGCAATCCGGCCACGACGGGGGCGAAGGCCGATGCGAAGGCGTCGACGTCGGCGGCGGTCGTGGACCAACCGACCGAGACGCGAAGTGAGCGCTCGGCATCGACCCCCATGGCCTCGAGCACCGGGGAGGGCTCGAGGCTCTCCGACGAGCACGACGAGCCGGAGTGGGCGGCGATGCCGGACTGGTCCAGCCCGAGCAGGACCGGCTCGGCCTCGACCCCCTCGACCCCGAGGCAGACGATGTGGGGCAGGCGGTCCATCGGGTCGCCGAGCACGTGCACGCCGGCCACGGCCGTGGCCACCTGGGCCAGCTGTTCGCTCTGCGCCCGGGCGACGGACGCCTCCGCCGCCACGGCGCTGGCCGTGGCCAGGGCGGCGGCGGCCGCACCGAAGCCGATGGCCCCCGAGACGTTCTCGAGCCCGGCCCGGCGCGCCCGCTCCTGTTCCCCCCGACCAGCAGCGGTTCGACCCGGATGCCCCGGCCGACGATGAGGGCGCCCACCCCGGCCGGGCCCCCGAGCTTGTGCGAGGAGACCGAGACCAGGTCGGCACCGAGCGCCCCGAGGTCCAGGGGCACGTGGCCGGCGGCGGCGGCCGCGTCGACGTGGACCAGGGTGTCCAGCCCCCGGCACCGGTCGACGAACTCGGCGACCGGTTGGAGGGTGCCCACTTCGTGGTTGCCCCATTGGCAGTGCACCAGCACGGGGTCCCGGCCGTGGGTCGAGCGACACCGTTCGAGCGCCTCGTCGAGCCCCCCGACCCGACCCCGCCCGTCGACGGCGATGGGGACGAGCGGCCCGGCGCGGACCGAGGCCTGGCGCACGGCCGAGTGCTCGACCGCGGCGCAGCCGACGGGCCCCCCGCCCGCCGCCGCCCCCCAGACCGCAGCATTGACGGCCTCGGTACCGCCGGAGGTGAACACCACCTGGCGGGGCCGCACCCCGAACAGGCCGGCCACCTGCTCCCGGGCCGCCTCGAGGGCGGCTCGGACCATCCGGCCCTCGGTGTGCACCCGGCCCGGGTCGGCCGTGACGCCCTCCCGGTCCCAGTCGGCCATGGCCTGCCGGGCCTCGGGACGGATCGGTGTGGTCGAGGCGTGGTCGAGGTAGTGACGGGCCACGGTCCCCGGTGCCGTCAGACCACGGCGGCGCAGGCGTCGTCGCCGCGGGCACGCGACGACGACAGGACCACCGGGACGTTCCCACCGGGGTCCTCGCCGCACAACCCGGACAGCAGTCCCTTGACCATGCCCCGGTCGACGGCACAGAGCACCGGGTACTGCGAGGCGGCGTCGCCGAAGGGGCAGTTGTCGGCCACCACCGCGGTGGCGGCGCCCTGGTCCTCGGCATGGGCGTCGAAGCCGTGGGCGGTCAGGGTGTCGGCGATGGCGTGCATGGCCGTCCGGAGCGACCGCTGGCCCTCGCCCGGTGACATCTGGTTCGCCAGGGTGCGCCCGTACTCCTCACCGACGCGCTCGGCCATGCCCTCGGCCGCCGCCGGTCCGAGCAGCTGCATGGCCTCCTGCAACAGCAGCACCAGCAGGTCGTCGCGCCGGGTGAGCAGGTCGAGCGTCGGGTCGTTGCCGACGGCCCGGAACCGCTTGGAGGGACGGCCGGCACCCTGCCCGACCGGGCGCTCCATGGTGACCTCGACATAGCCGCCGGTGGCCAGCCGTTCCAGATGATGCCGGGCGACATTGGGGTGCAGGGAGAAGCGGGCGGCGACCTCCGAGGCGGTGGTCCCCGGATTGGACCGGACGAACAGATAGATCTCTCGCCGGGTCGGGTCCCCGAACGCCGAGGTCACCGCGGTGACGGCCGCCGAGAAGTGACTGTCGGAGGGATCGGGCTCGGTCCGGGCGACCGGCATCACCGGGGCGGCGCCCGGCTCGGCGATCGGGCTGTCCGGGACCGGTGGCACGCCACCTAGTCTACCGGTGGCGCCGGATTTCCCCGAGGAGAAGGCAGATGTCGATCGACGAGTCCCAGGTCGTAGCGGCCGTCGGCGGGGTCGTCGACCCCGAATTGCGACGCCCGCTGTCCGAGTTGGGCATGGTCGGGGCGGTCCGGGCCCGGCGCCGGGGCGTGGTGGTGGAGGTGGCTCTGCCCGTGGCCCACTACCCGCAGGTGGACGAGTTGGTGGACCGGGTCCGCCGGGCGGCGGAGGCTCAGCCCGGGGTGGGGGAGGTGAGCGTCGACACCGCGGTGATGGACGAGCCGTCCCGGGCCCGGCTGCGCACCTTGCTCCGCGGGGACCCGGTCGACGGCGGGACGGCGGGGCCCGACGGCCACGGTCATTCCCATGGGGCGCCCGTCGGCCACGAGGAGGGGCGGCCGAACCGCTTCATGCGTCCCCGGTCGAAGACCCGGATCCTCGGGATCGCGTCGGGGAAGGGGGGCGTCGGCAAGTCGTCGGTCACCGTCAACCTGGCCGTGGCACTGGCCCGGATGGGCTTCGACGTCGGGATCCTCGATGCCGACGTCTACGGTTTCTCGGTGCCCGGGATGCTCGGCGCGACCGCCGACCCGTTGATCATCGGGGACCTCGTGGTGCCGCCCGCCGCCAACGGTGTGCGCTGTCTGTCGATGGGGTACTTCGTCCCGGACGAGACGCCGGTGATCTGGCGCGGGCCGATGCTCCACAAGGCGCTCGAGCAGTTCCTGGTCGACGCCTACTGGGGGGAGCCGGACTTCCTGCTGATCGACATGCCCCCCGGCACGGGTGACGTCACGCTCTCGCTCGGCCAGTACCTGACCAAAACGGAGGTCTTCGTCGTCACCACGCCCCAGGCCGCCGCCGAGCGCGTGGCCCAACGGTCGGCCTACGCCGCCCGCAAGCTCAAGCTCACCGTGCGCGGCGTCATCGAGAACATGAGCTGGTTCACCGCCGACGACGGCCGGCGCTACGAGCTGTTCGGCTCGGGCGGGGGCCACCAGCTCGCCGACCAGCTCGGGGTGCCGCTGCTGGCCCAGGTGCCCCTGGTGCCCCGACTGCGCCAGGGAGGGGACATCGGGGTGCCGGTGACGGTGGCCGAGCCGGACGGTGAGGTGGCCGGGGTCTTCGACGGTCTGGCCGCCTCCATCGTCGACCTCGGGCCGGCACGCGTGTACCGCAAGGAGCTCACCGTCCGCTGAAGCCCCGGGGCGTCCGACCCCGGCCCGGGACCGGCGCCGTCAGTCGAAACCCCGGCGGGTGGCGGGCATCCCGCTCCGCCCCGAGGCATCGGGCACCACCCCGAGCACCTGGTGGATGGCCAGGCCTCCGTCGTCGAAACCGTTGGCCGACGCGGCCATGTACAGCCGCCAGATGTCGGCCCGGGGCCGGCCCACCAGGGCCACCGCCTGGTCCCAGTGCGCCTCGAGGTTCCCCACCCAGTGGTGCAGGGTGCGCGAGTAGTGCTCGCGCAGCGACTCCACGTCGCGCACCTCGAACCCGGTCCGCTGCATCGCCCCGATGACGTCGGCCACGTCGAGCAGCTCGCCGTCGGGGAACACGTAGCGGCCGACGAACGACCGTCGACCGAGCACGGATCCTCCCGGCTTCGAGATGGCGTGGTTGAGCAGCCTCCCCTGAGGAGAGAGGAGCCCCCGCAGGGTCTCGAAGTACCGGGTCATGAGGGCCGAGCCCACGTGCTCGAACATGCCGATGGACGAGATGGCGTCGAACTGCTCGCCCCGAAGGCGGCGGTAGTCCTGTTGCCGGATCTCGACCCGGTCCTCCAGCCCGGCCTCGGCCACCCGGCGAGTGGCCTCCTCGGCCTGCTCCCGGCTGAGGGTGACCCCGACCACCCTGGCGCCGTGCTGGCCGGCGGCGTGCATGGCCATCGATCCCCAACCGCACCCGACGTCGAGGAGGTGGGCGCCCGGTCGTCGGTCGAGTCCGAGCTTGCGGCAGATGAGCTCGTACTTGGCGGCCTGCGCCTCCTCCAGCGTGGTGTCGGCCGCCACGAAACGGGCGCACGAGTAGGTCATGCTCGGTCCGAGGACCAGGTGGTAGAAGTCGTTGCCCACGTCGTAGTGGTGGCTGACCACCTGGGCGTCCCGCGACGGCGAGTGCACCCGGCCCGCCGGACGGCACTCCTCGGGTGGAGCGGGCAACGGAGGCTTGAGCGCACCGAGCTGCCGAGCCGCGGTCACCAGGCTGGGGAGGGCGCGCCATCCGATGCGTCGGAGATCGCCGTGCGATGCGTCGTGCAGGATGCGCAGGAGGGCGAAGAGGTCCCCCTCGACGGTGAGGTCGCCGGCGACGAAGGCCCGTGCCACGCCGAGCTCGCCGGGCGCCCACAGCATGCGCCGGACGGCGTCGACCGAAGCGATCGTCAGGGTCCCGACGGCGTCCTCCGGGCCGACCGCACTGCCGTCCCAGAACACGAACCGGACGGGCACCCGCCTCCCGACGATCGCTTCCAGCAGCGGCCCGACGGTATCGGCCACCCGTGCCCCCGGTGGGCCGTCCCGGCGGGGTCCCTCGCCGGTGACCCCGCCCCCACCGGCCGGTTGGAGGGGCGTCACCGCGAGGTCCGAGGGCCGGTCGTCGGTGGTCGCTGACTGGCTCGACATCCGGGTGACCATGGGTACCTCCTCGCTCGGGCGCGGCTCGCCCCGCCGTCGATCCTACGGTCAGAGTCCCGACGGCCGCCGTCCCCGGCGGACCCGAGCCGGATTGGGGGCCAGCCGTTCATTGCTACGGTGCAGACGTGGGTGGCTCCCCAGTGCTCCTGTGCACCGACGGGTCCGACCGATCGGTGAAGTCCCTCGCCGCCGGGCTCGCCGTGCTCGGAGACGGTGCCCCCTACACCGTGGTCACCGTGGCCGAGGTGCCCGATCCGACCGTGCTGACGGGCTCCGGGTTCGCCGGGGGCGTGGTCTCGCCGGAGGAGTTCGAAGTTGAGACGCAGGCCGCCATCGACGCGGCCCGGGCCGTCGTGGACGGCACCATCCGCGCCCTGGGGCTGGTCGGGGCCGAGCCCCGGGTGGTCCCCGGCGATCCGGGGCCGGCCATCTGCACGCTGGCCTCACAGCTGTCGGCCTCGGCCGTCGTGATCGGCAGCCGGGGTCGCGGCGGTCTCAAGCGGGCCGTGCTCGGATCGGTCTCGGACCATGTCGTCCGGCACGCACCGTGCCCGGTGCTCGTGGCCCGCCAACCGGGCCCCTCGCCTGCCGCCTGACCCCGACCGGCCTGGCGACCCCGATCAGAAACGGCCGCCCACACCGGCCGGGAGCTTGTCCGGGTCCCAGCCGAGCAGGGCGACAGCCTGGTGGAAGGCAAAGCGGTCGGTCATCCCGGCCACATACGCCACCGCGGCACGGACGGCCCCGGGCTCACCGCCGGTCAGGCCCGGGCTCCGTCCCGCTTCGTCGGGGATCAGGTTGGGCCGGTCGCTGAAGTGGTCCACCAGCGCCCGCAGGACGGCCACCACCGCCCGCCCCTGCGCCACCGAGCTCGGGCGGAGGTAGATGTGCTCGTAGTTGCTGGCGCGGAAGGCGGCCAACGCCTCGGCCTGCTCTTCGGCCATGGCCACCCGACCCGTGGTCAGCACCGTCGACACCAGGGCGTCGATGAAGGTGCCGAGCTGCCGGCCCCGGCTGTCGCCGCACCGCTCGCGCACCACTGCCGGCAGGGCGTCGGCCGTCACGATCCCGCTCCACACCGCGTCCTCGAAGTCGTGGCAGACATAGGCGATCCGGTCGGCCCAGCTCACCACCTCGCCTTCGGGCGTGGAGGGGGCGGGCCTCGACCACGAGTGGTTGCGGATGCCGTCGAGGGTCTCCCGGCAGAGGTTGAGGGGGGCGAGCGAGACGTCGGCCCCCCAGGGGGCGTGGTCGAACCCTTCGTCGAGGTACGGGGAGAGGGCGTCCTCGCTGGCATGCCCGCCGGGGCCATGGCCGCAGTCGTGTCCGAGGGCGATGGCCTCGGTCAGGGCCACGTTGAGGCCACAGGCCCGGGCCACGCTGGTTGCCACCTGGGCCACCTCGAGGGCATGGGTGAGCCGGGTGCGCTGGTGGTCGTCGGGGAACACGAAGACCTGTGTCTTGCCGGCCAGGCGGCGGAAGGACGTGGCGTGGAGGATGCGGTCGCGGTCCCGTTCGAAGCAGGTGCGCCACGGGTCCGGCGCTTCGGGTGTCAACCGCTGGCCGGCACCCTTCGCCCGGGTGGCCCCCGGCGCCGATCGCGCCCGTTCGGCCTCCTCGCGGGCGTCGCGGTCGAGTCCGTCGGCCGGGCGCCCCACATCGCCGCCGCGG
This sequence comes from uncultured Acidimicrobiales bacterium, assembly GCA_963806455.1. Classification (GTDB taxonomy): domain Bacteria; phylum Actinomycetota; class Acidimicrobiia; order Acidimicrobiales; family RAAP-2; genus Bog-756. Next base: position 448,514 of record CAWDXZ010000001.1, read on the forward strand.
CTGTCGGCGTGGGCGAACCGGATCCCCGAACCGTCGTGACCGGCCATGGTCGAGGCCCAGCGCCGGTTCCGCTCGTTCTCCCCGTGGAGGACCGGCCGGCCGGGCGCGGCGGCCTCGGCCCACCCGGCCCGGCGTCCCGCCCCGCCGGCCGCTGCCGGGGCCCGGTCCTGTTCCCGCCCCGTCTCCGATGTGCTCGCCATGTCGCTCCCATCGAGCCCGAAGGCCCTACCGACTGGGTCCAGTGTGCCCTACGCCTGTGACCGGTCCGGCCGGGGGCCCGGTGCGGAGCTTGTATCGTCGGTGGTGGCCCGGCGGACGGCTCGGGCCCCGGAGAGGAGCGTGCCAGGTGGACGTACGTATCGGGATCGTGCAATCGATGAAGGAGCTCGACATCGAGTTGCCGGACGATGCGGACCGCGAGAAGATCCTGGCCGACATCGAGTCGGCGCTGGCCGGAGACGGGACGATCCTGTGGCTGACCGATCGGAAGGGCCGCCAGGTGGGCGTGCCGGTGGGCAAGGTGGCCTATGTCGAGGTCGATCCCCCCATTTCGGACCGTCGGGTCGGCTTCGGCATCTCCTGACCCGGCTGTCCGCTCACCCGAAGCGGCCCCGGCCGGACAGGGGGTCGCTCCGCCCATGAGTCCGCTGCTCGACCTCAAGCTCGTCTTCGTCACCGGCAAGGGCGGGGTGGGCAAGACCACGGTGGCATCGGCGCTGGCGCTGTTCGCCTCGCTCCTCGGCAAGCGGGTGCTCATCTGCGAGGTCGACGCCCGGGGGGATGTCGCCGGCTTCTACGAAGCGCCTCCGACCGGCTTCAACGAGACCGAGGTCCTCCCCGGGCTGTTCGCCATGACCATGGACACCGAGGCCTCGTTGCGCGAGTACCTCAAGCTGCAACTGCGCATCCCGGTGGTGGGGCGGATCGGCCCGCTGGCGAAGGCGTTCGACTTCGTGGCGACCGCCGCTCCCGGCGTCCGGGAGATCCTGACCGTGGGCAAGCTGGCCTACGAGGTCCGCGAGCGCCACTACGACCTGGTGGTGGTGGACGCCCCCGCCAGCGGGCACATCATCGGCCAGCTGGCCGCGCCGCAGGCCATCAACAGCCTGGTCAAAGTAGGCCTCATCCGGTCCCAGACCGACTGGATGCTCGACATCCTCTCGGACCCGCTGTCCACCGGGCTGGTGGCCGTGTGCACTCCTGAGGAGATGCCGGTCAACGAGACCATCGAGCTGGCCGGACGGGTGAAAGACGAGACCACCGTCCAGCTGTCGGCCGTGGTCGTGAACCGGGTCCTGCCCGAGCTCTTCGGCCGCCAGGAGGAGGCGGTGTTCGACGTGCTCGGCCAGCCGACGCCCCTGGCCGAGCTGGGCCGGCTGGTGGGCGGCGACCCGGGCCCGGTCCTGGCCGCGGCGCGGCTGGCCGTCACCATGCGCCGTACCCGCGCCACCCACCTGGACAGGCTCCGCCACAACATCGACCCCGCCGTCCCCATGCTGTACCTCCCCTACCTGTTCACCCGGTCCCACGGGCTGCGGACCACCCGCCAGGTGGCCGCGTCGCTCGGCGAGGAGCTCGGGTACTGATGGCCGCGGCCCGTTCCGGGCGCCCCGGGCGCGGGGCCCAGACCGCCGCGGCGGCCGACGCCGGGGGGCTGTTCCACGGATCGAAGGCCTCCGGCGCCGGCCGCGGGTCGATGGACGGCCTGCTGGCCACCAAGGAGATCGCCGTCGCCTGCGGCCCGGGCGGGGTCGGCAAGACCACCACGGCGGCGGCGGCGGCGCTGATGGCCACGCTGCGCCACGGGAGCAAGGTGCTCGTCCTCACCGTGGACCCGGCCAGGAGGCTGGCCAATGCCCTCGGCCTCGACGGGATCGGCAATGCCGAGCACCGAGTCCCCGACGAGGCCTTCCGGGCCGCCGGGCTCAAGCCGCGGGGCGAGCTGTGGGCGGCCATGCTGGACACCAAGGAGTCATGGGACGCGCTCATCCGCCGGCATGCGCCAGATGCCCGGACGAGGAACGAGATCCTGGCCAACCCGCTGTACCAGAACATCTCGGGACGGTTCGTCCAGAGCCACGACTACATCGCCATGGAGCGGCTCTATGAGATCCACTCCGAGAGCGACTACGACCTCATCGTGGTGGACACCCCACCCACCAGGAACGCGCTCGACTTCCTCGACGCCCCGCAGCGCATGGCGGACTTCTTCTCGTCCCGCCTCCTGCGATGGCTGATCGTGCCCTACCGGTCGAGGCTGGTCAACATGGCCACCAAGCCCTTCTACCAGATCGCCGACCGCATCCTCGGCACCGAGTTCCTCGCCGACATCTCCGAGTTCTTCGTGCTCTTCCAGTCGATGTACGAGGGGTTCGTCGCCCGCGCCGAGTCGGTCGGGCGGTTGCTGTCGGACCGGCGCACGACCTTCGCCGTGGTGTCGACCCTCGAGGCCGTCCCACTGCTCGAGGCGGAATTCTTCGCCGAACAGCTCACCTCGCGTCATCTGCACCTGGGTGCCATCGTGCTCAACAAGGTGCTGCCCGACTACCTGCGCGGCCCCGAGGGGACGGCGGTGGCCGAATCGATGCGCGAGCAGGCCGGTGACCTGGCCGGGGAACTGGCCCCGGTGCTGGCCGCCGTCGACGCCGATCTGCACGACCGCGACCAGGTCGCCCGGGTGCTTACCGAGGTGGCCGACAGCTACCTGAATTTCCAGGTGGTGGCCCTCCGGGAGCTGGAGGAACGGGCCATGTTGTCGGTGGTCCCCGACGTGCTGGCCACCGTGCCCTTCTTCGACACCGACATCTACGACCTGGCCGGCCTGCTCAGGCTGGGCGAGCAGATCTGGGACTGACGGGCGGCCCCGGCGTCCGGGCCGGCCGCCCGACCCGGCTGACTTACGATGCAGTCGTGACCGACATCGTCGACCCCGACATCGAGGCCTACGCGGCCGAGCACACCACCGCCCCGCCCCCGTACCTGGAGGAACTGGCCGAGGACCTGCGAGCCACGCTGCAGTTCCCCAACATGATGGTCGGCCGGCTCGAAGGCCGGTTCCTGGAACTGCTCACCTTTGCCCTCGGCGCCAGGAACGTCCTCGAGATCGGCACCTTCGGCGGCTACTCGGCCGTCTCCATGGCGCCCGGCCTGGCCCCCGGCGGACGGATCACCACCCTCGAGATCTCGCCGGCCCATGCCGAGTTCGCCCGCCGCCACATCGCCGGCAGCCCGTTCGCCGCGCAGATCGAGGTGGTGGTCGGCCCGGCCCTCGACAGCCTCGCCACTCTGGAGGGCCCTTTCGACCTCGTGTTCATCGACGCCGACAAGGCCGCCTACGCCGACTACTACGAGGCCGTGCTGCCCAAGTTGGCGCCGAGGGGGCTGATCGCCGCCGACAACACGCTGTGGAGCGGCCACGTCCTCGACCCCGCCGACACCAGCGAGGACACCGTCGCCCTGCGCCGGTTCAACGACGCCCTGGCCGTCGACCCGCGTGTGGTGGTCGTGCAGACCACCGTCCGGGATGGGGTGACCCTCGTCCGGCGGAGGGGGTAGCCCCGGTGCTCGACTACCACCTCCACCTCTGGCCCCACGCCCAGGGCGACGTCGAGGCCACGGTCGAGCAGGTGGAGGCCTACTGCCGGCGGGCCGCCGCCGCCGGGGTGGTGGAGGTGGCGGTGACCGAGCACCTCTTCCGTTTCACCCAGGCCACCGACCTCCTCGGCCGGTTCTGGGAGGACCAACCCGACCCCGCGCTCCATGCCGGCATGGCCGCCTACTGGGACCACCATGCCCGGGCCGACCTCGACGCCTACGTCGAGGTGGTCCAGGCGGTCAAGGCCGAAGGGCTGCCCGTCGTCCTGGGCCTCGAGGTCGACTTCTACCCTGGCCGGATGGACGAAGTGGCCGGACTGCTCGCCGGTTATCCCTTCGATGTGATCCTCGGCTCGGTCCACTGGCTCGGGTCCTGGCGGTTCGACGTGCTCGACGAGCCGGAGGTGCTGGCCGAGTGGGAGGGGCGCGACATCGACGCGGTGTGGGACGAGTACACCCGGGCCATGGAGGAGCTGGCCGCCTCGGGGGCGTGCGACGTGTTCGCCCATCCCGACCTGGTGAAGGTGGCGGGGCGGCTTCCCGACGTGCCCGATGAGTTCTACGACCGGATCACCGAGGCGGCGGCGGGCTCGGGTATGGCGGCCGAGCTCTCCTCGGCCGGCTGGCGGAAGCCGGTCGGCGAGCAGTACCCCGCACCACCGCTGCTGAAGCGGCTGGTCGAGCGCGGCGTGCCCCTCACCACGGCGTCGGACGCCCACTCGCTGCCCGACGTGGCCGACCGCTCCGGCGACCTGCGCCGGCTGCTGCTCGGTGCGGGGGTCCGCCGTCTGCGCGCCTTCCGGGGGCGCCGGCCCCACGACGTGGCCGTCGGGCCCGTCGGGGACTGAGCATGGCCAGCCCGGCCGAACTGGCCTTCGAGCGAACCAACCTCGACGACCAGCAGCTCGGCCATCTGCAACGCCTGCTCGGTACGTGGGGGATCCTCGCCGACCTCTCCTTCTCGGACCTGGTGCTCCTGGCCCCGATGGCCACACCCGGCACCCCCGCCGAAGAGGGGACCGAGCTGGTCATCCTCGGGCAGATGCGCCCCTCCAACAGCGCCACCGTGGTCCAGTACGACCTGGTCGGCCAGACCGTGGCCTCGGCCGACTGGCCCCTCGTCCTGCTCAGCCTGGAGAGGGGGGAGGAGCACCGCGGCGAGGTGCTGCTCGAACCGGGTGACGAGCCGGTGGGCCTGCACTGCATCCCGGTCCGGTTCGGTGACGACACGGTGGCCGTGCTGGCCCGCCTGAACGCCGAGACGGGCCGGCGCCCGGGCCATCTGGAGCGGACCTATCGAGGCCTGTTCGAGCGGTTCGTCACCATGGTCACCGAATCGACCTTCCCGTTCCCGAGCGAGGAGGTGGCCACCGAGGAGGCGCCGCGGGTCGGTGACGGCGTGGTCCTGGTCGACGAGGAGGGACGGGTCCAGTACGCCTCGCCCAACGCCACCAACGCGCTGCACCGGATGGGCATGTACTCGCAGACGGAGGGAAGGCGGCTCACCGACCTCGGTATCGAGGAGTCCGCCATCGAATGGGCGTTGGCGTCGGCACTCCCGGTCGTCGAGGAGGTCGAGCGCCGGCCGGACGTCACCGTGCTGCTCCACTGCATCCCGCTCCTGGCCCACGACGAGGTGACCGGCTGCCTGGTGCTGATGCGCGACGTGACCGACGTGAGACGGCTCGATCGCCTCCTGCTGTCGAAGGACGCCGCCATCCGCGAGGTGCACCACCGGGTGAAGAACAACCTGCAGACCATCTCGGCCCTGTTACGGCTGCAGGCCCGCCGGCTCCCGGCCGGCGGGGGAAAGGTGGCGCTGTTCGAGGCCGAGCGGCGGGTCCGGTCCATCGCCATCGTGCACGAGATCCTCTCGCGTGAGCCGAGTGACCAGGTCCCCTTCGACGAGATCGTCACGTCGTTGATCCGCATGGCCGAGGACTCGGTGCTGCTCTCCCGCGACCTGAGCTTCGAGGTGACCGGCGCCCTCGGTGAGGTGCCGGCCGACGTGGCCACCCCCCTGGCCGTGGCGCTGGCCGAGCTGTTGCAGAACGCGGTGGAGCACGCCTTCCCCGATGCCGAGCCGTGCGACGTGGCCGAGGGCTCCGAGCGGTCGGGTGCACCGGCCGGCTCGGCCGCCCCCCTGCCCCCCGGCCATGTCCGGGTCCACCTGGCCAACGACCTGAGCAGCCTGCTGCTCGAGGTCATCGACGACGGCGTGGGACTCCCGGTCGGCTTCGACATCGAGGCCACCCAGAGCCTCGGGTTGTCCATCGTGAGGGACCTGGTGCGCAGCCAGCTGGCCGGCACCATCACCATGCGGCCGCGCACCGATGCCACGCAGGGAACGGTGGTGTCGATCGAGGTCCCCTGCCGGGAGGCCCAGCCCCTCGGCCTGTAGCCGGGGTGTCGCCGGCTCGGACGCCAGGCCGGGCTCAGCCGGCCGGGCGCAGCATCACGAGGCGCGGCGGCGGGCCGCCAACCACGCCTTGCGCAGCTTGCGGCGCTCCTCCTCGGAGGTGCCGCCCCATACCCCGGACTCCTGGTTGGTGGCCAGGGCGAAATCGAGACAGGGCTCTTGGACCTCGCACCCCCGGCAGACCCGCTTGGCCGCTTCGATCTGGTCCACGGCGGGCCCGGTCGTGCCGATGGGGAAGAAGAGGTCCGGTTCGGTGCGCCGGCAAGCGGCCAGCTCCCTCCAGTCACCGTCGTCCCACTCGACCGTCCGGTTCCACATAAGGGCCACGATGTCTGTTCCTCCGCTCCCGTTCGGGTTTGTGATCTGATTCACATAGGCCGGCGCTCAAACGCACCCAGCCGCTCAGAGTTCGCTCACTAGAGTAATCAGGGCCACCCCCGGTTGCAAGCAGTTCCGGGTCCGATTCATCCCCTCTGACCTGCAATTCACAGGCCGACGAGCAGATTCCGTGGGAGAGGTCGCCATCCGTGTCAGCCATGGCCGTGCTCGCCCACCGGGGCAGTCCCGATCCCGCCACCGCGGTGGGGGAGAACACCATCGGTGCCTTCCAGCGGGCCCGCCACCTGGGCGCCGACGGCGTCGAGCTCGACGTGCGGCTGACCGCCGACGGGGCCATGGCGGTGTGCCACGACGCCGTGCTCACCGGGATCGGGCCGATTGCCGCCACGGTCGCCGCCGAGCTGCCCGATCTGGTGCCGCTCCTGCCCGCCGCCCTCGACGCCTGTTCGGGGATGACGGTCAACATCGAGATCAAGAACCTCCCGGGCGACCCCGGGTTCGACCCCGGGGAGCATCTGGCCCGCCAGGTCGGCGATCTGGTGGTCGGTTGCGGCCGGACCTCGTCCGTGGTGGTTTCGTCGTTCTGGCCGGGTTCTCTCCAGGCCGTCCATGACCTCCATCCGGCCATCGCCACCGGTTTCCTCCTGGCCGGGTGGCCGGACCCGGCCGCGGGGGTGGCCGCCGCCGCCGGCTTCGGGTGCGCCGCCGTCCATCCCGAGGCGGCCATGGTGACGCCGACGCTGGTGGAGGAGGCCCACGCCGCCGGGCTGTCCGTCGCCACCTGGACGGTCAACGACCGGGCCCGGTTGCTGGCCGCCCGATCGGCCGGCGTGGACACGGTGATCACCGACGACGTGGCCCTGGCCCTGGCCGTGATCGGACGGGAACCGGGCGGGGGAGAGGCGCAGGCCACCGACGGCCCGCAGCGCCCGTCCTGACCAGGGCTCGCGGCCCCGATTGGTCGAAGGGGCGGTTTTCAACAACAATGCACGGCCATGAACGTCGTCGTCTGTGTGAAGCAGATCCCCGATCCGGCTGCCCCGCCGGCCCTCGATCCGGGGACGAAGAACCTCGTCCGACAGGGAAAGTTGATCCTCGACGATTCGGACGCCTACGGCGTCGAGATGGCCCTCCAGCTGGCCGACGCCGCCGGCGGCGGCGAGGTCACCCTGGTGTCCATGGCCCCGAACGGCGAGACGTCGGGCCTGCGGACAGCGCTGGCCATGGGGGCGGCCAAGGCCATTCTGATCAGCGACGACGCCCTGGCCGGCTCGGATGCCCTGGGCACGGCCAAGGTGCTGGCCGCGGCCATCAAGCGGGCCGAGCCCGACCTCGTGCTGGCGGCCACCGAATCGACCGACGGCTACACCGGTACGACGCCGGTCCAGGTGGCAGAGCTGCTCGGGCTGCCGTCGGTCACCTTCGCCAAGAAGGTGGAAGTGGACGGCTCGTCGGTCAAGGTGGAACGCCAGACCGAGGCCGGCTACGACGAGGTGGAGAGCCCGCTGCCCGCCGTCGTCACCGTCACGGCCGGCGTGGTCGAGCCGCGCTACCCGTCGTTCAAGGGCATCATGGCGGCCAAGTCCAAGCCGGTGGAGACCCTCACCGTCGGCGATCTCGGGATCGACCCGGGCCAGGTGGGATCGGCCGGGGCCCGCCAGGAGATCACCGAGGTGGCCGAGGCCGAGGCCCGGTCGGCCGGTGAGATCGTGGTCGACGAGGGCGAGGGCCACCAGCGCGTCATCGAGTTCCTCGAGCAACTGAAGGTCCTCTAGGGATCGGGTAGGAGAGCAAGCGAACATGTCTGTCGACAAGATCTGGGTCCTCACCGAAGTCGCCGACGGGGCTCCCATCACCACCTCCCTCGAGCTCGTCACGCAGGCTCGGTCGCTGGCCGGGACGGTCGAGGCCGTCGCCTGGGGCGAGGACACCGCCTCGGTGGCCGGCACCCTGGGGGAGTACGGGGTCTCCACCGTCCATGATGTCGGCGACCTGGCCGGAGCCCTGCCCGGCGCGCCGGTGGCGGCGTCCATCGCCGCCGCCGTCGGTGCCGGCAACGGTCCCGACGTCGTCCTCTTCCCCGCCACCTACGACGGCCGGGACATCGCCGCCCGGCTCTCGGTCAAGCTCGACCGGCCCGTCCTCACCAACGTGGTCGATCTCGTGGAGGACGGCAACGGGCTGGTGAGCCGGCATGCCGTGTTCGGAGGCAGCCACATCGTGTCCGCCCACTTCACCGGGGAAGGGCCCGAGCTCTTCGTGGTCCGGGCCAAGTCGTTCCCGGCCGAGGCCGCCGGCGGGGGGGCGGCCGAGGTGGTGGCGGCGCCCGGCGCAGAGGCCGGGGCCACCGGGGCGTCGAAGATCGTGGCCCGGCACGTGGAGGAACGGACGGGGCCGAAGCTCGACGAGGCGGACGTGGTGGTCTCCGGGGGCCGGGGCCTGGGCGAGGCGGACCAGTACGCCCAGATCGAGGAGCTGGCCCGACTCCTGCACGGCGCGGCCGGCGCCAGCCGGGCCATCGTGGACGCCGGCTGGGTCCCCTACTCGCACCAGGTGGGCCAGACAGGCAAGACCGTGAAACCGACCGTGTACATGGCCTGCGGCATCTCGGGGGCCACCCAGCACCTGGTCGGGATGAAGAACTCGAAGAACATCGTGGCCATCAACAAGGACCAGGACGCCCCCATCTTCTCGGTGGCCGACCTCGGGATCGTCGGCGACGTCCACAAGGTGCTGCCGAAGCTGATCGAGGCGCTCCAAGCCCGAAGCTGACCGGGCCGCCCCCGCCCGGCTGACCGCGGCCCGCCCGGCCCGGCGGGCGAACGGCGGAGCGCCGCGTCCCCTCCACGGGCGGCGCACAGGCAGCCGATAGTGTCCGGTCAGGCGTCGTGTCCCCGCGCGCGCCGCGACCCATCCGACAGACGGTCACGTGCTCTTTCCCACCACCGATTTCGCCATCTTCTTCGCCGTGGTCTACACGGTGCAGTGGATCCTCAACCCGTACCCGGGGCCGTGGAAGGCGTTCATGGTGGTGGCCAGCTATTTCTTCTATGCCTGGTGGGACTGGCGGTTCATCTTCCTGCTGGGCGCGTCGACGGCCATCGCCCAGGTGGGAGGCAAGATGATCGGCCGGGCCTCCGGCCGGCGGCGCCGGGTGGCGCTCTGGACCACGCTGGTCGCCCTGGTCGGGTTGTTGGCCTGGTTCAAGTACTACGGGTTCTTCGCCCTGAACCTCGACAACATGCTCCACTGGTTCGGCATCGGACGGCCGCTGCCCCTGTTGGCCATCACTCTGCCCGTCGGTATCTCCTTCTTCACCTTCATGGCCATCAGCTACGTGGTGGACATCCACCGCGGCGTCCTCAAGCCGGCCCGTGCCATCGACACCACGGTGTACCTCTCCTTCTTCCCCCATCTGGTCGCCGGGCCCATCGTGCGCGGGACCGAGCTCCTCCCCCAGATCCGGCGGCGGCGTGACGAGCGGCACGTCAACTACGTCGAGGCCTGTTGGCTGATCAGCGCCGGGCTGGCCAAGAAGGTGGTCCTCTCGTCCTACCTCTCGACCTACGTGGTCGACCCGGTGTTCGCCGACCCGCGGCAGCACTCGGCCCTCGAGGTCCTCGTCGCCGTCTACGGCTACGCCGTGCAGATCTACGCCGACTTCAGCGGTTACACCGACATCGCCATCGGCCTGGCCCTCCTCCTCGGGTTCCAGTTCCCCCAGAACTTCAGGCGCCCCTACACCGCCCTGTCCCTGCAGGACTTCTGGCGCCGATGGCACATCACGCTGTCCTTCTGGCTCCGCGACTACGTGTACGTGCCGCTCGGGGGCAACCGGGGCGGCGAGGGGAGGGTCGCCGTCAACATCCTCGTGACCATGCTGATCGGCGGGCTATGGCACGGAGCGGCATGGACCTTCGTGGCCTGGGGGCTCTACCACGGCATCGGCCAGGTGATCGGGCGCCATCGCCGCCTGGCCCGGGCGGCCCGTGGCCACTCCCTGGAGCCGGTGGGCCGGGGCCGGGTGGCGCTCGCCCGCCTCGCCACCTTCCAATTGGTCTGCCTCGGGTGGCTCCTGTTCCGCGCCGACAGCCTGGCCACGGTGTGGGCCATGCTCAGCCGGCTGGTCGTCGGGTGGGGCCCTTCGCCGCTCGTCACCCCCCTGGCCCTCGGCGCCATCGCCCTCGGCATCGGCACCCAGTACCTCCCCGACGACTGGCTCCAGCGGGTGAAGCAGGAATTCGCCGCCCGCCGACCGGTGGTGCAGGGCGCCATACTGGGAGTGGTGCTTCTGGTCATCACCACCCTGGGGCCTCAGGGTGTCGCCCCCTTCATCTACTACCGGTTCTGACCATGGTCGCCACCCCCGACCCCGCCGATTCCGCCGCCCGTTCGGCCGGCGTCCTGGCCGACACCGCGGCTGAGGCGGTGCGGCCCGCCCCCGCCCCCGGGCCGTCGGGGGACCCTGGCCGCCCCGACCGGGGCTGGTCGTGGGCGGCCCCACCCGACGGCATCCCCTGGACCCGGATGCTGTTCATCGGGCTGGTCTGCTTCGGGCTGTGGCTGCTGCTCGATGCGCCGAGCCTCCAGCGTTCTGCGACCGTCTCCCCGCTGGGGACCCGCCGGACCGTCTCCCTGGACGTGGTCGGGCCGATCGCCGCGCTCAGCCAGGGTCTCGGGCTCTCCCACGTGGTGGCCTGGGCCGACGACGCCCTGGGCCGGACCCCGGGCGGCGGACCGACCCTGGCCAAGCGGGTGGCCCCGCCCCCGCCCCTCGCCGGGAACGGCCACCCGTCGCACGGAGCGGCGCCGGCCGGCGGACCGGCGCCGACCACCACCACCACGCTTCCGCTGCTCACCCAGCACCCGAGCGCGGCCGACCCCCTGCGGGTGCTGGTGGTCGGGGATTCCATCGGGATCGATCTGGGCCAGCCGCTGGTCGCCGACCTGTCGGCCTCCGGTGTGGCCACCGCCGTCCTCGACGGGCGGATCGACACCGGCCTGTCCCGACCCGACTACTTCGACTGGCCGGCCGAGCTCTCGGTGGACCTGGCCAACCACCGGCCGCAGCTGGTGGTGGTGATGCTCGGGGCCAACGACCCCCAGTCGCTGGTGGGCCCGGGCGGCAGCACGGCCTACGGTGCTCCGGGGTGGGACGCCGCCTACGGGCAGCGGGTGGCCGCGCTCGTCGGCGAGGCCAACGCGGCCGGGGCCCACGTCCTGTGGGTGGGGATGCCTCCCATGGCCCGGCCCGACCTCAACAGCCAGATGCAGGTCATCAACTCGGTGGTCCAGGCCCAGATCGCCGCCGACCCGGGCGGGGCGACCTATGTCGGGTCCGTCACCGTCCTCGGCGACCCCCAGGGCAACTACACCGCCTACCTTCCGGACAGCTCCGGTGCCGAGGTCAACATCCGCACCTCGGACGGCACCCACCTCTCACCGAGCGGAGGTGAGCGTCTCTCCCAGGCCGTCATGGCCGCCATGCGTTCGCAGCTCCACATCGACCTGCCGGGCTGAGCGGCTCACACGAGCGGCCAGGGGTACGGCGGCCGGTCCCCGACCGGCTCGGGGAAGGCGCCGGCGTCGACGAGCCGCTCCATGCGCTCGACCAGGGCCGCCCGTTCGGGGGCGGAGAGGAGCGCCTCCAACTCGACCGGCAGGTCCGAGGCCACCCGGTCCAGGTCCCCGAGGAGCCGGGACGGCACCGCCTCGCCGGCGAAGTCCCAGATGACGGTGCGCAGCTTCGGCAGCTGGTGGAAGCACAGCCCGTGGTCGATGGCCCAGAGCCGTGCCCCCGGGCCTTCGAGGACGTGGCCGCTCTTGCGGTCGGCGTTGTTGGCCGCGATGTCGAAGGCGCACACCGTCTGCAGGGCCGCCTCGCGGCCGCCGGCGTCGAACAGGGTGAAGTAGTGCTGCTCGTAGTCGGCGGCCACGAAGAGCTGCAGGGAGCCGGGGCCGTAGGGGCCGTCGACCCGCTCGACCGTCGGAGGGACGAGACCCCAGCCGAGCGCCTCGGACAGCACGTAGGCCACCACCTCGCGCCGGAAGAGGCCGTCGGGGAAGTCCCACAGGGAGCGCTCGCCGCGGGCCGGCTTGTACACGGCGTGGACCGGCTCGGGGCAGTCGGCCTCCAGTGTCACCAGGAAGGTGAGGTTCGAGCTCCACGGGAGCCGCCCGGCGACGGACAGCCCGGACGTCTCGAGCAGCTGGGGGACCGAGCCAAGTCCGGGACCGACGTCGGGCCTCCAGCCGCTCACACGGCCGGTGGGCGGTGGCCGTTGGTCCGCGGGCACTCGTGTCCTGAGGGGTCGAGCGGTGAGCCGCACAGTGGGCAGGGGGGGCGGCCGGATTCGACCAGCCTGGTGGCCTGGATGGCGAACCCGGCGGCCTGCTCCCGGGAGATGGACAGCCGGGCGATGGCGCCTGTCTCGTCTTCGGGCACGAGCTCCTCGATGACCAGCACGATCCGGTCATCGCCCTCGTCGTAGGAGACCCCGATCGTCCCGACGATCCAGGCCGGCTCGGCCGGCTCCTCCAGGGCCACCTCGTCGGGCACATGGCCCGGTCGCGGCTGGTCCCGCACGATCCGGGCCAGGTAGTCGGCCACCACCGCGACCTGCTGCTTCTCGATCTTGAGGGTCAGGAGGACCGGCCCCTGGCGGCACTGGAGCAGGAAGAGCCGATCGCCGACCGGCCCGACGGTGCCGACCGTGATCCGCTCCGGGGACGAGAGGTCATAGCCCTCGCTCATGACCGGACCAGCTCGCCCAGGGAGGCGGTGGAATTGACGGTCAGGACATGGGGGGTGGGGCCGCTGACCACCGCCGACACCGAGCACGGTGCGACGGTCAGCCGCTGGAACAGGTCGAGAGGGGTCCCGGCCGCCGACGCCACGGCGGCCTTGATCGGATCGGCATGGGACACCGCCACGACGGTGTCGCCCGGGTGGAGCTGGGCCAGCCGTCGGACGGTCGAAGCCATCCGGGCCTGCATCTCGAGGAAGGACTCGCCTCCCGGGAAGCGGAACCCGCTGGGCCAGCGCTGGACCTCCTGCCATTCGGGCTTCCTTGCCAGCGCGCTCAGCCGGGAGCCGGTCCAGTCGCCGAAGTCGCATTCGATCAGCCCGCGCTCGGAGCGGACCCGCAATCCGAGCCGTCGGGCGATGGGTCGCGCCGTCTCGGTGGTCCGTTCGAGGGGCGAGGCGTAGACGGCGACCGGCCGCCCCCGGCCCGACGGGTCGGCGCCGGCGATGCGCTCGGCCACCGCTTCGGCCTGGGCCTCGCCCTCGGCCGAGAGGTGCAGGCCCGGTGCTCGTCCCGGCAGGATCTTCCCGGTGGTCGGCGTGGTCCCATGGCGGACCAGCAGCACCACGGTCGGTCGGTCGGGCTTCCGTCGGCTGGCCACGCCCGTTCACCGTAGCCCGTCGCCGTCTCGGCCCGACCGGGACCGACCCGGCCGCGGGGCCGAGGGGTGGGTCCGATCCGTCCCGGTCCGGCGCCTCAGGTGGTGGCGGGCAGCCGGCCCGGCATCGCCACCGCCGTCTCGGGCCAGCGTCGCCGGCTGACCCGGGCCAGCCGGTGGAGCAGGGCGATGGCCCCCGGGTCGTCGTCGCCCGGCCTGGTCTCGACGGCTTCGTCGGCGATCATGGCGTCGAGGAGCTCGCGCCCCTGTTCGGTGCGCACGATGGTCAGCGTCCAGTCGTTGAAGGCCCCGATGCCGCCTGTGGAGATGTCGGCGTGCTCGGCGGCGAAGTCCGGGCAGGAGGTGCAACCCTCCCGCGTCCAGGCGTGGGCCTCCTTGAGGGGGATCTCGTGGTATTGCCCGTCTCTCGTCCATACCTGGAAGACGCCCTTGATGTTCATCTTCTCGATGTCCGCCCGGGCGATCCCGTAACGTGCCTCGAACAGCTCGGGGAAGATGGCGTCGTCGAAGGTCTTCGAGCACATCAGCCCGATGGTGAGGGACAGCCGCCTGGCGATCTTGCCCGCCTTGCGGGCCTTCATGACCGGGGCGGCCGAGGCCTGGCACCCCATCCCGACCAGGGCGATGCGCTCGGCCCCCGACTCGATGGCCCGAGGGTACGCCAGCGGGTTGGCCGAATACGTGTAGCGGGAGCCCGCCGCGGCCAGGACCTCGTCCCGGGTCGTGGCCACCCCGGGCACGGCCCTCCACGTCGAGCCGTCACCTTCGAGCTCGGAGACCAGTGCGGCATCGATCACGTCGTGCTCGAGCCCCCAGATGAGCAGGGCCGAGACCAGCCCACCGTCCTGTCCGAGCTCGAGCACCTCGGGGTCGGTGGTGCGCACCAGCAGAACGTCGGAAGAGACCCCGATGACCTCGTCCGGGGTCCGCTCGCGCCCGAAGAGATGGGTATCGATCTCGGTCTCCCACGACCGGAACCTCGGGCAGGCCCGGGTGCACATGGTGCAGCCCTTGACCCCGTGGGTGCAGCTCTCCGGGCCGCCCTCGGCGTCGATGTGGAAGGGCTTGTACCGGCCGCCGGTGTCGTCGTAGGCGAGCACGTCGTAGGGGCAGGCCACGATGCACGCCGCGCACCCGGTGCACAGGCCGGAGGTGACGACTTCGGTGAACAGCTCGGCCCAGTGCGGCTTCTCGGGGGGCATGGCCTCACCCTAGCCAGGGCACTCCTCGGGACCGGCGCACCGGGTTGGCTACCCTCGGCCGGTGCCCGAGCTGCCCGAAGTGGAGCGGTACCGCACCGCGGCCGAGACAGTGCTGTGGCGCCCGATCGCCTCGGTGACCTCGCCCGACGCCTGGTACCTCAAAGGGCGGACCACCGGTGCCGCCCTGACGCAGGCCCTGGTCGGCCGTAGCTTCGTCTCCGCCCGGCGGATCGGGAAGCTCCTCCTCCTCGAGGCCGACAGCGGGCCGATGCTCGGGATCCGCTTCGGGATGACGGGGACGTTGGTGGTGGACGGGTCGGCGGTCATCGACCGGCTGCTCCACGCGCCGGTCGGTCGCAACCCGTCCTTCGACCGGTGGTCGGCCGCGTTCGAGGGCGGTGGCGCCATCGTGGTCAGCGATCCGAGGCGGCTCGGGGGCGTGACCCTCGACCCCGACCTCTCCCGCATGGGCCCCGATGCCCTGGCCATCCGGGCCGCCGAGCTGTCGGCCGCGCTGCGGGGGTCGTCGACGGCCCTCAAGGCCAGGCTGCTCGACCAGTCACGGGTGGCCGGCATCGGCAACCTCATCGCCGACGAGCTGCTGTGGCAGGCCGGGCTGTCCCCGGTCCGCCCGGCCGGGTCGCTGACCACCGCCGAGGTTCGCCGACTCCACCGGCACCTGGGTCGGACGCTCGGTCGGCTCATCGAGCGAGGCGGCTCCCACCTCGGCGACCTCATCGACGAGCGCCGGCCGGACGGCCGGTGCCCCCGTGACGGCACCCCGCTCATCCGTTCGGTGGTCGGCGGCCGGACCACGTGGTGGTGCCCACGCCATCAGCGGTGAGGGTGCCCCGGTGGCGGGGCGCCCTAGGCGGCGGCGCGCCCTAGGCGGCGGGGCGCCCTAGGACCGGCAGGTCAGCCGTCCAGCTCGGCCAGGACCTTGTCGGCGTGGCCGTCCGCCTTCACCTGGTACCAGGGCCGGATGATCGTGCCGTCGTCGCCGACCAGGAACGTCGAACGGATGACCCCGATCGACTTCTTGCCGTACAGGGTCTTCTCGCCCCACGCCCCATAGGCCTCGCCCACCGTGTGGTCGGCATCGGTGAGCAGCGGGAATTTGAGGCCGTACTTGGACCGGAAGGCCCGGTGCTTCTCGGCGCTGTCGGCGGAGATCCCGAGCACGGGTACCTTGGCCCGGGTGAAGGCGCGGAGGTTGTCGTTGAACTGGCAGGCCTCCTTGGTGCAACCCGGGGTGTCGTCGCGCGGATAGAAGTACACGACGACCCGCTGCCCGGCGAAGTCCTTCAACGACACCTTGTGGCCGTCCTGGTCGGGCAGGGTGAACCGGGGGGCCCGGTCGCCGGGGCTCAGCTTTCCCATCGTCGGCATCCTTTCGTGAGGGGTCGCAGCGGGGTGCGCGGCCCGCCCACGATGGCACACTCCGGGTGACCGAGGCGGCGCCCCGTGGTCCCGGCCATCGCCGCTGACCTGGAGATGGCCCCCGTCTGGGCTACAATGGACAGCGTGGTCGGGAAAGCTCCCTTCCACCGGGGTCTTCCTCATCCTGTTCTCCTGGGCGGCAGCCGTCACCCGGACGATGGCCCGAGGCGGGCCCGCACCACCCGTGAACGGCACGGGCGCTGACGGCCGGCCCGGTCCTCAGCGAGCAGATGAGAGAGAGTTCCATACCCCATGACAACCCTGATCGACCCGCCGGACCGCGTCCTCGGACCAGGTGAGGTCCCGCCGTCCGAGGGCGGCCCGGCCACGACCTTCGCTTCGCTGGGCGTCGACCCCGCCCTGGTCGATGCGCTCGAGCGCCAGGCCATCCTCGAACCCTTCGCCATCCAGGCCATGACCGTGGCCGACGCGCTGGCCGGCCTCGACGTCTGCGGCAAGGCCAAGACCGGCTCGGGCAAGACACTGGCCTTCGGCATCCCCCTGCTCCAGCGCACCATGGCGGCCCGGTCCACCAAGCCGGGGCGGCCCCGGGCCCTGGTGCTGGTGCCCACCCGGGAGCTCGCCGTGCAGGTGAGCGAGGTCCTCCAGCCCCTGGCCCAGGCGGTCGGGCTGCGCATCGCCGCCGTCTACGGCGGGGCGGACATCGAGCGCCAGGTGAAGAAGCTACGGCGGGGGGTGGACGCGGTCATCGCCACGCCCGGCCGGCTCATCGACCTGGGGGACCGGGGGGAGGTCTCGGTGGCCGACGTCGAGACACTGGTGCTGGACGAGGCCGACCGCATGGCCGACATGGGGTTCATGCCCCAGGTCGAGTGGGTCCTGCGCCGGCTGGAACGGCCCCACCAGACGCTGCTGTTCTCGGCCACCCTCGACGGGGCGGTCGACCGCCTGGTCAGCCGGTACATGGCCGACCCGGTGAGGCACGAGGTGGCCTCGCCCCACACCACCGTCGAGGAGATGGAGCACCGGTTCCTCCAGGTGCACCAGATGGACCGGGTCAAGGTGTGCGCCGCCATCTGCCGCCACACGGACAAGACCCTGGTGTTCGTGCGGACCAAGCGGGGGGCCGACCGCCTGGTCGAACAACTGCGCAAGGAGGGGGTCAAGGCGGGCGCCATCCACGGCGACCTCCGCCAGGCCCAGCGGGAGCGGACGCTGCGCGACTTCGCCGCCGGACGGCTCCCGGCCCTGGTCGCCACCGACGTGGCCGCCCGGGGCCTCGACATCGAGCTGGTCGACGTGGTCATCCACTTCGACCCGCCCGAGGACCACAAGGCCTACCTGCACCGGTCGGGCCGGACGGCCCGGGCCGGCGAGGCCGGGCTGGTGGTCACCCTCGTCCAGTGGAACCAGATCCTCGAGATCGAGCGCATCCAAGCCCGCATCGGGCTCAAGTCCCCGATCGTCGAGATCTTCTCGAACGACCGGAGGCTCACCGACCTGACCGCCTGGCAACCGGGCGAGGACTGAGAGCTCCCCCGGACGTCCCCGGACACAGCCGGACGCCCGCCGGTCCCCCCACGGCCGGGTCCGTCGGTCCCGCACAGGAGGCAGAGGTGGCACACAACCACGGCGTGCAGCCGCTCACCGTCGATGCCGGCACCGAGGGGATCGAACGCGTCCTGGTGGTTACCGCCCACCCCGACGACGTTGACTTCGGGGTGGCGGGCTCCGTGGCCGTCTGGACGGACGCCGGCGTGAACGTGGCCTACTGCATCGTCACCGATGGGGACGCCGGGGGATCGGACCGATCGGTCAAGCGCGCCGACATGGCGGACATCCGGCGCCGCGAGCAGAGGGAGGCGGCCCGGACGGTCGGGGTCACCGAGGTCAGCTTTCTCGGCTTTCCCGACGGTCGCCTCCTACCCGACCTCGACCTTCGCCGGGCCATCACCGGGGTCATCCGGCGGTTCCGGCCGGACCGGGTGGTGGCCCAGTCCCCGGAGAGGAACTGGGACCGCATCTACGCCAGTCATCCCGACCACCTGGCGGCGGGGGAGGCGGCGACCTGTGCCGTCTACCCCGACGCCCGCAACCCCTTCGCCTTCCCGGAGCTGCTCGACGCCGGCCTCGAGCCCCACACCGTGCCCGAGCTGTGGATCATGACCACCGAGCGGGCCGATCGGGTGGTGGACGCCACCGAGCAGTTCGACCGCAAGCTGGCCGCCCTCCGCTCCCACCGCAGCCAGGTCGGCGAGGGCGCCGAGCTCGACGGGCTGCTCCGGAGCTGGATGTCGGGGACGGCGTTGGCCGCCGGCCTGCCCGACGGCCGCCTGGCCGAGGCCTTCCGGGTGGTGGCCACCACGTGACGGTCGACGGGTCGGCGCCGGGCGGAGACGGGTCGGGGCGCCCCTGGGTCGTGCTCCAGCACGTCGATCACGAGGGGACGGGCCTCATCGGGACGGCGCTCGCCGAGGCCGGGTGGCGCTCTCAGGTGATCCGGCCCGACCGCCAGCCCCTGCCCGCGGCCCCCTCCGTGGCCGGCCTGGTGGTGATGGGAGGGCCGATGGGCGTCCACGACACCGTCGTCCATCCGTGGCTGGAGGCCGAGCGCCGGTTGATCGGCGAGGTGGTGGCGGCCGGCCGTCCCGTGCTGGGGGTGTGCCTCGGCGCCCAGCAGCTGGCCGCCGCCCTGGGGGCGGAGGTGACCACCGGTCCCGAGCCCGAGGTCGGGCTGGGGCGCGTGCAGCTCACTCCGGCGGGCCGGACGGACCCAGTGTTCGGCCCCGAGTACGGCGGCCTGGCCGACCCGGCCGTGCCGTGCGTGCACTGGCACCAGGACACGTTCTCCCTCCCGACCGGCTCGGTCCACCTGGCTGCCACCGCCCGCTATCCGCACCAGGCCTTCCGGGTCGGCGCCCGGGCCTACGGATTGCAATTCCACATCGAGGTCGACGGCGCCCTGGCCCGGGCCTGGCGGCCCCATCTCCCCGACGGGGTGACGCTGGAGGGACCGCAGCTGGCTGCGGTGGAGACGGTGGGCCGGCGTCTGCTCCGCCGGTTCCTGGCCTGCTCGTCCGAGGCGGTCAGGGCCGGTCCGCCGGCCCGGACCCGGTCGGGCCGCTGATGGCCCGGGCCCCTATGGTGCAAGGACATCGGGTCGGGGAGGAGCCGGGGCCCGTCAAGCCCACGCTGCGCGGCGTCTCGCACCAGGTGGCGTTCTTCGTCTCGTTGGTGTCGGGCACGGCGCTGGTCCTGGCTGCGCCCACCGCCGGGTCGGCAGCGGTGCTGTCCCTCTACGCCCTGTCGATGTCGCTCCTCTTCGGGGTGAGCGCCCTGTTCCACCGCCGCACCTGGGGCCCGGTGGGCCGGCGTCGGATGCGACGTGCCGACCACTCGACCATCTTCATCGCCATCGCCGGGTCCTACACGGCCGTGGCCGGCATCGCCCTGGCGGGGACGGCGCGCACTGCCGTCCTGTGCGTGGTGTGGGGCGGGGCGGTGACCGGCATCATCCTGCGGCAGGTGTGGCTGGACGCACCCAAGTGGGTGATCGCCCTGCCCTACGTCCTCGTGGGCTGGGCCGCCGTGGTGGTGCTGCCCGAACTGCTCCACGCCCTGGGGGCGGTCGGCTTCACCCTGCTGATGGCCGGGGGCCTGTGCTACTCGGCCGGCGCGGTCGTCTACGCCCGCAAGCGGCCCGACCCCCGTCCCGGGGTGTTCGGGTACCACGAGGTGTTCCACGCCTGCACCGTGGCGGGAGCCATCCTGCAGTTCGTGGCCATCGCCTGGTTCGTGCTCCCCCTGGCCGGCTAGCCGGCCGTGCTCTCCCGGCCCTCCGTCGGGGACAGGTCCGGTCAGCCGGCCATCTGGCGCAGCATGTAGGGCAGGATCCCGCCGTGGCGGAAGTACTCGGCCTCCATGGGCGTGTCGATGCGCAGCCGCACCTCGACCTCCAGCACCCGGTCCCCGTCGACCGCCCGGACCGCCACCGTCTTCGGCGTGGCGCCGTCGTTGAGCGGTGAGAGGCCGGTGATGGTGATCACCTCCTGGCCGGTGAGGCCGAGCGTGGCGGCGCTCTGGCCGTCGGCGTACTGGAGGGGCACCACGCCCATCCCGATGAGGTTGGACCGGTGGATCCGCTCGAAGCTCTCGGCCATGACCGCCCGGACCCCCAACAGGGCCGTGCCCTTGGCCGCCCAGTCGCGGGAGGAGCCGGAGCCGTACTCCTTGCCGGCCAGCACCACCAGCGGCACGCCCTCGTCGGCGTAGCGGAGGGCGGCGTCGAAGATCGTGGTCGGCTCGCCGTCGGGCAGGTGAACGGTGAAGCCGCCTTCGGTGCCCGGGGCCATCTGGTTGCGGAGCCGCACGTTGGCGAACGTGCCCCGTACCATCACCTCGTGGTTGCCTCGCCGCGTCCCGTACGAGTTGAAGTCGGCCGGGCTCACCCCGTGCTCCCGCAGGTAGTGGCCGGCCGGGGTCGTCGGGCTGATGCTGCCGGCCGGTGAGATGTGGTCCGTGGTCACGCTGTCACCCAGCTTGGCCAGCACCCGGGCCCCCACGACGTCGGTCACCGGTGCGGGCGCCGCCGAGAGCCCCTCGAGGAACGGCGGCCGGAGGACGTAGGTCGAGTGCTCGTCCCACTCGAAGGTGTCGGTGGAGGGCGCCTGCACCGAGCGCCACCGCTCGTCACCGTCGAACACCGCCGCGTACCGCTGGCGGAACATGTCGGAGCTGAGTGAGGTGCGGATGGACTCGCTGACCTCCTCCGCCGTGGGCCAGAGGTCGGCGAGGTGCACCGGCTGTCCGTCGGAGCCGGTGCCCAACGGGTCCGACGTGAGGTCGATGTCCATGGTGCCGGCCAACGCGTAGGCCACGACGAGCGGGGGAGAGGCGAGGTAGTTCATGCGGACGTCGGGATGGATGCGCCCCTCGAAGTTGCGGTTGCCCGACAGCACGGAGGCCACCGACAGGTCCCTCTCGTGCACCGCCTCGGATACGCCGTCGAGCAGGGGGCCCGAGTTGCCGATGCAGGTGGTGCACCCGAATCCGACCAGATCGAACCCCAGCTGGGCCAGGGGGGCGGTGAGCCCGGCCCGGTCCAGGTAGTCCATGACCACCCGTGAGCCCGGGGCCAGTGAGGTCTTCACCCAGCTCGGAGGGCGCAGCCCGCGCTCGACGGCGCGCCGGGCCACGAGCCCGGCCGCCACCATGACCTGGGGGTTCGAGGTGTTGGTGCAGCTGGTGATGGCGGCCACCACCACGGCGCCGTCCCCCACCCCGGTCACCCCCTCGGCCGACGGGGCGCCCTGCGGGCGCGGCTCCCGGCCGAGGGCGTCCCGGTAGGAGGCCCCGGCGCCGGCCAGGGTGACCAGGTCCTGGGGCCGGGCCGGCCCGGCGATGCTCGGCACCACGGTGGCCAGGTCGAGCTCGATGGTCTCGGAGAACACCGGCTCGACGGCCCCGGCCGTGTGGAACATGCCCTGCTCCTTGGCGTACGCCTCGACCAGGTCCACGTGGTCGGGGTCCCGCCCGGTGAACCGCAGGTACTCGAGGGTGAGCTCGTCGATGGGGAAGATGGCGCAGGTGGCGCCGTACTCGGGCGACATGTTCCCGATGGTGGCCCGGTTGGCCAGCGGCACGGCGGCCACGCCGGGGCCGTAGAACTCCACGAACTTGCCGACCACCCCGCGCTGGCGCAACAGATGGGTGATGGTGAGCACCAGGTCGGTGGCGGTGGTACCGGCCGGCTGCTCCCCGGTGAGCCGGAAACCGACCACCGGGGGTATCAGCATGGACAGGGGTTGGCCGAGCATGGCCGCCTCGGCCTCGATGCCCCCGACACCCCATCCGAGCACCCCGAGCCCGTTGACCATGGTGGTGTGGGAGTCGGTGCCGACCAGGGTGTCGCAGTATGCCCGGCCGTCGTCGGTGGCGAACACCACCCGCGACAGGTACTCGAGGTTGACCTGGTGGCAGATGCCGGTGCCCGGTGGCACCACCCGGAACCCGTCGAAGGCCTGCTGGGCCCAGCGCAGGAGCTGGTAGCGCTCGATGTTGCGCTGGTACTCGATGTCGACGTTCTCGTCGTAGGCCCCGGGCCACCCGGACGCCTCGGCGATCACCGAATGGTCGATGACCAGCTCCACCGGGACCAGCGGGTTGATCCTGGCCGGGTCCCCGCCCAGTGCGGCCAGAGCGTCACGCATGGCGGCCAGGTCGACCACGCCGGGCCCGCCGGTGAAGTCCTGCATGAGCACCCGCTCAGGAGTGAGGGCGATCTCTGTGGTGCCCTCGTGGCCGAGCCCGTGGCGCCCGGGGTGGTCGGCCCAGCCGGCCACGGCTTCGATGTCGGCCGGGCGCACGGCGACGCCGTCCTCGTGGCGGAGGAGGTTCTCGAGCACGACCTTCATCGAATAGGGGAGGTGGGCCACGTCGAAGCGGTCGGCGAGGGCCATGATCCGGAAGATCTCGTAGCTGCGGGGACCGACGGCGAGGGTGGCGCGGGCGCCGAACGAGTCGGCGGCGGGAGGTGGGGATTGGGCCATGGCTCCATTCTGCTCCGGTGACGGCTCCCCGGCCACCGGCGCCGCCGTCAGATGCGGGTGCGGTAGCGGTGGACGGCGAGTGGGACGAGCACGACCAGGAGGCCGGCCGCCCACAGCACGGACTGGATGACCCATGTGGCCGTCGGACCGCCGATCATGAGGGCACGACAGGCGGAGACGGTCACGCTCACCGGTTGGTAGGTGGCAAATCCCTGCAACCATCCCGGCATTGAGGACACCGGCACGAAGGCCGACGAGGCGAAGGTCAGCGGGAACAGCAGGGGGAAGGAGATGACCTGGGCCACCTCGCTGTTGGGGGCCGACAGCCCGATCACGGCGAATCCCCATGAGATGGCATAGGCGAACAGCAGGATGACCAGGATCCCGGCCAGATAGGCGAGCACCCCGGTGGTGGGCCGGAACCCGACGATGAGACCGACGACGGTGATGATGACCACGGTGAGCACGTTGCGGCAGAGGTCGGCCGTGGTCCGGCCGGCCAACACCGCCGAGCGGGCCATCGGCAGGGCCCGGAAGCGCTCGATGAGCCCCTTCTGCAGGTCCTCGGCCAGCCCGATGCTGGTCTGCACCGAGCCGAAGCACACGGTCTGCACGAAGATGCCGGGCATGAGGTAGTTCACATAGGAGGTGCCCGTGACGTGGATGGCACCCCCGAAGACGTAGACGAACAGCAGCACGAACATGATGGGCTGCACCGTCGAGAAGAACAGGGCCTCGGGGATGCGCGTGTAGCTGATGATGTTGCGCTTGGTGACGGTCAGCGCATCGGAGAGGGCCCACCGCAGCCGGGTGCCGACCCGGTGCAACCTGGGGGTACCCGAGGCGGTGGGGGCGACGACGGCGGTGGTCACGACGACCTCCCCGACCCGGCCGGCACGGCGGGGGCCCGGGGCCGGTCCCGCCCAACCTCGAGGGCCCCGTCGGCGGCCGAGTCGTCCTCGTCCTCAGCCCGGTGGCCGGTGAGGGCCAGGAAGACGTCGTCGAGACTGGGCTCCCGCAGGGTGAAGGCGACCGGGACGATGCCCGCCTGGTCCAGGGAACGGAGGCTGGCCATGGCCGCCTCGGGCCCCTGGTCCACCGTCACCTCGACCACCGTCCCGTTGACGACCGGCGTGTGGGGTCCGAGGAGGTCGACGAGGGCGGCGGTGCGCCGGGCGTCCTCGATGGAGTCCAGCCCCACCTCGAGGACGGTGGCACCGAGGTTGGCCTTCAGCCGGGTCGGAGTGCCCTCGGCGATGACATGTCCGTGGTCCAGCACGACCAGGGTGTCGGCCAGCCGGTCGGCCTCCTCCAGGTACTGGGTGGTGAGCAGGACCGTCGTCCCCCCGCCGACCAGCTGCTCGATGACCTCCCACAGGTTGTTCCGGCTCTGCGGGTCGAGACCGGTGGTGGGCTCGTCGAGAAACAGGACGAGCGGGCGGGAGACCAGTGCCGCGGCCAGGTCGAGGCGACGTCGCATGCCGCCCGAATAGGTCTTGAGCGTGCGGTCGCCCGCTTCCTCCAGGTCGAACTGGCCCAACAGCTCCTCTGCCCGACCGCCCACCGCGGAACGGGGCAGGTGGTTGAGGCTCCCCACCATCTCGAGGTTCTCGCGGCCGGTCAGGTTCTCGTCGACGGCGGCGTATTGCCCGGCCAGGCCGATGAGCGTGCGTACCAGGCCGGCCTCTTTGGCCACGTCGTGCCCGAGCACCCGGGCCGTGCCGCCGTCGGCCTCGAGGATGGTGGTGAGGATCCGCACCGCGGTGGTCTTGCCCGAGCCGTTGGGTCCGAGCAGGCCGAAGACGGTCCCCTCGACCACGTCGAAGCTCACGCCGTCGAGGGCCTGCACCCGGTGCTTGCCGGCGAAGGTCTTTGTGAGGGCCTCGGCCTCGATGGCGTGCTCCATGGGACGGTCATCCTGTCTGATCGGTGGCGAGCCTCCCGGTCGCTGGCATCGGCCGTCGCCCCGGGGGCCGGGCGGGAGGGGGAACCCCGGCCGGTCGCATCTTACGAGACGTCGGCACCCCCCCGATCAGGGCGGCGGCACGTTCGCACGCCCGGCGCGGCGCCGGTAGCCTCGGGCCATGCGACCGGGCGACTCTGCTCCCGACTTCGAGCTCCCCGACGAAGACGGCACGCCGAGACGGCTGAGCGAGCTGGCCGCCCAGGGCCCCGTCGTCCTGTTCTTCTACCCGGCCGCCATGACCCCCGGTTGCACCGCCGAGAGCTGCCACTTCCGCGACATGAAGGCCGAGTTCGAGGCGGTCGGCGCCCAGCGGGTGGGGATCAGCGCCGACCAGGTGGAGAAGCAGAAGCGGTTCTCCGACAAGCACTCCTTCGACTACCCGCTGCTCTCCGACCCCGACGGCGCCGTCGCCACCGAGTTCGGCGTGCGCCGGCGTTTCACCAAGCTCTCACCCACCAAGCGGGCCACGTTCGTGATCGGCCCGGACCTGAAGATCATCGACGTGATCCAGAGCGAGGTGCGCATGAACGTGCACGCCGACCGGGCGCTCGACGCCCTGAAGCAGCTCTCGGCCTCCTGACGGGCGGACTGCTCCGGCCGGGGATCGGCCCGGCACCGACCGTCCCTGATCGGGCATCGCTCCGATGGAAAGCTGTGGCCATGGACGCACGGTGGGAGGACCAGCCGGTATGAGTCCCGTACCGGGTAGCGGCCGCGCCGAGCAGCTCGCCCAGGCCGTCGCCGAGCGGGTGGTCAGCATGGTGATGGATGCCATCGACATGGATGCGCTGCTGGACCGCATCGATGTCGACGCCGTGGTCGCCCGTGTCGACGTGGACGCCGTGGTCAACCGCGTCGATGTCGACCGGCTCATCGACCGGGTCGATGTCGAGAAGATCGTCGAGCGGGTGGACGTGAAGAAGATCGTCGAGCGCATCGACATCGACGCGGTGATGGAGCAGACGGAGCTGGGTTCGATCATCGCCCGCTCGACCACCGGCGTGGCCTCGGAGGTGCTCGACGTCATCCGGGCCCAGGGAGTGGGCCTCGACGACTTCATCGCCCGGTGGGTCAACCGCATCCTGCGACGCCGGCCCGAAGACCTGCCGCTCGGCCCCCCCGCCCTGGTCCGGCCGGCCACCACGACCACCGTCACCACCCCGGGTCCGACAACGGGGCAGCGATGATGGCGAGTGGTGTGCCCGACATCCGGGTCGAAGGACGGCAGGGCCATTACGCCGGCGCCGTCACCCGCCTGGTGGCGTTCGCCGCCGACGTGGGGGCGTCGTGGGGGTTGTTCACTCTCGGGGCGGCGGCGCTGGCCTTCTCGGTGCAGCTGGTCAGCGGGCACAAGTTCGTGCTCACGAACTACCAGGTCGCCTCGCTGATCGCCGCCGCCGTCTGGGAGTTCCTCTACTTCGCTTATCAGTGGTCGCTGAATGGGCGGACCATCGGCATGGCGGTGCTGGGGATCCGGGTGGTCAGAGACGACGGCGCCGCCATCGGGCCCCGACAGGCCGTGGTGCGCACCCTGGCCCTCCCGCTCAGCTTCCTCCTGCTCGGCCTCGGCTTCCTGGGCATCCTCACCAATCGCCGGCGCCGCGCCCTGCACGATCATCTGGCCGGGACGGCTGTGGTCTACTCGTGGGACGCCCGGGCGGCGCGGCTCCGCTGGCTGGCCAAGCAGGACCCCGCCGACCCGGCTTGAAGAGGTCCGTGGCCGGCACATGAGCGAGCTGTTCCCCCGGGAGGCCCGGTCGCTGGCGACCGGGGCGGTCCACCTGCCTGGGTGGTTGGACCGCGAGTCCCAGCGCCACCTGGTGCTCGCCTGCCGCGGGTGGGGGGAGGCAGCCGGGGGGTTCCGGTCGCCGCGCATGCCTCGGGGCGGCGTCATGTCGGTGCAGATCACCTGTCTGGGATGGCACTGGGCCCCGTATCGCTACACCAGGACGGTGGCGGACGGTGACGGTCGGGCGGTGGCCCCCTTCCCGTCCTGGCTCGGGGCGCTGGCCCGTGATGGTTTGGTCGCGGCCCGGGCGGTGGACGAATCCGTCATGACGGGGGCGGGACCGTCGTCCCCGGGGCTGGATCCCGACGGCTACGAGCCTGACGTGGCGCTGGTCAACTGGTACAGGCCGGATGCCCGGATGGGCATGCATGTCGACCGGGACGAACCGAGTCCGAGTCCGGTGGTGTCGCTGAGCCTGGGCGATACCTGCGTGTTCCGCTTCGGGTCGCCGGCCGGACGCGGGCGGCCGTGGTCCGATGTCGTGCTCGAGTCCGGGGACCTCTTCGTCTTCGGTGGGCCGTCGCGGCGCGCCTATCACGGGGTGCCGAAGGTGGTCGCCGGAACCACCCCCGATGGCATCGGGCTCGACCGCGGACGGTTCAACATCACCGTGCGTGAGACCGGGCTCACCGAGGCGGTCTAGCCGGACCACCGGCGCGCTCTCGGGGCAAAAATGCTGGCTAAGGCGATAAACGCGTTGGTATGCTGCTCGCACGCTAGGAAAGGGGCAGTGATGGAAACCAAGCGCAGTTACGAGAAGCCGCAGATGCAGCGTCTCGGACTCCTTCGTCGTCTGACCAAGTTCAGCCACTACCAGCCGCCGCCGCGGTTCGGCTGAGCGGTCCATCGTCTGGTCCACGCCGATCCGATTGATGCTGCTGTGATGGAACAGAACAGCGTTTTCGGACGGCGGGACCGGGTGATGATGCAACAGGTGGAGGGCGACGCGGTGCTGCTCGACATCGACAACGGCGAGTATTTCTCCCTCAACGAGGTCGGCGGCCGCGTCTGGGACCTCTGTGACGGGTCGCGATCGCTGGGCGACATCGTCGAGACGATCTGTTCCGAGTACGACGTCTCCGAGGCAACGGCCACGACTGACACCAGCCAGCTACTGGAGAGCCTCGCAGGGGCCGGACTTGTCGTCGAGCGCTAGCTCGCCGGCCACCTCCCGCAAGCCCCCGCCCCTGCTTCTCTTCCGTTTGGCGGCGATGGCGGTGGCCGCACCCCTGCTCATGCGGGCGGGGCTCCCGCGGGTGCAGCAGTGGCTCGAACCGCGCCACCCGCCGCACTCGCCACCGGAGGAGGCCGATCGGGTCGGTGAACAGCTGGCGGCCTGGGTCGAGAGCATCATCCGTCGGGGGCACCCGCTGGTCCGACCCGGGTGCCTGACCCGAGGGCTCACGCTGTACTACCAGCTCCGCCGCGAAGGCATCGACGTCGCCCTGTGCTTCGGAGTCGGCCCCCATGAGGGTGACATGGCCGGCCACTGCTGGCTCGACTACGAGGGCCGGGCCTTCCTCGAGCGGGTCGACCCGCTGGCCATGTTCACCGAAGTGGTGCGGATGTCGCGTCAGGGTGTGACCAACTGAGCCCGCACCATCCGCCCCCCGGGTCGATCCGAGCCTCCTACAACCTCGGCGGCGTGGCCATCGAGGTGACGTGTGCCGACCCGTCGGTGGCGACGATGGTCGAGTCGCGCCTGGCTCCCCTGGCCGCGGCCGGACCGGTGCGGGCCGACATCACCGTGGACATACGTGGGCCGGGCTCCGGCGCCCGTTGGCCGGCCGACCCGGAGGGGCCGGGAGGACGACCCATCTACGATGCGCCCGGCGGTTCCGTCGACTACTACGACCTGTCGGACCAGCTCTTCGTCGATTACGAGGGCCGCGTCCGTCTGCTGTGCACCCCGGGCCAGGGCCGGATCGAGCTGGGTATCGTCGGCCGGGACCCCGGCGATGCCGTCCTCGCCGCCCATCCGCTCCTGACCATCGCCCTGCTCGAGACGATGAAGCGCTTCGGTCGGTTCTCACTGCACGCGGCCGCCCTGTGCCTGGACGACCGCGGGATTTTGGTCCCGGGCTCGAGCGGATCGGGGAAATCGACCCTTTCGGTCACTCTGACCCGGGCCGGCTTCGGGTTCCTCTCCGACGACACCGTCTTCCTGACCGAGTCGGCCGACGGGATCTGGGTCGCTGGTTTCCCCGACGAGATCGACGTGACGGCCCACACCGTGTCGATGTTCCCCGAGCTCGCCCACCTGGCCGCTGAGCCGTTGCGCCCCGGCCGCGACAAGTTCAGCTTCCGGGCCGAGGAGGTCTTCGGGGTACGGCCGGTCGAGGGGTGCCGCCCGGCGGCCATCGTCGTGCCCCACGTCACCGAGGGTATGCCGCCCCGACTCGACCCGCTGGCGCCGGGGGAGGCCCTCCTCGAGCTCATGCCCAACCTGTTGGCCACCGACCCGGCTGCCACCCAGGCCCATCTGGACATGCTCGCCGAGCTCGTGCGCGGGGTTCCCTGCTACTCGCTGGTCTACGGATCGGACCTCGAGGCCGCCGCGGCGCGCATCACCGAACTGGTCACCTGATGTCGGACCGGGCCCAACGGACGGAGGCCGAGCGGGTGGGGCACGCCCTGGTCCAGCTCACCCGGCGGGCCGAGGTGCGCGACGGCGACCCGGGAGCGCTCCTCGAACAGGTGCCGGTCGAGCGCCTGGTCGAGCTGGCCGGCTACCACCGGGTCCCGGGTGTCGTCTACCGGTCCCTCGACGGATCGGGCGTCGACCCAGAGGCCCTCGCCCGGCTGCGGGCGGCCTACCAGATGGCGGCGCTGGCCCACCGCCGGTGCCTGGTCGAGCTGGAAGGGGTGGCCCCGGCCCTGGCCGGGCTGGACGGGCCCTGGATGGTGGTGAAGGGCCCGGTGCTGGTCACCCTGGGCTACGGCGACACCGGGGCCCGGTTGTACGAGGACCTCGACCTGGTGCTGGGGGCGTCGGAGCTGGCCCGGGGGTTGTCCCGGATGGAGGCCGACGGTGGGGTGGTCAGCGCCCTCAACTGGCCCCTGATGGCCCGGCTTCGACGGGCGGAGATCCCCATGGTCCTGCCGGCGGGCATGCTCGGCGACATCCACTGGCACCTGCTGGTCACTCCGAACGTCCGCCGACGGTTCGCGGTGTCGATGGGCGAGCTGTTCGAACGACGGCGGTCGGTCGCCGTCGGGACGTGCGAGGTCCCGACGCTCGACCCGGTCGACGGGATCATCTACCTGTGCCTGCACGGATCACTGTCCGGTGGCCATCAGCTGGTCTGGCTCAAGGACCTCGACGCAATGGTGCAGGGCGAGCCGCCCGACTGGGACGAGTTGGTGGGCCGGGCGCGCCGGCAGGGTCTCGACCTGGTGGCGGCGATGCAGCTGGAGCGGGCGCGCGCCGTGCTCGCCGCCCCGGTCCCCGCCGAGGTCCCCGAGGCGCTGGCGGCCGCCCGACCCTGGTTCCGCTGGTGGCAGCGCCAGGAGGCGAGGGTGGGTACGGCCAGGTGGGGCGGCTACGATCG
Organism: uncultured Acidimicrobiales bacterium; assembly: GCA_963806455.1. Classification (GTDB taxonomy): domain Bacteria; phylum Actinomycetota; class Acidimicrobiia; order Acidimicrobiales; family RAAP-2; genus Bog-756. The sequence continues at coordinate 478,748 of CAWDXZ010000001.1, forward strand.
CACCGGAAGGACGTTCACCTCGGCCACCTCCGGCAGCACGATGTCCGGCCTCGCCCAGCTGGCCCGGTCCCTGGTCCTCGATGTGGCCAGGCCGGCGGTCCTCGGGCGGCTGCCCGGCCGCGGCGCGGCCGCGAACGGGGGCGACACACCGTCGCTCTACCGGCCGATTGGGGGTCCCGACGCCCGGGCCCGTTACCTCGACCTGGTGGCCTCCGGGACCTGGGGCTGACCCCCCCGGTACCGTGTGCCGCGCACGGGCGAGCGCGCTCGGTGCGAGGCGATCGGGCGACCGTGTCAGCCGGACAGCCCGAGGCTCCCGCCCAGGTCGGCCACGACCTCGTCGAAGAGGGCGTCCGGCTCGAGGACGGTGTTGCGCCAGTGGCCGAAGATCTCGAGGCTGATCATCCCGACGAGGGTGGCCCAGGCCTGGAGGGCCCGGGCCACCACCGCGGCGGGGAGGCCGGGGAGCAGGCTGTCGGCCACCGGTCGGAGGCTGGCTGTCAGTTCGTTGGGACGCACCACCCCGGTCGGCGGCGGGAGCCGGAAGTGTCCGGCATCATGGGCCTCCACCAGCGGGCGGAGCAGGGCCGTGGCCAGCCGGGCGTAAGGGGCCACGGTGGTCGGCGGCGCTTCGTACCCGGGCACGGGGGACCCGAAGATGAGCCCCCACTCGTGGGGGTGTTGGCCGGCCCAGTCCCGCATGGCCCGGGGAACGGCCGCCCACGACCGGGTACCGCCCGGCCGGTGCTGGACCGCGGCGGTCGACGCCTGCTCGGCGACGTCGGCCAGGGACTCGTAGGCGTCGAGGATCAAGGCACTGAGGAGCTCGTCGCGGCTGGCGAAGTACCGGTACAACGCCGACGGTGCCATCTCCAGCTCGCGGGCGATCGAACGCAGGGAGAGGGCCACGGCACCGTCCCTGGCCAGGTGGGCCCGGGCCACACCCAGGATCTCCCGGGTCAGTTCCTCCCGGACCCGGTCGCGGGCTGATCGTGGTGCGGACACCGGTCGCGGTGGGGACACCGGCCCAGTCTGGCTGCACCGCGTCGAGAACACAAGTACTTGACAAGAACAGTGTTCTCGATAAAGATCACCGGTCATAAGGATCACACCCCCCGAGGAGGCCCCCGATGCCGGACAACCCCCATTACCAGCGCCCTGACTGGTTCACCCGCAAGGTCATCACCCCCGTCCTCAACCTCCTGATGCGGGTGGGGATCAGCGTCTGGGGCTCCCGGGTGCTCGAGCACCGCGGACGGCGGACCGGCCAGCCCCACCACACCCCGGTCAACCTCCTGAGCGTCGAGTCGGACCAGTACCTGGTGGCCGCCCGGGGCGAGACCGAGTGGGTGCGCAACGTGCGGGCTGACGACGGTCGGGTCGTTCTGGTCCTCGGGCGCCACCGGGACGAGCGCCGGGCGGTCGAGATCCCTGCCGCCGAGCGGACGCCGATCCTGAGGGCCTATCTCCGTCGATGGAAGTTCGAGGTCGGGATGTTCTTCGAGGGGGTCGGCCCCGACTCGAGCGACGAGGAGTTCCGCGCCATCGCCGACCGGCACCCCGTGTTCGTCCTCCGTTAGCCACCGGGCCACCGGGCCACCGGGCCACCGTCCGCCTGTCCTTTTCCGACTTCCGACCCTGAGATCCTCGACCTGACCATCGGACCCGGTCGCTTCCCCGGGTGCGGCCCGGTTTCGGATCCGGCCGACAGGGGGGGAGGGCCGAGCCCTGACCGGTGGAGGCGGTCGGCGGCACCGCCGTTCCAGAGCGCCCCCGTCGGTGCTGACCCCCGGCTCAGGGGGCCTGGCCCTCGATGCGGCCCGGGGGGAGGCGCCCGCAGATGAGCAGGGCGAGGTCTCCGGCCGTGCCGGACACCTCTCGGCCCGAGCCGAAGGCCCAGTCCATGTCCGTCGCCTGCAGCCGCAGACCGTCGAGGTCGAAGCCGAAATGGGTGTGGGTTCCGCCGGCGGTGAGATCGTCGAGCAGGGCGGTCATGGTCGGGTCGGACGGGCGACGGCCGGCCCCGAGCGGCTCGGTGATGTCCAGGCTGTGGATCACGACATGATTGAGGGCGCCGGACTGGCCGCCGCCGGGTGGCGTCCACCGGTGCAATGCCGGATTGCGCAGATCGGCCACCAGGGTGCCGGTGGGCAACGCCGCGTCGCGGCCGGCCACCGTGTCGGAGAGGCGGGTGAAGTCGCCACCGCACGCTTGGAGCTCGGCACCGAACTGCTCGGGCGTGTAGCGGACCGGCATGGTCATGTGGGCGACCACCTCACGGACCCGCCATCCGGCGCACAGTGACCGCGTGTCCCAGCCTGAGTCGGGGAGGCGGTCGAGCAGGTCGGCGAGGGCCAGGAACTCACCGGCGATGGTGGACTGCATATCGATGTCGTTCGTCGGGTCCATCTCGAGCCACGACTCCCTTCCTCCAGCGCCCGCGGTGGGCGCTCTCCATTCTGACGCTGGGGATGCTTCGAAACCATCGCTTCTCGCCTCCGGGCGGCATGCCGGTCCGGCGTGGCCCCGGGTACGGGCGCACGTTGCTCGGTGACGCCGCCACCTGCCACTCGGCTCCCTGGCGGAGCGGGCGAGGCGGCGGCCCGGGCTCCGGTGGTGAGGGCCTATCCGGGCCCGGCCGTCATGACCGCACGGCGGGACCTCGACGACATGGCGGACCATCGGGAGCGGTCTGACAGAACCGACAGGACCGAGCAGAAGGAACCGATGGAGAAGGCGGAGAGGAACGACCCGACCGAGCCGATCGACAGCGCCGAGCCGACCGAGCCGATCGACAGGAAGGACCCTCGGCTGCCAATGGACAGTACGGAACCCTCGGACCAGAGCGACCACTTGGAGCGACGGGTCTGTGGGGCCACGTCCACATTGTTGCCCAGCACCCATGGGGGTGCCAGCCCAGCATCGGGTGTCGCCCCGGGGACGGGGTGTTCGGTCGCTCACGGCGCCGGCGGCGATTCCGCTCAACCGTCGAGCCGATCGAGAAGCCAGCCGGGCCCGGCCACGTCTCCTCCCAAGGTCTCGACTCGCCGGCGCAACTCCCGGTCGGCGGAGACCAGTGTCACCGGACCGTCGGCGCCGGCCGCGATGGAAACGAGCATGTCGTCACCGCTCCCCGGCGCATGGACCACGGTGACGCCGTCGGATGCGCCCTCCTCGACACCATCTCGGGCCGCGCCTTCGAGCACCACGACGCTGGGTGCGGCGAGAACTCCCGTTCTCGCCGCGGCTCGGACGCGGTCCACGAAAGCCCGGGCCGCCCCCGGTCGGTCCCGCCACCAGCCGCTCGGCCGGGACCCGATCACATTCGCCGCATCGATGAGGAGCATGACGCCGTCTCCGGTCCGGGGTTTGCGTCCACGTGGAGCCATCGTATGGGTCGAACGGCCCGAGGCCGACCGAGAGGTCGTCGGGCGCTCGATGTCCGACGCCGGCCGACCCTCGCAGGTGAGCCGGCGTCTCCTCGTCCTAGTGCTCAGGATCTCTGAGTCGTGCGGCCTGAGCGTGCAGGAAGCGTCGCTGTTGGAGATTGATAGCTCGCTGGGCGGCCGAATCGTACGATTCGAGTGCAGCTCGTCTCTCACCGGTCATCTCCAGCAGGTGGGCGCGCACGGCGTGGAAACGACGGTCTTCATTGATCCTTTTGTCGTCTTGGAGTTCGGCGAGGATGTCCAACCCTGCCTGCGGGCCCCGAACCATGGCCACGGCCACGGCCTGGTTCAGGGACACCACCGGATTCGGGTCGATACGGAGCAGCGCTTCATAGAGCGCAACGACCTGCGGCCAATCCGTCGACGGGAAGTCCGGCGCCTCGTCGTGGATGGCGGCGATGGCCGCTTGGAGCTGATAGGGGCCTGTTTGCCGCCCATGGGGAAGGATCTCAGCCAGGAGCGTCACGCCCTCTGCGACGGCATTACGGTCCCACAGCGTCCGATCCTGCTCGGCCATGGGGATCAGTGCGCCGTCCGACCCGGCGCGGGCGCGATGCCGGGCGTGAGTCAGCAACATGAGCGCAAGCAGCCCGCCGACCTCGCTGTCTCCGGGCAGCGAGGAGTGGACCATGCGGGTCAGTCGAATGGCTTCAGCGGCCAGCTCGTTGCGTTGCAACTCCGGACCGGCGGTGCTGGCGTACCCTTCGTTGAAGATCAGGTACAAGACATGGAGGACCGTGTCGAGACGTCGGCCCCGTTCATCAGGTGACGGCATTGCAAACGGAAGGCCACTGTCTTTGATCGATTGTTTCGCCCGAGTGATTCTCCGGGTGGCGGTTTCCTCGGTCACGAGGAGGGCTCGGGCGATCTCGCCCGTGGTGAGCCCACCCACGGCGCGCAAGGTCATCGCGATCTGAGAAGGGATGGTCAACGACGGATGGCAGCACATGAACAACAGGATGAGCGTGTCATCGGCGTCCGTTGGGTCCCGGTCGTCATTGGTGGTCCAGTGACCTTCTGGCCGTGTCCGGTTGGCGAGCGTGGTCTCTCGACGACGCCGGGCCTGATCGGAACGTAGGAGGTCGATGAGCCGACGCGAGGCCGTCTTGATCAGCCATGCCTTTGGGTTGCCGGGCAGGGCCTCCCGAGGCCACTGGCGTGAGGCAGCGAGGAGCGCTTCTTGCGTGGCGTCCTCGGCGAGGTCGAAGTTGCCGTAGCGGCGGACAACCGCGCCGAGGACCTGAGGCGCCAAGTGGCGCAGCAGGTCCTCGAAGTCGGTGTCCACCAAGATGCTTCAACCCTCGGGGTCAGGCCGGTGCTCGTCGATCGGGCGCACGTCGGCGTAGGCGCGCGCTCGCACTGCTCCGGACCAGGGCAATCGGACAAGCGCACCGCGATGTCGGTGGCCCGGTCAAAGCTCTCACACTCGACGATCCAGTACCCGGCCAGGACCTCCTCCGCCTCGGCATAGGGCCCATCGGTCACGACGGTCTCTCCGTCTCGGAGGCTCACTCGGCGGGTGTGGACCGGTGCACTCAGTCCGCGGGTCTCGACGAGCTCCCCGGACTCAATGAGTTCCTGGCTGAACTTCTGCATGAACGCTCCCAGGGCGGCAAAGTCCTCGCCCGACCATGCGGGCCCGGCTGAGTCCTTGCCGGCCAGTCCGTCGTAGTCCTGCTGGGACCCAAAGGTCAAGATCATGTACTTCACTTGCTTCTCCTCTCATCCGGATGCCTGTCGGCGTCACATAACGTCAGATACAAGGTCGGAGCGGACCAGGCCGACCGGACACCGAGAGCAAATTGTGCCTTTGGGGCGACAGTGGGAGTGGCGGCCAGCTCTGGTGGTCATGACTGTTGGTTCGGGGTTAGGCCGCCGGTCGAGCCCCCATGCCCTGCTCGATGGCAGTCTGTCGCTTCGGACCAGGCGTTGGGTGGAGTGCGACTCTTCCTGTGACCGATCCGACGACCTCATCGAGAACCAGGGCGGCGCGGCGAACATAACGCTCGGTTCGGACTGGCCAAGCCAAGTGCGCGGGCCTGAGGGCCAACTGAGAGGCAGTGTCCGACCACATCGAGCACTCAAGACTCACTTGAGCTTCCCCCGGTGTGGCGGACAGGGTTGGTTAGTTGCTGATCATGCCGCATGAGCGGCTTCGTAGTCGGCAGGGCTGAGCATGCCGCAGTAGCTGTGGCGACGCTTCGGGTTGTACCAGGCTTCGATCCACTCGAAGATGGCGAGAGCGAGCTGGTTGCGGTTCTGCCAGCGGTGCTCGTCGAGCAGCTCGAGCTGCAGCGTCCCGAAGAAGCTCTCGGCCACAGAGTTGTCGAAGCAGTCGCCCACGGATCCCATCGATCCAAGCAGGCCAGCACCCCGGAGACGGCGCCCGAAGGCCCAGGACGTGTAGGTCGACCCGTGGTCGGAGTGAGCGATGGTGGAGCCCGGCTCCGGGCGTCGCCGCCAGATACCCATCTGGAGGGCATCGACCACGAGCTCTGAGCGGATGTGGTCGGCGATGGACCAGCCCACCACGATCCGGCTGAAGGCGTCGAGCGCGACGGCCAGGTAGACCTTGCCCTCGTCGGTCGGGTGCTCGGTTACGTCCATGACCCACAACTCGTCGGGTCCTTCCGGGTCGAACTGACGACACACCAGGTCGTCTGAGGGTTCGGCGGCCGGGTCCCGGCGGGTGCAGCCCTGGCGCCGTCGGCGATGGATGCCGGCCACCCCGGCCTGGTGCATGAGTCGCTCCACCCGCTTCCTCGAGCACCGGATCCCTTCGCCGAGGCGCAGCTCGGCATGGACCCGGGGCGACCCATAGGAGCGCCGGGACGTCCGATGGATGTCGACGATCGTGTTGGTCAGATAGGCGTCGTCGAGGTCCTTCTGCGTGACCGGGTTCGCCTGCCAGGCATAGAAGCCCGAGCTCGACACCTTCATGACCCGACAGCAGGCCTTCAGGGGCAGGTCCGCGCAGGCCCGGGCGATGAAGATGCAGATCATTTTGGGCTCGGGCTGCTCTCCTTGGCGAAGTAGACGGCCGCCCGTTTGAGGATCTCGATCTCCGTCTTGGCGATCCGCAGCTCCCGGCGGAGCTGGACGAGCTCGGCCCGCTCGTCGGTGGAGAGCCCGTTTCGCCGGCCCTCGTCGACGTCGGCCTGCTTCATCCAGTTGCGCAGACAGGACTCGGCGATGCCAAGGTCTTCGGCGATCGAAGCGATCGGCTTTTCCCGGAGCCGAGCGAGCTCCACGGCCCGCTGACGGAACTCTGGCGGATGGGGTCTGGGCATGTGGACATCCTTCCAAGCGACGGCTCTCGCCGCCTCACGGTCAGTGTCCGCTATGCCGGGGGAAGCTCACTCTTTGAAGGGCTCGGCGAGACCCTGGATCCGGACTTACAGAATATCCGCGACCGCGATCATGGCCGTATCCGTACCCTTCACCTTGGAGGTGACCAGTTCGACACGAACTACGAGGAAGGCCGCCGGCTTAAACTTGTTGAGGCGCTCTCGCTCGCAATGCAGGAATAGGAGACCGTTGGCCTGGCGGGCTCAACCGCTCCGTCGCTGACCACGCAGTAGCAGTCAGCCAACATCCGGCAGTTCCAGTAACCGGTTCGATAGCACGGGCTCGGTCTATTCCGAATGAGAATTGGCGAAGAAGGCGTCGGCCCCGGTCTGGTCTGCGAAGAAGATCCGCAGAGTGGATAACAGGTCGTTTTGATCTGTCTCGACGACGTATACGTGGTGATTCCGGTAGACCACTCCGCCGTACTGTGCCTGAACAAATTGCAGCGCTGCAACGTGGGTCAAGCCGACTAACCAGTCGACCCATTTCAAGGTCTCGAGCCTATCTGAGGTAGCTTTGAACAGTTTGGCGACGTGCTCATACACTTCGGCCGGTCCCCGAAAGACGCCGGCCAGCGGGCCTCGACCCGGCACGGTGTAGACCACATCCGGAGAGAGCAACGAAAGCACATCACCGGAGTTGTCGGTCGTGATTCCCATCAAGAACCGCCGGGCATTGACGAGCCGGGCAGGTTCGGCTGACTCAGTCACGCGTCCCATTCTAGAAGAAGACCCAGATCGGGGTCATCCGAACTCGGGAGGGATCAGTCCCCTGGCCTGCACCCAGCACCAGGTGGCCACTCGTGCACTGTTCAAGACGGTCAGACGTTCGAGCAACGTGCGGTCAAACTTCTCGAACGTCCCACGGGTCTCCTCAGTCAAGATGCCAAGTCCCACTTCAGAGGTCCTCGACACGCATCCTCGAAGTCGATCCAGCGCAAGCCCTCAGAAGTGGTCAGGCAGTTCCCATTGTGCGGCTCTTGGCGTAGCAGAGATCATCTTGCCCATGCCGGTCGATGAACAGGGCGGTGTTCCGAGGGGAACCAGGCCACCGCTCCAGGAATGCCGCCAAAATCGCCAAGTCGAGATCACACGGCCCTTCTGAATGCGCTCACCCATGGATCGTGACGGGTGATGGCTATCTCCGCCACCTCGCCCGTCCAGCCTCTCCGCCCGCTGTTCGACCGCCCTCGAACATGCGGTCAATCCCTTTTCGAGATTGGCCTTTGGATCGCCACGGAGGCGGATTGACAGAGAGCCAGCCGAAGGTCGGTCACCACTCCATATGAGGCCCGAGGACTGGCACCGGTTTCTCGGGGCGGGGTGCACCCACCTACCGGCTCTGTTAGGGCTCTGGACCCCCACTGAACCATTCGACGGTCTTCGTGTCGGGAGAGATCAGAAGTCGATTTGGATGTTGCCAGTGGTATCGATGACCCAGCGCCCGACCACCACCGGGAAATGGCCCGCGAAGCTGAGTCTCGACCCGACGGCCACCTTGAGCGTCATAGAAGGCCTGGGCGGATGTGTTCTGGTCCAGCGCCCAGAGGTGAAGGGAGCCTTCTGGCCGAAGGCGGAGGAGTCGGTGGGCCGTCTCTGACAGAAGGTGTGAACCTATCCCGCTTCTCTTCAGATCACCCCTGACGTGGAGGTTCTCAAGGAGTGATCCCCAGACCGGGTCTTCATCCACAATCATGTGGGCGAAACCGAGAAGCTCACCGCCGTGATGGGCGACCAGCGTGTACTGAGCCTCCTTGGGCTCGGCGAGGCGACGTCGCCATACTTCCTGGCGATCGGCTACGACGTCCCCGTCAAGGTAGGTGTCCAAGTAAGCGCCACGGTAGTGACGTCGCCAGCTATCGGCATGGAGGAGAGCGATGGAATCGGCGTCGAGAGCCGTGGCGTCGAGATATTGCACGGTCAGGAACTGATTCGACATGGCGGCCCTCTCATCGATCCTGGCATTGGCACCGCGCAACAGCCGGCTGCCGGACCGTCAAAGGGCCAGGTCCCTCAGGTCGCTCTGGATGAAGGGAACGAGACTAGCCGGGGGACATCGAGTTTGTCCTGCAGCGTCGAACGTCACACCGATCCGGCCGGGACGAAGCCACCCATTTTGACTGATTCAGTCGGCTATTGCCGTCCTCACCCGGCACGCCGCTATGGATAGTTCCGCGTCGTTGACAAGGTCGTGTGGAGTGCCTCGGACGGCTGGAGCACGATCGCGGTGAAGTAACCTCGATGTGCTTCGGTCAGCAGGCCATATCCGGCAACTTGTTTGAATCCACCTTGGGAGTCCGGGGGTCTGAGAACCTCGGACGTTGAACTCAGCGGGCTCGCTCGCTATCCGGCTGCCGTCGTCCTTGGCGTTCTGGCTCACTAACGGCTTGCGACCCGTTGGGTTCACCCGGTGAGGAAGTGGCTCAAGAGAGGTTTGCACAGCCGATAGTTGCATTGCCCTCCTCACCTCGCCAACCAGAGCGAAGGAGGAACCGTGCAGGACGTGTTGATAAGCGTGGACCCGCATAAGGCCAGCAACACCCTGGCCCGTGCTCGACCCAGTGACCAAGACCCCGATCGACGGAGGTCGGTTCGCCAACACCTCGAAGGGCTATCGAGCGCTGATGGCGATGGGCGGTCGAAGGATGCCACGGGGCCTTCGATGGGACGGTGAAGGACGACCGTCGGCGGGGAGGTCGTTAGCCCAACGCCTGGTGGTCTCGGGGGAGGTGGTCCTCGACGTGCCAGCCAAGCTGGCCGCCCGAGTGAGGGTGTTCTCGACCGGCCATGGTCGAAAGACCGATCGGGATGACGCCATCTCCGTCGGCTTGGCGGCCCTCGACGGTGAGGGTGTCGCCCCAGTGGTCGAGGATGGCGCCACCACGAGCCTGCGACTCCTGAGCGACCGCCGCGAGGAGCTGGTGGCGCTTCGCACCCAGGCCGTCTGCCGGCTGCACCGTCTCTTGGTGGAGCTAACCCCCGGGGGGATGAGCAGCGAGCTGAGTGCCAAGAAGGCAGCATCGGTCCTGGTCAGATTGCGTCCCGACGGCGAGGTGGCCCAAGTCCGGTTCCAGCTGGCCACCGAACATCTGGCCGACATCGAGGCCCTCGACGCCAAGCTCAAGACGAGCAACACCCAGATCACCGCCCTCGTGAAGGCCACCAGCACGAGCCTGGTCGACCTCTACGGGGTCGGGCCGGTGATCGCCGGACGGATCATGGCCGAGGTGGAGAACGTCGCCCGGTTCCCGACCAAGGATCACTTCGCGTCTTATAACGGAACCGCGCCGATTGACGCATCCTCGGGCGACCAGGTCCGTCACCGCCTGTCGCGGGCAGGGAACCGGCGGCTCAACCACGCCCTGCACATGATGGCGGTCACCCAGCTGCGTCAGACGGAGACGCTTGGCCGGGCCTACTACGAGCGCAAGCGCCTCGAGGGCAAGACCCCGAAGGAGGCCCTGCGCTGTCTGAAGCGCCGGCTATCAGACATCGTCTACTACCAACTCGTTGCCGACAGCCGAGGCAGAATCGAGGGGTGCGGATCACCTACAACCGCCACGCCGACGCCGTCTACGTCCACCTCACCGAAGAGGAGCTCCCACCCGGTCCGACGGCAAGCATCAAAGCCCAGCCGCCCGAAGGCATCCAAGCGTTCGTCGTGCTCGACTGGAAGGTCGACCGTCTCGTCGGCATCGAAGTCCTCGACGCCAGCACCCGGCTCCCGCAAGACCTCCTCGACGGTGCGGAGATCATCGACTGACAGGCGCAGTTTCCTCGTCTCTTGACAGAGAGGAGCCGTTCGGGGCAGGTGGGGCGACCTGCCGCAACTGCTGACCGAAGGACGGCTCAGAATACAAAGGGAATCAGCATCTTGGTCGAGCGCCTATATTCCGGATAGGTGTTGGGAAAGAGGCGCTCCATGGTTTGCTCCTCGACGGTTGCGCTGTAGACGAAATAGGCGCCCATCAAGACGACGGCGACGAGCCAATACCAGCTGATGGCTACCGTCGTTCCGATAGCGGCGAGGATGATTCCCGAGTAGATGGGGTTCCGGATGTACTGGTATGGACCGGTCGTGACCAGCTCCGCGTCCGTTTTCTCGGACATCGGGGTGCCCCAGTTCCGCCCCAGATGGACTCGTGCCCACGCGGCCAGCCCCAATCCCATCAAGAACAGCGCCATGCCGACTCCTTGGAGAACGGGGCTGCTCACGATGGCATGGTGACCTTTAAGGACTCCAAAGCGAATGAGCAAGTACACGACGACAAATGTGGCAAGCCTCAAGCCGACGAACTGTCCCATTCGTGACTGAGCTGCCCGCTTGGCACTCAAGGCAGCTACCAGCCATGCCAACCAGAAGACGATCCACAGGCCGTAGATGACGTAATCGATGACGTACATGGACTGGTTGCCATGGTAACGGGTCAACGTGGTTGGACCTGGCCGGACAGCTGGTCGGCCTGTTCGCCAAAGGAACTTCGCAGGTTGACCAAGAGGCTCATCGGTCGAAAAATTCAGCCCGCTTACCCCGGGAATCCAGGCGGATCCAGTCGGCACCGGCCGCCTGCTCGTGTGGGCTGACCGAGTCCTGCCCGCCGTCGGGATGCCGGCACCCGAAGGCCTTGAATACTCCCGGCCTGGCGTCTCTTGGGCTCTCTGCGGAGGTGCCGTTCGCGAAAGCACTCGATGCCAGGTGGACCGGAATGTGCCTCACTGACCCGGCAGCGATCGGGGGCAGTGGGAAGGATGTCGCTCGGTAGTATCGTGAACATGAAAGTTGACGACTACGACAGCCTGATTCTGTATGTCGGTGATCTCGGCCGGGCGAGGGCGTTCTACGCCGACACCCTCGGACTTCCCGTCCGCTTCGAGGACGAGATCATCGTCGTTGTCGGGGGACCTTCGGGGCAGATGGTCCTGCACCGGAACGACCGTGGCCACGATGAGCGAGGGATTTTTCCAGCGGGAACTTCGCCTGGTGCGGCATCGATTCGTTTCAACGTCGAGGACCCCGAAGCATGGAGGAAGAGGCGAGGCGGTCAGGTGTCCCTGTCCTGTGGCCCACCCAGGAGGCCATTTGGGGGCGATTTGTGGTGATTGCTGACCCAGACGGTCGACCAGTGGCTCTGGCGAAAATGACACCTCGTTAGCCACAGGTCGTGCAAGGGCGTCCCGGCAATGTGGGAAATTCCGGGAGCAGTGAATCTTGTACTCGGGTGATCACGGACCCTGGTGGTGGATGGTCTCACTTCGGGCCAACATCTCGACAAACTGGCCGATGCGCCGGGAGCGGGTTTCGGGCTTCTTGGCGTTTCCGATCCTGTAGAGGATGGCGTAGCGATTTGCACTTGTGAGCATCTCAAACATCGCATTTGCGCGAGGATTGGCGCTCAGTGCAGTGACGAGATCCTCCGGCACCTCAATGCTGGCTTGCCCAGCGTAGGCGGCCTCCCATCGACCGTCCTCTTTCGCCTGCCGTACCTCGTCTTCACCGGATCGATGCATTCGGCCGGTGGCGATCAGCCTTTCAGCGATGGCAGCGTTCCGTTGAGACCACGGGCTTCGAGCTTTTCGAGGCGTGAAACGTCGTCGGAACGTAGCGGTGTCACGACGCCCTAATTGACCATCAATCCAGCCGAAGCAGATCGCCTCGTCAAGCGCCTCGTCGTACGAGACGGTTGTCGGACCAACGGTTCCCTTTTTGGCCAGTACCAGCCAGACACCCAGTGAATCGGCGTGATGGGCGCTCAACCATCTTCGCCATTCGTCGGCATCCCCAACCAGTAGCTCTGGGAGATCCACGGGCATTCACCGTATCCCCCATTACTACTATATGTGGCGAAGCTGGTGCGGGTGGACGTGGCCGATGCCCGCCCGCTTAGCTGTCGACTCGACATAGCGATGCACGGTCCGCCGATCGAAGGGTTGCCCGTCGTTGCGGACCACCAGCCGGCCCGACCGGTTCGGACGGCTCGCCTTTCGGTAGTTGGTGATGAGGTCGACCAGGATCGGGTGGAGCGGAACATAACGATCGTTGTGGAGCTTGCCCACCGGGATCCGCAACCAGAAGGTCTCGCTGATCTGGACCATGGCGTCGTCCTCCAGCGAAGCCAGCTCGCCCACTCGCATCCCGGTGCGGGCCAGGAGTTCCATCATGAGCCGCCGGCGTGGATTGGAGTCCTTGGCCACTGCGGCCATGAACTTGGCCATGGTGCGATCGTCGAGGAACCTGGGCAGCGGCTCGTCGGCCTTCGGGAAGTCGCCGGGGAAGATCGGCACCCGGGGCGGGGCGTCGTCATAACCCCACTCGATGATCCGCTCGAAGAACGTGCGCAGCAGCCCCAGCCGGTGCCGGATCGTGGTGGTCGAGAGCTTCTTCCCCCGCTTGCCCGGACGCTTGGCCTGCCACAACTTGAAGTCCTCAATGTGGCGACGCTCGACGTCCGCGACGCAGACGCACCGCCGGTCCGCCTCGGTCACTCGTCCGGCGAAGAAACGGAGAGCGATGTCGAAGGCGGCCACCGTGCCCGGCCTGGCTGAGGCGGACAGTTGGTCCAGATAGTCGGCCATGGTGCAGGCCATCAAGGGCGCACGCTGGGCAATCTCCGCCCAGGTGATCTCGGGCTGGGAGCCTCGGAGACGCCGATCGATGGGCTCGTCCGGGCTGCTGAGGGAAGGGAGGGAGAGAGCGCTCATCGGGCCACCCCCACCTGTGCCTGGGCGTCGATGGCCTCAGCGGCCCGGCGATACTCGTTGGCCAGCCAATCACCTCCGAGGTGGAGGTAGATCCGGGTCGAGGCGATGGAGCGGTGACCGGCCAGAGCCTGGATGGCCTCGATGGCCATGCCCGCCTCCTTCAACCGGGTGAAGCACGTGTGGCGGAGTTCGTGGCAGGTCCCATGGACCAGACCGGCCCGGGCCCGAGCGGCACTGAAGACCTCATCCAGTCCCTCGGTGGTGAGGGCGTGACCCCGCCTCGGTTCCTTCAGGACAACGAACAAATGGTCGGTTGCGGCGTCCGGTGGTCGTTCCCTGTTGAGGTAGTCGGCCACCGTCGAGAAGAACGTCGGCGAGATGGGGACCAGTCGCTGGTGGCCACCTTTGCCGTCGACGATGAACAGTTGCTTCTCGCCAACCCGCAGATCCTCCAGACGCAGACCCAGGACTTCGCACCGTCGCAGGCCTCCGAGCAGCATGGCCTGGGCCATGGCCCGGTCCCGATCCGTTCGGAACGCCGACATCAACAGTTCGACCTCGGTGGCATCGAGGATCCGGGGCAGTCGTCGAACACCTCTCACCAGAGGCACGCCCCGTTGGTCACGATGTCGGCTCCTCCTGGTGGGCATTCCTCGGGGCACCGGGTTGGCGGTCACACCGGCGTCCCCTCGGATCACCAGGTAGCTGAACAGACTCGACACCGCAGCCATTCGACGCTTCACCGTCGCCACCGACAGACCAGCACCTCCGTCGCTGATCCGCACCACGTTGCCCACACCGGCCCGGGACCGTTGCTGGCTGGTGATGAAGGACAGCACGTCCTTCGGCGTCACCTCGGCGGGCTCCATGTCGACGGACCCGAAGAAGACCTTCAGGTCGTGGGCATAGGCCCGCACCGTGCTGGGTCGGCACCGGGCCGATGCGAACTCCAAGAACTCGTCGACCAGCTCGTGGCCGACCCGATAGGTCTTCTGGCCGTCAGGACCGACAGAGCATTCGAATACCGGACTCCACTGCACACCGCACCTCCTGGTTGGACTTCCACTCGAGAAAGGCTTCTCGTGTGGTCAGTCCAAGGTGCGGATCACCGTAGTGCCGGTAAGTCACCCTCGATAATCCCGCCCTCCCGGCGATCCCCTCGGACCGCCACCAATCCGGCGCATCTGAACTGGGTGAATTCAATTGGTCGTCGCAACACCTCGATGATGGAGGTGCCGATGGGCAGGCCAGCTGGGTGGATGAAGGAGTTGACGGGGCGATCCCTCATGAAGTCTCCGGGGGCACCGTCCCTTCGGCGGGAGGTCGAACAGAAGTTTTGGCGTCAGATCGCCACGGGGATCACGACCGACGCGGCCGCAAGCACCGTCGGCGTGTCTCCGGCAGTGGGTGCTCGCTGGTTCCGGCATCGTGGCGGCATGCCAATCGATCTGTCACCAACCACCGGCCGCTATCTGTCCTTTCATGAACGGGAAGAGATCGCGATCTTGAAGGCGCAAGGAGCTGGGATCAGAGAGATCGGTCGGCAACTGGGGCGGGAACCTTCGACGATCTCGAGGGAACTCCGTCGTAACGCTGCCACTCGAGGCGGCAAACTCGAATACCGAGCATCGGTGGCTCAATGGAAGGCCGAGCTCGTGGCCCGGCGTCCAAAGACTGCCAAGCTCCTCACCAACGATCCGCTGCGCCACTACGTGCAGGAGCGGCTAGCTGGTCGGGTCCACCGCCCGGACGGAACTCCTGTTGAAGGTCCCGCCACTGCACCATGGAAGGGCAGAGGCAAGCCACACCGAAAGGATCGCCGCTGGGTCAGCGCTTGGAGCCCCGAGCAGATCGCGAACCGACTCGAGGTCGATTTCCCCCATGATGTTTCTATGCGGATTAGCCACGAGGCGATCTACCAGTCCCTTTACGTCCAAAGCCGCGGTGCCCTCAAGCGCGAGTTGGTCGCCTGCCTGCGCACCGGCCGTGCTCTTCGTGTTCCGCGGAGCAGAGCGAGACGCCAAGCCTGGGCACATGTCACGCCCGAGGTCATGATCAGCGAGCGCCCGCCCGAGGCCGAAGATCGCGCTGTGCCTGGGCACTGGGAAGGGGACCTTCTTATCGGGTTGGAACGCTCCGCAATCGGAACACTCGTCGAGCGCACGAGCAGGTTCACGATGTTGATCCATCTTCCTCGCGAGGAGGGCTATCGCCACAAGCACGCACCTAAGAACGGGCCGGCGCTAGCCGGCTATGGAGCAAACACGATGAAGGACGCTCTCGCGTCAACGATCACCACGCTTCCCGAACAACTGCTCCGATCGTTGACATGGGACCGTGGCAAGGAGATGTCGGCACACGCCCAATTCACAATCGAGACAGGTCTCCCCGTCTACTTCGCCGACCCGCGCAGTCCGTGGCAGCGCGGGACGAACGAGAACACCAATGGCCTGCTTCGTCAGTACTTCCCAAAGGGCACCGACCTATCTCGATGGAGCGCCGAAGAGATCGAAGCCGTTGCTCACGCGCTCAACACGAGGCCCCGCAAGACACTCGGTTGGAAGACGCCAGCGGAGACGCTCGATCAGCACCTACGATCTCAACAAGAGACCGGTGTTGCGTCCACTGATTGAACCCAGTCTGAGCAGGTCCGATCAAATTCAGTCAAGATATTCAGGTGAAGGCGGTCACGCTTCGATTTGAGGTCGAGAATCCCAAGGTCAATTGGGGACCTTTGTTCGCAACGCCATTTTTCTCACCAGGGAGAGAGCAGGTACGACGACCTCCGGTCAATGGGAGAACTACTCAGTCGGGCGACCCTCCGTCGTTGTTTACAACTCACATGGAGAAAGTCGAATCATCGAAGCGACCAAGAGCGTGAAAGAGGCTCGGAAGCGGGCCGCCGCAGTTGAGCACGACTTCAACACGCTCAACCCGGCACAGTGGTGTGAGCGTTACGACGTACCGGTTTCCTTCGTCTCGGGCTTACCCTGAACGCCGTCATAAAGGGCGGGCCGTGTCAATCCGCCGCGCGCTCCGGGAGATGCCACACGCTGACATGCGAGGGGCTCTCGCCAGTAAAGGGCGAGCGATCCCACCACGCCCATCGATATTCCAGCGTCATGCCCGCGATCCGAGCCATGAGGTCCAACTCAGCCGGCCAAACATATCGGAACGGTGCCGTGAACTCGCGGAAGCTGCCATCGGGACGTCGGTAGAAGTGCCGAGACCGGGAGATCTGTTTGTGCGTGCGGTCAATGTAGTCGTCGATACCGATGTAGTCATCCGTCACTGCGAACGGGACGCCGGAGTTGCCTGGCGGTAACTGACGAAGACCGGGCACGCCGTTCTCGATTACAAAGCGACCACCGGGGCGAAGGTGACGGGCAGCATTTTCGAAGCACGCGACCTGTTCGTTCTGCGACGTCAGGTTTGAGATCGTGTTGAAGATCAAGTACACGAGGGAGAACTCACCCTCCATGTATGTCACGGCCATGTCGCCTTCGACGGCCGTGATCTCGCTCGCTTCGGGCTTCGACCAAAGTACCGCCAGCATGTCCGCGGACAACTCGATCCCGGCGACACGAACGCCCCGAGCAGCCAACGGGACAGCCACCCGGCCAGTTCCAATGGCGAACTCCATTGCCGCACCGCCGCCGGCCAACTCGACCAGGCAGTCGACGGTCGCTTCGAGAACGTCGTCAGCGAACATCCCCGTCCCGGGTTGGTCGTAGGTTGTGGCGATCTCGCCAACGAATCGGTTTTCGGGCACACTCCAGCTTGGCCCGACCCAAGCTGGCCTACAACTCATTTTACGAACCAAGCACCCCTCTCGCGAGCGCCGCACTGGACCAATTAGCGCGGCCCAACGTAGATCAGTGCATGAGGACCGACTTTTACTCACACACGGGGTAGCCGCCCCCCTCCATCCAACTCCCCACTAATCCGCTGCGCGCTGCTTGCTCAGCTGCCTCCCTCTAAGTCCGCCCCTCGCCCGCCCCGCTCCTCGGGTGCCACCCGCTCCTCGTCCCCGCTCGCCGCTCCGTGCCCCGGGCCGGCCGCGGTGCTCGGCGTCGTCGGCGCACAGCCCGAGCCCTCATGGCCGTCCAAGCGGTGAGCGAGGTCTCTTTAGCCTCGATCCACCGATTGACCTTCTGATCTGAACGCCGCGCATTCGCGGAAAGTGCCTCCCCGCCTGGGAGAATTGTGATGTTCGAAGTCACGATTCGCACCAGAACCAGGAGGCACTTTCAGTGAGTTCATCATCGCGCGGAATCGACCGGATTGCAGTGACCTTTGACGAGCCGACTCTGGTGGCTGACGCTGGTCTTCTGGTGCCGGCCACTCTGATGGTCCGCCTCGGCCTGGAGTCCCTCGTGAACCAGATGGTTCGACTGCGTGGCCGCGTCGGCGGAGCTCATCCCGGCCGCAAGGTGCTGACGCTCGTGGCGGCGATCCTGGCCGGGGCATCCCACATCGACCACGCTGACCGGTTGCGGGCCGGGGCAACGGGCCGGGTGCTGCCCTTCCGGGTGATGGCACCGTCCACGTTGGGCACGTTCCTGCGCTCGTTCACCTTCGGCCACGTTCGCCAGCTGGACGCAGTGATCGCCGAGGCCATCCGACGGGCGTGGTCGGTCGGGGCCGGTCCGGGGAAAGAGGCGATGACCATCGACCTCGACTCGACCATCATCGAGGTGCACGGGAAGCAGAAGCATGGTGCAGCATTTGGCTACACCAGGGTGCTCGGCTACCACCCCCTCCTCGCCACGCGGGCGGGCACCGGCGAGGTGCTCCATGCCCGTCTCCGCAAAGGCTCCTCTCAGCGGGGCACCAAGCGCTTCTGTGAGGAGCTCATCGCCCGGGTGCGACGGTGTGGAGCCACTGGTCCGCTCACCCTCCGGGCCGACTCGGGGTTCTTCAGCTGGGATCTGCTGGCCATCCTCGACCGGCTCTCGGTGGCCTGGTCGATCACCGTGCATCAGAACGCCAGCGTGCAGGGGGCAATCGCCGCCATTCCCGAGGATGCGTGGCACGACATCACCTACCCCGACGGCGGTGCCGCCCAGGTGGCGGAGACCATCTATGTCACCGGTGGGGGCAAGACGAAGCGGGCCGAACGTCGGGTGCGCCTGGT
This sequence comes from uncultured Acidimicrobiales bacterium, assembly GCA_963806455.1. Classification (GTDB taxonomy): domain Bacteria; phylum Actinomycetota; class Acidimicrobiia; order Acidimicrobiales; family RAAP-2; genus Bog-756. The sequence continues at coordinate 497,380 of CAWDXZ010000001.1, forward strand.
CGTTCGCCGCACCCGGCTGACCGATCGAATGCAGCGACAGCTCTGGCCCGACTGGCGTCACCACGCCTTCGTGACCAACCTCGAGCTCGAGGCGGTCGAGGCCGACCGGTTCCACCGAGCCCACGCCACCGTCGAGCTCGCCATCCGGGACCTGAAGGAAGGAGCCGGTCTCGAGCACTGCCCCTCGGGGCGGTTCTTCGCCAACGCAGCCTGGCTCGGGTGCGCGGTGCTCGCCCACAATCTGATTCGCTGGACCGCCTCCCTCGGCAGCATCCACGCCGACGATCAGCTGACCGTCGCCTCGACGGTGCGCTTCCGGGTCCTCACCGTTCCCGGCCGCCTCGTCAACCCCGCGGGCCGACCCGTCCTCCGTCTGCCCGAACGTTGGCCATGGGCGCAGTTGTTCACGACCGCATTGTCGAGCCTGCGTTCCTCGCCGCTCATCACCTGAACAACAACCCGCGGCCGGCGCAGCCGCAGACGCTTCAACCGTGCGCTGACAGCCGACGTCCATCACGAGACCTTGGTCGATCACGCCTTCGCTCGACGCGTCGCGCTGCCCCGGTCGCCATCAGCACCGCTTCAGATTGAGCGTGCCCTTCCCCTAGTCTGTCGGTGGATCGAGGCTTAGAAGATGACGAGAGGCGACTCAAGCTGTCCCATCATCCGGATGGATTCGTACAGTTCTCGGGTGAAGGCATCATCTCAGGACGCGATGAGAATGGTCGCCCAAAGGGCATCGGCATCACGAGCTTTTCCCTGCATCGCCCTCCCCGAACGGGCCCATCCTTCGCCTGTGCCGTCGTGGGGCTAGAGGACTTCGCAGCCGGAGATCCAAATAGATCTGACGCTGTGAATTTTGACGACGCTGCTATTCACCTTTGACCGGTGCCAGTGGGCTTGTTCTAGAAGGAAGCTACTTCACAGCTGACTGGCGCGACTTTCTATTCCAGCAAGATGGCCATTGGTACTTGGACATGCGACACAACATGGGCAGCATCATCCGCTACAGAGCACTTCTAAGCTCTACGGATTCGCAGTGCTTCGTGGGGGTGCGGATGTTTCGCGCTGATGTCGTTGTGGCAGGTCACCCAAGCGGCTTCATTTTGTCAGGCCCGAGCACCAACGTTCGAACCGTGGACGACGAACGAATGGCCGACGGCATCTACTGTGCCTATCCGGCGATCAACGAGGGTGAGGCGACTGAACGTGTCCTTCGGTATGTCCCACAAGCACCGGACATGATAGCCAGCGATCCAAAGCAAATCGGCTGACGACCTTTCGAACCCCCCCAGACCCCTTCCGCTCTCCGCCTCCCGCCTCCCGCTCCGCCGTTCGGGTGGTGCCGGCCGGCCCGTTGCGCCTCCCGCTCCCCGCTCGGTGCGTGCCGGGTTTGTCCCCGCCGGGTGCCGCCTCTCCCTCTCTCCCCTCGCGACATCACATGGCGCCCTCGGCAGGACTCGAACCTGCGCACACGGCTCCGGAGGCCGATGCTCTATCCGCTGAGCTACGAGGGCGGGTGGCCGGCGGGGTCGGCGACGGGAAGGGTCGGTCGCTCGCCGAGCCGGCCCGACAACCTTAGTGCGGCCCCCTCCTTTGGTCTCCAGCTCGCAGGCAGGACCGCCCGAAGACGTATCCTCGCAGCAGTATGTCGACCCGAGATCTCCTCGCCCAGGCCATCGGCCGCGCCGCCGCCGAGGTGGCCGGGCGCGACGGCCTGGCGCTCGAGGTGGACCCGGATCTCGTGCACCTCGAGCGGCCGGCCCGGCGGGAGCACGGCGACTGGTCCACCAACGTCGCCCTGGTGGCCGCCAAGCAAGCCGGGACCGACTCCAGGACGTTGGCCCAGTCCCTGGTGGAGGCATTGAAGGCCGATCCGCCCCCCCACACCGAGGCTGTCGAGATCGCCGGGCCCGGGTTCGTCAACTTCAGGCTCGACGACGGCTGGCTCCACGACGCGCTGTCCGAGGTGCTGTCCGAAGGCGAGGAGGGATATGCGCGCCCTGACCTGGGACACGGCGAGCGGGTCCAGGTCGAGTTCATCTCGGCCAACCCGACCGGTCCCATCCACGTGGGCAACGGCTGGTGGGGGAGCTACGGCGACGCCCTGGCCCGCGTGCTGACCCGTTCCGGATACCAGGTGAGCCGCGAGTACTACGTCAATGACACTGGAGGCCAGATCCGCTCGCTCGGCGAGAGCCTCATCGCCCGGCGGCGGGACGAGCCGGTGCCCGAGGGCGGTTACCAGGGCGAGTACGTGACCGAGCTCGCCGCCCTCTACGAGGGGCCCGAGGACGTGACCGAGGCCGGACGGTGGGCGGCCACCCGGATCCTCGACCACATCCGGTCCTCTCTTGCTTCGGTCGGCATCGTCTTCGACGAGTGGTACAGCCAGGCCTCCATCGAGGAGAGCGGGGCCGTGGACGAGACCATCGACCTGCTGGCCGAGAAGGGCATGGTGTTCGAGCAGGATGGCGCCATCTGGTTCCGCGCCACCGCCATGGGCGACAACCGCGACCGGGTGTTGCGGAAGTCCAACGGCGACGCCACCTACCTGGCCGGCGACATCGCCTACCACCGGGACAAGTTCCTGGTCCGGGGGTTCGACCGGGTGATCGACGTCTTTGGCGCGGACCATCATGGCCAGGTGGCCAGCCTGCGGGCCGGTGTCGAGGCCCTCGGGGTGGACCCGAGCCGGCTGGAGGTCAAGCTCGGGCAAATGGTCTCATTGGTGGACGGCGACGAGTCCGTGAAGATGGGCAAGCGGGCCGGCAACGCCGTCACCCTCGACTCGCTGGTCGCCGACATCGGCCCCGATGCCACACGGATCCTCAGCCTGATGAGCTCGCTCGACCAGGCCACGACCTTCGATCTCGCCGCGGTGAGGGAGCAGTCGGTCGAGAACCCGGTGTACTACGTGCAGATGGCCAGCGCTCGCATCGGGGGCGTCGACCGAAAGGCCCGGGAGCGCGGCGTGAAGCGAACCCCCCTGTCCGAGGTCGACCTCACGCTGCTCGTCCACCCCCGCGAGCTCGAGCTCATCCGCTGTCTCGAGGAGCTCCCCGAGGTGGTGGCCGAAGCCGCCGCCGATCGCGCCCCGACCAAGGTGACGGCGTGGGTGCGGCGCCTGGCCACCTGTTTCCACGGCTTCTACCACGATTGCCCGATACTGAGCCCGGACGTGGACCCCGGCCTGGGCCAGGCTCGCCTGTGGTTGGTCGAGGCCACGCGGATCGGACTGACCATCGGGCTTGGGCTCCTCGGTGTCTCGGCGCCGGAGACGATGTGAGCACGGCAGCCGAGAGGCCCGGGCGGTCGCATCACGAGCGCCCGACGGATCCGGTCGATCCGGTCTTGCTCCCGATGACCGCCGACACGGATGCCACCGGGCACCTCCGTGTCGGGGGCATCGACCTCGTCGACCTGGCCGAGGAGTACGGCACCCCGCTGTTCGTCTACGACGAGGCCCACCTCCGGGCCAACTGCCGGGGCGCCGTCGACGCCTGGGGCGACGGCGTCGCCTATGCCACCAAGGCCTTTCTCTGCACGGCCATGGCCCAGCTGGCCTTCGAGGAGGGGATGTCTCTCGACGTCTCGACTGGAGGCGAGCTCCATGTGGCCCAGTCGGCAGGGGTCCCGGCGGACCGGCTCGTGCTCCACGGCAACAACAAGTCGCAACAGGAGCTCTCCGCGGCCCTCGCCCTCGGTGTCGGGCGAATCGTCGTCGATTCGTTCGACGAGATCGACCGCCTGGAGCAACTGGTGGTCAGGGAACCGGCCCGGGCCGGCACGGCCGCGCCCCGTCCCAAGGTGCTCGCCCGCGTCACCCCCGGGGTCGAGGTCCACACCCACGAGTTCGTCCGGACCGGCCAGGACGACTCCAAATTCGGGTTCGGGCTGGCCAGCGGGGCGGCGACGCTGGCGGTCGAACGACTGTCCGGCCTCGACTCGGCCGGGCTGGTGGAATTCGTCGGGATCCACGCCCACCTGGGGAGCCAGGTGTTCGCCCTGGCCCCGTTCGCCCGGGCCATCGACGTGTTGGCCGGGTTCTTTGCCCCCCTCGGGCTTCCCGAGCTGGTGGTCGGGGGCGGGCTCGGCGTGGCCTACGTGAACGGAGAACGGGCCCCGACCATGGCCGAGTGGGCTGCCTCGGTCCGCCGCGCCTGCCGGGATGCCGGCATCGCCGAATCGGTGCGGGTCACCGCCGAGCCGGGGCGTTCGATCGTGGCCGCCGCGGGCATCACCCTGTACCGGGTCGGCACGATCAAGGACGTGGCCGGCCACCGGACCTACGTCTCGGTGGACGGCGGGATGAGCGACAACCCACGCCCGGTGCTCTACGGCAGCGGCTACGAGGCCTTCATCCCCCGCGAGGCGCAGGCGGAACGCCGCCTCCCGATCCGCCTGGTGGGCAAGCACTGCGAGACCGGTGACGTCGTGGTGTCCGAGGGCTTCGTGCCGGCCGACCTCGCCATCGGGGACATCCTGGCCACACCGGTGACCGGCGCCTACGGCCATTCGATGGCCTCCAACTACAACAAGGTCCCCCGGCCGGCCGTCGTCTTCGTGGCCGACGGTACCGCCCGCACCGTCGTGCGCCGCGAGACCCTCGACGACCTGGTGCGTCTGGACCTGTGATCGCCGTCCATGGTGGGGGTCGGCGGTAGCGTGAACAGGTGACCATGGCGCCTTCGTCGGAACATGTGGTGCGGATCGCCGTGCTGGGGTGTGGAAACGTCGGCGCGGCCCTCGTCGGCGTCCTCCAGGGCCGGGCCGCCGACCTGGTGGTGCAGAGCGGCGCCCGTCTCGAGGTGGGGGGGATCGCCGTCAGCGACCTGTCGCGTCCGCGGGCCCCGCATGTGCCCGTCGGGCTGCTGACCACCGATCCGGCCGGACTGGTGGCCGACCCGTCCATCGACGTCGTGGTGGAGCTGATCGGGGGTCTGGAGCCGGCCGGGGAACTGATCCGCACCGCTCTGAAGTCGGGCAAGCCGGTGGTCACGGCCAACAAGGCCCTGCTCGCCTCTCCGGAGGGTGTCGCCTTGCGGGCCCTGGCCAAGGAGCATGGCGTCGACCTGCTCTACGAGGCGGCGGTGGCCGGGGCCATCCCCCTGGTGCGCGCCCTTCGCGAGTCGCTGACCGGTGAGCGGATCCTCAGGGTCACTGGGATCGTCAACGGGACCACCAACTTCATCCTCACCGAGATGGCCGAGCAGGGCTCTTCCTATGCAGACGCGCTGGCCGAGGCCCAGGCACTCGGGTTGGCCGAGCGGGACCCGACCGCCGACGTGGAGGGGTTCGACGCCGCGTCCAAGGCGGCCATCGTCGCCGGCGTGGCATTCGGCTACGACGTGGCCGACACCGATGTGATGCGCGAGGGCATCGCCGCCATCGAGGGGGCCGACATCCGGTTCGCCGACCGGCTCGGCTACGCGGTGAAGCTTCTCGCCATCGTGGAGAGGGCCGGCGACGACGCCGTCTCGGTCCGTGTTCACCCGGCCATGGTGCCCCGGTCACATCCCCTGGCCGGTGTCCGGGGTGCCTTCAATGCCGTCTTCATCGAGGGTGAGGCGGCCGGCGAGCTCATGCTCTACGGCCAGGGGGCCGGGGGTCTCCCGACGGCCAGCGCTGTGGTCGGCGACCTCATCGACGCGGTCCGGAACCGGCTGGCCGGGACCACCGCCCCCGCCCCCGACCGGCGCCCGGCGAGGCTGCTCTCCGTGTCGGAGCTGGCGACCCGATGCTACGTGAGCCTGGACGTCGTCGACCGTCCGGGCGTCCTCTCGGCCGTGGCCAAGGTCTTCGGTGACAACAACGTGTCCATTCGCTCCATGGAGCAGGAGGGGCACGCCGGCCAGGCTCGACTGCTCTTCGTCACCCACTCGGCGCTCGAGGGCGACATCCAGGCCACCCTCAAGTCGCTGGGCGAGCTCGATGTCGTGCAACAGATCGGTGGCGTGATCCGGATCGTGGGGGAGGGATGACGCCCGAGGCGTCGAGCCGTGTCTGGCGCGGCGTGATCGAGGAGTACCGGCCGTTCCTACCGGTCTCGCCGGGCACCCCGGTGGTCACCTTGTTGGAGGGTGGCACGCCGCTCCTCCCGGCACCGCGCCTGTCGGAGCGGGTCGGGGCGAGGGTCCTGCTCAAGGTGGAGGGGGCCAATCCGACCGGCTCCTTCAAAGACCGCGGCATGACGGTCGCCATCTCCAAAGCCGCCGAGAAGGGGGCCAAGGCGGTGGTGTGCGCCTCGACCGGCAACACCTCCGCGTCGGCCGCCGCCTTCGCCACTCGCGCCGGGCTGACCTGTGCCGTGCTCATCCCCGAGGGTCACATCGCCCTGGGGAAGCTGGCGCAGGCGTTGATCCACGGAGCCCGGGTGCTCCAGGTCAGGGGCAATTTCGACCAGGCCCTGACCATCGTACGCGAGCTCGGCGAACGGGCCCCGGTCACCGTGGTCAACTCGGTCAACCCCTACCGCATCGAGGGCCAGAAGTCGGCCGCCTTCGAGATCGTCGATGCCCTCGGTGATGCGCCCGACGTCCACTGCATCCCGGTGGGCAACGCCGGCAACATCACCGCATACTGGAAGGGCTACCTCGAGTACCGCGAGGCGGGCCGCTCCACCCGGCTGCCCCGTATGTGCGGGTTTCAGGCCGCCGGCGCCGCGCCCATCGTGGAAGGGCACCCCGTCGAGCACCCCGAGACCGTGGCCACGGCCATACGCATCGGCAACCCGGCCAGTTGGTACGGGGCGACATCGGCGGCGTCGGAGTCCGGCGGCGGGATCGCCGCGGTGTCCGACGAGGAGATCCTCGCCGCCTACCGGTTCCTCGCCGCCGAGGAGTCGGTCTTCTGCGAGCCGGCCTCCGCCGCATCCGTGGCCGGCCTGGTGAAGGCCGGGCTCCCCGACGGTCTGGGGGCCGGCGCCACCGTGGTGTGCGTGCTGACCGGCCACGGCCTGAAGGACCCCGACATCGCCATCAGCCAGATATCGGTGCCGACCGTGATCGACGCCGACCTCGGTGCCGTGCTGGACGAGCTGTCGCTGTAGCGCCGCCGACGACGCCCGGTTCCGCCGGTTGTTGCCCGATCGGACCGGCCCCTGTAGTATGGGTTCACCGTCGCCTCCACCACATGCCCGTTCGGGCTGGTGGCAGGGCACTCTGATGGGCATCTGATGACGCCATCAGCCTGCGTGCGGCGTCGGGGGAAGCGGCCGCGAGAGGCGATCTCGAAACTGGCAGCTTCCCACCCCTTTATTCCCGGTGGATGGCGCCAATGCCTCCGCCAACGAGGACATTCGAAGCGAGGAAGCCGATGACTGCCGAACAGCAGCTCGAGCGCTCGGTGTTGGAGGGCAAGGAGCGAGAAGAGCTCCTGGCCATCGCACAGGCACTGTCTGTGAAGACCAACACCAGGACGAAGAAGGCCGACATGATCGACGGCATCCTGAAGGCCACCGGTGTGTCGGTGACCGAGGGTGCGCCCAACGGAGAGGCGGCGGCCAACGGCTCCGGCGGGACATCCGGCAACGGCCGGGCGCCCTCCTCCAGGGGGGGTGGGGCCGACGCCGGCGACCAGGAGGCGTCGGTCGAGGGGTCGACCGGCGCGACGCCGAAAGCGCCGACCCGCCGCCGCCCCACCGTGCAGTCGTTCGACCCGGCCGACGACGTGGACCAGGCCGCCGAAGTGGAGCTCGACGACGACGTCGCCGACAGCGCCGTCTCGGACAATGGGTCCGACCGGTCCGACGCGGCGGAGGAGGGGGACGGCCAGTCAGGCTCGGGCGGCCGGGGTACGGCTCAGACCACCTCGGGCCAGCAGAACGGTGACGGCGGTCGGCCCGGCAACCAGACGGGCAGCAACCAGGGCAACAACCAGAACCGCAACCGGAACAACCAGGGCAACCGCAATCAGGGCAACCGCAACCAGGGCAACCGCAATCAGGGCACCGGCTACGACGACATGGGCAACCGCCGGAGCAATCGCCGTCGCCGGGGACGGGACCGGCAAGGTGGTGGAGGCGCCGAGGGCGATCTGCAGGGCGCCGGCGGTCACCAGGACCAGCAGTACCAGGGTGAGCTCATCCCGGTGCGCGGCCTGCTCGACCTCCGCGACGAGGGCTACGGCTTCCTACGATGCGAGGGCTACCTGCCGTCGAGCAAGGATGTCTACGTCTCGATCAGTCAGGCGCGGCGGTTCGCCCTCCGCAAGGGCGACAGCATCGAGGGGTTCTGCCGGCCGGCCGGCAGCACGGAGAAGTTCCCAGCCCTCTTGCAGATCGACACGGTGTCCTCGCTCGACCCGGATGTGGCCCGTCAGCGGCCGCGGTTCGAGGACCTGACGCCGCTGTTCCCCGACGAGCGGCTGCACCTCGAGATGCCAGGTGACAAGGACAACATGACGGCACGCATCGTCGATCTGCTGTCACCGATCGGGAAGGGGCAGCGCGGGCTCATCGTGTCTCCCCCCAAGGCGGGCAAGACCACGGTGATGAAGCACATCGCCGCCTCGATCGAGGCCAACAACCCCGATGTCCACCTGATGGTCCTGCTGGTCGACGAGCGTCCCGAAGAGGTCACGGACATGCGCCGCTCGGTGAACGGAGAAGTGGTCGCCTCGACGTTCGACCGTCCTTCCGAGGAGCACACCGCGGTGACCGAGCTCGCCATCGAGCGGGCCAAGCGCCTGGTCGAGGCGGGCCGTGACGTGGTCATCATCCTGGACGGGATCACCCGGCTGGCCCGGGCCTACAACCTGGCGCAACCGGCAACCGGCCGGATCATGTCGGGTGGGGTCGACTCGGGTGCGCTCTACCCGCCGAAGCGGTTCTTCGGTGCGGCCAGGAACATCGAGGAAGGCGGGTCCCTCACCATCCTCGCCACCGCGCTGGTGGAGACCGGTTCGAAGATGGACGAGGTCATCTTCGAGGAGTTCAAGGGGACCGGCAACATGGAGCTCCGCCTCGACCGCCGACTGGCCGAGCGGCGGCTCTACCCGTCGATCGACGTGAACGCCAGCTCGACCCGTCACGAGGAGCTGCTGTTCGACCGGTCCCAGCTCCAGCAGGTCTGGAAACTCCGCCGGGTGCTCAACGCCCTGGCCAACGAGGGGAGCGCCGCACCTGGACTCGAGCTGCTCATGGACAAGATCCGCACCACCAAGAGCAACGACGAGTTCCTGGCCGAGATCGCCAAGGGTCCGGCCACCTGAGCCGGCCGGGGGCGAACGGGAGCCGGAGCCGGTCCGGTACACTGCGGCGGCGATCGCTCGTCGGGCAGAGCGCAACCACGGGAGAATTCTCATGAAGTCTGACGTCCACCCCACCTATGTCGAGTCCTCGGTGCGCTGTTCCTGCGGCAACACCTTCACCACGCGCTCGACCAAGCCGGAGATCCATCTCGAGCTCTGCAACGAGTGCCATCCGTTCTTCACCGGGAAGCAGAAGCTGGTGGACTCGGGTGGCCGCGTCGAGCGCTTCCAGCGCCGCTATGCGAAGAGCGGGTCTCGCCGGCGTTCGGCGGCACCCCCCTCCTCCTGACCCGTCCGTCTCCGTCCCGGGTCCGAGGCACAGCCCCGTTTGGCGTCGACGCCAACGGAAGGCCGTCGCCAGGGTTGGGACTACCCTTGGCCCGTGTTCCACCAGAGGGTCCATGACCGCCTGAACGAGCTGGAGCGCGAGTACCAGTCCGTGCTGGACGAGCTCAACGACCCGTCGCTTTCGGCCGACCCCCGCCGTCTGCGCCAGGTCTCCCGCCGGCACCGCGAGCTCAAGGAGGTCATCGACGGCTGGCGTGGGCTGCAGGCGGCAGAGTCCGACCTCGAGGCGGCGCGCGAGATGTTCCGTGACTCCAGTGGGGACGAACGCGAGCTGGCCCAGACCGAGGTGGACGCGGCCGAGGGGGAGGTGGCACGGCTGGAGGAGGAGCTGCGGCTGCTGCTGGTGCCCCGCGACCCGAATGCGGGACGGAACGTGATCATGGAGATCCGAGGGGCCGAAGGGGGTGAGGAGGCCAACCTCTTCGCCAAGGACCTGTTCGAGATGTACTCGCGTTACGCCGCCCAGCGGGGCTGGAAGGTCGAGGTGCTCTCCTCCAGCCCCTCGGAGCGGGACGGGCTCAACGAGGTGACCTTCGTGGTCAGTGGGGACGACGCCTGGCAGCGGCTCGAGCACGAGGGGGGTCCCCACCGGGTACAGCGGATACCGGTGACCGAGTCGCAGGGGCGGATCCACACGTCGTCGTCGGCGGTGACCGTCCTGCCCGAGGCCGAGGAGGTCGACGTCGACATCGACCCGGGCGATCTCAAGGTCGACGTGTACCGGTCGACGGGCCCGGGCGGGCAGTCGGTCAACACCACCGACTCGGCGGTGCGGATCACCCACCTCCCCACCGGCATCGTGGTGGCCATGCAGGACGAGAAGAGCCAGATCCAGAACCGGGCCAAGGCCATGACCGTCCTGCGGTCGCGCCTGTTGAAGGCGGAACAGGATCGGCAGTCGGCGGCGGCGTCGGAGCAGCGCCGGAGCCAGGTCGGCGGCGGCGGCCGGTCGGAGAAGATCCGGACGTACAATTACAAGGACAACCGGGTCACCGACCATCGCATCAAGCTCACGTTGCACAAGCTCGACCGCATCCTGATGGGGGATCTCGACGAGCTGACCGACGCCCTGATGGCCGACAAGCGCTACCGACAGCTGGACGACGGATGACCCCGAGGCTCGGCCCCCTCACCCGGCAGCTGGGCTCGGCCCAGGAGGCACGCTGGATCCTGGAGCTCGGGGGCGACCGGTGGCAGGAGCTGGCTGATCGCCGGCTGGCCGGTGAACCGCTCCAGTACGTGCTCGGCACCTGGTCGTTCCGCCACCTCGACCTGCTGGTGGACCGCCGCGTGTTGATCCCCCGTCCCGAGACCGAGCAGGTCGTCGAGGTGGCGCTGGCCGAATTGGCCCGGATCAGGGCATCCTCCGGGCCGGACGCCGAGTCCCCGGTGTGCGTCGACCTCGGGACCGGCTCGGGTGCCATCGCGCTGTCGTTGGCCACCGAAGGGGCTGCCGGCGGCGGGGCTCTCGAGGTCTGGGCCACCGACGTCTCGGTTCGGGCGCTCGCCGTGGCCGGGCACAACCGGGACGCGGTCGGCGCCGGCGGGGAGCACCCGACGGTGCACCTCGTCCACGGGTCCTGGTTCGCCGCCCTCCCGCCCAGATTGGCCGGTCGGGTCGATCTGGTGGTCTCCAACCCCCCCTATGTGCCCGAAGCGGACTTTGCCGGTCTCGACCCCTCGGTCCGTGACTGGGAGCCCCGGGAGGCGCTGGTCGCCGCGCCGGGGGTGGGTGGTGTCGCCGGGATGGCCGCCATCGAGGCGATCGTCGGCTCGGCGCCGGCCTGGCTGCGTCCGGGCGGTTGCCTGGTCGTCGAGATCGATCCGGCCCAGGCGCCCGCCGCCGCGGACACGGCTGCCCGGTCCGGGTTCGCCCGGGTCGACATCGAGCGCGACCTGTCCGGGAGGGACCGGATGCTCGTGGCCCGGCGTTGACCACGGAGCCCCGGCTGTTACACCCCGACGCGGCGGGGATGGCGGCGGCGGCGGGCGCGCTGGAAGGCGGCGCGGTCGTCGCCGTCCCCACCGACACCGTGTACGGCCTCGCCGCCCACCCCACCCGACCCGACGCCCTGACCGGACTGTTCACTCTCAAGGGCCGCCCCGCCGACGTGGCCGTTCCGATCCTGCTCGGTGCCGAGGCACAGACCGCGGCGGTGGCCGGCCGGCTCGAGCCCGCCGCCGCCTACCTGGCCCGGCGACACTGGCCCGGGCCGCTGACCCTGGTGGTCCCGCGGGCCGACCGGTTCGCCGCCGATCTCGGCGGCCCCACTTCGGGCCGCCATACCGTGGGAATTCGGCGGCCGGACCATTCCGTGGTCGTGGCCCTCTGTGGCCGGCTGGGGCCTCTCGCCGTGACCAGCGCCAACCTCCACGGTGCGCCGCCCGCCACCACGGCGGGGGAGGTGCTCACCGCCTTCGCCGGTGCCGGCGGGCTCGCCGCCGTGCTCGACGGCGGCGTGTGCGACGGGGTCCCCTCGACGGTGGTCGAGTGCCGGGGGTCCTCGGCCCGTTGCCTTCGCGCGGGAGCCATCCCCTGGGAGACGCTGGTCGGAGCGGGGGCGGACCGGGAGGGGACCCGCGTCCGGTGGGAGGCGACCCCGGGGCGGGGTTGACGGTTCCGCCCGGACAGGCGACACTGGGTGGTCATGGAAACCGCCCTCCACCGACGCGGCTCGGTAATTATCATCGACTAGGCACACACCCCCACCCGTGTGTGCCTCGCGACCGTCCACTTGGTGGACGGTTTTTCAATTGGGCGGCCGGCGGGGCCGGTGGGCACCGGTCCACCCGGCCCGGCTCGGCGGCGGCACACTATGAACAGCAGACTTGACGAAGACAGGGACCGAGACAGGGACGAGGACAGGGATCAGTGAGCACGTACAAGGTCGGCATCATCGGGGGCGACGGCATCGGGCCCGAGGTCGTGGCCGAGGCCCTCAAGGTCATCGACGCCACCGGGGTGACGCTGACCACCACCGAGTACGACCTGGGCGCCGACCGGTATGCCCGCACCGGGGAGGTGCTGCCCGACGCCGTGCTCGAGGAGCTGCGCAGCCAGGACGCCATCCTCCTCGGCGCCGTCGGGCCCCCTGTCGGATCGACGGCCGTCCCTCCGGGCACCCTCGAGCGGGGCCTCCTGCTCCGCCTCCGGTTCGAGCTGGATCTCTACGTCAACATGCGCCCCTTCACCGGCGTGCCCGGAGCGCCCGCTCCCGACTGCGACTTCGTGGTCGTCCGCGAGAACACCGAGGGGACCTATGCGGGAGAGGGTGGCTTCCTGAGGAAGGGCACCCCCTTCGAGGTGGCCACCCAGGGATCGGTCAACACCCGGCACGGGGTCGAGCGCTGCGTGAGGTTCGCGTTCGGGCTGGCCGCCGAGCGCGGCAATCACCTGACACTGGTGCACAAGACCAACGTCCTCACCTTCGCGGGCGACCTGTGGCAACGGGCGGTGGCCGAGGTCTCGGAGGAGTTCCCGGCGGTGAGCCGTGACTACAACCATGTGGACGCCACCTGCATCTACCTCGTCGAGGACCCGGGCCGCTACGACGTGATCGTCACCGACAATCTCTTCGGTGACATCCTCACCGACCTGGCCGGGGCCATCGCCGGCGGCATCGGCTACGCCGCCTCGGCCAACCTCAACCCCGACCGCACGGGCCCCTCGTTGTTCGAGCCGGTCCACGGGGCCGCCCACGACATCGCCGGCACCGGCCGGGCCAATCCGGCCGCCGCCATTCGCTCGGCCGCCCTGATGCTCGAGCATCTGGGCGAGACCTCGGCTGCGGAGAAGGTCTCTCACGCCGTGGCCCAGTTCATCGCCTCCCAGCCGGACCCGTCCCTGTCCACCGCCGACATCGGCACCGCCGTCGCAGAAAGGCTCTGAGCCATGCCCGTTACCCCCACCGACAAGATCTGGATGGACGGGGAGCTCGTCGACTGGGCCGATGCCACGACCCACGTGCTGACCCACACCATGCACTACGGCTCCGGCGTGTTCGAGGGCATCCGGGCGTACCCGACCGAGCGCGGAGTGGCCGTGTTCCGGCTGCGCGACCACATCGAGAGGTTGTTCACGTCGGCCAAGGTGTTCATGATCGACATCCCCTACTCGATCGACGACATCACCGCGGCGGCGCGCACCGTGGTGCGGGTCAACGGGCTGGACGAGGGTTGCTACCTCCGCCCGTTGGTGTACCTGGGCTATGGCGAGATGGGCCTGAACCCCATCCCCTGTCCGGTGAACGTGGCCATCGCGGCCTGGCCGTGGGGCACCTACCTGGGCGACGAGGGGGTGGCCAACGGTGTGTCGATGAAGATCAGCTCCTGGCAGCGCCACGACCCGAATGCCGTCCCGACGGCGGCCAAGGGGACCGGCATGTACGTGAATTCCTCACTGGCCAAGGTGGAGGCACTGAAGGCCGGGTACGACGAAGCCATCCTTCTCGCTCCCGATGGAAAGGTGAGCGAGTGCACGGGGGAGAACATATTCATCGTGCAGAAAGGCCGGCTGATCTCCCCGCCCACGTCCGACTCCGGCGCGCTGGCCGGTATCACCCAACAGTCGGTGGAGACCATCGCCCGTGACCTCGGCTACGCCGTGTCGTACGAACCGCTCATCCGCACCGACCTCTACACGGCGGACGAGGCGTTCCTGACCGGCACCGCGGCCGAGCTCGTGCCGATCCGGGCGGTCGACGACCGCCCGGTCGGCGACGGCCGGCCCGGGCCCATCACCCAGAAGCTCCAGCAGACCTACTTCGCCACCGTGCGAGGCGAGGTCGACCAGTACAAGGACTGGTTGGACTATGTCGAATGAGGGACCGACACTCGGGGACGCCCCGCGGGCCGGGCACCACGGGGGCCATGCCCACCGCCACCGAGGGAAGGCCGGTGCCGCTCATCCGATGACGGCGGGTCAGCGAGCCCACGCTCGCGCGAAGGGGCAGGACGGTCCGGCGGCGAACGGCGGCGGTCACGACTTCGAGCTTCCCGACCTGCCGGAGGCGGTGGACGTGTTCGACACGACCCTGAGGGACGGCTCGCAACAGGAGGGGCTGTCCCTGACCGTCGACGACAAGCTGCGGGTCGCCGAACAGCTCGACCATCTGGGCGTGGCCTTCATCGAAGGCGGGTGGCCCGGTGCCAACCCCAAGGACGCCGAGTTCTTTGCCCGGGCCCCCACCGAGCTCTCGCTCTCGAGGTCGACCCTGGTGGCATTCGGTTCCACCCGCCGGGCCGGGGCCAAGGCCGAAGAGGACGAGACACTCCGCCATCTGGTCGAGGCCGGCACCGGGGCGGTCTGCATCGTGGCCAAGTCCTCCGAGATGCACGTGGTCGACGCCCTCCGGACCACCCTGGACGAGGCGGTGGCCATGGTGGCCGACTCGGTGGCCTTCCTGCGGGCCAACGACCTGCGTGTGTTCCTCGACGCCGAGCACTTCTTCGACGGGTTCAAGGCGAACCCGGCCTTCTCCCTCGCCATCCTGCGGGCCGCCGAGGAGGCGGGGGCCGAGACCCTCGTCCTGTGCGACACGAACGGGGGGACGCTGCCGCACGAGGTGGAACGGATCGTCCGCGACGTGCTCGGCGGCTACGAAACCCAGGTCGGCGTCCACTTCCACAACGACAGCGGCTGCGCTGTGGCCAACTCGCTGGCCGCGGTGGGGGCCGGTGCCACCCACGTGCAGGGCTGCGTGAACGGGTACGGCGAGCGTGCCGGCAACACCGACCTCTCGGCCGCCATCCCCGACCTGTCGCTCAAGTTGTCGGTCGCCACCATCCCCGAGGACCGGCTGGAGCTGCTGACACCGGTCTCCCACCACATCGCCGAACTGGTCAACATCGCCCCCAACCCCCAGCAGCCCTACGTCGGGGCGTCGGTCTTCGCCCACAAGGCCGGGCTCCACACCTCGGCCATCGTCAGGCGGTCGGACGCCTACGAGCACATCTCCCCGGAGCTGGTGGGCAACGGTACCCGGTTCGTGGTGTCGGAGATGGCCGGCCGCTCGACCCTGGCGCTCAAGGCGAACGAGCTCGGCCTCGAGCTCGACTCCCAGGCCATGGCCTCGGTCCTCGACTCCCTCAAGCGCCTCGAGCACGAGGGCTATCACTTCGAGGTGGCCGACGGCTCCCTGGAGCTGCTGTTACGGGAGGCCACCGGATGGGAACAGGACTTCTTCGAGCTCGAGTCCTACCGGGTCATCGCCGACCACGGCGACGGGGCCTCCACCGAGGCCACGGTCAAGGTCCTGGTGGGCAACGAGCGGATCGTGGCCACCGCCGAGGGCAACGGACCGGTCAACGCTCTCGACGCGGCGTTGCGCAAGGCCATGGGGGCCCGATACCCGGCCCTGTCCGGACTCCACCTGGTCGACTACCGGGTCAGGGTCCTCGACACGGCCAAGGGCACCGCATCGGTGACCCGCGTCCTCATCGACTCGACCGACGGGGACCGCACCTGGACGACCATCGGCGTGTCCGAGAACATCATCGCCGCCTCGTGGCAGGCCCTGGCGGACTCGATCGTCTACGGTCTGCTCCGGGCAGGCTCCCCGCCCGCCTAGGCCCGTACCCGACGGACCGCCCCACCAGGAGTCGATCGTGACCCAGCCCAGCTTCGTCCCCATCGTCGAGTCCGACCAGGTGCGCCCGGCGTACCGGCTCAGGGTGCCCTCGGTGTGGATCCCGTCGCGTCCTTCGGAATTGCGAGGCACCTCCCAACCCCGCGGCGTTCGGTTCGGCACTCCCGGGCCCGACCAGGGCTTCGCTCTCAGGCTGGCCCACCGTTTCGAGGACCGGCTGGTCCTGCACGAGGATGAGTCGGCCGAGGACGCCATGGTCGGCTGCACCGCAGTGGCCATGCGTCGGTGTGCCCGCTTCGGCCGGGCCCCGGCCCTCCCCGACGTGACCTTTGCCTTCACGCTGTGGGGCTTCCTCGCCGATGCCCCACCGGACCTGGTCGAGGCACGCGCCCCGCTCTTCCGGTCCGCCGCCCACCACTACGAGGCCCAGCGGGCCATCGCCGCCTGTGTGGCCGAGGAGGCGTTGTCCCTCACCCCCGAGGCGGTTGCGGAGCGAGGGCGCGAATGGCGCCAATTGCTGGTGCTGCCGAGGGCGCCCTGAGGCGCACCCGGCCTCCACTGCCACCCCGGGCGCTCGAACCGGGCCGGAGCCGTCCATGACCGGCGCCTCGGCGGGAGCGGCCGCCGCCGTGGACGAGGTCTCCGCCAACGGGTGGCGCTTCACCGTCCGGCAATCCGGTCCAGTGGACGGCCCCGCCGTCATCCTGCTGCACGGCTTCCCGCAGACCTCGCGGTGCTTCGCCCGGGAGATCACCGCCCTCGGCCGGGCCGGGTTCCGGGCCCTGGCGCCCGACCAACGGGGCTATTCGGCCGGGGCCAGGCCCGCCCGGGTGGACGACTACGTCCTGGCCGAACTGGTCTCCGACGTCCTGGCCCTGGCCGATGCTTCGGGAATGGGCGCCTTCGACCTGGTCGGCCACGACTGGGGGGGCGTCGTCGGCTGGTGGCTGGCCGGCCTTCATCCCGACCGGGTGCGCACCTTCACGGCCGTGTCCACGCCGCACCCGGCCGCCCTGGCCGGGGCGTTGGCCTCCGACCCCGACCAGAACGAGCGCTCGTCCTACCTCGAGCTGTTCCGCCAACCCGGCGCCGCCGAGCGGCTCCTGCTCGGCGAGAGCGGGGACGGCGACGGGCTCCGACAGGTCTTCGCCGGATCGGGCATCGACCGGGCGGCGGTCGACGGCTATGTGGAAGCCCTGGCCGCACCCGGGGCCTTGACCGCCGCCCTGAACTGGTACCGGGCCAACGATCTCCGAGTGGCACCGGCGCCGGCCGGACCGGTGGTGGTGCCCACCTTGTACGTGTGGTCGACGGAGGACATCGCCCTCGGCCGCCGGGCCGCCGAGGCCACTGCGGGATACGTGAGGGGGCCGTACCGGCTCGAGGTCCTCGAGGGGGTCGGCCACTGGATCCCCGACGTGGCCTCCGACCGCCTCACCCGGTTGCTCCTCGAGCATCTGGGCGGGTCGGCCTGAGCCGGCGGCCTCAGCCCCCCTTGCGCCGACGGCGCTTCGGCCCCGGCCCCGGATTCCCGGCGGCCGCACTGGCCGCCGGGGTGCGCCCCTTCCGGTCCGACCCCGGAGGGGCGGCCCGGTCGTCGTCGTAGCGCACCGAGACGTTGTCGGCCAGGTGCGAACCCTGCATGGCCTTCTGGAACAGGTCGGGGAACTGGGGTCCGACCGGCTCGGAGCCGTCGGACTTCCTCCGGTCCCCCCACCGGCGCTCCGGGCCCGACCAGGTCGAACCGGTCGTGGCCCCGGCCTCCGCTCCGGCCCCGCCGCCGGGGGTGGCCTCCGACCTCCTCCGGTCCTCCGGGCCGCGGCGCTCCGGCCCCGACCAGGGCGAACCGGTCGTGGCCCCGGCTTCCGTCCCGGCTTCCGTGGCTGAACCTTCCCGCACGGAGGGATGCAGCTCTGGTGGATACCACCGGCCATCGCTGGCGATCCACCAGCCTGGGCCTGGGGGTTTATCACTCATAGCGCTTCCTCCACTACTCTGCGTGTCAATTCACGGCGAAGCCTAGTCCTCGACGCCGCAGAAGTCAGGTGACCCAATGTCGACCAGTTGGGCCGAGGACTTGAGAAGGTCCTACTCACTTGCCGCGGGCCGCCGAGACCGCGCCTGGTCAGGCCCGGTCCCAACGACCGTTTGAGTACCGTGGGCCGCATGGACGCGCCCGGATTCGGCCTGACCGACACCCAGCGGGAGTTCCGCGAGACGTTGCGCAAATTCGCCGAGGACCGGATCGCCCCCCAGGCCGCCGCGGCCGACCGCGAGGCCACCTTCCCCCGCCGGTCGTTCGAGGCCTGTGCCGAACTCGAGCTCCCCGCCCTCGGGATCCCGCCCGAGTACGGCGGGGCCGGTGCGGACATGGTCACCCAGGCCATCATGGCCGAGGAGCTGGCCCGGGTCTGTGCCTCGACCTCGCTGACCCTGCAGATCTCCAAGGTGGCCATGATGCCGGTGATGAACTGGGGCTCCGAGGAACTGGGGCGGAGATATGTACCACGGGTGGCGGCGGGGGAGTGCCAGGCCAGCTACTGCCTGTCCGAGGCGGACGCCGGCAGCGACGTGGCCGCCATGCGGAGCCGGGCCGTCCGCCACGGCGACCGGTACCTGCTGACCGGGGCCAAGCACTGGGTCACCAATGCGGGTGTGTCCGACATCTACACCGTCTTCGCCGTGACCGATCCGGAGGCGGGCCGTCGGGGGATCAGCTGCTTCGTCGTCGAGGCGGACTGGGGTGTCGAGGTCGCCCCCAAGGAGGACAAGATGGGCCTTCGGGGCAGTCCCACGGCGGCGATCTCGTTCGACCGGGTGGAGGTGCCGGCCGGCAACCTGGTCGGCGAGGAGGGTCTGGGGTTCACCATCGCCATGCACACCCTGGACCGCAGCCGCCCGGGCATCGGCGCCCAGGCCGTGGGGATCGCCCAGGGCGCCATCGACCACGCCACGGAGTACATGAAGGAGCGCCGGGCCTTCGGGCAGGCCATCGCCGAACTGCAGGGACTCCGGTTCATGCTGGCCGAGATGGCCATGCGCGCCGAAGCGGCCCGCACCCTGGTCTACCGGGCCTGCTCGCTGGTGGACGCCGGCGACCCCGACGGTGAGCTCACCTCCATCGGGGCCATGGCCAAGTGCTTCGCCTCCGACACGGCCATGGCGGTGACCACCGACGCCGTCCAGCTCCTCGGGGGCTACGGGTTCACCAGGGACTTCCCGGTCGAGCGCTTCATGCGGGACGCCAAGGTCACCCAGATCTACGAGGGGACCAACCAGATCCAGCGGGTGGTCATCGCCAAACGGCTGCTCGGCTAGGCCCACCCCGGCCGGGGCCGGCCGAGTGGTCAGCCCGGGCGGTGGGACGCCACGTAGGCCGCCGTGCCCGACAGGAAACCGGCCACGTCGGCCGCCTTGCCGGAGGCGAGCTCGCCGAAGTACCCCGGCACGTACACCTGGACGGCGTCCGCCTCGAGCGCGCCGAAGACCCCGTCCACCAGCTCGCTCACCGGTATGGGGTCCACCGCCGCTATCACCGGGTCGTTGTCGGGCAGGGAGAACAGCTCCGTGTCCACCAGCCCGGGATAGACGATGAGCACCTTGACGCCGCTCTGCCACAGGTCGACAGCCATCGACTCGCTGAACGCGGTCAGTGCCGCCTTGGAGCCGTCGTAGGCGGACTCGCCGGGTGAGCTGAGGGTGGCGGCCACCGACGAGAGGTTGATGATGCGGCCGCTGCCCCGGGCCAGCATCTGGGGCAGCAGGGCCAGGGTCAGGCGGACCGGGCTCAGGTAGTTGATGGCCATCACCGACTCGACGGTGGCGGCGTCCAGCTTCGAGACGTGCCGCCGCTTGGGGATGCCGGCATTGTTCACCAGGATGTCGATGGCTCCGAGCTCCCCGAGCGCGTCGGCGGCCACCCGGTCGACCTCGTCCGGTCGGGACAGGTCGGCGACCCACCGACGGGAGTCGGGCGAATGGGCCCGACAGCGCGCCAGCACCTCGTCGAGCCGATCCTCCCGGCGGGCGCAGATGCCGACGATCGCGCCCCGCCGGGCGAACTCCTCAGCCAGCCCGGCACCGATGCCGGAGGAGGCTCCGGTCACGAGGACCCGCTGCCCGTTCACGTCGATGGCCATCGTCCCCCCGCTCGTCGGCAACTCCGCCCGGCATGATACGCAGGGTGCAGGTCCTGCGTCGCCGCCGTCGGCCCGCCCCGCCGCCGGCGGTGGTGGCGCCAACCGGGTCGGTGCGACCAGGTGCGGCATGAACCTGCCGGTAGGGTCGTGCCCGATGGAGAGCCCCTTCGCCCCGCCCCGGGAGCGCCCCTGGCAGCGGGTGTCACCGAGGTTGGCCCGGATGCGCCGCACCGTCCTGGCCGGCGCCGGGGTGCCACTCGCCGTCGGCATCTCCGCCGGATGTGCGGCGGCGTCGACCGCGGCCGGGCTGGCCGTCGGGGTGGCGGCCCTCGTCCTCCTCGGCCTCGCCTGGGTCTCGATCGGGCGTAACCAGCGATCGTGGGGCTACGTCGAGCGGGCCGACGACCTCCTCGTGACCCACGGTGCCATGTTCAAGAGGCTGACCGTCGTCCCCTACGGGCGCATGCAGCTCGTCGACGTCGAAGCCGGTCCCATCGAGCGGTCCTTCGGACTGGTCAACGTGAAGCTGCACACGGCGGCGGCCACCACCGACGCCAAGGTGTGCGGGCTCACTCCCGACACGGCCACCCAACTCCGGGACCGTCTCACCGAGCTGGGCGAGGCCCATGCCAGTGGCCTCTGATCCGCCCGCCCCGGACCCTCCGCCCGCCCCCCGGGGGGAGGAGACGTTCCGACTCCATCCCCTCACACCCATCGCCCTCGGCGGCCGGGTGCTCGGCCTGGTCGCCGCCTTCACCTTCTTCAGCTTGATCCGGCAGAGCACCGGTGAGGGGGGGAATGTCAACTGGGTGCCGTTCGCCATCTATGCGGCCGTGGCCGTGGCCGTCGTCGTCCGGGGCTGCGTGAACGTGGCCGTGACCCATTACCACCTGCTCGGCGGCGAGCTCCGCATCGACTACGGGCTCTTCCAGAAGCAGTCCAAGCGGGTCCGGCTCAACCGGGTGCAGAGCGTCGATGTGCTCGAGCCCCTCGCCGCCCGCATCTTCGGCCTGGCCGAGGTCAAGGTGACCACCGCCGGGACTGAGCGCTCGGCCGTCCGGCTCCGCTATCTCTCCCGCCCCGTGGCCCAGGCTCTCCGGGCCGACCTGCTGGGCCGGTCGGCCGGGGCGGAGGGGGGCGTGGTCGAAGCTCCCGAGCGCCCCGTCCTCGCCGTCCCCCACAACCGGCTCGTCCAGGCCGTGCTGCTGGAGATGGTCTCGTGGCGCCTGTTGCTGCTGCTGGCCGGCCCGGCATTGGGCCTACTGGGCCAGTCCAACAACCACAAGCCGACCATCGGCCTCGGGGTGGCGCTGTTCGTCTCCTTCGCCATCGTCATCGTGCACGCCATCTGGCATCGGGTCAGCACCCTCTGGGACTTCACCGTCTCCGACTCGCCCGACGGACTGCGCATCCGTCACGGTCTGCTCTCCACCAGCCGCCAGACCGTCCCACCGGGGCGGATCCAGGCCATCCTGGTCCACCAGCCGATGTCGTGGCGCCCGTTCGGCTGGGCGCAGGTGCGCATGAACGTGGCCGGCTACGCCGGCAACGCCAACGCCAAGTCGACCATGCTGGTCCCGGTGACCGACCGGGCCTATGCGCTGGCCCTGGTGGGCTGGGTGCTCGGTAGGGTCGACCTCGAGTCCGTCCCGCTCTCGCGGCCTCCGGCCCGGGCCGCGCTGCGGGCGCCGCTGTGGTGGAGGGCGCAGGCCGCCGGGTCGGACGATCGGGTGTTCGTGGTCCGGCACGGGCTGCTCTCACGTACCGTGGACGTGGTCCCGCACGAGCGGACGCAGAGCGTCCGCCTCAGCGCCGGACCGGTCGAGCGGGCGCTCGGCCTGGCCACCATGCATCTCGATTCCACCCGGGGACCGGTCAAGACCCGGGCCAAGAACCGCCCGGCCCGGGAGGCCCGCCTCATGCTGGACCGTGAGGTCGAACAGGGGAGGCAGGCCCGGCAGCGGTGGGCGTCGCCCGGCCTGGCTCACTCGCCGACGGGGCAGCCGGCCCGCCCCGGTTGAGGGTCCCCGTCGAGGTGGCCGGTCGCACCGGCGGGCCGGCGGACGCCCCAGACCCGGCCCGGTGGCTGGTGGCCCATCCGGGCCCGCGCAGGACATAGGACAGCCGCTCGCCCCAGCTGGTCGATCCGGCCACGTCGCGGAGCATGTCCGCGTACTCGTGGGAGATGATCCGCCCCGCGTTGAACGTGTCGATGTTCTTGGTCAGCCCGTACACGACGGGCTCACCTTCGGGCTCGAACGTGCCGAACAGCCGGTCCCACACGATGAGGATGGAGCCGTGGTTCCGGTCGAGATACCGCCGGTTGGACCCGTGGTGCACCCGGTGGTGCGAAGGGGTGTTGAGCACCGCCTCGGGAGGGCCGAGCCGTCCGATGGTCTCGGTGTGGATCCAGAACTGGTACAGGAGGTTGACGCCCCGGGCGGTGCCGACGAGCTGGGGGGAGATGCCCAACAGGCACAGCACCCCGTAGGGCAGGGTGGTCCCGAGCGCGTCCGCCACCGGTTGGCGCAGCGCGGTGGAGAGGTTGTAGTGCTCGCTCGAATGGTGCACCACATGGAGCGCCCACATGTAGCGGCTCTCGTGCATGAGCCGGTGGTTCCAGTAGTAGATGAAGTCCCAGCCGGCGACGGCCAGGGCCAGCGCCACCGGCCCGGTGCTCCGGGGGCGGAGCACCCGGCGGCGCCACAGGCGCTCCGGTGAGGTGACCTCGGCCCAGGCGGTGGTGACGGCCACTCCGCCGGCGATGACCGCGGTCACCCCGCCCACCGAGGCGACCCGACGGGCCACCGACCGCCCCACCTGGTCCTCCCCGTCGCCCCGGCGGCCCACCGCATCGGCCCGGCGGGCCACTGCGTCGGCCAGCGTGGTGGCGGCCGCCGCCGCCGCGGCCGAGGCGACCAGGGCCTTGGCCAACCGTCCGCGACCCGGGGTGACGGGCGCCAGCAGTCTCGGGACGACCAGGGGTGCCACCAGGCTGCCGACCCCCATGGCCAGGCTGGCCACCGTGTCCCGGCGTTCGTAGTCGCCTGCCGTCCGTCCCCGGGTCGCCGCCCGGCGTCGCAGCCGCAGGTACTCGACCGCCATGCCCCCGAAGTACACGGGAACCGCCACCACGGTGAGGTCGAGCGGCCTTTCCCCTCGCCTCATGGCCATCTATCGCCTCACGTAGAACCGGTAGGCCGCCGGCGGCCCGGCGGGATCGGGCGTCGACGCCGTCACCACCAGCGAGCCGGTGGTGGCCGGCGCGGTCGCCCGCCCGCTCGTGACCATCCCCCGGGCGTCCGTCACGACGGTGAACGTGGAGCAGGCGCAGCCGTCGAAGGCCAGGCCACCGGGGCCGGAGGCGAAGGTGACCGGCACGCCGGCCAGTGGCTCGCCCAGTGCGCCGGTCACCATGGCGGTGAGGGGTCGAGCCGATCGCCCCGCCCGCACGATCTGGGCCGTGCCGCGCTCGGGCGTCAGGGTGAGGGCGACCGGGATGGCCGTGGCCCCGGCGACCACGTCGGGGGCGGGAACGGTCTCGGTGGTCAGGCTCCAGTCGGGTTGCTGGGCCAGCACGGTCAGCCCGTCCACCGCCACCGAAGGGGCGGCCGAGGGCGGGTACACCTGGACCCGCACCCCACTGATCGCCTGGCCCTGCCATCCCACCGGGAGCTTGACCACGGTGCGGAAGTGGCCGGCGCCGTGGGCCGGGTAGCCGGAGTGGAAGTCACTGGCGTACCAGGTCGACCCCCCGGCCAGCTGCAGCTCGACGGCCAGTGAGGAGACGCCGGTTCCTGATGCGTCGAGGTCGACGGTGGCGTACTGCCGGGCGTCACCGGGCTGCGGCGACCGGGGATCGGTGGAGACATCCCCGTACCAACGGGCCACCTCCTGACCGGAGATCTCGTAGGTGAAGGGATGGGCGTCCATCACCGACTCACGGGTCTGGCCCGGGCCGGGCCCCGGCACCGGGGCGGCCTGGAACCGGAACGGCGTGCTGCCGGCGTCGGAGAAGTCGTTGTTGCCGGTGGCGTCGCGCAGGACCGGGTGGTGGCCGTCCCACTGCCCGGAGAAGGGCACGTCCACCTCCTGGATGGCACCCTGGCTGTCGGGGAACCCGGTGGCCGGCTCGCCGCCCCAGAGGTAGCTGGCGTTCGAGGTCGTGCCGTCGGCCGCCACCGTGAAGGAGATGGCGTCCTCGATGTCGGTCATCCGCCCCCAGGTCCCCCACTCGAGGAACGGCACGAATCCGGTTCCGGCGTCCTCGTGGCTCCAGATGACCGTGTAGGACAGCTGGGTCGCCCCGCCGGTCTCGGGTGTGGCCGTGGCGTCGACCAGGAGGGGCACGTCGTGGAGAGCCGAGGTCGACCGGCCGTACATGACCGGGGCATAGGCCGTCACCAGGTACTGCGGGCTACTGGGTCCGACCACCTCGAGCTCGGAGTCGACCACGGTGGCCCGGGGCGTGGCCGGTCCCTTGGGCCATGACAGCCCCCCCTTGGCGTGCGCCGGCTCGGCGGTCACCGTGATGCGGTACGAGTCGGCGGTGGTGACCGGCCCGGTGAAGCCGGCATAGGTGAAGGAGCTGGTCCCGGCGAAGAGCACGAATTGCTGGGTGCCCACCGTCGTCGAGTGTGTGGCATCGGTCAGCGTCACGTCCACCACGGTGGAGCTCGGCGTGACGGCCCCCCAGGACGTGTTGGGGGCCGACAGGGCCAGGCGCAGGAGCCCCTCGCCGGTGAGCGGGGTCCCCGGCACCACCGGGGCCGGGAAGGGCGAGGTGTAGGGGCCGGTGACCGCCCCCGGCGCGGTGAGGTCACCGGCCTGACCCGCCGTCACCGGCAGGGTGACCGGCCGCCCCGGCGTCGCCGACCGGCGGGGCCCCGCCGTGCCCCCGGTGGAAGCATCGACGCCCGAAACCGGGGGCGCACCGGGTGACGTCGGGCCCGTCGGGCCGCCGAGGACGGGGTCCCAGGCGTCCGCCGGCGGGGTGCAGGACCGGCGGGCGGCGCAGGCCGTCGGGGCGAACGTGATGTCGTCGAGCAACAACGACGGACCGCCGGTCGAGTACACCGACTCGATGGCGATGAAGCACTGCTCGGCACGGCAGTCGCCGGCTCCGAGCGAGGTGGTGAGGACGGCCTGGGGTTGGATGGTGGTGGTGGCGGCACCGCCGGCGTCCACGGCCACCACCGCGTTGTGCCGGGCGTCGCAGCCGTCGGCCGGGGATTCGCCCTTGCCGAGGAGGGTGAACGCCGTCGGGTCGCACTCGGCCACCACGTAGACGCTGCCGGGGCTGGCCCCGGTCAGCACGACCGAGACGGTCTGGTTGTCGAGCAGCCCCGATGCCGGCGTGACGGTGAGCACGGCGCCGGTGGCGGCCCCGACCGGACTCCCCACCCCCGCCACCAGCGCTCCGGCCAGCGCGGCCGCAGCCATGGTGACCGCGCCTAGCAGGTGACCCGTGGGCCCCCGGCGGCGCCGGACCCGCTGATTGCCCGACATGGACACCCCCTCTGCTGGTCGACCCGGGTCGTCCTGCCGTCGTGACCCGACGCACAACCTACCGGTCGGCGCCGACCGGAGGCGTCGGCGGGGGTGGGGCGCTCACGTCGAGCCGCCCCGGTGCCGGGCCCCCGACGTCCACAGGGCGGAGGGACGGCGGCTGGTCGGCGAACGAGGCGCCCGTTGGGGTGGGCGCCTCGGCGCGACCGAGCCCGACTTGAGGTGGCGGCGCGGCCCCGACCACGGGGCCGGAGGAGCCGTCCCGCGGTCGGCCAGCCGGTACGCCACGGTTTCGTAGTTGACCCGCCAGCCGCGGAAGTCGGGCCATGCCTCCTCGGCGCTGCGCTCCATCGGGAACCCGACGTCCTCGAGCATCCGAACCGCCTCCTCGAACTCCCCGTAGGTCAGGGCGATGGGCCCTTCGGGGTTGGGGTCGGGGTCGACATGCCAACCGAGGCCCCGGGCGATCCGGTTGAAGGCGGTGAACCCCATCCGCAGGCACAGCCGGGCCTGCGAGGTCGCCGTGCTCGGAGCCAGAGCCAGGTGCATGGCCGCCCCGTCCAGCACGGCCAGCAGGCCGATGAGCCATGAGAACCAGGGCTCGGGTGAGCGGAAGAGGAGCATGACCGGATAGGTGGTGTGGCTCTCGGCCACGTCGGCCGACCACGCCTCCCAGTCGGCGTAGAAGCCGGGGAGCGCGTCGGTGATCCCGACCAGTTGGTGGCGGGCGAGCAGCTCCGGCCCCCAGGCCGGCAGCCCGGCCCGGCTCTCCAGCATGGCCACCAGGTTCTCGCGGCGGTTGAACGCGCCGTACAGCGCGGGCAGGTAGGCGATCTGGAGGGCCACGATGACCACCCAGGTGGCGCCGGCGGCGATGTCCACGGCCCGGTCGTCGGGGCCTCCGAGGTTGATGGTGCCCACGGTGAACACCGAGCCGGCCGCCTGGGCCAACGCCAGGGAGAGGCTGTGGGTGTTCGGCTCGAGCATGAGGGCGAAGCCGATGATGAAACAACCCGCCCAGAGGGCCAGCTGGGCGATGAGGGCCACGGGCGCCGTGGCCGCCAGGACCACGTCCTTGCCCTCGTAGGTCCGGGCCAACCGGCTCAGCCCGAGGAAGACCAGCCGCACGGTGCGGTTGACCACCAGCGCCAGGCGCTCGAATCCTCGGGGCTCGCGTGGCAGGACGATGGTGAACAGGACGCTGGCCGACGTCATGAGGACGATGAGGAGACCGACGGCGAACAGCGCGTCGTTCACGGCCCGGGCCACACCCTCACGGGCGCGGCCGACCGCGGTCGGCGCCGGGCCCACCTCCCACTCGTGTCGCCCGACATGCCGCCATGGTAGGGCGACAGGGTCGGGGGGCACCGCCGGCCGGCGCCACCGGAGCCGTCGGGTGGGGGGGAATGAAGGCCGACGAGCCGGCGTTGGCACCGGGCGACGGGGGAGGTGTCACCAAGGGAGGCCGGGAGATGGACGGAGACGGCAGGGCCGAGGTCGTCGACCGCGGCGATCGCCATCGGTTCGAGGTCGTGGCCGACGGGAGAACCGCCGAGCTGGTGTACGAGGTGCACGGCCGTCACATGGTGCTCGTCCACACCGGCGTCCCGGACGAAATGGCCGGTCAGGGGGTCGGAGGCCGGCTGGTGGAAGCGGCCATCGCCCGTGCGGCCCGGGACGGGCTGGACATCGTCCCCCGGTGCCCGTTCGCCCGCCGATGGATCGAGAGCCACCCCGAGGCGCTGGGCTCGGTGCGGATGGCCGGCTGAGGGCGCGCCAAGATCCGGGTTCGGCGGACGGTCGTCCCGGACCCCCGGTGCCACCGGTTTCCCGTGACTAGAACCAGTTCTATGGTTCAGGGCGTTTGACCTGGTATTTGTACCTCTGAGTCCGCGGGTAGTCCGCGAGATTCCTGATTCCGAAAGATGTCGTCGATGATCGACCGGGTACGGTCGTCGTCGCCCGGCCACAGGTGCGCATAGATGGCGAGCGTGGTAGACGCCGATCTGTGGCCGAGCGTGAGCTACACCGTCTTGACGGAGGCGCCGCCGGCGATGAGCCCCGATGCGAAGAAATGGGGCAGATCGTGAGTCACGACGTCCGGCAGTCAGGCCGCCTCCCGAGCCTGCTGCCAGTGCTTCGCCCACGCCGGGTAGCCGAGCGGGTGGCCAGCGGGTGTCAAAAACAGGGCGTCGTCGGTCGGATGGGCGGCTAGGTGCGCCGCCAGGGTATCCCCTACGTGGTCGGAGAGCGGCACTGTCCGAACGGAGCTGGCCGTCTTGGGCCGGCCAATCTGACCATTCGGCAGACGTTGCTGGTCGACCCGGATGGTCCGGCGCAGGAAATCGACGTGGCGCAACTCGAGGCCGAGTTGCTCGCCGACCCGCAGCCCCGAGCCGGCCAGCGCGACGACGCCCGCCCGGTACCGGGCCGGCATGGCGTCCGCCAGGCGGGTGACCTCGTCGACCGTTGGCGGCGAGATGTAAATGCTGATCGAAACCTGGAGCATCTGAGACTCACAACGCGCTGATCGAAAACGGGAGCACCTGACCATCCCCGTGCTCGTTCGACCCCATCCACAGGCTTCTCGCCTGAGGGTCGAGCGAGTGGACGGGAGAAGGGTGCACACCGACATCTGAACGCCCACCTGGAGGCCGCCTGTCGGGCCGACATGGCCCGGTCGGTGTGGGGCAAGCCCGAGGGGAAGGCCGAACGACTGGAGGTGGACCGGGCCGCCATGCTCGGGCTTCCTGCCGAGTCCTTCGACCCGCGACGTATCGCCCAGGCCAGTGCCAACTCGTTGTCGCTGGTGCGATTCGACCGCAACGACTACTCGGTGCCGACCACCCATGCCCATCACGAGGTGACCGTCCTCGCGGCGAGCAGCCGGTCGGGCTGTTCAGCCTGGATGGCCATCCCCACTTGAGGTCCTTTGTCATCGACCCACCCGATCTCGGTGCCTACAGCGCCCTGACCCAGATAGGAGCAAGTGCATGAAGTCACTGGAAACCAGGTCCATGGTGCTGTTGCACCATCACCTGAAGGCCCTCCGATTGCCGACCATCGGAAGCGAGTGCGAAAAGGTGGCCCACCAGGCGGCCACCGACAACGTCGACCACCTGGCCTACCTGCTGCAGCTGTGCGAGCTGGAGCTGCTGGAGCGGGAACGGAAGGCAGCCGAACGTCGACTGAAGGCGGCCCGGTTCCCGACGATGAAGACGCTTGAGAACTTCGACTTCACCGCCCGCCCGTCGGTGAACAAGATGCTGGTCGCCGAGCTGGCCCGGTGCGAGTTCATCGACAAGCGCGAGAACGTGCTGCTGGTCGGGAACCCGGGCACGGGCAAGTCCCACTAGGCCACCGCCCTGGCGGCTGCCGCCTGTGCCAAGGGCTATAAGGTCCGGTTCTTCCGGGCGACCGAGCTGGTGACCACGCTCATCGAGGCCAGGGACGAGCGGAGCTTCCTGCGGCTCAAGACCCGGCTGGCGAAGCTGGACCTCCTCGTACTCGACGAGCTCGGCTACGTGCCCGCCTCCAAGGTCGGTGCCGAGCTGCTCTTCGACGTGATCTCCACGGCCTATGAGCGGACCAGCCTGATCGTGACCACCAACCTGCCCTTCGAGTCCTGGACCGAGGTGCTCGGCTCCGAGCGGCTCACCGGGGCCACGCTGGATCGTCTGACCCACCGGTGCCGAATCATCGAGATCAAGGGAGAGAGCTACCGGCTCACCGACGCCAAGGCGCGGACCCGCAGGACGAAGCCCGCCACGACTGTGGACGGGGCTCGGGCGCCAAGTAACTTCTGACCGAAGTGCTCCCGTTTTCGACCGGCGCGCGCTCTCCATTTCGATCAGCATTCACAACACGGGAGACATCCGCCGTTTCCCCAATCGGGACCACTTTGCCGCCTATGCGGGGGTGGCGCCGATCGAGCACTCCTCGGGCGGACGGGTTGCCCACCGGCTCTCGCGGCGGGGGCATCGCAAGCTCAACAACGCCATCCACATCGTCGCGATCTCACAGGTCCGCCAGCCCCATTCAGACGGTCGGGCCTACTTCGATCGCAAGGTGGCCGAGGGCAAGACCAAGCGCGAAGCCGTTCGCTCGCTGAAATTGGGGTCTTGACTCAAAGAGGATTCGTTCATGGGCGTGCAATTATCGCGAGCGCGGGAATGGACTGCTGATTCTGGATTGCTGATTCAGCGTGTTTTGGACCTACCGCGCTGGGCATCGTCTGAGCCAATCGGAATGCGCTGCCGTCGTTCCGGTTCCGGTTCACAAGGTGCCTGCGCCGTGTGGGGACGCGGTAGGGCCGGGGACTATGAGAGTCGTATCACGGGCGGTCTCCGGCCAGCGGGCGCCTTCTTGTCCGAACCATCCGTATGTGACGGAGGTGTCAGTGGATATTGTGCCGCCGCCGGGTCCGTTGAGCGAGGGGTCCGCCACCTACGCTCCGGACCCGGCTCTATCTTTGAGCGGGGGCGTTGCTTGTCGGCACGACAAGCGCTCCGTCGGGGTCAGTGCGGAAATAGACAACACCGGCGACGATGAGTGTCCAGACGCCGATAGCCGGCAAGGCGAAGAAGTCGCCGATCGGGACCACACCGAGAATCCCGAGGATGAGACTGACCCAGCCTAGCCACCGTGGCAGAAGGGCACTCTTCAGCATGGCGATGCCAGCGGCTATCGCCATCACGCCAAATGCCATCGAAGCCAGGATCGCTGGCAAGTCGCTCTGGAGATAGTTGAGTGTCTGCGCGCTGGAGAGGGTCAGATGGTCAGGTGAGTCAGCCAGTGCAGCGAGAGCCCCACCAGCGACGCCACCTGTCACCGCGAACAGAATGCCCCCGGCGAAGGTCAGGGTGCCCCAGCGATGGTCAACGTCTCGGCGCTGGAGCCAAGTGCGGAGGTAGCTGAACCATAAGAGACCGAACACGACGGCGGGAGGGATCAAGAAAGCCGATCCCATGACCTGATTCTTGTGAGTCCGGTAATAGCGGAGGATCGATACGGGCGAGGCGTCGGAATTTGGCGCGCTTGTGATGAACACACTGGCCACCACGAAGGCGACGAATAGGACTGCGAATAGAGGTGCAATCTTCGACCACCGGCCGGGTGTCTGCGATGGACTTTCCATAGCTGCCGCCATTTGGGCTCCTTTGGTTCTCGTGTGCCGCCCAAGGTGGGCGCGGCTCAATCTTCTGATCCACCGTTGTGTCACCCACCATGTCAGAACCCTAGGGGCTCTGGCCCTTCAGTGCATGGTCGTCTCGAGGAGGACCTGTTGATGCGTCGCCGGGCCCCCTACTGTCGACTGCGTCGTGAGCGACGAGACCGACTAAACGTCCCCCGATGGTCAGCCACGGTAGGCACTCATCAATAGAGGGCTGCCCGGATCAGCGGGCCATAATACTTCCCGGCGATGGGATGCTCGGGGTCACCTTGAAAGCCGTTTTCCGGGTTCGCAGCGGCATACGCATTGGCGTCACCAGTGATCTTGGCGATGATCTGCATCGGAGTGAGGCCGGCGCAATGCCCGGAGGCGATGCAGAGAGCTACGGTCCCCGAGACGAGGGGCGCAGCGAAGCTCGTACCCGTGCCTACGGCGTAGCCACCACCTGGGTAGGTGCTGGTCACACAGACTGCCGGCGCGGCGACCGTATGTGCCTCGGCCGTCGGCGTCGTGGCGAAGTTACTGGAGGAGTCAGGCGTGTCGTCCGCCCCACCTGGGAGGCAGCTCGGTGGTGACCCGAGGCCGCCGGGTTGTCCGTCCGTATCGGTCATGCCCGTCGCGGTGAGCACATCGGGGTAGCCAGCCGGTTTGTCATCTTCTATTGGCACGGGACCGTTCCCGGCAGCGGCAACAATCGTGACACCGGCGGCAGTCGCTCCGCACGTGGCACGAAGTACGGCAGACTCATGCCGGCTCGCGCAGGTGTCCGCCGAGGGTTTCTTCAATCCACCGAGGCTTATATTGGCGACAGCGATGTTGTTCGATCGATCGGAATCCTGATGGGTTCCGGCCGCCCAATCGAGGCCACAGATGATCGACGAATTGGGCCCTCTTCCCTTGTCGCCAACAACTCGCACCGACCAGAGTCGAGCGTTCGGAGCGACGCCCACGATGCCCTGCCTGTTGTCACGTGCACCGATGAGACCAGACACCATTGTCCCGTGTCCAAGCGGGTCAGTGAGCGGGTCGCCCGCTTGTGGATCGCAGTTCACACCGCCGGCGACGTGTAGTTCCGGGTGAGATGCATCGATACCCGTATCGAGCACGGCTACGTTGACGCGGACGGAGCCGTGGCCGTCACCTGAAACGGTGCTGCTCTCGGGTCCGCCGATCCGCTCGACGGAATGAGTGACGATCTGCGTATCGGCCGCGATGTGAAACTCCTGATCGAGTTCGACCGTATCGACACGGGGATCCGAGCTCAGCGAGGCGGCTTGAGCCGTTGTCAACGAAGCGGTGTAACCCTTGAGCGTGTGCCGGTACACCTGCTTGATCAGCTGGGGGGTGCCGACCTGCGAATCGGCCACGGCCTCTGGATCTGGCACCCAGTTGTTGAGGGTGACGATGTAGTCAGAGCGCGGTACTGCTGTAGAGGCGATCGTTCGTGGAGCGATTACGGAAACGACCACCATGACCAAGCCCACGCAGATCCGGATAGCACCGCCCTTTTTGTAGATCGCGCCGCTCATACCAGACTCCCACCTTGGCTCCGGTTGGCTCGACAACCGCCATCGTCGCTCGACTACCACCGTGTGCCGGCATTCTTGTCTATGGTCCCGCCCGCGGCAAACGACTGCGGTGAAGCTGGTCACGACTACCTCAGCCGGGGTGGGCAACGGCGACCCGGCAACGCGGCAGCCAGCACCGCCGCTTGCCTTTGCCGGTCCCTGGACTACCGTCCGCTCCGGATATTGACCAACCCCAACATGGCGCCCCTGGCTTTTGGGGCCGCCATGGTCCGCGAAAAGTCCGCGAAATGTTCGTCGCGGGTCAATCACTGCCGATACTTGCCAACCATCGAATACCTGGTCAGAGCCAACAAAACCATCGGAGGGCCAGGCCGACCAGACGGCTCCTTACGAGAACCAGTTCTATACTCGACCCCAGCGGGGGCGGCTGCATCCGGCGCTGCTACGCGGGTTACCGTCAGATCCACCGTCACCGCGCCCACGAAGTGCATCACACGAGACACCTCCAGGGGGATGGCCATGGCCCAACCAGTGATCGTCGAAGCAGTCCGAAGCCCGATCGGCAAGCGGAACGGATGGTTGTCGGGGTTCCATGCCGCCGAACTCCTCGGCAACGTGCAGGTCGAGCTGGTCAAGCGGGCCGGGGTCGACCCCGGCGACGTCGAACAGATCGTCGGCGGGTGTGTGACCCAGGCCGGCGAGCAGGCCTCCAATGTCACCCGCACGGCGTGGTTGAGCCAGGGGCTCCCCTACGAGGTGGCGGCCACCACCGTGGACTGCCAGTGCGGCTCGGCCCAACAGGCCAACCACTTCGTGGCCAACCTGGTCGGCGCCGGGGCCATCGACACCGGGATCGCCTGCGGCGTCGAGGCCATGAGCCGGGTGGGGCTGGGAGCCAACGCCTTCAACGGCCCCGGCCGGTCCCGGCCCGAGGGCTTCCCCTGGGACATGCCCGACCAGTTCGGCGCGGCCGAGCGGATCGCCGAGCGGTACGGCATCACCCGTGACGATGTCGACTGGCTCGGGTTCGAGTCACAGCGCAAGGCGGCCCGGGCGGTCGCCGAGTCCCGGTTCGACCGGGAGATCGTCCCCCTGGAGGCGCCGGTGGTCGGCCCCGACGGCCCGACCGGGGACAAGGCCATCGTGACGAAGGACCAGGGCCCTCGGGACACCACCCGCGAGGGTCTGGCCGCCCTCAAGCCGGTGCTGCCGGACGGGATGCACACCGCCGGCAACAGCTCGCAGATCTCCGACGGCGCCGCCGCCGTCCTCTGGATGTCCGACACCAGGGCGAAGGAGGCCGGGCTGCGGCCGCGCGCCCGCATCGTGGCCCAGGCCCTGGTGGGGTCCGACCCCTACCTGCACCTCGACGGTCCCATTGCCGCCACCACCAGGGTCCTGGACCGGGCCGGCATGACCATGTCCGACATCGATCTCTTCGAGGTCAACGAGGCCTTCGCCTCGGTCGTGCTGTCGTGGGGGAAGGTGCACGAGGTCGATTGGGACAGGGTCAACGTGAACGGCGGGGCCATCGCCCTCGGCCACCCGGTGGGCTCGACCGGGGCCCGGCTGATCACGACCGTGCTGCACGAGCTCGAGCGCTCGGACGGCAACCTCGCCCTCGTGGCCATGTGCTGCGGTGGTGCGCTGGCCACCGGCACCATCATCGAACGGATCTGACTCGGCGACCGGTCGGTGGCCGGTCCGTCCTGGCCCATGGCGGAGTGACCACCGCGTCGGGTAGAAGGGGATGGTGACCCGGTCAACCCCTCACCGCCCCCGCCCGTTCCCGCCCTTCCTCCTGGCGCTGGTGGTGCCCGCCCTGGTCGTGGCGGCATCCGTCCTGCCCGGGCGCCCGGCATCGGCCGTTGGGCACCCGAGCGTGGCCGCCGCCTCCGACTGGACCACCTTCGACCACGACCCGCTCCGCACCGGCGTCGACGGCTCGGGCAACTCCTTCTCGCCGGCCGGGCCGGCGTGGACCTCACCCGTCTTCGACGGCCAGCTGTACGGTCAGCCGCTGCTGTTCGCCGGCCGGGTGTTCGCCGCCACCGAGAACGACTCCGTCTACGCCCTGGCCGCCGACAACGGCTCGGTCCTCTGGTCCGACCACCTGGGCACCCCCCTCGACCCCTCGACGGTCCCCGGCCTGTGCGGGGACATCCGCCCGACGGTCGGGATCACCTCCACCCCGGTCATCGACACCGGGCGCGGCGAGCTGTTCGTGGTGGCGGCCATGGCCGTCCCGGGCGGGGCGCAGCACCATCTGATCGGCATCGATGCCTATTCCGGCGCCGTGGTGCTCGACGAGGTGGTCGACCCCGTCGGCTCCAACCAGGCCTTCCTGCTGCAGCGGGCGTCGCTGGCCCTCACCCAGGGCCGGGTGGTGATCGGCTTCGGCGGGAACGCCGGCGACTGCGAGCCGTACAACGGGTGGGTGGTCTCCGCGCCCGAGGACGGCTCGGCGCCGTCGGCCTTCGAGGTGGCCTCACCGGCGGGGGACAGCCAGGGGGCGGTGTGGATGGGTGGCGCCGCACCCTCCGTCGACGCCCAGGGCGACGTATGGGTGGCCACCGGCAACAGCGCGTTCCACAGCTCGTCCGACGCGTACGACGACAGCGACGGCGTACTCGAGCTGAGCCCGACCATGCAGCTGCTCGACTTCTTCGCCCCCAGCCTCTGGTACCAGGACAACGGCGGCGATGCGGACCTCGGGTCGACCGCCCCCGAGCTGTTGCCCAACGGCCTGGTGTTCCAGGTGGGCAAGTCGACGACCGCCTACGTGCTCCACCAGTCCGCGCTCGGCGGGGTCGGCGGTCAGGTGGCCGCCACCACCGGCTTCTGCTCCGGCGACCCCGACGGGGGAGCGGCCGATCTCAACGGCACCCTGTTCGTCCCCTGCAACAACGGCATCCATGCCGTCACCGTGACCTCGTCCGCCCCCACCGCCTCGTGGACCACGTCCAGTGGGGCCCATGGCTCGCCCATCGTGGCCGGCGGTCTGGTGTGGTCGATCGGAGGCGGCAACCTCTACGCGCTGGACGCCGACACGGGCACCGCCGTCCAGCAATTCGCCATCGGTGGGTCGGCCTCCTCCTTCCCGTCACCGGCGGCGGCCGACGGCCTGGTGGTGGCGCCGTCGTCCGATCAGCTCCACGCCTTCGACGGTCCGGCCGGGCTGCCCGGGCCGCCGGCTCCGGCTCCGAGGCCCGCCCCGCCGCCGCCCGGCTACTGGCTGGTGGCCTCCGACGGCGGCATCTTCACCTTCGGCGGGTCGAGCTTCGACGGCTCGACCGGTTCGTCGAACCTCAACCGGCCGGTGGTGGGCATGGCCGCCACCCCCGACGGCGGCGGCTACTGGCTGGTGGCCTCCGACGGCGGCATCTTCACCTTCGGGGACGCCCGCTTCGACGGCTCGACCGGTTCGTTGAACCTCAACCGGCCGGTGGTGGGCATGGCCGCCACCCCCGACGGCGGCGGCTACTGGCTGGTGGCCTCCGACGGCGGCATCTTCACCTTCGGGGACGCCCGCTTCGACGGCTCGACCGGTTCGTTGAACCTCAACCGGCCGGTGGTGGGCATGGCCGCCACCCCCGACGGCGGCGGCTACTGGCTGGTGGCCTCCGACGGCGGCATCTTCACCTTCGGGGACGCCCGCTTCGACGGCTCGACCGGTTCGTTGAACCTCAACCGGCCGGTGGTGGGCATGGCCGCCACCCCCGACGGCGGCGGCTACTGGCTGGTGGCCTCCGACGGCGGCATCTTCACCTTCGGGGACGCCCGCTTCGACGGCTCGACCGGTTCGTTGAACCTCAACCGGCCGGTGGTGGGCATGGCCGCCACCCCCGACGGCGGCGGCTACTGGCTGGTGGCCTCCGACGGCGGCATCTTCACCTTCGGGGACGCCCGCTTCGACGGCTCGACCGGAGGACTGGCCCTGCGCCGGCCGGTGGTCGGTATGGCCGCCACCCCGCTCCCGTAAGGGCACCGGTCGCCCGGGGAAAGTAGAATGCGTTCTAGTCAGCCTGTCGTCACCGCCGGTCGGCGAGCCCGGCGGTGACGGTGGCCCATCGATTCTCGGCCCGGCCCGCCGCGGCTGCCTCCGGGGGAAGGAGCACTGTGACCGGCACCGAACACCTGACCTACGAGCGGGTGGGGGCCACTGCGGTGGTCACCATGAACCGTCCCGAAGCCAAGAACGCGCTCTCGGGTCCCATGCTGGTGGGCATGGCGGACGCCTGGGTCGAGATCGACGCCAACGACGAGATCCGCTGCGCCATCCTTACCGGCGCGGGGGGCACCTTCTGTGCCGGGATGGACCTGAAGTCGATGTCGGGCCCGGGCAACGAGTCGGTCCAGCAGCGGATGGCCGAAGACCCGGACCTCCACTGGAAGGCCCTGTTGCGCCACTACTCGCTCAAGAAGCCCCTCATCGCCGCGGTGGAGGGCTGGGCGGTGGCCGGCGGTACCGAGATCCTCCAGGCCACCGACATCCGGGTGGCCGGCGAAGGAGCCAAATTCGGCGTGTTCGAAGCCCGACGCGGACTCTTCCCCCTGGGCGGCTCGACCGTCCGGCTGCGGCGCCAGATCCCCTTCACCGTGGCCATGGACCTCCTGCTCACCGCCCGCGAGGTGTCGGCCCCGGAGGCCAAGGAGATCGGGCTCATCGGTCGCGTGGTGCCCGACGGCCACGCCCTCGAGACCGCCCTCGAGATCGCCGAGGTGATCGGCGCCAACGGCCCCTTGGCGGTGGAGGCCATCAAGGCGTCGGTCAAGGCCACCGAAGGTGTGCCCGAGGAGCAGGCCCTCAAGATGGAGCTCGAGTTCGGGTGGCCCATCTTCGCCACCGAGGACGCCAAGGAGGGTCAGAAGGCCTTCGCCGAGAAGCGACCCCCTCACTACCGCCGCCGGTGAGCCCCGTGCCGGGTGACGACAGCCCCCGGCGGCGCCTCGCCGCCGCCCTGCGCCCGGTGATCACCATGACGGTGGCCGGGCTGTTCGAGGACGAGGACGTGTCGGAGGCGGCCGAGGCCCTCGAGGCCGTGTCGGCCCGCATGGCCGGCCGGGCCGGCCCCGAGCGGCTGCCCCGGCTCCAACCTGACGTCTCACGGCCGCCCCAGGAGTTCTTCCCCACCAGCCCGGTCACCGGCCTGGCCAACCCCCTGGCCCCGCCGGTGCGGGTCGAGGTGGTCGACGGGGTCGGTCCGTACCGCGAGATCCTGGCCGAGGCCTGGTTCGACTACCCCTACGAGGGCCCTCCCACCTGCGTCCACGGCGGCGTGATCGCCGAGACCTTCGACGAGCTGCTCGGTGCGGCCAACATGGTGGCCGGCCATCCGGCCATGACCGGCACGCTGACCGTCCGCTACCGAAAGCCGACACCACTGCGCACCGCGCTCCGGATCGAGGCCAGGTGCGTGAGCCGTGCCGGTCGGAAGGTGCGCACCTGGGCCGGCATGTACCACGGTGACGTGATGACGGCCGAGGCCGAGGGGATCTTCATCGAGGTGGCCCCGGCCCGATTTCTGGCCATCGCCGAGGACAACGCCGTGGGGACCGACCCGACCACGCTCGAGATCATGCGGGCCGAGGCCCAACGGGCCGGGGCCGCGTCCGACGTCCCTGGCTTCCTGGTGATCCCCGAGCGCACCGACTGAAGGTCGCGGAACGAACGTCCGCTGCCGCCGGGCGCCGACGTCTCAGATCTTCTCCCGCCCCTGCCAGTAGGGGTCACGCAACTTGCGCTTGTAGAGCTTGCCGTTCGGGTCCCGGGGCATGGCGTCGGTGAAGTCGATCGACTTAGGCGTCTTGAACTTGGCCAGGCGGCTGGCGCAGTAGTCGAGGATCTCCTGGGCCAGCTCCGGGGAGGGCTCGACGCCCTCGGCCGGCTCCACCACCGCCTTGACCTCCTCGCCCCAGTCGTCGTGGGGGATGCCGAACACGGCCGCGTCACCCACCGAGGGGCATCCGAGGAGGACGTTCTCGATCTCGGCCGGGTAGATGTTGGCGCCGCCCGAGATGATCATGTCGATCTTGCGGTCGCGGAGGAACAGGTAGCCGTCCTCGTCGATGAGGCCGACGTCGCCCACGGTGAAGTACTTGCCGATGCGGTTGCTCTTGGTCTTCTGCTCGTCCTTGTGGTACGAGAAGTCGCCCGTCTGCATGGACATGTAGACGGTGCCGATCACGTTCGGCTCCTCCACCTTGTTCCCTTCGTCATCGAAGATGGCGA
Organism: uncultured Acidimicrobiales bacterium; assembly: GCA_963806455.1. Classification (GTDB taxonomy): domain Bacteria; phylum Actinomycetota; class Acidimicrobiia; order Acidimicrobiales; family RAAP-2; genus Bog-756. The sequence continues at coordinate 536,148 of CAWDXZ010000001.1, forward strand.
TCTCCGAGATCGGCCACGGCCGGCCCACGGTACCCGGCTTGTCCAGCCACTCCTTGGCCGTCACCAGTGTCCCGCCGCCCTCCGAGGCGGCGTAGTACTCGTCGATGGCGTTGCCCCACCAGTCGATCATCTTGTACTTGACGTCGACGGGACAGGGGGCGGCGGCGTGGATCATGTGGCGCAGCGACGAGACGTCATAGGTGCTGCGGATCTGCTCCGGCAGGGCCAGCAGCCGGTGGAACTGGGTGGGCACCATGTGGGACGTCGTCACCCGGTACTTCTCGATGAGCTCGAGCATCTCCTCGGGGTTCCACTTGTCCATCAACACGATGGTGTGGCCGAGGTGGACCGATGCCCCCGAGAACCGCATCACCGCCGTGTGGTACAGCGGCGAGCCCACGATGTGGACGTTGTCGTCCTGGGGCTGGATCCCGAAGAGGAACAGGATGCCGGCCAGGCCGAGGGCGGCCTCCTCCGGCGACAGAGCACCGAGTGGTCGGAAGACGCCCTTCGGGTTCCCGGTCGTCCCCGACGTGTAGTTCATGACGTCCCCGATGGTGCGGTCGGGGGGGTCGACCGTCGGCTGCATGTCGCGCATCATGGCGTAGGAGCCGAAGCCGACGATCTCGCCCACCGCGAAGCATCGGGACGACGGGAGCTCGGCCTCCTCCGCCGCGTCGAGGGCGGCCTCGGTAAACCGCTCGTGGGCGATGAACGCCTTGGCTTCGGAGTCCTTCAGGATGTAGGCGATCTCGGGGGCGATCAGGTGGTGGTTGATCGGCACCAACCGCCATCCGGCCTGCAGGGCAGCCAGATAGAGCTCGAACATCTCGACACCGTTGGGGAGCAGGGTGGCGACCACGTCCCCCGGCTGCAGGTTGAGCCCACGCAGGCCGTGCACCACCTGGTTGGTCCGGCCCAGCAGATCGCCGGCCGAGTACTCGACGCCGTCCGGGTCCACCAGGGCCAGGTAGCCCGGCTCCTCGTGTGCCAGTGCCCAGAATCCAAGATCGCCCATGTTCCAGATGACCCCCTGCGCCGGCCGGCGGCGCTCCGGTGTTGCCGAGCCAAACGTGTCCGAGCTCTGGTGCCGAGTGCGACCTCGGGACGCTCGGCGTGTGTCGGATGGCCGACGCATCGCCGGTGCCCGGCCCGGGGCCGGACCGGACGCCCGGGGTGGCGGTGGCCCGGGAGGGACGCTAGAACAGGTTCTCGTACCGGTCAATCGCGCCACCGTCGCACCGCACCGGGTCGATCGCGTCAGCAGTCGCACCGAGGAGAGGCAGCCAGCAGATGAGCGAGTTCCTGTCGGACAAGGTGGTGGCCGTCACCGGGGCCGGGGGCGGGATCGGGCGGGCGGTGGCCCTGGCGGCGGCGGCCGAAGGTGCCAGGGTGGTGGTGGCCGACATCGGGGTGTCGCTGGCCGGCGGGGACCCCACGAGCGAGGTGGCCGAGGCGCTGGCCGGCGAGATCGTGACCTCGGGGGGCGAGGCGGTGGCCGTGGCCGAGAGCGTGACGACCCTGGAGGGCGGGGAGCGGATCATCGGGGCCGGCGTCGAGCGGTGGGGCCGGATCGACGGGGTGGTGGCCGTGGCCGGCATCCTGCGCGAGCGGATGCTGTTCAACATGTCCGAAGACGAGTGGGACGCGGTCATCGAGACCCACCTCAAGGGTCACTTCACCGTCTTCCGGGCGGCGTCGGCGGTCATGCGCAAGCAGGAGGGCGGCGGGTCGCTGGTGGCGTTCACCTCGGGTGCCTTCGCCGGCAGTGTGGCCCAGGCCAACTATGCGGCCGCCAAGGGGGGGATCGTCTCCTTGGTCCGCTCGGCCGCCGCCGGGCTCAACCGCTACGGGATCACGGCCAACGCCGTTGCTCCCGTGGCCCGTACCCGTATGTCGGCCAACGTGCCGATGGACCTGGCCGAGATGGGCGACCCCGAGGACGTGGCCCCGCTGGTCGTGTACCTGTTGTCGGACCGGGCCCGCCACGTCACCGGCCAGGTGTACACCTCGGTCGGACCGAAGATCGCCGTGTGGAACCAGCCGCGCGAGGTTCGGGCCATGTACGCGTCGGGACGATGGACCCCCGAGGAGATCGCCGACCGGCTGGAGCCCACCGTCGGCCAGGAGCGCATGCCTCTGCTGGACCAGCTCGAGGCCTACCGGAAGGCAGCCGAGGCCAAGGCGGCGGCCGAGTCGGGCGGCGGCTCGTAGGTCCCGGCCCCGGAGTGGGGTCTCGGACGGTACTCGGATCCCCCACCCAGGGCTCGGTGCCGGCACCGTAGCGAGCCAAGCTTGGACGGGCCTTGGTGACCGGCGAACCGTCATGACATCCCGCCACCCGGGGCCTCGGCCTGAGTGGCGGCCCGGAGCAGCAGCCGTGAGCAGACCTGGGTGGCGGGCCCGGAGCAGCAGCCGTGAGCAGACCTGGGTGGCGGGCCCGGAGCAAAGGTGGCGGAACCCCCGCTCAACGGGCCCGCCGGGCGGGGATCGTAACGACGGGTCACTGCATGGGCCAATCGCCCTGGTCACACCGTCGGGCCGGGGGTCCCCGCCGTCCCCGGGTATGCACCGCTCGCCACCCCCGTCTCCGTAGCATGAGGCGCGGGCAGAGGGTGCCGACTCAGGGGCACCGCTACACCTCGACGGTACGGAGGTCGCACGTGATCGCATTGGCCATAGTCCTCAGTGTCATCGTCCTCCTCCTGGCCGTGTTGGTGGCCGGGCTGCTGCGAAGCCACGCCGACATCCTGAAGGCGCTGCACGACCTGGGTGTGGGGGTGGGTGAGCCGGCCGGAGCGGCGAGCCTGTCCGGGTCCCGGCACCCCGGGCCCCGGGGGGCCGGCAGCCCGGCCGTCCCGCTCAGCATGGGGCCTCCGCTGCCGGGTGAGCGGAGCTCGACGTCGGCACCGACCGTGGCCGGGGTCACCCCGGAAGGCGACGCTCTGGCGGCCTCGGTGGCCAGCGCCGGTCACGCCACCCTGCTCGCCTTCCTCTCGTCGGGCTGCATCACCTGCGCCGGGTTCTGGAAGTCCTTCGAGCACCCCGACCGGCTGGGCCTGCCGGCCGGCACCCGCCTGGTCGTCGTCACCAAGGGCCCGGACATGGAGGTCCCGGCCGAAGTGGCCCGCCACGCCCACCAGGCCCTCACCGTCATCATGTCCACCGGCGCCTGGGGGGACTACGAAGTGCCCGGGTCCCCCTTCTTCGTGCTGGTCGACGGACGGTCCGGTCGCCGCATCGGCGAGGGGGTGGCGAACCACTTCCACCAGGTGGTCGAGATGGTGCGGCGGGCCGAGGCAGACGCCGGGGGCTTCACCGCCACCGGCGGCAGCCAGGCCTGGGCCCAGGGTCTCGACGGCCCCGAGCGCGAGCGGGCCAACGACCGGGAATTGATGTCGGCCGGGATCCATCCGGGCGACCCGAGCCTCTATCCGCGCTCCCTGGACGACCTTCACGGAGCCGGAGCCGCCTCCCTCCCCAAGCACCCGGAAGCGGGCCGGCCGGCCCGCCGGGCAGGCTGAGCGTGCCGGCGACGCTGCGGGCTCACGGCATCCAGGCACCGCTGCCCGCCGGGTTCGAAGGACGGATCTTCACCCGGGCCTCGAGCGACGGTGCCGCTCCCTATCCGGTGGCCCATTTCGCCACCTTCGCCCTTTCCGGGCAGGTGGGGGACTTCGGGGGCGGCGCGGTCAACCTCCTCGGGCCCTCCGACATCTTCGCCGTCCTGTTCGAGTACGGCCCCGAGAGCGTGGGTCGCCGCCTCTTCGCCCGCCAGGGGATGCCCCGGGCGCTCGCCCCGGCCGACTTCCGCACCTACTCGTTGCGGCGCGGGCTGAGCGGCCAATCGGGCACCCAGTGGTTCTTCACCGAACAGGGGAGACCGTTCACGCTGTACGTGGTGCTCGGGAGCCACGCCCGCCGCGGGGCGCTGGTCCCGAGGGTCAACCAGCTCCTCGCCCCCCTGGCCATCGCGCCCCCCGGACCCGCCGGGCCGGCACCCGTCCCGATCCAGTCCCTACCGGGTGGAGCCCCATGGAACTGATCGGGCTCTACCTGGTCGCCTGCTACCTGTTGGTGGTGGCCGGGGTGGCCAAGGCCGCCAGGCCCGACGCCACCGCGCTCGCCCTGGGCGCCCTGCCCGCCAATCCCCTCCCGGTCCGCTGGGTGCGAAGGTTGGTGCGCGCCGGATCGGCCGCCGAGACGGCCCTCGGGCTGGTGGCCCTGGCCCTGCCCGGCCCGGTGTCGGCTTGGCTGGTGGCCGCCAGCTACATGGCGTTCGCGGCGACGGTCGGGTACGTGCGGTCCCGGGGCGGCGCCCTGGCCAGCTGCGGCTGCTTCGGCACCCCCGACACGCCGGCCACCGCCCTCCACCTGGCTGTCGATGTGGGCCTGGCCGCCGCCGCCGTGGCCGTCGCCCGGGGGACCCCGGCCGGATCGATGCTTCGGGTCCTGGCCCACCAGCCGGCCCACGGCCTCCCGTTGGTCGTGATCTCGGCGCTGGCCGCCTGGCTCGCCTACCTGACGGTCTCGACCCTCGCCTCACTCCAGGCGGCGCGCCAGCTGTCATCGACCTCCTTCCGGCACCGGTGAGGCGGATGGTCCCGCCGGCGGCAACATGACGCTCGTCGAACGGGCATCGGGCTTCCTCGAGTCCAAGCTGTCCCGGCGCAGCTTCATCAACCGCTCCGCCTACGCCGGCAGCGCGGTCGCCATCGGGGCCGGGCTCGACCTGGCGCTCAAGCCCGGGAGCGCCTACGGGCTGGTGTGCGGATGCGGCAACAGCAGCTGCGACTGCGGCTCGACCTGTTGCTCCGGCTTCTCGGAATTCTGTTGCTCGGTGAACGGCGGGTACAACTACTGTCCGGCCGACACGGTGATGGGCGGCTGGTGGAAGGCCGACAACTCCTCCTTTTGTGGCGGGGGTCCCCGCTACTACATGGACTGCAACGCCACCTGCCAGTGCGACACCGGGTGCGGCAATGGATGGGCCTTCTGCGAGCCGGGGTGTGACGCCACCGGTTGCGGCTGTGGACCGGGCGGGTGCAACTCCTATCTGACCGGCTGCCTCCAGTTCCGGTACGGCCAGTGCAATCAGGACGTGGCATGCATGGGGCGGATCGTCTGCCGGGTGGTCGCCTGTGTGCCGCCCTGGGAGGTCGACCCGTCCTGCACCACGGCCAACGCCCAGGACGACAGCACGGCCGAGCAGGACGAGCCCTGCTGGACACCGGCCCCGCCGTCGCCACCCCCACCCCCATGCAGCTCTCAGTCGACCAACTGCCAAGTGGTCGGGATGGCCCCCAGCGCCGACGGGGCGGGATACGCCATGGTGACCTCCTTCGCCAGGCTCCTCGCCTTCGGGGACTTCGTCGACCAGGGTGACGAGTCGTCCGTCGCCTTGAACAAGCCGATCGTCGGGATGGCCGGACGGCGCCAGGGCGGCTACTACTTCGTGGCCTCCGACGGCGGCATCTTCTGCTTCGGCGGTGCCCAGTTCTACGGCTCGACCGGCAACCTCCGGCTCAACCAGCCCGTCGTCGGGATGGCCGCCACCCCGACCGGGCGCGGTTACTGGCTGGTGGCCTCCGACGGCGGCATCTTCTGCTTCGGCGACGCCCAGTTCTACGGCTCGACCGGCAACCTCCGGCTCAACAAGCCCGTCGTCGGGATGGCCGCCACCCCGACCGGGCGCGGTTACTGGCTGGTGGCCTCCGATGGCGGCATCTTCTGCTTCGGCGACGCCCCCTTCCTGGGGTCGATGGGCGCCCACCCGCTCAACAAGCCCGTCGTCGGGATGGCCGCCACCCCGACCGGGCGCGGCTACTGGCTGGTGGCCTCCGACGGCGGCATCTTCTGCTTCGGCGACGCCCAGTTCCTGGGCTCGACGGGCGCAGAAGTCCTCAACCAGCCGGTGGTCGGGATGGCGACCCTCCCCGCCACCCAGGGCTACTGGTTGGTGGCCAGGGACGGCGGCATCTTCACCTTCGACACCCCCTTCTTCGGATCAGCCGCCTCGTGACGGGAGCCCCATGACCACCTGCATCGCCGTCCTGGCCGCCTTGGTGGCCGCCGCCGCCGCCGCCCGGTCGACCTGGTCGCCCTGTGGCCTGTCGATGCTCTCCACCATCACTCCGGTGGGCGAGCAGGGCCGGGGCCACCGCTACCCGAGCACGGCCACCTGGTTCGTCGTCGGCGCCACCGTCGGCGGCGCCACCGTCGGGATGGTGATGGCCCTGATGGCGGCGGCGGTCGGCTCGTTGTCGGCCCCTCCCGCACTGCTCGCCCTCCTCGCCCTCGGCGCGGCGCTCGCCGCCGCCCTGTCGGATGCCGGCGTGGCAGGCATGAGGCTTCCGATCCACCAGCGCCAGGTCAACGAGCGGTGGCTCGACCACTACCGCCCCTGGGTCTACGGGGCCGGGTTCGGGTGGCAGATCGGTACCGGCCTCGCCACCTACATCACCACCGCCGCCGTCTATCTCATGATGGCGTTGGCCACCCTGACCGGCCGTCCCCTGGTCGGCCTGGCGGTGGGTACCGGGTTCGGCCTTCTGCGCGGGCTGGCCGTCCTGCTCACCCGGCGACTCGGCACGCCGACCCAGCTGCTGGCCTTCCACCGCCGGTTCGCCGACCGGGGCCCCGCCGTCGGACGGGCGGTGACGGGCGTCGAGCTGGCCGCCGCGGCGGTGCTGGTCGGCGGTCTGCACACCGCAGCCGCAGTGGGGGTCGTCCTCGGCTCCGGGGCCGCGGTGGCCGCCGCCCGGGTGGCCCGGCGCCGGTCAGTCCGGGTCGGCCAGGACGGCTCTGCCCCCCGACGAGACCACCGGGGGGGGCGCCCCGCGGTTCCCCGAGGAGACCGTCACGGCGTCGGGCACCGGCCCGGTTCCCTCGACGTCACCCTGCCGCCACCGCTGCAGGGGCCGGACCCGGCTGGCCAGCAGGATGATGCCGGCCACGGCCAGGAGCACCCCGGCCCCCTGGACGAGCAGCGAGCCCAGGTGCCCGTCCTCACCCAGCCATAGGTGCTCATCCAGGAATCGCTCGATGCCCCACAGCACCATGCCCACGCCGAGCACGATGCCGGCCGGTGGGAGCGCGGGGGTCTCCGGCTCGGGCCCGGGTCCGCCCTCCGTCACCGTCACCGTCACCGTCGCCACCGCGGCCGGCGGGGCGACGGAGCGGAGCCAGCGCTCCACCAGCAGCAGGATGCCGAAGATGGTGAAGTCCTCGATCGACTGGAAGATGGGGACGGGCAGACGCTTGCCGGCCTGGCCGGCGTAGTACATGCCGAACCACTGGGTGGTGGGGTGCCCACCGCCGGCCACCATGAGCTGGGGGCCGAGCAACCGTCCGATGCCCCAACACGCCATGAGCACCGGTGCCATGAGGTCGGCGAAGCGAAGGGTCGGCAGCTGGGGGCAGCGGCGGCGCGTGCTCACGATGGCGACCGGCACGGCGAAGAGGAGGCCGCCGAACGAGGAGAGGCCGCCTTGCCAGACGGCGAACACCTGGCTCGGGTTGTGGCTGTAGAAGGACAGGTTGGACAGCACGTGGAGGGCGCGGGCCCCGATGATGGCCGAGACGATCACCCACACGAACATGCCGGTCACCCATTGCCAGGGATAGCCGGCCTTGCGCAGCCTGCGCTCGGTGTAGCGCAGGCCGAACCAGAAGGTGAGGGCCAGCCCGATCCCGTAGGTGTGCACCTCGAGGAACCAGACGTGGAACGCGACGGGGATGGGTCTCATCGGGGATCCGGTCTCATGGTCGGGGCTGAACTGGTGACGGGCGCCGGGGGGTCCGAGACGCCTGCGGCGCTGGCCCAAGTATGCCCCAGGCTCCCGATAGGGTGGCACCGGGCCGGGCAACCGGGGTCGGCGTGCAGGCGGCGAGCCCGGCCGGGAGCAGGCCGAGCCGGCCCGGTCGGGGAGCAGGCCGAGTCAGCCCGGCCGGGGAGAACGGTCGGGCATGGGGGACCACATGGGATCACTGTCGGGCAAGGTCGCCGTCGTCACCGGCGGCGGGTCTGGTATCGGGCTGGCCGCGGCCACTCGCCTGGCCGAGGCGGGGGCGTCCGTGGCCGTGGTCGACCGGGACGGGACGGCGGCCACGCGGGTGGGGGCGCAGCTCGGCGGCCTGGCCGTCCAGGCCGACGTCGGGCGCCCCGAGGAGTGGCCGTCCATCGTGGAGGCGGTCACGTCGCACTTCGGCGGCATCGACTTCGCCCATCTCAACGCCGGGGTGATGACGGGCGAGGCCGACATCGCCGCCCTCACCGATGAGTCCTACCGGCGCGTGATGAGCGTGAACGTGGACGGGGTGGTCTACGGCGTGCGGGCCCTCGTCCCGGCCCTGAGGGCACGTGGCGGCGGGGCCCTGGTGGCGACGGCGTCGCTGGCCGGCCTGATCGGGTTCTCGCCCGACCCCGTCTACTGCCTGACCAAGCACGCCGTGGTGGGCTTGGTGCGGGCCCTCACCCCCCAGCTGGCGGCCCACAACATCACCTTCAACGCCGTGTGCCCGAGCATCGTGGACACGCCGCTCATCGGCGAGGCGCGCCAGTTGCTCGAGGAGACCGGGTTCCCGCTCATCGACGCCGCCGTGGTGGCCGGTGCCGTCGTCGAGTGCCTCTCCGGTCAGGCGACCGGCGAGGCCATGGTGATCCAGGCCGGGCGCCGGCCTCTGGCGTTCCGTTTCGGACGGCCGCCGGGCCCGCGGGCCGGGGGTGCGGTCGGTCAGCGACCCCCGGCACCACTGGCCGCCCACGACCAGGGCTGATCCGGCGGGGCGTGTCCCGAGCCGGGGTGGGGGGCGACCGAAGGCGTCGACGTCGAGGGGAGCAGGTCGGCCCGGGGCCGGTCAGCCGACCCGTCCGACACCGGCGAAGCCCCCGTCGGTGCGCACGCCGGTGATCCAGACCGAGGCCCCGGTGTAGGGCGCCTCGACCATCGAGCCGCCGCCGACGTACATGGCCACGTGCTCTGAGCCCCCCGGACCGTAGAACAGCAGGTCACCGGGTTGGATGTCGGCCAGCGGGATGTGGGTGGTGGCGGCGTACTGTGCCCCCGAGGTGCGGGGGAGGCTGACGCCGGCCTGGGCGTAGGCCCACATGACCAGGCCCGAGCAGTCGAAGCCCGCCGGGGTGTCACCGCCCCAGACATAGGGGACGCCCACCTGGCTCTCGGCCGCCTGGACGGCGCCGGCCGCGCCGGCGGCCACCGGCGGTGGCGGACTGCTGGGGGCGGTGGCGGCCACCGCGGCCGAGCCCGTACTGCCCGATGGGGCGGCCGGGGCGGCCGACTGGGCGCGCTGGGCCACGGCCAGCTTGGCGTTGAACGAGGCGGTGGCGGCGGCCTTGGCCGCGGCGGCTTGGGCCGCCTGCTGCTGGGCCACCAGGTTCTGGATGTTGGCATTGACGCTGTTGAGGGTGGCCTGGTCCTGGTTGGCCAGGGAGCTGGCCTGGCTCTCGGAGGACTGCAGGCTGTCACGCGTCGCCGTGGCCTGGCTCTGCTGCTGCTGCAGCGCGTTCTGCGTCGCCTGCAACTGGCTCTGGGCGGTGTGGAGATTGTCGATGGTGGTCGTCACGTTGCCGGTGGCGATGGAGGAGTACTCGGACCGGATGTCCGAGGTGTTGGGGCTGGACGAGAACATCTGGGTCACCTGGTTGGTGGTGCCACTGCTCGTGTAGTCGCTGATGGCCTGGGTCCTCAGCTGGTCCTGGTCGGTCGCCACCTCAGCCTGGTCCTTGGCCACCTGCGCCTGGTTGGCCGCGATCTGACTGTTCAACTGGGACAGCTGGTAGTCGGCCGACTGCACCTGCCCGGTCAGGGTGGCGATCTGCGCCTCGGTGGCCTGGATCTTGGCGGTGATGGCCGCCGCCTGCGCCTTGGCGTCGGAGATTTGATCCGCAGAGGCGGGATGCGGGGATGAAATGGCTGCGGTGGCGATTCCAATTGTGGCGGCCAGGACGAGCATCGCAAACACCCGTTTGGGGGAGGTTTTGCGAGGGGCGGCGGTCACACGTGGCTCTGACGTCGAGTACTGCTCGGCGAGAGTCATATCAGGGCTACTGTCTAGTCCCTCCCGCCGGGATCCACAAGTACCCCGCGGGCGAATATATCTCTGACCTGGGCCTTCCATCGAGAAATCATTTCAGCCGGGCTGCCGATTTGTCCAAGCCGCGCCGCCCGCCGACCGGTCCGGCGCGGAACCGGAAGTGAGCGTCGCGTTCGGGCACGATAGGGTCCAGTTTCATGGGTGAGATCATCGAATTTCCGAGCAATGGAAGCCGTGGTCGTGGCTATATCGCCTTCCCCGCCAATGGTCCCGACTCGACCCCCGGAATCATCGTGCTGCAGGAGTGGTGGGGCCTCGTCGACCAGATCAAGCGGACCTGCGACCGGTTCGCCGATGCCGGTTTCACCGCTCTCGCCCCCGACCTCTATCACGGCACCACGGTGCCGCTGACCGAGCCGGACGAGGCCGGCCGGCAGATGATGGCCCTCGAGATGGAGAACGCGGCGAAGGACCTGAGCGGGGCCGTCGACGAGCTCGGGCGCCGAACCGGCCGCCCGGCCGTCGGGGCCATCGGGTTCTGCATGGGTGGCGGCTTGGCCCTGGTTCTGGCCACCCAGCGCCCCGACGCGGTGAAGGCCGTCGTCGCCGCCTACGGACTCATCCCGTGGCCGGACGCCCAGCCCGACTACACGAAGCTCGACGCCGCCGTGCTCGTCCACGTCGCCGGGGAGGACGACTATTTCACCCCCGAGTCGGCGCGGGAACTCCAGTCACAGCTCGAGCAGCAGGGGACCGATGTCGAGGTCCACCTCTATCCGGGAGCCGGTCACGCCTTCTTCAACGAGGACCGTCCAGAGGCGCACCATCGCCCGTCGGCCGACCAGCTGTGGGCGCGGTCGGTGGACTTCTTCCGGCGAACCCTCGGCTGAGGGCCCATGATCGAGCCCGGTCTCGTCGAGCGGTACCTCACGCTCGGGTTGCGGCTCGGACGCCACATCGACGGCTTGGTCGACGCCTACTACGGGCCGCCGGGGCCGGCTGCCGCCGTGGCCTCGGAACCGCTCCGCCCGCCAGGCCAGCTGGTCGCCGACGCCCGCGCCCTGCTGGCCGCCCTCGACGCCGGTGAGCCGCTCGACGGCCCGGGACCGGCCGGGTCGGGCGGGGACGAGGCTCCCACCCGCCGCCGGTGGCTCCGGGCCCAGGTGGTCGGGCTCCTCACCACGGCGCGTCGGACGGCCGGGGAGTCGATCGGCTACGCCGACGAGGTCGAGTCCTGTTACGGGGTGCGCCCCACCCGGGTGGAGGAGGATGTCCTCCGCGATGCCCATCGGAGCCTCGACGAGGCGCTCCCGGGCACCGGGCCGCTGGCCGACCGGCTGGTGGCCTGGCGCGAGTCCCACGCCGTGCCCGTCGACCTCCTCCGGCCGGCCATCGACTCGCTGGCCGAGGATCTGCGCCTGCGGACCCGCTCCCTGTTCGGCCTGCCCGAGGGGGAGCACGTGGACTTCGAGCTGGTGTCCGGGCAACCGTGGTCCGGGTTCAACTACTACCTCGGGGACCTGCAGAGCCGGGTCGCCGTCAACACCGACCTTCCCGTGCTCTCCATCGGCTTGGCCCATCTGGTGGCCCACGAGGCCTACCCGGGCCACCACACCGAGCACTCCCGCAAGGAGGTGGGGCTGGTCCGCCGCCGTCGGTGGTGGGAGGAGTCGATCTTCCTGGTCGGCACTCCCCAGTGCCTGCTGGCCGAGGGACTGGCCGATCTGGGCCTGGAGGTGGTCATGGGCCGTCGTCCCGAGGGAGCGGTGGCGCAGCACCTGCGACCGCTCGGGATCCGCTATGACGCCGACACCATTGCCGCCGTGGCCGAGGCCGGCGACGCGCTGGGCGCGGTGCGGCAGAACGCCGCCTTCCGGCTGCACGAGGACGGGACCGACCCCGACACGGTGACCGACGAGGTGAGCCGCTGGGCTCTCCTGCCGCATGAGCGCGCCGCCAAGGTCGTCGAGTTCCTCACCCATCCGACCTGGCGTGCCTACCTGACCTGTTACGTCGAGGGCCTGCCGCTGTGCCGCGCCTTCGTCGACGCCGATCCGCACCGGTTCGAACGCCTCCTCACCGAACAGCTGACTCCCGGCCAGCTCATCGACCAGATCGGGACCGACCGGGTCGCCTCGGGGGCGGAGGCATGACCACCATGGGTGCCCTGCAGGTCACCGCCCACGGACCGCCCGGCGAGGTGCTGGCCGTTCGTCCGGTCGAGCGTCCCGAACCGGGGCGGGGCGAGGTGCGGGTGCGGGTGGCCGCCGCATCGTTGAACTTCAACGACATCAACCGTTGCCGGGGGACCCTCGTCTCGGTGCCCACCCCGCCGCCCTTCACGCTCGGGATGGACGTCTGCGGGGTGGTGGATGCGGTGGGCGAGGGGTCCGAGTCATGGATGGGCCGGCGGGTGGTGGCCATCACCAAGAACGCGCTCGGTGGCATCGCCGAGTACGCCATCGCCCCCGCCGTGTCGGTGTTCGATGCGCCCCCCGAGCTCGACGACGCCGAGGGTGCCGCCTTCGTGCTGAGCTACCAGGCCTCGCACCTGGCCCTGTTCCGACGGGGCCGGTTGCGCGAGGGCGAGACTCTGGTGGTGCATGCCGCGTCGAGCGGCCTCGGGGCGGCCGGCGTCCAGCTGGGCCGGGCGGCCGGGGCACGGGTCATCGCTGTGGCCGGTGGGCCGGCCAAGGCCGAATTCGCCCGCTCGCTGGGGGCGGACCTGGTGGTCGACCACACCACCGACGACTTCGTCGAGGCCGTCCTGGCCGACACCGGCGACGTGGGGGCCGACGTGGTCTATGACCTCGCCGGGGGCGACTTCGTCGAGCGGTCGTGGCGCTGCACGGCCCGCGGAGGACGGTACCTGGCGGTGGGGTTCGCCGGCGACGCCGACAACGGCATGACCGGGCGCCCGCTGCGGCTGGCCTGTCTCGGCAACGTCGACATCGTGGCCGTCATGCTGGCTTGGGCGGAGGACGTGGACGCCGGGATGCGCCGCTTCGGCTTCAACCCGTTCGGCCGCGACGTCGCCGACGACGTCCACGCCGACCTCACGAGGCTGGTGGCCGAGGGCCGGGTGCGGCCGGCCATCGGGCGACGGGTCACCATGGAGGAGGCCGGCCGTGCCCTCGACGAGCACGAGGCTCGGCGGGCGGTCGGACGCACGGTCGTCGAGGTGGCGACGGGCTAGGGACCGTTTTGGGGGGCTCCGCCGAATGGCCCTACCATTCGGGGCATGTCCGAACGCTCCCGCTACCTGCCCCGCCGCTCGTGCATGTCCTCACCGGGCTCGAACGAGCGCTTTCTGGCCAAGGCCCCGACCGTGCCGGCCGACATGAGCTTCCTCGACCTCGAGGACTCGGTGGCCCCCTCGGAGAAGGAGGCCGCCCGGGCTAAGGTGGCCGACGCCATCAAGAACCTCCCCTGGGACGACCGGGTGCTCTGCGTCCGGGTCAACGCCTGGGACACCGAGTGGACCTACGGCGACGTGATCGACGTGGTGTCCAGCGCCGGCGAGCGCCTCGACGAGCTGATGCTCCCCAAGGTGCAGACGGCCGCCGAGGTGGTCGCCCTCGACCTGTTGCTCTCCCAGGTGGAGAAGAAGTGCGGGCTGCCGATCGGGCACGTCGGCATCGAGGCCCAGATCGAGACCACCCGCGGCCTCATCAACGTGGAGGAGATCTGTGCGGCGTCGCCCCGGCTGGAGACCATCATCTTCGGCCCGGCCGACTTCGCCGCCTCGATGGAGATGCCGGTGCTGACCGGCGGCGTGGCCATCCCCGAGTACCCGGGCGACCATTTCAATTACGTGTTCTCGAAGATCCTCATGGCGGGCCGGGCCAACGGCCTGCAGGTGATCGACGGCCCCTTCCTCAAGGTCCGGGAGCTCGACCGCCTGCGCGAGTTCTCCATGCGCACACGCGTCCTCGGCTATGACGGCAAATGGGCCCTCACCCCCGACCAGGTGGGGGTGCTCAACGAGGTCTACTCGCCCACCCAGGAGCAGTTCGACCGGGCCTGGCAGATCCTCGACGCCTACCGCAAGGCCACCGAGGACGACCGCTCCGGGGCGGTCATGTTCGGCGACGAGATGATCGACGAGGCCTCCCGCAAGATGGCCACCAAGTTCGTGAGCCGGGGCGAGCGGGCCGGTCTCAACCGTTCCACCGGCTCCTCCGGCTGACGCCCGTCAGAACCTGAACTCCCGGTGCCACTCCTCCAGGACGGTGTAGTCGCCGCTGGCGTCGAGCGGGCTCAGGGTGGGCCGGTGGTAGAGGGTCAGCTCCAGATCGGATGCCGTCCCGGTGACGGCCAGGTCCGCGGCGGGCGCCGATCCCCGGACCCCGTCCCGCTCCATGTCGATGTGATCCGATTCGAGCACCACCCACCACGCCGCCGAGGCATCGGTGCACTGTAGCGACATGGTGCGGCCCGTCCCGTGGCCGGTGCGGTCGCGGGCGGTGACCAGGGCGCCGAGGATCTCGTCGATGCCGTCCACTGCCAGCTCGCTGGGAATCGGCTCGCAGGCCCCGAGGGCTGACTGCGCGTCGTAGCGGTGCACGGCCAGCTCGTGTGCGCACCGGCGGGCCACAAAGCCGGCCGTGTGGTCGGCGGCCAGCCACGTCCACACCTCGGTCGCCGGCGGGGTGGCCACGAGCTCATCCACCAGGTGGCCGTGGAGCTCGCTCAACCAGGGGATCAGGTCGACCCCGGCGGGTGGGTCCGGGTACGGCGTCAAGGGGCGTCCGGTCCCCTGGCACAGGACGTGGGTCCAGAACCCGCAGAACGCCCCGACGTGCACGGCCAGGTCCGACACCCTCCAGTCGTCGCAGGTAGGGACGATGGTGTCCATCGACGTCCCGGATTCGACGGCCAGCACGAGACCGGCGCCCTCCTCCCGGACGGCGGCGACGAGGGCGGCGTGGTCCACGGGGGAGCGGCTCAGCGTGCCGAGTCGGCGAGCAGGCGGCGGGCGACGACCTTGAGGGCCAGCGTCTCGTCGGCCCCCTCGAAGATGGACAGGACCCGGGCATCGACGAAGTAGCGGCTCACCGGGAACTCCTCGGCGTAACCCATCCCGCCGTGGATCTGGAGCGCCTCGCGGGTGACCCATTCGGCCGCCCGGCACACGTAGGCCTTGAGCATGGATGCCTCGAGTGAGCCCTCGCCCTTCGACATCAGCCGGGCCACCTGGTAGGAGAACTGCCGTGTGGACTGGATGAGGACGGCCATGCGGGCCAGCTTGGCCCGGGTCAGCTGGTAGTCGATGATCGGCGCAGCGAACACCACCCGGTTCCGGGCGTAGTCGAGGGCGGCCTCGTACGACGCCTGCATCAGCCCGACGGCGCGCGCCGCGGTCTGGAGGCGGCCGTTCTCGAATCCCTGCATCTGGAGGTAGAAGCCCCGGCCCAGGCCTCCCTGCCCGCCGACCAGGTTGGCATGGGGTACGAACCAGTTCTCGAAGGCGACCTCGTAGGAGTGCATGCCGCGGTAGCCGAGCGTGTCGATGGCCCGTCCCTCCATGCGGCCGGCCGGCCGTCCCGTCCCCCCGGCCTCCTGGGTGAACACGAACCCGTGGCCCTCGGCCCTGGGTTTCTCCACCACGAACAGTGACAGTCCTCGATGGGCCTTGACCCGGTCGGGGTCGGTGCGGGCCAGCAGCATCAGCACATCGGCCCGGGCGGCGAACGTGCACCACGTCTTCAGCCCGTTGATCAGCCAGCCGCCCTCGGTCGGGATCGCCGAGGTGACCACGCCGGCCACGTCGGACCCGTAGTCGGGCTCGGTGACCGCCACCGCCCCCATCACCTCGGCGCTGGCCAGCTTGGGCAGCCAGGACTGCTTCTGCTCCTCGGTGCCACCGTGGACGAGGGCCCGGGTGAGGATCTCGGGACGGGTGATGAGCGAGCCTCCGGCGCCGAGCGAGCCCCACGAGAGCTCCTCGGTCGCCACCACCATGCCCATGTAGTCGGACTCGCCACCGGTGGCGAACCCCCCGTACTCCTCCGGGACCGACATGCCGAACCCGCCCATCTCGGCCATGCCGGCGATGATCTCCTCGGGGATGTCGGTGTTGGCCCGGTGGATGTGCTCGGCGCGCGGCCGGATCTGCTCCTCGGCGAAGCGGTGGAAGGTCTCGCGCACCAGCTCGAAGTCGGCATCGAGATGACGCTCACCGGGGTGCTCGGCCAGGGAGGCCAGGAAGACCGGGTCGCGGAAGGTGGTCACGAACTCCTCGGCCGGGGCCATCCAGTCGACGGCCACCCCCCACTGGCGGCTGCGCCCGGCGGTGCGCGACGCCAGGTCGGCCAGGGCGTCGGCGGCGAAGGCACAGGCGATGCGGGCCTCGGTGTCGCCGTAGGAGCCGTAGGCCAGCGCGGCCTCGGCCGTGCGGACCGCGGCGGCGGCATGCGCCACGTCGTACGCCAGGACCTGCGCCACGTCCGGCCCACCTGCCCCGGCCAGCGCGGCGACGCCGGCCCGGACCACCGACTGGGCCACCGCCACGGCGTCGGCCGCGGCGACCAGGTCGGGAACCGGTGGGTCGGGTGGTGCCATCCGGCCAGGTTACCGGCCGCTCACCCGGCCGCCGGGGCCTGGGCCACCACGGTGACCAGCGGGGGCAGGACCACGGCGTCGTCCCCCGGGTCGACCTCGGTGAGGAGCTTGAGGTAGTCGGCCACCGGACCGGGCCCGGCGCCGGCCGGTGCCTCGGCCCAGGCGTCGACGGTGATGAGACCGGCCCGGCGGGCCAGGGACGGCAACAGTGCGCCGACGTCGGGGTGGAGGGCGTCGGGCATGGCGAACGGGTGCCCGTCGATGCGGCCGGCGCTGGTGATCGGCTCCTGGGCCACCACCCATCCACCGGGGCGCACGGCGCCCGCCATCCGGGCCAGGACCACCGCCGGCTCGAGCACATGGAGGAGCAGGAAGCGACAGAAGGCCAGGTCCACCGGCTCGGGGAGTCGGAGGTCCTCGCCGGCCTGGGTGACGGCCAGCACCTGGCTGTGGGCCGCCGCCGCCTCGGCCACCTCGTCGCGGGCCGTCGGGTCACTGTCCACCGCGTAGACCCGTCCGTCACGGCCGACGATCTCGGCCAGGGCCACCGACACGTCCCCGCCGCCCGCGCCCACGTCGACACAGGTCCAGCCGGGCCCGATCCCGAGCCGGTCGAGGGCGGTGGCGAGCGGGCGGCGGTAGACGTCGTCCCGCAGGCCCCGGAGCTCCATACGGGGCCAGGTTACCGGGCACGGGACGCCGGGCCCGGGCCGGTGACCGACGCCGGCCGCCCCACCGGCCTGGCCGCGCACGCCGCCGACGGACGACCAAGGCTCGTGGGTGACGGGAGCCGGTATCCTCGATGTCGTGAGAGTGACCATGATGTTGTGCGACGCCGCCCAGGTGTCCGACGGCAAGCTGTACGTGCTGGGGGGCGGGTGGAGCATGACCGGCCCCGACCCGGTGCCCTCGGCCATCGCGCTCAAGATCGACGTGGGGTGGCACGAGGCGGAGTCAGCCCACCACTGGGAGCTCTTCTTGGAGGACGCGGACGGCCGCCCCGTGCTGGTCGAGACACCCGAGGGCGAGCACCCGGTGGAGGTGCGGGGCGAGTTCACGGTGGGTCGGCCACCGGGGATCCCCGAGGGCTCCCCCATCGATGTGGCGCTGGCGGTGAACCTGGGGCCCCTGCCCCTGACGCCGGGCACCCGGTACACCTGGCGCATGGCCATCGACGGCGATTCCCACACCGACTGGGTGCTCGGGTTCACCACCCGGCCGACGCTGGTACGCGACTGAGCATGACCACTTTCGACCGCCCGTTCGGTCGCTGCTTCGAGGACTTCGAGCCGGGCGACGTCTACCGCCATTGGCCGGGCAAGACCATCACCGAGGCGGACGACCACTTCTTCTGCATGCTCACGATGAACCACCACCCCCTCCACACCAATGCGTGGTACGCCGAGCACGACACGGTGCAGGGCCGCAACGTGGTCGTCGGGAACCTGGTCTACTCGCTGGTGCTCGGCATGAGCGTCCCCGACGTGAGCGGCTCGGCCATCGCCAATCTCGAGGTGGAGTCGCTGGTCCACCGGGCACCGACCTTCCACGGCGACACCATCTACGCGGAGACCAAGGTCGTCGACAGGACTGAGTCGAAGTCGAAGGACGACCGGGGTGTGGTGACCGTCGAGACCAAGGGCTTCAACCAGCGCGGTGAGGAAGTGTGCTTCTTCCGGCGCAAGGTGCTGGTGTGGAAGATGGCGGCCGCGCCCCCGCGTCGACGTCCCTACGGGGAGAACGTCTGGGACTGACCGCCACCGCCCTCGCACCCGTGGAGCGCCGGGCGGGAGCCCGCCACCGGCGCCGGGTCGGTGAGCTGGGGCGGGCCGTGGAGCGGTGGGGGACCGCCGGCGAGAAGGGGTCGAGGCGCCCCGAGCTTCCGTGGCGGGCGACGCGCCACCCCTGGGCCGTGCTGGTCAGCGAGGTGATGACCCAGCAGACCCAGGTGGCCCGGGTGGTGCCGGTCTACCGCCGCTTCCTGGCCCTCTTCCCGACCCCTGTCGCCTGCGCCTCGGCGCCGTTGGGGGAGGTGCTGCGTGCCTGGCAGGGCCTGGGCTACAACCGGAGGGCCCGCAACCTGCACCACGCCGCCCGGGTGATCGTGAGCGACCACGGCGGCCGGGTCCCGGCCGGGCTGCCCGAGCTTCTCGCCCTGCCCGGGGTGGGCGCGTACACAGCCCGGGCGGTGATGGCCTTCGCCTTCGAGGCCGACGTCGGCGTGGTCGACACCAACGCCGGCCGGATCCTGTCCCGGGCGGTCGCCGGCCGTCCAGTCGGGGCCCGCGAGGCCCAGGACCTGGTCGACGCCATGGTGCCGGCCGGGCGAGGGTGGCACTTCGGCCAGGCCCTCCTCGACCTGGGCGCACTGGTCTGCGTGTCCTCGGCGCCGCGCTGCCACGAGTGCCCGCTCCGCCGCCGGTGCCGCTGGGCGACCGCCGGCCGCCGCCTCCCCGACCCGGCCCTGGGCTCAGCCGGCGTCTCGGTGCGACAGGGCCGGTTCGACGGCTCAGACCGGCAGGGCCGGGGCCGGCTTCTCGACGGGCTCCGGGCCGGGCCGGTGCCTCCGGACCGGTTGGCGGCCGCGGCCGGGTGGCCGGATGACCCGGGCCGGGCCGGTCGTATCGCCGACGCGCTCGTCGGCGAGGGCCTGGCCGTCCGGGATGCGGGGGGCACCCTCCGCCTGCCGTGACGGGTCCCCTCAGGGGTCGAGGAACCCGATGATCCGGTCGTTGACCAGCCCGGGACGCTCCAGGTGCAGGAAGTGCCCGGCCCCTTCGACGACCACGGTCTCGGATCCGGGAGCCAGGAGGTCGTCGACCGGGCCGATGATGTCGATCCCCATGCACCCGTCGTCGGCACCGTGCAGGTAGAGGGTGGGCTGCGGGGGGACCGTTCCGCCGGCCGCCTGGGCCGCCGCCGCCGCCGGGTCGTCCGGGGGGCCGGAGAACATGGCCCGGTAGTACCCGATGGCGGCGGTCAGGCTCTCCGGTGACGCCAGCGCCTCCTTCACCCGGGCGGCGTCCCACGAGCCGTCGAACCCGGGCGACCAGTCGGCCCACAGCCGGTCGATGAAGGCGTGGTCGTCGAGGGAGACAGCGTGCTCGGCCAGCGGGGTCTGGAAGAAGAAGACGTACCAGCTGCGCCGGAGCTGGTCGAACCGGAAGAAGCCCTCCGCCACCGCGGCCGGCGGGGGAACGGCGGCGGTGACCGTCCGGCGCCAGCGATCCGGCTGCACGGCGGCCGCCCCGTAGGCGGCGAACGCCCCCCAGTCGTGGCCGATGAGCACGGCGTCGTCCCCGCCGCCGAGGGCGTCATGCAGCTCGCAGGCGTCGAGAGCCAGGGTTCCGGTGTCGTACCGCCCGTTAGCGGGCACCGCCGTCGGGGCGTAGCCGCGCAGGTTGGGCGCCACGGCGTGGTACCCGGCGTCGGCCAGGCGGGGGAGGAGGTGGCGCCAGGTATGGGCTGTGTCCGGAAACCCGTGGAGGCACAGCGCCAGCGGACCGCCGGCCGGGCCGTCGTGCAGGTAGGCGAACTCGAGCCCGTTGGCACTGACGCGGCCGCGCTCCATGGAAGGTGAGGGTAGCCGGGGGGCCCGGACGCCGTCCGACTAGCCTGCACCCTCGGTGCGAATCACCTTCTTCGGTGTCCGGGGCTCATGCCCGTGCTGTTCCGACCAGCAGCGTCGCTACGGGGGCAATACCTCCTGCGTGCTCGTGGAGGTGGCGGGGGAACCACCCCTGATCCTCGACCTCGGCACCGGGCTGCGGGCCCTGGGCGACCACCTCGAGCCGTCCTTGAAAGCGGCCGGGACGCCGTTGCGGGCCACCGCCCTGCTGACCCACCTCCACTACGACCACGTGCTCGGCCTGCCGTTCTTCGCCCCGATGCGCGATCCGGGTGCCGTGCTCGACGTCCACGGTCCCTCCCAGGACGGGGCGCCCCTGCACGACGTCCTGGCCGGGATGGTCAAGCCGCCGTTCTTCCCCGTGCAGATGGCCGACTTCCGCGGCGAGCTTCGCTTCCACGACCTCGACGGTCCCGCGGACTTCTCCCTCGGCTCCATCCGGGTCAAGGCCCGATCGGTCCCCCACCTCGGCCACACCCTGGGCTACCGGATCGAGGCCGACGGGCGGGTCCTGGCCTACATCTCCGACCACCAGGCGCCGGTCGACCGGATGACGGTGGACAAGGAGGTGCTCGACCTCTGCGACGAGGCCGACCTGCTCATCCACGACGGACAGTACTCGGACGAGGAATTCGTGCGGCTGTCCGACTGGGGCCACTCGACGCCGGCCTACGCCGTGCTGGTGGCCCGCGAGTCCGGAGCCCACCGTCTCAGCCTGTTCCACCATGACCCGTCCCATACGGACAGGGAGATCGACCGCCTGCTCAGCCACGCGCGCCGCCTCGTGCCGAAGCCCCGCGCCATCGAGGTCCATGCGGCCGCCGAGGGGACCTCCGTCGACCTCGGCACCGCCTGACCGTGGGGATCGACCTCGAGCGGTTCAAAGAGGCCATGAGCCGGTTCGCCACCGGCATCACGGTGGTGGCGGGCATGGAGGACGGACACCCGGTCGGGTTCACCTGCCAGGCCTTCGTCTCCTTGTCGATCGACCCGCCGTTCGTGGCCGTGGCACCCGCCCGGACGTCCACCAGCTGGCCACGCATCGCCCGGGCCGGCACGTTCTGTGTGAACGTCCTCGCCGACCACCAGGAGGAACTGTGCCGCGGCTTCGCAGTATCGGGCGGGGACAAGTTCGACGGCGTGGACTGGCACCCGGCACCGGCCTCGGGTTCCCCCGTCCTCGACGGCAGCCTGGCCTGGGTGGACTGCGAGGTGGAGCTGGTCCACGATGCCGGCGACCACGAGCTCATCATCGGCAAGGTGCTCGATCTCGGCACCGCGGACGGCTGGCCCCTCCTGTTCTTCCGGAGCGAGTTCGCTACTGTGGCCCGGCATCCGCACGACGAGGACGGGGAGTAGGGCGTGCCTGACATCAGAGAATCCGACGTCATCGCCGACGTCATGGTGGTGGAGCCGAATGCCCACGGTGACGAGCGCGGCCGCTTCGTCGAGACCTACCGGCGGAGCTGGTTCCCGTTGGGACGCGAGATGACCCAGGCCAACCGGTCGGAGAAGCAGGTCGGGGCGATCGTCGGGCTCCACTACCACCTGCACCAGGCCGACTACTGGTACGTCCTGCGGGGGACCGCCCGCGTCGTCCTCCACGACCTGCGCCAGGGCTCGGCCACCGACGGCGCCACGCTCAGCCTCGATCTCGACGGTGACCGGGACCGCGGGCTGTTCATCCCGCCCGGGGTGGCCCACGGCTTCGCCTCCCTCACCGACCTCACCCTCTGGTACCTGGTCGACAGCTACTACAACCCCGACGACGAGCTCGGAGTGGCCTGGGACGACCCGGCCATCGGGGCCGACTGGGGCATCGCCGACCCGGTGCTGTCCGACCGCGACCGGGCGAACCCCCGCCGGTCCGAGATCGCGCCCGGCCTGCAGCCGAGGGCGACCCTCCGGACCTGATCACCCCCCCCTCTGGCAGACTGCCCCAGTGCCTAGCCCACCCGACCGTCTCGGTGCCCCGGGGACCGGGGTGCTGGTCACCGGGGGTGGCTCGGGCATCGGCCGCGAATCGGCGCTGGCGCTGGCCGAGGTCGGGCGGCCCGTGGCCGTCTGGGACATCAATGCCCAGGGTGCCGAGGAGACGGCCGCCCTCTGCCGCGACCGGTTCGACGTGGCCGCCGACTGGTCGGTCGTGGACGTCGCCGACACCGGCGCCCTCGAGAAGGCCCTGCCCCGGGTGGAGGACGCCCTCGGGTCGCTCGGCGGGTTCGTGCACGCCGCCGGGGTGTCGGGGGCCATGCCCGTCGACCTCATCGAGGACGGCCTGTGGGACGCCACCCTCAACGTCAACCTCCGGGCGGCGGCCATGATCAGCAGGCTGGTCATCGACCCCTTCCGGCGGGCCGGTCCCGGTTCGGCCGCCGTGCTCATCTCGTCGGTCGAGGGCCTCTTCGGCAGCTCGTTCCTCACCGCCTACTGTGCCTCGAAGGGTGGGGTCCTCGGGCTGATGAGGTCGGTCGCCCACCGCTTCGCCGCCGAGGGCTTCCGGGTCAACGCGGTGTGCCCGGGTGCGGTGGCAACGCCCATGCTGGCCCCGGCCCTCGAGCTCCCCGGGTTCCGCCAACAGCTGGAGGAGCGGACCCCCCTCCAGCGGGTCTCGACCCCCGACGAGATCGCCCGGCCCGTGCGGTTCCTGCTGTCGGACGAGGCCTCGTTCATCACGGGGACCCATCTCACCGTGGACGGGGGGCTGACCTCGGTCACCGCCATCTGACCTGGGCGGACCCCCGGGACGGAGGGCGTGACGGCCCCAGTGGGGGCCCGATCGGGCCCTCCGCTCCCCGGCCGGCCGTCGCTTCGGGTTGAATGGCGGCATGTGGTTCGTGCTCGGGGCAGCGGCGCTGGTCGCGGTGGTGGTGGCGGCGGTATCGGTCCTCCGGCGGCCGAGCGCCGACGATCTCAGCTCGGTGCGCCACTACCACTCGGCCCTCGGGACGCTCGAGCACCTCTCCGATCGGAGCGTCCCGTCACCGGCCGGGCCGTCACCGGCCGAGCCACCGGCCGGGCCGTCACCGGCCGAGCCACCGGCCGGGCCGTCACCGGCCGAGCCACCGGCCGGGCCGTCACCGGCCGAGCCACCGGCCGGGCCGTCCCCCTGGCCACCGTCGCCGGCCGATCCGTCACCGCCCGAGCCGGCCCCGGCCGAGAGCCGGCCCATCGGCAGCGAACCCCAGCCGAGGTTCTACCGGCGCCCCGGCGCCGGTGGCAGTTGGCCCCCCGGTCTGCGCCCGGACGGGGAGGCCGATCCACGGCCCGCCGCCCCGAGACGGTCGCGGCCGGTCCCCCCGGTGGCGCTGAGGAGCGATCTGCCCGCCGCCGGGGCCCCCCTGGTCTTCGACGACGCCCGGGACCATCGCCCTCCCGACCACGCCGCCGCCCCACCCCGGTCGCGGATGGACCGGGCCCAGCGGCACGCCCTGGATTCGATGAACCACCGGCCCCGGCGGGGGTTCACTGTCACCGCCGTGGTCGTGGTGGCCCTGGTCCTGTTCGGGGTGCTGGCCTACGTCGGGAGCGGCCGCTCCCACCCGAAGGCCGGGAATGGGGCGGTGACCGCCACCACCGGTCACGTCCCCGCCACGACGGCACCCCCGAGCCAGCCGGGCGGGTCGAAGCACCGGACGAAGACCACCCCCACCGCCGCGCCGGCCCAGATCGTGGCCCAAACGTCGACCGCCGGCACGGCCCTCTACCCGGTGGGGTCGGCGGCCTACCGCCTGACCATCGCCAGCTCGGGACCGTGCTGGGTGAACGCCACCTCGGTGTCGACCGGCTCGACCCTGTGGACCGGGACCCTGCAGGCCGGTGGGATCCAGCAGATCCAGGCCACGGGCATCACCCGGGTCGAGCTCGGCACCCTGGCGGTGGCGCTGAGCGTCGACGGGGTCCCGGTGGTGATCCCGCCCTCGGCCAACTCGCCGTTCGTGGTCACCTTCCAGCCGACCGCGCCGGGGGCGGCCGGTGCGGGGTCCTCTCCCGCCAGCTCGACCACCGTCGGCTGACGGTCCCTCAGGCGCCCGCCCCGGCCCCGGCCCCGGCCCCGGCACCGGCAAGGGGGCGGTCGGCCAGGCCGAGCGCATCGAGGATGAAGGAGAAGACGAACGCCTCGTCGCGCCAGGCGTCGTACCGGCCCGACGGCCCGGCGTGGCCGGCACCGAGCTCGGTCTTCAGGAGGACCTTGTTCTCCGGGTTCGCCGCCCGCAGCTTGGCCACCCACTTGGCCGGTTCCCAGAACCCGACCCGGGGGTCGCTCAGGCCGGCGGTGGCCAGGATGTCCGGGTACCGGACCGGGTGCCCGTCCCTGTCGACCGACCGGACGTTGTCGTAGGGCGAGTACGACTTCATGACCCGGTAGATCTCGGGGTCCTCGACCGGGTTGCCCCACTCGTCCCATTCCAGCACGGTGAGGGGCAGGGTCTCGTCGAGGATGGTGGTCAGGCAGTCGACAAAGGGCACCTCGGCCACCACGGCCCGGAACAGCTCGGGTGCCAGGTTGGCCACCGCTCCCATGAGCAGACCGCCGGCGCTGCCGCCGCGGGCCACCAGGCGGTCCGGCGAGGTCCAGCCCTCGTCGACCAGGGTCCGGGCACAGGCGACGAAGTCGGTGAACGTGTTGGGCTTGGCCGCCAGCTTCCCCTCCTCGTACCAGGCCCTCCCCATCTCGCCGCCGCCGCGCACGTGGGCGATGGCGAAGACCACGCCCCGGTCGAGCAGGCTCAGGCGGAGGGACGAGAAGGTGGGGTCCATGGAGGCCTCGTAGGATCCGTACCCGTAGAGAAGGCACGGCGCCCGCCCGCCGCCTTCCGTCGGGACCCCCTCCCCGGGCCGGCCCAGGAGGTCGGGCCGGTAGACGAGCGAGATGGGCACCCGGGCGCCGTCCGCGGCCGTGGCCCACCGGCGCTCGGTCCGGTACCGGTCCGACCGGAAGTCGCCCAGCACGGGCTGGCGCTTGCGCAGCACGGCCCGGCCGGTCGGGAGGTCGAGGTCGTAGACCGACCGCGGCGTGACCAGGGAGGTGTACTCGTATCGGAGGATGGTCGAGTCGTACTCGGGGTTGGCCCCGCCCCAGACGGTCGACGGGGAGTCAGGTTGGTCCACCGGGCGCGATCCGCCGCCGGCGGCGTCGATGACCCGGATCCGGGTCTCACCCCCGGCCCGCTCGTACACCACCAGCCAGCCGGCAAAGGGGTCGACATTGTCCAACCGGACCCCGGGCGTCGGGGGGATCACCTCGGTCCAGTGCTCTCGGTCCGGTGCGTCGTCCGGTGCCGCCATCAGCCGGAAGTCCTCGGCGCCGTCATTGGTCACGATGAGAAAACGGCTGCGGCGCCCGGTGGCGGGGTCTCCACGGTCGTGGGTCACCCGGTACTCCACCCCGGTCCGGCGGGGCTCGATGACCGAGAACTGGCCGAGGGGATCGTCGGCCCGGAGCGAGCGGACCTCGGTGGTCACCTTCGACTCGAGGTCCATGAGGAGGTAGCGGTCGTTCTTGGTGCGGCCGATGCTCAGATAGAAGCGGTCGTCGGGCTCCTCGTAGACCAGCACATCGCCGGCCGGGTCGGTGCCGACCGTGTGCCGCCACAGCTGGTAGGGGCGCATGGCCTCGTCGACCCGGACGTAGAACACGGTGGCGTTGTCGTCGGCCCACGCCGCCCCGTACGAGGTGTCCTCCAGCCCCTCCGGCGACTCGGTCCCGGTGGCGAGGTCGACGAACCGCATGACGTAGCGCTCGCCCCCGGTGGTGTCGGTCGAGTAGAGGAGCCGGCGGTGGTCCGGGCTGACTTCGAGGTTCCCCACGGCCAGGAAGTCGTGCCCCTCGGCCAGACGGTTCTCGTCGAGCAGGATCTCCTCCCCGGGGAGCGGCTCTTGGGGGCCGGTCCCCGCGTCCGACTTCTCGGACCCGACCGCCCGCCCCTCGCCCGCCGGGCACCGGCAGTGGATGCCGTAGCTGCTCCCCTCCACGGTCCGGCTGTAGTACAGCCAGTCCCCCTTGCGCACCGGCACCGACAGGTCGGTCTCCTCGATGCGGGCCACGATCTCGTCGAAGAGGGCCTCCTGGAGCTCCCGGCGGGGGGCGGTGACCGCCTCGGTGTAGGCGTTCTCGGCCTCCAGGTGGGCGATGACCTCGGGATCGTCCTTGTCCCGCAGCCAGTACCACTCGTCGACCCGGACGTCGCCGTGAGCCTCGAGCTCGACCGGGCGCCGCGCCGGGACGGGCGGCACGGCGGCTGCCGGGGCGCGTCCGGGGGTGGGGGCGGTCATGATCGGACCAGGATGTCACGTCTTTCTGGCCAGGGGGTTCGCGGCCCGTTCAGGATCGGGCCCGGGGTTGTTACTATCTGTATAGGAGAAATCAGCCCGCCGGCCGGTGGCTGAAGGGAGCCCAATGACCACGACCGATCTCGACCTCGGCAAGTACAAGCTCGGGTGGTCCGACCGGGAGGACTACGTCTTCAAGCCCAAGAAGGGCCTGAACGAGTCCATCGTCCGCGAGATGTCGGCCATGAAGGACGAGCCGGACTGGATGCGCGACTTCCGTCTCCGCGCCCTGTCCCGGTTCGACCGGCGCCCGATGGCGGAGTGGTTCGCCGTCAACATGCCCGACCTCGACTTCGAGGACATCTACTACTACATCAAGCCGACGTCGGGCCAGGTCGAGGATTGGAACGAGCTCCCCGACAGCATCAAGAACACCTACGAGAGGCTCGGCATCCCCGAGGCCGAGCGCAAGTACCTGGCCGGGGTGACCGCCCAGTACGAGTCCGAGGTCGTCTTCCACCGCAACCGCGAGGACCTCGAGGCCCAGGGCATCATCTTCTGCGACATGGACACCGCGGTGCGGGACTACCCGGAGCTCGTCCGCCAGTACTTCGGGAAGATCATCCCCCCCAACGACAATAAGTTCGCCGCCCTCAACTCGGCGGTGTGGTCGGGCGGGTCGTTCATCTACGTCCCGCCGGGCGTGGTGGTGGACCAGCCCCTCCAGGCCTACTTCCGGATCAACGCCGAGAACATGGGCCAGTTCGAGCGCACCCTGATCATCGCCGACGTGGGGTCCCAGGTGCACTACATCGAGGGCTGCTCGGCCCCGGTCTACACCACCGACTCGCTGCACTCCGCCGTGGTGGAGCTGGTGGCGCTCGAAGGGTCACGCATCACGTACACGACCATCCAGAACTGGTCCAACAACGTCTACAACCTGGTGACCAAGCGGGCCCGGGCCGACGCCGAGGCCCATGTCGAGTGGATCGACGGCAACATCGGCTCGCGGCTGACCATGAAGTACCCGTCCGTCTACCTGATGGGCCCGAAGGCCTCGGGTGAGGTCCTGTCCGTCGCCTACGCCGGGGCCGGCCAGCACCAGGACGCGGGGGCCAAGATGATCCACGTCGCCCCCGAGACCACCTCCACCATCATCTCCAAGTCGATCTCCAAGGATGCCGGGCGCACCACCTATCGGGGCAAGGTCCACGTCGACGAGGGCGCCACCCGGGCCAAGAGCTTCGTGCGCTGCGACGCCCTCCTCCTCGACGACACCTCGGTATCGGAGACCAAGCCCTACATGGAGGTGGGGGAGCGGGACGCCCGGATCGGCCACGAGGCCACTGTCTCGAAGGTCGGTGACGACCAGCTCTTCTACCTCATGAGCCGCGGCCTGTCGGAGACCCAGGCCATGGGGATGATCGTCAACGGGTTCATCGAGCCGATCACCCGGACCCTGCCGATGGAGTACGCCGTCGAATGGAGCCGGTTGATCGAGCTGCAGATGGAAGGCTCGGTGGGCTGAGCGGGAGGCTGGTTTCCCCCAGGGCGGTCGGCGAGCCGGCGATCGGAGAGGCAGAATGTCCCCATGGCGATGAGGGAAGAGTGCAAGCACTTCCAGAGCCGGACCTACGACTCCGGGGAGGTGGCCAGGTTCTGCATCCTGGACCTGGCGCCCGAGGCTCCGTGGAAGTGCCCGGACGACTGCCCCTCCTACGCGCCGCGCCTGGCCGACGTCGGCTGGGCCCACGGCTCACTGGTCGAGCCCAAGCTCGAGCCCATGCCGGACGTGCCCGGGGACGAGGCGGCCAAGCTGCTCGACCAGGCCGAGAACATCATCAACTCGGTGGGTCCCGAGGTGATCGCCGAGGTGGAGGAGGACGAGCGGCGGGAACAGCGCAGCGAACGGCGCTGGTGGCGCCGCCGTCGCTGACCAGGGCTGCGCCGTCGCTGAGCCCCGGACCGGCCGGGTCACCTCCCGGTGAAGACGCCCGGTCGTTTCTCCAGAAAGGCGGTCATGGCCTCGGCGAGGTCGTCGGAGGCGAGGAAGCCGGCGTTCCAGGTGGCCACGAACTCGAGGCCCTCGGCCACCGACCGCCCCTCGCCGGCGGCGAGCACGGCCTTGGTGCCCTGCACGGCCAGCGGTGAGTTGGCGGCGATGTCGCCCGCCATCGACCGGGCGTCGGCCAACACCTGGGCGGCGTCGGCGCTGACCCCGTTGACCAGCCCGATGGAGTGGGCGCGGGCCGCGGTGATGTCCTTGCCGGTGTAGGCGAGCTCGGCCACGTGGCCCTTCCCGATGATGCGAGGCAGGCGCTGGAGGCTGCCCAGGTCGGCGACGATGGCCACTTTGGCCTCCCGCACCGAGAACACGGCGTCGGCGCTGGCCAGCCGGATGTCACAGGCCGAGACGAGGTCGACCCCACCCCCGATGCAGTACCCGTGGACGGCGGCGATGGTGGGCAGCGGGCAGTCGGCCACGGCGCTCACGGAGGCCTGGAGGCGCAGGATCTCGGCTCGCGCCGACCGGGCCCGGGCAGCCATCGAGGGCGGGCGGCCGTTGCCCGAGTCGTCCGTGCCGGCCAGGCCCGACATGGCCACCAGATCGAGCCCGACGGAGAAGTGCGGACCCCTGGCCGCCACGACGACCACCCGCAGCTCGGGGTCGGAGGCGATGGCGTCCATGGCCCGGGGCAGATCGGACCAGAACGCCGGTCCCATGGCGTTGCGCTTCTCGGGGCGTTCGAGCCACAGGGTGGCCACCGGGCCGTGGCGTTCGATGGCGAGCACATCGGACACGAACGAACCGATGTCGGAAGCGGATGACGATGGCATGGAAAAGAGCGTAGGCCGCCGCGCCCCCTGCCGCCGCCCTGGCCGGGCCGGGCGTCGATGGCCACGGGTACAATGGACCCGAGGCTCGCGGACCGAGCCTCCTTCCGCGAGAGGCCGTTCCCCTGTCCACCTTCACCCCCGAAGCCGCCGACGCCCTGCCCGGGCCTTCCTGGCTCCGGCGTCGCCGAACAGCCGCGGCCGAGGCCTTCTCGTCGCTCCCCCTGCCCTCCGAGAAGGACGAGGTCTGGCGCTACAGCCGGATCGACCAGCTCGACCTCGACCGGTTCCGGCCTCTCCGGCCGGCGTCGACCGTGCCTTCGGAGGGCCCCGCCCGGGTGCCGTCGGAAGTTCATTCGCTGATCAGCAGCCTCGGGCCTCACGCCGCCCTCATGGTGACCGTCGACGGCGGGCTGGCCACCGCGGGCTCGTCGGTGGCGGGCGATGTCCTCGCCCTGGGCCGGGTGGGCGACCACGAGGAGGCCGAGACGCTCCTCGGGACGGTGGTGAGCGATCCGCGCCAATTCCAGCTGCTGAACGACGCCTTCGCGTCCGAACCCCTGGTCGTCGACATCGCACCGGGTGCCACCATCGACGCGCCCATCGTGGTGGTCCATGTGGTGACCGGAGGGGAGGGGGATGCCGTGTTCCCCCGGACGGTCATCCGGGCCGGAGCCGGTTCGACGGCCGGCGTGGTGGAGGTCACCGTCGATGCCGGCACCGCCCTGGTGCCCGTCCATGCCCTCCCGACCGGGTCGGCGGCCCCCGGCGCCGGCGCATCGCCCCCGGTCCACCTGGTGGTGCCGGTCACCGAGGTGAGTGTCCCCGACGACGCTCTGCTCTCCTTCGTCAGCCTGCAGTCCCTCGGCCCGGCGGCCTGGGTGCTGGGCCACCAGGCCAGCGCCATCGGCGCCCACGCCACGCTCAGCAGCTTCGCGGTGGCCCTCGGGGGGAGCTACGCCCGATTGCGGACGGACTCGGCCCTGGTCGGGACCTCGGGGACCAGCTTCCTCCGAGCCGCCTTCATCGGACGGGACGACCAGATGCTCGATTTCCGCACCCTGCAGGACCACCTGGCGCCGCGGACGACGAGCGACCTCCTGTTCATGGGGGCGGTCGCCGACCACTCCCATTCCGTCTACAGCGGGCTGATCCGGGTGCGGCGGGGCGCCATCCGCTCCGATGCCATGCAGACCAATCACAACCTGGTGCTGGACGAGGGTGCCCACGCCGACTCGGTCCCGAACCTCGACATCCAGGAGAACGACGTTCGATGCAGCCATGGTTCGACCGTCGGGCCGGTCGACGAGGACCAGCGCTACTACCTCGAGTCGCGGGGGGTGGAGCCCGATGTCGCCGAACGGCTCATCGTGGCCGGGTTCTTCGAGGACATCGCCGCCCAGGTTCCGATCGCCGGCGCCAGACCGTTCATCGGGCGGGCCCTGGTCGATCGCAGCGGGGTGCTCGATGGCTGAGCCCGTGGTCGAAGAGGCCGCCCGGCCGCGGGTGGTCCGGCTCTGCAGCCGGGGCGACCTGTCCGACGGGCAGGCCGAGCGCTTCGACGCCGCCGGACTGCGGATCGCACTGGTGCACATCGGCGACGAGTTCTATGCCGTCGGGGACCGATGCAGCCACGAGGACTTCTCCCTGGCCGACGGCGAGGTGTGGGCGGACGAGTGCGAGATCGAGTGCGCCAAGCACGGTTCGACCTTCGACCTCCGGACGGGCACTCCCTGTTCGTTGCCGGCCACCCAGCCGGTGCCCGTCTACCAGGTGGTGGTCGACGGTGACGACGTGTCGGTCGTCGTGCCGTGAGCACCGGCGAGCTCTGCATCGAGGGGCTGCGGGCCGGGGTGCCCGGCCGTGAGATCCTGCGCGGG
This sequence comes from uncultured Acidimicrobiales bacterium, assembly GCA_963806455.1. Lineage (GTDB taxonomy): Bacteria > Actinomycetota > Acidimicrobiia > Acidimicrobiales > RAAP-2 > Bog-756. Next base: position 567,384 of record CAWDXZ010000001.1, read on the forward strand.
GTCACCCTGACCGTGCGCAGCGGGGAGGTCCACGCCGTCATGGGTCCGAACGGCTCGGGCAAGAGCACGTTGGCCCACGTGCTGATGGGCCGTCCGGGCTACGAGGTGCTGGACGGGACGGTGACGCTCGACGGCATCGACCTGTTGGCCCTCCCCACCTGGCAGCGAGCCCGTGCCGGCCTGTTCCTCGGAATGCAGCACCCCATCGAGGTGCCCGGAGTCTCGCTGGCGCGGACGTTGACGGCGGCCCGGCCTCGTGTCCCGGTCGACGAGGTCGGGTCGGGGGCCGATGACATGAGTGACCGGTTGCGCGCCGAGGCGGGACGGATCGGCTTCGACGAGCGGTTCCTCGACCGCCCCCTGAATGTCGACCTGTCCGGTGGCGAGCGCAAACGCAACGAGACGCTGCAGCTCGGAGTGCTCCGTCCCCGCTTCGCCGTGCTCGACGAGATCGATTCGGGGCTCGACATCGACGCCCTGGGCGCCGTGGGCCGGCGGGTGCAGGAGGCCACCACCGAGTGGGGCCTCGGTGTGCTGGCCATCACCCACTTCCGCCGACTGCTCGCCGTGCTCCGTCCCGACGTCGTGCACGTGCTGTCCGACGGTCGCGTGGTGGCGACCGGCGAGCCCGAGCTGGCCGACATCGTCGACCGGACGGGCTACGGCTCCTTCTCCTGACGCCGGGCACCGGGCGGTGACCCCGGTCGGCGCCGCCGGTGACCAGGGTTCCGGGGGCCCGATTGGTAGCGTCTGCCATCATGGCTCGCCGGGACCGTCGTCGAGGTGGCGCCCACAGTGCCAATCGCAAGGGCAGAGGGTCACCCGGCCCTCCGACCGCCAGCCCATCCGGCGATGCCGGTCCCGAGCCGGCCGACCGGCCGACGGCATCGGACCTCCTGGCCGCCGGGCGTCCCGAACCCGTCCCCGTCCCGAGCGCCCCCCTCGGCCGGGCCGAGCGGCGCGCCGCGTCAGGCGGGAGGGGCCGGCCCGGCCGGACGAGGAACGGGAAGAGGAACGGGAGGAGGTCCAAGCACGGCTGGCTCGACCGTGTGCTCATCGCCGGCGTGGTGGTGGTGGCCCTGGCCCTGGTGGCCATGGGGTCGGGCTACGCCTACCTGCAGTACCGGTTCGACCAGGTGGCCAAAGTCACGGTGAAGCACCTGAAGACGGCGCCGGTGGGCCAGCCCTTCAACGTGCTCCTCATCGGATCGGACTCGCGGGTCGGCGTCAGCGCCGCCGACCAGTCCCATTTCGGCAGCACGACCACGGCCGGCGGCCAGCGCAGCGACGTGGTCAAGATCGTGCACGTGATCCCGGCCACCGGGCAGGTGCGGGTGTTGTCCATCCCGCGGGACACCATGGTGACGGTGGCCGGTGACACCAGTCAGACCGGCACCTACAACCGGATCAACGCCACCTACGGGAACGGCCCCGACCAGTTGGTGCAGACCATCGAGGCCGACTTCGGGATACCCATCGAGCACACCGTGCAGATCGACTTCGAGGGATTCCGGGGGGCCGTCGACGCCATCGGGGGGATCAACCTCGACTTCCCCTACCCGGCCCGCGATACCTACACCGGGCTCAACATCACCCAGCCCGGCTGTCAGCACCTCAACGGCGGGTACTCCCTGGCCGTGGCCCGGAGCCGGCACTACCAGTACGAGAAGAACGGCTACTGGCAGTACGACGGCACCAGCGACTTCGGCCGGATCCAGCGCCAGAACGCCTTCTTGAAGGCGCTGATCAACCAGGCCGAGACCAGGTACAACCCGCTCACCATCAACGCCTTCATCGGGTCGGTGGTCCAAGGTGTCACCATCGACTCCACCTTCAACGTGAGCGACCTCATCTCACTGGCACGCGAATTTCACACGTTCGCCTCCCAGTCGCTGCAGACGGCCACCCTGCCCACGTACTCGGCCGACAGCTCGCGCTTCGCCTCCTACGGCAGTGTGCTGTACGTCCAGCAGCCCCAGGCCGCACAGGTGATCGACCAGTTCCTCGGTGGGACGGGGGAGGCGGCCACCAGCCCTCCACCGGGTCCCTACGGTGTGGTGCCGACCACCACGACCGTCCCGGCCTCGACGGCACCCCCCCAGTCCACCCCGGGGACGTCGGCGCCGTCCAGCACCACCACCACCATCGAGACCGACTTCGACCCCACGCCCTGCTGAGCGGGGACGGGACGGGTCAGCCGGCCGACCCGCTCTCGTCGAGCCCCTGGGCCAGGGTGTTCCAGCTGAGGGTGGCGCACTTGATGCGCACCGGGAACTTGACCACGCCCTGGAGGGCGGCCAGCTCTCCGAGGGAGTCGACGTCGATGGCCTCCGGTTCGAGCACCTCGACCCGGGCCGCGGCACCGTCGCCCGAGTCGCCGTTGCCCGCAGGCAGGGTCGACTCGTGGATGGACATCATCCCCTTGAAGGTCCGGATGAGCTCGCGGACCTCGGGGACAGGCTTGCCCTTCACCGCCGCCGACATGAGGGATGCCGACGACTGGCTGATGGAACAGCCGGTGCCGGCGATCTTGATGTCGGACACGATGTCGTCCTCCACCTCGAGCGTGACCACGATCTCGTCCCCGCACAAGGGGTTGAACCCTTCGACCCGCCGGGCGGGCGGGGAGGCCAGCTCCCCGCGATTGCGGGGCGAGCGGTAGTGGTCCAGGATGATCTCCCGGTAGAGATCCTCGATACCCGTCATCCGAAGGGGCCCCTCCATCCCGTCTGACGGGTCCGACGTTGCGTGACCACCGGTTGCACGCGCCCAGAGTACCGTCCGGGGCTCATCCGAAGAACGCTCCGGCCTCGGCCAACGCGTCGGCCATGGCGTCCACGTCGGACCGGTCGTTGTAGAGGGCGAACGACGCCCTGGCGGTGGCGTTGACGCCCAGCCGACGCATGAGTGGCTTGGCGCAGTGATGGCCGGCCCGCACGCACACGCCGTACTCGTCCAGGATCTGCGACACGTCGTGGGGGTGGATGTCCCGGTAGGCGAATGAGACCACGCCACCCCGGGACGTCGGCTCGGTGGGGCCGAACAACCGGATGTCGTCCCCGAAACGCTCGGTCAGGGTGTTCAGCGCGTAAGACGTCAGGGAGACCTCGTGGGACCGGACCGCCTCCATGCCGAGCGACCGGAGGTAGTCCACCGCCGCGCCGAGCCCGATGGCCTCGGTGATGGGGGGCGTCCCCGCCTCGAAGCGCCAGGGGATGTCGTTCGGGGTGAACCCGTCCTTGCGGACGTCGAGGATCATCTCGCCGCCACCGAGGAACGGACCCATGCCGGCGAGCAGTTCCTCGCGGGCCCACAGGACCCCGATGCCGGTCGGCCCGAGCATCTTGTGGGCGCTGAAGGCCAGGAAGTCGGCTCCCAGGCTGCTCACGTCCGTCGGCAGGTGGGGAACGGATTGGGCGCCGTCGGCCACCACCACCGCGCCGGCGGCATGGGCGACGGCGGCGATCTCGGGCACCGGGTTGAGCGTGCCGAGCACGTTGGACATGCAGGTGACGCCGACCAGCTTCGTCCCGTCGACCAGCTGTTCGAGATCGTCGAGCACCAGATGTCCGTCGTCGTCGATCGGGATCCACCGGATGGCGATGCCGCGCTCGGCGGCGAGGATGTGCCAGGGGACGATGTTGGCGTGGTGCTCCATCTCGGTGAGCACGACCGTGTCACCCGGCTGGAGGTGGGCACGACCCCAGCTGTGGGCGACCAGGTTGAGGCCCTCGGTGGCGTTTTTGGTGAAGACGACCTCGCGCGACGGGTTGGGCGCGCCGATGAACGTCCCCACCTTGTGGCGGGCCGCCTCGAACCGTCGGGTCGCCTCCTCGGCGATGGCGTAGACGCCGCGATGCACATTGGCGTGGGTCGTCTCGTCGTACTCGCGCATGGCGTCGAGCACCTGCACCGGCCGCTGTGCCGAGGCCGCCGAGTCGAGGTAGACGATGGGGTGCCCGTGGACCTCGCGCCCGAGCAGCGGGAAGTCCTTCCGGAGCCGGGCCACGTCGAGCTCGGTCGGCCCGTCCGCCTTCAGGCCCGCCATGCGTCGTACCCCTCGGTCTCGAGCTCCTTGGCCAGCTCGGGCCCGCCCCGGGCCACGATGACCCCGTCGACGAGCACGTGCACCCGGTCGGCCTCCAGCTCGTCCAGCATGCGCTGATAGTGGCTGATCACCAGGACGCCCAGCTCGGGACGGGCTTCCCGCACGGTGTGGATCCCCCGGGCCACCGCCCGGAGGGCGTCGACGTCGAGGCCCGAATCCGTCTCGTCCAAGACGGCCAGCTGGGGCTCGAGGATGGCCATCTGCAGGATCTCGTTTCGCTTCTTCTCGCCGCCGGAGAACCCGTCGTTGAGGTGGCGCTCGCCGAACGCCGGGTCCATGCCCAGCTTCTCCATCCACTCCATCATGGCCAGCCGGACCTCGAGGGCGGACATGTCCATGCCCCGGCGGGCCGACAGAGCCTGGCGGAGGAACTGGATGACCGGTACGCCGGCGATCGTCTCGGGCTCCTGGAAGGCCAGGAAGATGCCGGCCTTCCCCCGGACGTCGGTGGGCCAGGACGTGACGTCCTCGCCCCGGAAGCGGATCGCACCGGCGCTGATCTCGTAACTGGGGTCGCCCAGCAGGACCTTGGCCAGCGTCGACTTCCCCGAGCCGTTCGGCCCCATGAGCGCATGGATCTCGCCGGACCTCACCGTCAGGTCGATGCCCGCCAGGATGGCCGCCCCCTCCACCGACACATGGAGGCCGGCGATCTCGAGCAGAGGGGCGCCGGCCGGGCCGCCGGCGGCAGCCGCCGCGTCGGCCCGGTCCCTCTCCACCTCGACCTGCTCCTCCACCTGCTCGTCGCTCCGGCTGGGCACGCCACCGATCTTAGCCGGAATCCGTAGTTTCTCCTATGAGAATAGGGCTAATCGGGGACCACCAGGGCGGGCGCCGGGATTACTCACGTCACCAGGTCAGCCGGTACCGTACCCCCATGGCCGATCCGTGGAACTTCGACGGCCCGGTGGCCAAGCTCGGAGCCAGCACCGATGCGGTGACGCTGGTGGACGAGTCCACGTTCGCCATCAGCACGACCGCCGGCGACATGTCGTCGGGGGCCCCCCAGGGGCTCTTCGTCCGGGACACTCGGATCCTGTCGAGGTTCGAGCTCCTGGTCAACGGGTCCACGACCGAGCCCCTGGCGGCGGTGACCGACAACCCCTTCTCCGCCACCTTCGTGTCCCGCTGCCTGCCCGCCACCGGACGGGCCGACTCGACCCTCATGGTCTTCCGGAGCCGGTACGTGGGCCAGGGCATGCGCGAGGACCTGCGGATCAGGAACTTCGGACACGAGCCGGCGCTGTGCACCGTCGAGGTGTTCATCGGGTGCGACTTCGCCGACCTGTTCGCCGTCAAGGAGGGGAGGGTGGGCAGCCAGCCGGCCACCGGCGAGCTGTCCACCACCGTGACCCCGACCCGGGAGGCGCTCCCGTCGGGGCCGCCGGCCGAGGGCGGGGCCGACGAGACCGGATCAGGGCGCCCACCGGACGGGGACCTCCCCCCGGCCGTGGTGACCTACTCCCACCGCCGGGGCGGGGTGGAGAGGGGTGTCGAGATCCGCTTCCACGATCCGGCCCGCCTGGCCACCGACCTGGCCACGTTCGAGGTGATCGTCCCGCCCCGGGGCCAGTGGTCGACCTGCATCGAAGTCGGGCCGATGTTCGACGGGTCGGCCATCGACCCGAGGTACCGGTGCGGCGAGCCCGTCGAGCGGGCGACGCCCAGCGAGCGGCTCGAGAAGTGGCGCCGACAGGTCCCCCACGTCGAGACCAGCCATCCGGGCCTGGCCGAGGTGGTCGCCCGCAGCGCCGAGGACCTCGGCGCCCTGCGCATCTTCGATCCCGACTACCCCGAGCGGGTGGTGGTGGCGGCCGGCGCTCCCTGGTTCATGACGGTGTTCGGACGCGACTCCCTCCTCACCGCCTGGATGGCCCTGCTCGTCGACCCCGACCTGGCCCGGGGTGTCCTGCAGACCCTGGCCAGGTTCCAGGGCACGGAGGTGGACCCGCGACACGAGGAGGAACCCGGCCGGATCCTCCACGAGATGCGCTTCGGTGACGCCGCCTCCCTCTCCCTCGGCGGCGGCAGCATCTACTACGGGACGGCCGATGCCACCCCGCTCTTCGTCATGCTCCTCGGTGAGATGCGGCGCTGGGGCGTGGCCCGGGAGATGGTCGACGAGCTCCTCCCCAACGCGGCCCGGGCCATCGAGTGGATCGAGCAGTTCGGCGACGCCGACGGTGACGGCTACGTGGAATACAGGCGGAAGACCGACCGGGGCCTGGCCAACCAGGGCTGGAAGGACAGCTGGGACGGGATCCGCTACGGCGACGGCCGCGTCGCCGACGCTCCCATCGCCCTGTGCGAGGTCCAGGCCTACACCTACGGGGCCTACCTGGCCAGCGCCCATTTCGCCTTCGAGGTGGGCGACACCGCCACCTACGACCGCTTCCGGGCCAAGGCCACCCAGCTCAAGGCGGCCTTCAACCGGGACTTCTGGCTCGAGGACAGGGGGTGGTTCGCCGTCGGCCTCGACGGTGACAAGCGACCGATCGACTCGCTGACGTCCAACATGGGCCATTGCCTGTGGACCGGCATCGTGGACGAGGACAAGGCCCGCCACGTGGCCGAGCACCTGATCTCACCGACCATGTTCAGCGGTTGGGGCCTGCGCACCCTCTCCCGGGACAGCGGCGGGTACAACCCGATCAGCTACCACTGCGGGTCGGTCTGGCCCCACGACACGGCGATCGTCGCCGCCGGCCTGGCCCGGTACGGCTATGACGGCGCCGCCCAGAAGCTCATCTTCGGCCTGCTCGACGCGGCCCAGGCCCAGGGCGGCCGGTTGCCCGAGCTGTTCAGCGGGCTGGACCGCGAGGAGCTCCCCGTGCCGGTGGGCTATCCCACGTCGTGCTCGCCGCAGGCATGGGCGGCCGCCTCACCCCTGCTCTGCCTGCGCACGCTGTTGCGGCTCGACCCCTGGGTGCCCTATGGGAAGACCTGGCTGTCGCCCAACCTCCCCGACGAGATCGGGTACCTGAAGGTGGACGGTATCCCGCTGGCCGGCGCCCGGGTGACCATCGAGGTGGGCTCCGAGGTGCCCGGCGGGGTGTCGATCAGCGGGCTGCCCGCCGAGATCGAACTGATCCGCGAGCCCCGGCGGCCCTCCACCGCCATCTGAGCTGGCGGCCGGCCCGCCGGGCCGGCTCGATGCTCACCACCCCCGGTCGATCCATTCGGCCAGGTGGGGCGCCTCGGCGCCGATGGTGGTGCCCTGGCCGTGCCCGGGCAGCACCAGGGTGTCCGGGGCGAAGGAGGCGAACAGGCGGTCCTCGATCGACCTGATGATGGTGGCGAAGTCCGAGTGCTCGAAGGAGGTGTTGCCCGGGCCTCCCGGAAAGAGCGTGTCCCCGCTGAACAGGAGCGGTGTGCCCTCGACCGTGAAGCACATCGACCCGGGCGTGTGCCCCGGGGTGGCGATGGTCCCCATGCGCAACCGGCCGACCTGGATGACCGAGCGGTCGTCGAGGACCTGGTCGTAGGAGGGCAGCATGGCTGCGTCGGCCTCGGTCACCGCCACGTCGATCCCGGCGTCGCGGACGGCCTCCACCGCCTGGATGTGGTCCCAGTGGCCATGGGTCTCGACCACCTGGCGCACGTCCAGGGCCCGGCACAGCTCGAGCAGCTTGTCGTGCTCGTTGGCCGCGTCGATGAGGGCGGACTCGCCGGTCGCCCGGCAGCGGACGATGTAGACGTTGTTGTCGACGGGCCCGACCACCAGCCGGTGGACCTCGACGGCGCTGTCCTGGTAATCGATGGATGTGTCGACCATGCGACGAGCGTAGTTGGACCCTTGACCCGTTGGTCAGCCTCGGCCCGGTTCTGGTAGACAAACGGGGCACATGTGTCCTCGTGACGAGGACGTCAGGGGAGTGAGAACACGATGAACTTCGCCTTCAGCGAGGAGCAGGACGAGCTCCGGCGGTCCGTCCACCGCTTCCTCGAGGACAAGTCTCCCGAGACGGAGGTCCGCCGGCTGATGGAGACCACCGAGGGCTACGATCCGGCCGTCTGGGCCCAGATGGCCGAGCAGCTGGGGTTGACCTCCCTCATCATCCCCGAGCGGTTCGGCGGGGCGGGCTTCTCCTACGTGGAGCTGGTCGTGGTGCTCGAGGAGATGGGTGCCGCCCTGCTGTGCGCCCCCTTCTTCTCGACGGTGGCCCTGGCCACCAATGCCCTGCTCGCCTCGGGAGACGAGAAGGCCCAGGAGTACCTGCTGCCGGGGATCGCCGCCGGGGAGACCATCGCCACGTTGGCCTTCACCGAGGACTCGGGGCGGTGGGACCCCGAGGGGATCACCCTGGCCGCCACCCCCGAGGGCGACGGCTGGGCGCTCAACGGCCACAAGTCGTTCGTGCTGGACGGCCACACGGCCGGCTTGGTCCTGGTGGTGGGTCGGACACCGGCCGGGCTGTCGCTCTTCGGGGTCAAGGGCGACGCCGGCGGCCTCACCCGCACCCCGCTGGCCACCATGGACCAGACCCGCAAGCAGGCCCGGCTGGAGTTCGACGGCACGCCGGCCTGGTTGATCGGCGACGACGGCGGGGCCGAGGCGGGACTGCGCAAGACGCTGGATCTGGCCGCGGTGGCGCTGGCCGCCGAGCAGGTGGGGGGAGCGCAGCGCTGCCTCGACAGCTCGGTGGAGTACGCCAAGACCCGCATCCAGTTCGGCCGCCCGATCGGGAGCTTCCAGGCCATCAAGCACAAGTGCGCCGACATGCTGTTGGAGGTGGAATCGGCCAAGTCGGCCGCCTACTACGCCGGATGGGCGGCGGCCGAGGACTCCGACGAGCTCCCGGTGGTGGCCAGCCTGGCCAAGTCCTACTGCTCGGAGGCCTACTTCCACGCCGCCGCGGAGACGATCCAGATCCACGGGGGCATCGGCTTCACCTGGGAGCACCCCGCCCACCTCTACTTCAAGCGGGCCAAGTCCTCGGAGCTCATGCTCGGGGACCCCTCCTACCACCGCGAGCTGCTGGCCCAGCGCATCGGGATCTGAGCCCGGCCCGTGGACCAGACCCCGGCCCGGGCCGGCCCCGCCCGACCAGCCGGTCGAGACAATGACCTGGCCCACCCCCAAAGTGGCCTAGCGTTTCGCCGATGAGCGGCTTCAGGTACTGGATCGGCTGGCTCCTGCTCGGCGTCCTGGTCGTGGTGGGGGCGGGCGCCGCCGCCCTCGGGGTGTCCCAGGCACCGAAGAACGCCCCCCTTCTCCAGGCGGTGACCAACACGCTCAGCGCGACGAACTACTCGGAAGTCCTCGTGGAGAGCACCAGCCAGGGCAAGCAGACCGACAACCTCGTGTTCCAGGCGCCCGACCGGCTGGGTGGCTACATCGAGAGCGGCAACCGGCGCACCTACGTCTACGTGATCGGCAGCACGGAGTACCAGAGTCTGACCGTCTCGAGCTCGGCCTCCACCAGGAACCTCGTGTTCTACCGGCAGGCGAGCCAGGGGGCGGCCGCACTCGACCCCGCCCACGGTTACCTCCCCTATGCCTCCCAGGCCAAGAACCCCAAGCACAACGGGGACACCTACTCGTTCACGCTGACCAAGCAGGGCCAGACCGGCACCTTCACCTACACCGTCGACGGCGGGTACATCACCCAGTTCACGCTGAGCGTCCCGAACGCCTCGGTCCGCCTGGACATCTCGGCCGTGGGGACCTCACCCCCGGTGGCCCTGCCGGCGGGGGCCAGGGTGGTCAGCGCGCCCAGCTCCAGTTCCGGCTGAGCCCCGGTCTCCCCCGACCCGTCGCCTCTTCTCGTCCCACGTGCTCCTCTCACGGCCCGGAGGGCTCGACGGCGTCGTCGATGATCTTGCGCAGCGCCCGGGCGTTGGCCTTCGGGTCGGAGGCCTCGGTGAGCCAGCGCACCACCACGAAGTGGCGGGCCCCGGCGGCGAGGACGGGGCCGACCGTCGTGGGGTCGACCCCGCCCGTCACCCAGACCGTCCACGGCGCCCGCCGGGCGGCCGCCCGGACGTAGTCGAGGCCGGTGCCGGGCCGACCGGGCTTGGTGGGCGTGGGCGAGACCGGGCCCGCCGAGATGTAGTCGACGGGGAGGGGGTCCGCCAACCCGCCCCCCACGGCGACCTCCAGCTCTCCGGGAGCGTGGGTCGAGAGGCCGACGATGGCCTGGTGGCCGACGACCCGGCGCGCCGCCACCGGGTCCATGTCGTCCTGGCCGACATGGACCCCGTCGGCGCCGATCGAAGCGGCCAGTGCCGGGTCGTCGTTGAGGATGAAGGGCACGTTGTAGTCGGCGCAGACCCGCTGGACGAGCGTGGCCCGTTGCGCCAGCCTCTCGCCGGCCAGGTCCTTCTCGCGCAGCTGGACGACGTCCACGCCACCCTCGATGCACGCCTCGACGAAGCGCTCGAGGTCGGGCCGGTCGGGCGAGCAGAGATAGAGCCGTCGACCGTCCAGGCCCCAGCGGGCCGAGGGGCCGGTGACCTGGCTCAACCGGCGTTGGACGCTTTGGCCTTGGCCCGGGCCTTCATCTGCTGCTTGTACTGGCGCACCTTGGCCAGGGTCTCGGGGGAGTCGATGTCGGCCACCGAGCGGAACGACCCGGCCTCCCCGAACGGCCCGGCCGCCTTCTCCCACCCGGGTGGGCGGACGCCAAGCTGCTTGCCCAGGAGGGCGACGAAGATGCGCGCCTTCTGCTCGCCGAAACCGGGAAGCGCCCTGACGTGGTCGAGCAGCTCGCGGCCGCTGGCGGCCGTCGTCCACACCGCGGCGGCGTCGCCACCGTAGGACTCGACGATCTGGGCGCAGAGCTCCTGGACGCGCGCGGCCATCGACCGCGGGAACCGGTGCAGGGCCGGCCGGGTGCTGAACCGGGCGGCCAGCTCCTCGGGGTCCATCGAGGCCAGCCCGGCGGCGTCTAGGGTCCCCCCCAGGCGCTGGCGGAGGTCGAACGGCGAGCGGAAGGCCTTCTCGAGCGGTATCTGCTGGTCGAGGACCATGCCGATCAGGAGGGCCAGTGGGTCCTCGGTGAGGAGGGCGTCGGCCTCGGGCTCGCCCGACAGGAACAGTGCCATAGGCCCAGTGTAGGAGCGGTGCCGGGCGGGGGTCCGAACCGGAATGCAGTCAGACCGACCAGGGGTCGACGGTCCCCGGGTCGATGTCGTAGCGGTCCATGGCCTCGCTGACCGTCCGGGCCGGCACCTCCCCGTCCTCGGCCAGCCCGTGGAGGGCGGCCACCACGATGTGGGCGGCGTCCACCTCGAAGTAGCGCCGCAGCACCTCCCGGGTGTCGGACCGGCCGAACCCGTCCGTGCCGAGTGACGTGAACCGCCGGGGCATCCAGCGGGCCACCTGGTCCGGCACCGACCGCATGAAGTCGGTGACGGCCACGATGGGCCCCGACGATCCGGCCAGGCACTGGGTGACGAAGGGGACGCGACCCCCCTGGTCGGGATGCAGGCGGCTCCACCGCTCGGCCGAGATGGCCTCCTCCCGGAGCGACTTGTACGAGGTGACCGACCAGATGTCGGCCTCCACCCCCCAGTCGGAGGCCAAGCGGCGCCGGGCCTCGACAGCCGCCCGCCACGCCGTGCCCGAGAACAGGAGGGTGGCCGAGCCGGTGCGTTGGTCGGAGCCGGGCTCGTCACCGGCATCGAAGCGGTACATCCCCTTGACCGCCCCTGCTCGGATGCGGTCGGCTTGCGCCTGGTCGTCCGGAAGGCCGGGCATCGGGTAGTTCTCGTTGTAGAGGGTGAGGTACCACACCCGGTCCTCGGGCTCGGGGCCGGTCATGCGCCGGATCCCGTCCTCCACGATGGCGGCGAGCTCGTAGGAGAAGGCGGGGTCGTAGGCGGCGACGCTCGGCACCGTCGAGGCGAGCAGCAGGGAGTGGCCGTCCTGGTGCTGGAGGCCCTCGCCGTTGAGCGTGGTCCGCCCGGCGGTGCACCCGAGCAGGAACCCCCGTCCCCGGCTGTCGCCCAGGGCCCAGAGGAGGTCACCCACCCGCTGGAACCCGAACATCGAATAGAAGAGGTAGAAGGGGATGACCGGCTCGCCCCAGGTGGCGTAGGAGGTGGCGGCGGCGGTGAAGGTGGCGGCCGCCCCCGCCTCGGTGATCCCCTCCTGGAGGACCTGGCCCGTGGCGCTCTCGGCGTAGTGCAGGGCGAGGCCGGCGTCGACCGGCGTGTACCGCTGGCCCTCGGGGGCGTAGATCTGTGCTTCGCTGATGAGCGACTCGAGGCCGAAGGTGCGGGCCTCGTCGGACACGATGGGCACGACCCTCGACCCGATCGACGGGTCGCGGACGAGCGACCGCAGGAGCCGGGCGAAGGCCATGGTGGTGGAGACGGGCTGGTGGCCCGACCCGGCCAGCAGGTCGGCGAAGGCGGCTTCGGCGGGGGGACCGAGCGGCCGCGAGCGGTCCAGGCGCCGGGGCAACGGCCCGCCGAGGACGCGCCGCCGCTCCGCCAGGTACTCGGCGGCGGGCGAGCCCGGGGCGGGGCGGTAGTAGGGAGGCAGGTCGGCATCGAGCTCCCGTTCGGGGATCTCGTCGTGGAGGAAGAGCCGGTCGCGGAGGGCCAGCAGCTGGGCCTTGGTCATCTTCTTGATCTGGTGGGTGGCGTTGCGGGCCTCGATCTCCGGGCCGAGGGTCCACCCTTTGACCGTCTTGGCCAGGATGGCCGTGGGCGCCCCCTCGTGCTCGGTGGCCGCCCGGTAGGCGGCGTACAGCTTCCGGTAGTCGTGCCCGCCGCGGGGCAGTGACTGGAGCTCCTCGTCGGAGAGGTGGGCGACCAGGGCCGCGAGGCGCGGGTCGGGGCCGAAGAAGTGCTCCCGGATGTAGGCACCCGACTCGGTGGCGTACTTCTGGAACTCGCCGTCGACGGTCGTGTTCATCTTGTTGAGCAGCACGCCTTCGACGTCCTTGGCCAGCAGCTCGTCCCAGGTGCGCCCCCAGATGACCTTGATCACGTTCCAGCCCGCCCCGCGGAACAGTGCCTCGAACTCCTGGATCACCTTGCCGTTGCCGCGGACCGGGCCGTCCAGCCGCTGCAGGTTGCAGTTCACCACGAAGGTCAGGTTGTCCAGGTGCTCCCGGCCGGCCACGCCCAGCGCGCCGAGGGTCTCGGGCTCGTCCAGCTCGCCGTCACCGACGAAGCCCCAGACCCGGCTGGACGACGTGTCGGCGATGCCGCGGGCGTGGAGGTAGCGGGCCACGTGGGCCTGGGCGATGGCATTGAGGGGCCCGAGCCCCATCGACACCGTCGGGTACTCCCAGAAGTCGGGCATCAGGCGGGGGTGCGGATAGGAGGACAGGCCGTCCACACCCACCTCGAAGCGGAAATTGTCGAGCTGCTCCTCGCTGAGGCGACCCTCCACGAAGGCCCGGGCGTAGATGCCCGGGGAGGCGTGGCCCTGGAAGTAGACCTGGTCTCCCGGGCTTCCGCCGTCCTTGCCCCGGAAGAAGTGGTTGAAGCCCACCTCGTAGAGGGCGGCCGAGCTGGCGTAGGTCGAGAGGTGGCCGCCGATGGCCTCGGAGCGGACGTTGGCCCGCACCACCATCACGGCCGCGTTCCATCGGATGAAGGCCCGGATGCGCCGCTCGAGGAACTCATCGCCCGGGAACTCGGGCTCCTCGTCCGAGGGGATGGTGTTCACGTAGGGAGTGGAGACGGTGGCCGGGAACTCCACCTGCTTCTGGCCGGCCCGCTCGAGGATCCGCATCAGGAGGTAGCGGGCCCGGGTGCGGCCGTGCACGTCCACGACGTCGTCGAAGGCGTCCAGCCATTCCGCCGTCTCCACCGGGTCGGCGTCGGGAAGTTGATGGCTCACGCCGTCGAAGAGCACCTTCCCATGCTTCCACCGCCGGGACGGCTTGGGAAGGTCATGGCGGCCGGTCGCCCTGGGGGACCCTCCCATCGGGCATGCTGTCCCGGTGACCCCGGCCCCCGACGACGAGACGGTCACCGTCGTCTACACCGATGGTTCCTGCCTCGGGAACCCCGGGCCCGGGGGGTGGGCGTGGGCCGTCGACGGTGGCCCTTCGGGGAGTGGCGGCGAGCCCCACACCACCAATCAGCGGATGGAGGTGACCGCGGTGGCCAGGGCCCTGGGGGCGCTGCCCGGGCCCCTGCGCGTCATGAGCGACTCCACCTACGTGGTGAACTGCTTCCGTCAGAAGTGGTGGGTGGGTTGGAAGCGCCGCGGCTGGCGGAACGCCCAGGGGAAGCCGGTGGCGAACCAGGACCTGTGGCAGGAGCTGCTGCCACAGGCGCTCGACCCTTCGAGACCGGTGACCTTCCAATGGGTGAAGGGTCATTCGGGCGACCGGATGAACGACCTGGTCGACCTCATGGCCGTCCAGGAGGCCGCCCGGCAGCAGGATGCCGGAGGCGTGGCGGGGTAGGGCCCACCGCGCCATCGGCCGGCGGACCCGCGCGTCGGCCGGAGGGAAATTGGGAGCCGTTCCTGTGCTCCCGTAACCTGCTGGCATGGAGATCAACGGAAGTTCAGCAATCGTCACCGGCGGCGCCTCGGGCCTCGGGGAGGCCACCGCCCGTCGGCTCGCCTCGGAAGGTGCCCGGGTCACCGTCTTCGATCGCAACGTGCAGCGGGGCCAGGAGGTGGCGGCCGACATCGGCGGCAACGCCAACTTCGTCGGTGGGGACGTGACCGAACCGGCCGACTGCCAGAAGGCGGTGGACCAGGCCGCCGAGGGGGGCAACCTCCGGCTGGCGGTGAATTGCGCCGGCACTGGCTGGGTCGGGCGGGTGATCAACCGGGACGGCTCCCCCCATGATCTCGATCCGTTCCGGGCCATTCAGAACCTCAATGTCATCGGCACGTTCAATGTGATGACCAGGGCCGCCTCCGCCATGGCCACCGTCGCCCCGACGGCCGACGGCGAGCGGGGGGTCATCGTCAACACCGCGTCGGTGGCCGCCTTCGACGGCCAGATCGGGCAGTTGGCCTACTCGGCGTCCAAGGGCGCCATCGTGGGCATGACCCTCCCGGCGGCGCGGGACCTCGCCGTGGTCGGTATCCGGGTCGTGGCCATCGCCCCGGGGTTGTTCGACACCCCGTTGCTCGCCATGCTCCCCGAGGAGGCCCGCAACGCCCTCGGCGAGTCGGTGAACTTCCCGAAGCGCCTGGGCGACCCGGCCGAGTTCGGCGCGATGGTCAGCCACATCGCCACCAACGGCTACCTCAACGGCGAGGTGATCCGGCTGGACGGGGGCATCCGCATGCCGCCGAAGTAGGCCCGGGCCACGGGTGCGGGGGCCGGTGCGGGGGCCAGGGGGCGGAGGCCGGTGCGGGGGCCCGGGGGCGGTGGAGGGTCCGGCGGCGGCCCGCCGGTGCCGCGGAGGAGCGAGGGTAGTGTCGGCCCTGCGCCCATGACTGCCACCGCCACGACGCCCCACACCGAAGGCCCGACCGGCACCCCCATCATCTGCACCCGCGGCCTCACCAAGGTCTACCCCGGCTCGGAGCTCCGGGCCGTCGACGGTCTCGACCTGGTGGTGGGGCCGGGCGAGATCTTCGGCCTGCTCGGCCCGAACGGGGCCGGCAAGACCACCACCGCCGGCATGCTGACCACCAGGGTCATCCCGACCGCCGGCGAGGCGTTCGTCGGGGGCATCGACGTGGTGCGGCATCCGGCGCTGGCCAAACAGATCCTCGGCATCGTCAGCCAGCAGAACACCCTCGACCGGCAGCTCGACGTGTGGGAGAACCTCTACTTCCACGGTCGCCTCTTCGGCATGCCGGCCCGCGAGTCGCGGCGGACGGCCAGCGACCTGCTGGTCCAGTTCCAGCTCGAGAAGTGGGCGGAGGCCTCCATCTACGCCCTCTCCGGGGGGATGGCCCAGCGCCTGATGGTGGCTCGGGCCATCTTCCACCGGCCGGCCGTGCTGTTCCTGGACGAGCCGACCGCCGGCCTCGATCCCCAGAGCCGACTGGCTCTGTGGGACATCCTGCGGCAGCTCAACACGGCGGGCCAGACCATCATGTTGACCACCCACTACATGGAGGAGGCCGATCAGCTGTGCGGACGGGTGGCCATCATGGACCGGGGGAGGATCCTGGCCCTGGACACGCCCCTGGCGCTCAAGCAACAGATCGACGCCGACACCATCGTGACCGTCATGGCCGCCGGTGACCAGGGACGTCTGGCCCAGGCGCTGTCCGAACGGATCGGCGGCGTGACCCGGACCCGACCCGTCGACGGAGGCGTCGAGCTCCATGTGAAGGGCACCGACCGGCTGCTGCCCAAGGTGGTGTCGGGTGCCGAGGAGGCCGGCTTCCCCGTGATCGACCTGTCGGTGGCCGAACCCACACTCGAGACGGTATTCATCAACCTCACCGGCAAGGAGCTCCGCGACTGATGCGCACGGCCGAGTCGGGCTCCCTGACCTCCGCCGTGGTGCTCGGCCCGACCCGGTCGACGGTGGCCGCCGCCCGCACCGCCCTGTGGGCGCTGATCCTCCGCGATCTCGTCGTGCTGCGCAAGCACGTCATCGAGTTCGTGGTCAGGGTGCTGGTGCAGCCGTTCCTGCTCTGCTTCGTGTTCCTCTACGTCTTCCCGAAGATCGGTCAGGGAATCGGGGCAGGGCGGGGCCAGGTGGCCGAGTCCGCCTTCGCCACGCTGCTGGTGCCCGGGGTGGTGGGGATCTCCATCCTCTTCCAGGGCGTGCAGTCGGTGGCGCTCATCATGTCCCAGGAGTTCGGGTTCACCCGGGAGATCGAGGACCGCGTCCAGGCGCCGTGTCCCATCTGGCTGGTGGCCATGGCCAAGGTGCTGTCCGGCGCGGTCCAGGGCCTGATCTCGGCCATCATCGTCCTCCCCATCGCCTCGGTGGTGCACGCCGCCGGCGTCGAGGCCCACCTCCACCTGCACTGGTGGGTCATCGTCACCATGGTCCCGCTGGCCTGCGTGACCATGGCCTCGCTCGGTCTCCTCCTCGGGACGAGCTTCGAGCCTCGCAACATCGGGCTCATGTTCGGCTTCATCATCCTGCCGGTGACCTTCCTCGGCGGTACGTACTACGAGTGGACGCGCCTGGCGCCTGTCGAGGTGGGCCACTGGCACTGGCTGCAGACCGTCGTGTTGGTCAATCCGCTGATCTACGTCAACGAGGGTATGCGGGCCGCCTTCACGGATGCCCCCCACATGCACCTGTACGTGGTCTATCCCGTGCTGGTCGGCTTTCTGGCCCTGTTCCTCGGGCTCGGCCTGCGGAACTTCCGCCGGAGGGTGCTCTCCTAGGGCCCGCGTCCTCGAGTCCGCCTCCTCGGGACTCACCTCCTAGGATCGGCCGGGTGGCCGAGGGGAACCAGGACGGCGCCGGCTACCTCCTCGACAACAGCCAGGACGAGGCCGGACGGCGCCTCTCCGCCCTGTCGAAGTTGTTCGACCCGGGGACCTTCCGGCACCTCGACTCGCTCGGTCTCGGGCCGGGGTGGCGCTGTTGGGAAGTCGGCGCCGGAGGGCCGGGCGTGGCCGCCTGGATGGCGGGACGGGTCGGGGCGGCGGGCTCGGTGCTGGCCACCGACATCGACGTGTCGTGGATGACGGGCCGGGCCGTCGACTTCGAGATCCGACGCCACGACGTCGGGGAGGACCCGCCGCCTCCCGGGCCGTTCGACCTCGTGCATGCCCGCCTCGTCCTGGTCCACGTGCCCCGGCGGGAGGAGGCGCTGGCCGCCATGGTCGGGGTGCTCCGGCCCGGCGGTTGGTTGCTGGTGGAGGACGCCGACCCGGCGCTCCAGCCGCTGACCTGTATCGACGAGTGGGGCCCCGACCAGCGACTGGCCAACAAGCTGCGTCGCGACTTCCGCACCCTGCTCACCCGGCAGGGTGCCGACGTGGCCTACGGCCGGACCCTGCCCCGGGCCCTCCGGAGGTCGGGGCTGGTCGACGTGGCGGCCGATGCCTTCTTCCCGGTGGGCGGTCCGGCCTGCACCCTGCTCGAGGAGGCCACCGTGGAGCAGATGCGTCACCGGCTGGTAGCCGCCGGGCTCGCCACCGACGCGGAGATCGACCGGCATCTGGCCAACGTCGGCGCCGGTCGGCTCGACCTGGCCACCTCGCCGATGATCTCGGCCTGGGGTCGTCGACCCGGCCCGGCATGACCTCTCGCTCCCCGGGATCTCCGTGCGGGCAGGATCGACCAGCGGCCCGACCTCCTCCGACGGGGCCCGACGACGGACCGTTTCGCCCTAGGCTGAAGGCGTCGCCGTGGACGCGCGGGCCCGTTGGATGGTGGGCGGCGCGGGCCGACACGAGGTGGACGGAGCGAGCGCTCGCGGGAGGTGGTTCTCACGGAATCCGAGGTGACGACAGGCCGATCGGGGTCAGGGGAACCATCGGCCGCGCCCGACGGGACCTTCGACGTGGTCATCATCGGCGGCGGCCCGGGTGGGTACGCCACCGCCCTGTACGGGGCGGCGGCGGGGCTGTCCATGGCCATCGTGGAGCTCGACAAGGTCGGCGGGACCTGCCTGCACCGCGGGTGCGTACCGGCCAAGGAGTTTCTGGAGACGGCCGCCGTCTACCGGACGGTCACCGGCTCGGGCCGGTTCGGCATCACGGCCGGTGGCGACGGGGGCGACCGTCCCGACCTCGACTTCTCCGTCAGCCAGGCCCGGAAGCAACAGGTGGTGGACCAGCTGTACCGGGGTCTCGCCGGGCTGCTGAAAGGCCGTGGTGTCTCGGTGTTCAGCGGCACCGGTTCCCTGCTGCCCGGGCTCCGGGTCCGGATCGCCGACAACGACGGCGGGACCACCGAGGTCGCCGGCACCAACGTCGTGCTGGCGGCGGGATCGGTGCCGCGGACCATCCCCGGGTTCGACATCGACGGCTCGCTGGTGATGACCTCCGACGAGGTCCTGTCCCTTGAGGAGCTCCCCGCCTCGGTGGCGGTCATCGGCGGTGGGGCGATCGGCTGCGAGTTCGCCTCGCTGCTCGCCGACCTCGGGAGCAGGGTCACCGTCCTCGAGGCCCTGCCGGCCATCCTCTCCGGGTGCGACGAGGACATCGTGAAGACGGTGGCCCGGTCCTTCCGGAAGCGGGGGATCGACGTGAAGGTGGGGGTGAGCCTGCAGGGGCACACCCCCGACCCGTCCGGACGGGGGACCGTCGTCACCTACAACGACGGTGAGAAGCTGGCGGTGGACGCCGTCGTGGTCTCGGTGGGTCGCCGGCCGCGGACCGAGGGGCTCCTCGCCCCGGGCACCGGGGTGGAGGTGGACTCCCGTGGCTTCGTCGTGGCCGACCGCACCATGCGCACGGCGGCGGAGGGGGTGTGGGCGGTCGGCGACGTGGTCGCCGGCACCCCCCAGCTCGCCCACGTCGGCTTCGCGGAGGGGATCGTGGTGATCAAGAGCATTCTCGGTGAACCGGTCGTGCCGGTCGACTACGACCGGGTGCCGTGGGCCATCTACTGCCATCCGGAGGTCGCCTTCGCCGGGCTGACCGAGGCCGCTGCCCGCCAGGCCGGCCTCGACGTCGTGGTCAAGACGGACCCGTTCGGCGGCAACAGCCGGGCCCGCATCATCGGGGACACCGAGGGGCTGGTCAAGGTGGTGGCCGAGCGGCGGCCCGACGGCACCACCGGGAGGATCCTCGGCGTGCACATGGTCGGTCCGTGGGTGACCGAACAGCTCGGCGCCGGGTACCTGGCGGTCAACTGGGAGGCCACCCCCGACGAGGTGGCCCAGTTCATCCAGCCCCACCCGTCCCTCTCCGAGACGTTCGGCGAGACGGTGCTGGCCCTGACCGGAAGGGGGCTCCACGTTGGCTGACGTGACCATGCCACAGCTCGGCGAGACGGTGACCGAGGGGACCATCACCAAGTGGTACAAGGCCGTCGGGGACGAGGTCGCCCGGGACGAGCCGCTCTTCGAGGTCTCCACCGACAAGGTCGACTCCGAAGTGCCCTCGCCGGCCGAGGGGGTGCTCACCGAAATCCTCGTCCAGGAGGGCGACACGGTCGACGTGGGGGCGAAGCTGGCCGTCATCGGCGGCGAGGGCTCACCCAACGGGGACGCACCCGCGGCGGCCCCGGCTCCATCGGCCCCCGCCCCGGCGACTGCCGCAGCCGAGCCTTCTGTGGGCTCCGACAACGGGTCCGATGCCGGGGGGCCCACCGGCGCGGCCGGCCCCACCGCCGCGGCCGGCCCCACCGCCGCGGCCGCGGAGACAGCCCCGCCCGCCCCCCTGGACGGCGGGCCCGGCGGGCTCGTGCTGTCCCCCGTGGTGCGCCGCCTCCTGACCGAGCACGGCATCGATCCGTCCGCCGTGCGCGGCACCGGTCTCGGCGGCCGGATCACCCGGAGCGACGTCGAGGCGGTCATCGACGGCGGGTCACGCTCGCACTCCGGCGCGCCGGCCCCTATCCCGAGCATCGCCGAGCGCCGGGCGCCCGACGAGCCACGGGCCGGGACATCCGAGACTTCCGCGGCGGCGCCGGCTCCGGCCGCACCGCGGTCGGTCGGCTCGACGGCCGGGGACGAGGTGATCCCCTTCACCAACATCCGCCGACGCACCGCCGAGCACATGGTGCGGTCCAAGGCTACCTCGGCCCACACCCTGATGGTCAAAGAGATCGACTACGAGCGGGTCGAGCAGGTGCGGCGGGCCTTCGGCGACCGCTTCCGGGCCGAGGAGGGGTTCGGGCTCACCTACCTGCCCTTCGCCGCCCGGGCCGCCGTCGAGGCGCTCGAAGAGTTCCCGCACCTCAACTCGTCGGTCGGTGACGACACCCTCATCGTGCACCATGACGTCAACCTGGGCATCGCCGTCGACCTCGAAAACGAGGGCCTCATCGTCCCCGTGGTCCACAACGCCGAGGAGCTCAACCTGCGAGGGATGGCCCGCCGCATCCGCGACGTGGCCGAACGGGCCCGGACCAAGCGGCTCAGCCTCGACGACATCAGCGGGGGCACGTTCTCCATCACCAACGCCGGGCCGTTCGGCACCCTGATCACCGGCGCCATCATCAACCAGCCCCAGGTGGCCATCCTGGCCACCGACGGTGTGAGCCGGAAGCCGGTCGTGGTCGAGTTGCCCGACGGGTCCGAGTCGATCACCATCCACTCGGTCGGGCTGGTGGCCATGACCTTCGATCACCGGGCGGTCGACGGCGCCTACGTGGCCCGGTTCCTGGCCCGGATGTCGCAGATCCTCAACGATCGCGACTGGGCCGGAGAGCTGTAGGCCGTCCGGGTGCCGAGATCCGACCGACCGGCCGGCCGTCCATGAGGGTCCGCTGGTTGGGCCGGGTGCCCTACCGCGAGGCGTGGGCCCTGCAACGCGCCCTGAGCGGCCGGGGCGACGACGACTATCTCCTCCTGCTCGAGCACCCGCACGTCTTCACCCTCGGGGCCAACGCCGACGAGGCCCATGTCCTCACCGATCCGGCCTCGGTCGGTGCCGACCTGGTCCGGGTGGACCGGGGCGGCGATGTCACCTACCACGGCCCCGGCCAGCTCATCGGGTACCCGCTGGTGACCGTGGGCCCCGGGCCCCACCGGGGGCCCGTGCACGTGCGCCGGGTCGAGCAGGTGGTCATCGACGCCCTGGTCGACCTCGGTGCTCCGCCCTCCGCGGTGGGCCGCCTGGACGGCTACCCGGGGGTCTGGGTCGGACTGGACGAGGTGGGGAGGCCCGGCGCGGCGGGCCCGCGGAAGATCGCGGCCATCGGGGTGCGGACCTCCCGGGGACGGACCACCCACGGATTCGCCCTCAACGTCCGGACCGACCTCACCATGTTCGGCCACATCGTGCCCTGCGGGATCGCCGACCGGCCGGTGACCTCGATGGCCGCCGAGGGGTGGGAGGTGTCCATGGCCCGGGCCGTGGAGGCGGTGATCGCGGCCGCCGCGGCCCAGTGGGGACCGATCGGCGACGTCCAGCGGGTCGCCGACCCGCCCGCCGCCACCGGACGGACCACGCCGGCGCCCACCGGCCACTCCTCGTCGGGTGCGGGAGGCGTGGCGGTGTCGCTCGGGCCTCGGCCGGCCGAGCCGGCCCTCCAACGGCGCCTCCGACGGTCCGGGGTGGACCCCGGGTCGGGGCTGCCCTTCGGGGCGCGCAAGCCGGCGTGGCTCCGGGTCAACGCCCACATGGGCGACGAGTTCCTCGGCCTGCGGCACGACCTCGGCCGCCTCGACCTCGTCACCGTGTGCGAGGAGGCGGGGTGCCCGAACATCTACGAGTGCTGGTCGGAGGGCACGGCCACCTTCATGATCAACGGCTCGCGCTGCACCCGGGCCTGCGGGTTCTGCCAGGTGGACAGGGCGCACCCGCTCCCCCTCGACGGCAGCGAGCCTGAAAGGGTGGCCGAGGCGGTCTCCCGCATGGGCCTGGCCCACGCTGTCATCACCTGCGTGGCCCGCGACGACTTGGCCGACGGGGGCGCGGGCGCCTTTGCCTCCACCATCGGCGCCATCCGGCGGTGCTCCCCCCGCACCCGGATCGAGGTCCTCATCTCGGACCTGAAGGGAGACGAAGGGTCGCTGGGCACGGTGATCGCCGCCGGGCCGGACATCCTTAACCACAACATCGAGACGGTGGCGCGGTTGCAGAGGGCGGTCAGGCCCTCGGCCGGCTACGCCCGGAGCCTGGCCGTGCTGGCCCGCGCCGGGGAGGCCGGCCTCACCACCAAGTCGGGGATCATCCTCGGGATGGGGGAGGACCGGGACGAGGTCCTCGCCACCCTGGCCGACCTGCGCGGGGTCGGGGTGGAGATCGTGACCGTCGGCCAGTACCTCCGGCCCAGCCGCCGGCACCTGCCGGTGGCCCGGTGGTGGACCCCCGAGGAGTTCACCGCCATCGGCGAGGCCGGGATGGCCATGGGATTCTCGCACGTGCAGTCGTCGCCGCTGACCCGGTCGAGCTATCACGCCCGAGAGGCCGCCGACGCATCATTGCGGTCGGCGGTCGCCCCGACGCTCCTGGCCGCCACGTGATCGACTCATGACGGCGCTGTCGGACGAGGCGGTGACGGCGCGCCGGATGCGCCTGCAGCGGGTGCGGGAACGCATGGACGCGCTGGGGGTGGACGCGCTGCTCCTCTCCCACGGCGCCGACCTGCCGTGGCTGACCGGATACCGGGCCATGCCCCTGGAACGCCTCACCATGCTGGTCCTCCGGCCCGCCGGCGAGCCGATGCTGGTGGTGCCGGGCCTCGAGGCGCCCCGGGTGCCCGAGTCCGAAGGGCTGTTCGCCATGCTGCCGTGGACCGACGAGGAGGACCCGGTCGACCTGGTCGGCTCCCTGCTGGCCGGGTTGTCCGGCCGCCGCGGCGCCGTCCGCTTCGCCGTCTCCGACCGGGCGTGGGCCACCACCGTGCTCGCCCTGCAGCGCCGGCTGCCGTCGGCCGACTGGATCGACGCCTCCGTGGTGACCTCGCCGATCCGGGCGGTCAAGGACGCAGCCGAGCTGGACGCGTTGCGGAAGGCCGGAGCGGCGGCCGACCGGGTGGCGGCCACCCTCCAGGAAGGAGGGATCGGCCTGACCGGCCGCACCGAGGCCGAGGTGTCGGCCGACATCTCCTCATTGCTGCTCGCCGAGGGGCACCAGCACGTCAACTTCGCCATCGTGGGCAGCGGGCCCAACGCGGCCAGCCCCCACCACGAGCCCGGAGGACGGGTCATCGGCCGGTGCGAGACGGTGGTGTGCGACTTCGGCGGGTCCCTGGCCGTCACCGGTGACGTGGGTTACTGCTCGGACATCACCCGCACCGTGGTGACCGGGCCCCCGCCACCCCGGGTCGCCGAGTGCTACGAGGTGCTGCTGGACGCCCAGCAGACCGCCGTGGGTTCGGCCCGGGCCGGCGCCACGGCCGAGGAGGTCGACCGGGTGGCCCGGTCGGTGATCGGGACGGCCGGCCTGGGTGAGTTCTTCGTTCACCGGACCGGACACGGCATCGGCATCGAGGAGCACGAGGATCCCTACCTGGTATCCGGCAATGGTCAGGAACTCCTGCCCGGTCACGCCTTCTCGGTGGAGCCGGGGATCTACGTCCCCGATCAGTTCGGAATGCGACTGGAGGACATCGTGGTGATCGGCGAGGGCGGTGAGCCCCAACCCCTCAACACCGCCGACCACGGCCTCGTCGTGGTGGACGCGTAGGGGCGGGATGGACCTCGGGATCGCGGGGAGGTCGGCCTTGGTGGTGGCCGGGTCGCGTGGCCTCGGCCGGGCCTCGGCCGAGGCCCTGGCGCGGGAGGGTGCCCGGATCATGCTGTCCTCCCGGAGCGGGCCCGCTCTGGCCGAGGCCCAGGCGGCCATGCGGGCCGCCGGCGGGGAGGTCGAGATCGAGCCGGCCGACATCACCGATCCCGGGGCACCGGCCCGGCTGGTGGCAGCCACGGTGCGCGCGTTCGGGTCCGTCGACATCGTCGTCGCCAACGCCGGCGGCCCCCCGGTCGGCGGCTCCCTGGAAGCGGACGACGCCATGCTCGAGGCCGCCCTCAACGCCAATCTGTTGTCGGCCGTGCGGCTCATCAGGGAGGCGGTGCCGTTCATGCGGGACCGCGGTTGGGGCCGGATCTGCTGCATCGCCTCCTACTCGGTGGTCCAGCCGGTCCCCAACCTGGCCCTCTCCAACACGGCGAGGACGGGTCTGCGGGCCTGGGCGAAGACGGCCGCGCAGGACCTGGCCCGGGAGGGGAGCGGCATCACGGTGAACCTGGCCTGCCCCGGCCCCCACGCCACCGATCGCATGCGCGAGCTGGGTGGCTCCGGCCCGATGGGGAGGCCCGAGGATTTCGGCAGCCTGGTGGCCGTTCTCTGCTCCGAGCAGGCCGCCTTCGTCAACGGGGCGACCGTGGTGGTCGACGGCGGGGCCACCCTGGCCCTCTGACCCGGTGCCCCCGCCGGGCCCGCGTTCGAGCTGACAAGGGCCATCGGCCCTGCACCCGGCCGGTGCCGAGCTCGGCCTGCCCGATTGGGACGACGTGGCGGCGACGTGACACGATCGTGGCGTGCGGGTGCACCGGAGTTTCGCCTTCGTCGACGTCAAGGGCTTCACCGCCCTGACCGAACACGAGGGGGACGAGCGGGCGGTCGAAGTGCTGACCGCCTTCCGGGCCCTCTTGCGCGATGTCTGCGCCCGGCGGAGTGTGCGTATCGCCAAGTGGCTGGGCGACGGCGCCATGCTCGTCTGCGTCGAGACCCGGCCGCTGCTGGAGGCCATCCTCGAACTGCACCATGTGGTGTACGAGGTCTCGGGCCCGGTGGATGCCGTGGCGATACGGTCCGGCATCACCTCGGGCGACGTGATCCTGATGGAGGGTGACGACTACATCGGGCATTGCGTGAACGTGGCCGCTCGCCTGTGCGACCTGGCCCAGGGTGGCGAGGCACTGGCCGACCCATCCGTCATGACCGAGTTGCCCCGATGGGGGAGTTCGCTCGTCCATCGGGACATCGCCCTGCGCGGCGTCGAGCACCCGGTGCGCGCCGCGAGCATCGGCATGGCGTCGCCCGGGGCCGATCACCGCCTCGATCCGATCTGTGGTCTGCCGATGTCCGATGCGACGGCCGAGGAGACGGCGAGCGATGCCCAGGGCGGCGTGGCCCTGTTCTGCTCGGCCAGTTGCCTCGACACCTGGCAACGCCGGCCGGCGGGCGCGGGTGTCGGCCGGGCCGCCAACTGAGCCGGACGAGAGGGGGTGCGCCCGGACGGCTCCGGTCCGAGGGACGTGCCCGGATCAGGCCACGAAGTACTTGGCCTGGGGGTGGTGGCAGATGATGGCCGTGGTCGACTGCTCGGGATGGAGCTGGAACCCTTCGCTCACGTCCACCCCGATCCGGTCGGCGCCCAGCAGCTCGACGACCTTGGCGTTGTCCTCGAGGTTCGGGCAGGCCGGATAGCCCCACGAGTAGCGGCCACCCCGGTACTGCTGACGGAAGAGACCGGTCAGGGTGGGGCCGTCCTCGTCGGCATAGCCGAGCTCCTGTCGGATGCGGTGGTGCCAGTACTCGGCCAGCGCCTCGGCCATCTCGACGCCGAGCCCGTGGAGATAGAGGTACCGCTGGTATTCGTTGTCCGCGAACAGCCGGGCGGTCTCCTCGGAGACCCGGGGCCCCATGGTGACCACGTGGAAGCTGGCCCAGTCGGGCTCACCGGAGTCGAGCGGCCGGAAGAAGTCGCTGATGCACAGCCACGGCTCCTCGGTCTGGCGGGGGAACGTGAACCGCGTCGCCTCGCCGGTGCGGCTCTCGTCCTCGAAGATGACCAAGTCGTCGCCGTCGGCGTTGGCGGCGAAGTGCCCCCAGGCCACCTGGGGCACCAGGAGGTGCCCGGCCTTGGCCGTGGCCACCTGGTCCCGTAGGACGTTCCGCACCCGGTCCTTGAAGGCTGCGTCGTCCTCGCCCCCTTCGGGGCGGAACCCCCACTGGTTGCGGAAGAGCGCCGTCTCGTTCAGGTAGGCGGCGATGTCGTCGATGGCCATGCCCTTGGCCACCCGGCTGCCGAGGAACGGGGGCTTGAACACCGGGTTGTCCAGGGCCACCTGGGGCGACCTGCGGGGGAGGCTCTCGCCGCGCGCCAGGGCCTCGTCGGCCGCCTGCCGACGCAGCTCGCTGCGGCGGGGGCCCAGGTCGCGACCGCCGAGGGCGGTCCCGAACTCCGGGTCGTCCTCTCCGCTGCGGGCCAGCTCGACCAGGCGGTCCATGGTGCGCAGCCCCTCGAAGGCGTCCTTGCCGTAGAAGAGGCGTCCCTCGTACAACTTCCGGAGATCGCGCTCGACGTAGGTGCGGGTGAGTGCGGCGCCGCCCAGGATGACCGGGATGTGCGAGAGCCCGCGCCGGTTGAGCTCTTCGAGATTGTCGCGCATGACGAGGGTCGACTTGACCAGGAGCCCGCTCATGCCGATGGCGTCCGCGCCGGACTCCTCCAGGGCGCTCACCATGTCGGCGATGCCCACTTTGATGCCCAGGTTCTTCACGGTGTAGCCGTTGTTGGTGAGGATGATGTCGACCAGGTTCTTGCCGATGTCATGGACGTCGCCCTTGACGGTGGCCAGCACCATGGTGCCCTTCCCGCCCTGGTCCGCCTTCTCCATATGCGGCTCGAGGTAGGCCACCGCCGTCTTCATGGTCTCGGCCGATCCCAGCACGAAGGGCAGTTGCATCTCGCCGCTGGCGAACAGCTCGCCCACCGTCTTCATGCCGGCCAGCAGGAACTGGTTGATGATCTCGAGCGGGGTGTGGCCCTCCGACATGGCCTGGTCGAGATCGGCCTCGATCCCGTTCCGGTCGCCGTCGACGATCCGGTGCTCGAGCCGTTGCTCGACGGTCCATCCGGACCGGTCCTCAGCGGTCACCGTACTGGAGGCGGTGGCGCCCTCGAAGATGGACAGCAGCTCGGTCAGCGGATCGTACCCGTCGTGCCGTCGGTCGTAGACGAGGTCGAGGCAGACCTCACGGGCCCGCTCGCCGATCTTCGACAGGGGGAGGATCTTGGATGCGTGCACGATGGCCGCGTCCAGCCCGGCCTCGACACACTCGTGCAGGAACACCGAGTTGAGTGCCTGGCGGGCGGCCGGGTTCAGCCCGAATGAGACGTTGGACAGCCCGAGCACGGTGTAGACGCCGGGCAGCTCCGCCTTGATCCGGCGGATCCCCTCGATCGTCTCGATGCCGTCCTTGCGGCTCTCCTCCATCCCGGTGGAGAGGGGCAGGGCCAGTGCGTCGAACATGAGGTCCTCGGGGTGCAGCCCGTAGCGTTCGGTGGCGATGTCGTGGATGGCGCGGGCGGCGCGCAGCTTCCAGTCCGCCGTGCGGGCCTGGCCCTCCGTGTCGATGCAGGTGCAGACGACGGCGGCGCCGAATTCCTTGGCCAGGGTCAGAAAGGAGTCGAGGCGGGTGCCCGGACCGTCCCCGTCCTCGAGGTTGACCGAGTTGATCACGGCCCTCCCCCCGATCCAGGAGAGAGCCGTCTCGACCACTGGCGCCTCGGTGGAGTCGACCACCAGCGGGACCGTCGACTGGGTGGCGAACCGCGATGCCACCTGCCCCATGTCGGCCACCCCGTCGGCCCCGGTGTAGTCCACGCACACGTCGATGAGGTGGGACCCCTCCTTCACCTGCTCACGCGCCATCGCCACGCAGGTGTCCCAGTCGCCCTCCAGCATGGCCTGGCGGAACTTCTTCGAACCGTTGGCGTTGGTCCGCTCCCCGATGACCAGGAAGGACGTGTCCTGGTCGAAGGGCACCGGGGTGTAGATCGACGCCGCCCCGGGCTCGGGCTCGGGCCGGCGGCCGGCGGGGACGAGCCCGGCGCAGGACTCGACGACCGCTGCCAGGTGGGCCGGGGTGGTGCCGCAGCACCCGCCGATGATCGAGACCCCGAGCTCGCTGACGAACTGGCTGTGGAACGCAGCCAGCTGCTCGGGACTGAGGTCGTAGTGCATCGCCCCGTCGACCACCGTGGGCAGGCCGGCGTTGGGGAGGCACGACACCGGCATCCCGGCGTGGGCGGACAGGTGGCGCAGCGGCTCGAACATCTCGGCCGGGCCGGTCGCGCAATTGAGCCCGATGACGTCGACGTCCATCGCCTCGAGCGCGCAGAGGGCGGCACCGATCTCGGTGCCGGGCAGCATGGTCCCGGTCAGCTCGATGGTCACCTGCGCCTGGATGGGGACTCGGCGCCCGACCGCGGCCATGGCCCGACGGGCCCCGTTGATGGCCGCCTTGGCCTGCAGGAGGTCGAAGACCGTCTCGACGATGACGAGGTCGACCCCCCCCTCGAGGAGCGCGGTCGCCTGCTCCTCGTAGGCGTGGCGGAGCTCGGCATAGCGGATCTGGCCGAGGGTGGGGAACTTCGTGCCGGGACCGATGCTGCCGGCCACCCACCGGGGCCGGTCCGGGGTGGAGAAGTCACGGGCGGCGTCCCGGGCCAGGGCGGCGGCGGCCAGGTTGAGCTCCCGTACCCGGTCGGCCTGCCCGTACTCGGCGAGCACCGGGGCGAAGGCTCCGAACGTGTCGGTCTCGACCACGTCGCATCCCACCTCGAAGAACGAGCGGTGCACCCGGTCGACGACGTCCGGCCTGGTGGCGACGAGCAGCTCGTTGCAGCCTTCGAGGTCAGGACCGCCGAAGTCGTCCGCCGTGAGCTGGGCCAACTGCAGGTTGGTCCCCATGGCCCCGTCGAAGACGATCACCCGCTCGGAGGCAGCTTGCAGATAGTCGGAGGTCGCATCCTTCGTCATGGACCCTCCAGGCTACCGGGGCGACCGGGGCCCGTCGCCCGGGGGCGCCCACCGGCACCACCGGGGAATGCCGGTGATCTCGTTTAGCATCGGCACGATGGTGGGCCCGTGCTGAGGATCTACACGAAGACCGGCGACGACGGCACCACCGGACTGCTCTTCGGTGGGCGCGTGGCCAAGGACTCGGTCCCCATGCAGATCAACGGCACGGTCGACGAGGCCCAGGCGGCGATGGGCATGGCCCGGTCCGAGGTCGATGCCGGCTCCGAGCTCGACGTCGTCCTGACCGGGCTCGAACGCGAGCTCTACGTGCTGATGGCGGAGGTCGCCACCGACCCCGCCAACCGCTCGAAGCTGACGGCCGGATCGACCATGGTCACGGCCGGGATGGTCGAGGCGCTCGAGGAGCGGATCGACGGCCTCATCGAGCGGATCGACATGCCGACCGAATTCGTGATCCCCGGGGCGAACCGCGCCTCGGCCACCTTGGACCTGGCCCGGACGATCGTCCGCCGTGCCGAGCGGCTGGTGGTGTCGGCGCCGGTCGACGACTCGATGGTGGCTCCCTACCTCAACCGGCTCTCGGACCTGCTGTGGGCCCTGGCCCGGTTCGCCGAGGGTGACGAACACCTGCTCGCCCGGGGGGCGCCCCGGCGGGGCCGGTCCCGGCCATGAGGGTGTTGACCCAGTCGGGAGGCGAGCTCGCCGCCCAAGTGGAGGCGGTCGGGGTGCCCGTGTACGCCGTCGACGGCGAACCGCGCCCGGCGGCGGCCGCCCCGCCGGAGTGGTCCCGGGGGCTGCCCTCCGAGCTCGACCCGGCGTGGTGCACCCGCCATGGCTTCGACGGCAAGGTCGGCCAGACCGAGACGTTCCGCACCGCCGATCCCGGCGTACCCGGGGATCCGGACGTCGTGCTGGTGGGCGTGGGGGACGCCGCCCAGCTCGAGGGTGACCGGGGCCTCGAGTCGGTCCGCCGGTCCGCCGCCGCCTTCGTCCGGGCGGTGGGCCCCGCCGAGCGGGCCGCCCTGCTGCTCCCCACCGACACCGGCCTGGCCGGGGGGGACCTGGCGGCGGCCGCCGCCGAAGGGGCGGTGCTCGGGTCGTACCGCTACGACACCTACCGCACCGGCGACCACCGGGGCGGTCTGGGCTCGCTGGTGGTCGTCGGCGGCCCCCCGCCGGCCGGGGGCGTCCTCGAGGCCGGGGCCGAGCGGGGGGCGCGCCTGGCCCGGTCGGTCAGCTGGGCACGTGACCTGGTCAACGAGCCTCCCAGCTCGCTCACCCCCCAACGGTTCGCCGACACCGTGGCGGACCGGTTCGCCGACGTGGCCGGGCTCTCGGTCGAGGTCTGGAACGAGGAGAGGATCGCCGAGGAGCGCCTGGGGGGCCTGCTCGGGGTGGCCCGAGGGTCGACGCAGCCGCCCCGTCTGGTGAAGGTGTCGTACCGCCCGGCCGACCCCGTCGAGATCGACGGCCGTGTCGCTCACCTGGCCCTGGTGGGCAAGGGGATCACCTTCGACTCGGGTGGCCTGTCGCTCAAGACCGCAGGCGGCATGGAGACCATGAAGACCGACATGGGGGGTGCGGCTGCCGTCCTCGCTGCCATCGACGCCGCCGCCGGCCTGGGGGCGCCCGTCCGGATCACCGCCTTCACGCCTCTCACCGAGAACATGCCGAGTGGTTCGGCGACCAAGCCCGGGGACGTCCTCACCGCTCGCAACGGGAAGACCATCGAGGTGCTCAACACCGACGCCGAGGGGCGCCTGGTGCTGGCGGACGCCCTGTCCCTCGCCGTCGAGGCCGACCCCGACGCCATCGTGGACCTGGCCACCCTGACCGGGGCGGCCGTCGTCGCCCTGGGCAAGGACGTCGCCGCCCTGCTCGGGAACGACGAGACCCTCATGGCCGAGGTGCGGGCGGCGGGGGACCGGGCCGGCGAGGCGCTCTGGCCCCTTCCGGTGCCGGAGGAGTACCGCAGCCACATCGACTCCGAGGTGGCCGACATGCGCAACGTGGGCCGTCCCGGCCAGGCCGGGAGCATCGCCGCCGCCATGCTCCTCCGTGAGTTCGTGGGGACGGTCCCGTGGGCCCACCTCGACATCGCCGGGCCGGCTCGCGCCGACGAGGACAGCCGTTACCTGGCCAAGGGAGGCACCGGCTTCGGCGTCCGGACACTGGTGGCGCTGGTCACGTCGGAGGGATTCGCCCGTGTCCTGGCCGGGCTCCGCTCCATGAGGTCCGGCTGACGCGACGGCGTCCGCCGGCCCGGGCGGTCGGGCCCGGCGCTTCTCCCGCGGCCTGAGGTACGTTCGTCGGGTGAGGATCGCGGTGCTCGGGGCCGGTTCGTGGGGGACCACGATGGCCTCCCTGGTGGCCCCGAGGCACGACACCGTGCTGTGGGCGCGGGACCCCGACGTGGCCAAGTCGGTGAACAGCGACCATGTGAACCCCCGCTATCTGCCGGGGTTCACGCTGGGTACCCCGTTGTCGGCCACCCCCGACCTCGGGGAGGCGGTCTCGGCCGCCGACCTCATCGTGGTCGGGGTCCCGACCTCGGGCTTCCGCCACGTCCTCCAACAGGCCGCGACCCACATGCGCCCGTGGGTCCCGGTCGTGAGCCTGTCGAAGGGCCTCGAGCGCGGGACGCACCTGCGGATGACCGAGGTCATCAAAGAGGTCGTCCCGGGCCACCCGGTGGCCGCTCTCACCGGGCCCAACATCGCCAACGAGATCATGTCCGGCATGGCCGCCGCCGCGGTCATCGCCACCGAGGACCTGGAGGTCGCCGGCGCCATCCAGAAGGTGATCACCCGGGGTGTGTTCCGCGTCTATCTCAACCACGACGTCGTGGGGTGCGAGATGGGCGGCGCGCTGAAGAACGTCATCGCCATCGCCGCCGGCATCGGTGAGGGCCTGGGGGTGGGGGACAACACCAGGGCGGCCGTCATGTCACGCGGGCTGGCCGAGCTCACCCGGCTCGGGGTGGCCATGGGGGCCCAGCCGGGCACGTTCGCCGGGTTGGCCGGGATGGGCGATCTCATCGCCACCTGCATGAGCCCCCACAGCCGCAACCGGGCCGTCGGGGAGCAGCTGGGCAAGGGCCGGCGCCTGGAGGACATCCTGGCCGAGATGCACATGGTGGCCGAGGGCGTGAAGACGGCCACCGTGGCCCTGGAGCTGGCCGACCGGCACCGGCTCGACCTGCCCATCTGCACGATGATCGACAAGGTGGTGAAGGGGGAGATCGAGCCGGCGGACGCCTACTGGGGGCTGACCCCGGCCGGGCACGAGAACGAGCCGGGCTGAGGCGGATCGGGCTGAGGCGGGTCGGGCCGGCCTGTCCGGTCGATCGCCGTCACCCGGGGCCCGCCGGCTCCCGCCGCCGCCCGGGCCGCCGAGAAGGCGACGGCGGGGTGGAACGACCATGCGGCCAGCTGCCGTTCGATCTCGTCCGGGGTCCGCCCCGCCGCCGCCAGTCCCGATGCGAGCCGCCCCGCCCGCCGCCGCATCTGCTCCGCCTCCGGGAGCCTCTGTTCGGTGAGCCACCGCCGGTGGCCGGTCTGGAGCGGCTCGGGCAGGCGGCTCAGGTGGCGGAGCGGGAGGGGAGGGATGCGGGTGCGGACCGCCAGGGCCCCCGGTCCGTGGGGTCGAGCGAGCTCGAAGGTGCAAAGGCGCTGCAGCGCCCGGCGGAACGGCGAGTTCTTGCCCATGCGCTCCCCGAGGCCGAGGCTCCGGGCCATCTCGCCCAGGTCGATGTCGAACCCGTCGCGCCGGACGTCGAGGCCGTAGGAGAGGCGCCGTAACAGCCACGTCGCCGAGGGGCCGATGATGCCGAGCCAGTACAGCTCGACGTACCGGGAGCAGGGGTGCACGCCGTGGGGGTCGGCCACCGGGTCGGCCCACGGGACGATGCGCAGGACGGGGCCCACCTCTGACGGTATCGACGAGCGTCGGGGACGGGCCGGGGACGGGACGGCAGTGGTCTGAGTCACAGGGTGCTCCTTGATGGTCGACGACGGATGGTGCGCGTACCGTCATCGTGGGGAGGGACCTCGCCGGAGACCTGGCGTGCGACCTTGCCGGGCACTGGGTTCGCAAGTGCCGCCGCCGGTGCCAGAACAGCGCCCCGAGCTCTGTCCTTGAAGGGCACGGGCCGCGACGGAGAAAGGCGTGCCCCGCCGCCGAACCGGACCGATCTACCGGCTCGCCTGGCGTGATCGGAAGGTCAGGGTGAGTGCACCGTTTGCCGTCCGGGATCCCGGCACTCCCGCTCACCTATTCCGTGCATTGTCGAAGAAGCGGACCATGGCTTGCGCAATCGATTGAAGGCCAGGGTCAAGTGGCCTCGAGCCGGCCTGCATGAACATGTGGCCCATGTTCTGGACCAAGACAAGTTGTGTTTGGTCACCGGCGGCTTTGAGATCACGATGGAGCTCCATGGATTGCGACTTGAGAACCGTCGTGTCGTCGACGCCCTGAACAAGAAGGATGGGCGGCGAGTTCGGGACAACGAAATGCGTGGGGCTAGCAAGAACCAGATCCCGGTGATCACTCTTGCCGAAGACTTGCTGAATGCCGGAGGGAGAGAACCCCGATGCTCGCTCGGTGAGGTTCGCTGGGCCGAACATGTCTGTTGCAGCGAGCAAGTTGCTCGATTCAGTCGGATAAGGTCCGACATCGAATACTGAATGCGGACCCGTGAGAGCAGCCAGCGCAACAAGCTGTCCTCCAACACTGGTGCCGAATGCGAATATCTCGCTTGCGTTCAGACCGTACGTGGGTGCCTTGGCCCGCAAGAACCTGATTGCGCACTTGACATCCTCGATTTGGGCAGGAAACCGAGACTGAGGAGCAAGTCGGTAGTTCAAACTGGCGACGGCATAACCGGCCGAAGCCAGTGCATCCAAGAAGACCGGGTTGAGGTCCGACTTGTCGCCTGCGGTCATACCTCCCCCATGGATGTACATTGCGACAGGAAGTGGGCGAGTGATAGCGGCGCGCGGGCTGTAGAGATCCAGAGTTTGCGAATTGCAGTACGCGATATTTCGGTCGGCAGTGCCAAGCGTAAAGGGGACGTTGTGGGGCGCGGAACTGCACCCAGCCAGCAGCCCTGCCAACAGCAACCCGGCCGGAAGGAAGCGTCGCGTGATCACCTCTACCAGCGTCGTGGCGGCAGCCGAGTCTCGCTAGGGCCCATTGTCACTCGTGCGGCATAAGCAACACCGTCGGGTCCCTGAACACCGAACAACAACTCGCCAGTTCGCTCTGCAAGGGAACGTAGGGGCTTCGGTTTCCGGGGGTATCAGCGGGCCGCCGTCCCGGCCCAACTGCCCCGGTGGACGCTCTCGTCGAGCGTGCGGCGGGCCCGTCCCGACGACGAGGAGGGAGGATCGGGTCGGAGCGGCTCACCGAGCAGCACGGCGCCCAGCCAGCGGAGGTGGTCGGGAACGCCGAGGGCGGCGCGGAGGGCGTCCTCCCCACGGAAGTTCCCGAGGAACGCCGCGCCGAGGCCCCGATCGGTGGCCCCCAGGAGCAGGGCCATGGTGGCGAAGGCGGCGTCGACGAACCAGTAGGGCACCACCCAGGTCACCTCCCGACCGTCCCGGCGGGCCTTGTCCGGCTGTCGGTAGCGGGCGGCATAGGCCTCGGGATCGGCATAGGGGAGGACCACCACCGGGGCGCGGGCCAGTCCCTCGAACCTCCTCGAGCGCGCCCGCCACTCGGGGTCGGTGGTGGCCTCCCAGTAGCTCGCCGTCTGGTCAGCGCCCTCGAGGACCACGAAGTCCCGGCCCTGGGTGTTGCCGGCCGACGGGGCCCGGATCGCCCCTTCGAGCAGGCGGTCGACGACTTCGGGTTCGAGCGGCCGGTCGGAGAAGTTCCGGCACATCCGTCTCCGGCGCAGGGCCTCGCTCAGCTCCACGGTGGCTCCATCGGCGCACCCTAACCGGCGGCCTTCCGCCGGGAATGTTGACCCCGCTGGTAGTGTTTCAGTTGCTGTGGGTCCCGATGGGGTCCCGGTAGTGACCTCCGGTGAGGCCGGCCGACAGCCGGTGCCGCCGCCGTCCGAGAAGGATCGTGATCGCTGTGCCCACCTTCAGAGAGATGCTGGCCGAGGCCAAGGCGGCCATCCGACAAGTCGAGCCGGCCGAGGCCGCCCGGGAGATCGCCGACGGCGAGACCGTCGTGCTGGACGTGCGCGAGCCGGACGAGTACGAGCAGGGCGCCCTGCCCGGGGCCGTCCACATCCCGAGGGGAACGCTCGAGACATCGGTCGAGGGCCGCATCCCCGACAAGTCGAGCCACGTGCTCGTGTACTGCGCGGCCGGAACGCGGTCGGCCTTCGCCGCCCAGACGATGCAGCAACTGGGCTACAGCGACGTCGCCTCGGTCATCGGCGGGTTCAACCGTTGGAAGGACGAGGGTCGTGACTGGGCGGCACCCCAGACGCTCACCCCGGAACAGCGCAACCGCTACCAGCGCCACCTGCTTCTGCCCGAGGTCGGGGAGGTGGGCCAGCTCAAGCTCCTCGACGCCAAGGTGCTGCTGCTCGGCGCCGGTGGGCTCGGCTCGCCGGCCGGCCTGTACCTGGCCGCCGCCGGAGTGGGGACGATCGGGATCATCGACATGGACGTGGTCGACGCGTCCAATCTGCAGCGCCAGATCCTGCACAACGTCGACCGGGTCGGCGAGCGCAAGGTCGACTCGGCCAAGAAGACGCTCACCCTCATCAACCCGGATGTCAACGTGGTGACCTACGACATGCGGCTCGGGGCCGACAACATCCTGGATGTCATCGACGGCTATGACGTCATCGTCGACGGGACGGACAATTTCCCGACGCGCTACCTCGTCAACGACGCCTCGCTCCTGAAGCGCATCCCCGTCGTGCACGGCTCCATCTTCCGCTTCGAGGGCCAGGCCACGGTGTTCAACCCCTACGTGGGCCCCTGCTACCGCTGCATGATCCCCGAACCGCCCCCGGCCGAGCTCGCCCCGAGCTGCGCCGAGGCCGGCGTGCTCGGCGTGCTCCCGGGGATCATCGGGTCGATCCAGGCGATCGAGGCGATCAAGATCCTCCTCGGCATCGGCGAGACGCTGCAGGGCCGTCTCCTGTCCTACGACGCCCTGGAGGAGAGCTTCCGTACCTTCAAGGTGCACCGTGACCCCCAGTGCCCGGCGTGCGGCCCCGACGCCGGGGAGCTCGTCATCGCCGAGTACGACGACCTCTGCATGCCCCACGTCGCCGCCCCGCCGGTCAGCACCTGATCCCCCTGACCCCGCTGGGCGCGGGTCGCCGGACGCCGTAACCTGGGGTCATGGCCACAGCGCGCCCCTCCTCCGAACCCGGACCGCGGCGGTACACCGACTCGGGCATCGAGATCCGGCCGGTGTACGGCCCGGAGGATCTCGAGGGCTGGGACCCCGAGCACCAGCTCGGCCGGCCGGGGCACTTCCCCTACACCAGGGGCGTCCGGGAGGACATGTACCGGGGCCGACTCTGGACCATGCGCCAGTACGCCGGGTTCGGCACGGCCGAGTCCACCAACGAGCGGTTCAAGTTCCTGTTGGGGGCGGGCCAGACCGGTCTGTCCTGTGCCTTCGACCTGCCGACGCAGATGGGACTCGACTCCGACCATCCCCGGGCCGAGGGCGAGGTGGGCAAAGTCGGGGTGGCCATCGACTCGCTGGCCGACATGCGCCTGCTCCTGGCCGGCTTGCCTCTCGACAAGGTCTCCACGTCCATGACCATCAACGCCACGGCGGCCATCCTGCTCCTGCTCTACCAGTTGGTGGCCGAGGAGAACGGGGTGGCCCCCGAGGACCTGGGCGGCACCATCCAGAACGACATCCTGAAGGAGTACGTGGCCCGGGGGACCTACATCTACCCGCCCCGCCCTTCGATGCGGCTGGTCACCGACACCTTCGCGTATTGTGCCGAGCACCTCCCGGCGTGGAACACCATCTCGATCTCCGGCTACCACATCCGTGAGGCCGGCTCCACCGCCGTCCAGGAGATCGCCTTCACCATCGCCAACGGGATCGCCTACGTCGAGGCGGCGCTGGCCGCCGGCCTGGACGTCGACGCGTTCGCACCCCGGCTGAGTTTCTTCTGGAACGCCCACAACAACCTGTTCGAGGAGGTGGCCAAGTACCGGGCGGCCCGGCGGATGTGGGCCCGGATCATGACGGACCGGTTCGGGGTGCAGGACGGACGCTCGGCGCTGCTTCGCTTCCACACCCAGACCGGGGGCTCGACCCTCACCGCCCAGCAGCCCGAGAACAACATCGTGCGGGTCACCATCCAGGCCCTGGCCGCCGCCCTCGGGGGCACCCAGAGCCTCCACACCAACGGGTTCGACGAGGCACTCGGGCTGCCCACCCAGCGGGCGGCGAAGATCGCCCTGCGGACGCAGCAGATCGTGGGCTACGAGTCCGGGATCGCCGACACGGTCGATCCGCTGGCCGGTTCGTGGTTCGTCGAGTCCCTCACCGACGAGGTGGAGAAGGCGGCCTGGGAGTACCTCGACCGGATCGACGCCATGGGCGGTGCGGTCGACGCCATCGAGGCCCAGTACATGCAGCAGGAGATCGAGCAGGCCGCCTATGCCTATGCCAAGGAGATCGACGCCGAGGACAAAGTCATCGTGGGGGTCAACCGGTTCGTCGACGAGCAGGCCGAGCCGGGTGAGGTGTTCCCGATCGATCCCGATCTGCAGCTATCCCAGGTCGACCGGTTGAAGCGGGTGCGGGAGGAGCGGAACCAGCCGGCGGTCGATGCCGCCCTGGCCGACGTGGAGGCGGCGGCCAGGGGCACCCAGAACCTGTTGGACCCCATGAAGGCCGCCCTGTCCGAGATGGCGACGCTGGGCGAGGTGTCCGACGTGCTCCGGGGCGTGTTCGGGGAATTCCACCCGGCCGGCTAGCGCCGGGCCATCAGCCGGTCCCGCAATGCTCCGTCCCCGGCGGCGTCGATGGCCGTCCAGGCTAGGGCCAGCGCACCGTCGTGCAGGGCCACGTCAGCCGACTCGCTGACACAGGCGGCGGCGAACTCCGGTTGGTGGTTGACCGAGCCCCCGGCGTCGATGGCCACCAGCGGGTGGATGGTCGGGACGGCGAGGGAGACGTTCGCCATGTCGGTCGAGAACGTCGGCCGCGGCGAGCCGTCGTCGTCGAGGTCGAAACGGCGACCGAGGGCCTCGGCGTTCGCCCGGTAGCGGTCGAGCAACCCCCGGTCGCTCTCCATGTGGGAGTAGGCCGGGGCCAGGTCGACGCGGGCGAGGCCGGAGCCCGTGGCCAGCGCCCCGGCCTCGAAGCAGGCCATCACCCGGGGCTCGAGCGCCTCGAGGCCGGCCAGCGACCGCGAGCGGCACATGAACCGGCCGGTCACCGACTCGGGGATGATGTTGGCCGCCTGGCCCCCCTCGCTCACGATGCCGTGCACCTGGTCCCCGGGCGGCAGTTGCTGGCGGAGCAGTCCGATGGCCACCTGGGCCAGGGTCATGGCGTCGCCGGCGTTGACCCCCTCCCACGGTGCGGCCGAGGCGTGGGCGCTCTTGCCGCTGAAGTGGACGTCGAAATGGGAGACGGCCAGGCAGCTGCCCTCCAGGCGCTCGACCGGCCAGGGGTGGACCATCATGGCGGCGTGCACGTCGTCGAAGACGCCCGCCTCCAGCATCGTGATCTTCCCCCCGCCGCCCTCCTCGGCCGGAGTGCCGAGGATCCGCACGGTGAGGCCCAGCTCGTCGGCCACCCGCGCCAGGCCCAGGCCGGCCCCGACCGCCGAGGCGGCGATGATGTTGTGGCCGCAAGCGTGACCGATGCCGGGGAGCGCGTCGTACTCCGCGCACACAGCCACCACCATGGGCCCCGAACCGGCCTCGGCGCGGAAGGCGGTGGGCATCCCGGCGGTGCCGCGGGTGACGGTGAACCCCTCCTGGGCCAGCAGGTCAGCCGTCCAGGTGCTGGCCCGCTCCTCCTCGAACGCCACCTCGGGGTGCGAGTGGATGGCGTGACTCAACCCGACCAGCTCCGCCAGCGCGCCGTCGATCGCCTGGCGGGCCGCCTCCTTCGGTGCGGTGCGCTCGGCCATGGGCCACCATCCCCTCGCTACTCGATGACGGCGATGACGTCGCCCGGCCCGACCGATGCTCCGGCCTGGACCCGCACTTCCTTGACGGTGCCCGCCTTCTCGGCGATCACGTTGTTCTCCATCTTCATGGCCTCGAGCACGCAGATGGTCTGTCCCACCTCGACGGCGTCGCCCTCGGCCACCAGCAATTTGACGATGGTGCCCTGCATGGGCACGGCCACCGCCCCCGAGCCGCCCCCGGTGGCGGCCGCCTTGGGACGCTTCGGTCCGGTGGTGCGGGCCGGGCCGGCACCGGCCATCACCACGGTGTCTCCGAGGTCGGGCACCCACAGTTTGACCTGGTAGCGACGCCCGCCCACCTCGGCGGTGACGGTGCGCAGGACAGTGGCGGGTCCATCCTCTGCGTCGACCGCGGGTGGCGGACCGTCCGAGCCCGGCATGGCCACCCCGGTCA
Source organism: uncultured Acidimicrobiales bacterium (assembly GCA_963806455.1). Taxonomy (GTDB): domain Bacteria; phylum Actinomycetota; class Acidimicrobiia; order Acidimicrobiales; family RAAP-2; genus Bog-756. The sequence goes on from CAWDXZ010000001.1 coordinate 607,228, forward strand.
GGTCCAGGGTGTGCTCGACCCAGTTGGTGGAGTGCTCGGCGGCCACGAAATCGGGGTGGGTGAGAATGGCGACGTCGGCTGGGAGGGTCGTGGCGGGCCCCTCGATCACCGTCTCGTCGATGGCCCGCAGCATCCGGCGGCGCGCCGCCTCGCGGTCGTGGCCCCAGACGACCAGCTTGGCCACGAGGTTGTCGTAGAACTGGCTCACGGTGTCGCCCGACTGGTAGCCGGCATCGAGGCGTACCCCGGGCCCACCGGGTGGGACGAAGCGGGTGATGGTCCCCGGTGACGGGGTGAATGCCCCCCCCGCCGGGTTCTCGGCGTTGATGCGGACCTCGATGGCGTGGCCGGTCCGTCGGATGTCGTCCTGGGCGAACCCGAGCGGCTCACCGGCGGCCACCCGAAGCTGCCACTCGACGAGGTCGAGCCCGGTCACCATCTCGGTCACCGGGTGCTCCACCTGGAGCCGGGTGTTCATCTCGAGGAAATAGAACTCGCCGTCCTGGTAGAGGAACTCGACGGTGCCGGCGTTGACATAGCCGCAGGCCTCCGCCACCTTGACCGCGGCCTCCCCCATGGCCCGGCGCACCTCCTCGGGGAACTTCGGCGCCGGGCTCTCCTCGATCAGCTTCTGGTGGCGTCGCTGGGCCGAGCAGTCACGCTCGCCCAGCCACAGCGTGCGGCCCCGGGTGTCGGCGATGATCTGCATCTCGACGTGGCGGGGCCAGGCCAGGTACCGCTCGACGTAGCACTCGTCCCGGCCGAAGTAGGCCAGTGACTCGCGCATGGCCGACTCCAGGGCGTCGGGTGCCTCGTCGGGCCCGTTGACCACCTTCATGCCCCGGCCGCCACCGCCGTAGGCCGCCTTGATGGCCACCGGCCAGCCGAACTCCTCACCGAAGGCGGCGACCTCGTCCGCCGAGCGCAGCACCTCGGAACGACCCGGCACCCCCGAGACACCGGCGCGCTCGGCGGCGTGGCGCGAGCTGATCTTGTCGCCCATGACCTCGATGGCCTCCGGCGGTGGCCCGATGAAGGTCACCCCTCGTTCGGTGATGGCCCGGGCGAAGTCGGTGTTCTCGGAGAAGAACCCGTAGCCGGGGTGGACCGAGTCGGCGCCGCTCCGCTCGATCACCGACAGGATGGCCTCGGTGTTCAGGTAGCTCTCCGCCGCGGTCTGGCCGCCGAGCGCGTAGGCCTCGTCCGCCAGCCGGACGTGCAGGGCGTTCCGGTCGAGGTCGGAGTAGACCGCCACGGTCGCCACGCCCAGCTCGCGGCAGGTCCGGATGACCCGGACCGCGATCTCCCCCCGGTTGGCGATGAGAACCTTCTTCAGCACGCTGCGCCTTTCGAATCGGACCGGCAGGACGCGGCGATACCCGCGTCGAGGCGGTACAACACTGTCACGGCCCGTAGGGTGTGTGCCATGCCGGGCACCCGGTTCACGGACATCCGGCGGTTCGACACGCTGGACTCGACCAACCGGTACCTGCTGGCCGAGGCCCGCTCCGGGGCGCCCGAAGGCGTCGTGGCGGTGGCCGAGTTCCAGACGGCGGGCCGGGGCCGCCTGGGCCGTCAATGGGAGGCGCCGGCCGGGAGGAACCTGTTGATGTCGGTGTTGCTGCGCCCGGGCCTGCCCGCCGACCATCGCCACCAGGCCGCCACCGCGGTGGCCCTGTCGGCGGTGGAGGCCGCCGACCGGGTGGCAGGAGTGACGCTCGCCGTCAAATGGCCGAACGACCTGCTCGGACCGGACGGGCGGAAGGTGGCCGGCGTCCTGGCCGAGGCCGATGTGGCCGGTCCCCACGGGAGCGGTGGCGGTGCGCCGGCGGTCGTGGTCGGGATCGGGCTCAACGTCAACTGGCCCGTCGACGACGCCGACCTGCCACCCGACCTGGCGGGGGTGGCCGGCTCGCTGCGCATGCTGGCCGGGCACGAGGTGGACCGGGCCGAGTTTCTCGAGTCCCTGCTGGCCGGCCTGGAACCGAGGATCAGGGAGCTCAGGACGCCGGCGGGCCGTGCTCGCCAGGCCGCGGAGTTCCGATCGAAGTGCGCCACCCTCGGCCGGACCGTCCGGGTCGAGCTGCCCGACGGGGGATTCGAGGGGACGGCCGTCGACATCACGCCCGCCGGCCACCTGGTGGTGGAGGCGGCGGACGGCCCCCGCACGGTCCTCGCCGGTGACGTCGTCCACCTGCGGACGCGGCCCGGGGACGGCCCCGGGCCGCCCCCGGGTCGCCTGTAACCTTTCCCGACCATGCGACTGCTCGTGACCGGCGGTGCCGGCTTCATCGGATCGAATTTCGTGCGGTACTGGGTCGGTCGCCATCCCGACGACACCGTTGTCGCCTACGACGTGCTCACCTACGCCGGGAACCGGCCCAACCTGGCCGACGTCGAGGACCGCATCGAGTTCGTGCTGGGTGACATCGGCGACCTCGACACGGTGGCGAAGACGCTCGACGCCCACCAGATCGAGGTGATCGTCAACTTCGCCGCCGAGTCCCACAACAGCCTGGCCATCCTGGACCCGGCCCGGTTCTTCCGCACCAACGTCCTCGGCACCCAGACCCTGGCCGAGGCGGCCCGTCGCCACGGGGTCTCGAGGTTCCACCACATCTCGACCTGCGAGGTCTACGGGGACCTGCCCCTCGACTCCGACGAGGTGTTCACCGAGGAGACGCCGTACCGTCCCCGCACCCCCTACAACGCTTCGAAGGCCGGCGGGGACCACGCCGTGCGAGCCTATGTCGAGACCTTCGGGCTTCCCGCCACCATCACCAACTGTTGCAACAACTACGGCCCCTACCAGTTCCCCGAGAAGGTGATCCCGCTGTTCACCGCCAGGGCGCTCGACGACCAACCCTTGCCGCTCTACGCATCGACGCAGAACCGGCGCGAATGGCTGCACGTCGACGATCACTGCCGGGCCATCGAGCTCGTGCTCCAGCACGGCGAGGTGGGCGAGACCTACAACGTCGGCAGCGGCATCGAGGCCAGCATCGAGGAGATCGCCGATGCCGTGCTGGAGGCCACGGGCAAGCCGGCCTCGTTGAAGGAGATCGTCCCGGACCGGCCGAGCCACGACCGCCGCTACCTGCTCGACTCGTCGAAGATCCGCCGGTCCCTCGGATGGGAGCCCACCGTCCCGTTCACCCAGGGGCTGGCGGACACCGTGGCCTGGTACGGCGCCCACCGGAGCTGGTGGGAGCCGCTGCGCGATCGGGCGCCGATCGTCGAGGGGGCCTGGTCCCCTCCGGGCGGGCCGCCCGGGGCGGCCGCCCGACCGTGACCGCCCGGCGGCGGGTACTGCTCACCGGTGGGAACGGCCAGCTCGGCCGGGACCTGCGGGATGTCCTGGCCGGCCGGGTCCCCGACGGCGGGGCCGCTCCGGGCGGGGGTCCGGCCGCGGCCATCCTCCCCCGGGTCGACCCGGAGGCCTTCGACGTGTTGTCGACCGACATCGACACGCTCGACGTCGCCGATCGTGGCGCCGTGCGCGCCGCGATGGACGCCTTCCGTCCCGACATCGTGCTCCACGGCGGCGCCTACACCGCCGTCGACGCCTGCGAGTCCGACACCGGCACCGCCTTCGCCGTCAACGCCCTCGGCAGCCGCAACGTGGCCGAGGCCGCGTCTGGTGTCGGGGCCCATGTGGTGTACGTGTCCACCGACTATGTCTTCGACGGGACGTCTGACCGCCCCTACGACGAATGGGACCTCCCCAATCCGCAGTCGGTGTACGGCCGGAGCAAGCTCGGCGGAGAGATCGAGGTGCGCGCGGTCGGGGGCGCGTCGACCACGGTCGTGCGAACGGCGTGGGTGAGCGGCGCCCACGGATCCAACATGGTCAAGACGGTGCTGCGTCTGGCCCGAGCGGATCCTCCGGGCCCGCTGCGCTTCGTCGACGACCAGCATGGCTGCCCCACCTTCACCGCCGACCTGGCCGCGGCCATCGTCCGCCTGGCCCTCGACCGCCGTCCGGGGACCTTCCACGTGACCAACCAGGGGGAGACCTCCTGGTACGGATTCGCCCGGGCCACGCTGGCCGCCGCCGGCCTCGACCCCGGTCGGGTCCGGCCCATCGGCACCGCCGACCTCGACCCGCCCCGCCCCGCCCCGCGCCCGGCGAACTCGCGGCTCGACAACGCCGCGCTGCGACTGTCGGGGCTGCCCCTCCTGCCGCCGTGGACGGACGCGCTCGAGCGGTTGGTGGGCTCTTTGCCCCCCGCCGACTGAGGGGCCTCGTCGCCCTCCGGCCGCGCTGCCCTCCCCGCCCGGGTCGTCGTGGCACGACGGCTCCGAGCGGCGGCGGGCGACCCGGCGGCACGGCGCTTCAGGACGGACGAGAATGAGCCGACAGGAGAGGGCACCGGACGCCTGAGGATGGGACCGCATCGATGACAGGGAACGAGCAGTGACGCCACAGAACGGGGGGTTGTTCGGGGGCTTCGGGGGCACGTCCGGGTCGCGCAGCCCGTCGACGGGTGGATCGGGCCCGGCCGGTGTCTACTTCGGCCACGGTGGTGCCGCCGTGCGTGTCCTGCCTCACGGGCGGGCCCACACCGTGGCCGTGGTCGGGGTGGGCTACGTGGGGCTCCCCACCGCCGCCACCCTCGCCCACCTCGGTCACCGGGTGACCTGCGGCGATGCCGACCCGTCCAAGGTGGCCATGCTCGAGCAGGGCCACGTGCCCATCGTGGAGGACCATCTCGAGGAGCTGGTGCGCGAGGGGCAGGCCGCCGGGCGCCTCCGCTTCGTCGTGGGGGCCAAGGAAGCCGTCGACGGCGCCGAGTTCGTGTTCCTGTGCGTGCCGACGCCCCAGGGCGACGACGGCTCGGCCGACCTGTCCTACGTCGAGGCGGTGGCCAAGGAGATCGGCCCCGCTCTGCTGCCCGGGACGGTCATCGTCAACAAGTCGACGGTGCCGGTGGGCTCGACGCTGGTCGTCGACCGGGTGCTCGGGCGCCACGACGTCTCGGTCGTGTCCAACCCGGAGTTCCTCCGGGAGGGCACCGCGGTCGCCGACAGCCTGCATCCGGAGCGCATCGTGGTGGGGGCCGACGACCAGGCGGCCGCGGCCAAGGTGGGCGAGCTCTTCGCCGGCACCCATGCGCCGTTGCTGATCACCGACGCCGCCACCGCCGAGACGATCAAGTACGCCTCCAACGCGTTCCTGGCCACCAAGCTGAGCTTCGTCAATGCCGTGGCCGGGCTGTGCGAGGCGGTGGGCGCAGATGTCCGGGACGTGATCCTCGGGCTGGGCTACGACAAGCGCATCGGGTTCGAGTACCTGCGGCCCGGTCCGGGCTGGGGTGGGAGCTGCCTGCCCAAGGACACCAGGGCGCTGGTGCACATCGCCGACCAGGCCGGGTATGACTTCTCGTTCCTCAAGGGAGCCATCGCCACCAACGAGGAGCAGTTCGTGCGGGTAGTCGACAAGGTCAAGGCGGCGGTCGGGGGCGACCTCGGGGGGGCGGTGGTCACGGCCTGGGGCCTGACCTTCAAGGCCGGGACGGACGACCTGCGCAACTCGCCCGCCATCGAGGTGGTGCGCCGGCTCCTCGACGGGGGCGCGATCGTGCAGGCCTTCGACCCCACCATCTCGGTCCCCGACGACCAGAAGTCGGCGCCGATCGACGAGCTCACCGCGCTGGCGCCCGACGGGGACGCCCTGGGCCTGGCCGCGTCGGTGCGGGCCTTCCCCGACGCCTATGCCGCCTGCGAGGGTGCGTCGGCCGCGGTGGTCCTGACCGAATGGGACCAGTTTCGCTGGCTGGACTTCGCCCGGGTGCGGCTCATGATGGCCGCCCCGGTGATGGTGGACGCCCGGAACCTCCTCGACCCGGCCCAGCTCCGGCGGATGGGCTTCCAGTACACGGGTATCGGCCGGCGGTGAGCCGCCGCCTGGTGGTGCTCGGCGGGGCCGGGTTCCTCGGCTCGCACCTCTGCGACGCCCTGGTGGCGCGGGGCGACGTTGTGGTCTGCGTCGACGACTTCTCCACCGGTCGCCGGGCCAACGTGGCCCACCTGGACGGGGACCCCCGGTTCGCCCTCATCGAGGCCGATGTCTCCCAGTCCGTCCCGGTCGATGGCGCCGTGGACGGGGTGTTCAACCTGGCCAGCCCGGCGTCCCCCCCGGACTATCTGGCCCGCCCCCTCCAGACCCTGGCGGTGGGAAGCGAAGGCGCCCGGCACGGACTCGAATTGGCGCGCGCCAATGGGGCGAGGTACCTGCTGGCGTCGACCAGCGAGGTGTACGGCGACCCCGAGGTGCACCCCCAGTCGGAGGCGTACTGGGGGCACGTCAACCCGGTGGGGCCCCGCAGCGTCTACGACGAGGCCAAGCGCTTCGCCGAGGCCTTGACCATGGCCCACCACCGAGCCCTGGGCACCGACGTGGCCATCGTGAGGATCTTCAACACCTACGGGCCGCGCCTCCGTCCCGACGACGGCCGGGTGGTGTCCAACTTCCTGCTGCAGGCCCTGCGGGGGGAGCCCCTCACCGTGTACGGCGACGGCAGCCAGACCCGGAGCCTCTGCTACGTGGAGGACGAGGTGCTCGGCCTGGTGGCGCTGTTCGACTCGGACCTGGTGGGCCCGGTCAACATCGGGAATCCCGACGAGTACAGCGTGCTGGAGCTGGCCCACACCGTGGTGGACCTGGTGGGCTCGTCGTCGCCGATCGTGCACCGGCCCCTGCCCGTCGACGACCCCACCCGCCGGAGGCCGGACATCACCATGGCGCGCGCCGAGCTGGGGTGGGAACCGACCACCGGCCTGCGGGACGGGCTGGCCGCCACGGCCGCCTTCCTCGCCGGTGAGGTGGAGCTGGGCGGATCCGTTCCCTCGGCCGCCGGCCGACCTCGGCGGCCACAATGGGGGCGACCGAGGAGCGCGGGCGCATGGCTGACACCGGTGGAGGTCTGGGACGGGATGCGGGCCGGGGCGAGCCCGCGGTGGACCGGTACCACCTGCTGTCGGTCATCGTCCCGGTGTTCAACGAACGTACGACGGTGGCCGAGCAGCTACGCCGGGTGCGGTCGGTGGAGGTCCCCCTGGACGTCGAGGTGATCGTGGTCGACGACGGTTCCTCTGACGGCACGGACAAGGTCCTCGGCGCGCTGGGGGACTCGACCGTCCGGGTGATCAGCCACCGGGCCAACCGGGGCAAGGGCGCCGCCATCCGGACCGGCATGGAGGCGGTGCGCGGCGATCTGGTCCTCATCCAGGACGCCGACCTCGAGTACGACCCCGAGGACTGGCCGAAGCTGCTCGACCCCATCCTGCGGGGCAAGGCCCGCGTCGTGTACGGGAGCCGATTCACCGGCGAGCGCAAGAACATGCTGCCGCTGCACTGGGTGGGCAACCGATTCCTGTCGCTCGTCACCAACGTGCTCTACTCTTCGACTCTCTCCGACATGGAGACCTGCTACAAGCTGTTCGACCGCCGGGTGCTCGAGGGGATCACCATCGAGTCGGACCGGTTCGAGTTCGAGCCGGAGATCACGGCCAAGGTGCTGCGTGCCGGCCACCGGATCTACGAGGTGCCGATCTCCTACGCCGGCCGTGAGCCGGACGAGGGCAAGAAGATCACCTGGCGCGACGGATTCGGTGCCTTGATGACGCTCGTGCGGTACCGGTTCACCCGCCCCCGGCCCCCCCGGCCATGACCGGGCGCCCCGAAGGGCGCGACGGCCCGGGCCCGGAGCGCAGCGGGCCGGGCGGGGGCATCGCCGCCGTCGTCGTCAACTACGAGTCGGGGCCGGCCCTCGCCCGCTGCGTCGAGAGGCTGCTCCACGAGGCTCCGGGCGAGCTGGTGGTGGTGGACAACGGCTCGGTCGACGGCTCCCTGGCCGAGCTCCGGCGCCGCGTCCCGGAAGTGACGGTGGTCGACCCGGGTCGCAACCTCGGATACGGCGCCGCCGCCAACCGGGGCGCCGCCGCCACCACCGCTTCCGCCCTGCTGGTGTGCAACTCCGATCTCGAAGTGGGCCCCGGCTCCCTCGGGGTCCTGGCCCGGGCGCTCGACGCGGGACCCGACCGCGGCGTCGTCGGCCCCCTCATCCGCGACCCGGGTGGACGGCGCTACCCGTCGGCCCGCCGGTTCCCGGCCCTCACCGATGCCGCCGGCCACGCCGTGCTCGGCCTGCTCGCGCCGGACAACCGGTTCACCCGCGCCTACCACCAGGCCCACCTGGAGGAGGCATCCGGCGTCGAGGAGGTCGACTGGTTGTCGGGTGCGTGCCTGTTGCTCAAGCGGTCGGCCTTCGAGGAGGTGGGCGGCTTCGACGAGTCCTACTTCATGTACGCCGAGGACGTGGACCTGTGCTGGCGCCTGGCCCGGGCCGGGTGGACGTCGGCCTACGTCCCGGGCGCCGAGGTCATCCACCTGCAAGGGGTCTCGACCGATTCGCATCCCTACCAGATGATCCTCCAGCACCACCGCTCGCTGTTCCGCTTCGCCTGCCGCTCGTCGTCGGGCTGGCGCAAGGCGCTCCTCCCGCTGGTGACGGTGGGTCTCGTCGTCCGCGCCGCACTGGCCAGCCTGGTCCGTATGTCCCGCCGGTGACCGGCCGCACCCGGGGCCCGTGATGCCAGGTTGTAGGGTGTCGTCCGATCTATGCCGAGCAACTCGACGGGCAAATGGGTGGAACGCGCCGCCACCACCGGCGGAGGACGGACCTACCGCGGCCAGATGCCGGTCAACTGGTATGCCTCGCTGGCCGTCATCTGCATCGTGGGCCTCCTCCTCATCGGGTTGAGCCGCTACCAGCGCACCCACCAGGCCACCTCGTCGTCCGGTCCGCCCACCACCCAGCAGCAGTGGTTCGCCGCCCTCGGCGTCGACATCTGCGGGAAGATGCAGCCCAACCTGCCGGCCAGCACCAATACCAACCAGACCGGCCTGGTGGCCAACGGGAACGGCGTGGTGACCGTCGCCCCGAAGAACAGCTCGGAGTCGGGCGGGAACGCCACGCTGGGCAAATTCGTCTCCGGCTACAAGGGCCTCCAACTCAGCTCCTCGACCCTCCAGTACCCGGGACAGGCCGCTCTGAGCAACGGCGACGTGTGCCCCAAGGGGACGCCCCAGGCCGGCAAGCCGGGTGTGGTGATCGTGGACAGCTGGCCCAGCTTCACCTCGAAGGGCAAAGGGACCGAGACGAGCGGGCCCCCTCAGGACCTCAAGTTCGCCAACGGCCAGCTGATCACCATGGCCTTCGTGCCGGCCACGGTGGCCGTGCCGAAGCCACCGGCCCAGGCCATCACCAGCCTGATCACCGCGGTGACGTCCGGCACGTCCTCCACGTCGACCACCCTGCCCACCGCGGTCACCACCACCCCGACCACCCCCACCACGGCAACCACGACACCCACCTCGACCACGCAGAAACCCGGCGGAAGCGCCAAGTGAGGGCGGTCGTCCTGGTGGGGGGCGAGGGCACGCGCCTGCGGCCGCTGACCCTCACCGCCCCCAAGCAGATGTTGCCGATCGTGGAGGTGCCCATGATCGAGCGGGTGGTGGGCCACCTGGCCGACCACGGGATCAACGACGCCGTCCTGTCCCTCGGCTACCGTCCCGACGCCTTCATCAACGCCTATCCGGACGGGACCATCGTCGGTGTGCGCCTCGCCTACGCGGTCGAGCCGACCCCGCTCGACACCGCCGGCGCCATCCGGTTCGCCGCCGGCCACGCCGGCATCGACGAGACCTTCGTGGTCGTCAACGGAGATGTGCTCACCGATTCCGACCTTTCCGAGCTCGTGGCCTTCCACCGTGAGCGCGGAGCCGAGGCGACCATCAGCCTGACCCCGGTCGAAGACCCGAGCGCATTCGGCGTGGTGCCGACCGACGACCGGGGCCGGGTCGAGGCCTTCATCGAGAAGCCGCCCCGTGACGAGGCGCCCACCAACCTGATCAACGCCGGGACCTACGTGTTCGAGCCGACCGTCCTCGACCGGATACCGCCCGACCGCCGGGTGTCGATCGAGCGCGAGACGTTTCCCGCCCTGGTGGAGGAGGGCACCCTCTTCGCCCAGGGCTCTGACGCCTACTGGCTCGACACCGGCACGCCGGACGCCTACCTGCGGGCCCACCGCGACCTCCTGTTGGGGCGTCGGGACGGCCCGCCCGCGCCCGACGCCGAGCCGGACCCCGCCCTCGGCCCCGGCGTGTGGCGTATCGGGACCGTCGACGTCCAGAGCGAGTCCGTGGCCCGCGCCCTGTTCGGCCGGGGTGCGACCGTGGCTGCCAACGCCGTCGTCGAGGAGTCGGTCATCGGGGCGGGCGCCGTGGTCGAGGAGGGCGCATCGGTGACCGGGTCGGTGTTGCTCCCCGGGGCGCGGGTGGCGTCCAATGCCACCGTCGAGGGCTCGGTGATCGGGCCCGACGCCATCGTGGGCCAGCGCTGCGTGATCCACGGGCTCTCGGTGATCGGCGGGGGGGCGGTCACCGCCTCGGGCACGGTTCTCGACGGGCAACGGGTGGCTGCGGGAGTCTGACCCTTGCGCATGTTGGTCACCGGCGGTGCCGGGTTCATCGGATCGACCCTGGTGGATCGGCTGCTGGCCGAGGGGCATGCCGTCGACGTCCTCGACGACCTGTCGACCGGCTCCCTGGCCAACCTCACCGAGGCCCGGGCCGCCGCCGGGCACCAGCTGTCCGTCCACCAGATGGACGTGCGCTCCGCCGAAGTGGTCGAGCTCATGAGGAGGCGGCGTCCCGAGGTGGTCTTCCACCTGGCCGCCCAGGCCGACGTGCGGGTGTCGGTGGCCGACCCCGTCTTCGATGCCGACGTGAACCTGGTGGGGACCCTGCAGGTCCTCGAGGGGGCCCGGGCCGCCCAGGCGGGCCGGGTCGTGTTCGCCGCCAGCGGCGGGACGCTCTACGGCGAGCCCGATCCCTCCGAGCTTCCCTTGAAGGAGTCCCTCCCGCACCGGCCCCTCTCCCCGTACGGGGTGTCGAAGAAGGCGGCCATCGACTACCTCGTCGCCTACCGGGAGCTGCATTCCCTGGAGTTCGCCGCCCTGGCCCTGGCCAACGTGTACGGCCCCCGGCAGGATCCCCACGGCGAGGCCGGGGTGGTGGCCATCTTCGCCGAGCGCCTGGTGCGGGACGAGCCGGTGACCGTCTTCGGCGACGGTGAGCAGACCCGCGACTTCGTCTACGTCGACGACGTGGTGGACGCCTTCGTGCGGGCCGCCACCCGGGGCGGCGGTCTCGTCTGCAACATCGGAACCGGCCGTGAGACGTCGGTCAACCAGCTCTACGCCGAGATGGCCGCCCAGGCCGGCCGGGCCCCCCGGGTCGAGCACCGTCCCCTCCGTCCGGGCGAGCTCCTGAGGAGCTGTCTGGACCCCGGCCGCGCCGGCATCCAGCTCGGCTGGTCTCCCTGGACGCCCCTCGGCGAGGGGACGGCCGCCGTCATCGAATTCGTGCGCCACCGGGTGACCGATCCCGGGGAGGAGTAGCCCCTCACCGGAACAGGTCCTCGGAGGGTGCGCGCACGATCTCGGAGGCCACCGACGACCTCCTGAGCCAGCCGGGGTCGACGCCGCGCACCACGGCGGCGGGCACGCCCCGGTCCTTGCCCATCACCAGTTCGGCTGCGCCGGCCAGCTCGTCGGCCACGCACACCTCGGTCACCTCCAAGCGGCGCCCGTTGGCATCGGTGGTCCCCCGCAGGTCGACGACGCCGGCGACGCCGGCCACCCCGATCGCCACGTCGGTCACCCCGTTCCGCCAGGTGCGACCGAACGTGTCCGAGACGATCACCCCGACCGCCACGCCCATCCGGTGCCGGAGACCGGCGCGGATCCGTCGGGCCGACCGATCCGGGTCGACCGGGAGGAGGGCTGCCGTGCCGGCGGCCACGTTGGACAGGTCGATGCCGGCGTTGGCGCAGACGAACCCGTGGGGCGTCTCGGAGATGACGAGGTCGCCGCGCCGCCGCATGACCCGTACCGACTCCGCCGCGATCAGCCGGGCCTTGGCCTCGTGGTCCTCGGCGTCCATTTCCACCAGTCGGCCTTCGGCCTTGGACACCACCTTCTGGGTGACCACCACGACGTCCCCACCGGCCAGGGCGATGCCGTCCGGGTCGGCCGGGGCCAGGGCCCCGGCCAGCAGTGCGGCCAGGTCGTCTCCGGGGAGCACCTCGCCCAGCCCGGTGACCGGGAGGACGGTCAGGCCGCCCCGGGCCGCGGATGGACCTCCCGGGGCCGGGGGGGACGACGGGGCCCGGGCTCAGACGACGGCATCGAGGACCGTCCGGGCCAGCAGGGCCGCCCGGTCCACGGACGACATGACGGTGGGCGCGACCACGCAGCGCACCCCCTCGGCCTCGACGGCGTCGGACAGCCCGGCATCGGCCTCGTCGACGACCAGCGTGCCCATCCAGGGGGCGTACCAACGGGCCACGCCCACCACCGACGACTCGAAGCCCATCTCCCGCAGGAGCCGGTCGGCCGGCCCCTTGAGGGCCGCCCCGGCGATGATGGGGGAGACCCCGACCACCCGGTCGCGCCTCGGGGCCACATGGTCGAGCACCGCCGGTACCGACATCAACGGGTCGATCGACACCACCGGGTTGGAGGGGCACACCACGATGGTGTCGGCCCCGTCCAGAGCGTCGAGCACCCCCGGGCCGGCCCCGGCCGACTCGGCCCCCTCGAAGCGGACCCGGGTCACCGTGACGTCGTGGCGGAGGCGCACGAAGTACTCCTGGAAGCCGATCTCGGCGCCTCCGGCCACCAGCACCCGGGTGCGCAGCGGGTCGTCGGTCACCGGCAGGAGCCGGACCCCCACCCCGAACGATCGGGTGAGCTCGGCGGTGACCTCGCTCAGGGGGGCGCCCTCCTGCAGTCGCTGGGTCCGGTAACAGTGGGTGGCGAGGTCCTGATCGCCGAGGTTGAACCACGTCACTCCCCCGAGGCGGTCGAGTGACTCCATCACCCGCCATGTCTCGCCGGCCAGCCCCCACCCGGTGTCGGGGTTGATGGCATCGGCCAGCGTGTACATGACCGTGTCGAGGTCGGGGGAGATGTGCAGGCCGTGGAGCACGGTGTCGTCCCCGGTGTTGACCACGGCGGTGATCTCCGACGGGGGGACGACCTCGACCATCCCACGCAGGAGCCGGGCGGCACCGACCCCGCCGGCCAGGGCGGTGATCACCGCGGGGCGGCGTCGGCGCGCCGGGCGGTGTTGGTCATCGGGGCAGGCTACCCGGCCGCGGCCGTGGCACGGCCCGGCGCGGGGGGTGTGCAAGGCTCCCTGCGTGCCCCCGGAGCGATCCGCCACCGTCGACCCGGGCCGGTTGTCCGTGGGGTTCGACGCCACCGCGCTGCTCGGGAGCCCGACCGGGGTCGGCGTGTTCTGCGCCGGGGCGCTGGCGGCGCTGGCCGAACGGGGCGACGTGGCGGTGTCGGCCTTCGCCATCAGTTGGCGGCGGCGCAAGGGCATCGAGGCGCTGGTCCCCCCCGGGGTGGCCACCGGGCAGCGGGCCATGCCGGCCCGGCCCCTGCACCTGGCCTGGGGCCACGGCCGTCTGCCCCCCGTCGAATGGTTCGTGGGCCGTTGCGACGTGGTGCACGGCCCCAACTTCGTGGTGCCCCCGACCCGACGGGCGGCACGGGTGCTGTCGGTCTGGGACCTCACCGTCGTCCTCTATCCCGAGCTGTGCGACCCACCCACCCTCGAGTACCCGGGGTTGATCCGGCGGGCGGTCGACGAGGGCGCCTGGGTGCACGTGCCCACCCGGTTCGTGGCCGAACAGGTCGTCGCCGAGCTCGGCGTCGACCGCGACCGGGTGCGGACCGTCGCCCTCGGGGTTCCCGACCTCGGCCCGGCCGGGGCGGACCCCGGCCCGGGTCTCGACCTCCCCGAGGGCTGCCGGCGATACGTGCTGGCCATCGGGACCGTCGAGCCGCGCAAGGACTACCCCTCCCTCGTCGCCGCCTTCGCCCCGGTGGCCGCGGCCCGGCCCGACCTGGCCCTGGTCATCGTGGGCCGCGACGGCTGGGGGTCGGAGCGGTTCAGAGCCGCCCTCGAGGCCTCACCGGTGCGGTCGCGCATCGTGCGCCCCGGCTACCTCGACGACCGGGCCCTCGGGGCGGCGCTGCGGGGCGCCTCGGTGCTCGCCTACCCCTCCCTCTACGAGGGGTTCGGCTTCCCACCGCTCCAGGCCATGGCGGCCGGGGTGCCGGTGGTGGCCACGGCGGCCGGGGCGGTGCCCGAGGTGGTGGGCGACGGGGCCGTCCTGGTCGACCCGGGGGACGCCGACGCCCTGGCCGCCGCCCTCGACCGGTTCGTCGACGGGGGCCCCGACGTGGAGCACCTGGTGGCCCGGGGGGCCCGCCGGGCCACCGCCTTCAGCTGGAGCGCCTGCGCCGAGGGACTGGCCCGGCTCTACCACGAGGCGGCCCACCAGCCCGGGCCGGGCCCGGGCCGGGCGGCTCGCCGGGATGGGTGAGCCGGTGCGGCTGTTGATGATGGTGGAACAGCTGCGCCGGACGGCGCCGGGGGGCATCGGTACCTACATCGAGGGGCTCCTGCGGGGCCTCGGCGAGGTCGAGCCGGCGGAACGGCCCGATCTCGAGCTGATGGCCAGCCGGTGCCCCCGCCGCCGGACCCCGGACCCGCTCCTCTCGCTCGGCTACCCCCTCCGCTGCTCGCCCCTGCCCGGGCCCGGGCTCACCCGGGCCTGGGACCGCGGTCTCCTCCGGGCACCGGGCGGCTTCGACGTGGTCCACGCCACGTCGCTGTCCACCGTGGAGCCGGGTTCGGCCGCCCTGGTGGCGACGGTCCACGACCTCCTCTGGCGGCGGGTGCCGGAGGCCTACCCGCGGCGGGGGCGCGCCTGGCACGAAGCCGCCCTGCGGCGGGCCCTCCGACGGGCCGACCGCTTCATCGTCCCGGCCGAGGTGGTGGCCGACGACCTCAGCCAGGCCGGTGCCCGGCGGGACGCCATCACCGTCATCCCCATGGGGTCGGACCATCTCCCCGCCCCCGACCTGGCCGCGGCCACGACCCTCCTGGCCCGCCTGGGCGTCACCGGGCCCTTCCTCCTGAGCGTGGGCACGCTCGAGCCGCGCAAGAACCAGGCCCGGCTCATCGAGGCCTACGGGCGCATCCGCCGGCTGCTGCCCGAGCCCTGGCCCCTGGTGCTGGTCGGGCCGAGCGGGTGGGGCGAGCGGTTGAGGCCGGCCGCCGGCGTGGTGCTGGCCGGACTGGTCTCGCCCACCGAGCTGTCCGCCCTCTACGGCATGGCCCGCCTGCTCGCCTACGTCCCCTACATCGAGGGGTTCGGCCTCCCGCCGGTGGAGGCGATGGCCTTCGGCGCCCCGGTGGTGGCCAGCCGTCGCCTGCCGAGCACGGTGGGCGCCGCCTTCGAGGTCGACCCCCACGACGTCGAGTCGATCGCCGACGGCCTGCTGGTGGTGGCCACCGACGGGCGGGAGCGGTCCCGCCTCCAGTCGCTCGGCCTGGCGCGGGCGGCCGAGTTGACCTGGTCCACCATCGCCCGGCGCCACCTGGAGGTGTGGCGCGAGGCCTGCGGCACCCGATCGGGCGAACGCCGTGGCTGACGCCGGTCTCCGTCTCTCCCTCGACGTGTCGGCCGTCCCCGACCGTCCGGTCGGCGCGGGCCAGTACACGGTGCAACTGGCTGCGGCGCTGGCGGTCCGCCCCGATGTGGATCTCGTACTGTTCAGCCGCCGGGCCGACGGGGAACGGTGGCGCGCCGGCGCGGCCGGTTCGGAGGTGGTTCCCGCCGCGCCGGGACCCCGCCCGCTCCGGCTGGCGTGGGAGCAGGCGCGCCTGCCGGCGCTCCTCGCCCACCGACGGGTGGAGGTGCACCACGGGCCTCACTACACCCTGCCCGAGCGCTCGCCGGTCCCGGCGGTGGTCACCGTCCACGACCTGAGCTTCTTCGAGGAGGCCGCCTGGCACCAGCCGTCCAAGGTCCTCCTGTTCCGGCGGGCCATCCGGGTGGCGGCCCGGCGGGCGGCCGCCCTGGTCTGCCCCAGCCGGGTCACCGCCGAGGAGCTGGCCCGGTGGTGCCGGGTCGAGTCGCCGGTGTTCGTCGCCCCGCACGGGGTGGACGCCGGGCGGTTCCGCCCCGACGAGCCGGCCGAGGGGGCCGACGGCGCCCGCCTCACCGGGATCGACCCCCGCCTGGCGGGGGGCCGTCCCTACCTCGTCTTCGTCGGAACCATCGAGCCCCGGAAGAACCTCCCGGCCCTGGTCGAGGCGTTCGCCCGGGTCGCTCCCCGCCACCCCGACGCCCTCCTGGTCCTGGCCGGGGGAACCGGATGGGGTACCGGCGCAGTGGACCGGGCGGTGGCCGCCGCGGGCGCCGTCGGCTCGCGGATCGTGCGGACCGGGTACGTGCCCGACGCGGCCGTGCCGGCCCTGCTGCGCTCGGCCACGGCGGCCGTGTACCCCGCCCTCTACGAGGGGTTCGGCCTGCCCGCCCTGGAGGCCATGGCCTGCGGGGTGCCCGTCGTGACCACGTCGGGGACGGCCATGGAAGAGGTGGCCGGGGACGTCGCCGTGCTGGTCGACCCGGGCGACACGGGCGGACTGGCCGACGCCCTGGAGGCCGAGCTGGGCCGCCAGCCGGGAAGTGCGGCGGCCGACCGTGAACGCCGCCGCCGGGGCCTGGAGGTGGCGGCCCGCCACACCTGGGCGGCGAGCGCCGCCGTGCACCTCGACGCCTACCGGCACGCCGCCGGCCGACCGGCGCCCGGCCGGGATGAAGGCCCGGGCGGCCAGCCGGTAGGGTGACCCGTCGTGCGCTCGCTCATCACCGGTGGCCGGGGTTTCGTGGGCCGGTGGCTCACCGAGCATCTCCGCTCCCTCGGTGACGAGGTGGTCGTCATCGACCACGAGGTCGACGTCACCGATCCCGGGCCCCTGCTGGCCGCGGTGTCCGAGGCGCAGCCGGACGCCATCTACCACCTGGCCGCCCTGACCCACGTGGGCCGGTCATGGGACGAGCCGCTCCGGGTGCTCGAAGTCAACGTGATCGGCACGGCCGCCCTGCTGGCCGCGGCCCGCGAGTGCGGGTCCGACCCCCGGGTCCTCGTGACCAGCTCGGCCGAGGTCTACGGGGCGGTGACCGACCCGGCGTGCCTCCCGCTCACCGAGGCGTCGCCCACCGCCCCGCTGACCCCCTACGCCGCCAGCAAGCTGGCCGCCGAGTCCGTGGAGACCCAGGCCCGGCTCGGCCACGGGCAGCGGGTCATCACCGTCCGGCCGTTCAACCACATCGGTCCGGGGCAGTCGCCCACCTTCGCGGTGGCCGCCCTGGCCAGGCGCATCGTCGACGCCGAGCGGCGGGGCGCAGCGGCCATCCCGGTGGGGAACCTGTCGGCCCGCCGTGACTTCACCGACGTGCGGGACGTGGTCCGGGCCTACCGGCTGCTCGTCGAGACCGAGAACCCGGCCGACGTCTACAACATCTGCTCGGGCCGCGACGTGTCGATCCGGGAGATCGCCGAAGGGCTCCTCCGGCTGGCCGGCACCGAGCTGGAACTGGAGACCGATCCCGCCCTGGTGCGCCCGGTCGAGGTCCCGGTGCTCCGGGGGGACCCCGCCCGGCTGATCGAGGCGACGGGGTGGAAGCCGGAAGTGCCGCTCGAGGACACCCTGGCCGACGTGCTGGCCTACTGGCGCGCGCACGCCGACTGACCCGGCCCCGCCCGACGCGGAGACGTCGCCGGACGCGGAGAACGGCCCGCCGGAGCGGGCCGTTCTCGGGACGGGCGGGACACCGGCTGATGGCCGGCGCGGGATCAGGCGCCGGTCGTCGGGAGCAGGGTGCGAAGCTGGCTGCGGGCCTCACGGGCCTGCACGTGGGCCTGCTTGGCCAGGTCACGCGCCCCGGCCGGGAGCCGGTCCTCGAACGGGGCGAAGACCGCCTCGACCCGCTCGATGATCTCCTCGAGGCGGTGGACGAACTCGTCGACGGTCGAGTCGATGTTCTCCCAGGCGTCGGTCAGGTCGGCGCGGACCGAGGCCACCCGGTCGGACAGGCCCGACGTCGGGTCTCCCAGTCGCTTGAGCAGCTCCTGCCGCTGCACCTGGGCCTGCTGGAAGCCGAGCACACCGGCGCCGATGGCCACGTAGGTGGCGTCCTTGGCCACGGCGGCGACGTCCTTGGCCGCCTTGGCCACGTCGGTGTTGAGGTCGGGGACCTTGATCTCTGGCATCTTGATGTCTGGCATGTGGGCTCTCCTTCGTCTGACGGTGGGCCGGGCTCACGGCGTGCCCTTGTCGTGGCTTCCGGTCGGACGGGTGGTCCGTCGGTGGTGTATGCAACTGTATTCGAAGTGTTAAACAGTTGCAAGCATCTGGTCGGGTCCCGGCGAATCATGCCTGTGAGCAGGGAAGACGCCTATCGGCGGTGTGGGCGGGATAGCCTCTGATCCCTGATGCGAACCCTGGCCCCGCCGGTTGTGGCTGTCGTCGTCGCTCACGACCCGGGTCCGTGGTTCGAGGAGGCCCTGGCCTCACTGGCCGCCCAGGACTATGCCGAGCTCTCGGTCCTGGTGCTCGACGCCGGCAGCCAGGAGGACCTCACCGGCCGGGTGGCCGCCGTCCTGCCCACGGCCTACGTCAGGCGGTTCGAGGCCAATCGCGGCTTCGGCTCGTCGATCAACGAGGTGCCGTCGATGGTCGACGGCGCCGACTACTTCCTGCTGTGCCACGACGACGTGGCGCTCTTTCCCGACGCCGTCCACCTGATGGTCGAAGAGGCTTTCCGTTCCAACGCCGGCATCGTCGCACCCAAGGTCGTGAACTGGGACGATCCTGAGCAACTGGTCCACGTCGGCATGACGGTGGACAAGGGAGGGTCGGTCGTCGACCGGGTGCAGCCCCACGAGATCGACCACGGCCAGCACGACGCCGTGCGGGACGTGTTCGTCGCCCCGGGCGGCTCCACCCTGGTCCGGGCCGACCTCTTCTCCGAGCTCGGCGGGTACGACCCGGCCATCGTGGCCATGGGGGAGGACCTCGACCTGTGCTGGCGGGCGCAGGTGGCCGGGGCGCGGGTCATCGTGGCCCCCGACGCCCGGGTCCGCCACCTCGAGGAGCTGGCCGGCGGCATGCGGGCCATCGATCCGGCGCTCGTCGGGGACGGTGCCGCCCAGGCGGGCCCCTACCCGGTGACCCTCCAGGAGCTGCAGCGCCGTCACGAGCTCCTCGCCGTGCTCAAGTGCTACGGCCCGCTCCACCTGGTCCGGGTGGTGCCCCAGGTGTTCCTGCTGGCCATGGGCGAGATCATCGTGGCCGAGCTGGCGGGCAACCGAGCCCGGGCCCGGGCGGTGCGCCGGGCCTGGCGGTGGAACCTGGGCCGCCTGGCGGCCATCCGGCGGCAGCGCAGGGAGCTGCGCGGCCACCGGCGGCTGAGCGACCGCGAGATCCGCGCCCTCCAGATCGGCGGGAGCGCCCGCCTGTCCACCTACGGTCGCCGGGTCTTCCAGCACGGGTTCCACGGCGCCCACGCCGACGAGCTGGCCGCCTCCGGTGGCGCCGTGGCCGGGGGTGTCGCCACCCGGTCCGGAGGCGTGGATCCGGCACCGCACCTGGCCACCGCCCCCGCCGCCGCCGCCGCGGCGGCCGCCGACGAGGCGCCGTCGGACCGCGGTCGGCTGAACGGCAGGGTGCGGCTCACGGCCTGGGCGGCGGCGGCGGCGGTCGTCCTGATCGGGACCCGCGGGGTCCTCACCGGGCGGCTGCCCGTGGTCGGGCAGTTCGTGCCCTTCCCCGGCTGGTCCTCCACGCTCGCCCAGTTCGCCGTGGGCTGGCACCCCTCCGGGGTCGGTACCACCGCACCGGCCTCGCCTGCCCTGGCCCTGGCCGGCCTGGCCGGCACCGCCCTGCTCGGAGCCATGGGCGCCACCCAGAAGGTGCTGGTCTTTGCCTGCGTGCCTCTCGGTGCCTGGGGGGTGGTCCGCCTGCTGCGGCCCTTCCGCTCGCAGCGGGCGGCGCTGGTGGCCGGACTGGCCTACCTGGCCATGGCCGTGCCCTACGATGACCTGGCCCTCGGGCGATGGGGCGCGCTGGTGGCCTACGCCGGGACGCCGTGGGTGCTGGCCCGGCTGTTCCGGGCCACGGGCACCGCCCCGTTCACCCTCCCGACGTCGAGGCCCGTCGAGCCCGCCGGGGCCCCCGCCGCGCCCCCGTCGATCCACTGGCGCGTCTCCGACTGGAGCCTCCGCCACGGGGCGGTCCGGCGGGCGGTGGCCCTCGGCCTGCTCGAGGCGGTCCTCATCTCCTTCGTCCCAGCCATGGCGGTGGTCGTGGCGCTGGTGGCCGTGGGCCTCGTCGTGTCCTCGGTGCTCTTCGGTGACTGGCGGTCCACCGGCCGGGCCCTGGCCCTGGCCCTCGCCGCCACCGCGGTGGCCGTCCTCATCTGCCTCCCCTGGGTCGTCGGCGTGCTCTCGGCCGGCCGGGGGGCGGTGGCGGTCTTCGGCGTCCCCATCCCGGCGGCGGGGGGAGCCTCGTGGGGGTCGTTGCTCCGGTTCGCCGTCGGGCCCATCGGGGTGTCCCCCCTGGCCTGGGGGTTCGCCGTGGCCGGGGTGGTGCCCCTGGTGCTGGCCCGGGGCGAGCGGTTCCGGTGGGCGTGCCGACTGTGGGCCATCGCCCTCGTCTGCTGGCTGGCGGCCTGGGCCGTCGGCCGGGGCTGGACCGGCAGCCTGGCCGTCGACGCCCACATTCTCCTCGCCCCGGCGGCGGCGGCCGTGGCCGCCGCCATCGGCCTCGGCGTGGTCGCCTTCGAGGAGGACCTCCGGGCGGCGGCCTTCGGATGGCGGCAGATGGTGACCGTGCTGGCCACCGGGGCGGTCGTCCTCGGCGCCGTCCCGACCCTGCTCTCGGCCCTGCCCGGACGGTGGGACCTGCCGGTGACCGACTTCAGCCAGTCCGTGTCCTGGATGCCGGCCAAGGCGGCCTCGGGAGCCTTCCGCGTCCTCTGGCTGGGCGACAGCCGGGCCCTCACCCAGGGCTCCTGGGCGGCCGGCGACGGGCTGGCCTATGCCACCTCGGACGGGGGGAGCCCCGACGCCCGTTGGCTGTGGAGCGCCCCGGGACCCGGACCGGCCGCCGACCTGTCGGCCGCGGTGGACCAGGCCCGGGAGGGGCGCACCGACCAGCTGGGACGGCTGCTCGCCCCGGCCGGCGTCCGGTACGTCGTGCTGCTCACGTCGCTCGCCCCCGAGATCCCCGGCGAGCAGACCCCCGAGCAGTACCCGGTGCCGGCCGACCTGGCCCCGGCCCTGGCCCGCCAGCTCGACCTGAGCTCCTCGCTCTCGGGGAGCGGCATCACCGTCTACGAGAACGCCGACTGGGTCTCCCAACGGGCCGAGGTCCCCCCCGGCTCGCCGGCCGCGCCGGCCTCGGGCCCATCGCCCGTGCTGAGCACGGGGGCGGGATCGAGCGTCCTGCCCGGGGCCCGGCCCGTCCTGCCCGGGCCCCCGGCTTCCTCCTCCTTCCAGGGCCGGCTGACGGCCGGCACGGTGTTCTCGGCGTCGGCCCCGGCCGGTCGGTGGGTGCTGTCCGACCACGCCGGTGCGGTGGTCGGCCCGTCGCCGGCCTTCGGCTGGGCCGGGCAGTACGGCGTGAAACGGGCGGGCACCGCAGCCCTTCGTTTCGACGGTGGGTTCGTCGCGCCGCTGTCGTTCCTGGGCTCGATCCTCGGGTGGCTGGCGGCCATCGTCCTGCTGGCCGGCGCGGCGCTCCGTCGCGCCGGGCCGGTGCGGTGGCGCCGGCGGCGGGTCCCGGTGGCCGGTGGCCCCACGTCGGACGGCTCGCCCGGAGCCGGCGAGCCGCCGGGCCCCGCCGCCGGCGCGCTGTCGGGTGAGCATCGGACGGAGCCGGAGTGGACATGACCGCTCCCGACCGGGCCGCCGCCCGCTTCGACGACGGACCCCCGCCCCGGCCGGGCCGGGGCGGGGGGACCGCCCCGCCCCGGCCCGGGCGCGGGCGGTGGACGGCGATCGCCGTCGTCGCCGCCGTGGTGGCCGTCGTCGCCGGCGTGGACGCGGCCACCCCGGTCACGTCGGCCCCGTCCGCCACGGGGACCCTCGACGCGGTGCCCGTGACCCCGGCCGGGGCCCACTCCTCGTCCGCCTTCTGTGCGGGCGGAACCGGCGCGGCCGCCGCCACCACGGTGTACCTGACCAACAGCACCGACCGGCTCGTCCCCGGCGTGATGACCGCGGTGGGCCCGGCCGCCGGTGGATCGGTGCCGACCACCCACCGGGCCCTGGCCGTGCCCCCCCTCGGGAGCGTCGCCGTCAACCCGGCGACCGGACTCCCGGCCGGCAGCAACGCCTCGGTGTTCACCTTCGCCGGTGGCGGTGTGGCCGCCAGCCAGGTCGTGTCGGGGCCCGGGGGCTGGAGCACCGCCCCATGCGCCTCGCAGACCTCGCCGCAGTGGGCCTTCGCCGGGGGGTCGACCGCCGACGGCAATCTGCTCACCCTCTCCCTGCTCAACCCGGCGGCCACCGAATCGGTCCTCAACATCTCCTTCCTGACCGATGTCGGCGTCATCGCCCCCCAGGCGTACCAGGGTCTCACCGTCCCGCCCGGCCAGATGGTGACCGAGAACGTGGGCGACTTCGTGCAGAACGCCCACGACATCGCCACCTTGGTCACGGCCCAGTCCGGGACGCTCGTCAGCACGGAGTTCGAGCAGTGGTCCCCGGGCGGGACCGGCGGGCTCTCGCTCCGGCTGGGCTCCCCGTCGCTGTCCACCACCTGGCGCTTCGCCCAGACGACGGCCCTGCCCGGGTCGACCGTGGACTTCTACCTGGCCAACCCGGGGAACGCCGCGGCGACGGCGACCGTCTCGTTCGGGCTGGCGTCCGGTTCGGTCGAGCCACAACGCCTGGCGGTGGCGGCCCGGTCGATCGCCGTGTTCACTGCCTCGGGCACCCCCGGCCTGCCCCACCAGGTCCCCTATGCCGTCACCGTCGACGCCAGCCTGCCGATCGTCGTGGGCCGGTCCGTGCTGGCCCCCGGGGGCACGACCCCCCCGGTCTGGGGGTCGACGCCGGGCACCGTGACCACCAGCGACCGCTGGTTGGTGCCCGGGCCCGGCCTGACCACCGCCCCCGGCACGGTCGGAGCCACCGTCGAGAGCCTGGCCGTGGCCGACCCCGGACCGACCGGCGTCATGGTCGAGGTCACCCGGCTGGGGCAGGGGCGTCCGTTCGCCAGCTTCAAGGCGGCCCCCGGTGGGGTGGCCGTGCTCGGTGCCGATCAGGTAGGGGGGCTCGCCACCTACGTCGTGTCGGCGTCGGGGCCGGTGGGCGTGGAGGAGGACTCCGGTCCGGGCGGGGCGCCCGGGGTGGTGGCGTCGACCGGATTCCCGATCCTCCCCTGACCGGAACGCCCGCGTCCTCCAGAACGCGGGTGTCCACCCGAACGGTGCCGCAGGACGAAGTGTGCCTTGACCGAGTCGTCGCCGGCCGCCCCACCCCGTTCGTCGGTGAGCTCGAGGAGGTCGAACCGGGCCTCCACCGCCGCCCGGACCCGGGAGAGGCCTACGCCGAGCTCACCGATCTGCTCGCGGTGTAGCCGGTAGCGGCAGCCACCGAGGTCCTCGAAGATGCGGATGTCCCACTGCGACATCCCCGAGTCCTCGCCATCACGGGCGAAGGCCACGTCGAGGACGGCCACGCCGCGCTCGAAGTCGTAGACGGCGGGTGGGTCCTCGCCGAGGCGGCGCAGCTCCCCGAGGGTGTTGACGTCGAACACGAAGAGCCCGTCGTCGGCCAGGTGTGCCGCCACCGCGTCGAAGGTCGACAGCCAGGCGTCGAAGGTGAGCAGGTGGTTGAGGGAGTCGAAGACGCAGACCACCACGTCGAAATGCCGGCCGAGCGAGAAGGACGACATGTCGGCCTCGACCAATTCGGCCCGCGGGACCTTCGCGGCGGCGATGGCGAGCATCGCCGGGGACCGGTCGAGCCCGGTCACCGACCTCATACCGGTGAACCGGCTCAGCATCGACCCCGTGCCGCATCCCAGCTCGAGCAGGGATCGGGCCCGGGGATGGTGCCGGTCGATGGCTTCGGTGACCCGGGCCGCCCGTGGAGTGGGGTCGTCCATCACCTCGTCATAGAAGGCGGCGAAGCGTTCATAGGCCGGCACGGGCCCACCGTGCCACAGTTGCGCCCCCTCCCGGCCCGGCTCGGGCCGCCGGCGCCGCGCCCTGTCCGTCAGCTGGCCACGTACTGCTCGGACAGGCGTCCGAGGACCTCTTGGCACTGGGCGGCGCAGGTGGCGATGATCTCGGCGACGGGCCGGCTGGCCGCGATGCGACCGGCCACCTGACCACCCAGGGCGATCCCGGCCTCGAGGTCGCCCCCGAAGTAGACGTCCTGCACGCTCCCGAAGGCCGACATGGCGTTGCGCTGGTGGTCGAACTCGAGGCTCTCGGTGTGGGCGGTCCGCAGGGCGCGCAGGCCGGGTGAGGTGTGGCTGTTCAGGAAGACCGTGCCGGTCTCGTCGGCGTCGATGATCGCCTGCTTCCAGCGGGGGTGGACCGGCGACTCGGACGAGGACACCATGGCCGTCCCCATCTGCACCCCCTCGGCGCCGAGGGCCAGGGCGGCCGCCATGGTGCGGCCGTCGAGGAACCCGCCGGCCGCGATCACCGGGAGGTCGAAGGCCGCGGTCACCGACGGGAGCAGCACCATGGTGGACACCGGCCGCGGGTTCTTGAAACCGCCGCCCTCGCCCCCCTCGACGATGAGCCCGTCCACACCGGCCCGGACCGCCTTGTCGGCGGCCCGCACCGTCGGGACGACGTGGAACACGGTGAGCCCGGCGTCCTTCAGGGCGGCG
This sequence comes from uncultured Acidimicrobiales bacterium, assembly GCA_963806455.1. Lineage (GTDB taxonomy): Bacteria > Actinomycetota > Acidimicrobiia > Acidimicrobiales > RAAP-2 > Bog-756. The sequence goes on from CAWDXZ010000001.1 coordinate 632,084, forward strand.
GTGTGCCGGGTCGGGCTCCCGGCCGAGGTCGTGACGAACGTCACACCTTGCGAGATGACGAAGTCCACGATGGCGGCGGGATCCGACACGAACGCCTGGGCGATGTTGACCCCGAAGGGTTTGTCCGTCAGGTCCCTCATCATGGCGATCTCCCGGCGGACGGCATCGAGCTCCCCCGATGAGGTCTCGATGATGCCCATGGCACCCGCGTTGGACACCGCTGACGCCAGTGCCGATCGGGCGATCCATCCCATCGGGGCCTGGACGATGGGGATCTCGACCCCGAGCAGCTCCGTCACCCGGTTGGCCAGCACCGCGCCATCTTGGCACGGGCGGTCAACGGCCAGTCGAACCGCCAGGTGCCGCCGGGCGATGGCGATGTGGCCAACCGATCGCGGTCCGTCTCCTCGATGCGCCGGCTCACGACCCGCGCCGGTGGCCGGGAACAACCCGTCAGGTCGACGCGTCAGGGCGAAGTTTCAGCGCGACCCGTCAGCGTGACGACGGGGGCGGCGGCGGCGGTGGCCACGGCGCCTGCTTCGGCCAGTGGCCGGGTGCCGGTGGGGCCGGCATGGGGGAGGGGGCCTGGGGCCAGTGGGGCGCAGGCGGCGGTGGCCACGGCGCCGTCTGTCCGTCCGCGGTGGGCTGCGCCGGGTCGGGCGAGTGGTCGGTGCCGGAGTCGCTGGCATGGGCGGCGGTGCCCACCGGGCGGTCGGCCGGTGTCTCCGTCGGCCCCTCGCCGGTCGGCGCATCGCCCTTCGTCCCTGCGGCCGGGCCGGCGGCCACCTGTGTTCCGCCCGGGCCGTCCCGCCCCGGGTCTTCCTCGTCGTTTCCTCCCGGGGGGCCGTCGACGTCCTCGGAGCCGGTCGGCCCGTGCTGGGAGGCCACGAAGATGGGGGGCACGCTCTTCACCCCGTGCTCGTGGACCGGACGCCCGTAGGCCGTGTCCACCAGCCGGCCCACTGTCTCGCCGTCGATGGTCTCCTCGTCGAGGAGGGCGCGGGCCACGGCGTCGAGGCCACCGCGGTGGCGGGCGAGCACCTCGAGGGCCCGCTCCTCCTGGGCCCGCAGGATGAGCTCCACCTCGTCGTCGATGATCTGGCTGGTGTGCTCGGAGTAGTCCCGGGTGTGCATGAGGTCCTCGCCCAGGAACACCTGGCCCTGCGAGCCCCAGGCCATGGGCCCGATCTTGTCGCTCATGCCCCACTCGCGGACCATCTTGCGGGCCAGCTCGGTGTTGCCGACCAGGTCGTTGTTGGCCCCGGTGGAAAGGTCCCCGTACACCAGGAGCTCGGCGGCCCGCCCGCCCATGCGGACGGCGAGGGCGTCCTCGATCTGCTGGCGGGGATGGATGTGCCGCTCCTCCATGGGGAGCTGCATGGTCACCCCGAGGGCCATGCCGGTCGGCAGGATGGTCACCTTGTGCACGGGGTCGGCGTCGGGAAGGACGTAGGCCAGCACGGCGTGACCACCCTCGTGGAACGCCACCCGCTCCTTCTCCGCCCCGGACAGGACCAGGCTCTCGCGCCGCTGGCCCATGAGCACCCGGTCACGCGAGGCCTCGAAGTCGACGTTCTGGATGACGGTCGACCCGCGCCGCACGGCGTGCAGGGCCGCCTCGTTGACCAGGTTGGCCAGGTCCGCCCCGCTCATACCGGGGGTGCCGCGGGCCACCGTACCCAGGTCGACGGTCGGGTCGACCCGCTTGTCCTTGCAGTGCACCTGGAGGATGGGAAGCCGCTCCTCGAGATCGGGGAGGGGGACCACGATCTGGCGGTCGAACCGGCCGGGCCGCAGGATGGCGGCGTCCAGGATGTCGGGGCGGTTGGTGGCGGCCATCACCACGATGCCCTCGGTCGGGTCGAACCCGTCCATCTCCGAGAGCATCTGGTTGAGGGTCTGCTCCCGCTCGTCGTGGCCGCCCCCCAGGCCGGCGCCCCGCTTGCGCCCGATGGAGTCGATCTCGTCGATGAAGACGATGGCCGGGGCCTGCTTCCGGGCGGTGGCGAAGAGATCGCGCACCCGGCTGGCGCCCACCCCGACGAACATCTCCATGAAGTCGGAGCCGCTCACCGACATGAAGGGCACGCCCGCCTCGCCAGCCACCGCCCGGGCCAGCAGCGTCTTGCCGGTGCCCGGCGGTCCGACCAGGAGGATCCCCTTCGGGATCCGCGCCCCGATCTCCTTGAACCGTGCCGGGGTCTTGAGGAAGTCCACCACCTCGCTGATCTCGAGCTTGACCCCGTCGTAGCCGGCCACGTCGTCGAAGGTCGTCGAGGGTCGCTCGGTCGAGTAGAGCTTGGCCTTGGACCGCCCGATGGACATGATGCTCCCCATCTGGCCCTGGGCCTTGCGGCTGATGTAGTAGAAGATCCCGCCCAGGATGGCGAAGGGGAGGACCCAGGTGAGCAGGATGCTCACCAGCGCATTCGATTGGGTGGTCACCAGCTTGTAGTCGGACCCGAGGGGCTTGAGGGCGTTGAGCTCGGAGTCGGTGACCGGGTTGGGCCCGTTGACCGTGTAGGTCCCCCCGTTGGTCAGGTCACCGGTGATGACGCCGTTGGTCTGGTCGACGGTGGCCGTCTTGATCTGCTTGCTCTGGACGTCGTTGAGGAAGCTGTTGTAGGTCAGGGTGTTGGGGCTGGACTTGTGGACCAGGCCGGGGACGATCAGCACGGACAGGACGGCCACCACGATGACCACGTACAGCATCATGCGGTTCCGGTTCTGTCCGGGTGCCTCCTGTCCGGGTCCGCCAGGTGACGGGGGCCCGCCGGGCACGTCGGGATTGGGCGGGGTCACCCCATCATGCTATGCGCACCGGGGTCCTTTTGACGCATCGCCTCCCTCTGTCACCAGGGCCGCCGCCTTCGGATCGGATTCCCTCGGTATCGTGGGGCGGGTGATCGAGCCGTCCGAACCGGGAACGGACTCTGCCGCCTCCACGGACGATCGGCCGGCTGGTCCACCGCCGGCCCCCGGGCCGGCTCCGCCCCTGGTGGAGCCGGTATGGGCGCCGCCCCCCCCCTCGTGGCCGCCACCGTCGCCATGGCCGCCACCCCGGGGCCGCCCGGCGGGGTCCGCTCCGGGTCCGGGCCCCGACCTCCCGCTCGGTCGGCAGCTCGAGGCCGGGGCCGCCCCGAGCAGCCGCCCGGCGGCCTGGATGTGGCTGCTGTTCGCGGCCATGGGCTTCGTCGGTGGCCAGATCATCGCCGCGGTGTTCGTCGCCATCAGCGCGGCCGTGGCCGGAAAGCTCAACTCGCTGGCCGCCATCACCCGGCTGAGTGAGCCTCCCACCTGGTACATCGTCTCCACACTGCTCGGGCTGTGGGCCGGGTTCCTCGGCGCGGCCTGGCTCGCCAGCGGCGTGAGGGGCACCAAGAGCCTGCCGAGGGACCTCGGTCTCCGCTTCCGCTGGATCGACCTCGTCGGCGTGCCCATCGGGGTCGGGGGCCAGATCCTGGTCGCCCTGATGTACGTCCCGATCGCCCAGCACGTCCACAACTTCGACCATCGGTTCAACGCCCCGTCGCAGAAGCTGACCGGGGGGTCGCACGGGGTGGGCTTCGCCGTGATCGCGGTGTGCACCGTGGCGGGCGCCCCGTTCTTCGAGGAATTGTTCTTCCGCGGCGTCCTGCTCCGCTCGCTGGCCCGGCTGTTCGGGACCATCGGCGGGTTTGTCGGGCCGGCCCTCGCCATCGTGGTCAGCGGCGTGCTGTTCGGCCTGGCCCACGCCGAGTCCCTGCAACTGCTGGGCCTGGCCGTCTTCGGCATCATCCTGTCGCTCGTCTCCTACCGCACCGGGCGGCTGGGGATGAACATGGTGGCCCACGCCACCTTCAACCTGATGGCGGTGGCCGCCGCCGTGGTGGTCCCCGTCGCCTTCGGGGGAGTGCTGGCCTGAGATGACCGCGCCCGTCGACGTGGCGCCGGTCGAGCGGCCGGCCGAGCGGCCGCGGCCATCGCCGCCGCGTCCCCGGTCGACCCTCGTCCAGCGGCTGACCCGGAGGTCGGCCTGGCCGGGCTGGTCCAACGCGGTGGTGGTGGTCGGGGTGGCACTGGTCGCCCTCAGCCAGCTCCACCCCTCACTACTGGTGGCCAACACCACCACCGCCGGCGGGGACACCGGCGGCCACGTGATGCTCCCGGCGTTCCTCAAGTCGCACCTGCTGACCCACGGCCAGCTGACCGGGTGGGACCCGGAGTGGTACGACGGGTTCCCCCTCTACACCTTCTACTTCCCGCTGCCCGGGCTCATCACGGTGCTGTTCAACGCCGTCATGCCCTACGACGTGGCCTTCAAGCTGGTCACGGTGCTCGGCACCCTCCTCCTGCCGCTCTGCGCCTGGGCCTTCGGCCGGTTGGCCGGACTGCGCGACCCCGGGCCCGCCTGCCTGGCGGCGGCCACCCTGCCCTTCCTGTTCGAGCCCAGCTTCTCCATCTACGGCGGCAACATCCTCTCCACCCTGGCCGGGGAGTTCTCCTTCTCCCTCAGCCTCTCGTTGGCCCTCCTGTTCCTCGGCGTGGTGGCGTCGGGCCTCCGCACCGGTCGGCACCGGGCCCTGGCCGCCGTCCTCTTCGCCGGCACCCTCTTGTGCCACCTGCTCCCGGCGCTGTTCGCCGCGGCCGGGGCCGTGGTGCTGGTCCTGCTCGACGCCGACCTGGTGCGAGGGCGGCACCGCAGCGTGCCGGGCCGCCTGGCCCGGCGCCGTTGGGTGAGGCGCCTGCTCTGGGCGGCGGTGGCGGGTGCCCTCGGCGTGGGGCTGTCCGCCTGGTGGCTGATCCCCTTCGTCACCGGCCAGGCCTACACGACCAACATGGGGTGGACCAACGTCGAGGGCTTCCCGCACCTCCTCTTCCCCGCCTCGGCCCGGTGGGTGCTGGCGGCCGACCTGGTCGGGCTGGTGGCCATGGTGGTGCGCCGGAACCGGGTGGCGTGGTGCATCGCCATCCTGGGGGGCGCCTCGGCCGCCGTCGTCTGCCTCGACCCCCAGGGGAAGCTGTACAACGTCCGCTTCCTGCCCATGTGGTTCCTCTGCCTCTATCTGATGGCGGGCTACGCCCTGTTCGAGACCATCTCCGCCCTGGCCCGCTGGAACCGGCGCCGGCGGCTGACCCGCTGGGTCCTGGTCATCCGGCAACGGCTCACCCTGGCGGCGCGGGTGCCCTGGCGGCCGGGCACGCGCATCAGCCGGTTCCGCCGCCCCACCGCCGGCCCGAACGCCCCCGGCGCGGTGGTCGGGCCGCTGGTCGCCCTGGCCGCCGCCTGCCTCGTGGTGGTCCCGCCGCTGGTCCTGCCGGCCTCCGCCCTCAGCCAGGTCGGGGTCACCGTGGGGGCCGACCAGCCCAGTGCCTGGGCCGCCTGGAACTACTCGGGCTACGAGCGGAAGCCCGACTACCCCGAGTACCGCGCCGTGATCCAGATGATGGCCCGGGTCGGCGCCGAGCACGGGTGTGGTCGGGCCATGTGGGAGTACGACCCCGCCCTCAACCGGTTCGGCACCACCATGTCACTCATGCTGCTGCCGTACTGGACGAACGGGTGCGTCGACTCCATGGAGGGCCTCCTGTTCGAGTCGTCCTCCACCACCCCCTTCCATTTCATCGACCAGAACGAGCTGTCGGTGAACCCCTCCGACGCGGTGAACGGCCTCCACTACAGCGGGCTGAACGTGCCCCTCGGGATCGAGCACCTCCAGCAGCTCGGCGTGCGTTACTTCCTGGCCTCCTCCAGCACCGTCGAACAGGCCGCCGGCGCCGACCCCTCGGTGAGCGAGGTCGCCTCGACCGGGCCGTGGAGCACGTCCTACAACGGCGAGGCGCTGAACATCACGTGGAAGGTCTACGAGATCAAGGACTCCTCGCTGGTGCAGCCGCTGGCCGACCAGCCCGTGGTGTGGCAGGGGGTGTCCCCGAGCCAGACCAGCTGGCTCACCCCCGCGGTCAACTGGTACGACGACCCCTCCCGGTGGGGGGTCGTCCCGACGGCCGGTGGCCCCGCCACCTGGGCCAGGGTTCCCTTGGCCGACACCCGGCCCACGGCCGTGCCGGTGGCGGCCACCACGGTGTCCCACGTGACCCAGACGGACAGCTCGGTCTCCTTCCATGTGGACCGCCTCGGCACCCCCGTCGAGGTCAAGGTGTCCTACTTCCCCAATTGGCGGGCCAGCGGGGCCGAGGGCCCCTGGCGCGCCGCCCCCAACCTGATGGTCGTGGTGCCGACCAGCCACGACGTGACCCTCCACTACGCCAGCTCGACGGGCGACCGGGCCGGCCAGGTGATCACCCTGGCCTCCCTGCTCATCGTGGTGGCCCTGGCCCTCGGGGGGCGTCGAGCCCGGCGGGCGCGGGCGGCCCGGGCGCGCCCCGGCCGCTGAGCGCCCCCGACCCCCCGGACATGGAGTCGCCGTTCGGGATGTTCCCGCTGTCCACCGTCCTGTTCCCGCAGGGCGCGCTGCCCTTGCACGTGTTCGAGCCGCGCTACCGCCGGCTCATCGCCGACTGCCTGGCCGGCGGCGGGGAGTTCGGAGTGGTCCTCATCGATCGAGGCTCGGAGGTGGGCGGGGGTGACCATCGGGTCGACATCGGCACCGTGGCGACGATCACCCGGCTGGCCGGCATCGAGGGCGGGCGGTCGATGGTCATGGCCCGTGGCTCGCGGCGCATCCGGGTCGATCGCTGGCTGCCCGACGACCCCTACCCCCGGGCCGTGGTGAGGGAGCTCCCGACCGAGCTGGGCACCGGCGACGGCCGGGCGCTCGACGTGGCCGAGGCCGCCGTGCTCCGGCTTCGGGGACTCCTCTCGGAGCTGGGTGAGGTCCCCGCCCTCCCGCCCGACCTCGGCCTGGCGGGCGGTGACGACGAGGTCGGATGGGTGCTGTGCGAGCTGGCCCCGCTCGGCGCGATGGACCGCCAGTCCCTGTTGGCCTCGCCGAGCCTGTCGGCGCGGATGGCGCGGCTGGCCGAGTTGTGCGACGCCGCCGCCGGCGACGTCGTGAGCATGCTGTCGGGCGGCGGAGACTGAGCCGCCGCCCCAGGCGCGGTCCGACATCGGAGGGGACGGTGGGCCGAGTCCGCCCACCGATGGTGGCGAGCCGGCTGGATAGGATGGCCCGGCCATGACCAGCCTCTCCGATGTGTTCAAGGCCTACGACATCCGGGGGGTGGTCCCTGACCAGCTCAACACCACCCAGTTCCGGGCCATCGGGATGGCGGTGGCCCGGTTCACCCGGGCACCCTCGTTGCTGGTGGCCCGCGACATGCGCGAGTCGGGCATCGCGCTCTCCCGGGCGTTCGCCGACGGGGCCCGCTCGGAAGGCGTGTCGGTGATCGACCTCGGCCTCGCCTCCACCGACCTCCTCTACTTCGCCGCCGGCAGTCTCGACGCCCCCGGGGCAATGTTCACCGCCTCGCACAACCCGGCGCGTTACAACGGCCTCAAGCTCTGCCTGTCGGGGGCCCGTCCGATCGGGCGCGACACCGGGTTGGCCGACATCCAGCACACGGCGGAGGCGCTGCTGGACGCCTGGGGGACGGAGGGGCCGCCCGAGCTCGACCCCGACGGGCTGGCCCCGCTGGAGGAGCGCTCGGTGCTCGACGCCTATGCCGACCACGTGCGGTCGTTCGTGGACCTGGGCTCCCTGCGGCCGCTGCGGGTGGTGGCCGACACGGCCAACGGCATGGGCGGCCTGGTCGCCCCCAAGGTCTTCGAGGGGCTCCCCTTCGAGGTCGACATCCTCTTCCCCGACCTGGACGGCACGTTCCCCAACCACCCGGCCGATCCCATCCAGCCCGAGAACCTGGTGGCGCTCAAGCAGGCCGTGCTGGACCGGTCGGCCGACGTCGGCCTGGCGTTCGACGGCGACGCCGACCGGGTGTTCCTCGTCGACGAGCGGGCCCGCCCGGTCTCCGGGTCCCTCACCACCGCCCTGGTCGCCTCGTCCATGCTGGACAAGCACCCGGGCGCCACCGTGCTCTACAACTGCATCTGCTCCCGGGTGGTCCCCGAGGTCATCGCCGAGAAGGGTGGCACCGGTGTCCGGACCAAGGTGGGGCACAGCTTCATCAAGCAGGTCATGGCCGACACCGGCGCCGTGTTCGGCGGCGAGCACTCGGGCCACTACTACTTCCGGGACAACTACCGGGCCGACTCGGGGATCATCGCCGCCATGGTCGTGCTCGAGCTGTTGAGCACGACCGGCAAGCCCCTCTCCGGGCTGCTGGGGCCCTTCGAGCGCTACGCCGACTCGGGGGAGATCAACACGGTCGTCGACGACCCGGCCCACGCGGTCGAGCTCCTGGCCGCCGCGGTCGAGCGGGCCGGAGGGGCCCTCGGCACGGCCGACCGGCTGGACGGGCTCACCGTCGACCGGGGCGACTGGTGGTACAACCTCCGTCCGTCCAACACCGAGCCGTTGTTGCGCCTCAACGTGGAGGCTCCCGACGAGGCGGCCTGTGCCGAGCACGTCGCCGAGGTCCAGGCCGAGGTCGAGCAGCTCCTCGGGTCGTGACCGGGCGCGCACCGGCCCGGTGGTCACCGGGCGACCGACGAGAGAGGATGGCTGCATGACGCTCGACCCGCTCCTGATCGAGGTGCTCGCCTGCCCGGAGGACAAGGGCTCGCTGCTGTACTTCGCCGACGAGGACCGCCTGTACAACCCGCGCCTGCATCGCAGCTATGAGGTGCGGGACGGGATCCCGGTGATGCTCATCGACGAGGCCACCGCCGTCGACGACGCCGAGCACCAGCGGCTCATGGCCAAGGCCGATGCCGGCGGGGCCCGCACCACCGGTGAGCCCCAGGGCTCGTGAACGCCACCTCCCCGGCGGCCGGCGGTCGGTCCTCGGTCGCGGCGTCCCCGCTCGAGGTCGACAGCCTGGACATGTGGGGGGCGGCCGCCGGCCTCCCCGAGCAGGTGGCGGCGGCCGTGTCCGCCGCCCGGGGCCTCAAGCTGCCCCACCGCGAGCGGGTGGAGAACGTGGTGGTGCTCGGGATGGGCGGCAGCGGCATCGCCGGGGACGTGCTGATGGCCACGGCCGCGCCCTTCATGCCCGTGCCGGTCACCGTGGTGAAGAACTACGAGCCCCCCGACTACGTGGGGACCGGCACGCTGGTCTTTGCCATGTCGTTCTCCGGTGACACCGAGGAGACGCTGGAGGCGGCGACCAGTGCCTACGAGGCCGGTGCCTCCCTGGTCGTGGTGGCCGGGGGCGGGGCCCTGGCCCAGCTGGCCGACGACTGGAAGGTCCCGGTGGTGGCGGTGCCGCGTGACATCCCCCAACCGCGGGCCGCCCTCGGGGCCATGGCCATCCCACCACTGGTGCTGCTCGAGGAGATCGGCTTGTTCCCCGGGGCCGTGCAGTGGGTCGACCAGGCCGTCGACCAGCTCCGGGCCCGGCGTGACGAGCTCGTCCGGCCGGACAACCCGGCCGAGGAGGTGGCCCGGCTCATCGGCCGCACCATCCCGCTGGTGCACAGCTCGGGCGATCTCGGCGCCGCCGCCGCCCTGCGGTGGAAGGCCCAGGTCAACGAGAACGCCAAGTCCCCCGCCTTCTGCAACGTGTACCCGGAGGTGTGCCACAACGAGGTGGCCGGGTGGGGGCAGCACGGCGACGCCACCCGCCAGCTCATCACGCTGGTCAACCTGCGCCACGACGCCGAGCACCCCCAGGTGAGCCGGCGGTTCGAGTTGGTCACCGAGGTGCTGCGTGAGGTCGTGGCCGACGTGGCCGAGGTGCGGGCGGCCGGGGAGGGTGACCTGGCCCAGCTCCTCGACCTGGCCATGATCGGCGACTTCGTCTCGCTCCATCTCGCGGCCCACGAGGGAATCGACCCCGGTCCCATCCCCATCCTCGACGAGATCAAGCTCCAGCTCGGCCAGGGCCCCGAGTGACCCGCCCTCTCCGCGGCTTCCCCCCGCTCTGAGCTGGTACTCCGTCCACCGCCAGGCCGGACCTGAGGGGCTGGTGGGCGTGTTGCCAACCGGTGACGGGCACATAACAACCTCGTGAACTCGGACCACCGGCCCCTGGAATTCGGGCCTTCGGGGCGTACACTGCACCGGTGAGCGGCGTGCGGGTCTGTGGTTGCAAGTCGATGCCAGTCGCAGGCGAAACGACCCACGTAAGGCAACGCATGGTTGCTGAGCATGGTGCGGCTTAGGAGTAAGACCTGCCCGTCGCGCCCCCGACCCTCGGGGGCGGGCGGAGATGGGGCGACGCGGCCCACCACGTGGCCCGAGGGGCACCCCGGCACGGCCGGAGGCCGCCGGGCCCCGGGCCGCCATCCCCACGGCAGGCGAGTGTGGGGTCAAAGACCAGGTCAGCCGCACGCCGCTCACGGCACCGGCCCGGCCGGCAATCCCACCGACCATGACGAGGACGAGCGGGCAGGAGAGGTAGTGCAGGAGAGGTAGTAGGGAAGTAGTAGGGAAGAGGACAACCGAGGAGGCGACGACGTGGACGTGGTCATTGCGCAGGGCAGGAGGATGGTGTCCGACGGCGTGAGGATGCTCACCGAGGAGAAGGTGGGCCGGCTCGGCCACCGGTGCCCCGGCATGGAGCGGGCCGAGGTGCAGTTCTTCGAGGAGCACAACCCGCGGATCACCGACCGTGAGTGCTGTGAGGTGATCATCGTGGGGCACGGGCGGATCGTGCGGGCCCGAGCCGCCGCCCCGGACCCCCTGGTCGCCGTCGACCTGGTGGTGGAGAAGCTCGAGCACCAGCTGGAGAAGACCAAGGGACGCCTGGTGGCCCGCACCAACCCCCGTCGTCGCCCGGCCAACTCCGTCTCGGTGCTGCACGAACGGGTGCGCACCGCCTAGGCGCCGTCCCCGGGCGGGCCGGGGGCCCCCGGCGGCGCCCGGGGGGCGGGCACGTCCGACGGTAGAGTGGGGTGCCCATGAGCGTGCTCACCAAAGTCCTCCGCGCCGGCGAGGGGAAGAAGGTCCGCCGACTGGCCGAGCTGGTGCCGTTGATCAACGCGCTCGAGCCCGAGATGGAGGCGCGCACCGACGCCGAGCTGCGTGCCCTCACCGATGTCTTTCGTCAGCGCCTGGCTGACGGCGAGGGCCTCGAGGACCTGCTCATCGAGTCGTTCGCCCTGGTGCGGGAGGCCGCCTGGCGGGTTCTCGGCCAGCGCCACTTCGACTGCCAGCTGATGGGGGGGATGGCCCTCCACTTCGGGTGGATCGCCGAGATGAAGACGGGTGAGGGCAAGACGCTCGTCTCCACCCTCCCGGTGTACCTCAACGCCCTCGGGGCCCAGGGCGTCCACCTGGTCACGGTCAACGACTACCTGGCCACCCGGGACTCGGAATGGATGGGGCAGCTGCACCGGTTCCTCGGGCTGACCGTCGGCCGGGTCGGCCCCGACATCGACGACGCCGCCGCCAAGCAAGAGGCCTACCGGTGCGACGTCACCTATGGCACCAACACCGAGTTCGGATTCGACTACCTGCGCGACAATATGGCCCGGTCCGTGGACGCCATGGTGCAGCGCGGCCACGCCTTCGCCATCGTCGACGAGGTGGACTCGATCCTGATCGACGAGGCCCGCACGCCCCTGATCATCTCCGGGCCCGCCGCCGAGTCGGCGCAGCTCTACTACCAGTTCGCCGGCGTGGTCCGCACGCTCCGGGTCGAGGACGACTACGAGGTGGACGAGGAGAAGCGCATCGTCGTACCCACCGAGGCCGGCATCGAGAAGGTCGAGCGCCAGCTGGGCGTGGGCAACCTGTACGACGCGGTGTCCGTCAACTACGTCCACCATCTGACCCAGGCGCTCTACGCCAAGGAGCTGTACAAGCGGGACCGCGACTACCTGGTGGCCCAGGGCGAGGTGAAGATCGTCGACGAGTTCACCGGTCGTACGCTCGACGGCCGCCGCTGGTCGGACGGGCTCCACCAGGCGGTCGAGGCCAAGGAACGGGTCAGGATCAAGGAGGAGAACCACACCTGGGCCACCGTCACCCTCCAGAACTACTTCCGCCTGTACGACAAGCTGGCCGGGATGACCGGCACGGCCGAGACCGAGGCCTCGGAGTTCGCCAACACCTACGACCTCCCGGTCGTCCCCATCCCGACCAACATGCCCCTCATCCGCCAGGACAACCCCGACCTCATCTACAAGTCGGAGGACGCCAAGTTCGCCGCCGTGGTGGACGACATCGCCGAGCGGAACGCGGTGGGCCAGCCGGTGCTGGTCGGCACGGCATCGGTGTCCAAGTCGGAGCACCTCTCGCGCCTTCTCGAGAAGCGGGGTATCCCCCACGAGGTGCTGAATGCCAAGCAGCACTTCCGTGAGGCGGAGATCGTGGCCCAGGCGGGCCGGGTGGGCGCCGTCACCGTGGCCACCAACATGGCCGGGCGCGGCGTGGACATCATCCTCGGGGGCAACCCGGAGGGCTTGGCCGTGCGCGAGGCCAACGCCCGGGCCGTCGACGTCTCGACCGACGAGGGCATAGCCGAGCTCGCGGCCGTCGAGGCCGCGTTCGAGGAGACCTGCCGGCGTGAGGGCGAGGAGGTCCGCTCCCTCGGCGGTCTCTACGTGCTCGGCAGCGAGCGTCACGAGAGCCGGCGCATCGACAATCAGCTGCGGGGCCGCTCGGGTCGTCAGGGCGACCCCGGCGAGAGCCGTTTCTTCCTCTCCCTGGAGGACGACCTGATGCGCCTGTTCGCCACCGGCGCCATGAACTGGGTGATGGGCCGGGCCCTCCCCGACGACGTCCCCATCGAGGCCAAGATGGTGACCAAGGCCATCGAGCGGGCGCAGAACACGGTCGAAGGGCGCAACGCCGAGTCCCGCAAGGACGTCCTCAAGTACGACGACGTGATGAACGAGCAGCGCAAGGTCATCTACCGCCGCCGCTACCAGATCATCGAGGGCGAGGACCTGCGTGACGAGACCCTCGAGCTCCTCGAGCAGACGATCACCGGGCTGGTCGTCTCGTCGTGCCCGTCCGAGTATCCCGAGGAGTGGGACCTGCCCCGGCTCGTCACCGAGGTGACCCAGTACTACCCGACGAAGTTCACGGCCGACGACCTGGCCGCGGCCGGCACCGTGGGCCAGCTCACCGAGAGCATCCTGACCGAGGCGCTGGAGCTCTATGCCGAGCGCGACGAGACCATCCCCGGCGGGGAGGAGGTCGCCCGCCAGCTCGAGCGCGACATCATGCTCCAGATCATCGACCAGCGGTGGCAGGACCACCTGGCCGAGATGGACTACCTGCGCGAGGGCATCAACCTGCGCGCCATGGGGAACCAGGACCCACTGGTCGCCTACCAGCGCGAGGGCTTCTCGATGTTCGGCAAGCTCATGGACGGGATCGGCGACGACTACCTCCGCTATGTGTTCCATGTGCAGGTGCTGGTCGAGCCGGCGGCCGAGCCGGACCTGGACCGGGCCAGCTATCTGGCCGCCGACGATCCCGTCCAGGGTGACGGTGCCATCTCCGCCGCCTTCGCCGCGGCGCCGCCGGCCGAGCTCGATGCGGGTCCCGCCGGCCGGGCGGCGGACGGCGACGCGGCCGGGCCGATGGCCACCCGGTTCGCCGAGGACGACGAGACCCAGGTGCCCATCGTGAAGACCGAGCGCGAGAAGATGGGACGCAACGAACCCTGCTGGTGCGGCAGCGGCAAGAAGTTCAAGTTCTGCCACGGCGCAAACTGAGATGGCCGCGACCGACGGCCCCCGCCGGGGGGCGGGGGAGCCCGATCGCGTCGACCTCCCCGCCGCCCTGGCCGCCCTGAGGGGGCGTTACCAGGAGGCCGAGCGCTTCCTCGACCTCGACGGCCTCAACGAGCGCCGGACCCGGCTGGAGAAGCAGGCGTCCGAGCCGGGCCTGTGGGACGACCCGGACCACGCCCGGGAGGTCACCACCGGGCTCGGCCGGGTGAACGAGGACATCGAGCAGCTGGCCGCCCTGGCCGAGCAGCTCTCCGACGCCGAGACCCTCAACCAGCTGATCGAGGAGGAGGGCGACGACTCGGCCCGGCCCGAGGTCGAGTCGATGGTCGAGGACCTCGACCGGCGCCTGGGCGAGCTCGAGCTGCGCTCCCTGTTCTCCGGCCCCTACGACGACGGTGACGCCGTGGCCGAGATCCACGCCGGCGCGGGTGGGACCGACGCCCAGGACTGGGCCGAGATGATGCTGCGGATGTACACACGATGGGCCGAGCGGCGCGGCTTCGACCTCGAGGTGGAGGAAGCGACCCCGGGGCAGGAGGCCGGCCTGCTGTCGGCGACCTTCATCGTGCGCGGCCGGCACGCCTTCGGTCTCCTGGCCGCCGAACGCGGTGTGCACCGGCTGGTGCGCATCTCCCCCTTCGATGCCGCCCACCGAAGGCAGACCAGCTTCGCCTCGCTGGACGTCGTCCCCTTCCTCGACGACGTCAAGGGCGAGGTGGAGATCGACGAGAAGGATCTCCGCGTCGACACCTACCGCTCGTCGGGTGCCGGCGGCCAGCACGTCAACAAGACCGACTCCGCCGTCCGGCTGACCCATCTGCCGACGGGCATCGTGGTGTCCTGCCAGAACCAGCGCAGTCAGCACCAGAACAAGGCCAAGGCCATGCAGGTGCTCGGGGCCAAGTTGGCCGAGCGCCAGCGGGCCGAACGGCAGGCCACCTTGGACCAGTTGTCCGGCGACCGAACCGACAACGCCTGGGGCAACCAGATCCGCTCCTACGTGCTGGCCCCCTATCAGTTGGTCAAGGACCTGCGCAGCAATGAGGAGACCGGCAATGTCGACGCGGTGCTCGACGGCGACCTCGACGGCTTCATCGAAGCCGAGCTCCGGCGGCAGGCCGAGCAGCGCCGCGGCGCGTCGTGACCACCTCGCCATGACCACCGCGCCCGGCACGGCGTGGTCACCGACGCGGGGCGCGTGACCAGTGTCGTGCCGGCACACGACACAGGCCGGTTGCGATCGGCACCCCTTGATTGCGTAGGCGCGTTACAGCGGCGTGAAAGGCGTGCGTGGCGCACGCGTCAGTGGAGGTCAGAAGGGCTGATGGCTACGCGGGGTCGTCTTTGAGTAAGCTGGGTACGAATGAGCAACTGGTCCTGCACGTTCCCCTTCTCCCCCTCGTGACGCCCACCTCATGATCAAATTCCAGAACGTCACCAAGACGTACAAGGGCTCCACCGTGGCCCTCAACGACTGCTCGGTGATGATCGACAAAGGCGAGTTCGTCTTTCTGGTCGGCCCGTCGGGCTCGGGCAAGACCACCTTCATCCGCCTGCTGCTCCGCGAGGAGATGCCCGACGCCGGCCGCATCTGGGAGGCGGGCAAGCAGATCGGTCACCTGGCCAAGTGGCGCATCCCCTACCTCCGCCGCAACATCGGCTGCGTCTTCCAGGACTTCCGGCTCCTGCCCAACAAGACGGTCTTCGAAAACGTGGCCTTCGCCCTGGAGGTCATCGGGCGGCCCAAGCACGTGATCGCCGCCCAGGTGCCCCAGGTCCTGGACCTGGTCGGGCTGGCCCGCAAGCGCGACAACCTCCCCCACGAGCTCTCCGGCGGCGAGCAGCAGCGGGTGGCGGTGGCCCGGGCCTTCGTGAACCGGCCCCTCATCCTCCTGGCCGACGAGCCCACCGGCAACCTCGATCCCACCACCAGCCTCGGGATCATGAGGCTGCTCGACCGGATCAACCGCACCGGGACCACGGTCATCGTGGCCACCCACGACGCCGGCATGGTGGACCAGATGAGGCGCCGGGTCATCGAGCTCGACCGGGGCATTCTCGTCCGCGACCAGGCACACGGCGTCTACGGCATCGACACCGCCACCGCCACCGCCGGCGCCGGCTCGCCGACCGGGCCCATGGCGGCCCAGGCCCCGACCGGGGTGGCGACTCGCCCCCGGCCGGACGGCGTCGTCACCCGCACCTGATGCCGGTCTCTGCCGGGTACGTCTCGCGGGAGGCGGTCACCAACCTGTGGCGCAACCGCCTCATGACGGTTGCCGCCATCCTCACCGTGGCGGTCTCGCTGGCCCTGGTCGGTTCGGCCCTGCTGCTGAAGCAGGGTGCCTCCAAGGCCACCGTGCAGTGGCAGAACGGCGTCTCCGCCATCGTGTGGGTGAAGGCGGGCGCCCCGGCCTCCCAGGCGTCGGCCGTCGGCACCGAGCTCAACCAGTCGCCCTACATCAAGTCCTGTGTCCAGCGCAGCCAGGCCTTCGACTACAACGAGGCCAAGCAGATCCTGCCGACCGACGAGTTCGACGCCACCACCGAGGCCGACTACCCCTCGTCCTTCCGGTGCGTCCTCAACGATCCGTCGCAGGCCCCCGCCGTCTATCAGGCCTTCATCTCCAAGCCCGGCGTCCAGACGGTCAAGTACCCCGGCCAGCAGATCAAGACCATGCAGAGCGTGATCCGGATCCTGCAGTGGGTGTTCCTCTCGGTGGCCGTCGTGCTGTTGCTCTCGGCGTCGGTGCTCATCCTCAACACCATCCGCATGGCCATCTTCGCCCGGCGCCGGGAGGTGTCGGTGATGAAGCTGGTCGGCGCCACCAACTGGTTCATCCGGCTGCCGTTCATGGCCGAAGGACTGATCCAGGGCCTGCTCGGCGCGGCCGTGGCCGTGCTGGTGGTCCTCGCCCTCTACTACGGCATCGGCCTCGACACCGCCAAGACGGCAGCCAACCAGGGGAACATCATCGCCCAGATGTCGCTCGGCGGCTGGGAGGTGGCGGGCACCTGCATCCTGGTGGCACTGGTCGGTATCGTGGTCGGTGCGGTGGGCTCGGCCTTCGCCGTGCGGCGCTTCCTCGACGTCTGACCCCCGCCCGGGGCGGAGACCGGGGCGCCCGCGCCCGGGGCACGGCCCTACGCTGGCGAGCAGATGGAGGCCCTGGGTTTGGTGCGCGGCTGGCCGGTGGGCAACGCCGCCGTCGGGGTGGCCACGTTCGCCGGCCGGACCGGGGGAGGGGCACGGCGACCACCGGAGGTGCGCGGCACGACCGGCCCCGAGGACCGGCCCTTCGCCTGGGCGTCGGTCACCAAGACGGCGACCGCGCTGGCCGTGCTGGTCGCCGTCGAGGAGGGGACCCTGCATCTCGACGAGGAAGCGGGGCCTCCGGGGTCCACCGTGGGCCACCTCCTGGCCCATGCGTCCGGTCTCGGTCCCGACCCCGGGCCACCCCTGGCCCCGCCGGGCACGGTCCGCATCTACTCCAATGCCGGGTTCCAGGTGCTCGGGGATCTCGTGGCCCGGCGGGCCGGGATGCCCTTCGCCGAGTACCTGCGGGAGGGGGTGCTCGACCCCTTGGCCATGGACGCCGTCACCCTCGACCCCGGTGACCCGGCCGGTCCGGCCGCCTCCGGGCTGCGCGGGCCCCTCACCGGGCTGCTTCGCCTGGCCGCCGAGTGGGCGGTGCCCACGCTCGTCACGGCCGGCACCCACCGGTCGGCCGTCTCGGTCCGGTTTCCCGGCCTCGGCGGCGTGCTGCCCGGCTACCGGCGCTTCGACCCCTGCGACTGGGGCTTCGGGGTGGAGGTGCGCGGCCACAAACGGCCACATTGGACCGGGGCGGCCAACTCGGCGTCCACCTACGGGCACTTCGGGCGCTCGGGCTCCTTCCTGTGGATCGATCCGGAGGCCGGGGTGGTCTGTGCGGGCCTGGGCGACCGGCCCTTCGGGCGCTGGGCCGCCCGCAGCTGGCCGGCCCTGGCCGACGCCGTGATCGCCGAGGCGGGGTACCGGCCCGCTCGGTCCCGAGCGCCACGTCTAGGGTAGGCCGCATGAAGGGCGTCCTCCTGGCCGGCGGGACCGGCTCGCGGCTGCATCCGCTGACCCGGATCACCAATAAGCACCTGCTTCCCATCTACGACCGGCCCATGGTCAACTGGGCCATCGAAGCCCTGGTCAAGGCCGAGATCACCGAGATCATGCTGGTCACCGGGGGCACCCACGCCGGTGAGTTCCTGCGGCTGTTGGGCAACGGCCACGAGTTCGGCATCGACCGCCTGAGCTACGGCTACCAGGACCGGCCCGGGGGGATCGCCGAGGCCCTCGGCCTGGCCGCCCGGTTCGTCGACGGCGATCCCGTCCTCGTGATGCTGGCCGACAACATCATCGAGGGCTCGATCAAGCCGATGGTCGACGCCTTCAAGGCGCGGCCGGAGGGGGCCCGGATCCTGCTCACGCCGGTGGAGGAGGACGAGCATCTGCGCCATCTCGGCGTGCCTGCCTTCGACGACGACCAGCGAGTGGTGGGCATCGTGGAGAAGCCCGAGCATCCCGACTCGAAGTTCGGCGTGACCGGAATCTACTGCTACGACGCAGCCGTGTTCGACGTGATCCCGACCCTGGTCCCCTCGGGGCGTGGCGAGCTCGAGATCACCGACGTCAACAACCACTACATCTCCGAGGGCGCCATGGCCTACGACGTGCTCGAGGGATTCTGGGGTGACGCCGGCGAGTCGATCGACGCCTACTACGCCGTCAACGACTTCGTGCGGACCCACGGGGCCAACAAGGGCTGAGGCCGCCCGGGCCGGGCGGCCTCAGCCCGATGCCGCCCGGGCCCAGTCGGCCGCCTCGGCCCGGTGGCGGGCGTAGTCGACCTTGCCGGCGGGCGACCGCCCGATGCTCGGGACGAGCCGGACCCGGCGGGGCGCCTTGTACGACGCCAGCTTCGACTTCACGTGCTCGATGACCACGTCGGCGGTGAGCGCCCCGACCGGCCCGTCGGGGGAGGCCTCGACGACGGCCACCACCTCCTCGCCGAAGCGGTCGTTCGGGATCCCGACCACCACGGCGTCGACCACCCCGGGGAGGGTCTTCACCGCCTCCTCGACCTCCTCCGGATAGACCTTCTCCCCGCCAGTGTTGATGCACACCGAGCCCCGGCCCAGGAGGTGGATGGAGCCGTCTTCGCCCACCTCGGCGTAGTCGCCGGGCACCGAGTAGCGAGCCCCGTCGATGGTGCGGAAGGTGGCCGCCGTCTTGACCTCGTCCTTGTAGTACCCGAGCGGGATCCGGCCGCCGAGGGCGAGCACCCCGACGTGGCCGGCCGACACGTTGCGCCCCTGGTCGTCGATGACCCGGACGCCGGGCCCCAGCGTGAACCGGGCGGTGGAGGCCGCTGCCCCGGCCGAGGACACCGAGCTGCCCATACCGAGGGCCTCCGAGGAGGAGAAGGCGTCGACCAGCAGCATCCCGGGATGATGGCGGAGGAGACCCTGTTTGGTCTCCTCGCTCCACATGACGCCCGACGAGATGATCCCCACCAGGCTGGTCAGGTCCCAGCGGCCGGGATGGGCATCGAGGACGGTCAGCACGGGCCGGGCGAAGGCGTCGCCCACGATGATGAGGCCGTTGACCTTCTCCCGCTCGACGGTGTCGAGAAGGTCGACCGGGTCGAACTGCCGCGAGCGGAGCGTGACCACCCTCCCACCCTCGCTCAGGCATTCGAGCGCGGTGAAACAGCCGGTCCCGTGCATGAGCGGACAGGCCGGCAGCAGCGTCATGCCCGGTCCGGCGCGCTCGAGCTCGGCACGGACGTCGTCGGGGCCGCCGTCCTCGGGGTACCGCCGGAAGCCCGACCCGTTGAGCCGGGCGAAGAGGTCGTCCTGCCGCCACATCACCCCCTTCGGCATGCCGGTGGTCCCGCCGGTGTAGAGCATGAGGAGGTCGTCGGGCCCCCGGCCCCAGGGGGCCCGCACCCGCCGGTGCTCCGCCCGGCCGTCGGGGGCCGGCGGTCCGGTGGTCCCGGCCGCCAGCTCGTAGGGCTCCGCCCAGGGCGGGCAGGCGGCGGTCCCGTCGTCCACCCACAGCCAGCTCCGGACCAGCGGGATTCGGTCCCGGATTCCCTCGATGCGTTCGGTGAAGGCGCCGTGGAAGACCACGGCCACGACGTCGGCGTTCTCCCACAGATAGATCAGCTCGTCGTCGGCGTAGCGGTAGTTGGTGTTGATGGGGACCAGTCCGAGCTTGAAACAGGCGTAGGTGGCCTCGAGGTACTCGGGGCAGTTGTAGAGGTAGAGGGCCACCTTGTCCTGGCGGCCGACCTCGGCACCGAGCAGCCAGCGGGCCAGGTTGTCGGCCCGGCGGTCCATCGCCGCCCAGGTCAGCGTGCGGGAACCCTGGGTGAGGGCGGGTGCGTCCGGGATGGCATCGGCCACCGCCTCCCACACGTCCCCGTAGTTCCACTGGCTCACGTCGTTCTGTCCTCCCCCCTCGGGAGCCGGGTGCCCACGGTCCGGTCGGCCCACGCGCCCCGCCGGGGACGGACCCCCGGCGTGCCGGGCACCACCCCGGCTCGCCGGCGGCCGGGGAAGGCGCCCCCGGACCGGTGCAGCCTACGCTGGCCCGCATGGACTTCGCACTGCCGGCCGAGGACGACCCCCGGCGGGTGGCGGTGCGCCGCTGGCTCGGGGCCCACCCCCGTCCCACTCCCCGCCAGCTGGCCGAACAGGGTCTGGTGGCACCGCACTGGCCCCGGCCCTGGGGGCTCGGCGCCGACCCGACCCATCAGCTCATCGTGGACGAGGAGCTGCGGCGGGCCGGGGTGAGGCGTCCCGACAACACCATCGGCATCGGCTGGGCCGGCCCCACCCTGGTGCACGCCGGCAGCCCCGCCCAACGGGACCGCTACCTCATGCCGCTCCTGGCCGGTGAAGAGATCTGGTGCCAGCTGTTCAGCGAGCCGGGCGCCGGTTCGGACCTCGCCTCCCTGACCACCCGGGCCGAGCTCGACGGGGGCGAGTGGGTCGTCCGCGGCCACAAGGTCTGGACCTCCTACGCCCATGCGGCCCGGTTCGGGATCCTCCTGGCCCGGACCGAGCCCGACGCCCGCGCCCACCACGGGATCTCGTACTTCATCTGCCCGATGGACGCGCCGGGGGTCACCGTCTCACCGCTGACCGACATGACCGGGACGCACACCTTCAACGAGGTGTTCCTGGATGACGTCCGGCTGCCGGCCGACTGCCTGGTGGGCGAGCGGGGCCGGGGTTGGTCGCTGGCCAAGGTGACACTGGGCAACGAGCGGGTCTCGCTGTCGGGGTCGGGCGCACTGTGGGGGATGGGACCGACCGCCGCCGACCTGGTCGAGGAGGTGCGGTCGGGCGGCGGCACCCGCGACCCGTTGATGCGCCAGCGGCTTGCCCGCCTCTGGGCCGAGGGGGAGATCCTGCGGCTGCTGCGCCTCCGCACCGTCTCGGCGGCGATGGCCGGCATGGAGCCGGGGCCGGAGGCGTCGGTGCGCAAGGCGCTGGCCGACGCCCACGGCCAGGAGGTGATGGGGGCGGCCCGCGACCTGGCCGGCGCCCGGGGCATGCTGGGTGAGGGGGCCGGGGCCGCCGCCGACGACACCGGGTTCGACGGCGCCTCGGCCCGACGCTGGGACTTCGGGTTCCTCTTCTCGCCGGCGCTCACCATCGGCGGGGGGACCTCCGAGGTCCAGCGGAACATCATCGCCGAGCGGACGCTCGGGCTGCCCCACGACCCGGCGGCCTGACCGCCCGCCCGTCAGCCGGCGATGGGCCCGGCGTCCTCGTAGCCCTGGCGCACCCCGTGGCCGGCCCTCCGGGTCAGCTGGTCGGGCTCGTACAGCATCCAGTAGGCGTTCCGGGCGTGCTTGCGGGCCCGGTCGACGCACACCTCGGCCAACCGGGCCGGGTCCTCCTCCTCGTTCTCGTGGACGAACACCTCGAGGATGTGGGTGGAGGTCAGCAGCTGGGCCGCCATGATGCCCTGGGAGGCCTCGTGGGCGCAGACCTGGTCGATGGCGGCCTTGCCCGGCATGCCGAGCGCCACCACGATGCGGCAGCCCTCGATCTCGATGATCCGCTTGCAGGCCACGGCCAGGTCCTTGAAGCCGGGCACCGTCCGGTGCTCCACCTCGAACCTGGCGCCGAACCCGGGGCAGGAGCGCAGCTCGTCGAGGGCTTCGGCGCCCAGGTCGAAGCGGGCGAACATGGTGTCGACCACGCCGATCCGGTCCATGGGCCGGGATCCTACCGGTGCCCGGGGACCGGCCCACCCCGGGCCCGGGATGCGGCCGCCCCGGCCGGAGAGTCGACCGACGCCCGGCAGTGGACAAGACTCTGGCCGGTGAGCACCGACACCCCCGATCCGTCGGCCGCCGCCTGGGTGGCCCGTGACGCCGCCGTGGTCTGGCACGGCTTCACCCAGATGGCCACCTATCCCGACAACGCCCCGGTCACCGTGGAGCGCGCCGAGGGGCGCGAGCTGGTCGACGTGGAGGGGCGGCGCTACTTCGACGCCATCTCCTCTTTGTGGGTGACCACGCTCGGCCACCGGGTGCCCGAGCTCGACCGAGCCGTCCTGGACCAGCTGGGCCGGGTCGCCCACGCCACCCTGCTCGGCAACGGCAGCACGGCGGCCGTCGAGTTCGCCGAGGCCCTGGCCCGGGTGGTCCCGGTGGCCGACCCCCATGTGCTGTTCGCCTCCGACGGTGCCGTCGCCGTCGAACAGGCCCTCAAGATCGCCTTCCAGTACTGGATCAACCTCGGGGAACCCGCCCGGCGCACGTTCGTGGCCCTCGGCGACGCCTACCACGGCGACACGGTCGGTGCCCTGTCCCTCGGCGACGGCGGGTTCGGCACCAGCCTGTTCGACCCGCTGCGGTTCCCGGTGCTGCGGACGCCGGGCTATGCCGCGTCCGACTGGGCGGCCAAGCTGGTGGCCTGCCTCGAGGCGAACGCCGAGTCGGTGGCCGCCGTGGTCATCGAACCCTTGGTGCAGGGGGCATCGGGCATCCTGGTGGCCGAGGCCGCCGACCTGGCCCGGGTGGGCGAGGCCTGCCGGTCCCTCGGGGTGCTCCTCGTCTGTGACGAGGTGGCCACCGGCTTCGGCCGGACGGGAAGGCTGTTCGCCTCGGAATGGGCCGGACCCTCGTTCCGCCCCGACATCCTGTGCCTGGGCAAGGGGATCTCGGGCGGGTACCTGCCCTTGTCGGCCACGGTGGCTGCGGGGACGGTGGCCGCGGCGTTCGAGGGGGCCGACCTCGGACCGTCGACCTTCTACCACGGCCACTCCTACGGCGGGAACGCCCTGGCCTGTGCGGTGGCCCTGCGTCATCTCCAGCTCATCGAGGAGTGGGAGGTCCTGGCCCACGTGAGGGAGGTCGCCGCCCACCTGTCGGACCGTCTGGCCGCCTCGGTTGCCGGACTGGCCGGCGTGGGCGAGGTCCGCCAGCGAGGCCTGATGGTCGGGGTCCAGCTGGACCCGCCGGCCGCCGAGGCCCGGTGGGGGCGCCGGGTGTGCGCCGGGGCGGTGGCCCGCGGGGTGCTGCTGCGCCCGCTGGGGGACGTGGTGGTGCTCATGCCGCCGCTCACCACCACCGGTGAGGAGGTCGACCGGGTGGTCGACGTCCTCGCCGACTCGATCCGGGCCGTGGCCGCCGGGTCGGCCGCGTGATCACCTCGGGCCTGTCCGCGGCCGTGCCCCCCGGGACCGGTGACGCCCCGGGGGGCCCGGCGCCGGGGCCCGGCCCGTCACCCTGGTCGGGGTGGGTGGACCGCTCGACGGAGGAGGTGGCCGCCTCCGGCCGGTGGCGGCGGCCGCGGACGTTCGATGCAGCCGGCCCCGCCGGCCGGCTGGACGATGCCGGCGGTCCGGGTGACGCCCGGCCGGTCGTCTCCTTCGCCTCCAACGACTACCTGGGCCTCGCCACCCATCCGGCCGTCGTGGCCGCCGCCCACGAGGCGCTCGACCGCTGGGGCGCCGGTTCGGGCGCCTCCCGGCTGGTCACCGGCTCGCGGCCGGTCCACGGCGAGCTCGAGGGCGCCCTGGCCTCGTGGAAAGGGTGTGAGCGAGCCGTGGTCCTCCCGACCGGGTTCGCCGCCAACCTCTCCGTGCTGTCGGTCTTCGGGACCGAGGGCGCACATATCTTCTCCGACGAGCTCAACCACGCCTCCATCGTCGACGGGTGCCGGCTGGCCAGGGCCGCCGTCACCGTCTTCCCCCACCGCAGCCTGGGCGCGCTCGAACGTGAGCTGGCCGTCACGTCCCGACGACCCCTCATCGTGTCCGACACGGTCTTCTCCATGGACGGCGACCAGGCCGACCTGGACGGCCTGGTCGCCCTGGCCCGGCGCCACCAGGCCCTGCTGGTGCTGGACGAGGCCCACGCCGTGCTCGGTCCCGAGCTCGCCGGGGACCGGTCCGGCGGGGGCGGGGCGCGCTGGCCGGGGTCGACGTCCTGTCGGTGGGCACGCTGTCCAAATCCCTCGGTTCGCTCGGCGGGTTCGTCGCCGGCCCGGCCCGGTACATCGAGTACCTGGTCAACCGGGCACGGCCCTACATCTTCACCACCGCCCCCACCCCGGCGGATGCCGCCGCTGCCCTGGCCGCCGTCGGGGTGATCCGGTCCGGTGAGGGGGATCGGCGCCGGGCCAGGCTGGCCGGGCACGTGGCCCGGGTGGCCGCCGCCGTGGGCCGCCCCGGCCATCCCTCGCCGATCATCCCCGTGGTGGTCGGGGCCGAGGCCGATGCGGTGGCCGCCTCGGACCGGCTCCTCGCCCGGGGCGTGTGGGTCCCGGCCATCCGGCCGCCGACCGTGGCGCCGGGGACGTCCCGGTTGCGGGTCACCCTCTCGGCCATCCACGACGACGAGCAGGTGGGCCGTCTCGTCGGTGGACTGGTCGAGGCCGGCCTGGCCGGGGGCCACCGGGGGCGGGGGGCCGGTGCGCCCTGATCGGCTGGTGCTGGTGTGCGGCACCGGCACCGACGTGGGCAAGACCTGGGTGTGCAGCCGGTTGCTCGGCGAGCTGCGCGGCCGGGGCCTGTCGGTGGCCGCCCGGAAGCCGGCCCAGTCCTTCGACGTCGACTCGGAGGGGTCGAGCCTCGGTGGCCCGACCGACGCCGAGGTGCTGGCCGCCGCCTCCGGCGAGCACCCCGGCGCGGTGTGCCACTCGTTCCGCACCTACCACCGCGCCATGGCCCCGCCGATGGCGGCCGAGGCACTCGGGCTCCCCGCCTTCTCGGTCTCCGACCTCGTCGACGAGTTGCAGTGGCCTCCCGACCGGGTCGCCGTCGGGGTGGTCGAGGTGGCCGGTGGGGTGCGGTCGCCGCAGGCGTCCGACGGGGACGCCACCGACGTCCTCGCCGCCCTCCGCCCGGACGTGGTGGTGCTGGTGGCCGACGCCGGGCTCGGATGTCTCAACGGGGTGCGCCTCTCGATGGAGGCCCTCGGCACGGTCGCCGCCGATGCCCGGCCGCCGGTGCCGCCCGTGGTCGTCCTCGACCGGTTCGACGGCCATCACGACCTCCACCGGCGCAACCGCCGGTGGCTGACCGACCACGACGGCTACCGGGTGGTCCCTCTCCCGGGGGAGGAGGCCGACCTGGCCGACCTGGTGGCGGCCGGCCCGCCGGCCTGAGCCGGCCCGCCGGGCCGGCCGGTCACAGGCGGAGGCCGGCGCCGTCGACCACCGTCCGGCTGAAGGGCCGGGCCAGGGCACGGAGCTCGGCGCATCCCTCCTCACCGAGCGCCTCGTAGGGGAAGGCGGCCAGCCGGTCGGTGACGTCCTCGATGCGCTGGCGGGCCGAGGTGCCCTCGGGAGTGAGCCCGAGACCGCCGCCCTCGACGGGCTCCACCCACCCCCGGCCGCGGAGCCGGGCCACCCCGTCGTCCCACTCGGTGTCGGTCCAGCCCCGGGTCGACCGGAGGAAGCCCACCGGCACCTCGCCCGAGGCGGCGTGCATGACCAGCGCCTCGACCGGGTCCAGATCGTGCATGAGCAACGCCGCGATGTGGCCGTCGCCGCGGTACTCCCGCAGCAGGGTCTGGGCGTGCCACAGCACGGTGTGCGGCGCCGCCGGCCAGTCGAGCCCGGCGTGTCCGGCGAACAACGGTCGCCCGGCGCACCGCTGGCCTGCCCGCACGGCCGCCGCCCGGGCCAGGGATGCGGCCCGTTCCATCTCGGAGGAGGCCACGGCGTCACCGAGGATCCGACGCAGGGCGGTGTCCGCCGCCTCCAGGCGGGCGGCGGACACCTTCTTCGGTGGTGCCGCCTCCCACCCACCCGCCATGGCCGACCGCACCAGGGCCGGCCGGAAGTTGTAGAAGGTGGCGACGACCGTGCTGTCCCGGACGGCCCCCATCGGGGCGGACCGGGACAAGAAGTAGCCCGCTTCGTCACGGATGCCGAGCCGGGCGTAGGACGCCGGTGCCTCGGGCGCGAAGTAGACCATGCTGTGGATCGGCTCGACGGTGCGCCACGTCTTGCGGGCGGTGAGCGGGGAGACGGGCAAAGGAGCTGTCGTACCGGTGGCCATGACCCACGGTAACCCTGTCTCGGACGGGCCACGGCCGGCATCCCGGCATGGCGGTGCGCTCGCCGGTCGGACGACGAGCCGGCCGGAGGTGGGGAGCCGGTCTCACCGGATCGCCATATAGTGCGGGGCAGGGAGCCATCTCGGCAGAGCTCTCGAGGGAGTGACGCGTCATGGGGGCCAGGAGTCGGGCTCGGGAGCGGAATCGACGATGCTGAACGGTGTCTCGGGCATGATCGGCGAGACGGCGGTGGTGCGCAAGCCGGTGTCGGACAGCCATCCCCCCGGTTCGGTGCTCTCCCGGGGCGAGGAGTGGTACGCCGTGTCGCTGTTCCCCGGCACCACCATCGACGTGGGCACCAAGGTGGTGGTGGCTGATGTCGAGCGCGGACTCCTGGTCGTCTACCCCACCGACGACTCCTGACCATGCCCCGCTGAGACATCCCCGGCCTCGGGCCCGTACAGTGGACGTGGAGGTGGTCCCCATGATCGTCGGTTCCGTCGGCGCGTCCATCGCACTCGTTGTGGTGGGTGTCGCCATCTTCGTCCTGATCGTCGTCTTCCTGAAGTCGTGCCTCAAGGTGGTCCAACAGGGATGCGTGGGGGTGGTCAAGCGTTTCGGCGAGTTCCGGTCGGTCCTCCAGCCGGGGCTCCACGTGCTGGTGCCCCTGGCCGACCGGATGGACAAGGTCGACATCCGCGAGTTCCCCCGAACCGGCGACCAGCAGTCCGTCATCACCAAGGACAACGTCTCCCTCCACGTCAGCGCCACCATCTTCTGTCAGGTGACCGACGTGAAGCTGGCCCTCTTCGAGGTCAATGACTTCGGCCTGGCCATCGACCAGATGGCCCGCACCGCCCTGCGGGCCGTGTTCGGCGAGCTCACCCTGGACGAGTCGCTCTCCGAGCGCGAGACCATCAACACCAAGATGCAGGATCACATGGCCGAGGCCACCCTCAAGTGGGGGGTGCGGCTCAACCGCATCGAGATCCTCGACATCACCCCGCCCAACAACGTGCTCCAGGCCATGTCGGAGCAGAAGGAGGCCGAGCAGCACAAGCGGGCCGCCATCCTGAAGTCGGAGGGCGACCAGCAGGCCGCCGTCAACAGCGCCCAGGGTCGCAAGCAGGCAGCCGTGCTCGAGGCCGAGGGCCAGAAGCAGGCCTCCATCCTGGCCGCCGAGGGCCAGAAGCAGACGCTCGAGCTGCGGGCCGACGGCGAGAAGCGCGCCGCCCAGCTGCGCGGCGAAGGCGAGGCCGCCGCCCTCGACGCCATCGACGAGTCGCGGATCAAGCCCAACACCCTGGCGGTGATGCAGTTGCGGGCCATCCAGGCCCTGGCCTCCTCGCCCAACTCCAAGGTCGTGGTGCCCTACGAGGCGGCCGGGCTGGTCGGTGCGGCCCAGGTGCTGGTGGACGCCATGCGGGACGTCGGCGATCCGGGGGAGACCACCACCAACGGGCGGGCCCCCCAGCCCGCTCCCTGAGGCGATCGGAGCCGACGGTCACGGCGGGACTAGCGGAGCTCGACCCGTTCGAGGTCGTCCTCGTGCCAGTGGGTGAAGGCCTCGTCGGGCAGGGCCACCCGGTGGGTCGGCTCGAGGGCCCGGACGAAGGCGCGGTCGTGGCTCACCACCACGATGGTGCCGGGCCACCGGCTCAGCATGGCCCCCACCGCCTCGATCGAGGCCGGGTCGAGGTTGTTGGTCGGCTCGTCGAGCAACAGCACGTTCGCCCGGCCGGCGGCCAGCATGGCCAGCCCGAGCTTGGCCCGTTCCCCACCTGACAGTGTCTTCGGTGTCTGGTGGGCGGCGTTGCCGGTGATGCCGAACATGCCGAGCAGCGCCCGACGCTCACTCTCCCTGGCCAGGACGGTGTCGTCGATGTTGTCGAGTGCGCTCACCTCGAGGTCGACCTGCTCGTGCTCCTGGGCGAAGTAGCCGAGCGTCACGTTCGCCCCGAGCTCGACGGTGCCGGTGGTCGGAGCCTGTACGCCGGCCAGGCAGCGGAGCAGGCTCGACTTCCCGGCTCCGTTGCGGCCGACCACCACCACCCGGTCGCCGCGCCGGCACTGGAGGCTCAGCCGACGGAGGACGGTGGACCGCCCGTAGCGGACACCCAGGTCGGTCACCCGCAGAGGGACGTCCCCCGACCGCCGCGGAGCGGGGAGGCGGAAGGCGCTCGTGCGCTCTCGCCGGTGCACCTCGGTCCGCGTGGACTCGAGCCTCTCCACCCGCTTGTCGATCGACTTGGCCACCCTTGCCCGCCGGTTGGTGCTGCCCCGCATGGAGTCGGCCAGGGACGACAACCGCTTGATCTCCCGCTGCTCGAGCTGGGCGGCGCGCTCGCGCCGGCCCCGGTCGGCCTCCAGCTGCACCAGGTAGGAGGAGTAGGTCCCCCGGAACTCGTGCAGGCGGCCCTCGGCCAGGTGGAGCACCTTGTCGATCGACCGGTCGAGCAACCGCAGGTCGTGGGAGATCACCAGGATGGCCCCGGTGAAGGCCTCCAGCTCGTCCATCAGCCAGCGCTTGGCCGCCAGGTCCAGGTGGTTGGTGGGCTCGTCGAGGATCATGATGTCCGGCGCCTGGAACAGGATGCGGATGAGGTCGACCCGGCGGCGCTGGCCTCCGGACAGGCTCTCGATGTCCTCGAGCAGCAGATCCTGGCGCAGGCCGAGGCCGTCGGCCAGGCGGGCCATGGCCGACTCGGCTTCGTACCCGCCGTTGTCGCGGAACTGCTCCTCCAGGTCGGCGAACAGCTCGATGTTCTCGGTCGTCGGGTCCTTGGCCATCTGCGTGCGCGCCTGGCCGAGGGCGTCGTCGAGCACGTCGAGGCCCCGGCCCGACAGCACGTGGGAGAAGCCGTTGGGTTCGAGCCCGAGCCCGTGGGCCACCGGGGACTGGGGGAGGTACCCGTAGGTGCCCCGGATGCGGGAGTTGCCCGTCGACCGGACACTCGGCCCCGGCTCGCCCACGATCACCGAGATGAAGCTCGACTTGCCGGCGCCGTTGCGCCCGACCAGACCCACCTTCTCGCCCTCGCCGACCACGAACGACGCCTCGCGCAGCAGCGTCCGGTCACCGATCTCGATGCTGAGGGAGGAACCGACGATCATCAGGGGGCGGCCTCGCCTCCGACCGGGGGTGCCCCGGCCGGCGCCGGGACACCCCGGACACGATCGGCCGCCGCCATTCTCCCACAGCCGCAGCCCGGCCCGGTCGGGCCGGTCAGCCGCCCGAGACGAGGACGTCGCCCGCCGTGGGGGGTCGGGGGTCGTCGACCGCCTCCAGCCAGCCGGCCGGCAGGTGGACGGGCTTGGGGCCGTTGGCATGGCCCCGCACCACGCGCCGGGCCTCGTCGGGGAAGTCCAGCTCCGGATCGAGGCCGCCGAGGAGGCCGTGGACCTCGTCCGGTGAGCACGCCTGTGACAGGCGGCGCCGGACCACCGGCCCGACCGGCAGGCCGGCCAGGTACCAGCCGGCGTGCTTGCGGAACTGTCGCACGCCGAGGTCGGGGCCGTACGACGCGCAGAGGAGCTCGACGTGGGTCCGCATCATCGACGTGATCGCACCGAGCCGGGGCGGCGGCGGTACCGGCCGGCCGGCGAAGGCGTCGGCCAGGTCCCCGAAGAGCCAGGGCCGGCCGAGACAGCCCCGGCCCACCACCACGCCGTCGCAGCCGGTGGCGGTCACCATGGCCAGCGCGTCGGACGCTTCCCAGATGTCCCCGTTGCCCAGCACCGGGATGGACGGGACGGCCGCCTTGAGGCGGGCGATGGCCTGCCAGTCGGCCGAGCCCGAGTAGAGCTGCTCGGCAGTGCGTGCGTGCAGGGTCAGGGCCGTCGCGCCCTCACCTTCGGCGGATCGCCCGGCCTCGAGGTAGGTCAGATGGCGGTGGTCGACGCCCATGCGCATCTTGACGGTCACCGGCACCGCCCCGGCGGCTCGCACGGCCGCGCCCACGATGGCGCGGAACAGGGCCCGGTGGACCGGGAGGGCGGCGCCCGCCCCCTGTCGGGTGACCTTGGCCGCCGGGCAGCCGAAGTTGAGATCGATGTGGTCGACCCCGATCTCCCCGACCAGGCGGTCGACGGCGGCATGCATGACGGTGGGGTCGACCCCGCACAGCTGCACGCTGCGCACCGGCTCGTCGTCTCCGAAGGCGGCCATCGCGAGCGTCTTGGCATTGCCCTCGACGAGTGCCCGGGCGGTGATCATCTCGCTCACGTAGAGACCGGCCCCGAACGAGCGGCACAGCCGTCGGAAGGCGGCGTTGGTCACCCCCGCCATCGGGGCCAGGACGACGGGGAGGTCCACGGCGAGCGGTCCGATCTTGAGGCCGGGTGGCGCCCCCGTCATGGCCGGGGAGGTGCCCACAGGTCGGTGATCGGGATGGACAGGTCGGCCAGCAGGGAGCGGAGGAGCGGCAGGGAGAGCCCGATCACGTTGCCCGCGTCGCCGTCGATGCCGTCGATGAACGGGGCCGACCGGCCGTCCAGGGTGAACCCGCCGGCCACGTGCTCGGCCTCGCCGGTGGCCAGGTAGGCGTCGAGCTCGGCGTCGGAGGTCACGCCGAACCGGACCGTGGTGCGGGCGGCGGCCGAGGCCCGCCGGCCGGTCCGCTCGTCGATCACGCAGTGACCGGTGAACAGGGTGCCGGACCGGCCTCGCATCGAGGCCAGCCAGCGCCGGGCCTCGTCGACCGACGACGGCTTCCCGTGCGGCCGGGCGTCGAATTCGAGCAGCGAGTCGCACCCCACCACCACCGCCTCCCCGGACGGGTCGGCCACCGCCCCGGCCTTTCGTTCGGCCAGGACGGTCACCAGGGAGGCGGTGTCCACCGCCTCGACCCCGGTCTCCTCGGCTCCGCTGACCACCACCTTCGGGTCGAAGCCGGCGTCGCGCAGCAGTCGGAGCCGGGCCGGCGAGCCCGAGGCCAGGACGAGCAGGCGCGGCATCATGGACGAAGAGCGTAGGGGCTCCGGGGACCGGCCCCCGGCGCCGGACGGCGTCCGGCCGGCGGGAGGGGGGCCGGATGCGCGATCCTGGGACCATGACCGACGCCGGCACCACCGTCGCGCCCGTCCGGGCCGATCCCGAGCTCGACGGGGACCACGAGCGGCTGTCGCACATCGTCCTCGAGGGGTTCAGGCCCGATGACGGCGACTACGTCCCGGCCGGCCCCTCGGTCGTCGAGGGCATGGTCAACGGGACGGCGGTGAAGGCCCTGTGCGGCAAGGTGTGGGTGCCCGGTCGCGACCCCGGCCGATACCCGCTGTGCGGCACCTGCAGGGAGATCGCCGAGGCCCGGGGCTGGAAGGTGCCGGCCGGCTGAGGTCCGGATCCGGCCCGGGTCAGGGGAGCTCGCCGAACCCCCTCACGATGAGATAGGCGGCGAAGACCACTTCGACGGTGATCCCGATCTGGCGCGCGTGCCCGGCCACGAACCGGTGGGTGGCGTCGAGGGCGGGAGCGGCCCGGGCGCCGAGCACGGTGACCAGCCCGACCGGCAGGAGCACGGGCAGCAGGGTGATGACGTAGAGGAGGGCGAAGGCCGCCGTCCGGTCGGCCAGCGCCGCCGGGGAACGGGCGATCTCGTGCAGGGCCGGCAGGACGAGCAGGAGGGTCGAGAAGTTGACCACCATGCCGACCGCCCCGACGCCGACGAACCAGACGGTCGGCGCGGTGGCGAGCCGCTGGGCGGTGCGCGACGTGTGCTGCTCGGCCGGCATCGGGCGCCGGAGCAGGGACCGGGCGGCCAGCACCGCCAACAGGGCACCGGCCCCGAACATGACGACGGCGTCGCGGAGCGATCCGTGACGGTGGGCCGGGTGCAGTCGGCCGAGCACGGTGAGTCCCAGCACCGAGAAGGCGCCGAGCACCAGGGCCGAACCGAGCACCAGGGCCCAGGCCCGGGGGAGCGGATCGGCGCCGCTCAGCACCAGCAGCTGCAGCGCCAACAGGGTGGGGCTGATGGCCGCGCCCACCGCCAGGGGTAGCACGGAGGCCAGCAGGGCCGCCATGGGGGATCAACGTAGCCGGGCGTGCCGGCCGCCGGTGGTCAGGAGGGAGCGAGGTCTCCGTGGTGGCGGCAGCTGGCCCGGAACCCTGCCGGTCGGACGGCCACGGTCAGTCGCCGCCCGCAGGCCGGGCAGAAGCGCGGCGGGTCGAGCGCCCGGCCACAGCCCGGACAGGACCCCGACCCGCAGCCGGTGCAGTGGGTCGCACCGCGCGGCCCGGTCGCACCGCGCTGAGCGGAGGCGTCCGAGTCGGCCGCCGACATCGGGGCCTTCAGAGGACGCCGGTCAGCGCCCGTACCGGCATGCGCAGGTCGGAGAGCATGGCCAGGTCCTCGTCGGCCGATCGTCCCAACGTGGTGAGATAGTTGCCGACGATGAGGGCGTTGATGCCCGACGTCATGCCCATGGACTGCAGCTCCCGCAGGGTGACCTCCCGGCCCCCGGCGTAGCGGAGCACGACACCGGGAAGGCCCAACCGGAACAGGGCGATCCAGCGGATCGCCTCCCAGGCGGCCACCGGACGCTCCGCCCCGAGTGGGGTGCCCGGCCGGGGGTTGAGGAAGTTGAGGGGGACCTCGGTCGGGTCGAGCGCCTGGAGCTCGAGGATCAGCTCGATCCGCTGGGCATCGGTCTCGCCCATCCCGACGAGCGCGCCGGCGCACAGCTCCATGCCGTGCGCCCGCACCAGCCGGCAGGTGGCCTGGCGGTCCTCCCAGGTGTGAGTGGTGACCACGGAGGGGAAGTACGAGCGCGCCGTCTCGAGGTTGTGGTTGTACCGGTGGACGCCGCCCTCGGCCAACCGCCGGGCCTGGTCCTCGGTGAGCAGGCCGGCGCTGACCGCCACGTTGAGGCCGGTGCGCTCCCGGATCAGGGGCACCAGCTCGAGGAGGCGGTCCATGGTGCGCTCGTCGGGCCCGCGCACGGCCAGCACGATGCAGAACTCCGAGGCCCCGGCGGCCCTGGTCTCCTCGGCGGCCCGGAGCACCTCGTCGGTGTCGGCGAACGGGGTGGCCTTGACCGGCGACTCGAAGCGCGACGACTGGGAGCAGAAGTGGCAGTCCTCGGGGCACCCGCCGGTCTTGGCCGACAGGATGCCTTCGACCTCGACCTCGGGACCGCACCAGGCCAGCCGGACCTGATGGGCCAGCGCGGCCAGCGAGGTGACCCAGCCGTCGGGCAGCTCGGCCAGGGCCTCCAGCTCGGGGCCGGTGATCAGCCGGCGCTCGTCGAGCAGGGCGCGCTCGGCCGACGCCAGCCGGGCCCGTGCCGTCGGGTCGTCGACGTCCGGGCGCTTCGGGGCGTCGACACCCCGCCCCCGTCCGGGTGTCGACCAGGCGACCGTGGTTCGGATGGGCGTGGCAGCGGTGTCGCCGGGCATGCCGTTACGGTAGTGGCCCGGGGGGTCCGACCGAAAAAGAGGAGAGGGCGGCCGCCGTGGCATGGGACTTTTCCACCGAGCTGGAGTTCGAGGAGCAGCTGGCCTGGATGCGCCAGGTCGTCCGGGACGAGATCATCCCGCTGGAGACGCTGTCCCTCGGCTATGACGGCCTGCTCGAGGCGGTCAGGCCCCTCCAGGAGGAGGTGAAGCGGCGCGGCCTGTGGGCTTCGCATCTGCCGGTCGAGCTGGGCGGAGGTGGCTTCGGCCAGGTGAAGCTGGGACTGATGCACGAGATCCTGGGCCAGACCCCGTACGGCCCGGTGGCCTTCGGCAACAACGCCCCCGACTCCGGCAATGCCGAGCTGCTGGCCGTCGGGATCGAGGCCTCCGGCCGGGAGCACCAGCGCCGCCAGTGGCTGCAGCCGCTGCTCGACGGGCGGCTGCGCAGCGGCTTCTCCATGACCGAGCCCGGAGCCGGAGCCGATCCCACCATGATCGCGACGCGCGCCCGACGTGACGGCGAGGAGTGGGTCATCGACGGCCACAAGTGGTTCACCACCAACGGGTCGGTGGCGGACTTCCTGATCGTGATGGCGGTGACCAACCCGGACGTGCATCCTTACCAGGGGTGCTCGATGATCGTCGTGCCGGCCGACACCCCCGGGGTGGACGTCGTCCGTGATGTGGCCACCATGGAGGACCCCGTCGAGCACTACGGCCGGTTCGGCGGTCATGCCGAGATCCGTTACCAAGAGGTGAGGGTGCCCTACGAGAACCTGGTGGGCAACGAGGGGGAGGGCTTCGTGCTCGCCCAGCAGCGCCTTGGGCCCGGCCGCATCCACCACTGCATGCGCTGGCTGGGCCAGTCCAAGCGGGCTTTCGACATGCTGTGCGAGCGGGCGGTGTCCCGCACGACCCACCGCTCGCTGCTGGCCGAGAAGCAGACCGTCCAGAACTGGGTGGCCGACTCCCTGGCCGAGATGACCGCGGCCCGCCTGATGACCCTGCAGGCGGCCTGGAAGATGGACCGCGAGGGTGCCTCGGCCGCCAGGGTGGAGATCGCCATGATCAAGTACTACGGCGCCGGCGTCCTCTACAACGTGATCGACCGGGCCATCCAGGTGCACGGGGCCCTCGGGTTCTCCACCGACCTCCCCCTCGAGTCGATGTACCGCCATGCTCGCGCCGCCCGCATCTACGACGGCCCCGACGAGGTACACAAGGTGACGGTGGCCCGAGGGACCCTGAAGGACTACAAGCCGGTCGAGGTCCCGAGCGAGCACGTCCCCACCCGGCGGGCCGAGGCGCGCCGGCGGTTCGCCCATCTCCTCGAGCTGGAGACGGCCGATCGCTGATCCGGGGAGCGGGGGCCCGGCGAACCCCCGGGCGGGAAGGCGCTCCCGGGCGGGAAGGCGCTCCCGGGCGGGGGTGACCGTTGCCTCCGGGGCACGGTCCTCTCCGTGCTGGTGGCCGTGGCCGCCGCCGCCGGCGGGTGCTCGGGACCGGCCTCGTCGGTATCGCCGGGGGACCCGGCCGACCCGTGGTTCGCCGCCCGGTTCAGCACCGCCGTCAACCCGTTCACCTTCGGGCAGGACCCTTCGTGGACACCGGACGGCCGGGTGCTGTCGAACGAGCCGGACCCGGCCGGTGTGTCCCAGGTCTACGTGTCGCGACTGGACGGCGCCGGCATGTCCTGCCTGACGTGCGGGCAGCCGGGGCCGAACGGGTTCCCCCAGGAGCGGCCCCAAGGCGACTGGATCCTGTTCTGTTCGTTCCGGGGCCAGCAGGTGACCTTCGGATCGCCCTGCCTCGGCGGCTTCGGCACCGACCTCTACGTCATGCGGCCCGACGGCAGCCACGTGACCCGGCTCACCGGTCCGGCCTCGACGTTCGAGGGCCGTCGTGATTCCCCCGACAACTACCACCCCTACTGGTCGCCGGACGGCCGCCACCTCATCTGGACCCATGTCGACCACGGCCCGCTGGCCCGGGGCGGCACCCAGTGGACCATCCTGTTGTCCACGTTCGTGGTGGGCCGGGACGGGACGGCCCGTCTGGGTGACGTGACGACGGTGGCGCCGGGAGGCGACAACGCCTACGAGACCCAGGTGTGGGCCCCTGACGGCAGCGGCGTCCTCTACACCGCCTTCAGCTCCGACGGCGACGAGCGCATCGGGTGGCTCAATACCGCGCTCTACTTCCTGCGCCTCTACGGACGCGGGGCCAGCCCGGACCACCCGTCGGTCACCCATCTCACGGACGGGAGCCCGGGTTGGGACGAACAGGCTGTCTTCGCCCCCGACATGAAGAGCGTGATCTGGATGTCCAGCCGGGCCACACCGACCTGGTACCAGACCGTGGTGACCGAGGCCCAGGCGGCCGGCTACGACCCCCCGTCCGAGAACGACGTGGCCGGCCCGTTCTTCGTCTTCACCATCCTCGACCCGCGGTCCCGCACCGACCTCTACCAGCTCGACCTGGCCACCCGGGCCGTCCGGCGGCTCACCGCCCTGGACCAGATCGTCCCCGAGTTCTATTTCGACCCGTCGGGCACCAGGCTGGTGTGGACGTCGGGCGAGCGCAGCCACACCTATGTGGGCACCTTCAGCGGGCCGGCCGTGACCGAGTCGGGGCGGCCGGTGAGGCCCGACTCGGCCTGGTCCGGTGCTCCCCGGCACGGTGACCACACCCCGCCCCGACCGGTCGAGCCCACCGAGCTGAACGTGGCGAAGGTGAGCCTCCCGGCCCCGGAGGTCGACGCCATCGCCCTCATGGAGCAGCAGCTCGCCCGGCTGGCTTCGATCTGGCAGCCGCTGCCCTCGGGCGGGTCGTGCTGCCGGGCCCCGGCCTCGACGCCCGACGGCGGCAGGTAGCCGGTAGCCGGTAGCCGGTAGCCGGCGGTCAGTAGCGGTAGGTGTCCGGCTTGTAGGGGCCTTCCACCGGCACCCCGATGTATTCGGCCTGCTCCTTGGTGAGGGTGGTCAGGCGGACCCCGAGGGCGTCGAGGTGGAGGCGGGCCACCTTCTCGTCGAGGTGCTTGGGCAGGACGTAGACCTTGTTCTCGTAGTCGGCGGCGTTGTTGAACAGCTCCATCTGGGCCATGGTCTGGTTGGTGAACGAGTTGGACATCACGAAGCTCGGGTGCCCGGTGGCGTTGCCCAGGTTGAGCAGCCGGCCCTCGGAGAGGACGATCACGGCGTGGCCGTCGGGGAAGACCCACTTGTCGACCTGTGGCTTGATGTTGACCCGCTCGATCCCCTCGAGTGCCGAAAGCCCGGCCATGTCGATCTCGTTGTCGAAGTGTCCGATGTTGCCCACGATGGCCTGGTGCTTCATCCGGCCCATGTGATCGGCGGTGATCACGTCCTTGTTGCCGGTGCTGGTCACGAAGACGTCGGCCGTGCCCACCACGTCCTCCAGGGTGACCACCTCGTAGCCCTCCATGGCGGCCTGCAGGGCGCAGATGGGGTCGATCTCGGTGACCACCACCCTGGCCCCCTGACCGCGCAGCGACTCGGCGCAGCCCTTGCCCACGTCACCGAACCCACAGACCACGGCGACCTTGCCACCGATGAGGACGTCGGTGGCGCGGTTGATCCCGTCGATGAGGGAGTGGCGGCACCCGTACTTGTTGTCGAACTTGGACTTGGTCACCGCGTCGTTCACGTTGATGGCGGTGAAGAGGAGCTCGCCGGCCTGCTCCATCTCGGCCAGCCGGTGCACGCCGGTGGTGGTCTCCTCGGAGACGCCGAGGATGCCGTTGGCGATCGTCGTCCAGCGCCGAGGGTCCTCCTTCAGTCCCTGGGTGAGCGTCGCCAGCACCACCGCGAATTCCTCCGAATCGGCCGTCGACGGATCGGGTACCGCACCCGCCTTCTCGAATTCGACCCCTTTGTGCACCAGGAGGGTGGCGTCCCCGCCGTCGTCGAGGATCATGGTGGGGCCGTCGCCCGGCCACCGCAGCGCCTGCTCGGTGCACCACCAGTACTCGGCCAGCGACTCGCCCTTCCAGGCGAACACGGGCACGCCTCGCGGCGAGTCGACCGTGCCGTCCCGGCCCACCACCACGGCGGCGGCGGCGTGGTCCTGGGTGGAGAATATGTTGCAGCTCGCCCAGCGGACTTGGGCGCCGAGCGCGGTCAGCGTCTCGATGAGGACGGCGGTCTGGATGGTCATGTGCAGCGAGCCGGTGATCCGGGCCCCCCGCAGCGGCTGCTCGGCGGCGTGCTCGGCCCGCATGGCCATCAGCCCGGGCATCTCGTGCTCGGCCAACTCGATCTCCCGGCGGCCGAAGTCGGCCAGGGACAGGTCGGCCACCTTGAAGTCTTGCTGGGACTGGCTGGTCATGAGGCTCCTTCACTGTGGCGGCCGGCGGGCCGGAGGGCGCCGGCTGTCCGTCACCGACGGCCCGCACCCGCCCACCGGGGTGCGCTTGTGCACCCCGGGAACGACCCCGGCATGGTAGCCCAACCTCCCGACGGGTCCCGAGGCCCGGGGGCACCCGGCCCGGGCCGTCCGGTGCGCTGCCCCGCGCCTACTCGATGAGCGGCCGCCGAGGCGGCTGCAGCGGGCCCCGGCCGAAGACCTCGAGGTAGGGCGAGGGATCTCCCTCCCAGGGCAGGCTGCGGATCTGGTCGGCCGAGCGCCGTCCGGCGAAGGTCCGGAACAGCTCGAAGGCGGTCGTCGACACGCGGACGGGCGCCGGTGAGGGGCCGATGGTGGCACCGAAGTACGGGGAGTCGAGCTCGATGCCCGGCAGCTGCCTCTCCTCGACCAGGCCCCGCATCGAGTCCTCGATGAAGGTGAGGCCGATGACCACGCTGTCGGTGTCTCGGGCGCCGGGGCACCCCATGGCGCCCCGCAGGTCGTGCTCGTGGGTGCAGGCGTCGAACACCAGCTGGGCGGCGGCCCGGGGCGGGAAGGTTCCTCCCATGGCTTCGACCCTCGGGCTGGTCTCGTTCCAGACCTCCGACAGCTGGTGGAGGCCGAGCGGGGCGAACCGTCGGACCTGATCGTCGGCCCAGGCGGCCGTGCCGGCACCCTCGATGTTCCCGTCCATGATGTCCACCTCGACGCCGTAGAGGTGGGCCACGACGTCGGTGATGGTCCAGTCCGGACAGGCCGGGACGGTGACCGCCGCCGCCTCCTCGTCGTCGACGCCCTCCAGCAGCTCGGTCAACCGTTGCCGGATTCCGGCGTAGGCGAAGGCGGATTCGGCCGGTGTCTTCAACATGGTGTCGACCTCTCTCTCGGGCGGGACGGGCGGGTCTCGCCGGGCTCGCAGCTGGGCCTGTCTGAGGGTTCCGATGACGACAGACAGTACGCCGTGCACGGCCAGGCGCGCTCGGCTGTGAGGACGGCGGTCGGTCGGCCCATTACGGTCAGGGCGCGGCCACCGCCACGGTGAGCGGCAGGTCCGACGACGACTCGCCCACCGAGATGGTGTAGCTGCCCGGCGGGATCGACCAGGCCCCGCCGAGGTAGGCCTGGAAAGCCGAAGCGGGGACCGGCAGCGTCACGGTGCGGCTCTCGCCGGCGGCCAGGGTCACCGGGGCGAAGGCGACCAGCTGGGCGGGGGGCTCCCCGGCCGCGGCCGGGAAGGTCAGGTACGCCTGGGGGACGTCGGTGCCGGGGGTCTCGCCTCGGTTGGACACCCGCACGGTCACCGAGTAGCCGCGGGCCGTGCGACCCACGGCCAGCTTCCCCAGGGTGAAGCGTGTGTAGGAGAGGCCGTAGCCGAAGGGGAACAACGGCTGGGTGCCGGTGGCGTGGTCGTAGCGGTAGCCGACGTCCAGCCCCTCGGAGTAGGTGGCGGTCAGACCGACGCCGGGCCACTGCGCCGTGGTGTTGACCGCCGCGCTGGCATCGCTCGTCGGGAAGGTCACCGGCAGCCGGCCCGAGGGGTCGGCGTCACCGAAGAGGAGGGCGGCGATGGCGGCACCGTCCTGCTCGCCCGGGTACCAGTCCTCGATCACCCCGGCCACCCGCCCGAGCCACGGCATGAGGCACGGCCCTCCGGTGTTCAGCACCACCACCGTGCGGGGGTTGGCCGCGGCCACCGCAGAGATCAGCGCATTCTCGTCCCCGGGGAGCGAGAGCGACGGGCGGTCGAAGGCCTCGGAGCTGTAGTCGCCGGCGAAGACCACGGCCACGTCGGCGGCCCTGGCCGCGGCGGTCGCCGCCGCGATCTGGTCGCTCACGTCCCGCCAGCCCAGTGTCAGCGAGCTGGGGACGACCAGGGACTCGCCCGAGGGGGTGGTGGTGTCGATCGGCTCCCAGTCCAAGCGGACCTGGTAGGGATGGCCGCCGACCAGCGGCACCGTCTGCGACCACCGGCCGCGGGCGTGGCTCAAGGTGTCGGTGACGGCCGGCTTCCCGTCGAGGGTCAACGCCGCCTGGCCGTCCCCCTGGAGGGACAGGGTGTACAAGCCGCTCCGGGGTGGGGTGAGGGTCCCGGTCCAGGTGGCCGTGACGTCTGACCACCCCGCCGGCAGCACGACGTGGGAGCGGGTCGACGGGGCCGGACCGCCCGCCGGGAGAAGCCTCCTGCCCACCGGGACCGGTCGGGGGCGCCGCTCCACCCCCGTCGACGGCCGGAGGTTGGTCAGGGGCTGGCCGGTCGAGGAGTGCGCCTGGATCGACACGTCCACGGTGGGCTGGACGCTCTGGACCGAGCGGGCCGCGCCGGGGTCGGTCTGGGTGAGGGTGAGGGTGAGCCCGTGGCCCACACCCGAGGCCGGGGTGAGCAGCTCGGAGGGGACGACCGGCAGCGGCTTGGTACTGCTCCCTCCGTCCGAGTAGGACACCGTAGTGGTCGACCCGGCGCGCCGGCGGATGGCGGCCAGAGGGCTGGAGGTGAACGGTGCCATCACCCGTGAGCTGCCGTACCCCGTCGTGACCGGCGCCGAGCTGGCGTCGGCGCCGATGACTGCCACCGACTTGGTTCGGGCCCGGGTGAGGGGGAGGACCGGGCCGGTGTCCTTCAGGAGGACGGCGGAGCGCTCGGCGGCGGTCAGGGCGAAGGCGGCGTGGGCCGGAGAGTCGACCACCGAGTCGGGCGAGCCCGCAGGCGTGCGACCCACCAGCCCGTGGGCGAACATGGCCGTGAGCACCCGGGTGACGGCGGCGTCCACGTCCGAGAGGGGGAGATCGGGCTGGCCGGCGAGCGCCGCCAGCCGGAGAGCGTTGGCCGGCTTGATCAGGGCCGTCCCGGCGGCGATGGCGGCCCGCGGGTCGTGCACCGACCCGAGGTCGGAGCGGACGAAGCCGGTGAAGCCCCACTGGGCCAGCACCCCCAGCAGCGACCCGTCCTGGCACTGGAACGTGCCGTTCAGCTGGGGGTAGGCGCACATGACGGAGGCGACGTGGGCATCGGTCACCGCCGCCTTGAACGGGGGCAGGTAGATCTCCTCGAGGGCGCGGGGCGAGACGACGGCGTTGAGCTGGCCGCGATCGGTCTCCTGGTTGTAGACGGCGAAGTGCTTGGCCATGGCCATCGCCCCGGTCTCCTGGATGCCCCCGATGTCGGCCACGCCCATGGCCGCCACCAGCACCGGGTCCTCGCCGAACCCCTCGTAGGAGCGACCGCTCTGGGGCACCCGGTCGACGTTGAGGTTGGGGCCCTGCACGACGTCGATGCCCTGTCCCAGGGTCTCCGCACCCTGGACCCGG
Source organism: uncultured Acidimicrobiales bacterium (assembly GCA_963806455.1). GTDB lineage: Bacteria > Actinomycetota > Acidimicrobiia > Acidimicrobiales > RAAP-2 > Bog-756. The sequence continues at coordinate 673,404 of CAWDXZ010000001.1, forward strand.
CCGTAGGCCCGGGCGATGCCGGTGTCGAACGTGGCGGCCACGCCGAGAGGGGCCGGCAGCTGGGTCACGTGCACGGCCCCGAAGGCCACCCCCTGCGGTCCGTCCTGCAGGACCAGGGGCGGGATGCACAGCCGGGGGACGCCGGTGTTGGCGTTCTCGTAGTCCCCCGAGCTCACCAGGGCAATCTCGTCCACCTTCTCGGCCACGGTCATCCGCCGGACGACTGCCTGGGCGAGCTGCGAGGGCGTGTCGCCCCGGTCGACGGCCGCCTCGAGCCATGGGCAGCGGGCCGAGATGTCGGGGCTGGTGCTGACGGGACCCGACGGTTCCGTGCTGACGGGACCCGACGGTTCCGTGCTGACGGGACCCGACGGTTCCGTGCTGACGGGACCCGACGGTTCCGTGCCGACATGAGAGCGATCCGGCGAGGTGGCGCCGGACGGTGTCCCGGTCCCGACGGCCATGGCCACCGTCAGGACCACACCGACGACCAGGGCCGCGGCCCTGGACGCCGAGGGAAGCACCCTCGAGGGACGGCGCCGTTCCGGCTCGGGGTCAGGTCGGGTCTTGGTCACGGGCTCGGCGGCCAAACATAGTGATGATGGCCCCGGCGGCGGGGGCGCGCCGGCTCCGGTGGCCAGGCAGGTAATTACTGTGTTAATGTAAGTATGTAATCAAACGTCGGGAGGACCGATGACAGCAGCTCAGGGCAGGCCGGGACGACGATCGCATGGCGGGGACGGGGGGCGCGGGCGGGCCGCTCCCGCCCGGGGGGCGGCCGAGGTGACGGTGCCCGAGGACGTCACGGGCTGGCTGGCCGGCCGGCTGCCGTCGGACTGGTTCGAGGCGCCGCCCGAGGTGACGGTGGATCGGGACGAGATCGTGATCATCGGCCCGGTGGAGGCGCCGGAGCTCCCCGAGGGGGACGACCACTCGCCCACGTCCGCCGCCGAGGCCGGACGCATCAGCCGGTTCCGTGAGGAGACGCGAGAGGAGCGCATGGCCATCGCCCGGCAGGCGGAGCGCCTCTTCGGGAGGCAGGTGGCCTGGGGGGCGACGGTGGGCGACACGTCCGTGGTGTTCACCAACCTGTCGGTGCCGGTCATGACCCGGTTGCGCCAGCCCGAGCGACGCGTCCTCGACACCCTGGTCGACAGCGGTGTGGCCCGCAGCCGGTCGGATGCCCTGGCCTGGTGCGTGAAGCTGGTGGCGGCCAACACCGACGAGTGGCTGCAGGACCTGCGCACGGCCATGGAAACGGTGGAGACGGTCCGCCAGCAGGGACCGACCGTCACCTGAGGCGCCACCCCCCGCCCCGGCCCCATCCCCGGGGGGAAGGATGTCTAGCCTGTCCACGGTGATCCCGTCCGTCGCCGTACGCACCCCGTCCGGGGCGTGAACCGGACCGGTCGCCGGCCGAGCGGGGCGGCCTCGTCCGCCGGCTGGGCCGCCGCCGTCACCGCCGTGGTGGCCGCCGCTCTCCTGGCGGCCCCGGCCCGGGCGGCGGCGCCGGCCATTGCCGACCCCGGTGGGTGGACCGTGTACCACGGTGACCCGAGCGGCAGCGGCGTGTCCGCCACAGTGGCCTCGGTCGACACCGGCCGCCCGGCGTGGCGGTCCCCGGTGCTCGACGGCGCCCTCTATGGGGAGCCACTGGTCGCCGGTGGGCTCGTCTACGTGGCTACCGAGGACGACCGTGTCTACGCCCTGGCCGCCGCCACCGGCGTCGTGGCATGGAGCACGCGGGTCGGCACGGCCGTGCCGGCCTCGGCCCTCCCCTGCGGGGACATCGGGCCCACGGTGGGGATCACCGGGACCCCCGTGGTCGACCTGCAGCGCGGCGAGGTCTTCGTCGTGGCCGATGCGATGGTGCAGGGGCAGCCGGCCCACCTGCTGGTCGGGCTGTCGGCCGTCACGGGCCAGGTCGAGATGACCGAACGGGTGGACCCGCCCGGGGCGGTCACCTCGGCCCTGCTGCAACGGACCGGCCTCGCTCTCGATGCCGGCCAGGTGGTGTTCGGGTTCGGGGGCAACTACGGGGACTGCTCCACCTATCGAGGGTGGGTGGTGGCGGTCGGCGAATCGGGGAGTCCGCCCCGTGACTTCGCCGTGGACGCCGGAAGCGGCGAGTCCCAGGGGGCCATCTGGATGGGCGGCGGGGCGCCGGCCGTCGACGCCCGGGGGGACATCTGGGTCAGTGCCGGCAACGGCTCGGTCACCTCGTCCCGGCACCCCTACGACGACAGCGACTCGGTGCTGCAGCTTTCCTCCTCCCTCCAGCTTCTCCAGTTCTTCGCCCCGACGGACTGGGCGGCGGACAATGCCGCCGACCGGGACCTGTCCATGGAGCCGGTGCTCCTCGCCGACGGACAGGTGGTCGTGGCCGGCAAGTCCCGGACGGCGTTCCTGCTGGACGGCGCCCGCCTCGGTGGCATCGGGGGCCAGTTGGCGGAGCTCGGGTCGGTGTGCACCGATGACGTGGACGGTGGCGGGGCGGTGGTGGGGACGGTGGTCTACCTTCCCTGTACCGCCGGGGTCGTGGCCGTGCAGGTGTCCTCGTCCCCGCCCGGGGTGCGGGTGCTCTGGTCGTCGGCCGCCGGGGGCGGCCCCCCGGTCGTGGCCGGCGGCTCGGTGTGGACCATCGCCGGTAACGGCACCCTGATCGGACTCGACCCCGCCACAGGGGCGGTGCGCCAGCAGGCCACGATCGGCGCACCGGACAATCACTTCCCGACGCCCGGCGTGGGCGACGGCGTGCTGGTGGCACCCTCGACCGACCGGGTGGTGGCGTTCAGCGCGGCGCCGGTGGGCTCGCCGACCGTTCCCCCGACCAGCACCGCCCCCCCGGCCCGGACGGGTCCCGCCGGAAGGACCCGAACGACCGGTTCGACCGGCGGGGCCGGGCTGCCGGTGGTGGCCTTTGCCGGTCTGGGGGCGGCGGCGGTGATCGGTGCGGTCGCCTGGTTCTTCCGGCGCCGGCGGCGGCCGTCCCGCCCTGGCGGCGGCTAGGACGGGGGCGACCACTCCTTGTCGAGGATGCGACGGACCATGGGCTCGAAGGTGGCGATGGGCTCGTTGTCGTAGTCGGGGTCGAACGAGACCTCGTCGTACTTGGCGGTGAACTCGACAGTGCGGTCGTAGTAGGGACTGGTGATGAACTCGTCACGCTCGTTGGGGTCGAGCCCGAGGTGTTGGCCGAAGAAGTAGACCTGGAAGACCGGGTGGTGGGCGAGCATCCAGTAGTTCGGCTCGCTGACGAACGGCCGGAGGATGGCGGCGGCGATCTCCCCGTGGTTGAACGGGCCCAGCGATTCACCGATGTCGTGCATGAGGGCGCATACCACGTACTCCTCGTCCCGGCCGTCGCGCAGGGCGCGGGTGGCGGTCTGCAGGCTGTGGGCCTGGCGGTCGATGGGGTACTGCTCGTCGCCCCTCAGATCGGTCAACATGCCGAGCAGGAGGTCGGGGAGGTGGTGGGCAGCGGCCCGGTGGACGTCGGCGAGGATCGAGAAGTCAGCGTCGGAACCCTCGTCCATCCGGCGGAAGTGCATGCGTGCGGAGTCATCGACCATGGGCCCACGGTACCGGCCCGCCGACGCGGCACGACAGGACCGGTCGGCGTCACATCCGGTCCGATGGCGCCCCGGCCGGCGGTCACCTGCCCCGGAGCGAGGTGACGTCGAACTCCGGCAGGGGGTCATCGAGCGAGACGACCATCCTGGGCACCAACGGGCGGTGACGATCCGCCGTCAGCCGGACGGCGGTGCCATAGGCGGTGAAGCCCACGGCGTGGTGGGCGAAGTCCATCGGTCCTTCGGTTACCTTCACCTCGACGACGCCCGCACTGCGCAGGGCCAGGGCCGACTGCTGCATCCGCTCCATGGCCGACTCGCGGGCCGCGTACATGGCCTCCGTGAAGTTGGTCAGCTCGACGTTCTGGGATTTCTGCTTGAGGGCGAGGCCGGCCGATCGACGCGGCGCGTAGACGAAGCTGGCGCCGACGGCCAGTCCGAGGGGTTCCCATCCGGCGGCATGGAGGAGGGCGAAGTCGCGTCCCGACAGGTCCGAGACAAACGGGGGAGCCGGCGACCGTCCGTCCGACCCGGCCGGGCGCACCGCCGTGCCCACCAGGACCACGTCGACATGGTGCCGGTGGACCGCCGTGTCGATGCGCACGCCGACCACCCCACGACCCCCGGCCTGCACGCACTCCTGGTGGATGCGGTCGGTGGCGGTGGCGAACGCCCGGGCGTAGGCGTCCGAGGCCGAGGTGATCTCACCCTGGCCCCAGTTCCAGACTCCCATCGGCACCGAGAACAGCGAGGCCCCGCAGACCAGCTGCAAGGGCTCCCAGCCGACGGAATGGAGGACGAGCTCCTCGTCGATCGAGAGGTCGGACGTGCGCGCCCGCCCACGGCCGGCCGCCCGGGACCCGGCCGGCGTCGCAGCGCCCACGAAGGCGTTGGCCTCCCGCATCTCGGCCCGCAGGTCGCCCGGAGCCACCTGGTCGCCGCCGGGGCTCACCGGAGCCTGACCGTGGGCTGTGGCGCCCCCAGTGGGTCGAACTCCTTGAACCGGCGCACGCGATTGCCCCGCAGGATGCACTGGAGCTCGGAGTCCCCCTGACCGAGGTGGTGTTCGGTCGTGATCATGGACGAACCGTGCAACGAGTCGTCGCCCAGTCGGGTCCGGACCTGATCGCGGGCGATACGGCGGACAGCCATGTGGGCGTGGGCGGTCTGCTCGATCTCCGAGGGCGGTATCCGGTACCCCCAGCCGGCGTTGGAGCCCTCGGTCAGGTACTCGGTGATGCAGTACGCCCAGACCCGCACCGACGCCACCGAGGCGGCGATCGACACCGGTGCGAACCCCGCTTCGATCGACTTGGCCAGCCGCTGCCCGGCCAGATAGGTGGTCCACGGGGGGACCCCGGCGGGAACGGGCGCGCCGTCCACCCGTACCGCCGTCCCCTGCACCTTGAACTCGAGCACCCCGAGGTCGCCGAGCCGATCGGAGGCGTCCACCACGCCCACGACACCGTGCGCACCGACCTCAGCCGCCTCGTCCAGCATGCGGTCGTAGGCGGCGTCGAATCCCTGCCGCCAGGCGTCCTCCACCCACGACTGCTCGTAGTTCTGGCCCCAGCCGCGATGCTCGGCCGAGACGAATCCGTGAGGGCACTGCCAGCTTTCCTCGTACCCGCCGCCCTGCCCGCCGTAAGGGACGCCGAGCCCGTAGGAGGACCCCATCCCGTACCACCGCCACTGCATCACGCAGAAGCCCTGCACGTACCCGACCGGCTCCAGACCCATCTGCAGGCAGGCGGCGAAATCGGGCACAGTCAGGCCGGAGGTGAACGCCCGTTCGGCGAACCGCCGGCTGGCTGCCTCGGGCAGGTCGCTCGGTGTGGGCGGGGTCAATTGTCGAGCGAGATGATGGTCGTGGGCCGGGCCAGCGTCACCTCGTCACCGCGCTTGGCCACCGCCGTGCCCAGGGAGAGGAACTCGATGGTGTGGCTGCCCCACTGGTGGGACTTCTCCTCCAGCCGCACGCCGACGATGCCGGTGGCGTCCAAGCGGGTGGACTCGTCCTGCATCCGCGTCATGGCCAGCTCCCTGGCCTCGTACAGCGCCTGGGTGAAGTTGGGGAGCTCCACGTTCTGCCCGGCCGAGCCGAGCGTCTGCCCGAGCCCCCGGTGGGCGATGTGGTAGACGCAGGTTCCCATGACCAGGCCGAGGGGGACGTACCCGGTCTGCATGAGCGTCCAGAAGTCCTGTCCGGAGAGGTCGGAGGTGAAGGGTTGGCCCAGCTTGTTGCGGTACGACACACCGCTCTCGGCCTTGACCGCCGTGCCCACGGCGATGAACTCGGCGGCGTCCTTGCCCCACTCGTAGTAGTTGACGTCGAGCCGGACTCCGACGACCCCGTCGGCACCGAGCTCGGTCGCCTCCTCCTCCATCCGGCTCATGGCCAGCTCCCTGGCCTCGTACATCGCCCCGGTCAGCTTGGCCAGCTCCTGGCTCTGCCCCCACTTCCGGGTCTGGATGCCGGTGTGGTAGATCGACGAGCCCATCACGAAGCCCAGGGGGTGGAAGCCCACCTCTTTGATCAGGAGGAACTCGTTGACCGACAGGTCGGAGGTGAACAGCCCCTGCTCGAGCTCCTGGAGCCGGTGACTGGCCCCCTCGGGGAGGTCGTCGGGTGTCTCACTCATTATTCCCTCCTATGATGGGCCTCTACGACGGGGCCTCGCTATGACGGCGGCCTCCCTATGACGATGGCCTCCAGTGCCCGGCGGACCGACAGGCTGTCGGTCGCCTCGGTCTTGAGCGAGGCCAGAAGGCGGGCCAGCCAGCTGTCCACGCCGACCTTCTCACTGCGGATGCGGATGCCGCCCGAGGAGTGGCCGATGGTGCACCGGACCGAACCGTCCTCCATCTCGGCCTCGAAGAGGTCGTCGGCCAGGCTGATCCTGAGGGACCTGACGTCGTCGGACTTCCGGAACCGGCCTCCGGACCGCTTGACCTCGAGCCGGGGCCCCAGGGCGTCGGCCAGCGTCTCGGCCAGGACCTTCATCAGCACGCCCACATCGGTGGCGTCCGCCCGGAGCGAGGCGGCGGCCAGCTCGAGGTCCATCGAGTCGTCCGTACCGGCCATGTCCGCACCCTACCGCCGCACCCTACCGCCGCACTCGCCGCCGCACCCTACCGCCGCACTCGCCGCCGCACCCTACCGCCGCACTCGCCGCCGCACCCTACCGCCGCACTCGCGGCCGCACCCCGGTGACGGTCCGGCGCGTCTCGGACGGCCGTGGCTCGGAGCGGTGCCCGGGGGAGAGTGCTCAGGCTGGGGTGTGCTTGAGCCGCCGCCCCACCCTCTGGGTGGGCATCTTCTGCTTCTTCTTCAGCGGGTACTGCGCCTGGTTGCTGTCGTTGAGCTCGATCAGCTGGGTCGACGAGCACTCCATGCTGACCGGGGGCGTCGTGGTCGACGGAGAGGTAACCGGGAGGTTCCGGGGCTTGGTGACCGGAGCACCGAGCACGGGCAGGGCGTTGGTCAGGTCGCCGGTCACCGAGCGGCGCCAACTGGACAGGTTCGGCACCGTCACTCCGAAGCGGGTCTCCAGGAAGCGGAGCTGGGAAGTGTGGTCGAAGGTGTCCGAGCAGATCCAGCCGCCCACGCTGAACGGCGACACCACCAGCATCGGCACGCGAACCCCGAGCCCGATCGGCCCGGCAACACCGTCGGCATCGGCGGGCAGGGGATCGACGGTCAGGAACTCACCGCTCGTACCGGCGGACGGCGTCGGCGGAGTGACGTGGTCGAAGAACCCGTCGTTCTCGTCCCAGCTGATGAACAGCACCGTCTTGGCCCAGACGGCTGGGTTGGAGAGGAGCGTGTCGAGAACCTGCTGGATGTACCACTCGCCCAGGGCGGCCGGCGCCGGCGGGTGCTGGTCGAACCCGATCGGAGGGATGATCCACGACACCGAGGGGAGTTGTCCGGCGGTGACGTCGGCGGCGAAGTCATCCGGTCCGTTCGGAGACCCGAGGCCACCGGACACGTTCGGGCCGTAGTAGCTGAAGGCGTTCTGGTAGAGCGAGCTGGTCGGGCTCTGGTACTGCGAGAAGTACTGGAGCACGTTGTCGTTCAGCAGCATCGACGAGCTGCTGGTGATGTCGTAGGCGCTGCCGTAGGGGTTGTACGTGCGCCACGACACGTTGGCGGCGTCGAGCGTCTCGGGCATGGTCGTCCACGAACAGGTGAACTTGTGTGACGCGTCGGAGTTGGTCACCAGCACGGGACCCCCGGCCGACCCGGCGGGGTCGAGGGTGCCGGACATGGACATGAGGCGGTTGGGATGGGTCGGTCCGAGGACCGAGCAGTGATAACCGTCGCAGATCGTGAATTGCTCGGCCAGCGCGTACATGAAGGGGATGTCGGCCCTCTTGTAGTAGCCCATGGAATTGATGCCGTGAGCCGGTCCCTCGTAAGAGGCCGACGTGTGGGTCGACACGAAGGAGTCCATGGCTCCGCCGTTCCAGCTCTGGTGTTGAGGCAACCAGTTGTGCGTCAGGTCGTACGTGCATTCGCCATCGGCCTTCACCGTGTCCATATGGAAGGGCAGCAACGACTGGTAGTTGCCCCCGGGGCCGTCGGGCCATGCCTGGGCGAAGACGCCGTTGTCGCCGACCGGATGGTCCGCGTAACCCCGCACGCCTTTGAGCGTGCCGAAGAAATGGTCGAAGGAGCGGTTCTCCATCATCAAGAAGACGACGTGTTCGACGGCGCCGAGGTCACCCCCCGCCGCCTTGATCTGAGTGGCGCGTCGAACGGTGTCAGCCCCGCTGGCGCGGCCGTGACCCACCTTGGCCAGTCCGATCGCCGCCGCTCCCGCCACTCCACCCGCGAGCACCTGCCGTCTACTGATGGTTTCCCCCATGTGACGATCCTGACACAGTTCATGCCTCGTTCACACTGTGACAGGCGGGTTACCGGCCCGGGAACGAGAACGCGTTGCAAGCCACGCGGGGACCGGTCGGGATCCTCCCTCCCGACGAGGGCCCCGGGGGTCGCAGCCGGGGCGCCGGGCCGATCTCATCCCACTAGGGTCTCGCCGTGACCCACGGCCCGGTCCGCCCGGCCGCACCCATCACGGGGCTCTCGCACGTACAGCTGCGAGTCTCCGACCTCGGGTCGAGCGCCGCCTGGTACACGACGGTGCTCGGCCTCGAGCGCCAGGCGGAGGACCTCGACGCCGGCTACGTGGCCCTCCGCCATCGCCGGGCCCGCCTGGTCATCGTGCTGAGCACCGAACCCCAGGAGGATGGGGGAGGGGGAGCAGGAGCGGCAGCGGGTGTCCCGCCGGGGGGCGAGCCGCCGGGGCGGCCCGAGCGGGCGCGCCGACCGGAGCGCCTCGACCATCTCGCCTTCGCCGTGCCGGACGGGAACGTGCTCCGCGCCTGGGCCGCACACCTGGCGAGGGAGGGCATCCACCATGGGGGCGTGGTGCTCGAGGACGGGAATCCGTCGCTGCAGTTGCGCGACCCCGACGGCAACGCCATCGAGCTGGTGGCCGCGGGCCCGGCCACCGGCACCGGCGGTGGCCCTTCCCCGGGACGGTCACCCCGGTCGCTAGAGTGACGCCACTGTCACACGCAGGTCGGGCCCGGAGGACCCGGGCCGGCCGGACGGGGGAGGTGACGTAGTGACCGAGCTGCCCGAGGTCATGCCGGCGGCGGTGTACCGCGGGCCGGGCGAGGTGGTGGTGGAGGAGCGGCCGGTGCCCCGGCCGGCCCCCGGCGAGGTGCTGGTGGAGGTCGACCACTGCGGCATCTGCGGCTCGGACATCCACATGCTGCTGGAGGGTTGGGGCGACAAGCCCGGGCTGGTGGCCGGCCACGAGTTCAGCGGCACCATCGTCGCCCTCGGCGAGGGGGTGGAGGGCTGGGGGGTCGGCGAGACGATCGTCGGCGGCACCTCACCCAAGTGCGGGCGATGCCGGCGCTGCCTCGAGGGGAAGCCGTCCCAGTGCGAGAACCGCCAGGGCTCGGTGGTCGACGGTCACGACGGTGCCTTCGCCCGCTACGTGCTGGTCGGGGCGGCCGCCCTGTTGCGCCTGCCGCCCGGTCTCGGTTCCCGGCAGGCGGCGCTGGCCGAACCGCTGGCCGTGGCGCTCCACGGGATCACCCGGTCGGGAGCGGCGCCCGGCGACAGTGTCATGGTCATCGGGGCCGGGCCCATCGGGGCCCTGTCGGTGGCGGCCCTGGCGGCCCTCGGGATCGGCCCGATCACCGTCGTCGAGCCCGCCGAGCGCCGCAAGGGACTGGCCCGGGCCCTCGGGGCCGACCTGGTCCTCGACCCCGCCGACCTCGAGAAGTTCCCGCCCTGGGAGCCGGAGCGGATCTCGGAGCACGCCGCCCACGTCGTGCTGGAGTGCTCGGGCCGGAAGGCGGCCATGGAGACCGGCTTCCACCAGCTGAAGCGTGGTGGCACCCTGGCCCTGGTCGGGGCGGGGATCGAACACCCGGCCTTCGACCCGAACCGGTTCATCCTCAACGAGCTCCACGTGGTCGGCTCGTTCGTCTACGACCGGGACGGCTTCGGGCGGGCACTCGAGCTCCTGGCCTCCGACGGCTTCCCGACCGACCTGTTGATCGAGGCAGACGACGTGCCCCTGGACCGGTTGTCGGAGGCCCTGGTGGACCTGGCCGAGGGGCGCTACGCCGGCAAGGTGATGGTGGTCCCCCGTCTGTCCGACGGGTCCGTCACGGCCCCGGCCGGGGCGGGGCGGGTCTGATGGCGCACCCCTACTACCCGACCGGCAATCCGCGCTTCAACCACGTGGCCATGAGCCTGCCCGCCGGGCTCCTCGACGCCACCAACCGGGCCGACATCTGCCGCTTCTGGAGCGAGGTGTTCGGATTCGACGAGATCGAGGTGATGACCGAGGACCGTCACCGCCTCATCCTGTCGTGCGTCCACTGGGACCAGTTCATCTTCCTCATCGCCGAGGACGATCCGATGCGCTGCCCCCGGATGGACCATTTCGGCTTCTCGGTCGGATCGATGGAGGAACTGCAGGGGATCCAGGAGCGGGCGGCCGCCTTCCGCCAGCAGGACGATCGGGTCGACCTCATCGACCTGCACTCCGACGACCAGAAGGTGGTCACCATCCACTCGCTCTACGTGCGGTACCTGCTTCCCATGATGTGCGAGGTCCAGTGGTGGGAGTTCGCCACGTGAACGGCCGGGACCGCCTCGAGGTGGGTGTATTCGTGCCCCAGGGCTGGAAGCTCGAGTACTCGGGTTGGAGTGGGCCCGAGGCGTGGTCCCGCTCGGTGGAGCTGGCCCAGCTGGCCGAGTCCCTCGGGTACGACCACCTGTGGGTCTACGACCACGTGGAGACGGTGCCGCGGCGGGAGCCCACCCACGTGTTCGAGGCCTACACCATGTTGGCCGCGCTGTCGCAGCGCACCTCACGGGTGGGTCTGGGCCAGCTCGTCACCTGTGCCTCCTACCGCAACGCCGGCCTGCTGGCCAAGGAAGCGGCGTGCGTGGACGTGTACTCGGGAGGCCGGCTCGTCTTGGGGCTCGGTGCGGGCTGGTTCCACGAGGAATACCACTCCTACGGCTACGAGTACCCCGCCGACCGGGTCCGCCTGCAGATCCTCGACGAGACGCTCGAAGTGGTCCGCCGGATGTGGACCGAGGAGACGGTCACGTTCGACGGAGAGCACCTGCATATCGACGGCGCCTACTGCGACCCCAAGCCGGTCCAGCAGCTGCCACCGGTGCTGGTCGGTGGAGGCGGTGAGCGGGTCAACCTCCGGATCGCCGCCCGGCGGGCGGACCTGACGAACTGGCAGGTGGGCCTCGAGGCCTTCGAACGGAAGTCGGGCCTGCTGGCGAAGTACTGCGAGGAGGTCGGCCGGCCCTTCGAGGACATCACCCGGACGCACGGGCCGGACTGCCGGCTGTTCGACAGCGAGGCCGACACCCTGGCCTGGTGCAGGTCCGAGGGTGGCGGCAACCTCTGGCCGGGGCCGTCGATCGAGCAGTACCTGGCCGACAACCTGGTCGGCACGGTCGACCAGGTTGTCGAGAAGACCCAGGGGTTCGTCGACGCCGGCTGCCGGGGGCTCATCCTGTGGCTTCGGGACTACCCCGAGGACGAGACGCTGCGGCGTTTCATGGCCGAGGTGGTCCCGGCCCTCAAGGTGCCGTAGGGCTCAGCCCGAGGTCTCCGGCGGGGGAGTGAGCTGGCCGTCGATCTCCTTCAGGTCGAAGTAGTCGCGCCACCGTGTCACGAGGCCCTCGCCGTTGACGTCGACCGCCGTGCACCCGTGGATCTCGATGGGGATGCTCCCACCCAGCGTGCCCCGCCCGATCCATTCGAACGCCCCTCCGGCCGCGTCCCCGTGGACGCCGGTGATCTCCTGTCGCCAGTCGGGGAACGAGGCGTTGGTCATCTCCTCGATGGCGGCCAGGTCGGTCGTCGGCTGGTTGACGGGATCGCTGAAGAGGGCACCCGGCGCGAAGAGCGAGGCGAAATCCCCGTCGGGCCCGAGGGCGGCCTCCAAGTGCACCGCCCAACTGGACCAGTCCATGGGCGTCACCGTACCTGGGCCCTGTCCCCCCTGCCCGGTTCTCGACGGCTGCACGCCGCCCGTGCCCGGCGACCCGTAGCATCCCCCAGCATCGCCCTCGAGACCGAGCACGATCCCACCGGGTCCGGCCCCAGCTTCCGTTGGCAGGCCGTGCCGGCCGCCGGGGCCGTCTACCTCGCGGTGTCGTTGGCCATCTGGGGGAACGTGTGGTCCAGCCACCCGACGTCGGCCACCGTCTGCGGGTGTGGGGACGCGTCGCAGTTCACCTGGTTCCTGGCCTGGCCCGCCCACGCCCTGGCCCACGGTCTCGATCCCCTCTACTCGACCGCAATCGGCTACCCGCACGGCGTCAACCTGCTCTCCAACACCAGTGTCGTCGCCCTCGGTGTGGTGCTCGCCCCGGTCACCTGGCTCTTCGGCCCGGTCGCCACCCTCAACGTGGCCCTGGCCCTCAGCCCGGCCCTGTCGGCCCTGGCCATGTTCGTCCTCCTCCGACGCTGGGTGGACTGGGCCCCGGCCGCCTTCGGCGGTGGGCTGCTGTACGGCTTCTCGCCCCTCATCCTGGTCAGCCTGTCCAATGCGTGGTTGACCCTCGGGATGGGGGTGGTCCCCCCTCTCGTGGTCGCCGGCCTCGACGACATCCTGGTGCGACAGCGGGGCCGTCCGCTGGTGCAGGGCCTGATTCTGGGCCTACTGGTCACCCTCCAGTTCTTCCTCAGCACGGAGGTGCTGCTGATCATGGTCATCGCCGCCGGCGTCGGTGTGGCCCTGGTCGTCGCCTACGCCGCCGCCCGCTCCCCGGCGACCCTCCGGGCCCGTGCCCGCTACGCCGCCACCGGACTGTCGACCGGAGGGATCACCGCCGCCGCCCTGCTGGCCTACCCGACCTGGTTCGCGCTGGCCGGACCAGCCCACCTTTCGGGAAGCATCTGGGGACCCAACTCGCTGGTCGGCAACGCCGGCAACTCGTGGCGCAACTTCCTCTTCCCGGCCTCACCGTCGAGTGCGGCCGCGCACCTGTTCCACCGCTTCGGTGGGTACCAGGGACCGGTGCTCTCGCCCCAGTACCTCGGTATCGGAGTGGTGGTGGTGCTGACCGCGGGGTGGATCGTCTGGCATCGAGATCGGCGCCTGTGGCTCTTCGGTGCCGTGGGGCTGACGGCGACGGCACTGTCCTTCGGCCTGGAACCGCACCACTGGACCCCCTGGCGCCTGGTGGCCCGTCTCCCGCTGCTGGAGAACATCGAGCCGTACCGTTGGGTCCTGGTCATCTATCTCGCCGCATCGGTCATGCTGGCGCTGGTCATCGACCATGCCCGGGCGGCCGTGCGACGGAGAGCGGCCGGTCGGCCCGCCACCGCCATCGGTCCGGCTCCCGAGGGCCGGATGCCGGCGGCGCGTTGGGTGTCGGCGGCAGTCGGGTGCGGCGTGGCCGCCGCAGCACTCCTCGGACCCGCCCTCTATGTGGCCCAGACCGTTCCGATGACCACCGCTCCGGTCGCCCTCCCCGCCTGGTTCCGCACTGCCGCGTTCCACCAGGGACACCAGGTCATCCTGGTCCTCCCCGACTCCGACCTCGCCCTCAGCCCGCTCACCTGGCAGGCCGTCGACGGTATGCCCTATGCGACGGTGGCGAAGGTCGGTCCGGGCGGTGCCGCGGCGAGGGCCGGGAAGGACCGGGTCGGCCAGGCGGTCGTGGCCGAGGTCTCCGATTTCACCCGTGCCAACCTCACGGCCGAAGGCGTGGTGGCGGTGCGACGGCTGCTGGCCGACCGCGGCGTGACGATGGTGGTGATGCCCGTCGACCCCGGTCTTCCCGAGTACGCCCGGGTCCCGTCGCCGGTCGTGGCGGCCGTCCTGATGGCGGCGACGACAGGGCAGCCGCCCAGGTTCCGAGCGGGTGCCTGGGTGTGGTCGGCCGTCGACACGGCCCGGGCCGGGCCCGTTCCGACCACCGCCCGGCTGGTCGGCTGCGCCGGGACGCCGACCGCCTCGGGGACGCCGGCCGTGAGGGCGGCGGCGGACTGCGTGCTGGCCGAGCCCGGATCGGACTGACGGCCCGGTCGCACGGTCGAGGACCGATGGTGCCGGGTCGGGTCCGCGTCGGCGGATCCCGGACGCACCTCGGAGCCGGCTGCGTCGGCCGCATCGGCAAACCGGACCTTCGACCACCCGTCCCAGCTCCGGGCCCGAGGGCCTCTCCGTCCGGCGGCCGGGCCGACGGTGCCGTTGCCTAGGATCGTCCGGCAATGGACCGTTTCGACCTCGTGATCTTCGACTGCGACGGAGTCCTGGTGGACAGCGAGAGGCTCGCCGTCCGTACCGAGGCGGAGATCCTGTCCGGTCTCGGCTGGCCGCTCACCGAGGCGGACATCGTCGAGCGGTTCGTGGGAAGGTCTGCCAGCTACATGCACCGGTCGATCGAACGCCAACTGGGCCGCAGCGTGGACTGGGAGTCCGAGTTCGAGAGCCGCTACCGGAAGGTGTTCGAGAGCGAGCTCGTCCCGGTCGCCGGTGTGGTCGAGGCGCTCGACGCCATCACCATTCCCTGGTGCGTCGCATCGAGCGGAAGCCACCAGAAGATGGAGTTCACCCTCGGGATCTGTGGGCTTTTCGACCGCTGCCGAGGCCGCATCTTCAGTGTCGACGACGTCGAACGGGGCAAGCCCTCACCGGACATATTCCTGCATGCGGCCGATCGGATGGGCGTGCGTGCTGAGCGGTGCGCCGTCGTCGAGGACAGCGTTTTGGGCGTCGAGGCCGCGCTGGCCGCCGGTATGAGCTGCTTCGCCTTCGCCGGAGGCGTCACCGGCGCAACGAAGTTGGCCCGCGACGCCGTCTCCGTGTTCGACGATATGCGGGACCTTCCCGCCCTCCTCGGCCCGTAGCCCTCGGGGCGACGGTCGGTCTCGCGCCCTTTGCCCGTCGAGAACGCCGGTGGGTCGTCGGGCGGGCCGGCTGCGGGGGTGAGAGGATTTCTCGATGATCACCGGCAGCCACGCCATGATCTACGCCGAGGATCCCCCGGCTGCCCGGGCTTTCTTCCGGGACGTCCTCGGGCTTCCTTTCGTCGACGCCCATGACGGCTGGCTCATCTTCAGGATTCCGCCCGCCGAGCTGGGCATCCATCCGGCCGGCCATCCCGGGGGACCCGGCCGGTGGGGCGCCCTCCGGTCACCACGAGCTCTACCTCATGTGCGACGACATCGAGAGCACGGTGTCCGACCTCGGGGGCAAGGGCGTGCAGTTCTCCGGGCCCATCGAGAACCAAGGATTCGGAAGGCTCATCCGATTGAGGATCCCCGGTGCGGGTGAGATCGGCCTGTACCAGCCCCGGCACGAGACGGCCTACGACCTCGAGAGCTGACCCGTCCACCACGGGTCGAGGGTGCGGCCGGAGTTCCGGCTTGGCGGTGAAGGTCACGCCAGACGTCGATGGGCGCCCTCCCTGGGTGATGAAGCCCGGCGCTGCACCCGGCGATCGGAAATTCATTGTTGAAAGTCATCGTGCAACAGCAAACGCGTGATTCATGAAAGCGAAGACTCCGATAGTCTGACGGACACTCGATCGGGGGTTCCTCAGAATTAGCGACACCGGTGACACGACCGAGGGACGATCGAAAACGTGTGACGACACGCGAGTGGAGCCCTCGATTCCTGTCTTAACGGAACAGAGCTTCTTCCGGCGATGTCCCGTTACGGTATCGGTGCTCACCCTTCCGGTCGTCGCGTATTTCTGGTTCATCCACCAATACGCCTTCAACATGATCTGGAAGGACCAGTGGGCCGATATCGGGCTCATCGCCCACACCTACTCGCACACGCTGACCCTCGGCACACTCTGGGCCCAGTACGGTGCAAACCGAATCTTCTTTCCCAATCTCATCGTCCTCGTCCTCGCCAGGACAACGGACTTCAACGTGGTCATCGAGGACTACGTGAGTGCGGTCATGCTCGTAATTGCGACCACACTCTTCATCCTCGCTCACAGACGCCGCTCCCCGTCCACACCCTGGATCTACTACTGCCCAGTTGTCATTGCCATGTTGTCGTTCGTTCAGTGGCAGAACACACTCTGGGGATTCCAGATGGCCTGGTACCTCGTCATGATGGCACTGGCTGTTGCGTTGTTCCTCCTGGACAGGCCGATCATCACCTGGGTCGTGCTGACCGGGGCGATCCTCGCTGCGGTCGTCGGGAGCTTCTCCTCGCTGCAGGGACTGCTGATCTGGCCCACCGGATTGGTTGTTCTTTGCTACCGCCGCCGTCCCACGTCATTCGTGTCCGTCTGGGTAGCGTGCGCAGTGGCAACGGGGGTGATGTACTTCTACCGATTCGATTTTCACGCCGGATACCTGGGCGGCAAGCCCTCCTTCGCCCTCCAACACCCGATCGTCGCCCCTGACGTTCTTCCTGAGTGCCGTCGGGATCTCCGACGATGTACTCGGGGTGATCGTGCTCGGCATCGCCATTGCCGTGTTGGTCGCCTATGGACGTCCCGGCCGAGAGGAGAACGGAAGTGCAGTCGGAGTGGCCTTGGTCTGCTTCGGACTGCTCTTCGCCGCCACGGTGACCGAGGGGCGGGCTTCCCGAGGTCTTGCTGGACTTGCGCCCTACTACGCCAGCTTCGATCTCCTGGTATTGGTCGGCAGCTACCTGGCCGTGCTCGGCCGACCCACGACCTGGCCTACGGGTTGGCAATCAGTTGCGGCGCCACGTTTCATCTACCCGGATGGTCCTCTCGAAAGGCTCCTCGGTCTGCCTACCGCAACGACCCCGGCCCGGACTCGGAGTGACTCGCTTCTCCTCGGGTTTCGAAGCGTCGTACTCTTCGCCATCGTCGTTGCCGCCCTGGTCGGTGGCCTGCTCAACGGTCTGAGCGCTGGCCAGTCATTCCATCAGAAGGAATTGGAGGCGGTGAGCGTGACCAGGAACATTGACAGCGAGCCCGACGGCGTCGTGGCCAAGGCCTTGTTCCAACATGCACCGATGACGACGGCGCGCATCGCTCGAGAATTGACTCCAGTCGCCAAGGCACACCACCTCAGCCTGTTCGACTCCGATCCGGCTGGCCTGGACGAGAGTGAACGGCCCCCTGCAGCGGTGCTCTCCTCTGACCGCCTACGGGTTGCTGCCCCGTCCGCCAACGATCCGGTGAACAGGTGACGACGCCGATGGACGACCACTGGGACCTGGAACGTTTCGTCGCTGCCCAAAACGACGACGGCACCTTCGACCGGGCGCTCGAGGAACTGCGACGGGGCGGCAAGACGAGCCACTGGATGTGGTTCGTCTTCCCCCAGGTCGAGGGCCTGGGTCACAGTGGCATGTCCAAGAGGTTCGCCATCTCCTCGCTGGAGGAGGCGAGGGCCTACCTGGACCACCCCGTGCTCGGCCCGCGGCTGATCGAGAGTGTCCGGGCGCTCCTCGAGGGATCCGGGCGAAGCGCCGAGGGGATCCTCGGCGTCATCGACGCCCAGAAGCTCCGGTCGTCGATGACCCTGTTCATGCGGGCCGGCCCGGAGAGTCCGTCGTTCGGGCTGGTCCTCGACCGGTTCTTCGGCGGAATGCCCGATCCGGCAACCGACGACCGTCTCTGAGCGCCGCTCGGACTTGGCGGGCCCGGCGGACCGGAAGCCCTAGGCTCCGCCCATGGCTCCGGCGGGGGACTTCGACTACGAGGTCGACGGATCCGGGTATGCGCTCCGGCGAAGGGCTGATCCCCGCATCGCAGCGATGATCCGAGACGGACTCGGCACGGCCCGCTCGATGGTCAACGTGGGGGCGGGGGCCGGCTCGTACGAGCCGCCCACCCTCGAGGTGATAGCGGTCGAGCCCTCGGCCACGATGAGGTCGCAGCGGCCCCGGGACGCTCCGCCGGCGATCGATGCCGTGGCCGAAGACCTACCCTTTCCCGATGGTTCGTTCGATGCCGCGCTGGCCGTGATCACCGTGCACCAGTGGCGAGATCCGGAACGGGGTCTGCTCGAGCTCCGCAGGGTCAGCCGCGGCCGGGTCGTGATCGTGACCTTCGACGGCGACGCCCTCGACGCCTTCTGGCTGGCACACTACGTGCCCGAGCTGATCGAGGCGGAGCGCCGGCGGTACCCCGCCATCGACCGGATCCGCACCGTGCTCGGGGGAAGCTCCACGGTGGTCCCGGTCCCGGTGCCGATCGACTGCACCGACGGGTTCACCGAGGCGTACTACGCGCGCCCGGAGCGGTTCCTGGAGCGTCAGGTTCGGGCATCCCAGTCGGCATGGGGCTTCGTCACCGAGGCGACCGCCGGTCGGGCGGTCGATCGTCTGCGGAGCGACCTGGAAACCGGGGCATGGGACCGGCGTTGGGGCCACCTCCGTCACCAACCGAGGTTTCAAGGGTCGCTGAGACTCGTCCTCGCCGAGCCCGCCGGGGACCGGCCCGCCGACCGGTCTCTCGGTCAGATGAGCTCGGCTGCAGGCACTAGCCCCCACGCTTCCAGACGATGATGGTGTTCCGAGCACCGGGCTTCCACCCGGCGACAGGTCGATAGCCGTCCCGGAGGGCGGCGGCCTCGATAGCCGCCTGATCGACGACCAGGTAGGGATCCGGAGATGTTCCGGTGATCAGTACGGTCGACGAGGGAAGTGCCCCGATCAGCGAGCCAGTGGTCATGGTCCCTCCCTTGGCGCCGTCGTAGTGAACGCTCCGACCCTTGGAGGCTGCCTCCCACGTCAATCCGTTGAGGTTCAAGATGTCGTCCTGGCGCGCATCGAGGGCACGGGAGCTGCCGACAGAACGCGCCACCTGGGCCGTGAGCGCATCGACGTTCGTGCGCGCCGTGCCACCCGCCTGAAGAACCTCCAGCCGGAACGGCGCTGCTGGCCACCAGGGATTGCCGCTACTGGAGGCAGTCGCGGCGACACCGACGGCTGATACCCCGATCAGCAGAACCACGAGGACCGAACCGCCCCACGTAATGCCCGTCCCGGTCGCGACCGATCGGACCTTCCGGACATTGCCCACGAACGATGCAACCAGAATGATGGCGACGGCCTCGACCGGCAGGCCGAACCCCGTTCCCTGGTTGGCACTCGATGAGAGGATCGCCACGGTCAGCACGGTCCACCCGAGGACCAATGCCAATCCAGGCTGTCGGCGGAGATCCGGGCGGATGAACGCGATCACGACGGCCGACACCAGCCCTGCGGCAAGGACCCATGACTGGAACCAGCCCAGATCGTCGAGCGACCACTTGACCCGCTGCAGTACGGAGGAAGGCGTGAGTTGGGCTCCACGGGTGACATAGCCGCTCGAAGGTTGGTAACCGGCGTGGAGCAGGTAGTGGACCGCCTGGGACCCGGAGAACAGCCACCACGGACCAGCCAGGACGGCCGCCAGTCCTACGGCGGCCAGAGCCGGTCTCCAGTCGCGGCGCCTCCTTTTCCGCACATCGAGGGCGACGTCCACCATCACGACCAGGGCCAACGGCACGGCGTAGACCGGTGCCAGCGACCTCGAAAGGAGCAGCACCGCGGTACTGACCCCGAAGGCCAGCGACCACCGCCACTCACGGAGGTGGTCGCTGTGGAGGTAGGACGCCAGACACCACACGACGGCGGCCGACGAGGCCACGGCGAAGTTGAGCATCAAGGCGTACGACATGACGGCGTGGTTGCACCCCACCACGACGGCGGTCACCGCTGCTGCCGTGGGCTGGAGCCAGATCCGAGCCATCACATAGGCCCCTGCCACCAGCACCAGGAGCAGGGGGAGCTCGATCGCCATGGCGCCGTAGACACCGCCCACCGCCGCCCCGGGCGCGGCGAGGGTGGGGACGAGGGGCGACGTCTGCCCGGAATTGAGCACCCCCCGGATCAGGCCGCTGAGGGAGGAGGCCAGGCCATGGGCGACCTTGGCATAGAGGAAGTCGTCCACATTGGCCTGGTGGGCCTGGACCCGCACGATGAACAATGGCAGCCAGACGACAGCGGTGAGGACGAGCGCCCCCACCAGGGAACGGGGGGCGCGGCGAGCCTCCGCGAGCGACGCCTCCCCCACCTCGACCACCTTATCCTTCGCTTGGCTGACAGTTCCCGACCGAGGGTCCCCGTTCACGCGGGAAGGCACCGGGGCGGTGGAGTGCCCGGTGCCGGCGCTCCTCAAGGTCCCGGGATCAGGGCGGCCAGTGCCTCATCGATCCGGCCGTTCGTGTAGATCCCGCCACCGAGGTCGAGGCGGCGACCGCCGGCCGGATCGCAGAACCGGCCGCCCGCTTCCTCGACGAGCACCACCGCCGGTGCGTGGTCCCAGGGGCCACCCGAGTACCAGCAGGCCGCCTCGAGGTCGCCACCCAGCAGATCGAGGAAGGATCGGGCGCTCGGCTCGGTCCATTCGGCACTCGCCTTGACCCGCGTCACCAGGCCAGCGTGTCCTTCGACGGGCCAGACCGTGATGCGGCCGGCGCCGGTCCGGCCGACGTCGGAGACGCGCAGCCGCACTTCCTCGACGACCTCGCCCTCGAGGGCTCTCCCTTTCCAACTCCCTGCGCCACGGACGGCCCACCACACCTCGGACCTCACCGGCCTGGTGACCACACCGAGGACGACGTCACCGTCCACCTCGAGGGCGATGTGAGTCCCCCATTCGTCGCCCCCGGCGAGGAAGAACACGGTCCCGTCGATGGGGTCGAGGATCCATCGCCGGGAGGAGCGACCGGTCGGGTCCAACTCCTCGCTCAGGATCGCGTCCGAGGGATGGGCCGACCCGATCAGTTCGTGGAGCAGCCGGTCCACGGCGAGGTCGGCCTCGCCCACCGGGGTGCCGTCCGCTTTGATGTGGCTCCTCGACGAACCGAAGTGGCCGAGTGCGATCCTGCTGGCGGCTCGAGCCAGCTCCTGGGCGAAGGCGAGGTCGCCGAGCCAGCGGGAAGGGTCGGCGACCGGATCCACACCCGACTCTGCCACAGCCCGCGACCGAGCGGACACCCCGGCGAAGCGCCCACCGGACGGGCCGGGCCCGGCTCGCCCGGCCTGTCGGTGCGCTCCGATCGGCCACGGGTCCTCCCCGGGATTGTCGTGCCCCTGACCTCGGTGTTCTTCGAAATTTCTTATGGTCCCCGTCATCCTGTCGTCATGATCGGGCCTTAGCCTGGGGGCATGGCCACTGGCGATCTGGATCGAGCCCGGGCCGGGTCACGGTCGTCGGACCGTTACGCACGAACCCAGCGAGACGTGACCCTGAGACGGGTGGGCTCGGTCACCCGCGGCATCTCGGTCGCCGCCGTGGGGGCGGCACTGGCCATCGCCCTGTACGTCAGCCGAGCGCTGCCGGGTCATTCGTCGAACACCTCGACCGGGGGCGGATCCAGTGCCAGTTCGGGCTCGGTGAGTTCGGGATCACCCTCCCTCAGCGGTGGCGCCCAGGACGGGCAGTCGGGTGGCTCTCTCGCCCCCCCGGCCAACCCTCCCGCCCCGACACAGTCGCAGGCTCCTGTGGTGAGCGGTTCGACTTGATCGGGATGGATCACCGAGGAGGAGAATCGGCCGGGCTCGCCATCTATCGGTCGTCGGTGTGGTCGACCAGGCTGGACCTCCTGGTCACCGATCCGGCTGTCATGGTCGACGCGGTCCGCTTGCTCACCGAGGTGCTCGAACGCGTCGATGCGCTGGCGAGCCGGTTCCGGGCCGACTCCGAGATCAGCGCGCTGCACCGACGGGCCGGTTCCGGGGCCCCGGTGCGGGTGGGTGTCGACCTGTTCGAGGCGATCGGTGTGGCCATCCGGGCGGCGAGGCTGACCGGGGGGGCGGTCGATCCCACGGTCGGGTCGGCCATGGTCCGGCTCGGCTACGACGTCGACTTCTCCGCCATGGAGCCAGATCTGGGGGGAGACCTTCCCCGGCCGGCCCGAGTACCGGGGTGGCGATCGGTCGTCATGGATGCCGACCGTTCGACCGTGGCCCTTCCCGCCGGCACCGTCCTCGACCTCGGGGCCACCGCCAAGGCGTGGGCCGCCGATCGAGCAGCAGGCGCCATTGCCGGCCGTCTCGGCTGCGGTGCGCTTGTGTCGTTGGGGGGCGACATCGCCGTTGGGGGTGTGCCTCCCGCCGGCGGTTTTCCCGTCGGCATCGCCGATTCGTGCGACGAACCGGCGTCCCAGTCGGTTGCCGTCAGCTCGGGGGGACTGGCGACGTCGGGGATCGCCAAACGCCGGTGGTCCCTCGGTGGTCATCCGGTGCACCATCTGATCGACCCGGCTACCGGGCTTCCCGTCGATGCTCACTGGAGAACGGTGTCGGTGGCGGCCGGCTCGTGCACGGATGCCAACGTGGCGTCCACGGCAGCCATGGTGATGGGAAAGGACGCAGTCACCTGGCTCGAGGAGCGGCACCTTCCCGCCCGCCTGGTCCCGGTGCGTCCCGGACCGACGGTGACAGTCTGCGGCTGGCGGGATGATCAGACGCCGGGCCGGCCGGGTGCGAACGGGTCAGGGTCGTCGATGGTACGGGCATCGTGACCCCGGCGATCCAGCTCCTCTCCGCCTCTCAGGGGAGGGCTCTCTGGTACTTCACCCGATCCACCGGAATCGTCGCCCTCCTCCTTCTCACCGCCACCGTGGTCATCGGTGTGGTGGCGTCGGTCGGGTGGACCACGGAGCGATGGCCACGGTTCCTCTCCCAGACGGTGCACCGAAATCTGTCTCTTCTCTGCCTGACCTTCGTCGGCATTCACATCGTGACGACGGTCAGCGACGGCTATGTGCCGATCGGCTTCCTCGACGCGGTTGTCCCCTTCCGTTCCCCCTATCGGCCGATCTGGGTGGGCCTGGGTGCATCGGCTTTCGACCTGCTCCTGGTCGTGTTGGTCACCAGTGCCCTACGACACCGCATCGGCTACGCGTCCTGGCGGTTCGTCCATTGGCTCGCCTATCTGTGCTGGCCGATCGCCATGTTCCACTCTGTGGGCAGTGGCTCAGATGCCTCCCTCCCCATCGTCCTCGGCATCGACGCCATCTGCGCGGTCGCGGTGGTGGTCGCGGTGTCGTGGCGGGCGGCCACCGGGCGCGAGTTCAGGGTCGGCCGGCGGCTGGCGGCGGGGATCGGCGCAGCCGTCACCGCGTTGGCCATCGCCGTGTTCGCTGTGGTGGGGCCCCTCCGCCCCGGGTGGTCCCACCGGTCGGGCACCTCACCAGCACTTTTGGCCGAGCTCGCCCGCAAGGCCGCCGGGACCGCAGGCCCCGGGGCGGGCTCGGCACCGGCCCCTTCGACAGGTGCAGTCCCGCCGTCCGTACCGTTCACCTACAACCTCACCGGCACCCAGTCCGAGACCAGCCCCGACGCCCAGGGGAACGTCCAAGTGGTCATCACCCTGCAGCTGAGCGATCCCTCGTCGACCGCGTTGGTCATCACGCTGAACGGATCGGCACTCCAGAGCGGGGGCATTGCCATGTCCTCGGGATCCGTCGATCTCGGGGGGCGGCACGGGACGGTGACCGGCCTGAACGGAGGGACGGTCCAGGCGCAGCTCACCTCGCCACCGGAGACCCTGACCACCAACCTGTCACTGGATCAGAGCTCCGGGCAGATCTCCGGAACCGTGAGTGGCAGTGCGCAGTCCGGACCCGGCGGATGAGGACCTCCTCGATGGACGAACGGGCCGTTCACGGCCGTGCCCTGGCAGCCGTGACGGCGACCGCTCCCGACGGAGGGGCCCGGCTCCTGGCCGCTCCCGGAAAGCCCGGTACCGCCGTCCCGTTGGACGAGCACCTTCGGCGGTGGGGTCCGCGTCCGATCTGGCCGGGAACCTCTCTGATCGACGAAATGAGCCGGAGCGGCCTCCGCGGCCGTGGAGGTGGCTGGTTCCCGGTGGGCACGAAATGGCGATCGGTCCGCCGTAGCGGACTGCGTAGCCCGGTGGTGGTGGCGAACGGCTCTGAGAGTGAGCCCGCCAGTCGCAAGGACCACCTCCTCATCACCCAGCTCCCACACCTCGTCCTGGACGGTGCGGTCCTCGCCGCCCTCGCCGTCGGTGCCTCCGAAGTCGTCATCCAGGTTCCCCTCTCCGGTCGTCCGGCTCTGACCCACGCCATCGAGGAGCGCCGCCTGCGGGAGGTCGACCCCGTTCCCATCGCCCAGGTGACCGCTCCCGATCGCTATCTGGCCGGACAGGAGTCGGCCTTGGTCAACGCCATCAACGGCCTGAAGCCGGCGACGCCCGGATTCGTGTCCTTGCGTCCGGTGCGTGAGCGCGGGGTGCGGGGACGGCCGACGCTCGTCCAGAATGTCGAATCGCTGGCCCATGCGTCGTTGATCGCCCGCTTCGGAGCCGATTGGTTCCGCCAGGTCGGGACGGCGGAATCACCGGGAACGAGCCTCCTCACGGTACATGGGCTGTGGCCCGAGCCTCGGATCGTGGAGGCTCCGCTCGGAGTGCCACTCGTCGATGTCCTCGGTCTGGGACGAGATGTGCAGGCATCAGTCCCAGCGGTGCTCCTCGGGGGTTACGGTGGCGGGTGGGTCCGGACCAGCGATGCGCTCTCCATGCCGTTCACCGAGGAGGCAGCGCGACAGCGAGGTTCGTCGATCGGGGCCGGGGTGGTCGTTCTGTTTCCGAAGGACCTGTGCCCGCTGCTCGAGGTCAGTCGCGTCGTCCGGTACCTCCAGGGCGAAGGAGCCGGACAGTGCGGCCCGTGCGTCCA
This sequence comes from uncultured Acidimicrobiales bacterium, assembly GCA_963806455.1. Lineage (GTDB taxonomy): Bacteria > Actinomycetota > Acidimicrobiia > Acidimicrobiales > RAAP-2 > Bog-756. The sequence continues at coordinate 698,191 of CAWDXZ010000001.1, forward strand.
CGGGCTCGCCGCGCTGGCCGGCACCATGGAGTCGCTCGCCATCCAACCGAGCCGTCTGCGGGACGGTATCTCGGTCATTCCCACCCTGTGCCAGCTCGTCGAGGGCCGGGGCGCCTGCGCCCACCCCGACGGCGTGGCCCGCTTCGTCCGATCGGCCGTCGAGGTGTTCGGCGACCATGTGTCACTCCATCTCCGGCGGGGACCGTGTCACACCACAGCAGCGGCCTTTCTCCCCCTCCCGCCGGCCCGCCGTGGACCGACCCGATGAGCAGGGAACGGCTCAGACTGGTGGTCGACCCCATCGCCTGTGACGGTACCGGGGTGTGCGCCGAGCTGTTCCCCGAGTCCGTCCGGCTCGACCCGTGGGGGTACCCGATCGTCGCGCCGGGGCCAATTCCGAGCCACCTCCTGGAGCACGCTCGGCGGGCGGTGACCAGTTGCCCGCGCCTCGCCCTGTCCCTCATCAGGGAAGATCTGTAATCGGCACCGTGCGACCGCGGCCGGGCATGGGCGGGGGCGGCGGGCTGGTAGTCGCAGCCCTGGTCGCCCTGGGTGGGCTCTCGGTGGGCTGCACCTCGTCCGCGGCTCCGGTTCATTCCTCGGCCTCGGGCAGGGCGCCGACGGCCACCGCGGCGCCCACCACGACCGTGCCCCCCACGACGACGACCACCGAGCAACCCGGCTGGACACCGGTCGCATCGGTCGGTGGAGCGATCGCCATCGACTCCAGGTCGGTGCCACAGACCGATGGGCACACGGTGACGCTGGTCCGCTTTCGCTCCGGCCGTACAAGGTTCGCGCTGCACGTCGGGAGCACCGACCCCCCGGTCGCCGCCTCACGCGTCGGCCCCGACAGCGGTCAGTCGATCGGCCCGGACGAAGCCCCACTCCTCCTGGCTGCCTTCAACGGGGGCTTCAAGACGAACACCGGCGCGGGCGGGTTCGAACTCGACTCCCAGGTGCTCGTCCCCCTCCAGGACGGTCTGGCCAGCCTGGTCATCGATGCCACCGGCGCGGCCCACGTCGGCGTCTGGGGACAGGGCTCGCCCGCACCCGGTGAGAGTGTCGTGAGCGTACGCCAGAACCTGCAGCCGCTGGTGGTCGACGGCCAGCCGAGCGCGAGTGTGAGCGCCGTCGGTGCGTGGGGGGCGACGCTCGGCGGTGGGGCTTCGGTGGCCAGGAGCGCCCTCGGAGATGACGCCGGCGGCAACCTCGTCTTTGCGGCCAGCATGAGCGCGGTTCCGAGTGACCTGGCCGACGCATTGATCGACGGAGGCGCCACCACCGGCATGGAACTGGATATCAATCCGGAATGGGTCCAGCTGGCCTACGCCGCAACCCCCGGGGGCCCGTTGGCCGTCGGCATTCCCGGACAGCAGCGCCCAGCCGACCAGTACCAGCAGGGATGGACACGGGACTTCGTCACGGTTCTGGCGGCGGGGTGAGTCCGAGGGCTTCAACCGTCATGGACCTGTCATGATCGATGGCTAGGGTGGTGTCATGGCCGCGGTGTCGGGCATCGTCTCTGTTCGCCGATGAGAGTCCTGGTCGCCGAGGACGATCCGGCCCTCCGTTCCGTGCTCGGTCGTGGTCTGCGCGAGAACGGCTATGTCGTCGACGCCGTGCCCGACGGCAATGAGGCCCTGGCTCATCTCCGCATCTACGACTACGAGGTCGCCATCCTCGACTGGCGTATGCCCGGGTTGAGCGGTGTGGAGGTCATCTCCCGGGCCCGGGGGTCAGGGGACCATACGCCGGTTCTCCTGCTCACTGCACGCGACACCGTGTCGGACCGTATCTCCGGTCTCGACACGGGAGCAGACGACTACCTGGTGAAGCCGTTCGACTTCGGCGAGCTTCTGGCCCGGCTCCGGGCCCTCCAACGACGCCCCGCCGCCGCCCTCGGACCTCTTCTCGAGTGTGGTGATCTGGTCTTCGACCCCGACCTCTTTCAGGTGACGGTGGACGGACGCCCGATCGCTCTGACGACGACGGAGATGGGTCTGCTCGAAGTCCTGTTGCGACGTCAGCCCTCCGTTGTCACACGCCGTGCCATGGCCTTGCACGTCTGGAGCAACGAAGCGGATGCCGTGGGGTCGAATACCATCGACGTCCACGTCGGAAGGCTGCGAGCCAAGATCAAGGGCAGCCTGGCCGGCATCGAGACGGTGCGCGGAACCGGATACCGAATCGTGGCACGGGAAGCCACCACCGGGTGATGAACCGGACTCGGACCCGCCGCCTGCACGCGGCACGGGTGGCGACGTCGGCCACCGCCGTGGTCATGGTCTTCTACGTGCTGGGTGCCATCAGCCTCAACGCCCTGGTGACGCACCGGCTGACGGCACAGGCCGATACCCGACTGAACGAGCGTCTGCTCGAGGGCGTGCGACCCTCACTCCACGTCAAGGGGGGTCCGGCACCGGCCGACGCCGACCACGACATCGATGACGCCCCCCGGTTCGAGTGGGCGGTGAGCGGAACTAGTGCCGTGACGGCCCTCACCCCCGGGGCCCCTGTCCTGCCCCATCGGGCCTGGCGCGAGGGTGCCACGACCCTTCCACTGGGAGCGACACCGTTCCGCTTTGACGCCATACGGACCCGAGGGGGTGGTGTGCTGGTGGCCGGCGAGAGCCTCGCCCAGCTGAACCGGGTGCGAAGTGCCCTCGGCGGACCAGAGCTTGCCCTCGGCCTGATCCTGCTCGTGCTGACCTTCGGTGGGTCGCTCCTGATCGGGCTGCGTGCGTCCGCACCGCTCGAGTTGATCCACCGCCGGCAGGTCGAGTTCACCGCTGATGCGTCCCACGAGCTCAGGACCCCGCTCAGCGTCATCGAAGCCGAGGTGGAGCTGGCCCTCAGCCGGCCGCGACGACCCGAGGAGTACGAGGCGGTCGTTCACCGGATCGCGGGGGAGGGCCACCGGCTCCGCAACATCGTCGACGACCTGCTCTGGCTGGCTCGGATCGACGACGAGCGGCGGAGCGGCGTGCACGACCAGGAGGCAGATGTCGCCGCCGTGGCCAGATCGTCCGTCGAACGGTTCCGACCACTGGCGGCGACGCGGGAGGTGGAAATGCGGATGGACGCGGCCGGTGTGGAACCGGGGATGGTCCGGGCCGATCCGCGGTGGATCGATCGCCTCATCGGTGTGCTGGTCGACAACGCCTGCAAATTCGCCGGTCCGGGGGGCCGGGTCGAGGTGGCTGTCCGATCGATGGGGTCACGAGTCGTCCTGAGGGTCGACGACAGCGGACCTGGCATCCCCGTCGAGGACCGTCCACTCGTATTCGACCGCTTTCACCGGAGCGCCGACGAGCCGAGTGGGTCGGGTCTCGGGCTGGCCATCGCCGATTCCGTGGTATCCGCCACCAAAGGGAGTTGGCACGTCGGTGACAGCCCTGGTGGTGGGGCCCGAATGCAGGTGTCGTGGAAGAGGGTTCCTGTCACTCCCACCCCTCCTGACGGCGGCCGGCGTCCCGATGGGGGAGAGGCCGTTCCTCCCGATCCTGCGGGACTGCCGGACCTCTCGGCCGGCCAACGCCAGTGAGGCTGCGACCGTGGGCCCGTGACGGGCCGGCCCGACCACCTGCGGGTTATTCATCTCGCTCAGATCCGGATCGTCAGCTCAGCACGTCCTTGCGGTTGAACCACCACCAGCCGATGCCCAGGAACACGACGACATATGGCATCTGGAGGGCCACGCCTCGTAGCATCTCCGTGGAATTCGCTTGTTGGAAGAAGAGGGACTGCCAGGCATCGAGGTAGTGGGTGGGGTAGACGTAGCTGGTCCCGTTGAGGGCCGAGATGTTGTTGAGGATCTGGGACACCACGCCGAGGCCGACACCTCCGGCCACGGCTCCGAAAGCAGTGTCGGTCATCGTCGACAACATGAAGGCGAAGGCGAAGTAGGCGGCTTGGCACCAGGCCACATAGACGGTTGCCAGGGCGAGGCGAGCCAGGGCGTTGCTCGGCGACAGAACGGTGAGGGCCGGAGTCGTGACCGGGTGCCAACCAAAGGCCAGGGTTCCGGCGGCGAGACCGACGACCGGGACCAGGAAGGCGGCCACGAGGGCCAGTCCGGCCGCCACCACCAGCTTCGAACCGAGCACACGGTTACGCGAGACCGGCCGGACCAACAGGTAGCGGAGCGTTCCCCAGTTGGCTTCTCCGGACACGGTCTCACCGGCAAAGAGTGACACCACGATCAGAAGCAGGAAGGCGCTGACTCCCCCCAGTGCCGCGATCGGTATGTTGATTCCCGAGGCGGACAGGTCGAAGAAGCCAGGGCCTCCGCGCTTGGGAGGGTTCACCTTGAAGGCAACGGTGAAGATGATCGGAATCAGAGCCAGGAGGCCGAGTCCCACGTAGGTCCGCATGCGCCATATCTGCTTGCGGGCCTCGACCGCGATCATTTCCGCTCCAACAATTCGATGAAGGCGTCCTCGAGCTGGTGGCGGGCGGTGATCGTCTCGACACCGACACCGGCACCGACCAGGGTGGCGACCACCTGACTCCGCTCGATTCCGTCGAGCTCGAGCGAGAGTCCTCGGCCTTCGGGCGTCACCTCGCGCACCCCGCCGACTCCCTCCAACACGATCGCAGCCCGGGTCAGGTCGTCAACCTCCAGGTAGACCGAGGTGGATGCGCCCAGGAGATCGGGGACGGTCCCCGTCGCCACCAGGCGCCCCCTGTTCATCACGGCGATGTGATCGCATACCTGCTCCACCTCGTTCAGCAGGTGACTGGACAAGAGCACGGTCGTACCCTGGGCGGCGACCCGACGAAGAACCTCCCGGGTATGGCGCATCTGTTGGGGATCGAGTCCGTCCGTCGGCTCGTCGATGACCAGCAACTCCGGATCCCCGAGCAGAGCCTGGGCCAGTCCGAGCCGCTGGCGCATGCCGTGGGAGTAGGTCCTGTACTTGCGTTCGACGGCATCCCCCAGGTCGGCGATGGCGAGAGCCCGCTCCAGATTGGCGTCCGACATGGATGCAGCACCCGCCCTCCAGAACAGCTCCAGGTTCTCGCGTCCGGAGAGCTGGGGAACGAAGCCGGGCCCCTCGACCAGGACTCCGACCCGACGGAGCGTCGAGGCGCCGGGCCTGATCGGCTCGCCGAAGATGCGGACCCGGCCCGAGGTCGGCCGGATCAGCCCGACCAGCATTCGCATGGTCGTGGTCTTGCCGGCACCGTTGGGGCCGAGCAGCCCGAAGACGCTGCCGGCGTCGACGGTCAGGTTCAGGTGGTCGACGGCCAGCACGTCGCTGTCGTAGCGCTTGGTGAGGTCTTCGATGACTATCGGGTCGGGCTTCACGGCACTCCGGCCTGATGGCCCATGTCGCATCGGGTTCTCATTGGGGACCGGTTCCGCAGGCTATCCGATGGGCCGGGCCGGGATCATCGGACCGATCGCAGTGGCGAAGGTGATGGGGCGAGGCAACGGAGTAGCGCCCCCGCCGAGGGGAGCTGCCCACCGAGCGAGGAGCGTGGCGCCAACGGGGCCGAACTGTTCCACGGGGCGTCGGCGCAAGCGGGAACAGAACCCGGTCCAAGCGGGAAGACTGGGGCCATGGCTCCGAAGGAGGAGCCACCGCTGGAACCGCTGGCCTCCGTCGACGCTCGATCAACGCCCCGACCGCGACGGATCCCACTCGCTCCGATGTCGAATCGCCGCCACATCGGCGCAGACGAAGGCGAAGGCCAAGCCGGAGGCGGCCCACGCGTCCCTCTTCCCGATCGCTCGGGAGCTGGCGAGCCCGACGACCGTGTCGAGCGAATCGCTGGCCAGTGTCATCATGGTCCAGCGCCGCACGTCGTTGTCAGAATCGGACATCGAGGCGATGACCGTGCCCAGGCCCAGCACCAGGTCTCGGACGCCGATCGTCCGCATCAGGAGCCGGGAGGTGGGCGTCACCGACTCGCTCCTGGCAAACTTCATCGGTGCTCCCGGCGCGACGATCAATGCCGCTCCGACCGCGGCCCGAAGCCAGCCCATGGTCCTGTCGTCGGGACGGGACATTGTTGAAGCGTAGGACGAAAGACCAACCCCGGTCGCTGTCTACCGATCGCAGTCGAGTCCGAAGGCCCGACCTCCGCAACTACCGGCCCTTCTGGGATCTCGGTCCGTAGCATCGAAGCAACGCCACCTCCACTTCAAATCCACGACAGTAGGCTCGGTGGCGGACAGCAACGGATTGTCGTCACCGGTTCGAGGGAGCGAAGCATGGATGGTTACGTGTTGACAGTCGAACGAATGATCCGGGCCCAGCCCGAGGTGATCTTCGACATCCTGGCCGACCCGACGAAACACTCACTCGTGGACGGTTCCGGCATGCTGCAGGGTGCGAACGAGGGTAGATCGCAGCGACTGGCCCTGGGGACCACGTTCGGCATGGCCATGAAACTCGGTGTGCACTACTCCACCGTGAGCACGGTGGTCGAGTTCGAGGAGAACCGCCGGATCGCCTGGCAGACCGGCCCGAAGGGCAAGCTCGAACGCTTCGTGGCCGGTCGGATCTGGCGATATGAGCTCGAATCCCGGGACGGGGGGACGCTGGTCCGGGAGAGTTGGGACATCACCTCTGACCACCAGCGGACCCTGCTCAAGCTGGGAGGCATCTACTCGAACAAGACGCGTCGGGACATGGAGCTGACCCTGGCTCGTCTCGACACTCTGGTCACCACGTCACCGCGGGCGGCCGGCTCCTCATAGGACAGCGACGGCCGAGCCGGTCGGTGAGACCCATCTCCTCCCGGGGCCTCCGGATCACCCACCGGCCGGGGCGGAGGAATCCCGCCATGCGACCTCCAACTCGGCCCCGTCCGGATCTCGGAAGAACACCGAGAGCAGGGCCGGCCCGAACCGCGTGACCTCTCCTGGTGATGCGCCCAGGTCGACCAGGCGGTCCCGGATGTCCAGCAGGGTCTTCTCCGAGTCGACGGCAAAGGCGTAATGATCGATCGGGCCTCGTCCACCCATTTTCGCCCGGTCCCCGACGATCGACTCAGCAGGCACTTCGAACACGTTGAGCGCACTGCCACCGCCCATGTCCACGACGGCCATCCGTGGGTGGTCGCCCTTGGCTTCGGTGATCGCGATCACCTCGGCACCGAAGATGTCCTGGTAGAAGCGCAGATAGCGCTCGAGGTCGGCGGTCATGGTCGCCACGTGATTGAAGCCCTGCGTCTTTGGGTGCCCGGACATGGATGCCTCCCGATCTGTTCCTGGACCACAGGGTACCCAGGCCACATCTCGGCGCCGAGCGATCCGTCGTCTCGGGAGCAGCGGATCGTGTGGGGTCGACCGGGTCGGCGAGATGGCCCTTCGCCCGGGCGGATCGGGGCGTCGAGGACCTCGACCGACCTAGCTCGACGGGCACGAGAGCCCGAAGTCGGCGAGCACCGGCTCGGGGACGATTCCGTGGCCACCCGGGCACCCCACATGCTCCGAACCAGGTCCGGCTACGACCTGCCACGAGCCCGATACGTCCTGCACGAAGCCATACGCGGAGCCGATCGTCGGGTCGACGACCGTCCATTCCGCCCACATCGTGCCGTTCGGATCGGGCTTGACGGTGAACGCACCTGCCGGTTCGGTCAGCTGGCTGCATCCTCCCTGGCATCCGGCGGCGAGGTACTGCCGGAGAACATCGATGATGCCGGACACCGGGTTCACCGTGGGCGTCACCGGCGCGGTGTCCGGTGGTGGTCTCGGCGCGGTGTCCGCCGTTGGTCCCGGCACCGGGGAAGCTGGCGGGGCGCTGGTGGGGGGTGTTGGCCTGACCGTCGGTTTGGTGGCCGACGATGGCGCGTCACGGCCATTGGCCGATCGGAGTCCGACGGACAATCCGATACCACCGGCCGCCAACAGCAGGACGATGATGGCGATGACGAGGATTGGCCGGCGGCCGGAGCGGACCCGATCACCGGGCTCCGGTGGCCCGGCCGATTCCGGTCCCGCAGCACCGGGTGTCGCCATGCTGTCGTCCACGGGTACTCCGTCTCCTCGAGCCCCGGAAGGTTGGTCGGCACGAAAGGTTCGGCACTTGAGACCGACGGCGCCGGGCGGCCCTCCGAACCTCGTGTGGGTGTACCTACACTTGACCGATGCCCACCCCCGTAGGTTCGGTGCCGCCCGACCCGGATGATCCCGATCAGTGGGACTGGGACGATGTCGACGAAAGCGCTCGACCGGGTTACCAACTCTTCCGTCTGGTCGTGGTTCTCATCATCGTCTTGGGACTCGTCCTTCTCCTGGTGGTCAGCGTGCTCTAGCCGGTGCCGGGAGACCGGGCCCGCCGCGGCATTCGCCTTGTGGACAGGGATCAGGTCCTTCGCCTGTGCTCCGACTTCGCTCGAGTGGCGCCGATTCCTCGTCGGACGTTGCGCGGCGCCGGCCTGAGCGGGAGGATGGCGTCGACTTCGGAGGCGCGAGGTGCTGGATCGCACCGATCGCCGAGGCGACCCCAGCGGAGGATGGATCGACCAATGACGGATGAGCTGATGCCGGCCGCGTTTCTGGGCCACGGGAGTCCGATGAACGCGCTCGAGCGAAATGGCTATACCGACGCATGGCGAGCACTCGGCGCGAGCCTCCCGCGACCGCGGGGAATCCTGGCGATCTCGGCGCACTGGTACGTCAATGCCACAGCCGTCACGGCGATGGAACGACCAAGGACCATCCACGATTTCTACGGCTTCCCTGACGAGTTGTTCGGCATGCAGTATCCGGCCCCCGGTGATCCGGCCTTGGCTGATGAGGTGCTCGAGGTGGTCAAGCCGACGTGGATGGGTCTGGACCATGACAGCTGGGGCATCGACCACGGCACCTGGTCGGTCCTCGTGCACGCCTTCCCTGAGGCTGACATCCCTGTCATCCAGCTCTCCATCAATGCCGAGCGGCCCTTCGAGTACCACCTCGAGCTCGGGGCGAGCCTGGCGCCCCTTCGGGAGCGGGGCATCTTCATCCTCGCCAGCGGTAACGTCGTCCACAACCTGTTTCGTATCGACTGGGGGCGCCCCGACGACGGATTCGATTGGGCGCGACGCTTTGACGATGCGGCCAGGGAGTCGATGACAGGGTCGCCGGCAGATGTCGTCGCCCTGCGGGATCATCCTGATTTTCGACACGCGGTACCGACGCCCGACCACTTCATCCCACTTCTGTACCTGGCGGGGTTGGCTCACGCCGGAGGCTCGACTGCCGAGACCCTCGTGGAAGGGTATGCCTACGGGTCACTGTCCATGACCGCCTACACCCTTGACGCACGGTGCCCCGAGCGGGAGCCCGCCCGCGGCGCGGCCCCGCTGCCCAGTGCAGACCTCGTCCCGCCCGACGAGACCAATGCATGACTCTCGTGAGCAACCCTCCTGCCGCCCGGTGCGTCCGAGGGCAGGTTGATTCAAAGTCGTGGCATTCGTGGTCGCCGAGGCGAGCGAGTGGTCCCGTCCCGACGGTCGATAGCTTGACGGCTGACGTCGTGCGACGGGACGGCCCAGGACACCACTACCTGTGCCAGGCCGGCTGCCGAGAGCGCGAATCTGTGCAGGTTGAACCCTACGTCGACAGAATGACCGCGTGCCACGCGCCGACGGACGGATCGCATGACCGATCGGTGGATCGTATGAGGCGTCGACGCGCCATGCGGCGCTGGCGTGCCGGAGCATGGCCGGTCCTCGTGTCCTTGATGGCGGCCGAGGACGACCTCATGTCCGCGGTGGAAGCGCCGGCCGTACTCGTCGGGGCACTGTGCGATCAACTCGATGCCGCAGTGACGAATGCCCAGTGGTGGCTGAGGGCCCACCGGTGTCCCGATGCGAGGTTCCGCCTCTACTGTCACGAACTGGTCTCGGCCTCCCGCGGCTTGGGGGCGATCATGCAGATGGTCGCCCGCGAGGCCCCACACGGGGAGTGGATGGGCAACCGCGCTCTGGCGGACGAGGTCGGCCCGAACCTCGTCGACCGGATCGAACAGGCACGGAAGGCTCGCCTCTACCTGCGTCAATTGAGCCTTTGAGGCCACCGTCGATTCGAGCGATCTGGCCGGAGGGCGGACTGCTTTCCCCTGACGGGCCGTAGCGCTACGGTGCGAAGCGTGGGTACGCCTCGAATCACGATCGTGGGAGGGGGCAGCACGCATTGGACCCCGAAGCTCCTGGTGGACTTCGCCAACAGCGGTGCGCTTCACGACGTCCAAGTGACCCTCATGGACATTGACGCCGGCTCGCTCCCCTTGATGGTCGAGGTCGCCGAGCACATCGCAAAGGTCCGCGACATCGGCTTGTCGGTTCGCTCCACGACGGCCATTGGTGACGCCCTGGAAGGTGCCGACGTGGTAGTGATCGCCCTGTCGGTGGGTGGGTTTGCCAGCATGCGCCACGATCTCGAGATACCCGCTCGCTACGGCATCCGGCAGCCGGTCGGCGACAGTGTGGGACCGGGCGGCATCGCCCGCGCCCTGCGCAGCGTGCCCATCGTCACCGAGGTGGCTCGGGCCATGGAGCAGCACTGTCCTCACGCTCTCCTCGTGAACGTCAGCAATCCCCTGACCACGCTCTGCCGCGCCGTGGGCCGGACATCGAACATCCGGGTGGTTGGATTGTGCAATGAGCTGGTGGGCCTGAAGTTCTCGATGAGCCTCCTGTTCGACGCCCCGATGCACAAGGTGGACCCGGTGTCCGCCGGCGTGAACCACCTTCCCCTCGTGACCGAGCTCCGGGTCGACGGCGATGACGGCTTCGCCCTGTTGCGATCTCTCCTCGATGATCCGACGGCCCAAGGCGGGGAACCGATCTGGATGGCGCCGGTCGAGGGTATGCATTGGCAGAAGGTGTCCGAGGGTGAGACTTGGACCAAGGCCGACGTCATAGCGAACAACCGGCTCAAGCTCGAGCTGTTCCGGCGCTTCGGGGTGCTGCCGGGCGCCTCTGACACCCATGTGGCCGAGTTCTTCGCCGGCTTCATCACGCCGGAGTCGGACTTCGGACGCGACTGGGGCGTGCACCACTACGGTCTCCGCGGTCACTTGGCGGACAAGGCGGCCGACGACCGAGAAGTGAGAGAATTGCTGAACGGCACCGAGGTCTCGCCGTGGCCTTCCGGAGAGCTGGTGGCGGAGCTGATCGAAGGCGTGACAACGGGGACGGAGCGCCAACTTCCGATGAACCTGCCCAATCGCGGCCAGGTCGAAAATCTGCCCCAGGGAGTCGTGGTCGAATGCATCGGCGTCACCGGGGCCGACGGTCTGCGACCACGGGACACGGCAAAGGTCGGGTCGATCCTCGGAGAGTGCCTGCGCCGGGTCGCGACGTCTCAGGAGCTCACCGTCGAGGCGGCCTTGACCGGTGATCGCACCCTGGTGATCGAGGCCATGCTCGCCGACCAGTTGGCCGGGCACCTACCGTACGAACAGCTGATCGCCATGACCGACGAGCTACTGGCGTCCACAGCCCCTTGGCTGCCCCAATTTTCCTCAGCGTCGAGCGCCGGGCACGTCTCGGTCTCGTAGAGCCCCGATCCCAACCGGTGATGATTCGCTCCGGACCCGGCCCGGTCGCTCTCCCTCGGGCCCTTCGACGTTGCCGTCGATGACGAACGAGCGGGAGTACGAAGGCGGTCGACCCGCCTCGACGGCAAAGCTGGGGGATGGGTGGTCCCCTCCCCGACGCACGAGGCGCCGCTCCCGGACCTCGGTGGTCATTCGGCAGGTGAATGCCGTCTGGCATCATCCCGGAAACCAGAACCGGCGGTTGATGGGTGTGTGGCGTTGGGGGCTGTTTCATCTCCGAGGGCGTGCCTTGCACCGGTGCACCCGTGTCCCGATCGGCGACCATTCGTCCATCTGGGCGGATCTCAACGTGCCCAGTACCATCAAGACTGTCGTCGGCAACCCACCCGACTGGGCTGAGATGCAGGCGTGGCGGCGGATACTGCGTCCGGGCGACCTCTTCATCGACGTAGGAGCGAGCGCCGGCTATTACACCATCTGGGCCGCCGACCTTGGGGCAAGGGTCGTGGCCGTCGAGCCGGATCCCGTCGCCCGCCAGCTCCTGGAGAGGAATCTGTCACTGAACCACTACACCGGTGAGGTTATCCCTGCCGCGCTGGGTACCTTGCCGGGGACCACGTCCTTCACCACGGCACTGGGGTCGATGAACCGCCCCGTGCCTGATACAGACGGAGTGCCGAACCGCCTGCGACCGAAGAGGACGAGAGAAGTGCCGGTACGAACTCTCGATGATGTCCTGGCCGGACGACGAGCGCGTGGGATCAAGGTCGACGTGGAGGAAGCAGAGCGTCTGGTGCTCGAAGGAGCGACGGGGTCCCTGACCGAGGGACGATTGCCCTTCCTTCAGCTCGAGTGGTACCGGATGAGCTTGCCATTGCTGGGGGAGGACCGCGCGCCCGTGGCCGACCTCCTCCGGGGTCACGGATACAGCTTCTATCGACCCGACAATGCCGGTCGCCTCCATCTGACCGATGAGAGCCTTCTGGGTCCTGACATCTTCGCCGTCCTCGGGGACGTCGACCGGTGGGAGAGCGCGTGACCCCATCGAATTCTCCCGGGCGGATGTCATCGGAGACGTGGCCGATGCTGGTCGTCTCAGGCGATCGTTGGACAGTCGCATCGACAGGTGGCGCCGGTGCGCCGACCGGGGAGCCCGCGATACGGACGATACTTCCCAGCCAGGAGGAGTGAAGATGGCACTCATGGCCTGTCGAAGGGGCTACATGCCGTCGTCGTTCCGTTGATCGTGCTCTACCCCGTCGGCTTCCGTGGGCAGAGCTGGGGATATGGAGGGGTCGACGTAATTCTTCGTGATCTGCGGCTTCGTCATCATCGGAATCCGCCTCAGAGAGCGGACTCGTCTTGGGAGTGATCGCGGTCCGCCCCATCACAACCGACGGAGCAGCGCATCTCGGGCACCAACGTGCAACGATCATCCGATAACGGACGGTAGGGAAGGTAGTGCATGAAGCGTCCAAATCGGTTCTGATTGGGCCGCGTCGATGATCCCGCAGCTGGGCGAAGCCGGGGCCCGGATCACCCGTCCCAATCGGCAGAACGGCCTCTGTCGCTTCCTCCCGCCCGACCGCCCTTCACTCCAGAGCTATCCAGTACGACGGGTCCACCCTTGAGACCCACATCGGTGCGGACCGTGGTACCCGTATTGACCGTCCTAGGGTTCGCTCTCCCTCTGGGAATGTACTTCTGGTTCATCCACCACTACGCCGTGAATCTGATCTGGTTTGATCAGTGGGACGACATAAACGTCATTTCACATTCGTACTCGCATCCCCTCGCTCTGGGAACATTGTGGGCTCAGCACAATGAGAACAGGATCTTCTTCCCCAACCTGATCGTCGTCTTCCTCGCGCACACGACCGACTTCAACATTGTCGATGAGGAATACCTGAGTGGGCTGATGCTGATGGTTGCGACGGGATTGTTCATTCTGGCCCACCAGCGCCGTTCACCGTCGAAACGGTGGATCTACTACTGCCCGGTGGCGATCCTGATGTTCTCGTTCGCCCAAGTTGGGAACGCATTGTGGGGATTCCAAATGGCCTGGTACCTCGTCATTCTGGCACTAGCTCTCACAATCTTCCTCCTGGACAGACCTCGGCTCACCTGGCTCGTACTTATAGGTGCGATCGCTACTGCGATCGTCGGCAGTCTTTCCTCACTACAGGGACTTCTGATCTGGTCAGTTGGTTTGGTGATCCTGTATCTGCGGCGTCGCCGCATCTCGCTGGTGCTTACATGGATCTTGTTTGCCATCGCTACTTCAGCGGTGTACTTCCACAATTTCAACTTCGCGGAAACCGCCAGCAACAACTCCTTCGTCTTTACCCACCCCATGGCTACCCTCCAGTTCTTCTTTTCGTCCACGGGCGATTTCGTGTGGGGTTCACTTTCTCCCGTGATCGTCTTAGGAATCGTGATCTTCGGCTTGGCGATTTGGGTGGTGATCGCCTATGGAACTAGCCGAGATTCGTTGGGTGGAAGCCCGATCGGCGTCGCTTTGGTCTGCTTCGGTCTGCTGTTCGCTGTCATAGCCACTGAAGGTCGAGCCTGGCTGGGACCGGCCAACCGATTCGTGACGTTTGATCTCTTGATACTGATCGGTTGCTATCTCGCACTGCTCGACAGCCCGCCCGTCTGGACCCATGCCAGGGGGGGGTACCACTTGCGGTCGTGGACCATTCGGCCCAGGCTCGTGACCGCGATGCGAACGGTCCTCGTCTCGGTAGTCTGCGTTCAGGTCGTCCTCGGGATCAACGCCGGCTTGGCTGACGCGAAAGCCTGGCACAGAACCGAATTGGTGGCAGAGGATGCAACCGTCAATATCGACGGATTTCCGAAAAGCGTTGTGGACGGCGCGTTGCTTCCGGGCTCAGGCTTTCTGCACAGCATGACTTTTGTTCGGCGGATGGCGCACATTGCCAGGATCCACCATCTCAGTCTCTTCTCCACAGATGCGGTCGCCCTCTTCAGCAAAGAAGGGCTTCCTCCACCTGTCACGAAGGTGATCGTGCCGTCGAACGGCGCTCGTTTGTCGGGCATCACAGCCCTGGATGCCACAGCCACGGGCACGATTGGTCCGTCCAAGGTCTATTTTCGCCTTACAGCGGAGGGGTGGCAGATGGTACTGGGTGGCATCGTCTCCCCCATTGGGTTTCTTGCGCGCTGGAACACGACCAGCGTGCCAAACGGTGTCTATACCCTCCAGAGCGTGGCGCTCAACCTCGCTGACAAGGCCTCGACCAGCCCAAAAATCACCGTAATTGTGCGTAATTGATGGGCGACTTCGCCGTTGGGGAGTAGGTGCGAATCATCCCGCAAAAACGGCGTATGGAACATCGGTTCGTGCTGTCCAAGTGTGAACTGCAGCGTCAAGCATCTGGCTGTTGGTTCCCGAGTGACTCAAGGCGGCGAGCTGCCTCCAAGCGGTCTGCGTCATCGAACAGGTCAGCCCGTCGCAACTGCGCGATCTCTGATTCCAGTGTGAGTTCGGGAAGTCCGTGCTCCATAAGCCAGTGAGTGACAGGGAGAACTTCATAGTCCACCAGGATGCTCTTGGCGGCTCCGACAGCACCAAGCTCGTTAACCAACCCAACCCAGAGGTGAGGGTTGAAATCCAGGGCACGGATCTCTGCGATCAGCTCTCGGTATCGAAGCTGGAACTGTCCCTCGAGGCTTGACTCGTCGGATGGAGCTACCTTCGCAACTCCGGAATCAGCCGACAGAAGTCGGTCCTCGGCATCAGCATCGAGGGTGCACCCGCAGGAACCGCAGTAGGTGATCCCGACTCGTGCGGTGAGTTTCCCAACCGAGTTCAGCGCGTCCACCCGCTCGTATCGGAGGTTGTCTCTCAACGGCTGTCGGCAGCCGGGGCAGACGGGACCCTCTGACCCACCATCGCCGAGCATGTGGACATTGTTCCAGATCAGACGGGAACCGGCGCCGATTAGGTTGCACCGCCATTTCCTGACAGGGCTTCGTCTCGGTCGCACAACCTCTGGGATGGACGACCTCGGGCTCGGCCATTTGAGTGAGCTGATCGCAGCCGGAGCGGGAAGTCAGCCGTCGGAGACGATGTGGACCGAGGAGCAGACTCCCGTGATCAGATCGAGATCGGTTCGACTGGTCGATACCGCCCGCGGCCACCCCCGACCGCGTCGGGCCCGACACAACGCCGTCAGAGCCGAACGGGTCTGCTGATGGACCTGAGCTGTGGGGGAAAGGAAAATGCCCGGTGGTGCCGGGACCGAGTGACCCCCAGCGACGACAGGGTCTTCCCTCGAGGCTGATGACAGACCGCCACACTCGGCTCACCGAACGAACCCTCAGCCGGAAGCGCACGAACCGGCGTCCCCTGTACCTCCCGCCTGGGACACGGTCGTCCAGACCGCCCCTGGGGGCCCGAGTCAAGAAGAGGGGACTAGCACTCGCGGGTCGAGAGTGCTAATAATGGTATTGGTCACCCCTTGAGCAGGGGATGCGAGAGCTTATTCAGTCTTGTGTATGGGAGGTGATGGTCATGGCTCTTGTGCGCAGTGATCCGTTCCGGGACGTTGACCGGCTGCTCCAACAGCTCTGGGGCGGTCCCAATGGCAGAGGGGATCGTCCTATGACGATGCCCATGGATGCCTACCGCAAGGACGACTCATTTCTGATCCGTCTGGACTTGCCCGGCGTGAGAGCCGACGCTGTCGACTTGACGGTCGAGGACAACGTTCTCACCATCAGAGCCGAGCGTCCGGCTCCACCGTCGACGAGTGGTGTGGAGTCGGTGATCGCCGAGCGGCCGTTTGGAACGTTCACCCGGCAGGTGCTCCTCGGCAACAATCTCGACGCCGAGAACATCAGGGCGGAGTATGACGCGGGCGTGCTCACCTTGGTGATTCCGGTCGCCGAACGTGCGAAGCCCCGACGCATCGAGATCAGCGATCAGTCGGACAAGCAAGAGTTGTCTGCCTGAGTATCCACCGGTTGCAGCCATGCTGAGGGAGAACGAGGTCGGTACGGAGTGTCCGCGGTGCCAAAGCCACCGGTCGAGCACAGTCACCCGGGACGGGACAGGGATGCAGGGCCAGACCCAGTCCACGCGCTGTGACGACTGCGGCCAGGAGCGGGTCTACGAAGTGGGGGCCACCGAGCGCGGTTAGAGGCGGGCATCGCACACCGTCCGGGATATCGACGCCTGGATTGTGTCCCAGTAGTGGACATAGCGAGCCAGGTGCCCGTCAAAACGCGTCAGCCAGGCATTCAAGCGTGCGGTTGGCGTACCGGCGGGCCAGAGGGAACAGGGTCACCCAACTCCGAAGGGCGTCCGTGGAGCTCGGGGAGAGCGACTGGTACCTCCGGGCCCACCCCTGCAGGCTCGAATGGAACGAAGGACGGTGGGTGCTCCGGACCGATGAGCGAGCTACTTCTCTGTGTCCAGTTCTCCAGCAGGTGGTTGGCGAATCGTGTCTCGACGACGAGCAGGGCAGCCACGCCGAAACATACGTCCCGAGAAGCATAGGGGGTCGGACTCCATCAGACCCCCTATGAGATCGTCGGTTGCGATCTGTTCATGTCGTACGTCAGCCGCGACATGAGCATCGTAGAACTCGGCGGCGACCTCATCCCTCATGATCCGGCGTATGGCCGCCGCATACCGAGACATGGGAATGACCGATGTCATCTCGAAGGCTGCCAGGTGGCCGACCAGAGCACCTCTCCAGCGTCGGTGAAGTCCCAGGAAGGAGACGAGGTTGTCGGTCGCCAATGTGACACCAGGGACACGATCTATGTGAGCGCCGGGGGCCGGATCGAGGTCTAGAGCTTTCATGGTCGCCGCGAACAGTTCGGCATGGGATCGACCCGGCAACCCGCCGCCGTACTCGTCCGCTTGGAGCGTCACCAGAGCGGATTTGGCCCGACCGCGGAGGCGGGGGATGGCCCAGGTGTGTGGATCTGCCTCCTTGCGCTGATAGATGCTGCGATGAATCACGAACTCCCTGAGGATGTCCTTGGTGCCTCGGTCCGCCATATACCGCGAAAGGGAGGGGCCATGGTTGGCATCAACCAGGCTGCGCACCTTTTGGATCGTTTCCGACAACCCGAGGTCTAGCCCAGGACGTGAATCTTGCACACAGGCCTCAGCGACCAACATGGAGAGGAATCGGTCCTCGAGGTGGGTGCGAAGTTCGAGGAGCGACGGCTCCCATTCCCAGGACTCGTCGACCCCGCTGAAGCCGTCGTAATGCAGGCCGTAACAGAGATGAAGGGCGAGCTGAAGATCATCTCCGTCGAGCGAGCAGGCGCTGGGAGTGAGCCACCCGGAGATCGATCCAGGGGCACCGAGCAGACGGGCGCAGAGAAGCTCTGACAGTTGGCCCCGCGGAACGGGCATCGGTGGGGTCATGAGCCCGGTCCATTCCCGGCACTGAGCAATCGAAACGCGAACGGAACCGAAGCACCTTCCCCACCGCCCCGATTGTCCTCGTCCGGACCACGGTCAATTGGGGATGCTAAAACGGGAAAGGATCGGGATCTTCGCCTCGCCGGCCAGGGTCTGTACCCGAACCAACTTCGTCGAAATCACCCGATCGGGTCAAAGCATCAGGGATTCGTCTCGGGACGACGTGGGTAAGACTTCACCATGGGACCCTTCCTGTTGGTACTTCTGCTCGCCCTGATTTTCGCCGGTGCCGGGTTCGCACTCCACATCCTTTGGATCGTCGCTGTGGTGTTGTTGGTCGCCTGGCTCGTCGGGCTCGTTCTCGGAGTTGGAAGGTCGTAGTGCAGCCGTCCTTTCACTGACCTGGGCCATTCCTTTCGCATGCGGGGCCATTAGCTACTTGCCCCTGAAAAAGTCACATGAGGGTGCTCGCGATTCGTAGCTGAATCGGCGAAGATGGCCTCGACCCGTAGGGCTAGTACGGATCGAGGCCACCATGTTGAGAACGGTAAACCCGCAACCCACCCTGTGGGAAGCGATCCTCCCTGAATCGTGCTGGGCATGCCCGCCGAGCTGGAGGCCGTTGACCAGCTCCTCGATGACGAGGTCTTCTTCGAGCCGTTCCGGCGGCACTTCGACGCCACGCTGGGTCGCCCGTCGGTCCCGATCGAGACCTACCTGCGCCTCATGTTCTTGAAGTTCCGCTATCGGCTCGGCTTCGAGCCGCTCTGCCGAGAGGTGACCGACTCGATCTCCTGGCAGCGATTTTGTCGGATCCCGCTCGGCGGCTCGGTCCCGCATCCGAGCACGCTCATGAAGATCACGACACGCTGCGGAAATGGCGCCATCGAAGGGTTGAACGAGGCCCTCTTGGCCAAGGCCGCCGCCGAGAAGGTCCTGAAGACGAACCGCCTGCGAGCGGACACGACCGTCGTCCCCGCCGACGTCGCCTACCCGACGGACTCGGGCCTCCTGGCCAAAGGCGTGGCCAAGATGACCAAGGTCATCGACCGCCTGAAGGCAGCGGGACTCGCCGCTCGGACCAAGACCACCGACCGCACGCCGGTGATGCGCACGAAGGCCCACTCGATCGGGGCCAATCTCCGCCGGCGCACCGAGGAGGCAAAAGCCGAGGTCATGGCCATCAATGCCGCCATGGTCCGCCTGGCCCGAGCCGCGGTCACAGAGGCCCGGCAGGTGGCCAGGAACGCACGGAGAGGGCTTCGTGGATCGGGATGCACCAAGCTCGTCTCGATCGCAGCCAGGCTCGAGGTCACTGCCGAGCGGGTCGATCGCATCGCCACCCAGACCCGGGAGCGCCTCGCCGGGCAGGTCCCGGACGGCGCTACACGGCTGGTCTCCCTCCACGACCCCGACGCCCGCCCGATCAGAAAGGGTCGCCTCGGGAAGCCTGTCGAGTTCGGCTACAAGGCCCAGGTAGTCGACAACGAAGACGGAGTCGTCATCGACCACAACGTCGAGGTCGGCAACCCGCCGGACGGACCGATGCTGGCACCGGCCATCGAGCGGGTAAGGCGCCTCACCCAGGCGCCGCAGCTCGCGGTGACAGCGGATCGAGGCTATGGCCAGCACGACGTCGAGGTGGCACTCAGAGCCCTCGGCGTCACCACCGTCGTCCTTCCGAGCAAGGGCAGACCGACCGCCGCTCGGCGACAGATCGAGAGCGAGCCCCAGTTCCAACGGCTCATCAAGTGGAGAACGGGAAGCGAGGGCCGGGTGAGTTGCCTCAAACGGGACTTCGGGTGGAACAGGACGCGAACGGACGGGATCGAAGGGACGAGGACCTGGTGCGGGTATGGAGTGTTCAACCACAACTCGTGAAGATCGCCACGCTGACCAACGCCAAGGACAACTAGCGACAAAGACGACCACCAGCTCGAACGCGGCCATCATGTCCACCTTGGACTCCAAAGAGATCAACGCTCGCTGGCGTTTTTCAGGGGCAATTAGCTAGCCCCGATCATTCACGATCTTCGTTCGGATGAGCTCTGAGGAGCTGATTTCGGACAGCGGCGAGCCGGTGGAGGACGCTGACCACCGTCGAGACCCGTGCAGGATCGGTGTGCCGAGGTGATCATCGCGTTGGCGTGTCCTCCGAGGCGTGCGAGGACGCGCGCCGTCAAGGGCCTGACCGCGAAGCCGGAACGTGTGAGGAGGTCAGGTGATGAGGACGATGCGCCGGTGGGCGCGCACGATTGCCCACGCATCAGGCCACGCGTCGAGGATGCGCACAATGACCTGACGACCCGAGCGCACCTTGCGGGCTGGAGCGTGCCACAGCCGCCATCGCAAGGTCTTGGGTTCCGCCGACGCCAGATCACCGGTCCTACACAGCCGCTGGAACCAGCGCACCAGATCGTGGGCGAAGCACACTTCGGCCAGCCAGGCCCGATTGGCCTGCAGGGCGACGAAGGGGAAGCGCAGCAGGCCGGCGTCCTTCAACCGTCCGAGGGCGTCTTCGATGTTGGCGTGGCCGCGCATGAACAGGTCTCGGCGCGACGGAGCGCCTCGCTGGTCGGTGTAGTGGCCCCAGTAGCGGTACTCGAGGCTCGGGAACAGACTCGCTTGGGCGCCCGGGTGCAGCGGCTCGCGCCGGATGATGAGCCGGGTGCCCGTCGGCCACTGGCGCAGGTCGACGAAGTCGGTGACCTCTGCCACCGCGGCACCCATGCGGTGCCGGCCGTCTTGGCGAAGCGCGGGCTTCCAGCGGCGCTCGTCGCCGGCGATCTGCGAGATTGCGGCTGTGATCTGGGCGTTTCTGCGCGCCGCGACGGCGAAGCCGACGTGGCGCTTCCGACAGCCCCACACGAATCCCTGGGTCGCCCCGGCCGAGTCGGCCCGCACCACCACACCCCGGCGCACCGCTTCGAGGTCGTCTCCGACGCCATGGCCGCACCGGAGCTGCCCGGGCAGCTGGGCGAGGGCCTCGTCGAGCACCACCAGGTGGTCGTCGACGCAGTTGGCCGTGGCGTTGCCCGGGCGCAACAGGGCCGAGAGCACCTCGCCGGTGGCGTCGGCCGTGCAGAACATGGGATGGAAGCCGAAGCCGTACTTGTAGTTGGGAGCGGTCCCCTCTTTGTGCTCGGAGTGGACGTCTATGAGCGAGGCGTCGATGTCGAACACCATCGGGTCGTTACCCTTGATGAGCCCAGCTCGGCGCCACACCACCTGGCGCACCTCGGCGAAGCCTGCCTTCACCTCGGCCATCGTCTGCTCGTCGAGGTTCTCGGTGAAGGTCCGATACAGAGTCGAGTCCGAGCACACGTCGGAGAACAGATCGTCCTCGGCCCGCAGGTACTCGATGTCGGCACAGCTCTCCCCGCCGCCGGCGAGCACCAGCATCTGGTGCACGAGCACCTTCCAACGGTCATGCATCGGCGGGCGCTTGGCGCGGGTCGGGACACGGGCCGAAAGCGCAGAACCGAGCCCGAGCTGATCGGCGAAGGCGCCGAGCGCGTGCAGCCCGACGTGGACCGCCACCTGGTCGCCGCCGGGTTCCACCACCACGCGACGGGTACTGGTAATTTGCATCTTGGACGTGCCCTCCTGGTTGGGAGACTCTGGACCTTCAGCAAGCCCAGTTTCCCTTCCCAGGAGGGCCTTCCGCGGATGCGCGCCGTCAGTTCACGGCGATTCGTGAATGATCGGGGTTAGGCGGGCGAACAAGATTTCCACTCAGAGCGGGCGTAGAGCCCCCACGTGGGGGTGTGGGCCGTTGGGGGCCTGGGGTGGTAGGAGACTGTGGCGGTAACGGGAAAGTGGCCATTCCGAACGTCGTCCCGTCCCGCCGATGAACGAGGTCAATCTCGACCGCCGCGGCGGAGTCGGCGGGCGGCTGAGGGTGGGAGGACGGTCGCCGGGCCGACCTGGACGCTGTTCGTCCAATCGACGGCAGTCCGGGATGGCTGAGGCGTACTACCACGAGGTGTGGCGGCACGGGTTCGAATCCCGTTGGGACTGTCCACTGCTAATTACCTGTTAAGAACCCCATTTTTGGTAACGATGCAGCGCCAAACAGGACTTCAGACCCGCCTTCATCCGCGTTCGCGCGCTAGAGATCGGGGTGAATGGGCACCCCCTCACCCCGAGCAGTACCGTAGAGTCGCACGACGCCGGGCTCAGTGCTCGGCAGCCGAATGGCGGCTCGCGGCGCCAGAAAAAGAGAGCAACTGGGCTATACCGGGCCGGTCATGAGCCATACAGCCGACAATCGCGCCCCGAAGTCCTTCGCACAGGAGCGTCACTTGCTACCGAAACGGGACCAGTGAAGAGACCGTTTTCCCGAACCAGGTCAGCGCCGACCGACTCCCTGCGCTCGGTCATGCGAATACTCGGTCTGGGCTCCCTCCGTCTGCGGATCGCCGCCTTCACATTCTTCTCCCTCGTGGGCGGTCTGAGCCAAGCGGTCCTCTTGGTGCTCGTCTCAGAGGTGGCGGTGGCCGAGGTCGAGGGCAAGCACTCGATCCATGCCCTCGGTCGCTCCTTCTCACCGACGAGCGCGATCATCGTCTCGTTCCTGGCATTGGTGCTCTTCTTCTCCACCAGCATTGCCGGAGCCTTTCTCAGTACGTCTGTCTCGGAGCAGGCCTTGACAATGACCCGTACGCGCATCGTCACCGGGTTCTTCCAGTCCAACTGGTCCCTCCAATCCACCGAGCGGCTCGGGCATATCCAACAGCTCCTCACGATGAACAGCTCGGCTACCGGCCAGGCCGTCCAGAACCTGTCGGCCGGCCTTCAATCGGTCATGATGGTGGCGGGGCTCTTGGGCGTGGCCCTGACCGTCGATCCCGCCGCGGCGATCGGGGTCATCGGCGTCGGCATCCTGCTCTCGCTCGTGCTCAGGCCGCTCAACCTGCGCAGCAGGCGGGCAAGCCGCGAGCTCTCCAAAACCACAAGAGCCATGGCCACTCAAGTGACCGAGTACACCCGTCTGAGCCGGGACTTCCGATTGTTCGGTGTGGAGAACCGGGTCATGGACAGGCTCCGCAGATTGATCCAGGACACCGGTCACGTGTACCGCAGGACCCAGATGCTCTCCCAAACCGTGCCCATCCTCTACCAGTCCTTCGCACTCGGATTCATCATCGTCGCCATCGTCTTGCTGGCCGGTGCCGGGCACGCGAGGTTCGCCCAGCTCGGAGCCATCCTCCTCCTCGTGCTGCGATCCGTCGGCTACGGCTCGAACATCCAGAGCTCGATTCAGGGCCTCCGTTCCTCTCAGGGCTTGTTGGAGGATGTCACGCGGGAGCTTGGTCGCTTCGAGGACGCTCGAGTCGAGCCCGGAGAGCGGGTGCCCGAGTCCTTCGAGGTGGACTTCGATTCGGTGGAGTTCTCCTACGACGGGGTGACGCTCGCCCTCTCCGGTATAGCCATGCACATCCCGGAGGGGAAGATCATCGGTGTGCTCGGGCCCTCGGGCAGTGGCAAGACGACTATCAGCCAGCTCCTGCTGGGCCTACGCGAGCCCACGAGCGGTCGGGCCACGATCGGCGGCGAGGACGCGGCGGCGATCTCCAAGAGCGACACGGTGGCACTCGTGCCCCAAGAGCCGGTGCTACTGCAGGGTTCGGTCATCGACAACATCAGGTTCTTCCGGAATTTCGAGGAGCGGGAGGTCGTCGACGCCTCGAGATCCGCATACCTGCATGAGGACGTTCTCCGCATGCCGGCCGGTTACCAGACTCTTGTGGGTGAGGGTGGGGGCGCCCTGTCAGGCGGGCAGAAACAGCGCCTCGCCATCGCACGTGCGTTGATCGGCACCCCGAAGCTCATCGTCCTGGACGAGCCAACAAGCGGGGTGGACGGACGCACCGAACAGCTGATCCGCCAGACCCTCTCAGATCTCAGAGAGCGCGTCACAGTGGTGATCATCTCGCATCGCATCGAGACGACGGCACAGTGCGACCTGCTCCTGGTACTGGCCAACGGGAAGATCGCGGATTACGGCGAGCGGGACGCGGTCCTGGCCGGACCGGCCTATCGGGACATCGTGTTGAGCCGGCACGAACTCGGTGGAGACAACACGTCGACGTCCTAGCGGATGGAGAGCACGTTCCACCAGAGACTCGTCTCGGCGACTCCCGCGGTTGATTCCGGTGGGTAGCCCAACCACACAGAGCCCCACCACTTGGGACGTTCTCGGTCAGCCGGAGCTTCGCTAGATCACCGAGGAATTGTGCGCCAACCCCTTGAAACAACCGGGGCAGGGCGCCGCCGAAGCAGATGCAGGAGCCAACGCCCTCGAGGTGGTTCTCGATATGCCCTAATCGAAAATCGCAATGAGCGAGTGATCGCTGCCGGTGAATTAGCGGTGGATCGTCTCCAGCTTGAGGACTAAGATGAACCAGGAGAGGTGCGCTCCACGCGATCTCTGGTTCCACCCCAAGGAGGGCGTCATGCCATCATTCCGCAAGTCGAGGGGCTTTGGGATCTGTCTGCTTCTCGGAGTTGCGCCCCTATGTGCGCTCGCGGCGATGACTCCGGCGGACTCGGCAGGAGCAAGTGTACCGAGCCGCTGCACAGCACCACCACAGCCTGGTGCGGACTACGCGCATTGTAATCTCACTGGTGTCAACTTCAGCGGCGCCGACCTGGTGAACTCGAAATTCAAGGATGCGACGCTCACGTCCGCCAACCTCGCCGGTGCCGCTCTTTCCGGTGCCACGCTCACCGGCGTCGTCTCCGGAGGCATCACTGGGTCCCCGGCCTCACTGCCGTCGGGTTGGGTTGTCGTGGACGGCTACCTGGTCGGCCCCCAGGCCAACCTCACCAGCGCCAACCTCACAGGCGCCAATCTCATGGGCGCCGACCTCTACAAAGCCGACCTCACCAGCGCCAACCTCACAGGCGCCAACCTCACGAATGCCAACCTCGAAAAGGTGGTCTTGACGTCCGCCAACCTCGCCGGTGCCGCTCTTTCCGGTGCCACGCTCACCGGCGTCGTCTCCGGAGGCATCACCGGGTCCCCGGCCTCACTGCCGTCGGGTTGGGTTGTCGTGGACGGCTACCTGGTCGGACCCCAGGCCAACCTGATCGGCGCCAACCTTTCGGGCGCCAATCTCATGGGCGCCGACCTCTACAAAGCCGACCTCACCAGCGCCAACCTCTCGGGTGCCAATCTCACGGATGCCACCGTCAAGCATTCCAAACTGCAAGGCACTGTCCTCGGCACCGCCACGCTCACCGGTCTCATCTCCGGAGGCATCAAGGGAACGCCCGCCTCGCTTCCATCGGGATGGGCAATCGCGGGGACGCTCCACTATCTGGTAGGTCCGACGGCCAACCTCACCAACGCCGATTTTTACGGCGCCGATCTTGCGGGAAACGACCTCGCCGATGCCAACCTCACCGGCGCCAACCTGACATACGCCAACCTCACCGGCGCGAACTTGTCCGGTGCCAACCTGTCCAGTGTCATCTGGTCATTCACCACCTGCCCGGATGGGACGAACAGTAACAACGATGGGGACACCTGCGTCAATAACCTTGGCTGACTTAGCTTGCATCGCCTAAGCCTGCATCGCGACGGCATCCTGTCTGAACGGGACTTACTGGTCGAGATGATCATGTCGGGGATAGCAGCTTCCTGGGTGAGGGGTATGGAGAGTGGTCGGAAGCGGGAGTTCTCTCCGTAGCGGTCAGAAGGCGCAGAAGAGGTACGACGCGGGCGAACTGAGCGTCACTGAGATCACAGGTCAGTCTGGAGCTCTCTCGACAGACCTCTACCGGTCCTTTGCCTCGCGCACCCGGATTCGTTGGACACCGAATAGAGGAGGGCCAAGGTGGCACTCATGACGGTGGACAGCGAGGGGACAGCGACTTCCGGGCGAATCTTCGGTGGTCGGCCGGGAAAGAGATGGACGTAGTCCTGCGGCTGCTCCGGGGCGAGCGAGCAGCTCGAGGAGCTCTCCAGTTAACTCGGCTCGAAGCCCACCGCATCGCCGCCTGGCGAGCTGCTCGAAGGCGGCAAAGGCCAGCCTGAAAGGGGAACGGGCCACCACCTAGGGCGTCACGAATCTGTGTGCCGGCGGAGGCCGCAGGATCTTGCACCGCTCAGCCTGAAGATGGAACGACCTTGGCGTCTGAGCCAGGGAAGAACTCGCTTTCGTGGCCGTCCTCCCACTGCACTCGGTAGTGCTCTCCAACCGGTCCTGCCACTGGCAGAGTGGAGGCTGTAGGGCGGACAAGGGTCGGTATCGGTCTCCATCGAGGGCGCCGCTGGACAACCCTGAGGTGCAAACGCTCGTCAGGTGCCCTCTACCAAGACGGCTGAGCGTGTGGACATGGTGCCGACGATCTAACGTCTAGGAAGAACGCACACGAGGAGGGCCGAAGACCCTTGGGGGCCGAACCAGCACGAAATCCCTCATTGAGGACCTTGATGTACTGGTGGGTGGCTGGGACATGGAGTTGTTCGGCGCATCATTCCTCCCCAGTCCCGATAGCAGAGTCCTCGGGCATGTCGGCTTCGAATGGATCGAGGACGGATCGCTCCTCCTAATGCGCCAGGGTGACTTTCCGGCACCAAGTCCTCCTACGGCACGATGGGTGATCGGTCGAGATGAAGCCAGTCCCGACTACAAGGTCCTGTACTTCGATAGTCGAGGTGTGTCTCGGGTCTACGAGATGAGCTTCGGTGATGGACTGTGGAAGTTGTGGCGCAGCACCCCTGGTTTCTCTCAACGCTTTGAAGGTCAGCTGAGCAAGGATCACGACACCGTCACAGCGCACTGGGAGAAGTCGATTGATGGCGAATCGTGGGAGCACGACTTCAACGTCATGTACAAACGGCGCAAGTGATCTGCCGCCTCAAGGGGACCGCCGTGAACGCTGGAAGCCCTCAGCGATGCGCAGCTGCCCGCACTGGCATTGGCGGCGTACCGGCGCAGCATTCCGAAACCGGGCCGCCTCGGTCTTCGGCTGCGAGGCGAAGAGATACGTCGTCGGACCGACGGTGCTGGTCAGTGACGGCCAGACCACCCACCGTCCGACACTGCCGACGACGCCCACCAGCAGCCGGTGAGGGTGAAAAACCGGACTGCAGCAAACAATCGACCAGTCGGTGGCCTCACCACGAACCCTCCGTTGAACCGGCGGGACGATACGGCAAATCTCTAACGGCCATCTCACCTGCCGGGCGAGCTCACGGAGCCAACACTTGGATGCGGCAGCTATTCCGTCGCGCCAGCGCTGTGAAACTCGGCAATGCCCACTGGTCCGCCGATCCGGTTCAGGTCGGTCTCGAAGGTGAATCGGCGGCGCGGGAGGGTCATGCCCCGACTGAAACCGGTTGACCTCCAACGTCCTGTTCAATCTCTTCGAGGGACTTGTCTTTCGTCTCTGGGACCCGGAGCGAGAAGAAGATCACGGCCAGGATGCCGAAGCCCGCATAGAGCCAAAAGGTTCCGGCCTTTCCGATCCCACTGACCAACGAGAGGAAGAAGTACGAGATGAGGAAATTGCACGTCCAGTTGGCCACTGTGCACGTGCTCATTGCCTTGCTGCGTATGCCGAGCGGAAAGATCTCAGAGATCAGCAGCCAGAAGACCGGGCCTAAGCCCAATGCGAACGAGGCGATGAAGGCAACCAGGGCGACCAAACCTAACCAACTCGCCGAGTGCTGGAGGGTGCTCGAGAAGAAGTAGAGCCCCAGCACGACGAGAGAGATCGTCCCACCGACGGTACCTGTAATCAGGAGCGGCCGGCGACCCACCCGGTCCAAGAGCGGAATGGCGATGACAGTGAAGACCACGTTGGTAATTCCGACGAACAGGGCTTCGCCGATCGACTTGTCGGTGCTGATTCCCGTGTACTTCAGGATGGTGTCCGAGAAGTAGATGACCGTGTTCACCCCGATGATCTGCTGGAAGACTGCCAGCCCGATACCCACGACCATGAGAGGTCGAAGCCGCGCGGTGAACAGCTGGCCGATCGAAGTTCCCCGGTGCTGTTCCACGACATCGCCGATGCCGTCGATCTCCTCGTCGATGTCTGACGGGTCTCGGCTGCGGCCCAGTACCGAACGGGCTTCGTCCTCTCGCCCCTTCTGCATCAGCCACCGTGGCGTATGCGGAACCATGAGCATGCCGATGGCCAACGCCAGACCGGGCAGCGCTCCAAGACCGAGCATCCAGCGCCAGTTCTGCGCGACCCCTTTGAAGAAGAAGTCAACAAGGTACACGACCAGAATGCCCGAGGTGACCATCAGCTGGTTGAAGGACACGGTACCCCCTCTCAACCGAGGAGGACTCTGTTTCGGAGATGTACATCGGGGACACGAAGGACGCGGTTCCGACGGCTATGCCCAGCACGAAGCGGGAGGCGATCAGCCAGGCGAGGTCGGGTGACAAGGCGGAGGCCAGCGCGCCCACGACGTAGATCGAGCCCGAGATCACCTTGGTCCACTTGCGGCTGAGTACATCGGCGGAAAAGCCAGAGAGGACCGCCCCAATTACCGCACCGATGAGGAGCGAACCGATGATCCACTGCTGACCGAAGCTGGATACCCCGAAATCGTGGGAGATGAAGAGGAGCGCCCCAGAAATCACGCCGGTGTCGTAGCCAAACAAGAAGCCACCGAGAGCGGCGATGATCGAGATGCCCAGGATGAAGCGATTGCCGCCTCGAAGGGCCTCCCTCAGGAAGGTGAACACGATTGTCTCGCCATTCCCGAGCCACACCACAACTCCGTTGGGCTCGACATACCAGTCCTTTTCCCTCCCTTAGCCTCGATCCACCGACAGACTAGGGGAAGGGCACGCTCAATCTGAAGCGGTGCTGATGGCGACCGGGGCAGCGCGACGCGTCGAACGAAGGCGTGATCGACCAAGGTCTCGTGATGGACGTCGGCTGTCAGCGCACGGTTGAAGCGTCTGCGGCTGCGCCGGCCGCGGGTTGTTGTTCAGGTGATGAGCGGCGAGGAACGCAGGCTCGACAATGCGGTCGTGAACAACTGCGCCCATGGCCAACGTTCGGGCAGACGGAGGACGGGTCGGCCCGCGGGGTTGACGAGGCGGCCGGGAACGGTGAGGACCCGGAAGCGCACCGTCGAGGCGACGGTCAGCTGATCGTCGGCGTGGATGCTGCCGAGGGAGGCGGTCCAGCGAATCAGATTGTGGGCGAGCACCGCGCACCCGAGCCAGGCTGCGTTGGCGAAGAACCGCCCCGAGGGGCAGTGCTCGAGACCGGCTCCTTCCTTCAGGTCCCGGATGGCGAGCTCGACGGTGGCGTGGGCTCGGTGGAACCGGTCGGCCTCGACCGCCTCGAGCTCGAGGTTGGTCACGAAGGCGTGGTGACGCCAGTCGGGCCAGAGCTGTCGCTGCATTCGATCGGTCAGCCGGGTGCGGCGAACGACCAGGCGCACCCGACGTTCGGCCCGCTTCGTCTTGCCCCCACCGGTGACATAGATGGTCTCCGCCACCTGGGCGGCACCGCCGTCGGGGTAGGTGATGTCGTGCCACGCAGCGTCGGGTCGACCTAGGGAGAAATGGAAACGCGTGACGAAGGACTGGGATCTCCTGCCCAGGCCGTAGCGATACCTACTCGGAGCGATCGACAAGGCCAATATCGCGTACTCCGCCAAGGTCATCAAGGACCTGCTGTTCGCCAGCGGGGCCCAGGGCATTCTGACCATCCAACGGTTCGCCCACCTGGTGGGGGGTGCCCGGATGGGAAACTCACCCAGCAACAGCGTGATCGACGCGCATCATCGGATTTGGTCGGTACCCAACGTGTACGTGGCCGACGGCAGCGTCTGCCCCACCCAGGGCAGCGCCAATCCGGCGCTGACTATCATCGCGCTGGCCTCCAGATTGGCCGCCCACCTAGCGTCGCACCGCCCGGACTCGTCGTCTCCACCGCCAGGGAAATTCCGTGGTGGCACACCGGTGAGCGACCAGCGCCATCTTCGCCGAACCGCCGGTGGTCGTCAGCCGGGCGTACTGCCCACCCCGACCACCCAACTCATCGACCGCGGCTCTACCAACGACAGGAGGACCCATGCCCGACATCTGTGACGTAATCCTGGACGAGCACGAGACCATTCGCCGTCGCTTCGCTGAGCTCGACGAGCAGCGCCAGCGGGACAGCGGCGCTCGGCAACGGGTATGGGAGCCCCTCGGAGAGCTACTGGACCTTCACGCTTCGGCTGAGGAGCGCGTGTTCTATCCGGCTCTCCTAGCTCGAGGGGACCGAGCTAAAGATCAGACCCTTGACGCCATCAAGGACCACAACGCCATCCGCGACGCCGTCGAGGCGGCCAGGGTGGCAGCGCCGGACAGCGCCGAGTGGTGGCAGGCGGTCGGAGAGGCCCGTGAGCAGAACAGCGACCACATGGGGGAAGAGGAGCGCGGCGCACTGGCCGACTTCCGGATCCATGCCGACCAGGAGCTGCGTGACGAGCTCGGCGCCCAATTCGTGTCGTA
This sequence comes from uncultured Acidimicrobiales bacterium, assembly GCA_963806455.1. GTDB lineage: Bacteria > Actinomycetota > Acidimicrobiia > Acidimicrobiales > RAAP-2 > Bog-756. The sequence continues at coordinate 728,589 of CAWDXZ010000001.1, forward strand.
CAAGGAGGAGCACGCTGGCGGCCGCCTCGACCCCAGCGACACGGATCCCGAGCGCTACGTCGCTGCCGAGCAGCCATGAGTTGTGCCGACCAGGAGCAGGGGTTCCGACCGCCGACGGCCGAACGATGACCGATCTCCAGGCCGGAGTGCCGGACTTTTCGCCCCACGTGCTGCGCGAGTATGCGGTGCTGGCTGACGGGGAGCGGGGGATCCTGGTGGGACCGCGAGGCGATTTCGCCTGGATGTGCGCACCCAGGTGGGACTCGGATGCTGTGTTCCCCTCACTCGTCGGCTGGGGCGGCCTCTCTGGGATAACCCCAGGCGATGGGCGGTTCGTGTGGGGAGGCGCCTACGAGGAAGGCTCGCTCATCTGCCCGTTTGACCGAATGGCTCAGGGTGGCAGCGCTGGCTGAGTCTTTGGTCTCCAGGTCTCGGGGCACTGTGCCCAGTCCCTCCATCTGCACTCCGCCTGCGCCGTGGGGAACATCCGTCATCGGGAGTACTTCGCCGATCATGCCCGTTTGGACCGACTCCTGTTCGATGGCGTCATCGACCCCACTGGTGGGGTCTTGGACCCTGACCTGTCTCGGCCAGGGCTGGGGCTCGAGCTCAGACGACCGGAGGCCGAGACCTACCGGGTGGATGGATGACGTCCCCGCTCTGTGCTGGCGGCCTATCGTGGCCGGCTGGAGGCGAACTGCGTACCGGGCTGGGTATCGGTCCCCGCCCGTGCCACCCGGGTGCCGGTCGGTCTGCTGCTCGTTGACTCGGGCGGGGGAGCGGGATCTCCAAAGCCAGCTGATCTGCTTCCGTGCTGAACAGTCGGAGGACGACTAGCGATGGTCTCTGTTGCACACATGCGAGATCAGCTCCGGTCGGCTTTCTGGGTGGTGCCGGCGGCCTGTGTCGTCGTAGCCATCGGGACGGCCATTGGCCTCGTCGTCCTCGATCAAGCACTGGGTTCAGTTTCCCCTGGCATTTTGTTCCCCGGGCCGCCATCGGGCGCCCGGAGCTTCCTGTCCTCGATCACCCAGGCCATGATCGCCTTTACCGGACTCGTGTTTTCCATCACCATGGTGGTTCTGCAGCTCACCAGCGGGCAATTCTCTCCCAGAGTACTGCGTGCCTTCTTGAGAGATCGAACGATTCAGTTTGCTCTCGGGATCTTCGTCTCCACCTTCGTCTACGCCATGGTCGTGCAGCGAGCCGTTACCGGATCCGCTGGCCACCACCCTTTTGTTCCCCGTCTGGCCGTGACCGGTGCTTTCGCCCTGGTGCTCGCGAGCGTGGGGCTGTTCATTTTCTATATTCACCATGTTTCCAACATGATCAGGGTGGCGACCATCATCACCAATCTGAGGAGCGAGTCACAGGCAGTGTTGGAACGCCGGTACCCGGCTGACCAGCCGCCGGCAACCCAGGCGTCCGATGTGGGCCTGCTCAAGGCCACCGTGGCGGCACCCGGTCCCGGGGTGCTCGTCTCGGTCAACGAAGGTGACCTGGACCACCTTGCCGGCCGGGCCGATTGCGCGCTGGTGCTCGCGGTGCGGGTCGGTGATTTCGTCCCCGAGGGGGCACCCCTGGTGCGGATTTACTGCGGCCGTGACGGTGACGATGACGGTGGCCGTGACGGCGCCGGTGACAACGACGAGGCCTCCGTTCTCTCCGCGGTCGCTCAGGCAACCGAGCGCACGATGGAGCAGGACCTGGCGTTCGGGTTCCGCCAACTCGTAGACATCGCCGAGCGTGCTCTCTCGCCCTCAACCAACGACCCGACGACCGCTTGCCAGGCCATTGACGCTCTCCATGATCTGCTGCGGCGACTCTGCACCCGACATCTGCCAAGCGGACGACATTGTGACCGGAACGGGTTGATACGACTGATCGTGCCCCAATACAGTTTCGCCGACTTCGTTGACTTGGCGATCCGGGAGATCTGGCGATACGGCTCCAATGCCTCCCAAGTCCCAGAACGCATTGAGACGATGCTCAACGATCTTTCGAGGGTAGCCCTACCGGAATACTTTTCAGTCCTCCAACAGTGGACGAACAAAATCGAGATAAGCGCCAGACGATGAGTGCATCTCCCGAGGCTGAGGTCGGCATTGTCAGGCAGTTTCGCGGACCGAAGTTGGACCATGGATTCGGCTATTTGAGCAGAGTTCGGTTTGCGCCCGGAGTGAGCTTCCCCCGGTGTGGCGGACAGGGTTGGTTAGTTGCTGATCATGCCGCATGAGCGGCTTCGTAGTCGGCGGGGCTGAGCATGCCGCAGTAGCTGTGGCGACGCTTCGGGTTGTACCAGGCTTCGATCCACTCGAAGATGGCGAGAGCGAGCTGGTTGCGGTTCTGCCAGCGGTGCTCGTCGAGCAGCTCGAGCTGCAGCGTCCCGAAGAAGCTCTCGGCCACAGAGTTGTCGAAGCAGTCGCCCACGGATCCCATCGATCCAAGCAGGCCAGCACCCCGGAGACGGCGCCCGAAGGCCCAGGACGTGTAGGTCGACCCGTGGTCGGAGTGAGCGATGGTGGAGCCCGGCTCCGGGCGTCGCCGCCAGATACCCATCTGGAGGGCATCGACCACGAGCTCTGAGCGGATGTGGTCGGCGATGGACCAGCCCACCACGATCCGGCTGAAGGCGTCGAGCACGACGGCCAGGTAGACCTTGCCCTCGTCGGTCGGGTGCTCGGTTACGTCCATGACCCACAACTCGTCGGGTCCTTCCGGGTCGAACTGACGACACACCAGGTCGTCTGAGGGTTCGGCGGCCGGGTCCCGGCGGGTGCAGCCCTGGCGCCGTCGGCGATGGATGCCGGCCACCCCGGCCTGGTGCATGAGTCGCTCCACCCGCTTCCTCGAGCACCGGATCCCTTCGCCGAGGCGCAGCTCGGCATGGACCCGGGGCGACCCATAGGAGCGCCGGGACGTCCGATGGATGTCGACGATCGTGTTGGTCAGATAGGCGTCGTCGAGGTCCTTCTGCGTGACCGGGTTCGCCTGCCAGGCATAGAAGCCCGAGCTCGACACCTTCATGACCCGACAGCAGGCCTTCACGGGCAGGTCCGCGCAGGCCCGGGCGATGAAGATGCAGATCATTTTGGGCTCGGGCTGCTCTCCTTGGCGAAGTAGACGGCCGCCCGTTTGAGGATCTCGATCTCCGTCTTGGCGATCCGCAGCTCCCGGCGGAGCTGGACGAGCTCGGCCCGCTCGTCGGTGGAGAGCCCGTTTCGCCGGCCCTCGTCGACGTCGGCCTGCTTCATCCAGTTGCGCAGACAGGACTCGGCGATGCCAAGGTCTTCGGCGATCGAAGCGATCGGCTTTTCCCGGAGCCGAGCGAGCTCCACGGCCCGCTGACGGAACTCTGGCGGATGGGGTCTGGGCATGTGGACATCCTTCCAAGCGACGGCTCTCGCCGCCTCACGGTCAGTGTCCGCTATGCCGGGGGAAGCTCAGAGAAAGTGAGCATTGTTAGAAGGTGGGCGATGAACAGATTTCCGACGAGCCACATGAGTATCTCGAACTCTCGGGCGGAAGGACCTTGGCTCGCGGCTCTTTGGTAGTGAGTTGTGCCGTGGTCCTCCTTCTCGTTGCTTGTTTCGCTGTACTCGGTGTTTCCACCGATTCTGTTAGAGGGGCTCCCCTCGCCATAGCGGACTCCTGTGCCACCAGTTTTGACTCCCCAGCGGTCGCTGTCGCATCGTACGGTGGCAACGGCTATTGGGAGACTGACGAACAGGGGCAGATCGGGACACTCGGTTCGGCTACCTGCCTCGGATGGACGAGTGGAGTCACCCTCAACCAGCCAATGGTGGGCATGGCGGCCACACCCGACGGCCCCGGCTACTGGTTGGTGGCGGCCGACGGGGGCGTGTTCAGCTTCGGCGACGCCCGGTTCTTCGGATCGGCCGGTGGCATCACCCTCAACCAGCCGGTGGTGGGCATGGCGGCCACACCCGACGGCCCCGGCTACTGGTTGGTGGCGGCCGACGGGGGCGTGTTCAGCTTCGGCGACGCCCGGTTCTTCGGATCGGCCGGTGGCATCACCCTCAACCAGCCGGTGGTGGGCATGGCGGCCACGCCCGACGGCCTCGGCTACTGGTTGGTGGCGGCTGACGGAGGCGTATTCAGCTTCGGCGACGCCAAGTTCTTCGGTTCTGCGGTGGGTGAGCTGACTGCACCCGCGGTAGGGATCTCCGGGATTCCGACTGGCACCGGATATCGGCTTATCACCGAGCAGGGCTCCGTGGATAATTTTGGATCGGCCTCGGCCGAAGGTGCGGTAACCATGCAGCCGGGCTCGGCCGCGCCGTGCCTGGCCACCCAGTTGACCGGCTCCATCGGCCCCGGGTCCGGTACCGCCGGAAGCAATCGGATCGTCGTCCTGCTCCTCAATCGGAGCACCACCAGCTGCTCCATGCAGGGCTATCCACAGCTGGCCTACGCCTCGAGCCTCACCGGGCGCCAGATCGGCTCGGCGGCCCTGCGGTCGGATTCGCCCACGGTCCGGCTCGTCACTCTTTCGCCAAGGACCGTCGTCCAAGTTGACGTGCAGGAGTTCGCTCCGTTCGGACCTCCGGCATCCTGTCTCCCAACCCAGGTGGCGGGACTCCGGCTTTACCCTCCCGGCCGACCTGCTCCCGTGTTCATCGCCCAGCCGGTCATGCGATGTGGCAACCCCGAGTACGTCGGGCTCAGAGTAGGCCCGGTCCTCGGGTAGGTCCATGGCCGCTGCGCGGCAGTGTCGGCGGCCTCGCGACCGCGGAATCGGACGTGATCGTCACTGAATGTTGGCGTGCCACCTGAGTGGCTGACCGTTCTTGCCTGGGTGTCCGCGGTCGTCATCGGCAGCCGATGCGAGTGATGGAGGCGGTCTGGCCGCTCACGGCGCTCTATGCCGGTCCCGCCGGCGTGCTCGCCTACCGAGCCTTTGGCCAGCCGAACAGCCGAGGCGGGAGTGCACCTCGGGGGAAGGAGCCCGAACCCCCATTCTGGGCGCGCGTTGCTGTCTGGGTGAGCCACTGTGCAGCTGGGAAGCCGGGAGAGAGGGGAGACGCCATGACCGACCTCATCGAGTACTCTCGCACCCAGGGTTACCACCTCCCCCATCATCACGAGTTCACTTCGACGATGGACTCCGGCAGTTGATGTAAAAGAGTCGGGCCTGGCTGTAATGGGGCTAACAACATTTCGAGCGCATCCGTAGCGCGACATCCTTCGACGTCCCGCAATCTGTCAGGCTGGATTCATGCGGAAGTGGACCGTGCCGCCGGTTGTGGTGATTGCGATGGGGACCGCTCTGTTGGGGTGCTCGTCATCAGCCAGCGGCCCCTCCAGTCAAACCACAGGCTGTACCCGTAACTTCGCAGCCTCCCTTTTCGGCGGAAAAGGCCAGCCCACGCCGATCGCCGCCGCCGAGCACCTTGCCGCTCATCAGAGAAGGCTTGGAGGAGTATCGATACCTCGAAGCGGCTGGACCTACACCTCAGCGCCAAGCAATCACGAGGCCACGGTCAAATCAGGCATCACGACTCTTCACGCAGTTCAGGGTGCTGACGGACATTGGCAGATCGACAGCGGTCAGACGGCGTGTACCGGTTGATTTGACCTGGACCGCTACAGAAATTGGGCATTGCGGCCGATGAAAATGCTCAGAGGGCGTTCCTTAGAAAGCAACACGATGAGCACTACAGCCAACGCTGTTCACACGATCGCAACCCGGATTTGCGTGGCTGTTGACTGCGACGAATCAGGGATCCTGGTCGAACTCCATACTCAACCGGCCAAATCTGACCCGACCCTGACCGACGTAACCCTTCGGTGGCGCTGTCAGGCACGTCATGCATGGCAAGACACGTATGTCCACGATGGAGCAACGACGATCATCGAAACTGTGCAGGTCCGATAGATCCATAACAAGAGGAGCAGACAGGGTCGACGGCAGAGCAAACTTGGCAACCAGACAACCAGAGAGGCTCTTTCCGATTACGGGTATCGGGGGAGCGGGCGAGCAGGAACGGCGAGACTGCTCAGCTCCGCTTGCAGTTCTGTAGTCGGTTAGAGAGTTCGGACGCACCCAGACGATGCGGTGCGGTGTACCGGCCGCGAACATCGAGACCTTTATCGAAGTGTCATTCGCTCAGAATGGTGCAAAGTTTCGCCCCGATGGCCTGATCAGAGTGACCCGAGGCCAGAAATCCTGGACCGATCTGGTCGAGGTCAAGACCGGTCGCAACGGCCTGAAGCCCGATCAGATCGTCAGTTACCTCGACATCGCTCGGGAGCAGGGACTCGATGCCGTAATCACGATCAGCCACGAGGTAGCAACGACGCCGGGCGTGCACCCGGTGACTATCGACAAACGCAAGCTGCGGAAGGCCGACCTCTTTCATCTTTCGTGGAGTCGGATCCACACCGAAGCCCTCATCGAGCAGACCAACAACATGGTGTCCGATCCCGACCAGGCATGGATCTTCTCCGAGTTCGTCCGGTATCTCGAAAACTGGCTCCCCGCGTTGAAGTGGGGAGCGTGAGGTAGCCGGGGATCCCCCAACGCGGTCAGAGGTCCCGCCATCGTTGCTGTTGTTCGACGACAGCGACGAAGGAGAACCTCTGACATGGGCGACGCTACCGGTCTGGCGGAGAAGATGTTGGGACTCGACGGCTTCAAGGTCCTCGAGGTCGACGAGACCGCCGCCGAGGTGGTGATCACCGTCGAGACGACGGTCGACGTCGCCGGGTGTGCGACCTGCGGCACCAGGGCCGAGCCCCAGGACCGGAAGCGGACCGACATCCGGGACCTGCCGTGCTTCGGCCGGCCGGCTCGGCTCGTCTGGATAAAGCGCCGGTGGCGCTGCGCTGACCCCGATTGCGAGTCGAAGACCTGGACGGAGGAGTCCGACTGTGTGCCGCCTCGGGCCGTGCTCACCGTCCGGGCCGGGGAGGAGGCCACCCGTCAGGTGGGCGAGCTCGCCATGCCGGTGGCCGTCGTCGCCCGTGAGCTCGGGGTGTGTTGGTGGACGGTCATGAACGCCGTGACCACCCACGGCACCCCGCTTGTCGAAGACGAGAATCGCGTGGGAAGAGTCCGCCACCTCGGCATCGACGAGACCACCTTCCTCTCGGCCACTCCCGACCACCGCACCGTCTACGCCACCGGGCTCGTCGACTTGAAGGCCAAGCAGATGATCGACATGGTCAAGGGCAACACGGCCGCTGACCTGCGCCAATGGTGCCAGAACCGACATCCGGCCTTCTGTGGGGCGGTCCGGGTGGTGGCGACCGACCTGGCCGAGAGCTATCGAGCTGGCACCTCGCCCTTCCTCGACCATGCCGTCCGGGTGGCCGATCCGTTCCATGTCGTCCGGGTGGCCAACCGGTGTGTCGACAAGGTGCGCCGCCGGGTGCAACACGAGACGCTCGGGCACCGAGGCCGGAAGCACGATCCCCTCTTCCGCATCCGGAAGCTGCTCGTAAAGGGCCAAGAACGCCTCGACCAAGGGGGCCACGACCGTCTCCTCCTCGGGCTCCGCCTGGGTGACCCGAACGACGAGCTCCTCGGCGCCTGGTTGGCCAAGGAGTCGGTCCGGGACGTCTACCTGACCGACGACGTGAAGGACGCAGCCCTCCTCCTCGACAAGGCCATCGCCGGCTGCCGAGCCGATGACGTCCCCGAGGTCCGCTCCCTCGGCGAGACGCTTGCCCGTTGGCGCAAAGAGATCCTCAATCACCACCGCACCGGCGCCTCGAACGGTCCGACGGAGGGCCAGAACTTCTGCGTGAAGCAGGTCAAGCGAGCCGGACGGGGCTTCACCTGTTTCGAGCACTACCGACTGCGAGTGTTGCTCCACGCCGGTGGTGTGCGATGGCCACGGCATCCCTCACCGCCTCGGATCCGGACCCGCTCTCCCCATTTCAACGCGTAGACCCCGAAAACTCGAAATCGGGTGCCTGGCACTTCGACGACATGGGCCCAGATTCGGTTGAGGTACGAAATGGAGCCAGTCAGCAGACTCTGCGGGCACGCGACAAAGAGAATGGGCGAGCAGCAAACGGCGAGGGAAGCATTTACCAGCGAAAGTCAGACGGTCAGCTCCATACCCGAGAAGGCCAGCAGCTGATCGAATCGGGCCACAACATCGAGGGTCTATGGCTGTTCAGCTCCGTTGCTAATTCGTTGCTACAGAGCCCATCTGAGTGGGTGGGTCAGGACAGCTATGGACCTCTGACCTGCATGTTTGAGTGGAGGCGATGGTGGAGGCGATGGGACTTGAACCCACGAACCTCTTGACTGCCAGTCAAGCGCTCTACCAGCTGAGCTACGCCCCCGTGGGTCCCCCGATGCTACATGATGGCGTCCCGTCCTTCGACAGTTCTTCTTCACGTGCCTGTCCCTACTCCGGTGGCTACTGGGAGAGACCGATAACGCGTCGTCCATCGCTGCTAAATGCCCTGATACGACCGAACTTGTGAAGTTGTCTGCACCGTTTGACGAGCATGGTCAGGTCGACGTGCCCCAGGTCGCTATTGTTCCCCAACGGCACTCCAGCATCGGCCAGGTGTGACGCTGCGGGCCTGAGGGTGTGCGGGAAGACGTCGTCGGTAGCTACTCTTGTCCTATCGAGTAGCTGCAAACCGGCGTCTGTAGGACTCCTGGCGCAGAGGTCTAAGCCCACGTCTTCTGCGGTCCAGGTCTGTCCCCCATGCGGTTCTCTCCATCACCAAAATGGTCCCGCATCAGCACCAGCAACACAGATCGTAAGCGAGGCAGGAGACGCTTCTTGGTTTGGCATCACCCGGGGTCGACATTGGACTCCAAACCAGCCCAGCCAAGCTGGAGCAGCCGTGGTGGGCGTGACCTCCGACTTGGGTGCTGCAGCTTTGGTCTTTGCCGCTGACGGAGAACTGCTACAACCTTCCGCAAGGAGGAGAACAGCACTCAAGATTGTGCCAGTGATCAATCTGCTCTTCAACGTCCCACCCATTCAATTAGTCGAGAATTCCAGTTCACAAAGCTTCGGAAATACGCTGGATTGCCGGGAAGGATTAGCTTTCGCCATCCTCGTGAACATGAACGGCGCCGTGATCAGCCTTGGTGGGCACCCGGGTATCGAGCATCACTTGAGAAAGCGTCGATCTACCAGGACCCACGCCTTGCTACTGGGATCGGAGAACCACGCTTCGCCTCGACGGATTGTGACTTTCGCCCCTAGACATTCGGCTGGCATGGGCCAAGATGAGCGAAGGAGGAAGGGGCATGGGATCAAGCGAAAGGGGATGGACCAATGACAGAGAATGCATATGAGTCGTTGGTTCGTCGGACCTACCAGGATTTCGAGTCAGGTGATCTGGACCTGCTCGGAGTGGTCATGGCGCAAGACGTGGTCTGGCATGAACCAGGGCGAAGCTGTCTGGCCGGTCACTACAAGGGTCCCGAGGAGGTGTTGGGCTTCCTCAGACAGTTGAAGTCCCGGAGCAGAGGCACGTTCAAGATCGAAGTTCTGGATGTGCTCAGTGAGCCAGAGCGGGCGGTGGTCCTTCAACGAGAGTCAGCCACGAAGGACGACAAGGGCTTGGACGTGATCGCCGCAGTCGAGTTCGAAGTCCACCACGGGAAGATCACCGAAGTTACCGTCTACCAGCATGATACGTATGCGTTCGACGAATTCTGGGCCGACGACTCGAACGAAGACGACGATATGGATGACATCAAGTCCGAGTTGGAGTCTTCAGCACGGGAGGCTGGTCTCTCCACCTCATAAGTGTGGCTGAGTTCGCAGTACGGGTGATCACTTGGCGGCGTGCCCGATATGGTTTGACGTGCTGGGACGTTCCTCGAGTTGCTCCACCTACGTCGCAGAATGGCCGCCCTTAGGCGTCTCGAGGGCTGAGTGTCCACGCTGCCACGACCAAAGGCGGTAACTCAGCCTCACTGCGCACAGGGTGGTATCCGGCGGCTCGCAGGCGCTCCTCGAAGCGACCGATGGCTGCCGCTCGATCAGTGAGCCACCAATCGAAGGAGGGATCGGCGACGTCGTATCGTGAGGAGAACTCGTGGACTATCGGAGCTGAATCAACCATCACGAACGTTACGTACCACCGGTTCTCCGACGACACCAGTTCCGCCCGGGCCGCCGAGTAGTGGAACTTCAGTTCCATGCTCGAACCCCCTCCACGCTTGGGTCGCTTATGGAGTCGGCGCACCGATCAGCTTGAATACCGGATGCCGGGGTGCCTCCTCCACGAACTTCTCTACTGGGTCTTCGCTCTTGGCATCGAAGAACGGAACGGTAATCCGTACGTCACGGAGGTAGCGCTGGAGGACAGGTCCTGCGGCATCTGAACCGACCTCCTCGGCTCGAACCGTCTCGGTCCTCTTGCCTCGTCGAAGCGTTACTTCGGGGTTGGCACGCACATTGTGAACCCAGGCGACCAGTCCATAGGGCGACACGAGCCACTGGTCTGCGTCAGTCTCGACGAGAATCACTGGAGTCGTTCTTTTCTGACCTGTTCGACGGCCCGTGGTCGTCAAGAGATATGTCGATTTGCTGCCGATACCAATGCGGACCAATGGCTTCATGAGCATGTTTACCGCTCGACGGGCAGGCCCGATCTGGTAGGTCTTTGCCATCGCCACAGTCTGCCCTGGCGAGGGCCGTCATGCACTTGCTGATCCCGGATGTCGGCCGATCGGCGTGGTTGGGAAGGGTTTCGTGAGTTTCTCGTGCCCGCCGAGATCCTCAATCGGTATCCAACCGAGCGTATGCCGTCAGATTTGTGACCACACTGCTCCACCAGAGTCGTGCGCCCCTGCCTGTGGATGGGTGGAGTGCGGTCGAAGCCCGACCGCTTACGGCTGAGACTGGTATCACCCGTCCTCACTCCACAACCGCTCCCTGTCAGGTAGCACCCGCCGCATGTCGTCAAGCGGCGTGGACCATCAACCGCAAGCGCACCCAGCGCTTGGGGCGGCCTCCCCGGCTCCCGGGAGGCTCTTGTTGGCCGACGTCGCATGGCTCCAAGGGTCAGTCGGTCAGGGGGTGGTCGATGCCGCCCCTCTGACCGGCTGACCCTGATGTGACGTGGAGGACGCCCCGGCCAACACACCTGCCCCGCGGGCGGGGCATCCTCCAGCCAACCGTGCCCGGTGGCCTGTCCGGTCATATCGGGGCCACTGGGCGAGGAGATCGACGGTCAGAGCTTCGGGAGCACCCGGGTGTGCTCGATCTGGACCGCCTGGAGCTGATTCGGATCGAGGCCGAGCAGCTGCAGGATCGTCGGGGCGATCTGGGTCGTCTCCACCGATTGACCCACCACCTGACCGGAGTCCACACCGGGCCCGTCGATCAGCACGGGCACGTTGCGGTCCTGCTGCCCGGCTCCGCCGTGCTCGGCGATCTTCGCGGTGCCTCCCGTGTAGACGATGGCGTGCTGCACGATCCCGAAGATGTCGGGATGGCGGGGATCCCCGTTGGGCACGCCGAAGTACTTCGCCGACTCGGTGCCGGCATAGACGGTCGACAGGCCGGAGGAGTGCACAGTGACGGGGTTGTCGCTGACGTTGTATCCGGCTGCGCTATGGGTCAGCAGGTAGTGCGTCACGAACTCGGTGGCCGCCTGGGATCGGTCGCTCAGCCACCAGAGCATTCCGTCGTCGTCAGTCTCGAAGATGACGAGGTTGCCGGCACCCCGGTGCGCTGCAGTCCAGGCTGCGTCCACGGCGCTGACGATCGGTGCGTCCGGCACCCGTACCAGGTCGTTCGGGTCCGTTGGCGACTGCCCGTGCTTGGCCGAGATGATGATCGCCGTGGAGCCGCCCAGCCCCTGTGTCTGGATCTCATGCACCATCAGGCCGACCTCGGTGTTGATGTAGTTGAGGGCCCGGACCAGGAGGGGGCCTGGTGTCGTGCCCCCGGGCAGATAACCACCGGTCAGTCCGTGGAGGTCGGCAGCTTCTGGGCCGTTGACACCGTTTGGAAGTTCATGCCGAAGATGGCCGGCACGCCCACCCGCGCGGTCCGGCTGTGGTTGTAGTGGTCGATCTCGTTCAAGACGGCCTGCACCTTGTAGGAGTCGCACTGCATCGTCGCCGCGTTGTCGCTCGTCCAGTCCTCGCCGGCCGGGTAGCCGATGGCCTGCGAGTTGATCTCCGGCGTGAAGTAGTCGTCCACCCCGGTGCCGGACGGCCCCGACAGCGCTTCGTAGGCCGGGTGCTTGTCCGACCACGCGGTGAGCATGTGGTGCTGGTGCGCCACATTGAAGATGGTGTTCACATTGAGATACTGGTTGGGCAGGATGGGCTTGCACGTCGTCGGGGTGACGGGCAGGTTCGCAGGGTTGATCACCCGCAGCGGATCGGATGTCATCTGAAGGATGCTTCCGGGTAGTCCACTGAGACCCTGACCGGCGTCGAGCGATTGTTGGTTGATGTCGGCTGCTTCGGTGTAGGCGGCCTCGCCTCCCGGAACGGGTCCGGCGCAGTTGGTGGTGCCGGCCGGGAACACGTCGTGATTGAACGTGTCGTCGTAGTAGATGCCGGTGACGCGGGGATCCCCCCCTGTCACCTGGCCGACCATGCCCGGAAAGGAGTCCGACGGCACCGGGGTGTTGGCGTTGGAGTACTCCGTTCCGTGCCGCATCAGGGTCGCCAGGGTCGATTGCGGGTATTGGGCGACGTACCAGGTGAGATCCTGCTGATGGAGCCCGTCCACCGACAGCAGAAGTACGTGGTCGACCTTGCCGTGCGATCCGTCCGATCCACTCGGCGGTGGGCTCGAGGCGGCTGCTACCGGAGATGACAGTGCAACAAGCGAGAGCAGTCCCGCTGCCGCACAGGCGGTGACGAAGCGTGAAAGCGTGGAACGCATGGGCTCCTTTCGGGGAGGGTTCTGCCGTGCACGCCGGCGAGTGAACTCGGGGGATGGGTGAGTTCAGTTCGCCAACGTGACGGCCGGTCCTGCGGGTGGCCCACCACCGTTCCGGGCCGTTTACGTTGTACCGCGCCCAAGTAACAGCACCGTCACGCTGCGGTTAAATCTCCGTAGACGTTGACGTCACCCAACCGCCGCACGCCGCGATGACCATCCCGCCCATCGGGGACGGCGCGACGAAGACGGTCGGGAACCGGGCTGCACGCCCTTTGAGTTCCCCGATGAGTCGCCTCCTTTGCACGACGACACCAACGCGGCTGGCGGGACTGGTGCGTGATTGTGCTCGAGGTGAGGTGTCCTCCGACGGGCGACGGTCATGTCCCACCTCCGTTGTTGACGGCGACGAGGCTCATGTGATGCGCTCGCCCCCGATCGACGGAGGTCGGGGCGGGGCTCGCCACTCGGAAGAAATTGCTGCCCGGCCGACTGACTGGGGTGCCGGTCGGGCGAGGGAGGTGAGGGCCGCATCCGGGAGGGCGACCCTGCGGCGTCGCCTACCCGGCCCCTGACCGTCGAGGTTCCGGGTTCCGTGGCCCGCCGGGCGGTTCCGGCCCGGGCCGCCCGAGCCGGGCGGTCCTGGTCCACGGGCGGGCCTGCACCTCGGCCCGGGGCGGGTCGGGACGGGGCCCCGGTACCATCGTGGGCCATGGCCCGGGCCTACGACGTGCTCGACGTGGAGAGGAAGTGGCAGCAGCGCTGGGCCGACGAGGGCACCTACGAGGTGGACGCCTCAGATCCCCGCCCTCCCTGGTACGTGCTCAGCATGTACCCGTACCCCTCGGGCCCGGCCCACATGGGGCACGTGCGCAACTACACCTTCGGCGACCTTCTGGTCCGGCATCGCACCATGCTGGGCTATGCCGTTCTGTCGCCCTTCGGCTTCGACTCGTTCGGCCTGCCGGCGGAGAACGCCGCCATCAAGACGGGCACCCATCCCCGGGTGTTCACCGAGGCCCGCATCGCCGAGCTGAAGGAGTCGATCACCGCCCTCGGAGCCGTCTACGACTGGCGACGCGAGATCCGCAGCCACGACCCCGAGTACATCAGGTGGAACCAGGTCATCTTCCAGGCGTTCCTCGCTGCCGGCCTGGCCTACCGGGCCGAGGCCCCGGTCAACTGGTGCCCCGGCTGCCAGACTGTGCTGGCCAACGAGCAGGTGCTGGCCGACGGGACCTGCGAGCGCTCCGGGGACGTGGTGGAGAAACGTGACCTCGAGCAGTGGTTCTTCCGGATCACCGGCTACGCCGACGAGCTACTGGCCGACCTCGACTCCCTCGACTGGCCCGAGCGGGTCAAGACCATGCAGCGCAACTGGATCGGTCGGTCCGAGGGCGCCGAGTTCGACCTCCCCGTGGAGGGCCGGGACGGCACCGACGGGCGACCGTCCCTGGCCCTGCGGGTGTTCACCACCCGCCCGGACACCGCCTTCGGGATGACCTACGCCGTGCTCGCCCCCGAACACCCCATGGTCGACGAGCTCACCACAGCCGAGCACCGCCCGGCGGTCGACGACCTCCGGGCCCGGGCGGCGGTCAGCACCGATGTCGAGCGCATGTCCGAGTCCGGGCCGACGAGCCTGGCCAAGCGAGGTGCCTTCACCGGCTCGTCCGTCATCAACCCGTTCACCGGCACGCCCGTTCCGGTGTACGTGGCGGACTACGTGCTCATGGGCTACGGCACGGGGGCCATCATGGCCGTGCCAGCCGAGGACACCAGGGACTGGGACTTCGCCCAGGCCTATGGCCTGCCCATCGTGAGGACCGTCCGACCGCCGGCCGGCTGGGACGACGACGGCGGCCCCGGCGGGGCGTACACGGGCCCGGGTGAGAAGATCAACAGCGCCTGGCTCGACGGCCTGGACATCCCGGCGGCCAAGGCCAAGGCCACCGAGTGGCTCGAGGCGGAGGGCAGGGGCGTCCGCCAGGTCAACTACCGCCTGCGTGACTGGCTGGTGTCCCGCCAGCGGTTCTGGGGGTGTCCCATACCCGTCGTCTACTGCTCCGACCACGGGGTCGTGCCCGTCCCACTGGACCAGCTCCCTGTCCTCGCCCCGGACGACGTGGAGTTCCGGCCGACCGGTGAGTCGCCCCTGGCCACCAACCCCGGGTTCCTCAACACCACCTGCCCGATCTGCGGCGGCCCCGCCACCCGTGAGACCGACACGATGGACACCTTCGTGGACTCGTCGTGGTACTTCCTTCGCTTCACCGACCCATGGTCCTCCGACGTCCCCTTCGACCCGGGGATCGCCCGTCACTGGATGCCGGTCGACCAGTACATCGGTGGGATCGAGCACGCCATCCTCCACCTGCTCTACGCCCGCTTCTTCACCAAGGCGCTCGTCGACGTGGGTATGGCCCCGGCCGGGATGCGGGAGCCGTTCGCCCACTACTACGCCCAGGGCATGATCCGCATGGACGGGACCAAGATGTCCAAGTCGAAGGGCAACCTGGTGGCCCCGTCCGCCTATCTGACCACGGTCGGCGCTGACGCCCTCCGTCTGTTCCACCTCTTCGTCGGCCCGCCCGCCGACGATGTGGACTGGACCGATCAGACAGACAGCGTGATCGAGGGTTGCGCCCGCTTCCTCGACCGCGTCTGGCGTCTGGCCGTCCCCCACGGGGACGCACCGCCGGCCACTCCTTCCGCTCCTTCCGCGCCGGCCGGACCGCGGGACCTGGAGATCCGCCGGGCCACCCACCGGCTCATCGAGCGGGTCGACCGGGACTTCCTGCGCTGGTCCTACAACACGGCGGTGGCGGCCTGTATGGAGTTCGTCAACCTGCTCGTCCCGTACGTTCGTGAGGGCGGACAGGCCGCGGTCGTCGACGAGGCCGTCGATACGCTGCTGCTCGTGCTCGCCCCCATGACCCCCCACATCGCCGCCGAGGCCTGGGAACGCCGCCACGGCACCAGCGTGCATCTCCGGCCCTGGCCGGTGGCCGATCCCGCACTGGCGGCCGAGGAGTCGGTGACCATGGTCATCCAAGTCGACGGGAAGGTGAAGGATCGAGTCGGGGTCGCCCCGGGCATCTCCGCCGAGGAAGCCGAGCAGTTGGCCCTGGCTTCGCCTCCGGCCGCCGACGCCCTGGGCGGAGCTCCACCCAGCCGGGTCATCGCCCGGCCCCCGAAGTTGGTCAACCTGGTGCGCTGAACGGCGGTCCTCCTATCGGACCGCCTGCTTGAAGCCGGCCAGCACCTCGGCCCACCGCTCGGGCTCCATGGCATAGGGCGCGTAGAAGTTGAACCGGTCGACGACGCCGTCGAACCGGCGGAGCACCATGGCGGCGATCTCATCCAGGTCGCCGACGATGGCGAACGTGTTGAGCATCTCGTCGTCGATCAGCCCGGCCATCTCCTTCCAGGCGCCGCGCTTGGAGAGAGCGTTGAGCTCGGTCTGGAGATCGCCCCATCCGTGCAGCTCGAGCACCGGGCGGTAGGCCGGGGTCGACCCGTAGAAGGCCAGCTGGGTCCGGACCGCCCTGGCTGCCTTCGCCATCCCGGCCTCGTCCACGCCGGTGACCACCATCCCCGGGTAGGAGATCTGGAAGTCGTCCCGGGAACGGCCGCCGGCGGTGAGCCCCCGCTCGAGGGCGGGCACGGTCACGTCGCGGAGGTAGCGCTCGGTGGTGAAGCCGTGGGCCAGCATGCCGTCGGCCACCTCGCCGGCCACCTCGGTCATCCGCTGGCCCACCGCGGCCAGGAAGATCCGGGGGTTGCCGAAGGGATTGGGCCCCGGATCGAACATCGGGTTCATGAGAGTGTGCCGGTAGAAGTCACCGCGGAAGGCCAACCTGGTCCCCCCGGACCAGCTGGCCCAAATGGCTCGAATGGCGAGGATCAGCTCCCGCATCCTGGCCGCCGGGTGGGACCAGGGCATCGAGAACCGCTTCTCGATGTGGGGTTTGATCTGGGAGCCGAGGCCCAACAGGAACCGTCCCTCGGACAGGGTCTGGAGGTCGTTGGCCACCATGGCCAGCGTCATCGGGTTGCGGGCAAAGGCGACGGCGATGCCCGTGCCCAGTTGGATCCGCTCGGTGGCCTGGGCCGCCAGGGCCAGGGGCAGGAAGGGATCGTGGGAGGTCTCCGCCGACCAGATCCCGTCGTAGCCCACCCGCTCGGCCATCCGCGCCGCTTCGACGACGCCCCCGGGGTCGAAGCCGATGCCTCCGTCCACGTCCATGTGTCACGGTACCCCGGCCGCGGGGAGCCCGGGGTCGGGGGTCGTTGCATTCCGTTGCGGGGGACCAACAGAATTCACCCGTGGCCGACCAGACTTCCGACCGGAGCAGCGGCCCTTCCGACCCTCCGGCGACCGTGACCGACGAGGACCGCGACCGCTACGGCCGCCTACTCGACCGGGCCGCCGAGCGCGGGCTGCTCGACGCCTACGACTACGAGGTCCGCCTGCGAGACCTGGCCTCCGCCTCCACCATCGAGGAGATGAACCGGATCGTGACCGAGCTCCCCGCCTTCACCGCGCCGCCGCCGGTCGCCGGGACGCGGGCCCGGGCCTCTGCCGTCGGCACCCCGAAACTCGGCCCGGGTCGCCGTCGGTCGAGCCCGTGGTTGCTGCTGGTCGTCGTGGTCGTCGTGGTGGTCGCCTCGCTGGCGCTCCTGGCCCTCTACGCCGGCCACCTGGACCGGAGCCACCATTCGGGCATGGCGCCGGCCGCGGCGCCGGCCTATCGCCTCAGCGCCCCTCGCCCCTGAGGAATTGTTCGAGCTCGGCGGCGATCTCGTCCCCGCTGGGCATATCGTCGATCCCGAGCGCCGTGCTCTCCTGTGAGTCGAGCGCCACCTCCAGGCGGTGCACCATCTCGAGGTGCTCGGGATTGGCGGCGATGAGCTCGTCGACCTGGCGGCGCGAAGCCTCCCCGGCACCGCGGAGCGAGGTCGAGTCGAGCACCGCACCCGAGACGGCACAGAGCCCGTCGATGAGCGCGGCGCTGGCCTCCGGATAGGGCATGGCCGACACGTAGTGGGGGACGCGCGCCCACAGCCCGATGACCGGCACCCCGGCGTTCCCGAGCGCGACCTCGAGGGCGGCCTGGACGCCGGCCGGCACCTCCAGGGTGCCGCGCACCGTACCCACCCTCCCGGCCAGCTCCGTCGACTGCGGGGGCACGGTGGAGGCCAGTCGCACCGGTCGGGTGTGGGGCGTCGGGGCCGGGAAGGCCCCCAGCCCGACCACCATCCGCACCCCGAGCTCGCCCACCAGTCCCACCACGGCCTCGATGAAGGTGGGCCAGCGGAAGTCGGGCTCGGGTCCGGTGAGGTACAGGACGTCGGTCCCGGCCCGGTCCTGGCCCGCCACGACCCGGATGGCCGGCCAGGTGAGCTCGGTGGTCACCCCGTCCTCGAGCCTGGCGATCGGTCGCCGGGCCCGCTGGTCGATGAGCGCCTCGGTGTCGAATGACGCCACCGAGGTGGTGGGGGAGGAGGTGAGGAGTTGGGCGATGGCCGCCGAGGCACCCATCCCGGCGTCGACCCACCCTTCGAGTCCCACCACCAGCAGGGGGCGGTCGAGGCGTGCGCCGGCCGGCGCTCCCCACTCAGGATCGAACTCGTAGAGGGACGACGGATGGCGATCGTTCACAGCGACTCCACTTCGGCCAGGGCCCGTTCACCCAGGTGCCCGACGTGGGCGGCGAACTGGTCGACACCGGAGCGGTCGCCGGCCGCGGCCCCGCCGGCGTAGCGCACATGGACCCCCTGGAGAATACAGGCGAGCTTCCAGAAGCCGAACGCCCGGTAGTAGGGGATCTGGGAGACATCCCGCCCCGACGCATCGGCGTAGCGGGCCAGCAGCTCGGCACGACGGGCGAAGCCGGGCAGCGTGGTGGGGGCCACTCCGATGAGGGCCTGGTCACCGTCCTCCGGCTCGGCCCAGTACACCGACAGCAGGCCCAGGTCGGCCAGCGGGTCGCCCAGGGTGCAGATCTCCCAGTCCAGGATGGCGACCACGTTGCCCTTGTCGTCGAGGACGGTGTTGTCCAGCCGGTAGTCACCGTGCACGATGGCCACACCCTGCTGCTCGGGGATGCGGGAGGCCAGCAGCTCATGGACCCGGTCGACGACGGCCGGCCCGGGCTCACCGTCCACGGTGGACTGGGTGAACTGCCCGTGCCAGCGTTTGAGCTGCCGGGCGATGTAGCCGTCACGCCGGGCGAAGTCCCCGAGGCCCACGGCGTCGACATCCACCGCGTGGAGCTGGGCCAGGGTGTCGATGAGGGACTCGCCGGCATGGGCCCGGCCGGCCTCGTCGAGCTGACGGGCGGCGCGCTCGTTGCGGAGGATGTGGCCGTCGACGAACGACATCACGTAGAAGGGCGCCCCGTTGACGGCGCCGTCGGTGCACAGGCCGAACGTGCGGGGGACAGGCACGCCCGTCGGCCCGAGGGCGCTGATCACGGTGTACTCCCGTTTCATGTCGTGCGCGGTGGGCAGCACGTGGCTGACCGGTGGTCGCCGCAGGGCATACGAGCGGCCGGACCGGTCGGTGACCCGGTACGTGAGATTGGACCGTCCCCCGGCGATGAGCTCGAACGTGAGCGGCGGCTCGACCCCGGCGACGGTGGCGACCATCCAGGCGGTGACGGCGTCGGCGTCGATGCCCTCCACCTCGGTGTCGGCCGTCGGTGGCCCGGTTCCCATGGCCTACGACGCTACCCGCGCCGCCGCCGCCTCTCGGGCCAGGGCGGAGGGCGCCCGGCGGGCCTGGACGGACCACCCGGCCGGGCGGGGTGGGGCACGGCGCCGCCGGGCCGGCCGAGCACCGGGGGTCCCCGGGTATCGTCATGGGGATGGTCGATGTCACCGACGCCACGTTCGAAGCTGAAGTCCTCCGCCGGTCCTTCGAGGTCCCGGTGGTGGTGGACCTGTGGGCGCCGTGGTGCGGCCCGTGCCAGACCCTCGGGCCGATCATCGAGCGGGTGGTCGACGCCACCGACGGGGCGGTCGCCCTGGCCAAGGTCAACGTGGACGAGAACCCGGCGGTCGCCGCCAGCTTCCAGGTGCAGTCCATACCGGCTGTGTTCGCGCTGAAGGACGGCAAGGTGGCCGACGCATTCATCGGTGCCCTGCCCGAGAGCGGCGTCAGCGAGTTCGTGTCCAAGTTGCTCCCACAGGCGTCCGAAGCCGACCTCCTGGTGGAAGAAGGTGTCAACCAGGGGACCGAGGCCCCGCTGCGCAAGGCGCTCGAGCTCCAGCCCGACCATGCCGGCGCCACCACCGCCCTGGCGTCGATGATGATCGGCCGGGGTGAGCCCGAGGATGCCCTGTCGCTCCTGGCCCGCGTCCCCGAGACGCCGGAGGTCCGGCGGCTGCAGGCCGAGGCCCGGTTGTCCGGCCAGCCGGCCGGAGCCGACGCGGCCGACGTGGAAGCCCGTCTCGACGGACTGCTCGAGCGGGTCCGTGACGACACCTCGGCCCGACAGGAGTTCCTGGACCTGCTGGAGACGCTCGGACCGGACGACCCGCGCACCAGCCGCTACCGCAAGTCCCTCTCCGCCCGCCTGTTCTGACCGGGCGCCGGCCCCGCCCGGCGGTGGCGGCTTCGAGGGATAGCGTCGCGGCGATGCCCGCCACCGGCCTGACCCTCGGCGACCGATTCCTCGATCTCACCCACCGCGCCCTGGTCATGGGCATCCTCAACCGGACCCCGGACTCCTTCTACGACCGGGGCGCCACGTTCGCCCTCGACGACCTGCTGCGCCGGGCCGACGACCTGGTCGCCGCGGGTGCCGATCTCCTCGACGTCGGTGGGGTCAAGGCCGGCCCCGGCCCGGCGGTTGGCGAGGACGAGGAGCTCGACCGGGTCATCCCGACGCTGGCCGCCCTGCGGTCCCGGGTCGAGGTCCCCTTGTCCGTCGACACCTGGCGGGCCTCGGTGGCCCGGGAGGCCTACGCCGTCGGCGCCGTGATGGGCAATGACATCAGCGGCTTCTCCGACCCCGACTACCTGCCCGCCGCCGCCGCCGCCGGGGCCACCGTGGTGGCCACCCACATCCGGCTCGGCCCCCGGATCCCCGACCCGGACCCCGTCTATGACGACGTGGTCGGGACGGTCCGCTCCTTCCTGCTCGAACGGGCGTCGCAGGCCAGGGCCCATGGCCTCGCCCCCGACCGGATCGTGCTCGACGCCGGCCTCGACCTGGGCAAGACCGCCGGGCAGTCGCTCACCCTGCTGCGGGCCCAGGACCGGCTGGCCTCCCTCGGGTACCCGCTGCTGCTCTCCGCCTCGAACAAGACCTTCCTCGGTCGGGTGCTCGGGCTCGAGATCGGGGCGCGGGGCGGGGCGTCACTGGCCACCACCGCCATGGGTGTCTCGCAGGGCTGCCGGATCGTGCGGGTCCACGACGTGGCCGCCCATCGCCAGGTCTGCGATGTGCTGGCTGCCATCAGTGCCGCCCGCCGCGCCACGGCGGTGGTCACCGGTTGACCCGGGTGGGAGCATGAGCGCGTCGAAGGTCGCATCCGACCCGGCGCCGGCCCCGCCCCGGCCGGCCTACCTGGTGAAGGGGAACGACCCGTCGCTGGTGGCGCAGGCGGCCCACGCCCTGACCGACCGGTTCGTGGACGGGGGTGACCCGTCGCTGGTGGTCGAGGAGTTCGGCGGGCCCAACCTCGACGCGCTCGATGTCGGAGCGGTGATCGACGCCTGCACCACCCCGCCGTTCCTGGTCGAGCGGCGGGTGGTCGTCCTCCGGCAGGCCGGCCAGCTGACCGGGGCGGACGCCACGCGTCTGGTCGACTACCTCCGGGACCCCCTGGACACCACGGTGCTGGTGCTGGTGACCGGCGGCGGCACCGTACCCCAGTCCCTGGCCCGGGCGGTCGGGTCGGCGGGCACCGTCGACACCTCGGTCGGGACCGGGAGGGCCCGTGCCCAGTGGCTGGCCGACCACGTGCGCAGTGGCCCGGTCCGGCTCGACGGCCCGGCCGCCGCCCTCCTTGCCGAGCACCTCGGGGAGGACGTCGGCCGCCTGGAGGGCCTGCTCGAGACCCTGGCCGCCGCCTACGGCCCCGGGACCACCGTGTCGATCGGGCAGCTCGAGCCCTTCCTCGGGATGGCCGGGTCCCTGGCCCCCTGGGACCTCACCGACGCCATCGACGCCGGCGAGACGGCGACGGCGCTCGGCGTGCTGGAACGGATGCTCACAGCCGGCGAGTCCCATCCCCTGGTGGTCATGGCGATCCTCCACCGCCACTACCGGCAGATCCTCCGGCTGGACGGTGCCGGGGTGACCTCACCGGAGGAGGCCGCCGGCGTGCTCGGGCTGCGCAGCGCCTTCCCGGCCAAGAAGGCCCTGTCCCAATCACGACGGTTGGGCACGGCCCGGATCGCCCGGGCGGTACGCCTGCTGGCCCGGGCCGATCTCGATATACGGGGCGTGACGGCCCTCCCCGGCGAGACCGTGCTGGAGGTGCTGGTGGCCCGGCTCAGCCAACTGTCCCGCCCCGGACGGCGGTGATCCCTGACCCGGCTTTGACCGGGCCCGTCCCGGTCAGGCGCTCACTGCGTCCCTCGACTCCGCACCGTCGTCGGCCACGTTCTCGGTCCAGTGGCCTCCGTCCCAGAAGCGGAACTGGTGGCGGCCGGTGGGGTCCACCTTCCAGCCGGAGGGCACGATCGTGACCTCGTCCACCCCCGGTTCGGGCTCCGGGGCGGCCACGGGCTCCGGCTCGATGTCGGTCCCCACCTCGAGCGTGGACCTGGCCTCGGGCTGGGGATCGGACTGGGACTCGGACTGGGGCTCGGACTCGAACCCGGACTCGGACCCGGACCCGGACCCGGACTCGGACTCGGACTCGGACAGACTGGTCCGCTGCCTCGGTCGGTAGGCGCGGGCCAGGGCCAAGGGGTGTCGGACCGTGCGGGTGGCGGCGCCGGTGCTGAAGAAGGTGCTGCTGATCTCGAAGACCTCCCCCGGCCCGTCGGCGGGCCCGGCCGGTCCGGACCGGTTGTCGGGTTCGGTGACGGCCACCTCCTGGAAGCCGGCGAACCGGTCCGGGTCGACGCCGGCTTCTGTCCGGCCCTTGGCCGGCTCGGGCCCGCCGGCACCCGGATCGGCCGTGTCGCTCCGGGTCTCGTCGGCCGGCCGCCCGCCCTCGCCCGCCGCCACGGCGGCGGT
Source organism: uncultured Acidimicrobiales bacterium (assembly GCA_963806455.1). Classification (GTDB taxonomy): domain Bacteria; phylum Actinomycetota; class Acidimicrobiia; order Acidimicrobiales; family RAAP-2; genus Bog-756. The sequence goes on from CAWDXZ010000001.1 coordinate 751,645, forward strand.
CACCTTGGGCCGGGCCCGGAAGGCGTACATGCCCAGTCCGATCACCGGCAGGAGCAGGTCGAGGATGAGGTAGGCGAGCTGGCTCTCCTCGGCCCGCTTCCACGCCCATCCGGGCTGGCGGGCGATGTCGACGGCGCCGGCCAGCATGGAGAGGACCACGACGACGCCGACCAGCGCCAGGGGGAGGCTGCCGGGAGCTGCGATCTGTCCGGTCATGGCTTCGCTCCTGTCGTGTCTGGTCCGTGGTCTCAGTGGCAGCCGGGCACCGGGAGGGCCATGTCGTGTGTCCGCCGGGCCCGGGCTGTCCCGTCGATGGATGGTCGACGGGCACATCCGGTTCTCGGGGTGATATCGGTGCCCCGCCCCGACTTCTTTAATGGGGCTCTGACGGGGGCGTCCGGCTCGGTCGGGGTCAGCGGAAGTCCCTCGACGGGGGGAGGGGGCCGAGGTCGAGGGGGTCGAACCGCTCGGCGACCAGGGTCGTCGACCCCTCCGACCGTTCGACCCGCCCGCGTACCAGCAGCGCCGGGCACGACCTGGCCACCGGCCTCCATCGGAGCCAGGCCCCCCGGGAGCAGACGATGTTGACCATGCCGGTCTCGTCCTCGAGGTTCAAGAAGACGGCCCCCCGGGCGCTCTCGGGCTGTTGGCGGTGGGTCACCACCCCCCCCACCGTGATCCGGTCCCCGGTCGACCTCGATGCCAGTGCCGCGGCGGGGAGCACCCCTTGCCGGCCCAGCCGGGGACGGGCCAGCTGCATGGCGGTGGTGTCGGGCGCCATGCCGAGCGCCCACAGGTCGTCGGCCACCTCCTCCCACCGGGTGGGGAGGGGGAGGGGCGGTGGTTCGGAACCGGTGACCAAGCCGGGGAGCCGGTCCGGGGTGGCCTGGGAGGCCGCCCCCGCCCCCCAGACCAGCGACCGCCGCGGTGGCCCCGGCCCTCGTCCCCGGCCACCGGGGGCAACGCTGTCGAGCGCTCCTGCCGTGGCCAGGGACTCCAGCTGGGCCCGGGTGACGCCGGCCCGGCGGACCAGGTCCTCCATGTCCGACCACGGGCCGCCCTCGGCGATCCGCTTGGCGGTCTCGTCCCCGATGCCACGCACCGAGGACAGCCCGAGCCGCACGGCCGGCCGGGTGGCCGCGGCGCCGTCCCGCCCCCCCTGCGCCGGCGCCGTCTCCTCCTCCAGCCAGGCGTCGGCCTCACCGGAATTCACGTCGGGGCGGCGGACGGTCACCCCGTGGCGCTTGGCGTCGGCCACCAGGCTGTCCGGGGACCAGAACCCCATGGGCTGGGCGTTCAGCAGACCGGCGGTGAAGGCCGCCGGATAGTGCACCTTGCACCAGGCGGTCGAGTAGACGAGATGGGCAAAGGCCACCGAGTGGCTCTCGGGGAACCCGAAATTGGCGAAGGCGGCCAGTGCGGCATACACCTGTTCGGACACCTCGGCCGAGACCTCCCGGGCCGCCATGCCGGCGAACAGGCGGTCGCGCAGGCGGGCCATCCGCTGGCCCGACCGCTTGGCGCTCATGGCCTGGCGCAGCTCGTCCGCCTGGGTCGGGGTGAACCCGGCCACGTCGATGGCGATCTGCATCAGCTGCTCCTGGAAGAGGGGCACGCCGAGCGTCCGCTCCAGGGCGGGCTGCAGCAGAGGGTGCAGGTAGGTGACGGGCTCGGTCCCGTTGCGCCGGCGGATGTAGGGGTGGACGGCATGGCCCTGGATCGGCCCGGGACGGATGAGGGCGACCTCGATGGCCAGGTCGTAGAAGCACCGGGGCCGGACCCGGGGGAGGGTGTTCATCTGGGCCCGCGACTCCACCTGGAACACCCCGACCGTGTCGGCCCGGCACAGCAGGTCGTAGACCTCGGGCTCCTGCTCCAGCCGGGCCAGGTCGATCGTGACGTGATGGAACTTCGCCACCAGGTCGACCATGTGGTGCAGTGCGGTCAGCATGCCCAGGCCGAGCAGGTCGAACTTGACCAGGCCGGCGGCGGCGCAGTCGTCCTTGTCCCACTGGAGTACGGTGCGACCGGGCATCCGGGCCCACTCCACCGGGCAGACCTCGACCACCGGCCGGTCGCAGATGACCATGCCCCCCGAGTGGATGCCGAGGTGTCGGGGGAACTCCACCAGCTCGGTGGCCAGGTCGCGCACCAGGGGCGGGAGGTCCTCCCGTCGGCCGAGGGGCTCGCCCCGGTCCACCGACTTCGACCAGGTGTCCACCTCGTCGATCCGGTGGCCGAGCGCCTTGCCCATGTCGCGCAGGGCCGAGCGCGACCGGTAGGTGATCACATTGGCCACCTGGGCGGCGTGCAGCCGGCCGTAGCGCTCGTAGACGTACTGGATGACCTCTTCACGTCGTCCCGACTCGATGTCGACGTCGATGTCCGGCGGCCCGTCCCGGGCCGGGGACAGGAACCGTTCGAACAGGAGCCCGAGGGAGACGGCGTCGACATTGGTGATGCCGAGGGCGTAACAGACGGCGGAGGTGGCGGCCGACCCCCGTCCCTGGCAGAAGATGTCGTGGCGCCGGCAGAAGGCCACGATGTCCCACACGGTGAGGAAATAGCCCGGGAACCCGAGCGCGCCGATGATGCCCAGCTCGCGGTCGAGCTGGGCCCAGGCCCCGGCCACCCGTTCGCCGCCCCTCGGCCCGTACCGGTCGGTGGCGCCCCGGCGGACCAGCTCGACCAGCCAGGTCTGCTCGGTATGGCCGTCGGGCACCGGGAAGTCGGGGAGCCGGGGTGCCACCAGGCGGAGGTCGAACGCGCACCCGGCGGCCACCTCGGCGGCCTGCTCGACCACCCCGGGCCACCGGGCGAACCGGCGGAGCTGCTCGGCCTCGCCGCGCAGGCAGGCGGTGGCCGACGAGGGGAGCCATCCCTCGAGGTCTCCGAGAGCCTGGCGCGCTCGGACCGCGGCCAGCGCGGTGGCCAGCGGGAACCGGGCCGGGGTGGCGTAGTGCACGTTGTTGGTGGCCACCGGGGCCACCCCCCGCTCGACGGCCAGCAGGGCCAGGGCGTCGTTGCGGGTGGCGTCGATGGGGTTGCCGTGGTCCCAGAGCTCGACGGCCAGGTGGTCACGCCCGAATCGCTCGATCAGACGGTCGAGCGCCCGGCGGGCGTCGGCCGGGCCCCCGCCGGTGAGGCTGGCGGCGAGGGCCCCCTTGCGGCACCCGGTGAGGATGTGCCAGTGGCCGCCGTGACGCTCCGACAGCGCGTCGAGGGTGACGATCGGCTTCCCCTTCTCCCCGCCGTCCAGGTGGGCCTCGGCGATGACCCGGCTGAGGCGGGCATAGCCCTCGGGGTCCCGGGCCAGCACGACCAGGTGGGTCCCGTCCGGGTCGGGTACGCCGGTACGGGCCTGGGCGGCACCCGTCCCGGTGATGGTGAGCTCGGCACCGAACACGGTGGGTAGGCCGAGGGCCCGGGCCGCCTCGGCGAAGCGGACCACGCCGTAGAGACCGTTGTGGTCGGTCAGGGCGACGGCGGCCAGGCCGAGCCGGCTGGCCTCGGCGGCCAGCTCCTCGGGATGGCTGGCGCCGTCGAGGAAGGAGAAATTGGAATGGGCGTGCAGCTCGGCGTAGGCCATGTCGGTGCGGCGGTCATTCGTACGAGGCTTCGACCCACCACCGGCCTCCTTCGGCCACCAGCAGATGGGCCTCGGCGCCGGTGACCGCCTGCAGGCGCGCCCTCCTCCGACGGGACCTCGACCACCATCGCTCGTCGGAAGGCCACGGGCCCGCCCAGGCGGTCACCGCCGACCAGGGGCGCTTCCCCACCGATAGCCGGCAGGGGAGTGCGGTGAGCAGGCCGCGTCCCGACACCGACACCGGTTCACCACCCGGGTCGACCAGCTCGGCGGGGAGAGGGGCGGGGTGCACGACCGCCGGGGCGGGAGCCGGGATCTGGCCGGGCCAGGGGGCACCGAGGGTGGTGTCCCCTGGCCTCTCCCCGGCGTTCCAGGTGACGAAGCGGGCCCGCTGGGCCGGGCCGCGGCCCCCCTGGAGGCGCGCCGTCACCACCCCGTCCGGGCCGACGAGGTCCTGCACGGCGGCGAGGACCCTTCCCGCCCGGGCATCGGCGTCGCTCACCCCGCCCCAGAACCCCGGCTCGCCGACCACCCCATCGGCATGCCGGCCGCCCCGGCCGGCGGCACGCTGGTCGTCGACCCGGCGGGCGGCGGCCGCCCGGCGCAGCTCGTCCAGCTCGCCGTCACGCCCCCCGGCCACCCGGTGGCAGGCCACACCGTCGGCCCCGAACCGGCCGAGGACATGGGCCTCGGGGAGGGCGGCGAAGTCGCCGAGGGTGCGCAGGCCCAGCCGGTGCAAAAGCTCGGCCAGCTCGGGACGGTCGAGGATGCCCACCGGGAACGGGGCCAGGAAGGCGGGGGTCCCCCCGGCCGGGACCACCAGGCCCCCCCGGGCGGCGAGCACCGCGGCGAACAGCCCGTCGGCCACCCCGACCTCGACGGTGGTGATGGTGGAGATGACGTCGGCCACCGATCGGACCAGTGGGCCCTCGCCCCCGAAGTACCGGGCCGGGCCGCGGGCCGGCAGGGAGCAGATGCCGGGTCGCACGACGGTGACCCACGGGCAGAACGCCTCCACCGCCTCGATCACCTCGACGAACGAGCGGAGGACGGCCCCGCCCTCGTCCTCGTCAAGGAGCTCGGGGCAGTGCACGACGACGAGGCGCCCCATACGCGTCATGCCCCGGTCACCGCACCGTCCGCGACGGTGGCGTCCAGCACCGCCCCGCTGGTCCAGGGCATCCACAGCCGGCCGTGCCGGGGCCGGGCGGCCGACCGCCGGCCCGTGGCCGACACCGACACCCGGCGGCGGTGCAGGTACCCCTCGCCGGTGCCGGCGCCCTCCCATCGCATGTCGTCGATGCCCAGATGGATGTCGGGAGGCTCCGGCCACCCGGACCGTCCCGCCATCACCACCAGCACGGACCGGCCTTCCCTGGCCCTCGCCGTCACCCGGCGGGCCATGGCGGGGCGGGGCGGGAAGGGAGGGTGGAGCACCACGAGGTCGACACCGCCGACCAGCGCGGCGACGACCTCGGCCCAGGCCGCCCCGGGCCGGGGCACCACGGCCAGCCGGGCCAGATCGACCCCGATGTCATGGGCGGCCACGGCACCGAGGCCGGCGATCCCCACCAGCGCGCACCACGAGCCCGCCCCCGACGCCGCCGCCACCACGGCCAGGGCCAGGGACAGGCTGCCGCCGGCGGTCCCGTCCAGACCGCTGATCACGACGGTGGTGCCGCGACGCAGGCTCCCGTCGGGGAACAGGTCGACCAGAGGGGGGAGCACGGGGAGGAGGCGGGCCCGGCTCGACGAGACGGGCCGAGTGCGCTCGGCCAACAGGGCCAGGGGCTCCCGGGTCCGCCCCCGGGCCGGACCGGGCCCCGGACGCTGGTCGGTCGGTGATACGAACATACGTTCGCATCGTACCGTGCCCGGCCCGGGTGCGCCCAGGGGCCGGCCGGCCGGGGACTGTTCCGCCGGTGGGCCCGATCGGCTCGCTACCATGGGGGTCACCAGAGAGAGGAGGTGGTCCAACTGAGTAGTCAACGTTTCGGGACCCTGGAGGTGGCTGGCCGCTGAGGCGGCTCGCTGTACCACCTGGCGAATCCCAGCCAGACACCCATCGGGCCACCAAGCCGGACCCGGTCCCATCCGGCGCAGCGCGGGAACCCGGTGCCAAATCAGCAATTTGTGACTGCAGGGCGTCCCTCCGGGGACGCCCTGCAGCGCATCAGGGGCGCATGGTGGTCTCGTCGATGTCGAGGGCGGCGCGTACCTCGTCCGCCACCCGGGTGGTGATCTTCCGTCGGGCCAACCACTGATCGAGCTCGTCCCGCTCCACCGCGATGACCAGCCTCCTCAGCTCCAGCTCGGCGGCCAACCGGCCGTCGGCACCCACCGCCCCGCCCTGCCCCTCACCGGCGTCGTGCCCCTCCGCGCGCCCCGAGCTCATCGCCTCGAGCCGACGCTCGATCCGGGCCAGTTGCGACTGGTACCCGCTGCGGATGCGATTGGTCACCTCCTCGGGGTACCGGGAGCCCCCGCTCAGGTCGTCGATACGGGACAACGCCAGCACCGTCAACCGTCGCCGCGCCTCCGCCACCAGCACCATGTCCTGCTCGTCCCGTGTCACCAGGCCGAGCCGGCGGATGAGCGGCGGGAGGGTGAGGCCCTGGCCGACCAGGGTGGCCACGATGACGGCGAAGGTGAGGAACACCAGCAGATCCCGTTCGGGGAAGCTCTGGGGCAGGGCCAGTGAGGCGGCCAGGCTGACCGCGCCGCGCATGCCGGCCCACCCCACGACGGTCGTCTCCCGCCATGAGCGTCCCGCCCGGGGGCTGGCGCCGAAGAGCCGCTGCCCGCCGGGGAGCGCGGTGGCGGCGAACATCCAGGCCATGCGTACCACCACGACGACGCCCACGACGGCGGTCGCCTCGAGGGCGAGCGAGCCCGACTCCCGGTTGACCAGGCTGTCGAGGATGGGGCGCAGCTCCAAGCCGACCAGTAGGAACGACAACCCGGTCAGGAGGAAGACGATGAGGTCCCAGATCTGGCGTTGTTGCAGCCGGGCCGCGGCGGTCAGGGTCCTCGAGCCGTACCGGCCGAAGTAGAGGCCGGTGGCCACCACGGCCAGCACCCCCGACGCCCCGAGCTTGTCGGCGGGCAGGTACGAGGCGAAGGGGAGGATGAGGAGCATGGTGTTCTCGATCACCGGCGTCTCGGTGAAGCGCAGCATCCGGCATCCGAGCCACCCGACGGCGATGCCGATGCCGGTCCCGACCACCACGGCGAACATGAACCTCCCGAACACGTCGGCCACCGTGAATGCCGAGCCGACGGTCGCCACCGCCACCTGGTAGGCGGTCAGGGCGGTGGCGTCGTTCATCAGGCCCTCGCCCCCGAGGATGGTCACCAACCGGCGCGGCAACCCGAGCTTGCCGGCGATCTGGGTGGCCGCCACCGAGTCGGGGGGCGACACGATGGCCCCCAGGGCGAAGGCCACCGGCCAGGTCATCCCGCTCACCACCGAGTGGATCACCACCGCCACCGCCACCATGGTGGCCAGCACCAGGCCGACGGCCAGCAACAGGATGGGCCGCAGGTGGGTGCGGAGCTCGCGGGCGGAGGTGTCGAGCGATGCGTCGTAGATGAGCGGCGGCAGGAAGACCAGCAAAACCAGCTCGGGTTGGAGCTGCACGCGGTGCTGGGTGGGGATCAACGCCACCCCGATGCCGGCCACGACCAGGAGGATGGGATAGGCGATCCGCAGCCGGTCGGCGACGGTGGCGATGGCCACGATCCCGATGAGCAGCCCGATGCCGTCGGCGATGCTGATCATGGGGTCATGGGCGACGGTCGGGGCAGCTGGCGGCCGGCACTCGGGACAACCTACTCAGCGACGGGCCGGACGGTGCCGGCCCGGGCATCAGCCGGGCAGGTGGCAGACGGCCTCCACGTTGTTGCCGTCGGGATCGCGCACGAAGGCGCCGAAGTAGCTGGCGTGGTACTCGGGCCACACCCGCGGCTCGTGCAGGACGGTGGCCCCGGCCGCCACGGCGGCACCGAAGAAGGCGGTGACCGCCGGGCGGTCGGGGGCGGCGAAGGCGATGTGGGACTGGCGGAACCCGTCGCCGGAGGAGAGGGGCCCGATCCAGAAGGTGGGCCGGGGTGGGATCCCGAAGCCGATGGTCTCACCGAAGTCCATGACCCGGCTACCCCCGAGCGGGGCGAGGACCGCGTCGTAGAACGACGAGCTGGCGGCCAGGTCCGCGCACTGGATGGAGATGTGGTCGATCATCCCCTCATCTTGGCACCGGGGCCGTCCGGCGGCCCCTGCGTCACAGCATGGTGGCGAACCGCTTGGCGAAGGTGTGGACGTCGCCCGGCCATCGGGCCGACAGGTAGGGCCCGTCCCGCAGGACGAAGGCGGGGCGCTCGTCCTCCATGGTGTCGCGGGCCCGGCCGCTCTGCTTGAGTCCGGCATCGGGCTCCTGCGGCCCGACGTCGTAGAAGTCCTCCGGCGCCGCCAGCGCCCGGGTGACCTCCTGTTGCACCGACATGTACCCCGCCGGCTGCCCGGGTTGCTCCCGGTAGGTGCGGTAGTAGTCGGGGTCCCAGAACCGGGTGCACCGCGCCACCCTCCAGGCGCGGCGTTCGAGCGTCCAGGTCAAAGCGGTCGTCCGCCGGCCGTGCAGCACCGACCGGCCGGTCTCGGGGTCGATGCTGCGGGCGGCCAGGAGCACGCCGTGGCACACCGCCGCCGTCGGGATGGGCCGCCGGAAGCATTCCACCACCAGGGTCTGGAGGACCGGGCTCTCGAGGTATGGCCGCATGCCGCGGGCCCGGTGCCCGCCGGGCAGGAGCACCCCGTCGACGGCGTCGAGGTCGACCGAGTCCCACGTCATGGGCCGGAGGAACTCGCGAGAGCGGGCCATGTCGCGGTAGGCGTCCGTGGCGTCGGACCGGGCGGCCAGCACCCGGCCCACCCCGACCAGACGCGACAGCCCGGGGATGAAGCCCCAGGGGTCGAGGCCGCGACCGGTCAGCATGAGGTCGTCGACCCGGCCGGCTCGGCCCGTCGCCGTGGCGAACCGCACCCGGTGGCCCGACTGCCCGAGGACCTTCCAGCTCACGGCCACTTCGGTCGGGTCGAAGTCGAGGTCCGGGATGGGGACCAGGACGGTGGCCACCCGTCAGCCCGCCGCCCCGGTCAACCCGCCGCCCCGGTCAGCCCGCCGCCCAGCTCGACCCGCCGCCCCGGCCAACCCGCCCCGACCAACCGGCCCCGGCCAACCCGCCCCGGCCAACCGGCCCCGGCCAATCCGCCCCGGCCAACCCATCGGCTCCCGGTCACCGGTCGACGAGCTCCTCGGCCAGCAGGTCCATGAGGAGGGCGTCGTGCCACGAGCCGTCGGGCCCACGCTCGTGGCGGCGGAGCACGCCCACCGGGCGGAAGCCGACCTTGGCGTAGCAGCGGACCGCCGGCCCGTTGTCGGCCGCCGGGTCGATCTCGAGCCGGTGATGGCCGTGGTCGACGATCAGGTGCCGGGCCAGGGTGCGGACGGCGTCGGTGCCGACGCCCCGGCCGTGGCAGGCGGGATCCACATAGATGTCCATGCTGGCATGGCGGTAGTCCGGCTCCTCCTCGGCCGACCACTGGATCCACCCGACCACCCGCCCGCCCTCTTCGATGACGAAGGGCGTGGCGCCGGGCTCGCGCAGGTCGGCCCGGACCGAGGCGGTCATGTCCGGCCCGCCGCGCCAGCGGGCGTAGACCTCGGGGCTCTCCCGGATCCGGGCCAGGGTGGCTATGTCGGCCGGTCGCGGGGGACGGAGGTGCACGATGGCCCCCTCCAACGTGGTCATCCGGCCAGGCTAGGCCGGGTCCACCGGCGGCTGACCCCGTTCCACCTCGGCCTTGATGCGCTCGAGGGTGGTGCGCATGCCGTTGCGGTTGGTCCGGCCCCGGGCCCAACCGAGCAGCATCCAGTACAGGCGCAGCATGGCCGTGTCCGCCAGCTGAAACGACTCGGTGACATCCGTCCCCCCGGCGGTCGCCTCGAGCTCGTAGCGCCAGACGTTCACGGGCTTGTCCGACGATCCGACGCCGAAGCTGAACGTGCGTCCGGGCTCGCAGTCGACGACGGTGCACGGTGTCCAGTAGGTCGGGCCCCTGCCGTTCCGCTTCACGTGCCCGCGGAAGCGGGCGCCCGCCGCCGGCCCGGTGGCTCCCTCGAGCCATTCGGCCTCGAACGTCTCGGGGCTGTACCGGCCGATCTGGGTGACGTCGCTGATCAGGTCCCAGACCCGCTCGGGGGGTGCGTCCATGTGAACGGTGACCGAGTCGTGCATCGGCCCAACCATAGGGCGGCCCGGCCGGCGCGGGAGCGGCCGGGCCGGGGGCTGCGCGATGCTCTCCTCTTGGCCGTCACCGACCCGGGTCGCCCGTCGCCCCGGACCCTCCGCCCGCTGCCCGCGCCGCCGCCGGGCGTGCCCTGGCCCACCGAGTCCTGGCCCCGAGCCGGGCTGCCCCCGGGGGTGGACCTCGGGCCGCTCGTGGCCGAGGCCTTCGACCCGGCCGGGTCGCTGCACCAGACCTACGCCGTGGTGGTCGTCCATGGCGGCCGGCTGGTCTTCGAGGGGTACGGCGGCCTCATCCCCCGCTTCGACGGGCCGGGCCGGCCGGTCGTCGAGCAGAGCCCGCTCCTGTCGTGGTCGATGGCCAAGTCAATGCTCCACGCCGTGGTGGGGATACTGGTCGGCGAGGGCCGCCTGGTGCTGGACGCCCCGGCGCCCGTCCCCGAGTGGCAGGCACCGGGCGACCCCCGCCGGGACATCACCTCGGAGCATCTGCTCGAGATGCGCGACGGTCTCCGGTTCGCCGAGGACTATGTCGATGCCGACCGCTCGGACGTCATCCAGATGCTGTTCGGGGTGGGCCAGTCGGACATGGCCCGGTTCGCCGCCGACCGGCCCCTGGCCGCCCCCCCGGGCTCCCGGTTCAACTACTCGAGCGGGACGAGCAACGTCGTCTCGGGGATCGTGGCCCGGCTGGTCGGACCGGGCGACGGCTACCGCCGGTTCCTGGCCGACCGCCTCTTCGGGCCCATCGGGATGCGCTCGGCCCGCGCCACCTTCGACGACGCCGGTACCTGGGTGGCCTCCTCCTACGTCCACGCCACGGCCCGTGACTTCGCCCGCTTCGGCCTGCTGTACCTGCGGGACGGGGTCTGGGGCGGTACCCGGCTGCTCCCCGAGGGTTGGGTGGACCACGGCCGCCGGCCCCGCTCGGTCGACCCCGACGACGGCGAGCTGTACGGCGCCCACTGGTGGACGGGGCACGACCGCCACGGCACGTTCTGGGCGGCCGGGCACGACGGCCAGTCCATCGACGTCTGCCCGGCGCTCGACCTGGTCGTCGTCCGCCTGGGCCGCACCGACAGCCGGCACGCCGAGCCCCTCAGGGCGTGGCGCGCCGCGGTGATCGACCGGTTCGCCTCGGCGGCGGAGTGAGGTCGGTGCCCCCGGTGCCGCCGGGTCGGCTCAGGGCGTGACGCCGTCCCACAGGCCGACGGGCGCCTGCCCGAGCCCGTAGTGGCCGGGCTGGCGCCGCCCCGATGCCGCCTTCTCCAGGCGCTTCTGCATGCCCTCGGTCAACACGCCGGCGTTGATCATCTCCACGAAGGTGGCCGTGGCGTTGCCCACGTCGAAGAAGTCGCGCTGCCAGCTCCACATGAAGTCGCCGCCATAGCGGAACCAGCTGCCGCCCAGCCCGGCGATCTCATAGGGAGTGCCGTCCGGCCGGGTGGCGTCGGCGACCTGCTTCCACAGGCCGAGGATCTCGCCCTGGACCTCGTCGATGAGGACCCGCTGGTAGGGGTAGGTCCAGCCTCCGAGGCCCTCCATCTCGTACCCGAGGGCGAACTCGCGGATCTCCTCGCGGCCGACGGCCATGAACTCGTCCGTCGGGCCGACGTTCCACCCGTAGGTGGCCTCCTCGGTGAACATGTCGGCCATCGGCCTCCAGTCGAGGTGTTCCTCGCAACGCCGGTTGAGATCCAACCAGCGCTGCATCATCTCCTCGAGCTCCTGGCGGGGGAACGACGGCATGGGCTACTCCTTGTCGGTGATGCGAAGCGCGGACGTGGGACAGAACCGGACGGCCGCCTCCACCATTCCCCGCAGGCCCTCGTCGGGCTGGGGGTCGAGGATGGTCACCTTGGTGTTCCGGTCCAGCTCGAAGACGCTCGGAGCCTCGGACTCGCACACCCCGTGCCCCTGGCAGAGGTCGAGGTCGACGCTCACCCGCATCAGCTCGACGGCCGGCCGCCGGCCCGGCGACGGTAGCGAACGGCGCAGGGCTGCTGGAGCTGGACGACCATCTTCGAATGGTCGTTGCGGTAGCTGTCCGGGGGCTGGGCCAGTTCGAACTCCCAGTCCAAGAGGAGCACGGAGAAGATGGCCTTGAGCTGCATCATGGCGAAGGCCGCGCCCACACACCGGTGCCGGCCGGCCCCGAAGGGTATCCACGTCCACGGGTTGGCGCGGTCCTCCTCCCGGGGCTCGAGGTAGCGCGAGGGCAGGAACGAGTCCGCCTCGGGGAAGTCCTCGGGTATGCGGTTGGAGACGGCGGGGCTGGCGCCGACCATCTGGCCGGCCCGGATGGAGTACCCGCCCACCTCCATGTCCTCCTTGGCCACCCGCAGCAACAGGATGAGGGGCGGGTGCAGGCGCAGTGCCTCTTTGATCGCCGACTCCAGGTGGGGCATCTCGCGCAAGGCCTGGTAGCTCACCTCGGCTTCCCCGGCGTAGAGGTCCTGGAGCTCGCGGTGGACGGCGTCGAGCTCGGGCCCGTGTCGCAGGAGCTCGATGAGCGTCCAGGCCGCCGTGCCCGAGGTGGTGTGGTGGCCGGCGAACATCATGGAGATGAACATGCCGGTGACCTGGTCGGCCGAGAAGCGCGGCGAGCCGTCGGCCTCGGTGACCGACATCAGCACGTCGAGGAGGTCGCGCTCCTCGTCGCCCGTCGGGGGGTGGGCCGCCCGCCGCTCCATGATCCCCTCGACCAGGCGGACCAGCCCGGCCCGGGCCGCGTCGCGCCGGGCGAAGCTCTCGATGGGGGCGTAGGGGTCGACGTAGGCGATGGCGTCCGTTCCCCGTTCGAGGTCGTGGTACAGCTCGGCGAACCGCTTGTCGAGCTCCTGGCGGAAGCGCCGGCCGATGAGGCAGGCCGACGAGGTGTAGATGGTGAGCTCGGCGAACCAGTCGAGGAGGTCGATGGTGCCCTCGTCCTCCCAGCCGGCCACCATGGTCCGAACCTCCTCGGCGATGGTGGCGGCGTGGCCGCGCATGAACTTGTCCCGCAGGGCCTGGTTGTGGAGCATCTCGCGCCGGCGCTCGGGAGGGGCGTCGAACACCACCCCCTCGCCGAAGATCGGCGTCATGAAGGGGTAGGCCTCGGCCTGGTCGAGCACGTCCTCGGGCGCCCGGAAGAAGAGCTCGTTGGCCTCGGCGCCCGACAGCAGGACCACGTCGCGGTCGGCCAGACGGAAGACGCCGACGTCGCCGCACTCGGCCCGCACCCGGTCGAGCAGGGCGATGGGATCCACCCGCAGCTCGCCGAGGTGGCCGTCGGCCTGCTCGCCGCCGGACACCCGGGGTGGCTCGCGGTAGGTCATGGTGGTGCTCATGGGTGGGCCTCGCCTTCCGGTTCGTCTCGGATCGGTGCTTCCGGCTGCAGCTCCACCACGGTGGCGTGGGTCCCCCGCGGGAGTGCCACCACGGCGGCGATGGCCTGGGCCACCCCCGCCGGGCGCATGAAGCTGGAGTGGCGGGCGAACCCCCAGGCCGCCCACTGCTCGATGACGGCGGCGGTCACGGCGGGGTCCCAGTCCATCCCCATGCCGGTCAGGGTGGGGCCCGGCCGCACGATGGTGGCCCGCACGCCGGTGCCTTCGAGCTCCATCTGGAGCGAGCGGGCATAGCCTTCGAGGCCCCATTTGGACGTCACGTAGGCGGCCATCGAGGGGCGGGGCCGCTCGACCACGTCGGATGTGACGAACACCACGTCGCCGCGTCGCCGGGCGGTCATCATGGGCAGCAGGGCCCGGACCATCCGGTGGGTGCCGCTCACGTTGACCCCGAGCACCCGGTCGAAGGCCTCGGGATCGGTGTCCACGACCGATCCGGCCACGTTCAGTGCGGCGTTGGACACCAGGATCTCGACGCCGTCGAAGGCCTCGAGCGCCGCCTTGGCGAACTGGTCGATCGACTCGCTGTCGGCCAGGTCGAGGTGGACGGCGAGGGCGTCACCCCCCGCGGCCCGTATGGCCGCCGCCGTCTCCTCGCACTCGGCCAGGCGTCGTGCCCCGAGCACCACCGGATGCCCGACCGAGGCCAGCTCCCGAGCGGTGGCCTGCCCGATGCCCGACGAGGCGCCGGTCACCACCGCCGGTCTCCGTGCCGGGTGGGCCGGTGGTGGTGCCATCACCGGCGGGTCACCGTGGTCGGGAGGGCGGCCAGCCCGCGGACGTTGACCGAGTGGACCCGCTCGATGCCGTCGGGATCCACCTCGTAGCCGGACACCCGCTTGACCAGCTCGCCGAGCCCGATCCGGGCCTCGAGCCGGGCCAGGGGGGCGCCCATGCAGAAGTGGCGGCCGCTGCCGAAGCTCACCAGCCTGGAGGTGTCCCGGTCGAGGTCATAGCGGTCGGGATCCGGGAACACCGCCTCGTCGCGGTTGGCCGAGCCCACCAGCAGGAGGACCCGGTCGCCCTGGGCGATGCGGGCCCCCCCGACCTCGAGGTCCGTACGCGCCACCCGGAGCAGCATCTGGCTCGAGGTGTCGTAGCGGAGCGTCTCCTCCACCCAGTCGGCCACCCGTTCCCCGTCGCCGAATGGCTTGGCCCGCTGGTCGGGGTAGCGCCACGCCCAGTACCAAGCGTTGCCGAGCAGCTTGGTGGTGGTCTCGTTGCCCGCCACCACCATGAGGAAGAGGAAGGCGACGATCTCCTCGTCGGTGAGGCGCTCGCCGTCGAGCTCGGCCACGGCCAGCGCCGAGGTCAGGTCGTCCGACGGCGCCCCCCGCCGCTCGTCCACCATGCCCTGGTAGTAGCCGACCAGGCTGAGGGCGGCCTCCATGCCTGCCTCGGGTACGTCGAAGACGCCGTCCTCCCGGTGCACGACCAGGTCGGCCAGCCGGCGCACCTCGGCCCGGTCGGCCCGCGGCACGCCGACCAGCTCGGAGATGACGTCCATGGGCAGCTTGCCGGCGAAGTCGGCGATGAAGTCGAACGTCCCCCGCTCGACGGCCGGCTCGAGGTGCTCGACGGCGATGGCCCGGATGCCCTCCTCCATCTGGGCCACCTTCGACGGCGTGAATCCCTTGCCCACCAGCGAGCGCATCCGGGTGTGCCGAGGCGGGTCGAGGGCGAGGAACGACATCACCTTGTGGGCGTCCGGCCGGAAGGCACTCGGGTCGAGCGAGACACCGTACGAGTTGGAGAAGGCGTCGACGTTGCGGAAGGCGGCCAGGACGTCGGCGTGGCGGGACAGAGCCCAGAAGTCGAGCTCGTCGTTGCGGTAGACGGGCGCCTCGGCGCGCAGCCGGGCGTACACGGGGTAGGGGTCCTCGTGGATCTCGTAGGCGTAGGGGCTGTAGACGAGCGGCTCGCGGGTGGTGGTCATCCGGCCCCCCCGCCCCCGTGCCCGCCCACCATCAGCGCCGCCGCCTCGGCCACGAAGTCGGGGACCTCCGTCGACGACATGTGGCCCATACCCGCCGCCAGCAACGCGCCCGAGAAGGTGGTCTCGAGCACCCGCACGACCATCGGGTCCACGCCGGTGCCGAGGGCGGCGGACAGCCGGCGGTGGATCTGGGCCCCGATCCGGTCCCGCAGGTGCTTGACGTCCGGATTGGGGCTGAGCAGGGCCACGGTGCAGGCGTCGACGAGGGCGGCGCTCTCGGTGGTGAACACCATGGCCCGCACCGCGTCCCGGAGCCGCTCGTCCATGGGTCGCCCGTCACCGGGCTCGACGGGTGCCAGGTCCTGCATCCGCCGCCACAGCACCTCGGCCAGCAGGTGGTCCTTGGAGCTGAAGTAGTTGTAGGCGGTGGCCGGCGCCACCCCGGCGCGGCGGGCCACGCTGCGCACGGTCAGCCCCGCGTACCCCACCTCCTCGATCTCCGACTCGGTGGCCCGGACCAGCTCCATGACCACCTCGGCCTGGCGGGGGGTGAGCCGCCGCCGCGTGGCCTCGAGGCGGTGGGGATCCTCGGTCGGGAGGACGGCGATGGCCTCGGTCACGGCGGGCCCCCGCGCCCGCCCTCGGCCGGCATCGGCCCTCCGTCGCCACCGCGCCGCTCCGGGATGTGGCTGGTCCCGTCCCGCATGGGCGGGAACTCGAAGGTGGCCGCCGTGGTCATCTTGGTGACCGCGGTGATGTCCGCCTCGGGCAGCGTCTCGGTGTCGTCGTCGATGACCAGCTCCCACCGGCAATGCGGGGAGCGGTCCGACGGCACCCGGGGAGGCCGGTGCACGTGGCGGATGTGGGCCTTCGGGTTGATGGCCTGTGCGGTCACGTCGAAGGTGCCGTCCTCGATGTGGTGGCACATCCCGGTGACCATCTTGTCCCCCCACGGCTCGGCGTCCATCAGCGCCCCGCAGTAGGCGAGCTCGAAGTACCCGTGCCGCTCGTCGACGACCTCGTAGCGGACGTCGAGATAGTGGTGGGGGAAGCCCGGGTCGAGTTGGAGCACCTTGAAGATGGCCTCGACGTCGTCGCCCTCGACGCCCATGATGCGCCGAAGCCGCTGGCCGTAGACGGGGCTCGCCCCCCGCCACTCCTCGATGGCCAGTCGCTCCATCTCCTCCATCCCGTGGGACATGCCGATGGCGGCGCACATCGAACGGTCGAGGATGTGCACGGCCTGGGCGTACTCGCGGACCAGCCGGACCAGGGCGTGGTGCGACAGGTCCTCGTAGCGGAAGTCGGCCCGGAACGGGCCCGAGTAGTCCTCGAGCCCGCCGTCTCGGGGGTCTCCGGCGTCAGCACCGGGGCCCTCGGCCACGTCACCCCGGCGGGGCTCCCCGTTGCCGGCATCCATGGTATGGACTATAGTCTGGACAGCTGTCCAAGTACAGGGGCAGATGACGTCCGCCGCCCGCCCGCACCGCCCGCCGCCCACAGCGCACCGGACCCGGCGGGGACGGGGTCGCGTGGTCGGCCGGACCGATCGAAGGGGGAGACCGAGTGCCGAACCAACAGTCCTCCGGTGGGCCCGGGACGAAGCCCTCGGTCGGGGTCGTCGGGCTCGGCGACATCGGCACCGGCGTGGCCGCCAGCCTGCTGCGGGAGGGGTTCCCGCTGCTGGTATGCGACGTGCGGGCCGAGGCCACCGAGCCCTATGCCGGAACCGCCACCGTGGCCGGCTCGCCGGCCGACCTCGTCCGGCAGTCCGACGTGGTGGTGGTGGCCGTGGTCAACGACGAGCAGGTCCACGCCGTGCTCTCCGGTCCCGACGGCGGTCTGGCCGCGGCCGGACCGGGGACCACCTTCGTGGTGGTGAGCACCATCTCCGGACCCTGCGTGCAGGCCGTCGGGGCCGAGGCGGCCGGCGTCGGGGTCGCGGTGCTCGACTGCGGGGTGAGCGGCGGACCGGCGGCCGCCGCCGCCGGGGACCTGGTCTGCATGGTCGGCGGCGACCCCGTGGTGATCGAGCGGGTGCAGCCGGTGTTCGACGCCATCGGTTCCCTGACCGTCCGCATGGGGCCGTTCGGGGCCGGCCTGGCCGCCAAGCTGGCGCGCAACCTGGTGACCTACGGGTCCTGGCTGGCCGCCTACGAGGCCCAGCGACTGGCCGAGGCGGCCGGCATCGGACTCGCCGACCTGGCCGCGGTCATCAGGGCCAGCGACGCCCACATCGGTGGCGCCTCGAGGCTGATGTTCCGCTCGACGGTGGCGCCCTTCACCGACGAGGACGACAAGGGCCTGGTCGACGCCATGCGGGCGGGTGCCTCACTGGCCCGCAAGGACCTGGCCGCCGCGCTGGAGCTGGCCGGATCGCTCGGTGTGGCGCTGCCGCTGGCGGCCATGACCGAGGACCGGTGCGACGAGATGTTCGGGCTCGGCCCCGCCGACCGTCCCGGTCCGGGCCGGCCACCGGGATGAAAGGATGAGCAGCCATGGATGAGCCGGATCCGGGGGGAGCGACGGCGCCCGGCGAGGCGGACGGTCCCGCCACGGTGCGGGCCCGGGGCATGGCCAAGATGCAGGAGGTCTACGGCTTCTCGGTCGATCCCGACGAGATCCCCGCCCCGTATGTGGCCTTCACGGTCGACCACCTGTTCGGCCAGGTATGGACGAGGTCGGCGCTCGACATCCGCGACCGGCGCCTCATGACCATCGGGGTGTTGGCCGCGCTCGGCCAATCGCAGCTCGTGGAGATCCAGTTCCAGTCGGCGCTCGACCGGGAGGAGCTGAGCGAGGAACAGGTCCGAGAGGCGGTCGTCCACCTGACCCACTACATCGGATGGCCCCTCTCGACCGGCGTCAACGAGGTGGCCGAACGGGTCATCGCCCGCCGCCACCGGGCCGAGGGAACGTGAGCTCGGGCGAGACCGGCCCCATGGTCCGGTTCGACTTCCGCCACCGGGTGGCCATCGTGACCGGCTCGGGCGGCGGGATCGGTCAGGCCTATGCCGAGGCGCTCGCCGCCGCCGGCGCATCGGTGGTGGTGGCCGACATCGCCGAGGAGAATGCCGCCTCGGTGGCCGCCGGGATCCGTTCGTCCGGTGGCCGGGCCGAATCGGTCCGGGTCGACGTGGCCGACCCCGGGGCCGCCCGGGCCATGGCCGAGCTGGCCGTCGACCGGTTCGGGGGCCTCGACTACCTGGTCAACAACGCGGCCATCTTCGGCACCATGCAGCTCGATCTGTTGCTCACTGTCGACTGGGAGTACCTCAACCGCTTCCTGGCCGTCAACCTTCTCGGCGCCCTCAACTGTGTTCGGGCCTGCCACCCGGCCATGAAGGCGCGCGGCGGCGGCGCCGTCGTGAACCAGTCCTCGACCGCCTCCCACCTGTACGCCGGCTTCTACGGCCTGGCCAAGGCCGGGGTCAACTCGCTGACCCAGCAGCTCGCCCACGAGCTCGGTGGCGACCGCATCCGGGTCAACGCCATCGCCCCCGGCCCCATCGACACCGAGGCGTCGAGGACGGTGGTCCCCGAGGCCCTCCTCCGGCCGATCGTGGACTCGCTCGCCCTCAAGCGGATGGGAGAGCCCTCCGACCTGGTGGGCATGTGCCTGTTCCTCCTGTCCGATCAGGCCGCCTGGGTCACCGGGCACATCGTCAACGTGGACGGCGGCCAGGTGTTCCGGGCGTGACCGTGCACCGCGTCGAGGTCGAGGACGATGCCGGTGTGCGCCTGGTGGCCTTCGACCGGCCCGAGGTCCTCAACGCCTTCGACGCCCCCATGTACGAGGCGGTGACCGCCGCCCTCCGCTCGGCCCTCGGCGACGACGAGGTCCGGGCCGTGGTCCTCACCGGGCGGGGTCGGGCCTTCACCTCGGGCCAGGATCTCCGCGAGATGGCCGCCATGGCCACCGGGGCGGCGGGCGCCGCACCGGCCCCGGGGTTCCCCGGGCTGCTCGACACGTTGGTCTCCTTCGACAAGCCGTTGCTGGCCGCCGTCCACGGCGTGGCCGTCGGCCTCGGCTGCACGATGCTCGGCCACGTTGACCTGGCGCTGGTCGAGGCCGGCACCCGGCTGCGGACCCCCTTCGCCGAGCTCGGGGTCCCGCCGGAAGCGGCCAGCAGCTATCTGCTGCCCGAGCGGATGGGGTGGCCGCGGGCGGCGGCCCTGCTGCTGGCCTCCGAGTGGATCGACGCCTCGGAGGCGGTCGCCGCCGGGCTGGCCTACCGGGTGAGCCCGCCGGGGACCGTCCTCGACGAGACCCTGGCCCTGGCCCGACGCATCGCCTCGTTCGCCCCCCACGCCACCCGCCAGATCAAGCGGCTGATGGCCGTGGCCCGCCGTCCGGACGTCGACGCCGCCCGGGCCCGGGAGGAGGCGGCCTTCGCCGCCCTGTTTGCCGACGCGGGCACCAACCCCGGTTCGCAGCTGGCGGCCGGGCTCGGCTCCTGACCGGCCATGCGCCTCGGCATCACCGCCTTCCTCACGGACGGGACCCTGGCCCCGGCCGCCCTGGCCCGGGCGGCCGAAGAGCGCGGCTTCGACTCGCTCTTCCTGCCCGAGCACACCCACCTGCCGGTGCGGGCCGACACCCCGCCCGGACTGGTCGAGGGAGTCCGCCTGGAGGACTACCGGCGCAGCCTGGACCCGCTGGTCGCCCTGGCCACGGCGGCCACGGTCACCGAACGGATCGCCCTCGGCACCGGGGTCGTGCTGGTCGCCCAGCACGACCCGGTGGTCCTGGCCAAACAGGTGGCCACCCTGGACCACCTGAGTGGCGGCCGGGTGGTCCTCGGCATCGGTTTCGGGTGGAACCGGGCCGAGGCGGCCGACCACGGTGTGGCCTTCGAGTCGCGACGCGAGGTGGCCCGCGAGCACATGCTGTGCATGCAGGCGCTGTGGTCGGAGGACCGGGCCGAGTTCCACGGTCGCCATGTCTCGCTCGACCCCTGTTGGAGCTGGCCCAAGCCGGTGCAGCAGCCGCGGGTGGCCACGCTGGTCGGCGGGGGTGCCACCCCGGCCGTCTTCGCCGCCGTGGCCGAGTACGCCGACGGGTGGATGCCCATCGGGGGCTCGGGACTGGGAGACGCCCTCCCGCGCCTCCGCCGGGCCGTCGAGGAGCGGGGACGCGACCCGGACGAGGTCCGGGTGGTGCCCTTCGGGACGGTCCCGAACGACGACAAGCTCGCCCACTTCGAGCGCCAGGGCATCGGCGAGGTGGTGCTCCGGGTACCGGCCGGCAGTCCCGACCGGATGCTGGCCGACCTCGACGGCCACGTCACCTTCCTCCGTCGCTTCGGTGGTGGCGGTGAGTGAGTACCCCGCCGGGCCGGGGGCCCCGGCGGGCCGGCCGTGGAGCGGCGGCGGCCGCGAGCAGTTGGCCGACGCCGTCCGTCGGCTCATGGCCCTCACCGTGACGGCGGCCGCCCCGCCCGGCCTGCTGGCCGATGCGACCCGCCGGGCGGAGGCGCTGGCCGCTGAGCTCGAGACCCACGTGCCGCCGGCCGGGGACGGGCCGGTGGCCCGGTACGCCGACCGGTCGGTCCCTCCCGACGAGGCCGCCACCCTGGCGGCGGCCATGCCCTTCGACGTCGTCATCGGCTCGTGCAATCCGGTGGCCCCGCCGCTCACCGTCGTCTTCGAGCCTCCGAACGCGGTCGGCACGACGACCTTCTCCGCTCCCTACGAGGGGGCGCCCGGCTGTGTGCACGGGGCCGTCATCGCCGGTGCGTTCGACATCATGCTGACGGCGGCCAACATCATGGCCGGCACCGCCGGGCCGACGGTGAGCCTCTCCCTGCGTTATCGCAAGCCCACCCTCATCAACCGGCCGGCGGTGTTCGAGGCGTGGGTGACCGAGCGAACCGAGCGCCGCATCCACAGCCGGGGACGTCTGCGGCAGGGCGACGTGGTCACGGTCGAGGCCGAGGGCGTGTTCGCCACCCTCGATCGCGCCCGGATCGAGGCCATGCACCGGCGCGGCGACAGCACCCGAGCGGGAGGGGCGGACATTCTCTAGAGTCGTACCCGGCGAGGACCGCCCGGGGGAGGGCAGCAGTACAGACTGTGGCAGTCGCATGACAAAGGGGGAGACCATCTGATGCGTTCCACCACCGGTTCCACCACCGAGGGGAGGGCGCCGTCACGCCGCCCGGCACCTGTCGCCGCCGTCCTGTGCGCCGTGGTGGTGGCCACCGTCCTCGCCGCCTGCTCGTCCACCAAGGCCGCGCCCTCCTCCGTCTCCTCGTCAAAGTCGACCATCCCCTCGTCGGCCTTCGGCGACCGGACCGGCATCACCCCGACCTCGGTGTCGGTGGGCACCGTGTCGTGGCAGATGATCTTCAAGTCGGCGGTGGGGGTGCAGGCCTACGCCGACTATGTGAATTCCCGGGGTGGCGTCAACGGACGCAAGCTCGAGGTCGACCCGGGCGATGACGGCGACTCGGGGGCCACCAACAAGCAGCTGACCCAGGCCGACATCGACAAGGACTTCGCCATGGTCGGGAGCTTCTCGCTCCAGGACGGCTTCGGCGGCACGGTGCTGGCCGCCAACCCCGGGGTGCCCAACGTCTCCCCCACGTTGGACCCGACCACCACCCAGCTGCCCAACAGCTTCAGCCCGGCCCCGTCCTCCGGTGGCTGGCAGCTCGGCCCCCTGACCTATTTCAAGACCAAGTACCCGGCCGACGTGACCCACGCCGGGGCGCTGGTCGCCGACATCCAGCCCGCCCCCACCCTGTTCAACGGTGAGAAGGCGGCCATGGAGCACCTGGGCTACAAGCTCGTCTACGACCAGACGTTCGACGTCACCCAACAGGACTTCAACCAGAACGTCATCGCCATGAGGAACGCCGGTGTGAAGATCCTCTTCATCGAGCAGATGCCCCAGAACTACGCCGGGGCCGTGCTGAAGGCCCTCAACCAGCAGAACTTCCATCCCGTCGTCGTCCTCGGGGCCTCCACCTACAGCGAGGACCTGGTGGGCTCGTCAGGTGGGGCGGGCAACATCGACGGGTCGTACCTCGAGCAGAATGCCGCACTCTACCTGGGGGAGGACGCCACCAGCCTTCCGGCGGTGAGCACCTTCCTCACCTGGATCCAGAAGGCGCAGCCCGGCTTCAAGGCCGACCTCTACTCGTTCTACGGGTGGATCAACGCCGAGCTGTTCGTCCAGGCGTTGCGGGCGGCGGGCCCGGACCCGACCCGGGGTTCGGTGTTGCAGGCGTTGCGCAACATCACGTCGTTCTCCGGCGGCTACCTGGTCGGGACGTCCAACCCGGCCGAGAAGGTCCCCACCAACTGCTACATCATCGCCCACGTGGTCGACGGGCAGATCCAGCGGCTGGACGACCCGCCGATCGACAGCGCCACCCACGGCTACCGCTGCGACCAGCCCTACTTCAACCCGCCCCACTGACGCCCGCTGCCCACTGCCCGCTGACGCCCGCCCCCGGGACCCTTCGCCCGGGGGGCTCAGTCCTCGGCGGACAGGGCGGCCGCCCTCCTCATCAACCGGGCCTTGCGGTTGGCGGCCTGGTTCTTGTGGATGACGCCCTTGGCGGCGGCCTTGTCGATGCGCTTCACGGCCAGCCGGAGAGCCTCCTCGCTGTCCTCGGCGCCCCCCTCGACGGCGGCGATGGCCCGCTTGGTGCGGGTCCGCAGCTCCGAGCGCACCGCCTTGTTGCGGGCCTGCCGCTTGAGGGTCTGACGGTTGCGCTTGATCTGGCTCT
Organism: uncultured Acidimicrobiales bacterium; assembly: GCA_963806455.1. Taxonomy (GTDB): domain Bacteria; phylum Actinomycetota; class Acidimicrobiia; order Acidimicrobiales; family RAAP-2; genus Bog-756. Next base: position 774,601 of record CAWDXZ010000001.1, read on the forward strand.
TGATGTTGGCCACGGGGTCCTCGTCGTTGTGGGGGCGTCGGGGCGGGCCCTGCCGGGCCGCCGGGCGATGATGGCTCCGGCTGCCGCTCGGGCCCGTTCCGGAGACAGTGCAGGATAGCAGTATCGCCTGCCCCGCCCTCCCCGGGCGCCCTCCGGAGGAGCACCAGGGCGCCTTGGCTACGCTGGCATCCCCGTGCTCCCCGTCGAACAGATCCGCAATTTCTCCATCATCAGCCATGTCGACCATGGCAAGTCGACCCTGTCCGACCGCATCCTGGAACTGACCGGGGCGGTGGACCCCCGCCAGATGCGGGAGCAGTACCTCGACTCCATGGACATCGAGCGGGAGCGGGGCATCACCATCAAGGCCCAGAACGTCCGCGTGGCCTGGCACGGCCACACCCTCCACCTCATCGACACGCCGGGCCACGTCGACTTCGGCTACGAGGTCAGCCGCTCTCTGGCGGCCTGCGAGGGGGCGGTCCTCCTGGTCGACGCGTCGCAGGGCATCCAGGCCCAGACCCTGGCCAACTGCTACCAGGCCCTCGAGCACGATCTCGAGATCGTGGCCGTGCTCAACAAGATCGACCTGCCGGCCGCCGACCCCGAGCGGTGCGCGGCCGAGATCGAGCAGGTCCTCGGACTTCCCGCCGCCGGGATCCTCCGCATCTCGGCCAAGACGGGCGAGGGCGTCCCCGAGCTCCTCGACGCCATCGTCGACCGGATCCCGGCGCCCTCCGGGGACCCCACCGCGCCGTTGCAGGCCCTCATCTTCGACTCGGCGTACGACCAGTACCGGGGCGTGGTGAGCTCGCTGCGGGTGATGGAGGGGACCCTGGCCGCCACGGACAGGCTCACCTTCGTGCACGCCGCCACCAGCCACGACGTCGAGGAGATCGGCATCCGGGCGCCGGCCACCGTCCCGGTGGCCGCGCTCGGGCCCGGGGAGGTGGGCTATCTGATCGCCGGCATCAAGGACGTGGGCGGGGCCCGGTCCGGCGAGACGGTGACCACCGCCCGGCGCCCCGCCGGCGCCCCGCTGGCCGGGTACCGCGATCCGAAGCCCATGGTCTTCTGCGGGCTCTTCCCCATCGACGGGGACGAGCTGCCCGCCCTCCGGGACGCCCTCGAGAAGCTCCGCCTCAACGACGCCAGCTTCACCTACGAGCCCGAGTCGTCCCGGGCCCTCGGGTTCGGGTTCCGCTGCGGGTTCCTCGGCCTGCTGCACATGGAGATCGTCCGCGAGCGGCTCGAGCGCGAGTTCGACCTCTCGCTGATCGCCACCGCCCCCTCGGTGGCCTACCGGGCCTTCCTGGCCAACGGCACCGAGGTCGACGTGGACAATCCGAGCGAGCTGCCCGAGCCGAGCCAGCTGGAGCGGGTCGACGAGCCCATGCTCCGGGCCACCATCCTCTCGCCGGCCGAGTACACCGGCACGGTCATGGACCTGTGCCAGGGGCGTCGGGGCGAGATGGTGAAGATGGAGTACCTCTCGCCGGAGCGGGTCGAGTTCGTCTACCGGATCCCGCTGGCCGAGGTGGTGGTCAACTTCTTCGACCAGCTGAAGAGCCGGACCAAGGGGTACGCCAGCCTCGACTACGAGCCGGAGGGGTATGCCACGTCCGAGCTGGTGAAGGTCGACCTGCTCATCAACCACACCCCGGTCGACGCCTTCTCCACCATCGTGCACCGGTCGGAGGCGGAGTCCTACGGCCGGCGGATGACCGAGAAGCTGCGCCAGCTGATCCCGCGCCAGCTCTTCGACGTCCCGATCCAGGCGGCCATCGGTGGGCGCGTCCTGGCCCGGGAGACGGTCAAGGCCCGCCGCAAGGACGTCCTGGCCAAGTGCTACGGCGGGGACATCACCCGGAAGCGCAAGCTCCTCGAGAAGCAGAAGGAGGGCAAGCGGAAGATGAAGAACATCGGCCGGGTGGAGGTGCCCCAGGAGGCTTTCGTCTCCGCGCTCAAGCTGGACGACTGACCGGTCGATCCTGGATGGGTAGCTACTCCGTCCGATCGAGGTCCCCCCGGTGCTCCAGCAGCTGGCGTCTAGCGAACTCTCGGTGTCGCAGGACACGGCCATCCGTGTCTCGGGCCTGTCGAAGACCTATCGCATCCTGAGGCGGGAGGAGCGGTCGACCTCCGCCGCCGAGGCGGTGATCAAGCGGGTCAAGGAGTCCAGGCGCCACAAGGGCGGCAAGAAGGTCGAGAGGTTCGACGCCCTGCACGACGTGACCTTCGCCGTGCCTTGGGGTCAGGTCGTCGGGATCATCGGCCGGAACGGCGCCGGCAAGTCCACCCTGCTCAAGATCATCAACCGGATCACCGCACCCACCACGGGACGCATCGAGCTCGGGGGCCGGGTGGGGAGCCTGCTCGAAGTGGGGACCGGGTTCCACCCCGAGCTCACCGGAAGGGAGAACGTCTACCTCAACGGCACACTGCTCGGCATGCGCCGCAAGGAGATCAAGGAACGTTTCGACGCCATCGTGGCCTTCGCCGGCACCGAACGGTTCCTCGACACCCAGGTGAAGCGGTACTCGACCGGCATGTACATCCGGCTCGCCTTCGCCGTGGCCGCCCATCTCGACAGCGAGATCCTGGTCGTCGACGAGGTGCTCGCCGTCGGTGACTCGGACTTCCAGGCCAAATGCCTCCGGAAGATGCGCGAGGTGGCCCGTGACGGCCGCACCGTGCTGCTGGTCAGCCATCAGCTGCAGACGGTGTCGGACCTGTGCCACTCGGCCCTCTACCTCGATGCGGGGCATCTGGTCGTCCACGGCACGGTGGAGGAGGCGCTGGAGCAGTACAAGCGGAGCTTCGCCCGCTCGGCGCCGATGCTGCGCGAGGCCACCCACCGCCCCGGGACCGGCGAGCTCCGGTTCACCGAAGCGGCGGTGGCCGACGACATCACCCGACCGGGCGAGGAGGTGGTGGTGGAATTCGGCGTCGGCGCCAACGCCGGGTTCGGCAACCGGTACCACCTGTCGTGCTTCGTGAACAACGAGGACGGCATGCTCATCGCCCAGTGCGACTCGCGGGTGACCGACTTCTATCTCGACCCGTCGACCGACGTGGAGGGCCGCCTGCGTCTCCGCACGCCGTGGCTGAAGCCGGGGGCCTACACCGTGGACCTGTTCATCTACGCCGGCGGCCGCGCCACCGACATCTGGGAGCAGGCCTGCCACTTCCAGGTGCTCCCGGTGACCCCGTACCCCTACCCGACCACGCCGGACGGCACCGACCGGGGGATCGTCTTCCCCGAGTTCGACTATTCGCAGAGCTGAGAGCCATGGCCACCATCGTCATCACCCCACCGCGGAAGTTCTCGCTGCCCAAGGTCAGGCAGCTGTGGGAGGCGCGGGAGGTCCTGTACCGGTTCGGCGCGCGCGACGTCACCCTGCGCTACCGCCAGACGCTGCTCGGCGTGGTGTGGGTCATCCTGCAGCCCCTCCTCACCGCCTTGATCTTCGCCGTGGTCTTCGGCAAGGTGGCCAAGCTGCCATCGGGTGGCATCCCCTACGTGGTGTTCGCCTTCGCCGGGCTGCTGGCCTGGAACCTGTTCAACGGGATCATCTCCCGGGCGGCCACGTCCCTCGTCTCCAACCGCGACCTGGTGTCCAAGGTGTTCTTCCCCCGGATGCTGGTGCCGCTGTCGACCTCGGTGTCGACCATCACCGACTACTGCGTCTCGGTGGTGTTCATGGCCGTCCTGCTGGTCATCTTCGGAATCACCCCCGGCATCGCCATCGTGCTCGTCCCGGTGTGGACGATCCTGGTCATCCTGCTGGCCAGCGGGTGCGGGCTGGTGGCCGGCGCCTTGCAGGTCCGGTACCGCGACATCGCCTACATCGTGCCGTTCGCCCTGCAGTTCCTGCTCTACGCCAGCCCGGTGGGCTACGCCGTGCCCAAGCACTACGAGGTCATCTACAACATCAACCCGCTGACGTGGGTGCTCAACGAGTTCCGCTGGTCCTTCCTCAACCAGGCCGCCCCGCCCGAGTGGCAGATCGTGCTCTCCGTCATCGTGCCGATCATCGTCTTCGTCGCCGGCGTGATGATCTTCGAGCAGATGGAACGCGGCTTCGCCGACGTGATCTGACCAGGGCACGTCCGGACCATGGGTACAGTCGATGGCTCGTCGGGGACCACAGGCATCGGGCACGCGCCGGTCGACGTGAGCGTCGTGATCCCGGCCCACCGGGGCGGTCCGTTCCTCCGTCAGGCGGTGACGTCGGTCCTCGACCAGGGGGAGACCGATCTCGAGGTCGTGGTGGTGTCAGACGGCTGCGCCGAGGACCTGGGTGATCTCGAGCGGTTGGACGCCCGGGTGAGGGTGATACGGCAACGGCAGGCCGGCGTGTCAGTGGCCCGCAACGTCGGGGTCGCCCACAGCGCCGGCGAGCTGGTGGCTTTCCTGGACGAGGACGACCTGGCCCGTCCCGGGCGACTCCGATGGCAGCTGGATGCCTTGAGCGGCCGGCCCCGGTCCGGCATGTGCCACGGCCGGTTCGAGATCATCGACGCCGACGGTGCCGTGCTGGTCGAGTCGAGGGGCGGGCCCGTCCAGTACCAGGACATGCTGGCACTCGACTTCCCCTTGCTCTCGACGCTGATGGTTCGCCGTGCCCACGTGCTCGAGGTGGGCGGCTTCGACCCCGCCCTCGTCCGGGGCGAGGATATCGAGTTCTTCCTGCGCGCCGCCATGCGCACGGACGTGACGTTCGTCCCGAGGATCCTCACGAGCTACCGTCGCCACGGGTCGAACACCACCACGGGCGTCTGGGACATCTATCCGGTGATCCTCAAGCACCGCCGGTGGGCCGAGCTCAACCGGCGTCCCGACCTGGTGGCCGCGGCTGAGCGTGGGTTGCGGCGCAACCGCCGCAACGCCGCTTGTGCCGCGTTCGACGAGGCCCGGGCGGCGCGGCGCCGGGGTGCCCTCGGACAGGTGGCCATGAGTCTGGCCGTCAGCCTGGCCCGGGACCCCACCTTCGTGCCCGGGGTGGCCGTCAGCCGGCTGGCCCGTCGCCCGTCGCTCACGCCCGAGGGCCGGATGCCGGGTCGGCCGGCCCGACCCCCGGCCGCCGATGACCTCGACCCCGGCCGGATCGCCGTTCACCGGGCACCGCCGGGCGCCGCGGGGTCGCCGTGACGGCGGCACCGCAGACGCCGGCCGTTCCCCACGCCCGTCGGCCGGCGGCCGGCGCCGACCTGGTGGCATCGGTGGCGGTCGTCACCTACGAGCGGCCCGAGCACGTCGCCCGCTGTCTGACTCACCTGATGGCGCAGACCAAGGCTCCGGCCGAGATCGTCGTGGTCGACGCCTCGGAGGGCGACGAGACGGCGCGGGTGGTGCGGGAGCGGTTCCCCACGGTGGCCTACGAAGTCTGCCCGGCCGGGCGGGGCTCGACCGCCACGGGGCGGGAGATCGCCTACCGGATGACCAGCGGGGACGTGCTGGCATTCGTCGACGACGACGCCTTTGCCGAGCCCGGATGGCTCGAGCGGCTCCTGCCCTTCTACGACGACCCGACCGTCGGCGGGGTGGGAGGTCGTCAGATTCGCCGCCAACCCGGGGAGCTGGAGGAGGGGATGGACGCCATCGGCCGCCTTCTAGCCGACGGAACGATGACCGGCAACTTCGCCGCCGACCCGGGTCATCCGCTGGACGTCGACCACCTGCTCGGGGCCAACATGTCGTTCCGGCGTTCCGCCATCGACCGGATAGGCGGGATTCGCGACGGCTACGACGGCACCTGCATCCGCGAGGAGACCGACCTGTGCCTCCACGTGACGTCGGCCGGCTATCGCCTGGTGTACACCCCCGATGCCGTGGTGGAGCACGTCGCCGGTCCCTACGCCAAAGGCCAGCGCTTCGACCTCCGCTACACCTACTGGGCCCAGAAGAACCACCTGATCCTGCTCATTAGGAACTTCGGGTTCACCGACCCCATCGTGCGTGCCTACCTGGCCTCCTCGGGGCGCCAGTCGCTGAAGGAGAGCTCGGCCCGCGTCGACACGGCGTGGGGCCGGGCCAAGGACCGTGACGGACGGGGCGCGGCGCGGTCGGTGGTGGCGGCCGTGACCCGGGCGGCGGTGGTGCTCGCCGCCTCCCTGTCGGGAGTGGCGGCGGGAGTCGCCCTGGCCCGAGACGATCGCCGCCGAACCTCCGGCCAGGGAGGTTCGTGCCGAGCCGAGCAGGCTGAGGTGGGCGCCTCGTAGGTCGGTGGACGTGCTCGAAGGACTGCCCCCCCGGAGTCACCCCGCCGCCGAGCGCCACAGCGCGGCGTGGGCCTCGGCGCTGGCCTCCCACGTGAAGGTGGCGGCCCGGGCCCGACCCCGCGCCACCATGGCCGCCCCGGCCGGACCGTCCTCCAGGGCAGCCACCACTCCCTCGGCCAGGTCCGGCCCGTCCGGCCCGACCAGGTAGGCGGCGTCGCCGCAGACCTCGGGGAGCGAGCTCCGCGCCACCGCCACGACCGGGACCCCGACCGCCATGGCCTCCAGGGCGGGCAGGCCGAACCCCTCGTAGGTGGAGGGGACGACGACCGCGCTGGCCGCCGCCATCACGCCGGGGAGGGACGAGTCGTCGAGCCGCCCGGTCCGCACGGTTCCCTCCAGTGGACCGAAGAGCCGGTCGCGACGGGGGTCGGGCGGCCCCACCAGCACCAGCTGGGTGTCGGATCGGGCCTCCCGCACCCGGGGCCAGGCGGCCGCCAGCCCGGCCAGGTTCTTGCGCTCCGTGCACCCTCCGGCGTGGAGGACGAACGGTTGGCGGATCCCGAGGTCGGCCAGTTGCGACGGGCCGAGCGGAGTGGCGACGAAGAACCGCGGGTCGACGCCGTTGTGGATGGCGACGGGACCGGCCACCCCGAGTCGGGCGGCCACCTCGTCGGCGGAGAACTGGGACGGGCAGATGACGGCGACGGCCCGGCGGGCGGTGGCCCCGGCGTCGGTCGGCGCCCGCCCCTCGTCGGCGAACCGCCACGACACCACGTCGTGGATGGTGAGGACCTCGGGGCGGGGTGCCGGTGGCAGGCGGAGGTCGAACCGGTGCACGAGGTCATGGCCGCGGTAGATCACCCGGCCCGCGGCCCGGCGCAGGGCGGGCGACGCACCGGCGAGAAGCCGCGAGGGCACCCGTACCGTGCCGGGCAGCGGTGAGCGGAGCGTCCTCACCGTCACGTCCGAGACCGACCAACCGTCGCCGAGCTCGTCGGCGGCCCGTGTCCTCAGCTCCCGCTCGTAGACCTGTTGTCCCATCGGTTGGGCCGCGGCCAGCGTGGCGAAGGCCATGCGGGTGGTCATGGCCGGACCCCGGCCGCTGGCCGGGCCGGTGACCGGTCCCCGGCCGGTGGGACCGGGCGGCGGGGGGCGGCGGCCGTGATGGCATCGGCGCGGGCGATGGGCCACGTTATCGTTCGCCACCGTCGGCCCGTCCCGGTCGGTGCTTTCCCGACCGGTAGTTTTGTGGGGTGACCGCGTGGGGTGGGGCCGAGGATCGTCCGTGCCGGTAACGGCCGTCCGCTCGCCGAGACCCGGGGCCGCCCCGGCGCCGCCCCGGCGGAGGCAGGGGGCGGTGACCGAGCTGGTGGTCGGGGCCGTCCTGGTCGGGGTGACCGCGGTCGGAGGCCTGTGGTTCGCCTTCCGACCCGCCTCGGGGACGCTGGACGGCTGGTTGCTCGATGTGGTGGGAGCCAGCCGCTCCCCCTGGTTTACCGACATGACCGCGCTGCGCTACCCCGGGGTGATCGTGGCCGGTGCGGTGGTGGCCGCCGCCACCACCTTCCCGAGAGACCGGCCCCGCAGTCTGGCCTGCCTGGCCGGCCCGCCCATCGCCCTGCTCGCCTGCGAGCTGGTGGCCAAGCCGTGGGTGGGTCGGACCCTCGGTGGCGCCCTGTCCTACCCGTCCGGCTCGACCGTGGGAGCCGCCGCCCTGGCCGCGGTGGCCGTGCTGGCCACGCCGCCCCGGTGGCGCCCGGTCACCATCGTGCTCGGCGCGCTCTACGCCGGCGGGATGGCCGTGGCGGTCGTCGCCCTCCGCTGGCACTATCCGACCGATGCGCTGGCCGGCCTGTTCCTCGGCACCGGTGTCGTGGTGCTGACGGACGGGGCGTCGTGGTTGGTGTTCGGCCGGCGGGGCCGGGCTCAGGGCCGGTCCGCCGCCCCGTCGCCGCCGCCGCCCCGCTGACGCACGATGGCCACCGTGGCCTCGGGACTGTCCGGGTCGAATCTCAGGTCGATTGGATGATCGGGATCGTCGGGCTCGCCCGGCGCCTCAATCACCAGCGCCGGGCGTTCCCTCGGTAGCTCGAGCGCCTCCCGGAGGCCGAGGGCGATGCCGGTCATCACCGCGCCGGTGGCCGACCGCTTCCTCCAGTCGTTGAACCGGCGGGGATCGCGCCCGGCGGCGCCGTCGTCTCCGGGTTCGCCCTCTGGCTCGACGCCCCCGTCCCCCTGCTCGGCCGGCGCCGGCCCGGAACTGTCGTCCACGGGTCCCACCGTACCGTCCGGTGCCGGGCGACCGGCCCCGTACCGGCCCGTGCCCTGCACAGGACCACCGTCGGCACCGTGCCGGCGAACCGGGCCGGGCCGCCGTACCGTAGGATCGACGGCGTGCTTGACCGCTTCCACCCACCGGTCGAGGAGTACCTCGAGACCATCTTCGCCCTCGAGGAGGAGGGCATCCCCGTCATCCAGGCCCGCCTGGCCGAACGGTTGGACAAGGCGGCCCCGTCGGTCTCCGAGATGCTCGACCGCCTCGAGGCCGACGAGCTCATCGAGCGGACCTCGCGCCAGATCACCATGACGGCCCAGGGTGCGGCCCTGGCCCAGGGGGTGGTGCGCAAACACCGGCTGGCCGAGCGCCTCCTGGTCGACATCATCGGGCTCGACTGGGAGAAGGCCCACGTCGAGGCGGGCCGCTGGGAGCACGTCATCTCCGACGACGTCGAGGAGCGGCTGGTGGTCCTGCTCGGCAACCCCACCACCTGCCCCCATGGCAACCCCATCCCCGGGGTGGAGCGGATCGGGCCCACCCAGCGCCGTCTGGACGAGGCCCGCCCCGGTGACCGGATCCGCCTCGAGCGCATCACCGAGAGCGTCGAGCACGAGGCCGATTCCCTCTCCTACCTGGGGGCCCACGGCCTCACCCCCGGCACCACCGCCGTCATCGGCGCCCGGGCCCCCGACGGGACCCTCACCCTCGTGGTGGGGGAGGACACCATCGCCCTGGGCCCGGCGATGACCCAGCGCATGTACGTCGCCTCGGCCTGACCGGACCACCGGGGCCCACCCGGCGCTCCCCGGCCCGATCGGCATGCCAAGCCGGATCCGGTCAGCACTCACTAGAGTGGAGTGCCAACACCGCCACCCGATCCCACTCCGCACTGGGTGCGGGATCGGTGGACCCAGCGAGACGCCCATGCCATCCACTCACGACAGCCGCACCGAGCAACGCCCGGCCCCGGAGCCGGAGCTCGACGGGAGAAAGGCGGCCATCCTCAACGCCGTCGTCACCGAGTACATCGGGTCGGCCCAGCCGGTCGGGTCCCAGCACGTCGTCGACGCGCCGGGGGTGAGCGTGTCCTCGGCCACCGTCCGCTCCGACATGGCCACCCTGGAGCGGGAGGGGTTTCTGGCGCAGCCGCACACCAGCGCCGGCCGGGTCCCGACCGACAAGGGCTACCGCTACTTCGTCGACCACCTGGCCGGGCCGGGCACCCTCGACGCGGTCGGCCGCCAGCAGGTGCGGCAGTTCTTCGATCATGCCCACGGGGAGATCGAGTCGATGCTCGAGCGGACCTCCGGGCTCCTGGCCGGCCTGACCGAATGCGCCGCCTTGGTGGTCGGGCCGTCGCACGACTCGGCGCCCGTCCGGTCGGTGCAGCTGGTGGGCCTGGGCCCGAGGGTGGCGCTGCTGGTGGTGGTGCTGGCCGACGGCGCGGTGCAGAAGCAGTCCATCGAGTTCGGGGAGGAGATCGACGAGGGGCGCCTGTCCGATGCCGGCGCCCGGCTCGCCACCCATGCACTCGGCGTCCCCCTGGCCAAGGTGCGGGCCCGGGCGGCCACCACCGGTGACCGGCTGACCGACACGGTGGTCGCCGCCGGCGTGCGGGTCCTCCGTTCGCTCGGGTCGGCCGATGCCGGGGACCAGCTCTTCGTGGGGGGCTCGTCGAACATGGCGACGGCGTTCGACGCGGTCGAGACCGTCCGCTCGGTGCTCACCATCCTCGAGCAGCAGCTGGTGGTGGTCACGTTGCTCCGCGACATCCTCGACACCGGTCTGTCGGTGGCCATCGGCACCGAGCACGGGGTCGAGCCTCTGGCCTCCTGCGCCATCGTGGTGGTGCCGGTGTCGGTCGACGGCGTCGAGACGGGGACGATCGGGCTCCTCGGTCCCACCCGCATGAACTATCCGTTGGCCCTGGCCGCCGCCCGCGTGGTCGGCGACCGCCTGGGCGAGCGGTTGAGTGAAGTCGGTCCGGCGGCGGGGCTCGGGCGACCTTCGTGAGCACCGCCGATCTCTACGAGGTGCTGGGCGTCAGCCGTGACGCGTCCGAGGAAGAGCTCAAGCGCGCCTACCGGGCCAAGGCGCGCGAGTACCACCCCGACGCCAACAGCGGCGACGCCCAGACGGAGGAGCGGTTCAAGGAGGTGAGCCTGGCCTACGAGGTCCTGAAGGACCCCGAGCGCCGGGCGCGCTACGACCGCTTCGGTGCCGAGGGTGTGTTCGGCCCCGGCGCCGGCGGCGCCACCGGCGACCCTTTCGCCGGCGGCCTCGGCGACCTCTTCGACGCGTTCTTCAGCGGCATGGGCGGGCCGGCCGGCCGGGGGCGCCGGGGACCGACCCCGGGACCCGACGCCGAGCTGATGCTCCGCCTGTCGTTTCGGGAAGCGGTCTTCGGCGTCCAGCACGAGGTGGAGGTGGAGACCCCGGTGCACTGCACGGTGTGCGAGGGGTCGGGGCGCGGCCGGGCACCTCGGCGGTGCGCTGCCCCGAGTGTGAAGGGTCCGGCGAGCTCCGCCGGGTGCGCCAGTCGATCCTCGGCCAGGTGATCACGGCCGTGCCCTGCGGGCGTTGCCAAGGGACCGGCCAGTCCATCGAGAGCCCCTGCGAGGCGTGCCGCGGCGAGGGACGGCGCAACGAGCACCGCACGCTGACCGTCGACATTCCCGCCGGAGTGGACGACGGCTCGACGCTCCGGCTGGCCGGCCACGGCCCGGCCGGGTTCCGCGGCGGCCCGAACGGCGCACTGTTCGTCCACCTCGCGGTCCAAACCGACAGTCGGTTCGAGCGCTCCGGCGTCGACCTCCACGCATCCGTCCACGTGCCGGTCGCCCTGGCCGCCCTGGGCGGGAGCGTGGGCTTCGAGACCCTCGACGACCAGCGCGACCTGGCCATCGCCGCCGGCACCCAGAGCGGCACGGTCATCCAGCTCAAGGGAATGGGCGTGCCCAAGCTGCGGGGCCGGGGCCGGGGCGATCTCTTCATCCACGTGCAGGTGGACACGCCGACCGGGCTGGACGATCGCCAGCGGGAGCTCCTCGGAGCCCTGGCCGAGGCCCGGGGCGAGGAGCTGGGAGAGGCGCCCCACGGCGAGGGGTTGTTGTCGAAGCTGCGCTCGGCCCTGGGCTGACCACCGTCGTGGGCCCATCCGACTCCGGCGGCCCCTCCCGGGCGGCCGGCGGGCGCCCCCCGGGCCGGACCCGACCCTGATGGCGGCGGCGGCCATGGTGTTCGTGGACGACCCGGCCTCGCCGGTGGTCTCCGCCGGGGACGTCCACCATCTGCTGGACGTGCTGCGGCTCCGGCCCGGTGAGCCGGTGGTGGTCTCGGACGGGGCCGGGCGGTGGGCCCCGTGCCGCCTGGCGCCGGACCTCCGCCCCGGCCGCGGACCCGGGACCCCGACCCGGCCCGCATCCTGGAGGTGGACGGCCCGGTCACCGAGTCCGCCCCCCTCCAGCCGGCCGTCACCGTGGGGTTCGCCCCGACCAAGGGCGACCGGCCCGACTGGGTGGCCCAGAAGCTCACCGAACTGGGCGTGGACCGGATCGTCCCCCTTCGGACGGCTCGGTCGGTGGTGCGCTGGGAAGGCGAGCGGGGCCGGCGGGCCGTCGAACGCCTGCGTCGGGTGGCCCGGGAGGCGGCGGCCCAGGCCGGCGGCCCGGCTTCCCGAGGTGCCCCTGGTCACCGACCTGGACGGGCTGGCCCGGCTGACCGGCGTGCCGACCTGCCTGGCCCAACCGGGCGGGCTGGCCCCGTCGCTGGCCCGGCCGGTGCTGGCCGTCGGGCCCGAAGGGGGCTGGGACCCCGATGAGCTGGACCGATTCGGTCCGGGCGTGGGCCTCGGGCCCACCGTGCTGCGGGCCGAGACGGCCGCCCTGGCCGCCGGGGCCCTGCTGTGCACTCTCCGGGCCGGAGTGGTCAGAACCCTTGCGTAACCACGCTCCGTGGGCAAGACTACACAGAGAGGCAGGGCTTCCGAGAGGAGGGGCGGTCGTTCCAAAGCGAAGGACCGCAATAGCACGCACCTGCGTCACAGTGGCAAAGCCGGAGCTCCGGGGGCGATCGGCGGAGACGAGCGGAGGTGCAGGTGACGATGATCGACAAGGGCGTCGGGATACTCGACGACGACGACGAACGGGAGGAGGCGGCCCGGGTCGCCTATGCCCGAGCGGTAGGGGCCCGGTTGCGGGCCATGCGCAAGCAGATGCGCCTCTCGCTCCAGGCGGTCGAGGCCATGTCGGAGCAGGAATTCAAGGCGTCCGTGCTCGGTGCCTACGAGCGGGGCGAGCGGGCCATCTCGGTGCCCCGGCTCCAGCGGCTGGCCAAGCTGTACGACGTGCCCGTCGACCAGCTGCTGCCGCCCGACGACGCCGGCATGACCCGGTGGGGGGCCTCGTCCACCTCGGAGGTGGCCGCCCTCAACGGCCGCCGTCCGAGCCACGGCGGCTCCGGGGACAAGGTGGCCATCGACCTGACCAAGCTGCACACGGTGAGCGGCCCCGAGCGGGACCTGCTGCGACGGTTCCTCAGCATGATCCAGGTCCATCGGCAGGACTTCAACGGCCGGATGATCACCATCCGGGCCGAGGACGTGCGGGCCATCGCCTGCCTGTTCGGGGTGACGCCGGACAGCATGGGATCCCGCCTGGACGAGCTTGGGCTCCTCGTCGACGTCTGATGGTCCGGGGGTGCCCGCGATGACCGACAGGATCCACTGGCTGAGCACCAAGGAGGCGTCGGAGCGGCTGGGCGATCACCCTGCGCAGCCTGTACCGGTTCATCGACGAGGGCGACCTGGTGGCCTACAAGTTCGGCCGGGTCATCCGCATCCAAGAGGCCGATGTCGAGCGTTTCATCGAGGCCAGCCGCATCGCGCCGGGGAGCCTCGAGCACCTGTACCCCGAGGTGAAGGGCGCAACGGACGCGCCCACGTCGCCGGAGACGGGCTGTCGGCGGCCGGCGGGGCGTGACATTTGGCCGTTGACTGCCTGTTCTGCGGGATCGTAGGCGGCGACGTCCCGGCCGACATGGTGCGGACCGACGAGCTGACGGTGGCCTTCCGCGACGTCAACCCGCAGGCACCCGTGCACGTGCTGGTCGTGCCCAAGCGGCACATCACCGATGCCGGTTCGTTGACGGCCGGGGACGGTCGCCGAACTGGCCGCCATGATGGTGGCGGCGAAGGCCGTCGCCGACGTCGAGGGCATCGGCGGCGAGGACCGCGGCTACCGGTTGGTCTTCAACGTGGGCCCGGACGCCTGCAATTCGGTGCCCCACCTCCACCTCCACGTGCTGGGCGGCCGCACGTTCGATTGGCCTCCGGGCTGACCGCCGCTCCCGTCGTGCGGACGGGCATGCGGTCCGGCGGCCCGGCCGTGTGCCGGATCCGGCTCTCCGAACCACTTAGGGTCGCGTCCCAGAGCGCACGTGGCAGGCACCCAGGTCAAGATCCTCGTTCCCGGCAACCATCTCATGGCCGGCCTGCTCGGTCAGCGCGACGAGTTGCTGCGTCTGGTCGAGGGGGCCTTCGACGACGTGCAGATCGCCGTGCGGGGCAACGAGATCTCCATCGAGGGAGAGGGCGCCGAGCGGGTCGGCTCGCTGTTCGAGGAGCTGATCATCCTCCTCGAATCGGGTCAGGGCCTCGATGCCGTGCAGGTGAACCGGACCATCGACATGATGGACGACGATGTCCGGCCCTCGGAGGTCCTCACCGCCGAGCTGTTGCGGTCGGCCCGGGGCCGGGCGGTCCGTCCGAAGACCGGCGGCCAGAAGGCCTACGCCGACGCCATCGCCGCCAACATCGTCACCTTCGCCATCGGCCCGGCCGGCACCGGCAAGTCCTACCTGGCGGTGGCCCTGGCCGTGCAGGCCCTCCAGGCCCACCAGGTCGACCGGATCATCCTGACCCGGCCGGCCGTCGAGGCGGGGGAGCGGCTCGGGTTCCTGCCGGGCGACCTGATGGCCAAGGTGGACCCGTACCTGCGGCCGCTCTACGACGCGCTCCACGACATGCTCGGCTCCGAGGGGCCCAGCGGCTGATCGAGCGGGGCACGGTCGAGGTCGCCCCGCTCGCCTTCATGCGCGGGCGTACGCTCAACAACAGCTTCATCATCCTCGACGAGGCCCAGAACGCCAGCCCCGAGCAGATGAAGATGTTCCTCACCCGCATCGGCTTCGGTTCGAAGGCCGTCATCACCGGCGACGTCACCCAGATCGACGTCCCCGGGGGCCGCTCGGGACTGGTCGGCCTCGAGCCGCTGCTCGTCGTCCGTGCCCGATCTGGCCTTCGTCCACCTCACAGCGCGCGACGTGGTGCGTCACCGGATCGTGGCCGACATCGTCGCCGCCTACGAGCGCAGGACCCCGGATGGCGGTCGCCCGTGAGCCTTGACGTCTACACCGCCGACGAGCAGGCGGACCACCCGGTGGCCGTCGACCGGTGGACGGCGCTGGCCCGCGCCGTGCTCGAGGCCGAGGGGATCGTGAGCGACACCGAGGTCTCGCTGCTCTTCGTCGACGAGCCCGCCATCGCCGCCCTGAACGAGCGGTTCCTCGAGAAGGAGGGCCCGACCGACGTGCTGGCCTTCCCCATCGAGGAGCGAGGTCGGTCGCGGCGGGCCGCTCGCCCGACGAGGGTGGCACCGGCCCCGGGCCGGACGACTCGGACACGGATCGCCTGCTCATGCTCGGGGACGTCGTCATCTGCCCGGCCGTGGCCGCCCGCAACGCCGTCGAGCACGGTGTCATCTTCGACGACGAGATCGCCCTCCTGGTCGTCCACGGGATCCTCCACCTCACTCGGCATGGACCACGAGGCGGACGAGGAGGCCGAAAGGATGGAGCGCCGCGAGCAGGAGCTGCTGGCTCGCCACTACCGCCCGGTCTCGTGAGCCCCGCCGTGGCCATGGCCCCCGCCACCAATTCGTTCACCGCCGACCGACCTGGCGCTGGTCATCGTGGTCCTGGTGCTGCTGGCCGCCTCGGCCGGCCTGGCGCTGGCCGAGACCAGTCTGGTGCGGATGAGCAGGGCCAAGGCACTGGCCCTGGTCGAGGACGGCCGTCGCGGGGCCAAGGTGCTGCTCCGTCTCACCGAGCACCCGCAGGGCTTCCTCAACCCGGTGCTGCTGCTCGTGCTCATCTGCCAGCTGGTCGTGGCCACCCTGGTCGGCATCCTGGCCGCACAACTGGTTCGGCGCCTGGGGCGTGGTGGCCGCCACGGTCTTCGAGATCGTGGTGATCTTCGTGCTCGGCGAGGCGGTGCCGAAGAACTGGGCGGTCCAACACCCGGAGCGGGCCGCGCTGTTCAGCGCCCCCGTGGTGTCGGCGCGTGGTCCGCTTCTGGCCCGTGCGCATGATGTCCGGCGCCCTCATCGGGCTGGCCAACCTGACTCATCGGCCAGCAGGGCGGCCAGTACCTCGGCTCCCATGTCACCGAGTCGGAGCTGCTGGCCATGGCCGACGTGGCCGTCGAGGGCGACGTGATCGAGACCGAGGAGCGGGCCCTCATCCACTCGATCATCGAGTTCGGCGACACCGTCGTGCGCGAGGTCATGGTGCCCCGCCCCGACATGGTGACCATCGAGGCCGACCAGTCGATCGAGGCCGTGCTGGAGCGCGCCCTCGAGGCCGGCTTCAGCCGCATGCCGGTCATCGAGCACCAGGTCGACGACGTCGTCGGGATCGCCTACACCAAGGACATGATCCGGACGGTGCGCTCCGGGCAGGGTGGCGAGGCGGTGCGGTCCCACCTCCGGCCGGCCCACTTCGTGCCCGAGACCAAGCGGGTCTCCGACCTCATGCGCGAGATGCAGGCCGAGACGTTCCACCTGGCCGTCGTGGTCAACGAGTACGGCGGGACCGCCGGCCTGGTCACCCTGGAGGACCTCATCGAGGAGCTGGTGGGCGAGATCGTCGACGAGTTCGACGTCGAGGAGGCCCCGGTCGAGGAGCTCGGCGCCGGCGAGCTGCGGGTCAGCGCCCGGCTGGTGATCGACGAGGTCAACGAGCTCATCGATGCCGATCTGCCCACGGGAGCGTGGGACACCGTCGGCGGCCTGGTGTTCGACTTGCTCGGCCACGTGCCCGAGGCCGGCGAGTCGGTCACCGTGGACGGCGTGCGTCTGGTGGCCGACCGGGTCAACAACCGGCGCATCGAGCGGGTGCGCATCGTGCCGCTGGCCCACCGGGCTCGCCGGAGGGCCGGGGTGACCGCCTTCCGGTCGGGGTTCGCCGCGGTGGTCGGACGGCCCAACGTGGGCAAGTCGACGCTGGTCAACCGCCTGGTCGGCACCAAGGTCTCCATCACCTCGCCGCGGCCCAACACCACCCGCTCCCAGGTGCGCGGGGTCCTCAACCGCCCCGACGCCCAGGTCGTCCTGGTGGACACCCCGGGCCTCCACAAGCCCCGCACCGCCTTGGGGAGCGGATGAACGAGTCGGCCTCCTCCTCGCTCGAGGACGTCGACGTGGTGGTGGCCGTGGTCGAGGCCACCGGCGCCGTCGGGCCCGGGCGACCGGATGGTCCTCGCCCAGTCGGTCCGCCGGGTGCGCTCGATGGCCCGGGCGGCGCCTCGGCACGGCCGCCCGGCGCCGCCGGCCGGCGGGGACCCGGCGCTGCTGGTGGTGGTCAACAAGATCGACCGGGTGGGCCCCGAGGGCGTGCTCACCCATCTGGCCGCGCGTGGCCCGGGCCGTCGAGTCGGCCGAGCCGGGGGCGGGCGGCGCCGGTGCCGGCGGAGTACTTCCCGGTGTCGGCCGCCACCGGCGAGGGGGTGGACGGCCCTGGTCGACGCCGTCGTGGCCCGCATGCCCGAAGGCCCCCGCTACTACCCCGAGGGGATGGTCACCGACGTGGCCGAGGCCTTCTGGGTGGCCGACCTGGTGCGCGAGGAGCTGCTCCACCGGGTCCAGGACGAGCTGCCCCACAGCATCGCCTGCCGGGTCACCGAGTGGGAGTGGCCCCGGGTCCGGTGCGAGATCCTGGTCGAGCGGGACTCGCAGAAGGGCATCGTCATCGGCAAGGGGGGGGCCGTCCTGAAAGAGGTCGGGACGGCGGTGCGCCAGCAGATGCCCCCGGGCGCCTTCCTCGAGCTCTTCGTGCGGGTCGAGAAGCGCTGGCAGCAGCGCGAGGACGCCCTCGACCGGCTGGGCTCTGAACCCGTCCCGCCGCCGGCCGACCGGCGGCCGCGGTCAGCTCCCGGCGGTCACCCGGCGGAGGAAGCCCTCGACCTCGGTCCGGTCGACGGAGCGTCGCATGGGGGGCACCCGGGCCAGCAGCGCCCCCCGGTAGGAGGCGGTGGCCAGCCGGCTGTCGAGCACGGCCACCACCCCCCGGTCCTCGGACGACCGGATGAGCCGTCCCGCCCCCTGGGCCAGCAGGGTACCGGCGCGGGGCAGGTCCACCGCGGCGAACGCACCCGGCCCGGCCCGTTCGCGCCGGGCCTCGAACACCGGATCGTTCGGCCGGGGGAAGGGGATGCGGTCGATGGTCACCAGGCTGAGCGTCCGCCCCGGCAGGTCCACCCCCTGCCAGAACCCCAGCGTGGCGAAGAGGCAGGTCGGCTCGCTGTCTCGGAACGCCTCGACCAGGGCCGGCTTGGGCAGGTCGGACTGGCTGAGCAGGGGTACGGCCAGACGGTGGCGGAGGGCGTCGACGGCGGCGTGCATGGCCCGCCAGCTGGTGAACAGGGCCAGGGTTCGGCCACCGGCCGCGTTGACCAGCCGCTCGAGCTCGTCGTGGAGGGCCGGCTCGGACTCGGGCCGCCGTCGGTCGGGGAGGGAGCGGGCCACGTACAACATGGCGTGGCCGCGGTAGTCGAAGGGGCTCCCGACATCGAGGACCTCAGTGGTGGGCAGCCCGAGCCGGGCCGGGAGGCCGAGGGGGAGGGTGGCCGAGGTGAGGACCCCGGTCACCTCGTCCCAGAGGCGCTCGGACAGGAGCGGCGCCACGTCGATGGGCGCCACCCGGAGGCTCGGGGCGGTCCCGCTCCCGTCCACCCAGGCCACCTCGTCGTCGGTGAGCGCCCCGAGGCGGGCGAGGTCGGCGGCCAGGTGGCCGGCGGCGAGCAGGGCACGGTCACGGCGCGACCGGGCCCCGGCCGGGCCGTCCTCTCCGAGCTCCCGTTCGGCCCGGCGCAGGTGGTCGAGGAGCCGGTCCACCCGGCCGGCGGCCAGGGCGACGACCCCGGCCAGCTCGGTGTCGCCGGCAGCCGGAGCCCGGTCACCGCCGCCGGGCGGGGCGGCGCCGGTCTGCAGGTCGCGGCGGAGAAGGCGCTGCCCGGCCAGCGGCCGGAGGGTCCGCTGGAGGGCCTCGCCCACCTCGGACAGGGCGTCGGCGGCCTCGGCCGCGCCCGGCGTGTCCGGGTCCAGCAACGGCCGGGTTGAGGCGGCCAGGGCCCGGAACCGGCCGGGGGCGACGTCCACCCCGAGGGAGTCGGTCATCACGTCCTCCACTTCGTGGGCCTCGTCGAAGACGACCACGTCGTGCGGGGGGAGCACCGCCCCGCCGCTGGCCAGGTGGGCGCCGTAGAGATGGGTGTTGACCACCACCACGTCGGCCTCGGCGGCGCGGCTGCGGGCGTCCTCGGCGAAGCAGTCGTGGCCCGAGGGGCAGCGAAAGGCGCCGGGGCACTCCCGGGCCGTGGTCGAGACCATGGCCCAGGCCTGCCGGCTGGGCTCGAACCCGAGCTCGGCCCGGTCCCCGGTGACGGTCGTCCCGGCCCACCGCACGAGCTGGCGGAGCTGGTCGCCGAGGCGGCCGGCGTCGCCCGGCCGGGGCGCCGCCACCGGCTCTTCCGCTCCGAGGTTGTCGTCGGGGTCCGGGGGGTCGCCCGTGTCAGTCGGAAGGGTCATCTGCTCGCCACCGCCCCCGATCTCGGTGACCCGCTGGCGGCAGAGGTAGTTGCTCCGCCCCTTGAGCACGGCGAAGGAGAAGCCGGCGCCGATGGCGGCCGACAGTGCGGGCAGATCGTTGCCGGCCAGCTGGTCCTGGAGGGCCTTGGTGGCCGTCGCCACCACGGTGCGGCGTCCCGACAGCACGGCGGGGACCAGGTAGGCGAGGGACTTGCCGGTGCCGGTGCCGGCCTGTACGACGAGGTGGCGCTCCTCGGCGATCGCCCGCTCCACCGCCACCGCCATCCGGCGCTGGCCCTCGCGCTCCTCACCCCCTCCGGGCAGCCCGGCGGCCACCTGGGCCAGCACGGCACTCACGTCGTCGGGCATCCACCGACCCTATCGGCGAGCTCCGACCGTCCTCCTCTCCGCCCCGGCGACGGCCCGATCAGTGCCATTCGACGGCCAGGCCGACGGCCACGCCGGCGCCGGCGACCACGACCACCCACCGGAGCACGGGGGCCGGGATGCGTCGTCCGTACCGGCCGCCGAGCTGCCCGCCGAGGATCGAGCCGGCGGCGATGAGCCCGGCGACCGTCCACACGATGTGGGTGGTCATGACGAAGAACAGCCCGGAGACGGCGTTGACGGTGAGGGCCAGGACGTTCTTGGTGCCGTTGAGGCGCTGGAGATCGTCGTCGATGAACACGGCCAGCAGGGCGATGAGGATCACCCCCTGGGCGGCGCCGAAGTAGCCGCCGTAGATGCCGGTGAGGAGGACGCCGACCACCAGGGGCACGCCGCCGTGCGCCTGTCTCGGGCCGCGGCGGTCGAGCCGCGCGCTCACCGTCGGCTGGAGGGCCATGAGCACCACGGCCAAGCCGATGAGCACGGGGACGGCCGCCTTGAACACGCTGTGGGGCAGGGCCAGCAGGAGCACCGCTCCGGCCAACCCGCCGACCAGCGAGGCCCATGCCAGCTGGACCAGGCGATGGCGCTGGCCGGCCAGCTCCCGCCGGTAGGCGACGGTGGCGCTCACGCTCCCGGGCACCAGTCCGACGGTGTTGGACACGTTGGCGAGCACGGGCGGGTAGCCGAGGGCCAGCAGGGTGGGGAAGGTGATGAGCGAGCCGGAGCCGACGATGACGTTCACCGTCCCGGCGGCCAGCCCGGCGGTGAAGATCGCCAGGGCGGCCTCGGGTGACATGGAGAGGGTCTACCTGCTGGGGGCGGTCCGGCTCAATAACGGCCCGTCCGGCGGGGAGCCCCTCCGGGCCGTGGGACGGGCCGCCGGGCAGGGGGCTCGACCGCGCCCGTGCGGCGAACGGATAGGTTCGCACCAGTGAAACCGGACACGGCAGGCACGGGCCCGGACAGGGGTGCGCGTCGCGGCCCGACGCCGTCGGATCTGGTGAGCGGGCCGATCCCGGCCCACGTGGCCTGCGTCATGGACGGCAACGGCCGCTGGGCCGCCCGGCGGGGGCTGCCCCGGACCGAGGGGCACGCCGCCGGGGAGGCCGCTCTGCTCGATGCCGTGGAGGGAGCCCTCGAGCTCGGGATCCCGTGGATCACCATGTACGCCTTCTCCACCGAGAACTGGCGGCGCCCGGCCGACGAGGTGCGTTACCTCATGGGGTTCAACGAGAGCCTGCTCATGCGGCGCCGCGACGAGCTGCACGACAAAGGGGTCCGTATCCGGTTCGCCGGCCGCCGTGACTGGCGGGTGCCGAAGCGGGTCCTCAGGCGGATGGACGAGTCGATCGAGCTCACCGCGCACAACCGGCGCTGCACCCTCACCATGGCCTTCAACTACGGCGGCCGGGCCGAGATCGTCGACGCCGTGCGGCAGCTCGTCGCCGACCGGGTGCCGCCGGACAAGGTCAACGAGAAGGCCATCCGCTCCCGGCTGTACTTCCCGGACCAGCCCGACCCCGACCTGGTCATCCGGACCTCGGGCGAGCACCGCATCTCGAATTTCCTGCTCTGGCAGCTGGCCTACAGCGAGCTGGTGTTCGACGAGGTCCTCTGGCCGGACTTCCGGCGCGGGCACCTGTTCGCCGCGGTGCGTGATTTCCAGCAACGCCAGCGCCGCTACGGCGGTGTGACGTGAGGTCCCCCTCCACCCGTCGCCGAGGCCGGCCCGACGACGGCGGAGGCGTGTGGATCGTCACCGGCCTGGTGCTGGGGGCCATCGTCTACGCCGGGATGCTGGTCATGGCCGCGGCCGGGTTCACCGGGGTCATCCCCCTGGTGGTGGTCCCGCCGGTGCTGGTCGCCATCATCGGGGCCAACAACCTGTTGGGCGGGGGACGCACCCACGGCCGCACCGCCGGGCGCCCCGTCGGCGGGGGACGGGCCCCGCTCTCCTCGAGTGGTCCGAACGGCCGCGTCGGGGGTGGCCCGCCCGACGGGCCGGTGCCCGAGGAGCCCGGTGGGCCCGGATGACCCTGTTCCGGGACCGGGGGGTGGTGCTGCGGACCATCCGGCTGGGTGAGGCCGACCGGATCGTCACGCTGATGACCGAGCAGCACGGCAAGGTCCGGGCCGTGGCCAAGGGCGTGCGCCGGACCCGGTCCAAGTTCGGCTCGCGGCTCGAACCCTTGAGCCACGTGGCCATGCTCGGCTGGCAGGGCCGCGGCGACCTCGACATCGTCAATCAGGTCGAGGTGATCGACACCAACCGGGCCGTCCGCGAGGACCTCGACCGGATGGCCGCAGCCATGTCCATGCTGGAGGTGGTCGACCAGATCGGCCAGGAACGCCATGCCAATCCGCGGCTCTACGAGATGCTGGTCGGGGCCATCGCCGCCCTCGGCCGGCGGGATTCGCCCATGGTTGCGGCGGCGTTCTTCCTCAAGGTCCTGGCCCTCGAGGGATCCGCCCCGGTGCTCGACGTCTGCGTCTCGTGCGGCGAGGCCGACCCCGACATGCTGGTGGCCTTCGACCTGTCGGAAGGGGGCGTGCTCTGCCGGCGGTGCCGCCGGGGGCGGCCGGTGTCGCCGGGGGCCGTGGGCCTCATGCGCCGGATCCTCGGTGGCGAACTGGCCGGGGTGCTTGCCGAGCCCCGCTCCCCGTACACCGACGAGGTCGGTGTCTTGGCCACCGAGGCCATGGAGTCCCATCTCGACCGCCGGCTGCGCTCGGTGCGCAGCGGCCACGTGTCGTGAGGCACACCGTCGCGGCGGGCCGGGGCACCTGATGACCGGCCAGGCCTTCGGCGTCTACGTGCATGTTCCCTTCTGCCGGCTCCGGTGCGACTACTGCGCGTTCGCCACCACGACCGACCGTGACCACCTCATGGGGGACTACGTCGACGCCTGCGTCACCGAAGTCGGCCGGGCCCGCTCCGATGAGGGCATGCCCGACGCCACCTCGGTGTACGTCGGTGGCGGCACACCGTCCCGTCTGCCGGCCGAGGCGCTGGCCGAGGTGCTCTCGTCGGTGCCGCGGGCCCCGGGAGCCGAGGTCACCGTGGAGTGCAATCCCGAGGACGTGTCGCCGGGGCGCCTGGCCGTCTACCGGGCCGCCGGGGTCACCCGCATCTCCCTCGGCGTGCAGTCGACCGTCACCCGGGTGGTCAGCGGCTTGGGGCGTCACGGCTCCGACCGGGCCCGGCAGGCCGCCGCCGACGTCGACGCCGCCGGTTTCGACAGCTGGAACGTGGACCTGATGATCGGGGGCCCGGGGGAGAGCGACCGGGACTGGGAGCAGACCCTGGTCGACATCCTCGGCCTGCCGCGGCCGCCGCCCCACATCAGCGCCTACGCCCTGACCGTCGAGCCCGGCACCCCCCTGGCCGCCGACCCGGGGCGCCATCCCGACGAGGACGTGCAGGCGGAGCGGTACGAGCGCACCGAACGGGTGCTGTCGGCCGCCGGCTACCAGTGGGAGGAGATCTCCAACTGGGCCCGGCCCGGGCACTCGTGCCGGCACAACCTCCTCTACTGGCACCAGGGCGACTACCGGGGCATCGGCGCCGCGGCCCACTCGCACCGGGCCGGGCGCCGCTGGTGGAACGCCCGGACCCCGGAGCGGTACCTGGCCGCCGTGGCGTCGGGCCGGCCGGCCACGGCCGGTGAGGAGATCCTGAGCGCCGACCAGCGGCGGTTCGAGAAGCTCGTCCTGGGCCTGCGCACCCGCACCGGGGTGGACGCAGGCGCACTGCCCGATGATCCCGACCTGGCCGGCCTGGTCGAGCGGGCGGGCGGGCGGGCGGTGCTCACGGTCAAGGGGCGGCTGTTGGCCAACCAGGTGACCGCCCGCCTCTCCCCGGGGTGGGGCGTCCCGGTGGCAGCCGGTACGCTTCGTGCCGATGCCTGACCCCGTGACCTCCCCTGACGCGCCCGAGGGCCTGATGGACAAGGTCGTCGGGCTCGCCAAGCGCCGTGGCTTCATCTTCCAGTCGGCGGAGATCTACGGCGGCTTCCGGTCCGCCTACGACTTCGGCCCGTTGGGCGTCAACCTGCTCCGGAACGTGAAGAATGCCTGGTGGGAGAGCATGGTGCAGCGGCGTGTCGACGTCGTGGGCCTGGACGCCTCCATCCTGTCCCCGCCCGCGGTGTGGGAGGCCTCCGGCCACCTGGCCAATTTCACCGACCCCCTGGTCGACTGCCGCCACTGCCACCAACGATGGCGCCAGGACAAGATCGACGGGGTGTGCCCGTCGTGCGGATCGACCGAGTTCACCGAGGCCCGGGCCTTCAACCTCATGTTCAAGACCCACGCCGGCCCGATCGAGGACGAGGGGGCGGTCGCCTATCTCCGACCCGAGACGGCCCAGGGCACCTTCATCAACTTCGCCAACGTGGTCCAGACCACCAGGAAGCGCCCTCCCTTCGGCATCGCCCAGGTGGGGAAGTCCTTCCGCAACGAGATCACCCCCCAGAACTTCGTCTTCCGGACCCGGGAGTTCGAGCAGATGGAATTGGAGTACTTCGTCCCCCCCGCCGAGGGCGACGACTGGTTCCGGTACTGGGTGGACGAGCGGTACCGTTGGTACACCGATCTCGGGATCCCCGAGTCGGAGTTGCGGCTCCGCCACCACGGGGCCGACGAGCTCTCCCACTACGCCGCGGCCACCGCCGACGTGGAATTCCGGTTCCCCTGGGGCTGGGACGAGCTCGAGGGGATCGCCAACCGCACCGATTTCGACCTGCGGGCCCACAGCGAGGCCTCGGGCGAGCGCCTCGAGTACTTCGACCAGGCATCGGGCGAACGCTACGTCCCCTACGTCATCGAGCCGGCGGCCGGCGCCACCCGGACCATGATGGCCTTCTTGCTGTCGGCCTACCACGAGGACGAGGTGGGCGGGGAGGCACGCACCGTGCTGCGGCTCCACCCGAGGCTCGCCCCCTACCAGGTGGCCGTCCTCCCGCTCTCGAAGAAGGAGACGCTCGAGCCCCTGGCCCGGGAGGTCCTGGCCGTGCTCCAGCCCCGCTTCATGTGCGACTACGACGTGACCCAGTCCATCGGCCGCCGCTACCGCCGCCAGGACGAAGTGGGCACGCCCTACTGCGTGACCGTCGACTTCGAGTCCATCGAGGACCGGGCCGTCACCGTGCGCGAGCGCGATTCGACCGAGCAGGTGCGGGTGCCCATCGAGGCGCTGGGCGGCGAGCTGTCCGACCGGATGGACCACGGCTGACCGGACGCCCCCACCGGCGGACCGGGTGATGCCCTACCATCGGACGATGGGGACACCGCCAGGCCAGTCCTGGCCGCAACGCCTGACCGGCCGAGCCGCCCTGGTCACGGGCGGTGCCTCGGGCATCGGCCGGGCCACGGCACTGCGGCTGGCGGGCGAGGGTGCCGACGTGGTGGCCGTCGATGTGAACGCCGAGCCGCTCGCCACCCTGGCGGACGAGACCGGCGGGATGAGCGGGTCCATCACCACCCGGGCCGGGGACGTGTCCTCCGAGCACGGGGTGAGGACCATGGTGGCTGCGGCCGCCGCCCACCTCGGTGGGCTCGACGTGGTGGCCAATGTGGCCGGCGTCCTGTCCTTCTCCCACACCCACCAGCTCACCCTGGAGGAGTGGAACCGGCTGCTCACCGTCAACCTGACCGGCACCTTCCTCGTCTGCCGCGAGGCCATTCCCCATCTGCTCGGCGGGGGCGGTTGCATCGTCAACCTGGCGTCGACCGCCGCCCACAAAGGACAGCCGTGGGCCACCGCCTACGCCGCCTCGAAGGGCGGGGTGCTCGCCCTCACCCGGGCACTGGCCGTCGAGTACGCCACCCAGGGGCTCCGGGTCAACAGCATCAGCCCCGGGGCCATCGACACGCCCATCACCGGGGCCTTCCATCTGCCCGAGGGGGCCGACATCTCCCTCATCGACCGGGTCACGCCCCTCGGGAAGTTCGGCACCCCCGAAGGCATCGCCGCCGCCATCGCCTTCGTGGCCTCCGACGAGGCCTCGCACATGAACGGGTCCGACATCCTCATCGACGGCGCCACCCTGGCCTGATCGCTCAGGAGAGCGTCGACCGTCCATCGGTTGCCCACCAGTCGGCGGTCAGCCTGAGCCCCTCGAGCGACGCCCGCGGCAGCAGTTCCTCGTAGGTGCGGCGGTAGCCCGTGTGGGCGATCGACCACCGATCGTCGACCTTGACGTACCGGTCGCTGTAGAACGCCGCCCCCTGGACGTTGAGGCCGAGGTCGGTGAGGATCACGACGTCCTCGAGGGCCCAGGTGCCCACGGCCTGGTCGGGGCCGGTCAGGTCGATCTCGGGATGGTGGCACCGATGGCTGCTCAGCATGGTGGTGGCCCCCATCGACGTCCGGAGGAAGTCCATGATGGCGTCCCGGCCCTCGAACTCGTAGAGGCCTCCGCCGTAGCGGGCCGTGGCGTCCGGGGTGAAGCAGGTCTCGATCTCGGTCCACAGCTTCTGGTCGAGACAGCGCAGGTACCGGTACTTGAGTCGCTTGATGAGCTCGATCTCAACGAGGTCCTCGGGGGTCATTGGTCACTCCTCACTGCCGGGGCCGGGGCCGGGGCCGGGGGCGGAACGGACGGGCGAGCGTATGCAGCCGGGACTGCCGGGGCCCGGGGATGCACCCCTCACCGAATGGTCCCGACGCCGGGGATGAGGGGAAGGTCGAGCGCCGTGACCCAGCCGGGCGGCAGGTCGTTGACGGCCGGCACCGCATTGAGGGCGCGGAGCCCGGTGGCCAGGCAGCCGGCGGCGGCGGCGTCCCGGCCGCTCCCGTCGGAGAACCGGAACGCCGTCTCCTGGGTGATCGAGGGCGTGCCCTCGATCACCACCCGGTAGACGTCGTCCCGGGTGCCCCGGGGCCAGTCGGGGGCGGCGGCCGATCCCACCCGGTTCACATGCTCCAGGCAGATGCGCGGCGCGCCGCGGTAGAGGCCGTTCACGGTGAAGCGGATGGCGGCGACCTCGCCCGGGTTGATGACGCCCTTGGCCGTGGTGATGGCCGAGCCCGTCACCCATTTCTCCCAGGTGGAGGTGATCTCGTCCAGCTCGATGCCCACGGCGTGGGCCATCATGGGCACGGTCGCCCCCCAGGACATGACCAAGATGTCGGTGTGCTCGAGCAGCGGGACGAATTCGGGCGGCCGCCCGATGCCCATCTCCTCCTCGTAGTCACCCTCGTAGTTGATGTAGTCGAGGATCTCCAGGGCCCGGACCTGGCGGACCTCCGCACACAGTCCCATGAGGGTCATCGGGAAGAGGTCGTTGGCGAAGCCGGGATCGATCCCGGTGGTGAAGCAGGAGGCACCACCGGCCTCGCACGCCTCGGTGACGGGATCGACCCACGACGGGGGGATCGACGGCATCGACGGCCACACCCAGGGGGTCATGGCCGTCGAACAGACGTCGATGCCGGCGCGGAGGAAGGCGGTGATGTCGCGGATGTTGTCGTTGGCGTGGGCGGCGGTCGGGCCGAAGTGCACCAGGGCGTCGGGGCGGAGGTCGATCAACTCGTCGAGGTCGTGGCGGGCGGCCAACCCCACCGGCCCGATCCCGCAGATCTCGCCCACGTCCCGCCCCACCTTGTCGGGGCTGCTCACCCCCACGCCCACCAGCTCGAAGGAGGGGTGGCGGAGCACCTCGGGGATGACCATCCTCCCGACGAAGCCGGTGCCCCACACCACGACCCGTTTGGGGCCGCCGCTCATCGGAGCATCTCGCCCGAGTTGACCAGCAGGTACTGGCCGGTGACCGCCTTGGCGTGGTCCGAGGCGAAGAAGACGGCGACGTCGGCCACCTCGCCGTCCTCGGTCATCCGGCGCAGCGGGAACCTCCCCACGATGTCGGTGAGGACCTCGTCCTGGCTCCGTCCCTGGCTGGCCGCCGTCCCGGTCACGTAGAGCTCGACGTTGGGGCCCCACATCCACGACGGGATGACCATGTTGCAGCGGATGTTGTCCGGACCCAGCTCGTCACAGAGGTAGTACATGGCCGACAACAGCGCCCCCTTCGAGGCGGCATAGCCGCTCTGGGGGAGCGCCGGCTGGAACATCGACTGGGAGCCGATCAGCACCACCGAGCCGCCCCCGCCGGCCTTCATGGCCTCGGCCACCGGACGGATGACGGTGAGCGCGCCGATGACGTTGGTCTCGAACGCCTTGCGCCATGCCTCGAACTTGAGGTCGTAGAGGCCGCCCCACACGTTCTCGTACGCCGCGACCTGGATGAGTGCGTCGACCGAGCCGAAGCGGTCCAGGGCCACCTCCACCAGGCCGGCGCAGGACTCGGGGTCGGTGATGTCGGTGACGTGGGTCGCCACCCGCTCCCCACCCGGGTCGAGGTCGGCGGAGGTGGCCGCCAGGGTGTCGGCGGTGCGGGCGGCGATCACCACGCGGGCCCCGTCGCGCAGGGCGCTGGCGGCACATTCCCGTCCGAGGCCGGCACCCACGCCGGTGACGAGGACGGTCTTGCCTTCGAGGTTCATTCCCTCTTTATAACGGGGTCGCACCAGTGGCGCCCGTTGCCCCTGACGGTTGCCGTCGGGGAGGGTTCCTGGACGAGGCGGTCCCGGGTACGCTGGCTGTCCCGCCCCCGGCGGGCTGCCGCCAGACACCTCGCTCCACATCCGCTCCAGGAGACCCTGTCCGAATGCCCTTCGTCTACGACTTCGATCATGCTCATCGCAAGCCTCCGATGGAGATGAAGGACCTCCTCGGCGGCAAGGGGGCCAACCTCGCCGAGATGACCTCGGTGCTCGAGCTCCCGGTGCCCCCGGGCTTCACCATCGGCACCACCGCCTGCCGCAGCTACATGGAGGCCGGTTGGCCCGATGGGCTCACCGGTGAGGTCGCCCGGGCGCGGGCTCGACTGGAGAAGGCGATGGGCAAGCGGATCGGTGACCCGAGCGACCCGCTGCTGGTGTCGGTGCGGTCGGGGGCGAAGTTCTCGATGCCGGGGATGATGGACACCGTCCTCAACCTCGGCCTCAACGACCAGTCGGTGGAGGGGCTGGCCAAGCAGACCGACGACGAGCGGTTCGCCTACGACTCCTACCGCCGGTTCGTGGCCATGTACGGCCGCATCGTGCTCGGCCTCCCGGGCCACGAGTTCGACGGCCTGCTCGACGCGGCCAAGGAGCTGGCCGGGACGACGTCCGACGCCGGCATCCCCGTCGAGCTCCTGCGCTACCTGGTCGACGCCTACCAGCAGATCGTCGAGCGGGCGACCGGCACTCCCTTCCCCCAGGACCCCGAGGAGCAGCTGCGGGGGGCCATCGAAGCCGTCTTCGCCTCCTGGAACGGACCCCGGGCCGTGGCCTACCGGGAGCAGGAGCGGATCCCCCACGACCTCGGCACCGCCGTCAACGTGCAGGCCATGGTGTTCGGCAACCGGGACGAGGACTCGGGCACCGGGGTCGGCTTCACCCGCGACCCGGCCACCGGCGCCCCCGGCGAGTACGGCGATTTCCTGTTCAACGCCCAGGGGGAGGACGTGGTGGCCGGTATCCGGAACACCGAGCCGCTCTCGGCGCTGAAGGACCGGTTCCCGGCCATCCATCGCCAGCTGCTGGCCATCTTCGCCCGCCTCGAAGCGCACTACCGGGACATGTGCGACACGGAATTCACTGTGGAGCAGGGAAAGCTCTGGATGCTGCAGACCCGCGTGGGCAAGCGCACCGGCCGCGCCGCGCTGCGGATGGCCGTCGACATGGTGGGCGAGAAGGCGATCAAGCTGAGCAAGGACGAGGCGGTGCAGCGGATCACCGCCGACCACCTCGAGCAGGTGCTCCACCCCCAATTCGCCGGATCGGGCCATCCCGTGCTGGCCCGGGGCCTCGGCGCCTCCCCCGGGGCGGCGGTCGGTCGGGTCTACCTGACGGCCGACGAGGCGCAGGCCGCGGCGGAGCGGGGCGAGAAGGTGGTGCTGGTTCGCAGTGAGACCTCGCCCGAGGACGTGCACGGGATGCTGGCCGCCGAGGGCATCCTCACCGCCCGGGGCGGACTGGTCAGCCACGCGGCGGTGGTGGCCCGGGGCTGGGGCAAGCCCGCCGTGGTCGGGGCCGAGGCCCTGCGCATCTCGGTCGGCTCCTTCGCCGTCGCCGACACCGTGGTCAACGAGGGCGACTGGATCTCGGTCGACGGCACCAACGGGACGGTGATGCTGGGTCAGGTCCCGGTGACCGAGGGGGAGACGCCCCCCGAGTTCGAGATCATCCTCGGTTGGGCCGACCGGGCCCGGGCCGGGCACCTCGGGGTCCGGGCCAACGCCGACAACGGCCCGGATGCGGCCAACGCCCGCCGGCACGGCGCCGAGGGGATCGGGCTGTGCCGCACCGAGCACATGTTCCTCGGCGAGGATCGACTGCCCATCGTGCGCCGGATGATCCTTGCCTCGAGCCCGACCGAGGAGGAGTCCGCCTTGGAGGCCCTCCGCCAGGCGCAGCGGGCCGACTTCCTGGAGATCCTCGAAGCCATGGACGGCCTGCCCGTCACCATCAGGCTGCTCGACCCGCCGCTCCACGAATTCCTGCCGAGGACCGAGGACCTGGCCGTCAAGCAGGCGACCGAGGGCCTCACCCCCGAGGAGCACCGCCTCTACGGTGCCGCCCTCGCCTGGCACGAGTACAACCCCATGCTCGGCACCCGAGGGGTGCGGCTCGGTGTGATCAAGCCCGGGCTCTACGCCATGCAGGTGCGTGCGCTGATGGAGGCGGCTCTCGAGCGGGCCGGGGCGGGCGGCCATCCCGTCATCGAGATCATGATCCCGCTCACCGTGTCCCGGGAGGAGATGGCCCTGGCCCGGACGTGGGTGGAGGCCGCCATCGCCGAGGCCGAGGCGTCGGCCGCCCTGCAACCGCGGGCCAGGGGGACGAAGCCGGCCAGGTCGGCCGGGTCGCTCGAGGTGGCCATCGGCACGATGATCGAGACACCGAGGGCCGCCCTGCGCGCCGGGGACATCGCAGAGGAGGCCGACTTCTTCTCGTTCGGCACCAACGACCTGACCCAGATGACCTACGGGTTCAGCCGGGACGACGTCGAAGGACGGATGATGTCGGCCTACCTGGAGCTCGGCCTCCTCAAGCGGAACCCCTTCGAGGTGGTCGACCCCGATGGTGTGGGCGAGCTGGTGAGGCTCGGCGTCGAGCGCGGCCGCTCGACCCGGCCGTCGCTGAAGGTCGGCGTCTGCGGAGAGCACGGCGGCGACCCCGAGTCCATCGCCACCTTCGCCCGGGCGGGCGTGGACTACGTGAGCTGCTCGCCGTTCCGGGTGCCCATCGCCCGGCTAGCCGCGGCCCAGGCCGTCCTGGCCTCGGGCGTCACCGCCGGTCGACGCCGTTCCGCCGGGGCGAAGGCCGGGGCGAAGACCGCGCCGAAGACCGCGCCGAAGAGCAGGGCGAAGGGCGGGGCGAAGACCGCGGCGAAGGGCCGGGCCAGGGGCCGGGCCAGGGGCGCCCGGTAGGGGGAGCCCGCGGCCGGGGCGGGGCCGCCCCGGCGGGGATGGCCCGACCCAGCGACGCGGTACCGTCGTCATCCATGGGCATCCCCGATGAGGAAGTCGCCCGGGTCCGGGCCGCTACCGACATCGTTGCCCTGATCGGCGAGCACGCCGCCCTCAAGCGGCAGGGTCAACGCTGGGTCGGACTCTGCCCCTTCCACGGGGAGAAGACGCCCTCGTTCAGCGTGAACGCCGAGGAGGGCTTCTACTACTGCTTCGGCTGCCAGGCCAAAGGGGACGCCATCAGCTTCGTCCGGGCCGTCGAGCACCTGGACTTCGTGGACGCGGTGCACCGGTTGGCCGATCGGGCCGGTGTCACCATCCGGGAGGATGCCCAGTCCGGGCGCGACAGCCAGCGGCGCAAGGCCTTCCTCGAGTCCATGGAGGAGGCTGTCGAGTGGTACCACCGGCGGCTGCTCAACGGTTCTGACGCCGGCCGGGCGCGCGACTACCTCCGCAGCCGGGGGTACGACGGCGAGGTGGTGCGACGCTTCCGGCTGGGTTGGGCGCCCGACGAGTGGGACGCCCTGTGCACCGGCCTCAGGCTGAACGCGGCCGCCGCCGAGGGCGCCGGCCTCGGATTCGTGAACCGGCGGGGCCGGTTGCAGGATGCGTTCCGGGCGCGGATCCTCTTCCCCATCTGCGACCCCTCGGGCCACCCGGTCGCCCTGGGTGGCCGGATCCTGCCCGACAGCGAGGACCCGGCCAAGTACAAGAACTCCTCGGAGACGCCCATCTACTCCAAGCGGCGCACGCTGTACGCCCTCAACTGGGCCAAGCAGCAGATCATCAAGACGGGCGAGGTGGTGGTCTGCGAGGGGTACACCGATGTGATCGGGCTGTTCGGCGTCGGCGTGGAGCGCGCCGTGGCCACCTGCGGGACGGCACTGGCCGAGGAGCACGTGAAGCTGTTGCGCAACTTCGCCTCCCGGATCGTCCTGGCCTTCGATGCCGACACCGCCGGCCAGTCGGCGGCGGGCCGCTTCTACGAGTGGGAGCGCCGTCTCGAGATCGACGTGGCGGTGGCCGACCTCCCCCCCGGATCCGACCCCGGGGAGCTGGCCCGGACCGATCCCGATCGGCTCCGGGCCGCCGTCGACGAGGCCAAACCGTTCCTCCGGTTCCGGGTGGAGCGCATCCTCGATGCCGCCCAGCTGGACACCTCCGAGGGTCGGGCCAAGGCGGCCGACGCCGCGCTGGGGGCCGTGGCCGAGCACCCGGACAACCTGGTGCGCGACCAGTACGTGATGCAGGTGGCGGAACGTTGCCGGCTCGAGCCGCCACCGCTCCGCGAACGCCTCGAACGGCTCCGGAACGAGCAGCGCCGGACCCGTTCGGCGGCGACGCCGTCGGACGGCGGGGGGGCGCCCGCCGGTCGCCGGCGACCGGTCCCGGCGCCGCCGGACGGGTCGTGGGTCCGTGAGCCCGATGACGAGGACGGCCCGGCGTCCCCGGTGCGGGCCGGCCCCCGGGGCGCCGGCCCGACGTCGGACCGGACCGGGGGCCCACGGGAGTTCCGGCCCGGGCTCGAGGCGCTCCGGTTGGCCATCCACCGACCCGAGGATGTGGGGAACCGGCTGGAGGCCGCCCTGTTCCGCGACGACCTGCAGCGGGCTGCGTTCCAGGCCCTGGTCGACGCGGACGACCTGCACCAGGCCATCGACACGGCGCCCGCGCCCGTCCAGGAGCTCCTGGTCCGGCTGACCGTGGAGGAGCCGACCAGCGAGCCCGAGGATGTCGTGTTGCAGCTGGTCCGGCACGCCGCCCGGCGTGAGCTCCGGGTGATCACGACCGAGGCACGGACCTCACCGACCGCCGCCCGCGAGGCGGTCGAGGTGACGGCCTGGGTCCAGGCGCTCGACGATCCGAGTGCGTCGGCGGCGGCGACGGCCAGGTTGGTAGCCTGGCTGGTGGTGAGGGCACAGACCAGCGGTCCGGGGCGGGAGGATGAGGAGTGACCACTGAGCAGGGTTCGCCCCTCGTGACCGTGGAAGTGGAACGCATGGACCTCCCCCCGACCACGAGTGCCGCCGCCACGACATTGGACGCGCTTCCCGAGGAACAGTTCGAAGCGCTGATCCGCCTGGGCCAAGCGCGTGGTGGACTGACCCAGGACGACCTCATGACCGTGCTGCGCTCGGTCGAACTGAGTGCGGAGCTCATCTCCGACGTGGTGGCCCGAGTCAGGGCCGCCGGGGTCGAGTTCACCTATGACGCCGATGTGGCGGCCACGGTGCCGGTGACCGGTGCCGCCGTCGAAGACCTCACCGACGTGCTGCTCGAGGAGGTTCCCCGTCCCGCCGACTCGCCCAACGGGTCGGTCCCGCCGGACGGGGCCGCACCGGGCCGGATCCTCGGGCTCGAACCCCCGGCGGGGCGCGTCGCCCCGGTGCCGACCCTGGGCCGCGACAGTCCGGCCCGCGGCGCCGACCGGGCTGCGGGCCGCCGGGAGCGCCCCCCGCGGCGGCCGGCCGACGACGGGTACAGCGACGCTGACGGATTCAGGGGATCGGCGGCCGATCCGGTGCACATGTACCTGAAGGAGATCGGCAAGGTCAAGCTGCTCGATGCCTCCCTCGAGGTCGAGCTGGCCGAGCGCATCCTGGCCGGCAACGAGGCCGCCGAGCGAATGGCGGCCTTCGAGGGCGGCCCGAGCGAGAGCTATCCGGACCGGGTCCACGACCGGGTACTGGTGCGGCGGGGACAGGCGGCCAAGGAGGCACTCATCGAGGCCAACCTCCGACTGGTGGTGTCGATCGCCAAGCGCTACCGCAACCGCGGGCTCGCCTTCCTCGACCTGATCCAGGAGGGGAACCTCGGGCTGATGCGGGCGGTCGAGAAGTTCGACCACACCAAGGGCTTCAAATTCTCCACCTACGCCACGTGGTGGATACGCCAGGCCATCACCCGGGCCATCGCCGACCAGGCCCGGACCATCCGCATCCCGGTGCACATGGTGGAGACCATCAACAAGGTCGTCTGGGCACAACGTCAGTTGCTGCAGGAACTGGGCCGCGAGCCCAGCGCCGAGGAGGTGGCCGGCCGGGTCGACTTCTCCATCGAACGGGTCCGCGAGATCCAACGCATCAACCAGGACACGGTCTCACTCGAGCAGCCCATGGGCGACGAGGACGACTTCAGCCTGTCCGACCTCATCGAGGACCGCGAGGCGGTGGTTCCCGACGATGCCGCGGCCCGCATGATGCTGGACGACGCGGTGCGGGAGGCGCTGGGCCATCTCTCGCCGCGCGAGCAGGATGTCGTGCGGCTCCGTTTCGGGCTGGAGGACGGCAAGATCCGGACCCTCGAAGAGGTGGGCAAGGCCTTCGGGGTCACCCGGGAGCGGATCAGGCAGATCGAGGCCAAGACGTTGGCGAAGTTGCGCCGGCCGGAGTCGGCCCAGCTGCTGCGCGACTACCTCGACGAGGCCTGACTCCCGACCAGCGGCGGCCGAGGGCGGGATCCAGGATGGCGGGGGGACGGGTCGGACCCATGCCGTCGGTGGTTCAAGGCGTTGGCCAGGTCTTCAGCCAGGTCGGCAGCGATGGCGTCGGCCGCCTGGTCGCCGTCGCGCCAGCCCAGCCGGACACCGATGGAGTCCTTCATTCTCTCGATCCCGAGGGCGGCCACCGCCTTGGACTTGCGGCCGACCAGGGTGGCCGTTCCCGTGACGGGCGCTGATCGACCCATGTCGGTGATCGTTCGCACGATCTGGAGATAGCGCTCTCGACCGGCCCGCGCCCCCAACAGGTAGCCCACGAGGAAGGCCATCACCGTGCCGATGCGGAACTTCACCGGCCCATTGTGCACCGCTCGGCGCCTCCCTGCATCCTTGCCTCCGGACCGGTGACCACCGGGCTAGTGTCCACAGGCGCGCCGCCGCGCCTCCGGGCCGCGGCGACGGCCATTTCCGGGGTAGCTCAATCGGCAGAGCAAGCGGCTGTTAACCGCTAGGTTGAGAGTTCGAGTCTCTCCCCCGGAGCTTTCCCAGCTCAGGAGCCTCACGCTCCCGCCGGCGACGCCCGTCCGGCCGGGCCTGGCCACTGCGAAACTGCCCGGTGACGGCGGTCACGACACCGGATCAGGCCCCAAACTCTGGCAAGATCAGTGGGTGGGGATGCGGAACCAGCCCATGCGGGTCGTCGTCGTGGTGGGCCTGTGGGCCATGTGGGTCCTGTGGACCGTGACCCGATTCACCAGCACCGCCATCGTGACGATTCCGGCCACCACCACGACGTGCCCCACCTTCCAGACCTGCGCCACCCCGGCGGCGGTGGCGGTCCAGCGGCAGTTCAGCTGGAGCTGGTGGCACTTCGTCTTCACCCTGATCGGTGCCGCCCTCCTGGTGGCGGCCTCGGTGATGATCCTTCGCACACCGCGGTCGGTCGACGAGCTCTGATCTCCGCCCGGTCGGAATCGCACCGGGCCGCCCGCGCCGGGGAATCGGCCGCGGCTCGGGTCCCCGCTCAGGTGCGGAGCCGGTCGGTGGCCAGGGCCACCACGTCCTGGTGGTCGACGCCACCCGCCCCGGCCACCCGGGCGAGGAGGCCGGCGAGGTAGGAGGCGAGGGTGAGGGTGTCCTGTCGCGGGCCGTGGCCGGTCAGCGGCACCGGCTCCTCGCCACGGTCGAGCCCGGCCGCCCCGAGGACCGCCTCCCGCAGCGCCCACAGGGCCTGGGCCGCCTCCTCGGACCTGACCCCGGCCCGGCGCATCCACGCGGAAAGGCCCAGTTCGAGGGCGAGATCCGGGCCCTCGGGGGACCGCGGGCCGAAGGTGGCGAGACCGTAGAAGGCCATCTCGGCGAAGTGGCGGGCGACCGAGGGGTCGGGGACGAGGCGGGGCAGGCTGGAGGCCATCGGGGCCAGTGTGACGAGGGGGTGTGCCAGGGTGGTGGACCCATGGTGGTCAGGGGGGCCTGACCTGGGTAAAGCTAGGGGAATGGCACGCACCATCTGGAAGGGCTCGCTCAGCTTCGGCCTGGTCAACGTCCCGGTCGGCCTGTACCCGGCCACGGCCGAGAAGGCCATCCGCTTCCACCAGTTCGAGGTGGGCACGGCGGACCGCATCCGCTACCGCAAGGTCAACGAGCGCACTGGCGCCGAGGTGGCCCCCGAGGACATCGTGCGGGGGGTGGACCTGGGCGGCGGGGAGTACGTGATCCTCTCGGACGAGGAGCTGGCCGCCGCCGAGCCGGAGCGCTCGAAGCTCATCGAGATCACCGACTTCGTGGATCTCACCGACATCGACCCTGTCTACTTCCGGGCCACCTACTACCTCGCCCCCGAGGGGGAGGCGGCCGAGAAGGCCTATGCCCTGCTGCGTTCGGTCATGGGCCGAGCCCAGAAGATCGCCATCGGCACCCTCGTCATGCGCAACAAGGAGTACCCCGTCGCCATCCGCCCCGACGAGCGGGTGCTGTTGCTCGAAACCCTCTACTTCGCCGACGAGATCCGCCAACCCGATGAGGAGCTGCCGGGGCTGCCCCACGCCGTCGAGCTCAGTGACAAGGAGACGGCCATGGCCGAGCTGCTGGTCCAGTCCATGGAGAGCGCCTGGGACCCCACCCGCTACGAGGACACTCACCGGGCCAAGGTCGCCACCCTGATCGAGGAGAAGCGCCAGGGCCGCGAGATCGTGGAAGCGGTGGCAGCCGAGCGACCGGGGACCAAGGTGGTCGACCTCATGGAGGCCCTGAGCGCCAGCATCGACGAGGCCCGCCAGAGGTCCCCCGTCGGTCAGGCCGACGGGGACGGTGCCCCGGCCAAGCGGGCCGCCGCCAAGCGTGCCGCGCCGGCCAAGCGCGCCCGGAGCGGCACCGCAGCCAAACCCGCCGCCTTGTCCCGCACGAAGAAGGCCGCCCCGAGGCCCCGCCGCAAGGCTTCCTGAGTCCGGGGCCCGGGATGTCTAGGCCCGGGCCAGCATGCGGTCCTTCACCAGCTTGAAGTCGTCGAAGAGCCGGCTGAAGGCGGCGGCGTGGCCGTCGGGGTCGGTGCCATAGACCTGTCTCATCAGCATCAGTGACTCGATGTCCGCCTCCAGGGCCGACTCCACCATGGTGGCGTGGGTGGTGTAGACGTCGGTGCAGGCCTGGATGGTCTCCCGGAGGAAGTCCTCGTCCGGGCCCTCGGCCCGGCCCACCAGGGCCATGGCGTCGAGCGTGAGGTCGAGGGCGACGACCTGTGCGCCCATGAACACCGAGACCATCGTGCCCCGCAGGGCGACGTCGGCGGCAGCCTTGAGGTAGTTGTGCCCGAGCCAGAACGTCTTCGCCATACTGCCCACTTCGGCGGCGATGGGCTCCAGGTGGCTGCGGGCGTCCCGATAGCACGCGTCCGTCTGGTCGCCGGCCGAGTGGTCCGCGATCAGGCACTCGGCGAGCTCCTCGACGATGACGTACGTCAGCGAGAGCCGGCGCTGCAGATCGTCCACCTGGGAGGAAAGGGCCCCTTGCCGCTGACGCTTACCCATGCCCAGATCCTTGCGGGAGCTGCGCTCTGCGTCAATCGGTTGCGGAGAAAGGTCACGGAGAGTGGGTCCCGCTCCGGCGCCCACGGCCTGCTCCACGGCCTGCTCCACGGCCTACTCCGCACGGTTGTCCCACGTCACCCCGCGGGTTGTACGCTCGCACCTCGAGGTGGCCGGGTCGGTTGTCCCGGTCGCCGCCAGAAGACCGGGGACCGATGCCGGGGGCGGACCCCGAGCTCTCGAGATCGTGGGGACACTGAGCCCGAAGGAGGATAAAAGCCCAGTTCAGAGGGGCAGTAGCTCAGTGGTCAGAGCAGGGGACTCATAATCCCTCGGTCGCAGGTTCGATCCCTGCCTGCCCCACTCGTCGGACAGGTTCGGCACCGGTCGGCCGCTGATGCGGCATCGGCGGTGGCAGGAGAGCGCCAGTAGCAGAGGAGATCCATGGACATCGAGCAGTTCTACAGCGCCGACGAGCGCCGTCGGCAGTCGGCCGAGGTCGAGCTCGGCACCGATTGGTTCGACGCCAGGGGGAACCGCTACGAGCTCAGCTGGGTGGAGGACACCGGCGAGCTCTACACCATGCTCGAACTGGTCCCCGAAGCGGACTCATTCACCCCGTTCGGCGACATCGAAGTCGAGAGCATCCCCGTCGATCGCATCCTGGTCATGGTCGTCGGGTACATCCCCACCCTCGCCGACGTGGAGCAGGTCCTCTCGGGCTGGCCCGAGAGGATGGCCCACGCCGACGGGATCTCCTGGGTGGCCGACCGATTGAGGGCGAACCGCGTGCCGGCCGCTCCTCCGGTATGAGGTCCGCCTCGGGGCCGGCGCGGCCCGAACTCTCCGGTGGTGCCGCCCGGCCGGCCGTGGTGTCATCCGGGGATGGAGGAGGTCGGTCACCGTGCACGTGATGGTCGATCTGTCCTCGGGGTCGGTGTCGCTCGGCGACCGCGATGACACACAACGCTTCTCGGTCCTGGTGCTCCCGGCCGGGCCCGAGGACAGCGCCGACCCGGGGGCCCTCGGCGCCGTGGCCGCCGCACTGAGCGTGCACGATGCCGGCACCATCGACCCGGACGGCAATGCCTTCATCCCGGTCGCCGCGGTCAGACGCCTGGCCCAGGCCACCGCCCGGCAGGAGGGGGAGCTCGGTGAGGATTGGGAGGCCCGGTTCGCCGGCATGATCGAGGCGGCGTCGGCCGAGGGGTGGGTCACCGACGAGGGTGCCATCCGCGCCCACATCGAGTGGAGCGGTCCGTGAGGTACTCCTATGCCGAGTCCATGGTCGACCCCGCCTACTACCTGCCGTTAGCGCAGTCAGCCGAGGATGCCGGCTACGACGGCATGGTGGTGCCGGACAGCATCTGCTACCCCAAGGAGTCCGACTCCTCCTACCCGTTCTCGCCGGACCATTCGCGCCAGTTCCTCGACGACAAGCCGTTCATCGAGCCCTTCTCGCTGATCCCGGCCATGGGTGCGGTCACCGAGCGCCTCCGTTTCATCACCTTCGTCCTCAAGCTCCCCATGCGGCACCCGCTGCTGGTGGCCAAGCAGGCCACGTCGGTGGCGGTGATGACGGGCAACCGGCTGGCCCTCGGGGTGGGGACGAGCCCGTGGCCCGAGGACTACGAGCTGTGCGACGTGCCCTGGGAAGGGCGGGGTCGCCGGATGGACGAGGCCGTCGACATCGTGCGCGGCCTGTCGGCCGGCGGGTACTTCGAGTACCACGGGGAGGTCTACGACCTGCCGCCCGTCAAGATCACCCCGACCCCCGACGCCCGGCTCCCCATCCTCATCGGTGGCCATGCCACGGCGGCGTTGCGCCGGGCGGCCCGGTCCGACGGCTGGCTGCACGGAGGCGGAGATCCCGAGGACCTTCCCAGGCTCTTGGAGCGCCTGCGGACGCTGCGCCAGGAGGAGGGGACGTCCGAACAACCCTTCGAGGTCCACGTGATCTCGGGCGACGCCTATACGGCCGACGGCATCCGGCGACTCGAGGACCAGGGTGTCACCGATGTCATCGTGGGGTTCCGTTGGCCCTACGAGGTGGGGCCGGACACCGAACCCCTCCAGGCGAAGGTGGACAACCTGCGCCGCTACGCCGAGGACGTCATCGGCGCCACCCGTCGATGAGGAGCGCCCGTGAGCTGGCCGAGGCCTCCATGGCCGCGGTGGAGGCCGGGGACCGCCAGGGGTGGTTGGCGCTGTTCGCCGATGA
Organism: uncultured Acidimicrobiales bacterium; assembly: GCA_963806455.1. Taxonomy (GTDB): domain Bacteria; phylum Actinomycetota; class Acidimicrobiia; order Acidimicrobiales; family RAAP-2; genus Bog-756. The sequence continues at coordinate 814,559 of CAWDXZ010000001.1, forward strand.
CGCGGTGGTCGAGGACCCGGTCGGCCCGTCCGCCTTCGACCCCGACGGCACCGGCCACCGGGGTGCGGCCGCCATCGCCGCCTTCTACGACAACGTGATCGGCGTCAACGAGTCGATCCGGTTCACCGTGCACCAGTCGCTCGTGTGCGGGGACGAGGTGGCCAACGTGGGCGTGATCCGCATCACGCTCGCCGGCGGCACGGCGGTCGAGGTGGACGGTGTCTACACCTACCGCCGGTCGCCGGAGGGCTCGATCGCCGCCCTCCGCGCCTACTGGGAGCCGGACAAGGTGCGCCCCGTCGGCTAGCCGTCGGCAGGTCTCCTCCGGCAGGAGGCCTGTTCCGGCGGCGCCGGCCCAGTACCGCCCGGCGAGCCACTCACTCCCAGCCGGTGAAGCCGTACTGTCGGTGGGGGCCCATCACGGCGCACTCGAACATCCCGTAGCCGACATGGTCTTCGTAGGTGAACCGGGCGGCGTACTCGGTCAGGGCCCAGTTGAAGTACGAGGGGTCCGGCGGCGGGACCTTGAGGCCCTGGACGACCAGGTCACCCTGGTACATGCCGTGGCGCCAGTCCGGTTCGAGCCCGTAGCCGCTCCCCAGCAACAAGGGGAACGCCAGCAGGGTCTCGACTTCCACCTCCGCCGTCTTCGCCCCGTGCGGCCCGTAGTAGCTGAGGGTCGCCCCGGTCACCTGCCGCGTGCCCGGCGCAAACCGGAGCTCGTGCTCGGGCCGACCCAACCATTCGGCCGGCTCTCCCGAGCCCATGCGAGAGATCCGGTGGGCGTCCTGCATGACCCGCTCACCGCTCGGCCGCTCCTGGATGATGGTGATCATGGCATGGTCCTCGAACCTCACCGGCGCGTAGATCCAGAAGAAGCCGCCCTCGGCGTCGGTGGCCCGGATGCCGGGCGGCTCGGCCTCGCCCACCGGGCGGACACCCCACGACCGGTCGCGAGACCCCCAGTAGCGGTCGGGGGCCAGCTCGACGTCCCGGTCCCCGACCCCCAACCGGCCCGTCCAGGAACCGACCTGGGCGAACCGGGTCGAGTCGAAGGTCACCCGGCCGAACTGGCGATCGAAGTGGCGCGATTCGAGATGGGCCTCGCAGAAGCCGTCGTAGGTGGCGTCGAGCTCGATGCCCCATTCGTTGGGCTCGACGATGACCCGCACCTGCTCGAGACCCTTCTTCACCTCGACTCGGATGGGGCCGACCGAGGCATCCATCCGATCGGCACCGAGTGTCTTCGAGGACCGCACCACCCGGTGGTCCCCTTCCCAGAGCACCGATACGAAGGCGTCGGCCACGCTCAGATTGGGGTATTGGCCCACTCCGACCACGGCGAACAGCTCACCGTCGGTTCCGTGCACCTCGCCCGTACCGTGGATGTTGAAGTAGTAGCGGTCGTAGAAGTTGCGATCGGAGGTACCGACGTAGCGCATCGGTTCGGAGATCTGGTGAACCGGGTAGTCGTCGAGTGGGGAGAGCACGGTCACTCCTCGTGGATCTGGGCGGCTGGGCCTCGGCTGGGTACCGTCACCACAGAGGTGGCAACGGGAGCGTATCGAGGATCGGCGTGATGGAGCGGGGTTGCGGGAGCCGGACTACGATCGAGGGGCGCGGTTGCGCCGGCCATTGCGGCGGGATCGGCCGCCAGCCAGTCCGGATCCGTATCGAGGGAGGGACCGTGAAGTCGTACGATCGTCTGTTCATCGGGGGCGAGTGGGTCGAGCCTTCGTCCTCGTCCGTGTTCGACGTGGTCTCGCCGGCCACCGAGCAGGTCGTGGCCCGGGTGCCCGAAGCGCAGAATGCCGACGTCGACCGGGCTGTGGCCAGCGCCCGTCAGGCGTTCGACCACGGTCCGTGGCCGAGGATGGCGCCGGCCGAGCGGGCCGCGGTGCTGACCAAGGTGGCCGAAGCCATCCGCAACGACATGCAGGGCATCTCCGAGCTGATATCCAGCGAGATGGGGTCCCCCGTCTCGTGGGGGATGATGGCCCAGGTGCTGGCCCCCACCATGATCCTCGACTACTACGCCGGACTGGGGTCGACGTTCCAGTTCGACACGGTCAAGGACGGACTGCTCGGCCCGGTCCTGGTCTCGAAGGAGCCGGTCGGGGTGGTGGCGGCCATCACGCCGTGGAACGTGCCGCTCTTCCTGGCCTGCGCCAAGCTGTCCCCGGCGCTCCTGTCCGGCAGCACCGTGGTCTTCAAGCCGGCCCCGGAGACCCCAATCGATGCCAACGTGCTGGCCGAGATGTTTGCCGACGCCGGGCTGCCCAACGGGGTGCTCAGCGTGGTTCCTGCCGGGCGCGAGGTGGGGGAGTACCTGGTCAACCATCCCGGTGTCGACAAGGTGTCCTTCACCGGGTCGACCGCCGCGGGCCGCAAGATCGGCGCAGCCTGCGGTGCCAATCTCAAACGGTTCAGCCTCGAGCTGGGCGGGAAGTCGGCAGCCATCCTTCTCGACGACGTGGACCTCGATGTCTCCATTCCGCTCATGATGCCGAATGCCATCATGAACAACGGGGAGGCGTGCATCTCGCTGACCCGCATCCTTGCCCCTCGGGATCGCTATGCCGAGGTCGCCGAGGCCCTGGTCGAGCAGGTGCGGTCCATGAAGGTCGGTGACCCCCTGGATCCGGCCACCGAGGTCGGCCCCCTGGTCGCTGAGCGTCAGCGCGACCGGGTGGAGAATTACATCCGGATCGGCCAGCAGGAAGGGGCCAAGGTCGCGGCCGGCGGAGGCCGCCCCGAGGGCATCGACACCGGGTGGTACGTCGAGCCGACCGTGTTCGTGGACGTCGACAACGGGATGCGCATCGCCCAGGAGGAGATCTTCGGCCCGGTGCTCTCGTTGATCCCCTACGACGACGACGACGACGCCGTCCGTATCGCCAACGACTCCGACTACGGCCTGTGCGGAGCGGTGTTCAGCGGTTCCAACGACCGTGGTCTCGATGTGGCCCGGCGGGTCCGGACCGGTACCTACATGGTCAACTCCAATGTGCCCATCGATTTCTCCTCGCCCTTCGGCGGGTACAAGGCGTCGGGGGTGGGGCGCGAGTTCGGTGAGGACGGTCTCGAGCTGTTCCTGGAGAAGAAGACCATCAACCTCCCGGCCGGCTACGCCCCGAAGTCCTGAGCGCACCGGGCTCCCGACGGCGCTCGAGCGCTGTGTCCTGAGCCGGTCTGGCGGTCACCCGACCACGCAGCGGGGTCGTCGGCCGATTTGTTGGGCCAGTTCTGCACCAAGTGGCGTTGCGATCTGCGAAAATGTAGCCACCGCCGTTCGAGACGGCGAGTGAGAATCGCACCGTTGTCGCCGTGGTCCGAGTGGAGGCTCCCAACCCGATGAGTTCTGGAGCTCTCGCCACCACCCTGACGGACGGCTCTGTCTCCTCCGGACGGGGACGAGGTCGGCCCGTCACGTTCGGGTTCGTCCCCGCCCTCGATGGCCTGCGGGCGATGGCCGTCCTCGGGGTCATGCTCTACCACGGCGGTGCACCCTTCGCCGGTGGCGGGTATCTCGCCATTGACGTGTTCTTCGTCCTCTCCGGCTTCCTGATCACCTCGCTCCTGCTCGGGGAATGGGGTTCCCGTCTGAGCATCGGGCTGGGCCAGTTCTGGGCCCGCCGGGCCCGCCGCCTGTTGCCGGCACTGTTGGTGATGCTGGTGGGTGTCGCCATCTACGCCAAGGTGTTCGCCACCCCGGGTGAGTTCGCCAACCTCCGCCTCGACTCGCTGTCGACCTTGTTCTACGTCTCCAACTGGCACTTCATCTTCAGCGGGAGCGACTACTTCAATCTGACCGCGCAACCGTCGCCGCTCCAGCACATGTGGTCGCTCTCGATCGAAGAGCAGTTCTACATCGTGTGGCCGCCCCTGGTGCTCGTCCTGTTGCGCCTCGGCCGCCGTCTGCGTCCGTCCCGGAGGCTGTGGCCCATCCTGGTGGTCGCGGTGTCGGGCGCGATCGCCTCTGCCGTCGACATGCGGCTGTCGTTCCAGGGTGGCGCCTCGATAACCCGGCTGTACGAGGGAACCGACACCCGTTGTCAGGACATCCTCATCGGGGCGGCCCTGGCCATCGCCATGGCCATGTGGGCCGAGCGCCGCCCCTCGGTTCCGGAGGCACCCGTCGGCACCGCGACCGTCGTCGGGATGGAGCGCTCGCACCCGGCTGCCGGGACCACCGGGATGGTCCCACCGCGCCCACATCGACGCGATCGCCACCGACGGCGGGGACCGAGCCTGAGGCCCATCCCGGCGTGGGAGGTGGACTCGTTCCGGGGGCGTCTGGGGCTCCAGGCGGTCGGCTGGGCGGCGTGTCTCGCCGCCCTCTACCTCTGCGTGCACCTCTCGGGATGGAGCCCGTTCCTGTTCGAGGGGGGCTACTTCCTCTTCGCTCTGGGGGTGGCTCTGGTCATCTTCTGCGTCGTCACCGCCCAGAAGGCACCGCTGTCCCGGGCCCTCGGCAATACCGTCTTCCGCTACATCGGGAGGATCTCCTACGGGATGTACCTTTGGCACTTCCCGCTCTTCGCTTTTCTCAGTGCCGCTCGGCTGGGCCTGTACGGCTACCCGCTGCTGCTCATCCGGTTCTCTGTCACCGTTCTGGTGGCAACGGGGTCCTTCTATCTGGTGGAGGAACCGGTCAGGCAGAGGCGCCTGCTGTCCCTCTCCGAGTGGCGGGCGTGGTTGGTCACCTCGGGGGCGTTCGTCACGGTCGTGGCCGTGACCCTGGCGGCAACCGTCCCCTCGACGGCCGAGGCGGCCGGCACCGGGCGCCTGGTCGGAGCCGAGTACTCCGGCCCACCCGTGAAGATCATGCTGTTCGGTGACTCGGTGGCCTGGCGGGTCGGCTTCTCCATGCTGGCCAGCCAACCGCAGGTGAACTACGACGTGAACCTGGACAACGGGGCCATCGTCGGGTGCGGCCTGCTTCGCAGCACCGAGTACCGTGGCCACGGCCAAGCCGAGACGGTGACCCAGCAGTGCAACACGGCGGCTCCGAAGGGGGCGCAGTGGCCCGCCCAGTGGAGGGGTGATCTCCAACAATTCCAACCCGATGTCGTCATCGTCTCGGCCGGACGCTGGGAGGTGTCCGACCGGTTGATCGACGGCAAGTGGATGCACATCGGTGAGCCGGCGTTCGACGCCGACCTGAGGCAGGCGCTGGAACAGGCGGTGCAGGTCGGGACGTCGACCGGGGCACTCATGGTCATGATGACGTCGCCCTGCTTCGACTCGGGGGAGCAGGACAACGGGCAGCCCTGGCCGGAAGACTCACCGACGCGCCTGGCTGCCTACAACGCCATGGTCAGGCAGGTGGCGGCCGAGCACCCGGCGACCGTGGAGGTGGACGACTTCGGCAGCCAGCTGTGTCCCGGCGGTGTCTACAGCCCCACGCTCGACGAGATCCAGATCCGCGACGGGGACGGCGTCCACGTCGTGCCGACCCCGGCGGCCGGCCAGTGGCTCGACGCCCGGATCCTCCCGGAGGCCATCAAGGTCGGTCGGCTCCAGATGGCCGGACGACGGCTGGCGTCGGCCGGGTCCTCGACGAGCTCCTCGTCACCGATGCGGTCACCCGTGCTTTCGGCCGAGGGAAGCAACCTACGGGGCTCCTGAGACCCTCCGGTGGTGTCCGTCCGGTTCAGGGTGACGGACCGACGGCCGGGGGCGGGATCGAGGATGGCGGCGGCGGCTGGTTGAACGTGGAGCTGTCCGCCAGCCTGCACTGTGCGTTCAAGGCGACCACCAGCGTCGACTCCGGTACCCGGTTGCTCTCGGACAGGGTGGTCATGAGGGCTTGCCACTGGCCGTCACTATTGGCTGCCTGGGCCGCGATGGGCAGCGCGGCCAGCAATTGGACGTAGGCCCGCTCCTGCAGCCGTGCCGCGTCGGCTTGACCGGTCTGGCGCTCCGATTGGTTCAGCAGGGAGATGGACCGGGTCACATGGGTGCAGGCCTGCTTGGCCAGGGCGGTCCCGTTGTTCCCGCAGGCACCGACCAGGGTCCCCAGTCCGATGACGATGGCCCCGGCGACGACCAGTGTCCCGAGCCTCCCGGGACCGGCCGGGGGGCTCACCCCAGCCAGCTGCCGGCGGAGTCGAGGAGGTAGCGGCTCACGGCCAGGCAACGGTCGAAGACCTCGCACATCATCTCCTCGCCGGCGAGGATCCGGGCGAGCGACACGGGTGAGCGGGCCACGATGTTGAGCCGTCGTTCGGCGGCATCGGTGGCCGAGGCATAGGAGTCGATGGCAGAGACCTCGAGGGGTAACTCGATTCCGCCCACACCGGCCAGGTCGATTGCCAGTCTGAGCAGGTCGGGCCCGTTCGGCAAGGGAGGGAGGGCCCAGGTGAACGTGAGCGGGAAGTGGTAGTCGTCCGGCGGCTCCTCCTCTTCGGGCAGCCCGAACACCGCGTCCTCGAAGGAGAGCAGGGTCCTCGGATCGACCTCCAGGGCCAGATGCAGGTCGAGCGGGCCTCCGCAGCCGTCCTCCGGGTGGAGCTCCACCTCCCAGACCTGGCGCAGCGAGTAGGTCTCGACGAAGTGGCGCTCGTCGTGCACGTGGAACCCATGGTCGACCGAGTGGTCCTTGAGGTCGGCCACATACCCGGCCACATCGATGACTGCCACAGGCGCCCCAGCCTATCGGTCCGGGCTCTCTCCGGTATCGTCGACCCATGGACGACGACCGGCTGCTCGAGGTGCTCCACGACACGGCAGAGGCCGTGGCCGGCGCGCTCGAAGACCTGAACGACTGGGGTCTCGCCGGCACCCGGCACGGCCAGTACCGGTCGGACCTGGCCGCCGACGCCGCCGCTCTTGCCGTGCTGGAGGGGGCCGGCCTCGGGGTGATGTCCGAGGAGTCCGGCTCCCATGCGGTGGACCGTGACATCGTCGTGGTGATCGACCCGGTGGACGGTTCCACCAATGCCTCGAGGGGGATACCCTGGTTCGCCACCAGCCTGTGCGCCCTCGATGCGGCGGGGCCACGGGTGGCCCTGGTGGTGAACCAGGCCAACGGCGTGAGGTTCGATGCTGTCCGAGGGGGCGGGGCCCGGCGCGACGGCACCACCATCCGTCCCTCGGGTTGTGAGGAGCTCAACGAGGCCATCGTCGGGTTCTCCGGTTATCCCCCCCGCTACCTCGGCTGGTCCCAGTACCGGTCGCTCGGGGCGGCGGCGCTCGACCTGTGCGCAGTGGCCGAGGGGGTGCTCGACGGATACGCCGCCGTCGGCGGGTCGCAGCTCGGCAGTTGGGACTATCTCGGGGGCATGCTGATCTGTCTCGAAGCCGGGGCGGCCATGGGGGAGCTGAGGGGCGAGGACCTGGTCACCCTGGACCACGACGCCCGCCGGACACCGGTGGCGGCGGCCACACCCGTGCTGCTGGCCAGCTTCGCTGCGGCCGTGGCAGACCGGCCCCGGTGACGGGGCGGCCGCGCCGGAGGCCTCCACACTTCCCCGTCGGTGGCCCCGGACGCGGGAGCGGACCTCCCCCGGGGCTACGGTGAGCCCGGTCGTATCGCGGCCGTGTGAGGGCGTTTAGCTCAGTTGGTAGAGCAGCTGGCTTACAACCAGCAGGTCGTCGGTTCGAGTCCGGCAGCGCCCACGACAGCAATGCAGCACACACGCAGTGCATGGAGCTCCACCACTTCGAATGGTTCCCGACGACGGGAGGCGTGATGCCTGACACCGACGACCGAAACGGTCATTCGAGTAGCTGCGACCAACCCTGGCATTATGCCGCTGGGATGTTCGACGTGCTCATGGTGACCTGACGGCCCGGGATTGCCGCGCATGCGCCGGTCGGCTACAGGTGGTAATCCCTGCCGGGTGGAGTCGTGCTAGGGGCACGCCGTTGGTCTCAGCCGCCACCACCCGTCCATCCCCTCCGACTGGTTCACCTGTCGTTGAAGACTATGAAGGTCCGTTCCGGTTCACCGGCACGATTCATCGAGTCATCGTCGATCTCAGCGGTGAGCTCATCACAGACCCTGAGGCCGAGCTCCGCCTGCACATGGCCAGGCAGTAGGCGACAGCGACCTCACGGGACGCCGGATTCGAGCCTCAAGGGATTCACCCTTCGCCGGTCTCCGGTCCGGTCGCCGTCGGCCGTCGCCTCGCCCGCCGGCCTCTGTCCGCCCTCCGGCCGTCCTCGCATGAACGCAGAGCGCCGTTCACGATCGCCCCGAGGTTTAGCCACCAGTTCACCCAGCGCGATCGGGCTCGTTGGGGCCGGGTGTCATCCCGAGCGGATCGACATCCGCCTCGGGTGTGAAGCCAATCTCGAGTGTGACCTCCGGCCGACGGATCTCCATTTGGGCCAGACGCTCGAACACCAGTCGGTCCGCCTCCGTGAGTGGTGGTTGGGTCATCGATCGGGGCCAAAGACGGTAACGCTGCACGACGTTTATCTCCGCCGCCAGCAGGAATAGCTGGGCACCCAAGTAGATCCATGTGAGCAGAACGATGACGATGCCGAAGAATCCATAGGTGTCCGTACTGTGCCGGAGCTCACGACCGACGTACCAACTTCCGATGAGCTGCAAGGTTTGCCAGAACACAGTTGCCAGGGCGGCACCAAAGGCGATATCGCGCCAGTTGAGCGCATCGGCCGTCAATACGTTGAATGCCACAAGGATGAGACAGAAGTTCAGCGCCAGGGACCCGACCAACAAAAGCCCAGTCGCGATCCACCCATGGGAGACCAGGGTGGCGAACCCCGTGAGTACCGTCAAACCGATCGTGGACACGGCGAGCAGGACGAGGACGAATAAGGCTCGCAGGTAGCGCAGGTAGATGTTGGGCCACCGCACGTACGGAATATTCCACACCACGTTCATCGCACTCTGGGTCGCGAGCCCGAGCCCTATGGCGCCATACACGAGGAGGAGACTTCCGACGACCACCGCCGAGACGCTTCCAGCTAGTCCATGAATGTGCGACTGCAACTGAGGACCGATGATCGGAAAGTTTCCGAGGGCACTGTCGATGAGGTCTTTCCGCAACTTCTCGTTGTTACGCAAGGCGTACCCGAGGATGGTCGTAAAGAGCAACAAGAGCGGAAATAGCGCGAAAAGACCGTAGTAGGCGATAAGGGCTGCTTTACTACCCGCCTGGTCGTTACCGAACTTTTGCACCACAGCAAAGGGGAACCCGAAAGCACCATGATCCTGCTGGAACCGGTCAACTTTCCGTACGACGACTTCGATCTTGCCCGGACGATTGGTCGAACTTCCAGTCAATGCCGCGTCGGGCTCTGCCTTCTCCGATCGAACTCGACGATGACCGCCATTCGTTGGAGGTCGCACTGAGGCACTCATAGCGCCGATCCCGATTCGACGCCTGTCAAGATTCGTCCCGACCTACCGAGTCGAACTTGAGAATGCAGACAACCCCCAAGTGGCGAAGAGGATGGACGTGGCAAAGAGGATGGACACCGCGTGCACTCCGATCCTTCATCAGTGCTCGGATCGAGTATAGGGTCTGGCGGACCAGTCGAAGTCGAGCCCGAGGTCGGCGATATCTCAGACCGAGGGATTGCATGCAAACACGCCGCCTGACTCATGACCCGGTCTTGCCCGACCCGATCGGACGGTGCAGTTAATTGCTACCTGCCGCCATGGAGTCGCGGGTCCGATGAGCGCAACCGGCCGTGGGGATTGACCAACGGGGGCCGATCGTCGTCAGGATCCGCGAGGAACTATCCGACAGGGAACGGTGACTTTCTCATCGAGGTGGTAGCTCGCACATACTCGGTGATAGCCGTCGGCGACCCAAAGGGGGATACCCTCGACCAGCAACACTGGGGACAGCTTCTTGCCAAACTTCACCTTCGCGAGGTCCGACGCAACCTCAGCGTCATCGTGAGCTAGCAGCGGCAGTCCTGACGCTCGCAAGATGTCCTTGGCCGCAAAGTGCCGGATCTCGTTTTCTTTGCGCAACGCCTTCGTCAGTTTGGCGGCAGTCGAAGAGCCGACCAGAAGGGAGAGGAAGGACTCAGCGGCCGGATAGTCATTGTCGTCCGGCTCGTCTTTCCAATGCTCAGCAGGCATTGAGAGCTCCGCTACCAGCGGTAGAAACCATGCCTGCCAGCACCCTCGCCCCGCCCGAGAGCGAATCCGATCACCCACAAGACGAGTAGCACCACCGCCACCACCCAGAGGAAGTGGAGGGCGAATCCAAGCCCGGCAAACAGCAGGACGAGCAAGAACGCCAATAGGATGACCATTTATAAGTTCCCTCTCTAAATGTAGGTATCTCTAAATGTAGGTATCGTCCCGACGAATCACGTTGCCGCGTCCGTCGTCGACAACCGTCCGATGGCGGCGAAAACCGGTCCCCATCAGCCCAATAAGTGACAACACGGCTCCTACGATCCCGACGATCATCAAGATGATCCCGACGGTATGAATGTTGAATCCGTGCTGGTCCGGGCTGACTGTCACAGCGAAATCGAGAATCGCGCCGACGGCAAAAGCAATGATGCTCGCTACCAGTCCACCAACCATTTCCTACCCCTCCTTCAATTTTAAGGTGGCATGGATCTACCCGTTGTCGGGATTCGCAAAACATTTGGCTCCAGCCTCTCTGAGTGGTCTAATCAAACCCTGCCACGACTTTGTCGGGCCTGGTCGGCAGTGAGACGCGGCGGGCTGACACCCAATCCCGTCGTTCTTATGCTCGGGTACTAGCGAGACACTGAAGCTGCTGGGTCATTCACCATTTGGGCGGATTTTGGGTACTGGCACCCGTACCTTCCGGGTATGCCTGAACCATGACGACACCCAGAATTGGCACGCAGCATCAGCCGTGGCTCCTGGACACGCCGTCGAGGAGGTCGACCTTCCAAGCGTACGTCGACGCTGAGGCCGAGCCACCCGCGCTCGTCTTTCGAATCGGCGCAACCATTGTCTCCTATCACCTGCGGTGCCTCAACGACCTCTATCAGATGCTTTGCCGTCGCAAAGACTGGATCGACTTGGGCATCGCGAACGAGAAGGGACTCCCGCCGGACGACACGATCGAGGCGTGGGCGCGGTCGAGTGAAAATCCCGTGGGCGGTTGGTATGGGCTGAAGAAAGGTTGGCGTGGACGATTCGCCATGTATGTCCCTCCCCTTCTGGAGCACCTCGGCTACATCGAGCTCGAGCACCACGCGACGGACAACCGCGCCAGAGCCATCGACCCCCATTGTCCAACGACGATCGACCACCCCGAGTCAGCCGGCCAGGGAGTCATCGATGCGGCCACCCTCGAGGAGCAGGGGCGCTATCTCGAGCTCATGCGCCACGGTCCGGTGGTCGGCACGGCGTACCTGGAGGCGTTGGGGCTGAGACAGCAGCGCACCCCAGGCTCGTAGGCTGCACCCACTGTTGATCGGTGTTCCCCAAGCCGACAGGCGCCACTAGATCTTTCGTCAGCGACACCGGCATCAGGCACCCTCCGCGCCTCCGAGCCCGTTGAGCGAGTTGTCGCCGCCACAGTCCAGGGGACCGGTTCCATCCGAGCCGGTGAACCAAGGCCCAGGTCGGCCTCGATGGCAATCGCCCGCCCGCTCGGCGGCTAGCGCCCTTTTCTGGCTGAAACGGCGATCCGCCGCTCGGTGCCACAATTGTCGCATCGAGCAAAGGTCTCGAGCCCTGCTCGCCCGGTTCCATCTCGGAAGATGAGGCCCGTGGGCCTCTGACCGCATCGGGGACACCGCTCGTTGGCTACATCCACATCCGCGCCCATACCCCGATTGGAGCGGGTCACACACCCCGCTCGCTATCCAAAACGCAGGCCTCGCCCCACCGTGAGGCTGGGACGGTATCGGGCATGTCCCATCCTGTTGTCGGCCCGCCGTGATCGGCCGAAACCACACCCCGAAGCGCAAGAGAGTCGACGAGGCGATCCAGGGGGCCAGGGGCCAGGGGGCCACGGGCCAGAGCAGCGGACCAAGGTCGGCGGGCTAATCGGACGAACGAATGATCGAGCCGAATCGGATGACATTCCCGGCTGGGTCGGTGACGGAACCCTCCCGCTTGCCATAATCCTCGTCCCGGGGGGCCGTGTACCTCGAGTCCCGCCTGTCTCCACTCCTCAGCCACCGTGTCGGCGTCCTGGCAGTGGAGGTAGAGAGCACCGTGACCGGGAAGTTCGTTTCCGGCAGCTTGGGCCAGGGCGATCGTGAGGTCCCGATCCCGGTGGGCGAACGCATAGTTCTCGTCGTGGAACGACACCCCGAAGCCGGCCCGCTCGAACCAGGCGACCGAGCGGGTCACATTTGCGACCGAAAAGATCACCTCGAAGCCCGTGATGAGCCAAGTTCCCGTCATGAGTTGAAGTTGGCCGTCGCGCTGTCCGTTCAGCTCAGCGAGGCTGGATCCTTCACGAACGCCTTTCCGGGCGTACCGTGCACCGGTGCGTCGGAGAAGGTCACCGTGCACGTGAGCGCGACCGGAGCATTCGCCTTCAGAAAAGGTGACGAGGCGATCGGCAGCGCGGACCTGACGCTATTCGATCCAGTGTCGGGCAACCTGACCACGACCTCGATAAAGGGCCGATCCATTGCGATCACCGGGTAGGAGGAGCCGCCGAATCCTTCCTCGGCTCCACCTGTTCGGTGTGCGTCTGGCGCAGAGTCTCGATGGAGCGTTGCTCTCCAGCTCGCCGGTGATCTGCGAATGGGGGATCTCACGCCGACGTGGTGACCGATCGGGACGTGCAAGAGGTGACAAGCGACCCGGACCCCGGGGGCCCGGCCGCCCCGCCCCCGAAAGGAAGCGGAAAGGAACCGGAGGCGGACAGGGCGCCAGTCGGTGGGGATCCGGTCGGGCAGCGGTGCGGTCGGATCGGAGCCGTGCTGCGATGCGGCGAGCGCGGTACGTTGTCTGTGCGCGGACCAATCGTGTGATGCTCTTGCTTGCGGGTGTGTTCCTGGCCGCAACTTCATGTTTCGCCGATGTGATCTGGACGTCCGCCAAGCTTCCCAGCGCTCGCACCTCGGCGTGAACCGGGTGCCCGGGCGGGAAGGCGATCCAACCGCGCACAGGAGGTGCCGACGTGTCCGGTGAGATCTTCGGTCTGGACGGTCTGATCCTCTTGTTGGTCATGCTCGTGACGCTCGTGCTTCCGATCTGGGCGCTGGTCGATTCGATCTCCCGACCCTCGACGGCCTCACGGCAGCTGGATCGTCGAAAGGGCTGTGGATCGTGTTGATCGCCGCGTTCTGGTTCTTCACCTGGATCGTCGGGGTCGTCCTCGCCATCGTGTACTTTGACCTCGGTTCGACCTCGTGAGGGCGGCGATGACCTGATTGGTCAGTTGTCCACCGTCACCACGACACCCCGACTGATGCCGACGAGACCGGTTGATCCATGGGCGACGCTCTGGAGGGTGTAGTGCCCGTCGGGCACGTTCGTCGTGTTCCACCCGGCCAGCCAGCCGAACGGCGTCGCCACCGCTCTTCCGATCAGGACGTCGGTGCGACCCATTCCTGAGAATTCGAGCTCGTCCCCGGCCACGCCGAACTTGTCCGTGGCCGACGCCACCAGGAAGACGGCGCCGCGGAGGACGGCCCCGTCCATGGGTTTGACCACGGTGGTTGTGGGTGGGGTCCGATCCACGGGAAGGCCGGCGCGGCGGTAGGCCGAGACGTCCGTCGAGAACAGCGAGAGTCGATGGACCATCGCGTAGTGCGCCATCCTCCTGATGAAGGACGCCGGTTGGTAGCCCGCCGCCAACTGATTCTCGACCAGGCCATCGGGCGCCTCTTTGATGTTCACGGTGACGGCAGCAGCGGTCTCCTCATAGCCCCGGTAAGCACGTGCACCGGAAACGCCCTCCGCACTCCCCACGACCACCTGCAGGCACAGGATGGCGGCCACCGCGCCCATGGCGGAAAGGGCCCCGATCCGTCCCGCCCGCCCGGTTGCCCGCCGCCACGGGCGGTCGAGGAGAGCGAGGTAGGAGCCCATCAGGATGAGCAGGTCGAAGGTCGCATACCGTGATGTCCCTGCGTCGGCCAGGCCGAACGAGGTTCGGGCTCCGGTGATGGCCGCGGCGAAGAGCAGTCCGAACCAGATCAGCGCCGCCCCGATCGGGCTGGCGCTGGTCTGGTCCACGTGAAGCCCGCAGGTGATCAGCGACCACACTCCCAGCGCCACGATCAACACCCCAAGGGCGAGAACGCCATAGTCGGTCAGGCCGGGAGCGTCGGGTATCGGCACCCCGAGCACATCGCCCACGGCGAAGAAGAAGTACCGCAGGCCCTCGAGCGGATGTCCGATGACGTAGGAGACCCCGCCTCCGAGCGCGGGAGTCCAATGGTAGAAGTACAGAAGGGCCGTGGCCGCCGAGCACCCGATCCAGGTCAGGACCAGCGCCTTGGGTCGCCGACGCTGCAGCAACAGCGCCAGGCCCGCCGGCCAGATGAACAGACCTTGCAGGGAGGAGGTGCTGCCGATGAGCGCACAGACGACTGCGGCCGCAAAGGCAGCTCGGGTGAGCACGTGCCCGTCCAGGAGGAAGAGGGTGGCGGCCAGCGCCAGCATGATGATGAACCACCCGACCTGAAACCCGAGCAGGGTGTTTCCCCACTGGGCGATCGACAGCAGCACGATCGCCACCGGGCAGTAGGCGAGCCACGGCGTCGAGGGTGTCCGCCGTCGGTGAGCCAGGATCAGCAGAGCGGCCGCAGCCGTCAGCAGCGCGGCACTGAGGTACTCCTCGAACAGGACGTTGTAGTGGGTGGTGTGGGCGAGCAGCAGGGTGAGGAGGTTTTGGACGAAGATCCTGTTCTCGGCGTGTTGGGCCCAGAGGGCTCCGAGGGTGAGGTGACCGGAGTACGACTGGCCGATGAGGCGGACGTCGTACCACTGATCGGCGCGGAGCATGTCGACGCCGTCGGTGTGTATCAGCCAGAGGTACGCCCCTATGGGAAGCGCGAACCCGACCACGGCGGCCAAGAGCAGCACTCGTCGGGCGCGTTTCGGAGGCCGCGGCTGGGGCTCGGCCCGTTCACCGAGGTGCCCCTCCGTCATGGCCACGTGTGGAGTATAGGGAAGGCCCCCGTTTCCGAAGGGGTCGTCGGGGCGGAACCTCGGGGACCATCAGCCGGCGTCGGCTGGGCACGGGCCCGGCAGGCCCAGGGGTCGCTCGTCGCGGCCGGCGGACGGAGACCGGATGGAGGAGACCGGGCGGGAGGAGACCGGGGGACGCGACCGCGGCCGACCCTGGTTGCTAGGTTGCGCCTGTGGGAGCGGCTGAGGACGAGAGCGGCCGGGTGGCCATCGCCAGGCGGATCGTGGCCTCTCCTCCGCCTGTTCACACCGAGGCCCCGAACGGCGCCGTGTGGAGCACGCAGGAGAGCTGTTACGAATTCATGGCTACTCGGATAGGACCGGGATCTCGAACGTTGGAGACAGGAGCCGGCCTGTCGACGGTGTTGTTCGCCGCATGGGGCTGCCGGCACCTTGCGGTGGTTCCTTCGGAGAGCGAGGCAAAGGCCATCGACGATCACTGTTCCGAGCTGGGCATCGAGACGTCTCAACTCGACTTCGATCTCCGACCGTCGGAGGTAGCCCTGGTGGACCACCGGGACGACCACGAGCTCGACCTGGTCCTCATCGACGGAGCCCATTCGTTCCCGATTCCCGTCATTGACTGGTTCTACGGGGCGGGACGCCTTCGCCGGGGCGGTGTCGTGGTCTTCGACGACATCGATCTCCCCGCCGTGCGCATCCTCCTCGACTCGTATCTGGAACTTGATGATCGATGGGTGTCAATTGCGGGGACATCGAAGTGGCGAGCGTACCGACGAGTCTCGGAAGGTGCGTTGGCGGAGCACGAGTCCCATCAGATGTTCTTCTCGGTACCCGAGCGCCGCACGCTCGACAAGGTGATCCGGAGAGGAAAGGACCTGGTCCCACCAGGCGTCCGCCGCATGCTGAGGTCCCGCCGGGCCACCCCGTAGGTCGGGGTCCCGGAGGACGTGGGCGGGCCCGACTTCTACGCTGGTCCGGCATGGCCGTTCAGATCGCAGTGATCGGGGGCTCGGAGGCTACGGGCGAGACCGAGGCCAGTGCCGAGGAGGTCGGCGCCGCCCTGGGCTCCGCCGGTGCGGTCGTGGTCTGCGGCGGCCTGGGTGGGGTGATGGCCGCCGCCTGCCGGGGGGCGCGTTCGACGGGCGGCCTCACCGTGGGGCTCCTGCCCGGGCGGGACCCGTCCGCGGCCAACCCCTGGGTGGACGTGGTGGTACCGACCGGCCTGGGGGAGGCCCGCAACGCGTTGGTGGTGAGCTCGGCCTCGGCGGTCATCGCCGTCGGGGGTGCCTATGGCACCCTGTCGGAGCTCGCTCTCGCCCTACGCTGGGGCATCCCGGTGATCGGCCTGGGCACCTGGGTCCTCACCCGACCCGACGGCCGGCCCGACCACGGCGTCGCGTCCGTCGCCGACCCGGTCGAGGCCGCCGCCCGGGCCGTCCGCCTCGGTGGCGGCCGGACGGTCTGAGGGGACGGCCCCGTGGCGACCCGGGCTACCGGCGGCATAGTGGTCCCGGCCGACCCGGTGGATCCGGCCTGAGCCCAGTCCGGAACGCAAGGCGTCCCGCAGCCGTCCCGGGCCCCAGTACCGCCCGCCCGCCGCGTCGGCGATGCCCGCGGTGGACATCGGGCCCCTCGCCTCCAATTGTGCGACGATCCGGTCGAGCTCGATGGCCAGGTAGGGGTTGTCTGCCGGGTAGCGGGAGGGCTGGGGGATGGGAGACCAACCCGGCCGGGCGGCTGTGCCCCGAGGTCGGCGGGGACGCGCCGACGGACGGGTCGTCGGGTGCGGTCGCGGCTCGCCTCCCCCGTCCCGCTCGTCCGAAGCCGTCAGGGGGGAAGCGATCTCCTCGAGGCTCTTCTGCTCGGCGTCCACCCCGAGGGCGACTTCGACCAGGCCGGCAGCCAACATGAGGCCGCCGCCGATCAGGTAGCCGATGGCCATGTCCGACGGGCGCTTGGTGGCCACCAGATTGCCGAAGAGGACCGGACCGATGATCCCGCCGAGCCCGGTGCCGACGGCATAGAAGAAGGCGATGGCCAATGCACGCGTCTCCATCGGGAAGATCTCGCTCACCGTGAGGTAGGCGGCACTTGCACCGGCCGAGGCGAAGAAGAAGATCACCACCCAGGCAATGGTCTGGGTGTTGGCGGTGAGCACGCCCTGATCGAAGAGCCATGCCGTGACGGCCAACATGGCGCCCGACAGCAGGTAGCAGCCGCCGATCATCACCCGTCGACCGACCACGTCGAACAGTCGACCCAGTACCAGGGGTCCGAGGAAGTTCCCCAGGGCGAAGGCGATCAGGTAGTAGCCGATCGAGTTGGATGACACCCGGTAGAACGTGGTGAGCACCAGGGCGTAGGTGAAGAACACCGCGTTGTAGAGGAACGCCTGGCCGACGAACAGGGAGAGCCCGAGGACCGAGCGTCGCGGGTACTGGCCGAACAGCGTCCGGGCCACGTCGACGAAGGAGATCCTGCGGTGTTGGTGGATCTCGATGGGCTCGCCGGGGGAGTCGAGCTCCTGATGCGTCGAGCGGATCACCTCGTCCTCGATACGATCCACCGTCCGCTCCGCTTCGTCGGCCCGGCCGTGGGTGATGAGCCAACGCGGGCTCTCGGGCAGTCCCCGCCGGACCAGGAGGATTCCGAGTCCGAGGAGGGCGCCGAGGAAGAAGCACACCCGCCAGCCGGTGTCGAGGGGGAGCAACTGTGGGTTCAGCAGCACCAGGGTGGCGGCCGCGCCGGCGGCGGTGCCGATCCAGTACGACCCGTTGACCAGCAGGTCGACAGTGCCCCGGACCCGGGCCGGAATGAGCTCGTCGATGGCCGAATTGATGGCCGCGTACTCGCCGCCGATGCCCATGCCGGTGAAGAAGCGGAAGACGAAGAACATCCACGCGTCGCGTGAGAAAGCGGTCAGGACGGTGGCCAGGAGGTAGACGCCGAGGGTTACGAGGAAGAGGCGCTTCCGGCCGAGACGGTCGGTGAGATGGCCGAAGAGCAGAGCACCGGCGCAGGCCCCGGCCACGTAGATGCCGGCTGCATCACCGACCTGGGCGGTCGTGATCGTGATACCGCTCCCGGCCTTGGTGAGGGTGCTCCCGACCGCCCCCACGATGGTGACCTCGAGGCCGTCGAGGATCCAGACGGTGCCGAGTCCGACCAGCACCATCCAGTGCCAGTGGGACCAGGGCAGACGATCGAGCCGGGCCGGCACTCGGGTCTCGACGAGGTCGGCTTGCGGATCCGGGGCTTTGGTTACGGCGTGAATGCTCATCGTGGTCCCGGACGGGCTCTACCCCGTCAGGTGGCCGCCCTAACCAATGACCGTGGGCACCGATGCCTTCGGCCCGCCACTGGTGAGGGTGGGGTCCGCGTCGGGCCGGGGGCGCACCTAGACCGGAGGTGCCGCCTCGCGGCCGAGTTCCAGCGAGTACACCTCGAACGGCTCGTCGAACCCTTTGAGGAGGCGATGGCCGGCGGGCCGGAACGAGAACGGCGTCGACGGCGCACGGGCGGTGGCCTCGTCGACCAGGACTTCCTTGGGGATGGCCAGGTCGGCCAGCCGGGAGGCCAGGTTGACCACGGCGCCGTAGTAGTCCCCATGCCGGGTGATCACGTCGCCGAAGGCCACGCCCCCCCGGGGCTCGACCCCTCCGATGCCTGCGTCCATCAGATCCCGTGCGATGGCGCAGCCGGACGCGGCGTCCATGGACACGAACATGACCTCGTCCCCGATGTGCTTGACGATCCGCCCGCCGTGGGCGGCCGCTACTTCGAACGAGGTGACCTCGAACTCGCCGATGAGGCCGATCAGCTCGGCGGGCGAGGTATGGAGCGAGAGGGGTGTGAACCCCACCAGGTCGATGAACCCCACGGCCAGCCGGAACAGAGACCGCTCACTGATGCCCGCCTGTGCCACCCGCTGTCGGGCGATGGCGTCTCGCAGATGGTGGCTGAAGATGGCCCCCATCGAATCACCCAGCCTCAGTGCCGCCGCCGTGACCCCGGCCAGGTCCTTGGCCCACACGACGACGTCCACCTCGGGGACGTCCATGGAGGGCTCGACCGTCTGCACGTAGAGCGAGACCGCCGCTTCGGCCACCCGCGCCAGCGAGCTACCGAGGATCCTCAGCAATTCGTTCCCGTGGTCCCCGAGCGGGTTGATCCGGGTGATGGACAGCGTGAACTCCCCATCGAGCTCGGAGAACATGGGCCGGTCTGCATCGGGGACGACCACCCCGAGGATCCGCCACAGCGCCACGACCTCGTCGACGTCCAACCCGACCCGCTCGGCCAGGTCGGCGGCGGTCATGGTGGCACCCTTCGACAGGACGAGGTCGCCGGCCAGTCCGGCGAACCGGCAGTCCCGCCGGGCCAGCTCGATCTGCTCTTCGGTAGCGCCGAGCGAGTAGAGGAAGGCGTCGATCGTCTCGCTGCCGTCGGCTCCGGCCACGGGCACCTACGTTACAGTTCTGCCGTGTGGACGCCCGCCTGTCCCCGCCCGGGGCCGGAGCCTTCGGTCCGCGGCCACCCGCGCCGTCGGCGGAGTCCCCCGGTCGTGCGATGAGCCCTCCGGACCGCTTCGAGGCCCTGGTGGCCGAAGGTGCGTCGGTCCCGGTGGAGGGATGGGACTTCTCCTGGTTCGAAGGTCGGGCGACCGAGGAGCGCCCAGCATGGGGCTACGCCTCCATGTTGGTCCGACGGATCGCCGCCGCCACCGCCGTGCTCGACGTCCAGACCGGCGGCGGGGAGGTGTTCGCCGAGGTGCTGGGCCGGGCGCCGGCCAGACCGGCCGTCCTGGCCGCCACCGAGTCCTGGGGCCCAAATGCACGAATCGCCAACCGCACCCTGCGCCCCTTCGGCGTGGCGGTGGTCGATGTCCCCGACGATGGCGGCCTGCCCTTTGGGTCCGAACGGTTCGACCTGGTAGTCAGCCGGCATCCGACCATCACCGCGTGGGAGGAGATCGCCCGGACGCTGACGCCGGGAGGAAGGTACCTCTCCCAGCAGATCGGTGCCGCCTCCAACCGGGAGCTCACCGACTTCATGATGGGTCCCCAGCCGGTCTCCGACCGACACAGCATCGAGCGGGCCCGGGTGCAGGCCGAGCAAGCGGGCCTCGAGGTGGTCGACCTGCGCCAGCAGTCCCTGAAGGCCGCCTTCTTCGACATCGGGGCCGTCGTCCACTTCCTCCGCAAGGTGGTCTGGACGGTGCCCGGGTTCTCGGTCGACGCCTATGGCGACCGCCTCCTCGACCTCCACCGGCACATCGAGTCCCAGGGCCCGTTCGTCTCCCACGCCCAGCGCTTCCTCATCGAGGCAGGCAAGCCGGCGTGACGAGGTCCCCCGGCCCCCGGCGGTGCAACGCCGCGTCGAGTCCTCGAGAGCGTGGGTGATGGCGGCAGGACCTCCGGACCCGACCGCCACCTTCCACGGCCTCATGCCCTTCACCCGGACGCTCGGCATGGTGGTCCTGGCCTACACGCCGACCGAGGTGCGGGCCCGACTGGCCTGGTCGGAAGAGCTGTGCACGGGCGGTGGGGCGATGCACGGCGGAGTGGTCATGGCGCTGGCCGACAGTACGGGAGCGGCGTGTGCGTACCTGAACCTGCCGGAGGGAGCCGGGACGACGACGATCGAATCGAAGACCAATTTCATCCGCGCCGTGCAGTCCGGCCATGTCGAGGCCGTCTCCCGGCCGCTGCACGTGGGTCGGAGGGTGATCGTGGTCGACACCGACGTGATCGACGGCCGGCAGTCGCTGGTGGCTCGGGTGACCCAGTCGCAGCTCGTGCTCAATCGGTGAGCCAACCGGCGGACGGGTCGCCGTCCTCGGGCCAGAACCACTCCGGCTCGTGCCCGCGGGTCTCGGGCAGGAGAAGGATCACCCCACCGAGGGCCATGGCCGGGATGAAGGTGATCAGCGCCGCCGTACCGAATCGGTTGCCCACGTCGGCCACCGTGCCGAAGGCGACCAGCCCGACGACCGCCCCGAGCACCGAGCCGGCCACGTTCCACCCGGCCACCGAGGATCGCACCGACGTCGGGAAGAGCTCGTTGACGAAGGCGCCACCGGCCGGGGCGAAGACTCCCGCCGCCGTGATGCCCGTCAGGTACCCCATCACCAGCGCCGCCTTGCCGCCGCTGTAGCAGAGGATCCCCGCTGCGCCGATGCACAGGATGGCACCGGCCGCCGTGGGGCGGCGCCCGACCCGGTCGGCCAGCCAACGACCGGCCAGCAGCCCGCCGAGCCCGAGCACCCCGGCGGCCACCACCATCCCCGAGAGGGCGACGCCGGGGAACCCCTCGATGTTCTGGGCATAGGCGAACACGAAGCTGTTCGACGGCCCGGTGACGACCGCCAAGGCGAAGGCCACCGTGGTGACCAGCAACAGCCGTCGACGATAAGGAGGGGCCACGGCCCCGAAGACGGGAAGCTCGGCGCCCCCCGACGCGCGCGACACCTCGAAGCGGTCGGACTCGGTCACCGACCGGGCCAGGAAGGGCAACGCCACCAGCGGTGCGACCGCGAGGACGAGCACGCCCCGGTAGCCGATCGTCCCCCCGGCCAGGAAGTACACGACGGCGGTGAGCCCCGCGCCGACGGCGTAGCCGGCCGCCACCAGCGCCACGGCCGAGGCCCGGCCGGCCGATCCCGTCTGCTCGGCCGCCTGCACCTGGGCGATGGCCGCCGCTGCCGACAGGAACGGCCGTCCCAGGGCGAAGACGATGACGAACCACCAGTAGCCGGGGGTGGCCGCCGAACCGGCAGTAAGGGCCAGGCCGAGGCCGCAGGCGAACAGCATGACCCGCCGGCGCCCGACCCGGTCGGCCCACCCGGCCACGGGCAGGCCGCCCAGCGAGGCCAGTCGCACGACGGCCAACCCGAGGCCGAGCTCGGTCCCCGACAGGCCCGCCCGATCGGCCAGCGTCGTGCCCCCGGTCACATGGCCGAAATGGTGGGCTACGCCGCCGAGTGTGGCGACCAGCCCGAACTGGCCGACACCGGCGGCGAGGGCCACGAAGGCCACGGCCACGACGGCCCGGTCGGACCAGCCAAGGAGCCGGATGGATCCTCCCGCCGCCGGTCCGGTCCCGACCCGGCCTCGTGGCGGCCGGGCACCGGGCTCCGTCATGCCTGACCCGGGGCGGCCGCCCGGTGCCAGCGAGCGGTCCCAGCCGGGCCGGCCCCGCCGGGCCCGGCCCGGCGGCGCCCGGGCCAGAACGGGGCGTCGAGCGCGGTGAACAGCACCAGGGCCACCAGTGACGCGCTCACCACGTACCAGGGCCAGGGCCCGAGGAGGCGCAGCAGGGTCCACTCGCCCGGCGGCCGCCGCAGGAACATGTAATTGGCCCCGGCCACGGCGTCGGCCATCCCCACCAGCGCGGTGTAGGCGGCGCTGATGGCGAACACCCGGGGGACGGCGTAGCGCCCCGGGGTGATCCGGAGGCCGACCACGAGGAACAGGGCGGCGAAGACGATGCCGACGTGGCCCACCATGTACTGCCAGAAGACCAGGTGGGGGAAGCCCACCGAGAGGTCGGGGGTGAGCACCCCTTGCAACGTCCCGGCCAGGCCCCAGAAGTAGGTCAGCTCGACCAGGACCGGGACCTGCCACAGGCAGGCCGCCGCCGCCACCAGTACGGCGACGTCGCACAGGGAGAGTGGCAGTGAGGTCCGTGCCGACCACGAGCCGGCGACGACGAGCGCCACCGTGTAGCTGACCGCATCCACCGCCAGCACCAGCCCGACGGCGCGTGCCACCGTCAGGGTCCAGGGGCCCGGCTGCTTCCGAGCCGCTGCGCAGGTGGCGATGCATCCACCCAGCCCCACCGCGGCGCACAGCCAATAGGCGGTGGGGGAGACCACTGCCGTCACGGCCCCAGTCTCTCTCGCCCGGCGGCCTCGGGCGCGACGCCGCCTCAGCCGCGGACGGCCTCCACCAGGCCGGCGCCCGTCACCTCCCCGCCGATGTCATCGGGTGCCCGGCCGTAGGCGGCCGACCGCTCGGCCGTCTCGTGGAGCGTCGCCGCCCAGCGTCCCTCGGCCAACCAGGCCACCGGGGCCTCGGTGTCGAGACCGTGCTCCACCAGCCCGCGGCCCCAGTCGGCGGACAGGTCGACCGGGACGGTGACGCGCCGGCACGAGGGGCGCCATCCCTCGGTGCCGACGACCTGCTCCTTGAAGGCGAGCACGGCGGGCAGGTCGAGCTCCCATACTCCGGGTGCCGGCCGGCCAGCCCAACCGGAACGAGCGGGCGTCGAGGCCGGCGCCGAGGATGACCACCTGGCGACAGCCGCCGGGACAGGCAGTGAGCACCACGTCGTCGAGGAACCGGGTCCGGACCGCGATCCAGGCCCGGAGCTGCCGGCGGCCCGCCGTGTCGTTGCCCTTCGGGCCGTCCCACCCGGCCGCCGCGGCCAACCGGCCGGCGTACGGGTCGTCGAAGAGCCGGCCCGAGCTGGCCGACTCGGCGGCGCGAATGGCGGCCACGCCGACGGCGGTCACCCCGACGGCCGGCAGTCCATCGGCGGTGCGGGCCACCCGCTTCACTCTAGTGACGGGAGCCGGCGTCGCCCGTCACGCCTCGACGGGTCCGGAGGTCACACCGCGGCGAAGAAGTCCACCAGCGTTGCCCCGACCTCGGGGCCGTGGGTGAAGATGCCGAGATGACTGGCGCCGGCGACCTCGGCGTAGCGCGCCCCGGGGATGACGGCGGCCGCCTCCCGGGCCCGGGCCGGTGGTGAGTCGATGTCGTGCTCGAAGGCCAGAACCAGGCAGGGCACCGCCATGTGGGGCCAGGCCTTGGTCCGCTCCAGGTCGTTCGACCAGGCCAAGCAGGCTTCGTACTGGCCCAGTCGCCCGGGGTTGGGCCACTCCGGGGCGGTGCCGATGAGCGAGAGCCAGGTCTCGACCACCTCGTCGTCCTGGAGGTCGCAGTTGGGAAGGTAGCGGAGCGTCTCGGTGGCGTAGAAGAGCGGCGGCATCTCATGGTCGAGGCGGGCCAGGTCACGTTCGACGGTGGTGATGGCCTTCTCCCAGGCGGTGGCCACATTGCAGCTGCCCATGAGGGCCGCGCCCCGGACTCGGTCCGGATGGCGGAGGGCAGTCGTCTCGGCCACCCACCCTCCCATCGAGTGGCCCGCTATCCGCACCCGCTCCAGCCCGAGGTGATCGAGCAGGCTGACGGTGTCGGTGACCAGATCGTCGACCGTGTACGGCGCGGGCGGTGAGGACGACGGGCTCACCCCTCGGTTGTCGAACGTCACGACCTGGTAACCGGCCCGCGTCAGGGTCGGCACCAGCTCGAGCTGCCAGGACAGCGCCGGCTGGCCGCACCCGCACACCAGGATCACCGGCTCGCCGTCCCCGTGCACGTCGTAGGCGATGGTGACGTCGTCGGCGCTGAATGCAGGCATCCCAGAGCCTCGCGCACGAGTGCCGGGGTCATCTCGAGCACCGCGGTCTCTCTTGCGGGACGCCCTGCCTACTTCGCCACGACCGCGGGCCGGCTGGCCGGGGCCGGCCGGCCGGGGGAGGGGGCCGACCGGGCCAGGATGGCCTCGATGGCGGCCGGGTCGACCGGCCGGGAGAAGATGAAGCCTTGGCCTCGGTCACACTGCTCACCGCGCAGCCCCTCGAGCTGGGCGTCGTCCTCGATCCCCTCGGCCAGAGTCACCAGGCCGAGCGTCCGACCGAGCTCGACGAGGGTGTGGATGAGGGCCCCCGAATGGGGCCCCTCGTCCATCTCCGCCACGAACGACCGGTCGATCTTGAGAACGTCGACTGGAAACTGGCGAAGGTAGGCCAAGGAGGAGTAGCCGGTGCCGAAATCGTCGATGGCGATCTGCACCCCGATCTCCTTCAGCCGCCTCAACCGGGACACGGTGGCATTGGCGTCCCGCATGAGGGTCGATTCGGTCACCTCGATGACCAGCGAGCCCGGGTCGAGCCCGTTCTGGGCGAGGGCGTCCTCGACGTGCTGGACGAGGAGCTCGGACTCGAGCTGGCGCATCGACACGTTCACCGACATCGTGGTCGGATAGCCCCGCCCGTGCCAGACCGTGGCCTGGGCGCAGGCCTCCGACAGGACCCAGCGGCCCACCTCGACGATGAGGCCGGTGTCCTCGAGCACCGGGATGAAGTTGTCCGGTGAGATGACCCCTCGGGTGGGGTGCTGCCACCGGAGCAAGGCCTCCACTCCCCGGACCTGGACGCTGTCGAGGTCGAAGATCGGCTGGTAGAGGAGGAAGAACTGGCCGTTGACCACGGCCGTCTCGAGGTCCGACTTGAGCTCGAGGCGGTCGATGGCCGCTGCCTGCATCGACGGCTCGAACAGGACGCAGCGGTTGCGCCCGCCGGCCTTGGCCCGGTACAGCGCGATGTCGGCGTCGCGCAGGAGCTCCTGGGCCGACTGGCGATCTCCGGTGGCGATGCCGATGCTGGCGCTCACCGTGATGGGCAGGCCCTCGTACCCGTCGACCTGGAACGGCGTCCGGAGCACCTCCCTGATGCGCTCGGCGACCATCATCGGGCCCGCCGACAGCGAGACGCCCTCGGTGAGGATCACGAACTCGTCCCCACCCAGCCGGCCCACGGTGTCGCTGGCCCGGAGGAGGGCCGAGAAGCGTCCGGCCACCGAGCGCAGCAACTTGTCCCCGGCCTCGTGGCCCAGCGAGTCGTTGGCATCCTTGAAGTTATCGAGGTCGACGAAGTACGCCGCCACGGGCTCACACGCACGCCGCGCCCGCACCAGCATCTGCTCGGCGCGGTCCAGGATCAACTGGCGGTTGGCCAGCCCGGTGAGCGGGTCGTGCAACGCCCGATGAGCCAGGAGAGCCTCGAACTCCTTCCGCTCGGTGATGTCACGGATGTTGGCCACGTAGCCGTGGACCGAGGGACGGTCCCGCTGGTCGGCCACGACCGCCTCGACGTCGCAGTAGGTCCCATCGCTCCGTTCCATGCGGAACTGGACGAGGGCCGTGTCCGGGGAGGCCCGGAGCTGGGCACCGAGCCGGTCGGTCACCCGGTCGCGGTCGTCGGGATGGACGAAGTCGGTCGCTCGTCGGCCGACCATATCGCTCGGCTCCGTGCCCAGCAACGTGACCACGGCCGGGCTCACGTAGGTGCAGAGCCCGGCGTCCCCGATGACCAAGGTGGCGTCGGAGGAGTACTGGATGAGTGAGCGAAAGCGGTCCTCGCTGAGCCGCATGGAGGCTTCGGCGTCCTCCTTCTGGGCCATGGTCGCCCCGGCCATGCGGATGACGAACAGCAGGACGAAAGCGCCCATGACGGCGAGCCCGTTTGCCTGGCCCAGCGAGAGCTCGCACGGGACGATCCCCTGCCACACGGCGAGCTGTCCCACGGCCACCCCGATCAGGCTCCAGAGGGCGGTGATCCGCCACACCCTCGCTCCCCCGTGTGACACGTTCTCCAGGGCGAGGAACGCGTACGCGCCCGAGAGCACCGGCCCCCATCCGGTGAGGTAGATGACGGCCGTGACCCCGGCGGCCTGGGTCCCTACCCGCAGATGCAGGCGAAGCGGGGTGGGCCTGACCGTGTAGATGTGGTTGACGAGGAGGCTGGTGGCCGGCACGGCGACGAAGACGGCCACCCACACCCAGGCCGACTCACGGGCCGCCGCTCCGACGTGGACGAGGAGGAGGATGACCAGGAGGGCCACCGGGCCCATGAAGTAGGCGAGGAAGGTGGGGTTCAGCCGGGGGCGTGACAGGTCCGGAGCGGATGAGCCTACGTCCTGGCCATCCGACGGCCCCACCGGCTCGTCTTCTTCGGATCGTGTGTGGGTGGTGGTCGACATCCCAGTCCCAGGGTCGGTGACGCCTGCTCTGACCGTTGTCGACCCGTTCGGGCCCTGACTTGAACTGTTCCGGCCTCACCCTCGGTGGGGCCAGGGGCCTCGCTCGCCTGGCTGAGCCCTGGTCAGAGGCCATGGCGCGTCGAGGAGGCCGGGGGGCGGGCCAGCCCGGCGGCCGCTCGGCCGGTGTAGGCCGGGAGGTCGAGATAGCTCCGGATGCCCGGTCCGGCGGCCACCACCGCGGGGACGGCGCTCACGCAGTGCGTGGCGGTGGCCACCACACCGGGGTTCCGCCGAAGTCCGGCGGCGACGGAATCGGGGTGCCAGCCGCGCAGCGTGACCCGGCTGGTCGGGTCGCCGGTCACCTCCACCTCGAAGCGCTCGCCCTCGGGCCCGAAGCGCCAGCCCGGGTCCAGGTGGTCCTCACCCATGAACCAATTGGTCCGCACCGAGATGACCGGCTCGCCCCGGACGGTCCCCTCCCACCGGAACTTCTGGGCCGCCACCCGGCCCGGGGCGATGGGCCCGATGGGCGAGTCGATCGGGGCCGTGGCCACGGCCACCTGGTGGGTGGCGGCCAGCCCGGGGTCGAGCTCGAAGCCCAGGGCCCGGCCGATCATGGCCACCGACTGGCCGAAGCCGTCACCGAGGATGCCCGGCATGATGCTGGCCTCGGCTTCCTCCGGGGTCTTGCCGAAGAGCATGACGTCCCGCGCCACGTCGACGGCCCCGTAGCTCCGGATGTCCGAGAACTCCTCGGCCCTGACGTGGGTGATCGACTGGGAGAGGGCGGAGAGCATGAGCGGGAAGCGCTCGGTCACCCCTCCGGGGTGGATGCCCGTGCCGTGGATGGTCGAACCGCCCTCGATGCAGGCCGCTTCGATGAGTGACTCGTCCCGGCCACCGGGGAAGAACCAATTGAGCGGGGTCACGACGTTCGTCCCCGAGGCGAGGAGCCGGGCCACGACATCGGGCTCGGCCATCACCGGCGAGTAGACGACGCAGTCGGCCTCGAGCGACAGCAGGGCCTCGACGTCCCGGGTGGCCCTGACTCCGATCGGGCCCACACCGGCCAGCTCGCCGGCATCGCGGCCCTCCTTGCCGGCGCTGTGCACCCAGCAGCCCGCCAGCTCGAGATCGGGGTGGGCCACCACCGCGCCGATGGCCGCCCGCCCCACACCCCCGGTGGCCCACTGGATGACTCGAATGGCCATGGCTCACCCCCTCCGCCGTCCTGCCCGCGGCGGGCGGCGGCAGCGACGGGCCCAGCCTACGGAAGGCGGATCGGCCGGGCCCGGCCGAAGAGGTGGGAGGCGTGTCATTGACGGGAACTCCGGCCCCGGTCCAGGCTGGAGGCGTGCCGCCGTGCCCCGTCGTCATCGCGGCCTTCCCGGGCTCCCCGACGCCGGCCACGGTCGGGCCCGTCGACCCGGCCGAGACGGTGCGGCCCGGTTTCCACCGGCGTCTCGGCGTCTGTCCGGACGCGTTCCGGCGTCGCTCCGGCGTCGCCGACGGTGGGGTGTCCGCATGACCCACCGTGTTCAGGTGGCGGTCCCCCCCTTCCCCCGGTTCACTGCCCTCGACGCCGTCGGCCCCTACGAGGTGCTCCAGCGGGTGCCG
This sequence comes from uncultured Acidimicrobiales bacterium, assembly GCA_963806455.1. Taxonomy (GTDB): domain Bacteria; phylum Actinomycetota; class Acidimicrobiia; order Acidimicrobiales; family RAAP-2; genus Bog-756. Next base: position 843,047 of record CAWDXZ010000001.1, read on the forward strand.
TCGGTCGACGTCGTGGTCGTCGGGCACCGGCGTGGCGAGGTGCGCAGCGACAACGGCATGCTCGGGGTGACGGTGGACGCCACGTTCGAAGAGTTCGCCCAGCCCGACGTCGTGCTGTTCCCCGGCGGCATCGGGACCCGAGCCCTCCTCGGTGAGGGGCGGGTGCTCGAATGTGCGTGACGCCCACGAGACCTCCCGGCTCACCACCTCGGTGTGCACCGGCTCGATCGTCCTGGCCGCCGCCGGGATTCTCGGCGGGCTCACCGCCACGACCCACTGGTCGCGCTATGCCGAGCTCGAGAGCCATGGGGCCGTCCCGGTGGCCCAGCAGGTGGTCGAGCACCTCGATCGCCGGATCATCACGGCGGCAGGGGTGTCGGCCGGGATCGACATGGCCCTGCGCCTCGTCGAGCTGCTGTTCGACCGCACCGCGTCCGAGGCGGCCCAGTTGATGATCGAGTACGACCCGCACCCCCCGTTCGACTGTGGCTCGGTGGCCAAGTCGACCGCTGCGGTCATGACCCGCGTCATCGAGTACGCCGAGCACCGGCAGTAGGCGGCGAAGGGGCGTTGCCGTGGAACCCGGTGGGACCGGTTACGCTGGAGCGCCCGGCGTCGCTGGAGCGCCGGCGTCGATGGGCCGGCGAGCCTGCTCGGGGCGACCCGGGGGAATGATCGGAGCGCGGTAGGGATGAACGGAGGGGAGCGGCCATGCGCAGACGGATGATGAACGCCAAGATCCACCGCGCCCGGGTCACCGACGCCGACCTCAACTACGTGGGTTCGATCTCGATCGACCCGATCTTGATGAAGGCGGCCGACATCCTGCCGAACGAGCAGGTCGCCGTCTACAACCTGATGAACGGGGCCCGCTTTGAGACCTACGCCATCGAGGGGTCCGAAGACGGGCAGGTCTGCCTCAACGGTGCCGCCGCCCGGCTGGCCCAGGTCGGCGACCTGGTCATCATCGTGACGTTCGCCGACTTCGAGGAGCACGAGCTGGCCGGTCACGAGCCCCGGGTAGTGGTGGTCGACGAGGACAACCGCCCCGTCGAGGACTGAGGACACGCTCGATCTCAGGCTGAAGGCCCGGGCAGACGACCCGGGCCGGAGCAAGAAGTCCAGCATGACCCCTGTGTTCCGGCCATCCGGCCACGCCCGGTGGCCAGGGCGGGCGCTGAGGGCGCGACCGGCGCCCCGGGTGGGCGAATGACCGTTTGGCCGGGGTGTGGAGGGTATACTTCTGTGATCCATAGTTCCCTTCGGATGGCCTCCTGTTGGCACAGCGCTGTGACCGGGCTCCTCGGGGGGGGTGAAGGGGTGACGATGGTGGGGGCACTCACACACGCAAACCACGGGGGACTCCCTGCAATGTGCGGGCAAGTCGATCAAGGGGCGATTCAGTGAAGACCTGGGCGCAGGGACTGAGGCAGTGGTCACTGTGGCTGGTGGGCGAGTCGCCCATGCCCGGACGCCGCCCCCAGATGCTGCTCGCCGGCACGCTTCTGGCCATGGCCCTGCTCATCAGCGGGCTCATCGTGGCCGTCCGGAACCCCATTCGGCCGGCCCACGCCGCCGCCCAGGATGCGACCACCGAGACCACCGACTCGAACCCGGCCCATGTGTCGACGAACGTGTCCATCCCTGCGGCCGGCCCCGCCGGCGATCCGCCCAGTGCCCTCCCACCCGTCCAGGCCAGGCCGGGCGGCTCCCGAATCCCGCGGAACCGCGCCAACACCGGAACGACCACCGCCCCGGGGGTGACCGAGTCCGGCGCCACCACCACGACCACCACGCTTCCCCCCAGCCATACGAACGGCTCGTCCCCCGTTGCGCCGTCGGTGCCGTCGGGCGATGTCCCCTCGTCCTCACCGGCGGCCCCGCTGGTCGCCAACCCTGCGGCCTCCGATGCCAGCCTCACCGTGCCGGCGGCTCCGCTCGCCACCAAGGCCGCGTCAGGACACGCGTGGTCGCGGGTCAGTTGGACCGCCCCGTACTCGGACGGCGGCTCGACCGTCGCCGGCTACGACCTCTATATGGGGACGAGCCCAGGTGGCGAGGGGGCGACGCCGATCAACACCTCGCTCATCACCTCCCGGTCCTACCTCGTGCCCAACCTGACAGTGGGCACGACCTATTACTTCAAGGTGGTGGCCGTCAACGTCAAGGGCGCCTCCCCGGCCTCCAACGAGGTGTCCGCCACGCCCATCCGGGGATACCAGTCGGTGGGCTCGCTCACCGGCCAGGTGGTCGGCATGGCGTCCAATCCTCAGGGCACCGGGTACTGGGTGGCCAATTCCCTCGGCGCCGTGAGCACCCAGGGAGCGGTGGCCAACTACGGGTCGGCAGCGACACTGCCGCTCAATGCCCCGGTCGACGGGATCGTGGCGACGCCCGACGGCAACGGGTACTGGGAGGTGGCCGGTGACGGCGGGATCTTCGCCTTCGGCGATGCGCAGTTCTACGGCTCGATGGGCGGCTCGCCCCTCAATGCCCCCGTGGTCGCCCTCACCCCGACCTCCGACGGCAAGGGCTACTGGGAGGTGGCCAGCGACGGCGGGATCTTCGCCTTCGGCGATGCGCAGTTCTCTGGCTCGATGGGCGGTGCCAAGCTCAACAGCCCGATGGTCGGCATGGCGGCCACTCCCGACGGCAAGGGCTACTGGGAGGCATCCAGCGACGGCGGGATCTTCGCCTTCGGCGATGCGCAGTTCTACGGCTCGATGGGCGGCGCCCAGCTCAACAGCCCGGTCGTCGGCATCGCCGCCGCCCCCGGGGGTGGCGGCTACTGGGAGGTGGCCAGCGATGGCGGCGTCTTCACCTTCGGGTCGGCCGTCTTCTACGGTTCGAGCGGCACCATGTCGCTGGCTGCTCCGGTAGCGGGCATGGACGTGGACCAGGCCACCGGTGGCTACTGGATCGTGTCCTGGGACGGAGGCATCTTCGCCTACGGGGCCCCCTTCCTCGGTGTGGCCTGATCCGCCGGGTCTTCGGTCTGCTCTGATCCTGCTGCTCTGATCCCGCGCCCGACCTGACCGCGCCTGCTGACCGCTGGGGTCAGTGCTCGAGCACCCGCCCGAGGGCCGGGTCCGCCAAGTGGGCCCCGCCCGGCCCACCACCGCGAGAGGTGGCGGTAGCGCTCGCCTGACGCCCTCAGATCCGCTTCCACGCCTCGGTCAGCACCGAACGCAGCACGCCGGTCATGAGCTCGAACTCCTCCTCGCCGCAGATGAGAGGGGGAGCCAACTGCACCACGGGGTCGCCGCGGTCGTCAGCCCGGCAGATGAGCCCGGCCTCGTAGAGCGCGCCGGAGAGGAAGCCGCGCAGCAGGCGCTCGGCCTCGTCGTCGTCGAACGTCTGGCGGGTGTCCCTGTCCTTGACCAGCTCGATGCCGTAGAAGTAGCCGGCGCCCCTGACGTCCCCGACGATGGGGAGGTCGCGCAGCGTCTCGAGTGACGCCCGGAACGCCGGCTCGTTGCGGCGCACGTGATCGAGGATCCCCTCCTTCTCGAAGACGTCGATATTGGCCAGCGCCACCGCTGCGCTCACCGGGTGACCGGCGAACGTCACGCCGTGGAGGAAGGTCGAGCCGCTGAGGAACGGCTCGATGAGTCGGTCGCTGACCGCCATGGCGCCGAGCGGGGAGTAGCCGCTGGTCAGCCCCTTGGCCATGGTGATGATGTCGGGCTGGTAGTCGTAGCGCTCGGCGCCGAACCAGTGCCCGAGCCGCCCGAAGGCACAGATCACCTCATCCGACACGAGCAGCACTCCGTAGCGGTCACAGATCTGTCGGACCCGCTGGAAGTAGCCCGGGGGCGGTGGGAAGCACCCTCCGGCGTTCTGGACGGGCTCGAGGAAGACGGCGGCCACGGTCTCCGGGCCGGCCATGAGGATGGCCTCCTCGATGGCGTCGGCCGCCCACCGCCCGAAGGCGTCGAGGTCGTCGGCGAAGTACTTGGCCCGGTAGAAGTTGGTGTTGGGGACCTTGAGCGCCCCCGGTACCAGGGGCTCGAACGGGGTCTTGATGGCGGCCAGGCCGGTGATGGACAACGCTCCCATGGTCGTTCCGTGGTAGGCGACGTTACGGCTGATCACCTTGACCCGGTCGGGCTGGCCGATCGTCCGGAAGTACTGGCGGGCGAGCTTCCAGGCCGACTCCACCGCCTCCGAGCCTCCGGTGGTGAAGAAGATGCGGTTGCAGTCGCCCGGCATGAGCTCGGACAGGCGGTCGGCCAGCTCGACCGCGGTGGGATGGGCATAGCTCCACAACGGGAAGTAGGCCAGCCGGCCCGCCTGGCGGGCGGCTGCCTCGACCAGTTCGGTGCGCCCGTGGCCGACCTGGCTGGTGAACAGGCCCGACAGCCCGTCGAGGTAGCGCTTCCCGTTCTGGTCGTAGACCCATACCCCTTCGCCTCGCACGATGACAGGGATCTCGTCCGGGGCGTCAGCCGACATCCGCGTGAAGTGCATCCACAGGTGGCGGTGGGCGGCTGCCTGCCATTTCTGGCTCTGATCGGTCATCTTGTCCCCCAGGTGTAGGTCTGCTTGGTCAGCTTGAGATACATGAAGGTCTCGGTGTCGCGGACCCCGGGGATCTGGCGGATGACTCCGTTGAGGAGGTCCAGGATGGCATCGTCGTTCTCGCACACCAGCTCGACGAGGATGTCGAAGGACCCGGTGCACATGACGACGTAGTCGATGTCGTCCACCTCGGCGAGCCGTTCGGCCACGATGCGGGCGTCCCCCTCGGCCCGGATGCCCACCATGGCCTGGCTGCGGAACCCCACCTGCAGCGGATCGGTGACGGCCACGATCTGCATCACCCCCGCATCGCGGAGTTTCTGCACCCGCTGGCGGACCGCCGCTTCCGAAAGGCCGACCACTTCGGCGATCGATCCATAGGTCCGCCGACCGTCCTGTTGGAGCACCTCGACGATGGCCCGGTTGATGTCGTCGAGGAGGCCGCTGGACGGGAGCGAGGAGGGGGGTGTGGCCGCGCTCAACGGCCTGGGCTCCGGTCTCCAGCACACTTCGCCCGTGCGTCCGTGTCCGTCCTGGTTGTGTGCATCCCGGGGCCCTTTATAGCAGTTTTCCCCATAATACTGCGAAACTTCAATCGAAATCGTGGTCAAAATGGGAGAAGAGGCCAGAAAAAGTTCGTTCGGGACCAGTCCTCGAGACAGCATGGCTGACCGGTCAGGATGGCAGGAGGGCCGACCGGCCGCCGGTCGGCCCGGACAGATCCGGTCCCCGGGGAGGAACCGTCGCCGACCGGCAGCCGCACCCGGGGTACGGAAAGGACCTGTCCGACTGCGGGCTCGAGGACGACACCCGCACCGGCAGGTGATGAGCTGTACCGGGGGCTGAGCATGCCGAGTGGGACGACGGCCGGGAGCGAGGAGCCGAGATGATCGTCGGGGTGCCGGGCGAGGTCAAGGACGGCGAGTACCGGGTGGCCATCACCCCAGCCGGGGCGCGGGAGCTCACCGCCGCCGGTCACACCGTCCTCGTGGAGCGCGGAGCGGGTGTCGGCTCGTCCATCAGCGACGAGGAGTTCACCGCCACCGGGGCGACCATCGCGGCCTCGGCCGCCGACGTGTGGGGCGTCGCCGACATGGTGCTGAAGGTCAAAGAGCCGGTCCCCGAGGAGTACGGCCGGCTGGGCCTGCGAAAGGGTCAGGTGCTGTTCACCTACCTCCACCTGGCTGCATCCCGGTCGTGCACCGAGGCGCTGATGGCCGCCGGGAACACGGCGATCGCCTACGAGACGGTCCGCCTGCCCGACGGGTCGCTCCCGTTGCTGACGCCGATGAGCGAGGTCGCGGGGAGGATGGCACCGCTCATGGGCGCTCACCACCTCATGCGTCCCGAGGGTGGCCGCGGGGTGCTGGTGTGCGGGGTGCCCGGTGTGCGGTGCGCCAAGGTGGTCATCCTGGGAGCCGGGGTGGCCGGGATGGCCGCGGCCACCCTGGCCGTGGGCATGCACGCCGACGTCTACATCCTCGACCGGAACCTCGAGCGCCTCCGCCAGGTCGACCACCACTTCCGCGGTGCACTGGAAACGGTGGCGTCGAGCACCCATGCCATCGAGGAGACCTGTGTCGACGCCGACATCGTGATCGGCGCCGTCCTGGTGGTGGGGGCCAAGGCGCCCATGCTGGTGAGCGACGACCTGGTGGCGCACATGCGGCCGGGTTCGGTGCTGGTCGACATCTCGGTCGACCAAGGGGGTTGCTTCGAGTCGACCAGGCCGACCACCCACTCCCATCCGACCTTCGAGGTGCATGGTTCGCGCTTCTATTGCGTGTCGAACATGCCGGGCGCCGTACCTCACTCGTCCACCCATGCGCTGGCCAACGCCACGCTGCCCTATGTGCAGGAGATTGCCGAGCGCGGGTGGCGGGACGCCGCCCGCGGCGATCCAGCCCTGGCCGAGGGGGTGAACGTCGCCGAGGGGGCGGTGGTCTGCGAGCCGGTGGCAGCCGCCCACGGCCTGGGCTGGACCCCGCTGGGTCCGTTGCTGGGCTGACCGGGTCCGTGCCGGCCGGGCCGCCACCGTACGACAGGGCGGTTGCCTTTCGGCCAGACTCAGTCGGTCTGCGCCGCCATGAGGATCTACACCGCCGTGAGGATCTACAACACCATGAGGAGAGGTCTGTGAAACGCATCGGGGACTCAGTCCAGGGGGCGGCCGCCCTGACCTCTCCGGTCTTCGACCCGGCCACCGGCGAGCAGTCCGCCGAGGTGGTGCTGGCATCCGGGCGCGACGTCGACGAGGCCGTGGCCGCCGCCCGGGATGCCGCCGCCCAGTGGCGGGACACCTCGCTGTCCACTCGCACCCGGGTCCTCTTCGCCTTCCGGGAGCTGGCCGAGCGCCACCGCGACGACCTCGCCCGCCTGGTGACCGCGGAGCACGGCAAGGTCCTGGATGACGCCCGAGGTGAGGTGGCACGGGGCCTCGAGGTGGTCGAGTTCGCATGCGGCCTCTCCCACCTCCTCAAAGGTGAGTTCTCCGAGGACGTGTCGAGCGGTGTCGATGCATCGTCGGTCCGCCAGCCGCTGGGTGTGGTCGCCGGGATCACTCCGTTCAACTTCCCGGTGATGGTCCCGATGTGGATGTACCCCCTGTCCCTCGCCTGCGGCAACGCCTTCATCCTCAAGCCGTCCGAGCGCGACCCGTCGCCGTCCCTGCTGGTGGCCGACCTCTGGCGCCAGGCCGGACTCCCCGACGGGGTCTTCACCGTGGTGCACGGCGACGCGGTGGCCGTCGACTGCCTCGTCGACCATCCCGGCGTCGACGGCGTCTCCTTCGTGGGCTCGACTCCGGTGGCCCGCCGGGTGTTCGATCGGGCCAGCGCGGCGGGCAAGCGGGCCCAGGCGCTCGGCGGCGCCAAGAACCACGCCGTCGTCATGCCCGATGCCGACCTCGCCGCCACCGCCGACGCCCTCACCGCGGCGGGCTACGGGTCCGCCGGCGAGCGGTGCATGGCGGTCTCGGCCGTCGTGGCGGTGGGCGACGGTGACCCGCTGGTCGGCGCCCTCGGGCAACGGGCGTCGGCCCTCACGATCGGCCCGGGCACCGACCCCGCCGCCGACATGGGCCCGTTGATCACCCGGGCCCATCGCGACCGGGTGGCCGGTTATCTGGCCTCGGCCGAGGCCGAGGGCGCCGAGGTGGTGGTGGACGGACGCCTGGCCAACGTGGTCGGTGGTGAGGGCGGCTTCTTCCTCGGCCCCAGCCTGGTCGACCGGGTGGTGCCCTCCATGCAGGTCTACCGGGACGAGATCTTCGGGCCGCTGTTGTCGGTCCTCCGGGTCGAAGACCTCGACCAGGCCATCGCGCTGGTGAACGCCAACCCCTTCGGCAACGGCACGGCCATCTTCACCCGGGACGGCCATGCCGCCCGGCGGTTCCGCCGGGAGGTCCAGGTCGGCATGGTCGGCATCAATGTGGCCATTCCGGTGCCGATGGCCTACTACTCGTTCGGGGGCTGGAAGCAGTCGCTGTTCGGGGACGCCCACATCCATGGCATGGAGGGCATCCGGTTCAACACCCGGCTGAAGTCGACCACCACCCGCTGGCCCGAGACGACCGGGGGCCCCGGCCGACCGGTCGGGATGCACTTCCCGTCGGGGGACGGGCCGTGACCGGCTCGGGGCGCCCGGCGCCAGGGGCGGCGACCAGAGGAGGTGGGCGGCAACGTGCAGGTTGACAGCGGTGGGGTGGAGATCCACGTCGAGGTCACCGGGACCGGGCGACCGGTCGTCCTCCTGCACGGCTTCCCCGACTCGGGCCGGTTGTGGCGCCGCCAGGTCGAGCCGCTGGTCTCCGCCGGCTTCCAGGTCGTCGTGCCCGACCTACGCGGCTATGGCGCGTCGGGCAAACCGCCCGCGGTCGAGGACTACTCGTTGCCGCTGCTGGTCGGCGATGTCCTGGCCGTCCTCGACGAGCTCGACCTCGGACGAGCGCACGTGGTGGGCCACGATTGGGGTGCGTCGGTGGCCCGGGGACTCGGTTTGCTGGTGCCGGACCGGGTCGACCACCTCGCCGTGCTGTCGGTGGGCCACCCCTCCTCCTTTCGCAACGCCGGAATGTCACAGCTCGAGAAGTCCTGGTACATGTTCCTGTTCCAGTTCGAGGGCGTGGCCGAGCAATGGCTCACCGCCGACGGGTGGGCCAACTTCCGAGCCTGGTCGCACCATCCCGACGCCGATGCGGTCATCGCCGAGCTGGAGGTCAACGGCTCGCTGACGCCCGGTCTCAACTGGTACCGGGCCAATGTCCCGCCCCATGTGTGGACCGATCCCCCGCTCGACCTCCCGCCCGTCCGAGCGCCCACCATGGGGTGTGGAGCACAGGGGACTTCGCCCTCACCGAGCACCAGATGACCGCCTCGTCCGCGCGTGTGGCCGGGTCGTGGCGCTACGAGCGGCTGGAGGGCCCCGGCCACTGGATCCCGGTCGACGTCCCCGACCGGCTGAGCCGGTTGCTGCTCGACTTCCTCCCCGCCTAGGGGAGCATGCTCCGGGCCACGGCGGCGATGCCCTTCCCCCAGGCGGCGATCTGGTTGCCGGGCAGGTAGGCGTCCCCGTTGGCCCGGTGGTCGTCCTGGGGCGATCCGATGTAGCGCTCCTCCCCGTTCGGACCGATGAAGTAGACGAACGAGGAATGGATGACATCGGCATCGGGACCGGGTGCGTCCACCGAGACGCCGTAGCTGCTCCACACCGCCCGGAGCCCGTCGGTGGGCCCGGTGAGGAAGTGCCAGGACGGGATGGTGTCGAGCTGGTGCTCATCGGTGAACGAGGCCATGTCGGTGACGGCGGCGTGGAAGGGGTTGACGTTCACGGCCAGGAAGACCACGTGGGCGGCGTCCGGGCCGAGGTCGTGGTAAGCGTCCACGAATTCCTGGGAGATGATCGGGCAGATGTCCGTGCAGTGCGAGTCCATGAACTCGAGGACCTCGGCGCGGCCTCCGAACCCCGAACGTGACAGGACCTGCCCGTTCTGGTCGGTCAGCGTGAAGTCCGGCGCCGGTCGGGCCGGGAGCGGCGACAACTGCATCAGGCCGGCCAGGGACGTCGGGACGGCCGCCGGGATGCCGGCCTCCCGGCCCGACGGGGCCGTCGCGCCGTCGGGGCCGGCCACCACCAGGGTCACCAGTCCGCCCACCAGTACCAGCACCACCAGGGACACGGCTACCAAGGTGGTCCGGCCGGCGGGCTGAGGGCGTGCCGGCGGCGGGTCGTCGACTGCCACGCACTCGAACCTACTGTCGCCACGGCCATGGCAACAGTCGCGGTGGCTCGAGTCAGTTCACCTGGCGATCGCGCCCCTCCCAGTACGGGGCCCGCAGCCTGAACTTCTGGAGCTTCCCGGTCGCCGTCCTCGGCAGCTCGTCCCGGAACTCGACCTGCTTGGGGCATTTGTACCCGGCCAGGGTCTGCCGGCAGTGGTCGAGGACGCCCTGCTCGGTCAGCCCGCTCCTCGGGGCCGGCACGACGAGGGCGACCACCAGCTCCCCCCACCGCTCGTCGGGGATGCCGATGACCGCCACCTCGGCCACCCCCGCCAACGAGAAGATGGCATCTTCGACCTCGATGGAGGAGACGTTTTCCCCACCGGAGATGATGACGTCCTTCTTCCGGTCGAGGATGCTCAGGTGGCCCTCGTCGTCGAGCATCCCGCCGTCACCGGTGTGGAACCACCCGCTATCCATCGCCGCCCTGGTCTCCTCGGGCTGGTTCCAGTAGCCCTCCATGACCGTGTTGCTGCGGGCCAGCACCTCCCCCCCGGTGTCCACCCGGAGCTCGGTCCCGACCGCCGGCGCCCCCGCCCGCATGAGCTTGCGGGCCCGATCGGCGGAGTGGTGTCGGTCCCACTCGGAACGATGGCGGTTGATGGTGAGCAGCGGGGAGGTCTCGGTCAGACCGTAGATCTGGGCGAACTCCCATCCGAGCTCGGACTGGACCCGTTCGATGGTCCGACTGGGGGGCGGCGCCCCGGCCACCACCACCCGGGTGCGGTCCCGCCCGGGGACCGGGCCCGTCCAGTCCGCCAGCGCGTCGAGCACCGCGTTGGCCACGGCCGGCGCGGCGCACAGGAGACTGACGTCGTGCTCGGCCACCCGACGGAGGATCTCGGCTCCGTCCACCTTGCGAAGGGCCACCTGTGGGCACCCCATGGCCGTCGTGGCCCAAGGCATGCCCCAGCCGTTGGCATGGAACATGGGAAGGGTGTGGAGGTAGACGTCCCGGTCCGAGAGCTGGATGTGCCAGCCGAAGACGGCGGCGTTGACCCAGCAGTTGCGATGCGTGAGCTGGACCCCCTTGGGCCGGGCGGTGGTGCCGGAGGTGTAGTTGATGGTGGCCGTGGCCCGCTCGTCGGCCTCCCACGGGCGGGGCGCCTCGCCGTCGTCGGGGAAGAGCACCTCGTCGGTCTCCGCACCCAGCACGAACCGGTGACGTGCTCCCACCGACGACAGGACCTCGTCGAGCTCGGGGTCGACCATCAGCACCGACGCGCCCGAGTGCTCGACGATGTATGCCACCTCGGCCGGGCCCAGGCGGAAGTTGATCGGGACGAGGATCCGGCCCCAGCCGCACACGCCGAAGAACGCGGTCAACAGGCGCGAGCTGTTGTGGGAGACGACCGCCACCCGTTCGCCCGGCTCCACCCCCAGCCGGTCGAGGGCGCCCGCCTGCGAGCGCGCCCTGGCCGCCAGCCCGGCGAAGGTCAGGTCGCCCCAAGGCTCCGCCGGCTGGAGGGGCTCGTCGACCAGGCCCACCCGGTCCGGATAGGCGGCCGCGGCGCGATCGAGAAAGTCACGGACGTTGAATTGGACGATCATGAGTCCCCCTAGGGCCCCCGTTGTGCGCCCATTGAATCAAATCGCCGTCCCGGGTGCGCCTGCGCTGTCGCTAGTCTGCGCCGGTGATCCCTCGTGTCGCCATCGGACCGTCTCCGGCACCGTTCGCCTCCCGCGCCGTGGCCGACGGCGGCGGGGTGGTGGTCGACGTCGCCGACCGACCGGACGCCCTGGTCTGGCTGGACGCCCACGATCCGGCCGGCATCACCGGCGCCCTGGCGGTGGCCCCGGGCATCGCCTGGGTGCAGCTGCCCATGGCCGGCGTGGAGCGGGTGGTCGACCGGGGTGTGCTCGACCGCGAGCGTGTCTGGACCTGCGCCAAGGGCTCCTATGCCGAGCCCGTGGCCGAGCATGCGCTCGCCCTGATGCTGGGTGGCCTCCGGCACCTCCCCGAGCGGGTGTCGGCGAGCTCATGGGGCACTCCCGCCGGGACCAGTCTCTACGGGCAGCGGGTGACCGTCCTCGGGGGTGGCGGCATCACCGGCGCGCTGCTCGAGCTGCTGGCCCCGTTCCGGGTCGAGACGACCGTGGTCCGGCGACGGGCCGAGCCGGTCCCCGGCGCCTCGTCCACGGTCCGGGCCTCCGCCCTCCACGACGTGCTTCCCGGCTCGCTGGCCGTGGTCCTGGCCCTGGCCCTGACCCCCGAGACCCGGCGGATCATCTCGGCGCCGGAGCTGGCGCTCATGGACGAGCGGGCCTGGTTGGTCAATGTGGCCCGCGGCGCTCATGTGGACACCGAGGCCCTGGTCGCCGCCCTCGTCGAGGGGTCCATCGCCGGTGCGGCCCTCGACGTCACCGACCCCGAACCCCTCCCGGACGGCCATCCCCTGTGGGACCGCCCCGACTGCATCATCACCCCACACACCGCCGACACCATCGAGATGGTGCTGCCCCTGCTGGCCGGGCGGATCCGCGAGAACGTCGGGCGCTTCGCCGCCGGCATCGACCTGGTGGGCCGGGTCGACCCCGACCGCGGCTACTGAGCCGCCCGCCTCGCCGCGGGCATTGTCACACCCGTCGGCGATCCTGTGGCCATGGAACCCGTGGCCGCCGCCGCAACCCCAGGAGGTCCGACCGTGCCGTCACTCGCCACCCCGCCGGCCGTGCCCGTCGCCCCACCGTCGGCCCGGCCGGGCCCCACGGCGGACCCGTCCGGCCCGCTGACCATCGACTGTGCCGATTGCCGTCATCGCCAGACGTCGGTCTGTGACGACTGCGTCGTCTCCTTCATCGTCGGGCGTCAACCCGACGATGCCGTCGTCGTCGACGCCGTGGAGGTCCGGGCCGTCCGCCTGCTCGAGCGGGCCGGCCTGGTCCCCGGCGTGCGCCATTCGAGACGGGTGGGCTGACCCGACGGCCGGCCGGAGTGCCGCCGCCGTTGGGCGTCGGCCGGCCGTGCCACCATGGAGCGTGTCCCGATCCGCACCCTCCGGCCGTCGAGATCCGGTCCCCGGGGAGACAGCGGCCCCGCTCACCCGGGCGCTGGTCGACCTGGGCCGCCGCTCGGGGCTGTCCGCCGTGGGTGTCACCCGTGCCCGTGCATTCGCTGACACCCGGCGGGACCTGGTCGAGCGGAAGCGGCGGGGCTTGGCCGCGGGGATGCAATTCACCTACCGCAACCCCGACCGCTCGACCGACCCGGCCCGGATTCTTCCCGGAGCCCGCGCCCTGGTCGTGGGGGCGTGGGACTATGCCGGCCCGCCGGAGCCCGAGGCAGCTCGACCCGAGCGCCCCGACTCGGCCCCGCCGCCGCCGCCCGGCGCGCCTCCCCGGGGCGGCGTGGCCCGCTACGCCCGACGGGACCACTACGCCTCGCTCCGAAGCGCCCTCTCGGTCATGGCCGGTCACCTGCGCTCCCTCGGGTGGCGGGCCACCGTGCTGTGCGACGACAACGCGTTGGTGGACCGGGCCACCGCCCACCGGGCCGGCCTGGGTTGGTACGGCAAGAACTCGCTGTTCTTCCTCGACGGCCGCGGCTCGTGGTTCGTCCTGGGCTCGGTGGTCACCGACGCCCCGCTTCGGCCCACCGCCACCTCCGGCCCGCCGCCCCACGGGAAGGGCTGCGGGAGCTGCTCGCGATGCTCGACATCCTGTCCGACCGGCGCCCTGGCCGAGCCGGGGGTGGTCGACGGCCGGCGCTGCCTGGCCTGGCTGCTCCAGGCGCCCGGCTCCTTCCCGGAGGAACACCGGCGGGCCCTCGGCCCCCGGTTGTACGGCTGCGACGAGTGCCAGCGGGTCTGCCCGGTCAACCGCGTGGTCGGCCGCCGGCGGGCGGCGGCATCGGTCGAGCCCGACGCCGGGGAGGAGGGGGTCGACTTGCTGGAGCTCCTGGCCGCCTCGGACGACGCGCTGATGGCCGCCCACGGGCGCTGGTACATCCCCCAGCGCGACCCCCGTTACCTCCGGCGCAACGCCCTGGTCGTGCTGGGCAATGTCGGTGACGGCCGGGATGCGGCCACCGAGGCGGCGCTGCGGCGCTGGCTGGGGGTGGACGACCCGATGCTCGTCGAGCACGCCCGATGGGCTGCCCGCCAGCTCGGCCGCGACGACCTGCTGGAAGGGACCAGGTGACCCATCTGCTGGTCACCAACGACTTCCCGCCCAAGGTCGGGGGGATCCAGGCCTACCTCTGGGAGCTGTGGCGCCGCCTCGATCCCGATTCCTTCGCCGTGCTCACCGCCAGCTCCCATCCCGACGCGCCGGCGTTCGACCGCCGGCAGGCGTCCCGGGGCATCCGGATCGAACGGGTCCCGGGGCGGGTGCTCGTCCCGACACCGCAGCTGGTGCGTCGGATCCGTGAGTCGGCTCGGACCATCGGCGCCGACCTGGTGCTCGTCGACCCGGCCTTCCCGCTCGGACTGGTCGGTCAGTGGCTCGGCCTGCCCTACGGGGTAGTGCTGCACGGTGCCGAGGTGGCCATGCCCGGCCGGCTGCCCGTCTCCCGCCGGATCCTCGCCCGGGTGTTGCGACCCAGCGCGGTGGTGATCTCCGCCGGGGGCTATCCGGCGGCCGAGGCGGCCCGCGCCCTGCGGGGGGTGGCGATGCCGCCGGTGGTCGAGATCCCGCCCGGTGTGGACCTCGACCGGTTCCGTCCCCTCTCGGCCGGGGAGCGGGCCGCGGTCCGTGCCGATCTCGGCCTTCCTCCCGACGGGCCCCTGGTGGTGAGTGTGAGCCGGCTCGTGCCGCGCAAGGGCATGGACGTGCTCATCGACGCCGCCGTTCGCCTGCGGTCCGACCGGCCCGACCTCACCGTGGCCATCGCCGGCCGGGGCCGCGACTGGGACCGGCTGGCCGGTCGGGTGGCCGAGTACTCGGCCCCGGTCCGCCTCCTCGGGGGCGTGTCCGATATCGATCTTCCCCGCCTGGTCGGGGCCGCCGACGTGTTCGTCATGCTCTGTCGCAACCGTTGGCTGGGGCTCGAACGGGAGGGGTTCGGGATCGTCTTCCTCGAGGCGGCGGCGGCCGGTGTCCCTCAGGTGGCCGGGGCGTCCGGCGGCGCAGGCGAGGCGGTCGAGCACGAGGTGACCGGCTTCGTCGTCCGGCGCCCCACCGACGCCGGCGCCGCCGCCCGTTCGATCGCCCGCCTGCTCGACGATCCCGAGCTCCGTTCGAAGATGGGCGCCGCCTCCCGCCAGCGGGTCGAGGCATCCTTCGACTATGACAGACTCGCCCCTAGGCTGGCTTCGGCCCTGGCCAACATGGGAGGCTGAGGGTTCTGCCTGGCCAGAACCACCGAGTTGAGGAGGAGGCCCATCGTGGCGGAACAAGCCACTGAGCGCATGGTGGTGTCGGCCACGCCGGCGCGGTGCTTCGAGGTCAGCTCCGACATCGGCGCCTACCCGCAATGGGCGGCGGACATCAAGGAAGTCACCATCGACGAGCGTGACGAGCAGGGCCGTCCCGAGCTGGTCACCTTCCGAGCCGCAGCGTTCGGGCGCAGCACCAGCTACACCCTGGCGTACGACTACAGCGAGTCGCCCAAGGTGCTGTCGTGGGTGCAGACACGCGGCGACATCACCTCCAAGCTCGACGGGCGCTACGTCTTCGAGCCCAATGGCGACGGCGGGACCGAGGTCACCTACCACCTCGAGGTCGAGATGAAGGTGCCCCTGCCCGGGTTCATCAAGATGCGGGCCCAGAGCCGGATCATGTCGATCGCCTTGCGTGAGCTCAAGGCCCGGGTCGAATCGACGGCGTGACCGCCAGGTCGGTCGATCGGCGCCGGCGCCATGTTGGTAGGTATCACCCTCCCCCAGTTCCGAGACGAGGCGGACAGCGCCCTGGCCGCGGCCACCCGGGCCGAGCGCCTGGGCCTCGACGGTGTCTTCTGCTTCGACCATCTGTGGCCGTTGGGCCAGCCCGACCGGCCCGCCCTGTCCTCGGCCCCCCTGCTCGGCGCCCTGGCCGCGTCGACCACCTCCGTCTGGCTCGGCACCCTGGTGTCCCGGGTCGGCCTCCTCCCCGACGCGGAACTGGCATCGGTGCTGACCAGCCTGTCGACCATCAGCGGCGGCCGGTTCATCGCCGGCTTGGGCACCGGTGACCACCTCAGCCGACCCGAAAACCTCGCTTTCGACCTGCCCTTCGAGGCGGCGGACGAGCGCCGGGCCCGCATGGCGGTGGTGGCCGCCGCCGTCGGCGGCCGGGGGATCCCGGTGTGGATCGGGGGCGGCCTCCCGAAGACGCTGGCGGTGGCCCGCCAGGTGGGGGCGGCCGTCAACCTCTGGGAGGCCGAGCCCACCCGGGTGGCCGAGCTCACCGCGGTGGGGATGGAGGTGACCTGGGGTGGCCCCGTCCACGGGACCGTGGACGAGGTGGCCGGGCACCTCCGGGAGCTGGCCGGGGCCGGGGCCACCTGGGCGGTGTGCGCGTGGCCCGAATCGATCGAGGTCGTCGCCGAGGCGGCCGCCACCCTGCCCGCCGCTTCCTGACGTCCGCCCTCGGGGCGGCCCCGGACGGGCCACCCACCGACCGTGTCCGGTAAGCGGACGGTCCGGCAGTAACCTCGGCCCATGGAGTTCCGACGGATCAACGGCCTGCCGCCCTACGTCTTCGGCACCATCAACGACCTCAAGGCCACAGCCCGGCGCGAGGGCCGCGACGTCATCGACCTCGGCTTCGGCAACCCCGACCTTCCGTCCCCGGACGTGGCCGTGGAGAAGCTGGCCGAGGCCGTCCACAACCCGCGCAACCACCGGTACTCGGCCAGCCGGGGCATCCCGAAGATCCGCCAGGCGGTGGGCGACCTCTACCTCCGCAAGTTCGAGGTCCCGTTGGACCCCGACACCGAGGTGGTGACCACCATCGGCGCCAAAGAGGGCCTGTCCCATCTCATGTGGGTGCTGGTCGGGCCGGGTGACACCGCGCTCGTGCCCGCCCCCTCGTACCCCATCCACATCTACGCCCCCCTGTTCGCCGGTGCCGACGTGCGTCACGTCCGGCTCGACGCCCCCGGCTCAGCCGACAGCGGGAGCCCGGGGGAGGCGTTCTTCGGCAATCTGATGGAAGCATGGGAGTCCGCCTGGCCGAAGCCGAGGGTGGTCGTGCTGTCGTTCCCGCACAATCCCACCACCGAGTGCGTGGACCTCGACTGGATGGCCCGACTCGTCGAGTTCGCCCGTGAGCACGAGATCGTGCTGGTGCACGACTTCGCCTACGCCGACATCGCCTTCGACGGGTACACGCCGCCGTCGATCCTGCAGGTGCCGGGGGCGAAGGAGGTGGCCGTCGAGCTCTACACCCTGACCAAGTCCTTCTCCATGGCCGGTTGGCGGGTCGGGTTCCTCGTCGGCAACGCGGCCATCGTGCAGGCGCTGACCAAGCTCAAGAGCTACCTCGACTACGGGACCTTCCAACCCATCCAGATCGCCGCCATCGTGGCCATGAACGAGGCGCCCGACTACCCCAAGTTGATCAACGAGTGCTACCAGGCGCGCCGCGACGCGCTGTGCGACGGGCTGAACCGGATCGGGTGGGAGATCACCCCCCCGCGGGGGACCATGTTCGTCTGGGCGCCCATCCCCGAGCCCTACCGGGAGATGGGATCACTCGAGTTCTCCAAGTTCCTGGTCAGCGAGGCAAGCGTCGCCACGTCGCCCGGGGTCGGGTTCGGCCCCGGGGGGGACGACCACGTGCGGTTCGCGCTCATCGAGAACGAGCAGCGCATCGGGCAGGGGGTGCGCAGCCTCCGCAAAGCGCTGGTCAAGCTGCGCTGACCGGTCGCCGGGCCACGGCGGGGTCGGTTCAGGGCCGGCCGGCCCCGGGGACCTCCACCCGGGCCTGCTCGATACGGCCGGCACGGGTGGTGCGGGCCACCGACTCGGTGCTGGTCGGCGCGGTCATCAGGTAGAGGGTGCGCCGGTCGGAGCCGCCGAGCATGCAGGCGAAGCAGGTCTGGGTGGTCCGCACCCGGCTCACGACCTCCCCACCCTCGGCCACCAGGAGGCACTCGGGTGCGATGGCGTTGGCCACCCAGACCCGGCCCTCGGCATCGAGGCAGATGCCGTCCGGCGTGACCCACCGCAGGGACGCCCATGCCCGCCGCCCCGACAGCTGCCCCTCGTCGTCCACGTCGAAGGCGGTGAGCCGTCCGGCCAGGGTCTCGGCCACGATCATGACCTTGCCGTCGGGGGTGATCACCGTCCCGTTGGGAAAGGACAGACGCTCCGCCGCCACCCGGGCCGAGCCGTCGGGGTCCACCCGGACCACGGCGGTGGTGGGCGGCCCGGGTGGCTCCATCAACGCCATCTCGCCCTTCTCCTCGATGACTCCGTGGAGGTCGAACCCGAAGTTGCCCACATAGGCCCGCCCGACGGCGTCGACCACCATGTCGTTGCCGTAGAAGGTGGCGGTGGGGTTGAGGTCGCCGTGCAGGACCAGCGATCCGTCGGGCTCCAGACGCAGCACGGTGCGGGGCTTTCGGGCCACGATGAGCAGGCGCCCGTCGGGCAACCAGCCGAGCCCGGCCGGCTCGCCGGGCACCTCGACCTCGACGCGGGTCTCGCCCCTCTCGTCGGCGGAGCAGACCGTGCTGGAGTAGAAGTCGACATACCACAGGCGCCCGTCGTGCCAGCGTGGGCACTCGCCGAAGAACAACCCGTCGATGAACGGCCGGCTCTCGATACCGTCCGGCCCGGTCATGCGATCCTCCGGGCCAGTGACGGCGGGTCGGTGGCCACGTAGCCGCGGCGGCAGAAGGCGATGACGGCGTCGGCCACCCGGCCGGCGTCCGCTCCCTGCTCGAGGACGAGCACCCGGGCCAGGTGCCCGGTGACCCCGCTGATGGCGGTGGTCAGGATGACGGGGTCCTCGCCCCGCAGCAGCCCGGCGGTGATGCCGGCGCTGACGTGGGGAAGCGCATCGGCCACCATCTGCTGGTCGCCCTGGCGGACGATGGGGGCGAACCGCTCGTCGGCGCGGGCCTGCTCCACCAGCGCGAACAGGTGCCGGTGCTCCGACAGCCAGCCCAGCGTGGCCCGGATCCCGCGTTCGATGCGGCGCCCCGGATCGTGCTCGTCGGCAATGGCCTCCCGCTGGACCAGGCGCAGGGAGCGCAGGGCATCGGCGAGCACCTCACCCATCAGCTCGTCCTTCGAATCGAAGTACCAGTAGAAGACGCCCTTGCCGACGCCGAGCCCGGTGACGATGTCGTCCACCGAGGTGGTGTGGTACCCGTCCGACGCGAAACGGCGGGCGGCGTAGTCCATGAGCTCGTGCCGTCGCCTGGCGCCCTTCGGTGTCAGTCGGCGCGGCATCCGCCAGACGCTACGGTCGCACGGTGGCCGGGTCAATCGTGCCGCCGGATCCATCGTGCCGCCGGGCACTCGTGCCAGAGGCACCGTCCCGATCGCCGGTCGTCGAGGCGGCCGGTCACGGTGGGGGAGCGACCACCTCGGCGGCGTCGAACGAAGCGCGCATCTGTGCCGCCGACGAGGACAAGAGGGCCCGCCGGGGCAGTCCGAGCGACCGCAGCTCGTCGGCCATCGGATGGTACCCGAGGGTCAACCGGGCCCCGCCCAACCGCCCGCCGGCACCCTCGGCCGAGGTCGTCCAGGTGGTCCGGCGCAGGACGCCGTCGATACAGGAATAGGTGGGCGGCGCCGTGGACGGCAACCTGAGCCGGCCCCCGGCGGCCACCGACAGCGTGAGGACGTGCCGACCTCCGTCGACCAGCCGGGCCGACATGCCTGACCCGGCCCGGGCGTCCCCGGGCTCGTCGATCTCGATCGAGGTGACCCACTTGGGAAAGCCCCAGATGTCCCGGCCGGCCGCGCAACTGAACTCGCTGTCCACCGGCAGCCGATGGATGTAGACCCCGATGGCCCCGGTGGCCAGCTCGCCCAGGCGCCGGGCGGGCGAGGGAGCAGGCAGCGCGTCGTGCGATCGCACTACGAAGCTGACCGCCACCTCGTGGTAGGGACCGAGGTCGGTGTCGTCGTACCGGCACACGGCCAGGGCCACGAGGGCCCGTCCGGGGACGGGTCCGGTGACCTCGAGCCCGGTGGGGGCGACGATGCGTCGGGCGGCCACCGCCGGCACCAGGTACTGCACGCTCCACTGGGCCGCCCGGCGGACCTCGACCGGGGCGGTCACCCGGCGACCGAGGACCGACCAGGAGGACTCGGGCGCAGACGGGCCGGACGGGGTGTCGGCTCGGGCCACCACGGGTGCAGTAGATCACACGCGGCGGTACCGTTGCCCGTGGCCTACTGGATCTTCAAGGTGCTGTTGAGCCCGTTCTTCTTCTTGTTCTGGAGGGTCAAGGTGGAGGGCCGGGAGCATGTGCCGGCCCGCGGCCCGGCGGTGCTGG
Organism: uncultured Acidimicrobiales bacterium; assembly: GCA_963806455.1. Lineage (GTDB taxonomy): Bacteria > Actinomycetota > Acidimicrobiia > Acidimicrobiales > RAAP-2 > Bog-756. Next base: position 863,225 of record CAWDXZ010000001.1, read on the forward strand.
CCGCCAACCACCAGTCCTTCTGTGACTCCTTCTTCCTGCCACTCGTCCTCCGCCGGCGGCTGACCTATGTGGCCAAGGCCGAGTACTTCGACGACTGGAAGACGGCCTGGTTCTTCCGGGCCGCCGGCCAGATCCCGATGAACCGGGAGGGCGGGGACGCGTCGCAGCGGGCACTCGACACGGCCACCCGGGTCCTCGACGGCGGCCGGCTGCTCGGCATCTATCCCGAGGGGACCAGAGCGCCCGACCACCGCCTGCACCGGGGCCACACCGGTGTGGCCCGGCTCTCGCTCCGGTGCAACGTGCCCATCATCCCGGTGGGCATCGTCGGCACCCGGGCCGTTCAGCCGCCGGGGAGCAATCTGATGCGACCGTTCCGCCCGGTCGTCGTCAGGTTCGGGCCGCCGCTGAGCTACCGGCAGGACGGGGAGACCGTCACCACGGGGCAGTGCACCCCTCCACGGCGGAGCGCGGCCGGCCCGGAGGACGACGGATCCTCGCCGACGGCCGAGGAGCTCGACCAGGCCGAGCTCCGGGACGTGACGGACGCCTTGATGGCCGAGATCGCCCGGCTGTCCGGTCAGGAGTACGTGGACCGCTATGCCACCCGGGCCCGTCCGTCCTGATCCCCGACCGTAACCGGCCGGAAACAATGCGGACATCGTGGGCGCCTAGCGTGATGGCGTGCATAGCTACCTGATCAGGGTGCACCTCCCGGACCGCCCGGGCGCGCTGGGGGCGGTGGCGAGCCGGATCGGGTCGGTGGGGGGTGACGTGATCTCGATCGAGATCCTCCAGCGGGAGCACGGGGTGGTGGTCGACGAGCTCGGGGTGAGCCTGCCCGCCGATGGGCTCATCGACCTGTTGCGGGACGAGATCCTGGAGGTCGACGGCGTGGCGATCGAGTCGGTGCGCCCAGTGGCCGGGGACCTGCCCGACCGCCATGCCGAGCTTCTCGACGTGGCCACCGACCTGTTCCGGCAACGATCGTCGGCCGACCTGCTCGCTCGCCTGGCGGAGCGGGCCCGGGTCAGCCTGGCCGCCGGTTTCGCCGCCGTGCTCGACACCGACGAGTTCCGAGTGCTCGCCTGCGAGGGCGACCCTCCCGACCCCGCCCACCTCAAGGGCCTGGCCCGCCAGGCCCTCAGCCCCCCGCCCTATCCGGCCGACCCCATCCCCGCCGTCGCCACGGCGTACATGGTCCAGGCCGACCTGGTCCTGGTGGTCGGTCGCCACGCCCCGGTCCTCCGTGACCGCGAGCGCCGGTGGGTCTCGATACTGGCCGAAATGGCCGACCACGCCTGGCGGGACCTGGCCTAGCTGCTCAACGGCTCCAGTGGCGGGAGCGGTCGACGGCCCGCTCCCAGGCCCGGTGGGCCACCTCGGCGTCCTCGACCGAGGCCTGCGGGGCGAACGACTCGTCCTCGGCCCACAGGGCGGCCAGCTCGTCGAGCGATCCCCACACGCCCTCGGCCAGCCCGGCCAGGGTGGCGGCCCCGATGGCCGTGGTCTCAACCGACCGGGGGCGCACCACGGGCAGTCTCGTCTGGTCGGCCAGCAGCTGGAGCAGGAGGGCCATGACGGATGCGCCCCCGTCGACGCGAAGCAGCGACGGCGCCGTCCCCGTGGCCGCCATGGCGTCGACCACGTCGCGGACCTGGTAGCTCATGGCCTCCACCAGCGCCCGGGCCAGGTGGGCCCGCCCGGTGCCCCGGCTCAGCCCGACGATGGTGCCCCGGGCGTCCGGGTCCCAGTGGGGGCTTCCCAGCCCGGTGAAGGCCGGGACCAGGACCACCCCGTCGCTCGAGGCCACCGACCGGGCCAGCGGCTCGGTCTCGGCCGCCTCGCCGATGATGCCGAGCTCGTCACGCAGCCACTGCACGCCCGCCCCCGAGGCGAAGACCGAGCCCTCGAGGGCATAGGCCACCGGGGAAGGGGCCTCGCCGGCCCCGGTGACCGTGCCCCCGCCGCCGCCGAGGTCCCAGGCGATGGTGGTGATGAGGCCGTCGACCGGCGCCGGGCACACCGGCCCGGCGTTCATGAGGACGAAGCTCCCCGTGCCGAAGGTCACCTTGGTCAGGCCCGGCTGGAAGCAGGCCTGCCCGAACAGGGCGGCATGCTGGTCCCCGGCCATCCCGCCGATGGGGACGTCCGCCAGGGGCGAGGAGGCCCCGAGGGCGGCCGCCGACACCCGACCGAAGCGGCCACACGACGGGTGCACCTCGGGCAGGGCCCCGCCGGGGATGCCGAAGGCCCCGCAGAGCTCCTCGGACCACCGTCGCGCCACGATGTCGAAGAGGAGGGTGCGCGAGGCATTGCTGGGGTCGGTGGCGAACACACCCCCCTCGGTCCCGCCGGTCAGGTTCCACAGCACCCAGGAGTCGACCGTGGCCAGGGCCAGGTCGGGCCCGGGCACCACACCACCCCGGTCGAGCAGCCACCGCATCTTGGTGGCGGAGAAGTAGGGGTCGAGGACAAGGCCGGTCCGTTCCCGGACCAGGGGCAGCAGGCCCGAGGCCGCCAGCTCCCGGCAGGCCTCGGCCGTCCGCCGGTCCTGCCACACGATGGCCCGGTGGAGGGGCCGACCCGTCGACCGATCCCACGCCACCACGGTCTCCCGCTGGTTGGTGACGCCGATGGCCCGGGCCACCCGGCCCCGGTCGGCCAGGCGGTCGGCCACCTCCTCCAGGGTCGATCGGACGGCCCGCCAGATCTCGTCGGCGTCGTGCTCCACCCACCCGGGTCGGGGAAAGTGCTGGCCGAGTTGGCGGTAGGCGACGTCGACGACCCGGACCGACTCGTCCACCACCAGGGCCCTGACCCCGGTGGTCCCGGCATCGATGGCGACGGTCACCGGGGTCGGGGGGGCCACGGGAGGACTCTGCCATACGCCGGGGCGCGATGACTCCGCCAGACCAGCCAAGGACGCGTCGGGGCGACCTGCCGACCGGGGCCGGCCCGGTGCCGATCCGCTCGCGCCGCCCAACCATCTGCCATCCTTCGTCAGCGGCCTCCCAGCTGGGTCGAGGTCTCGGGTCGGGGTCACGGGTGTCGAAGAATTGGTTGACAGGGGTGTAACTACGCTGCTGTAATAGACCCACTATCTCGTACCTCGGGGGAGGGTCCACCACTAGATATTGTGTTCAGGCTGGGGCTCGTGCTGTCGGACCGAGTGCAGCGTCGAAGTAGCGTCGCATGGAAGCCTGGGCCCGGCCGGCAGCCACGGGACCGATCGGCCTCCTGCCGGTACGCACCGGCGACGGCCCGACAGCGCACAGCAGCCATCCGTTCCACACCCGGATCTCCCCGAGCGACAACCAGAAAGAGGACCAACATCCATGGCCATCGCCCCCCAGCGCACCGGAATCGGCATCCGTCGTCACTTCACCGAGCCCGACGTCCACCCCTACGACTCGGTGAAGTGGGAGCGGCGTGACGCCCGGATCACCAATTTCCGTGACGGGTCGGTGGCCTTCGAGCAGCTGGGTGTGGAGGTCCCCGACACGTGGAGCCTCAACGCCACCAACATCCTCGCCCAGAAGTACTTCCGCGGCACCCCGAACACCGACGAGCGCGAGCGGTCGCTGCGGCAGGTGGCCGACCGGGTGGTCGACACGGTGACGGCGTGGGGCATCAAGGACGGCTACTTCGCCGACGACGACGAGGCCGAGACCTTCCGGGCGGAGTTGAAGCACCTCATCATCCACCAGATGGCCGCCTTCAACTCCCCGGTGTGGTTCAACATCGGCGTCGCCGGGGTGCCTCAGCAGGGGTCGGCCTGCTTCATCCTCTCGGTCGAGGACACCATGGACTCCATCCTCAACTGGTACACGGAGGAGGGGGTCATCTTCAAGGGGGGCTCGGGGGCGGGGGTGAACCTGTCGCGCATCCGTTCCTCGCACGAGCTCTTGAAGGGCGGTGGCACGGCATCGGGACCGGTCAGCTTCATGCGGGGCGCCGACTCGTCTGCGGGCACCATCAAGTCGGGTGGCAAGACCCGGCGAGCCGCCAAGATGGTCATCCTCGACGCCGATCATCCGGACATCGAGGACTTCATCTGGTGCAAGGCCATCGAGGAGCGCAAGGCTCGGGTGCTGCGCGACGCCGGCTTCGACATGGACCTCGACGGAAAGGACTCGATCAGCCTGCAGTACCAGAACGCCAACAACTCGGTGCGGGTCACCGACGAGTTCATGGATGCCGTGGTCGCCGGGGGGCAGTGGGCCCTGACCGGACGCGGCGACGGCGAGCCCATCCGCTGGGTCCCCGCCGCCGATCTGTTCCGCCAGATCGCCCAGGCGGCCTGGGAGTGCGCCGACCCGGGCATGCAGTTCGACTCCACCATCAACCGGTGGCACACCGCCGCCAACACTGGTCGGATCAACGGCTCGAACCCCTGCTCGGAGTACATGCACCTCGACAACTCGGCCTGCAACCTGGCCAGCCTCAACCTGATGAAGTTCCTGCGCGTCGACTCCTCGTTCGACGTCGACGGGCTCCGGGCGGCGGTGGAGGTCGTCTTCACCGCACAGGAGATCATCGTCGGGAACGCCGACTACCCCACCGAGCGGATCACCGAGAACTCGAGGCGCTTCCGGGAGCTCGGCATCGGGTACGCCAACCTGGGCGCGCTCTTGATGGCCGAGGGCCTGCCCTACGACTCCGACCAGGGGAGGGCATGGGCGGCGGCCATCACCGCCCTCATGACCGGGCACGCCTATTCGACCTCGGCCCGGACCGCGGCGCGCATGGGCCCCTTCGCCGGCTACCACGAGAACACAGAACCGATGCTCTCGGTGCTGCGCATGCACCGCGACGCCGTGGCCGGCATCGACGAGGAGGCGGTGCCGACGGAGTTGCTGAGTGCCGCCCAGGAGGCCTGGGACCTGGCGGTGGAGCTCGGTGAGGAGTACGGCGTGCGCAACTCGCAGGCCAGCGTGCTCGCCCCGACCGGCACCATCGGCCTGCTCATGGACTGCGACACCACCGGCGTCGAGCCCGACCTCGGCCTGGTCAAGACCAAGAAGCTGGTAGGCGGGGGCACCATGTCCATCGTCAACCAGACCGTGCCCCGGGCCCTCGTCCGGCTGGGCTACTCCGCCGGCCAGGTCGACGAGATCATCGCCTACATCGATGAGCACAAGACCATCGTGGGTGCGCCGTACCTCGCCGCCGAGCACCTGGCCGTCTTCGCCTGCTCCATGGGTGACAACACCATCCATTATCTCGGACACGTGCGGATGATGGGCGCCGTCCAGCCGTTCATCTCGGGGGCCATCTCGAAGACGGTCAACCTGCCCGAGGACGTGACCGTGGAGGACGTGGAGCAGCTGCACATCGACGCCTGGCGCATGGGGATCAAGGCGGTCGCCGTTTACCGGGACAACTGCAAGGTGGCCCAGCCCCTCTCGGCCACCAGCAAGGAGAGCAGCACAGTCGAGGCCGAGCCGGCCGGCTCCGAGGCCGAGGCCCATGCCCGCGAGCTGGCCGAGAAGATCGCCGGCCTCGAGGCCGCGTTGGTCCACGAGCAGGCCCGTACCTCCGACACCGTGGTGGTCGGCGCCGTCCGCGAGCGCCTGCCCCGTCGCCGCAAGTCATCGACCTTCGCCTTCCGGGTGGCCGACTGCGAGGGATATGTGACGGTGGGCGAGTACGAGGACGGACGGCCGGGTGAGGTGTTCATGAAAGTCTCCAAGCAGGGCTCGACCCTGGCCGGCATCATGGACGCCTTCTCCATCTCGGTGAGCCTCGGCCTCCAGCACGGCGTGCCGCTGGCCACTTACGTCCGCAAGTACACGAACATGCGGTTCGAGCCGGCCGGTATCACCGACGACCCCGATCTCCGCATCGCCACCAGTCTGGTCGACTACATCTTCCGGCGCCTGGCCGTGGATTACCTCCCCCTCGAGGAGCGCGCCGAGCTGGGCGTCCTCTCGACGGCCGAGCGCATGCAACCGACGCTGCCCGGGGTGGAGGAAACGGCGACCGAGTCGATGGGTGTGGTGGAAGCCGACGCCGTCGATCCGGTGATCACCACGGTGGTCGAGGGCAGTGCCACCCCGGGGGCCGTCGACCAGACCCGGACCGCGCCGGGCCCGGCGCCCGCCGAGGCGCGATCCGAGGCCCGCGACGCCCCGTACTGCTACCAGTGCGGCAACGTCATGCAGCGGGCCGGCTCGTGCTACGTGTGCAGCAGTTGCGGCACCACCAGTGGTTGCTCGTAGTGTGATTTGACGCCAGTTGTCATTGATCTCTGACGCCACGTGTCACGTGCGTCCAAGGGTCACGTGAATTCGGGTCAGGTGTCACCGCCTTTGACACCAGGTGCCATGGGTCCGCGGGCAGATGCACGTACTTCAGGTAGGAGACGACCCCCGCCAGCCGGCGGGGGTCTCCCTTCCCCGGCGAGGTCTGTGCGGCGGGAGACATTCCGTGACCGACGCCGGGCGACGGCCTGGTGGCAGGGCCTGCCCATCAACCGACAGACCTGGTAGAATCTCACTACTGCTCAGGAGATGAGGAAGGGTTAGCCTATGACGCAGCGGTCGAAGTTCGCCGCGCAGGTACCCAGCGGCATCGGCGAAGCCTTCGCACGCCTGGTCCAGGTGGCCGACGAAGACCCCGAGGCCGAGCGCATGGTCGAAGACCTGCTGGCGGTCGTCGTCGAGGCAACTGCGGGCTGGAGGAGGAAGGCAGCGATCCCCGCGAACGAGAGGGAGGCGTGGGAGGTGGTGGGCGCGCGCTTCAGCACCGAAGCGTCGGCCGGTGCCCGCACCCGCCGGCTCAGTGCCTATGCCGATCTCGTTGCCAACAGCGTCCAAGGGGATGCCGCGGTGGCCGATCTATTGGGGGTGGACCGCACGCGGATCAGCCAACGCCTGGGGGAGCGGAGCCTCTATTCCTTCCAGAGCGGCGAGGAACGCCTCTATCCACGTTGGCAGTTCGTTGATCACAAGGTGCTACGTGGGTTGAAGACGGTCCTCGGCGCGCTTGACCCCGCACTGCACCCGCTGGTGGTCGATCACTGGTTCACGACCCCAAGCGTCGATCTCGAGGCGGGCGACGAGCCCATGGCTCCCGTCACCTGGCTGGAGACAGGCGGTAGTCCAGAGCGCCTCGTCGAGCTCATCCCCGGAGCGTGAGCGAACGCCTGCCGGCGCCGGACCTCGCGGCGATCGGGGCAGCCGAGCCCCGCCGGCGCGGACGGGCCCAGGAGGTGCTGGCTCTCCAGCCGGGGGACGAGCTCGTCCGCATCCACCCCGTGGCCGGCCCACACCCCACCGCCTGGAACCAGTTCCGGCAGTGGGGGCCGACCAACAGCCGCTTCGACCATCACGTGCCGCCGCCACATGAGCAGGAGCGAGGCATCCTCTACGCGGCCCATGGCCCGGATGCGTTCACCGCGGCGATCGCCGAGTGCTTCCAGGACGGCTCCGGTGCAGGCGTCGGACCCATCGACCCCGTGCTCGGCACACCGACGATGACCGTGTTCGCCATCACAGCCGAAACTCCGCTACTCGATCTCGACAGGGGATGGATCACTCGTGCCCGCGGCAACCAGGCGATCAAGACAGGTCCACGCGCCATCTCCCGTGACTGGTCCCGCGCCATCTACGAGATCCACGGGGAAAAAGTGTGTGGGTTGGCTTACGGATCCTCGGTCTGGGGCCCTGGTCGCTGCGTTGCTCTGTGGGAGACAGCGCACTTCGCTCTTCCGCCGGACCCGAGCTTGAGCCGAACCATGAACGACCCTGGGCTACGACTGGCCATCGACCAGGCCGCCGAGGAGCTCGTCACCGTGGTGACCGAGTAGTTCTCCTCCACAGTGGGGGCATCTGACGAGTGAGGCCGACGTCACATACGGCGGTAGCCCGCTACGGGAGCGAAGGGCCGCGGGTGCCAACGTCGGGTGAACGGAGGCTCGTCATTCGAGTTCCTTCCAGTGCGGGCGCCTGAACAGACGGGCGAACCGGGCACTCAGCGACGAGCCCTTGTCGTACTCGACGTCAAGATGCAGGACGGGGGGACCGTTCGGTGCCGGCAACGCCGCAGCCTGGTCGTCCGACAGGCTGCATCGAACGCACGACGTGGTGATTTCGGTGATCTGGTCACGGTCAACGAATCGATGCCCAGCTTTAGTGCCGACGACGATTCCATCGAACTCGTCTAGCTCTGGCACCTGAAGGACATGAACGACTTTGCCGAACTCGGAGCCTCCAGCACTGAGGACGGGGGTGTCGTTTGCGAGTGCAAGATACGAAATCGGTTCTCCGTCATCCATGACGATCTCCTCGGTGCCTCGGTGCCTCGGTGCCTCGGTGCCTCGGTGCCTCGGTGCCTCGGTGCCCCGGTGCCCCGGTGCCCATTGTGACTGTACCCGGCAGGATCGGGGAAGGTCCCCGACGATCACCGTCCGAGCATGCCGTGGGCCCGGCGCAGGCGCCGGTGGGTGGGACCTCAAGGCATCACGTGCCGACTCATCGCCGGAGGCGGACGTTCCGTTCGTCGAGTTGTACGGTGGGGGTGATGTAGCGCGTGCCGAATCCTCGCCCTTTGCATCTATCAGGAGGTTTACGTGCGCGCCCCGCTCATCATCCTCAGCGGTCCCCCCGGCGCGGGGAAATCCACCGTCGCCACGCTCCTCGCCTCGCACTTCGACAAGAGCGTTGTCGTACCCATGGATGAATTCTTCCACTTCATCCGAAGCGGCCACATTCCTCCGTTCCTGCCCGACGCGGCCACACAGAACGAGGTCGTGACCGGTGTGCTTGCCGTTGCATCCGCCCGTTACGCCTCGGGGGGTTATACGGTGATTCTCGACGGCATAGTCGGTCCTTGGTTCCTCGAGATCTACCGGGACGCGGCGCGACCGCACGGGCTGGATCTCCACTACGTGGTTCTGCGGCCATCGAGCGGGATTGCGATGGCGCGGGCTGTGGATCGCCACCCGGACGGGTTGACCGATGCTGAGCCGGTGGCCGCCCTGTACGTCGCTCTGAGCGATCTCGGCGGCTACGAGAGACACGTGGTCGACTCGAGTTTCGTTGACGCTCTCACCACGGCGAAGCTGGTTTTGGACGGGCTGGAGACCGGACACTTCCGTCTGCAGCCCTGACTGTCCTGAGCGCCGGGTCCTGCCTCAGGTATGGACAGAGAAACTCGACGGGGGTGCGTGCCCGACGTCCCTCTCGTCAGAAAGGCGGCCTTGGCAACCGCTCGAGTTGTTCTGGACGGCCGAGCCCGACCCCCCCCGAGCGAGGTAGCCCCCAGGGAACGGCTGACCTGGGTGTCCGTGTCCCGGGGCCCGGGATCGGCAGAGGAGTCCGGGATCGGCAGAGGAGTAGCGTGCCAACTCGTGCGAGCAACAGATGCGAATGTCACCACGCGACAAATCCCGGTGACGATCCGCGACGGATCATACGTAGCGCCACCGGCTCGGCCAGGTGAACCGGGGCGTGCCGGCGACCGATCCCCGTTCATGACGCCCGGTCCCGGCCTTGGTTGAGCGCCGCGCCCCGACGCCGAGGCCAGAGCCCGAGGACGAGGGACGTTCGGTGCAGTGGTTGGCCGACTACGTGTACGGGACCATCTCGACCCTGGTGGCCATCGCCGGGCTGACTTTCGAGACCAATCCGGGCGCGCTGACCACGGCCGGCGTGGTGGTGGTGGGGGCGGTGGCCATCTGGCTGGCCCACACCCTGTCCCGGGTGGTGATCCTGCACTCGTGGCAGAGCCTGGAGCTGAGGGCGGCCGACGTGGTGCATGACCTACGCGGGTCGTGGTCGATCGTGTCGGCCGCCATCCCGGCCACGTTGATCTTCACCCTGGCCGGTATCCACCTGTGGAGCGTACGGGTGGCGTTCGCCCTGGCCGAGATCATCGGCGTCCTCGCCTTGGCCGTGGTCGGCATCGGCACCACCGGCGGCGGGGGACGATCGCTCCTCCGCCGCATCCTGTACGTGGCCGGCATGGTGTCGGTCGGGATCACCATCGTCATCTTCGAACTGCTCGTCCACCTGTTGTGAGCGGGGCGCCGGGTGTCGGAAATGGCGCCGCCCGCCGGGAGGGGGCGGTTGGTAGGGTGAAGGACGGCCGGCGGCGCCGGCCCGGAGGGAGGCCGATGAGGCAGGACCGTGGCACCGCGACCGGCGATCCGACCGGAGGCCCGTCCGCGGTGCTCGAGCCGCCCTGGACCGAGGACGAGCTGGCCGAGCTCGCCCTGGCCGCCGACCCCGACGCTCCCCTGGACGACGACGCCGTGCCCGTCGCCCTCTATCTCGGGGAGGACCCGGGTCTGCTGCCGGACTGGTACATGCCGACCCCCATGCTGCGTCGGGCCGGGCCCTGGAGGGTCCCGGTGGTGGTGGCGATCGTGGCCGCCTTTGTGATCATCGAGGCTCTCGGCCTGTGCAGCACCTTCGGGCCGCTGGTCCCGGGCTGAGCCGCCGGACGGGTACCGTCGCCCTGCTGCTGCGGCGCTCGCGAGGTCTCGAATGTCGCGCTATGCGCGATCGCTATCACCCAAAGTGGTACGGGCGAATTTGACCGCATGAGATCGTTGCCAATGGTCATATGGCGGGGCATGATTGGTTGAGCAGTTGCAGGTCAGTCCATTTGACTCGCAACGGTTTGGGTACACGTGGGGACGATGTCCCTGCGAAAAGAAGGGGCAACCAACATGTGGGCAAGACGACTGATAGTCGGTTCGGGATTGGCGGTGGCCTCGCTGGCCATGGCCTCGGGAGCGGCAGGAGCGGCAAGCTGCACGTCGACCGGGTCGATGACCCAGCCGAGCTGTGTGACCACGCCGACCGTGGCCGGGACCTCGACCGTGGCTCCGGCCAAGGCGGCGGCACTGCCGGCGACGGCGGGCACCACCCATGACGGGCCGACCAGCCTGCCCTTCACCGGTGCGGACTTCGAGGGCATGGCCGTCGTGGGTGTCGGCGCCGTCCTGGCCGGGGGGCTCCTGATCCGCCGTCGCCGCAAGACGGTCTGACCGGCGCCGGTCGCCGGGCCGCCGGCTCAGAAGCTCGCCGGCAGCAGGGGTGCGACCGACTGGAAGAAGAAGAACACCACCACCAACCAGGCCGCCACGCCGGCCACGATGACCGAGGCGCGGGTTCCCCGGCGGGTACGCCGGGCCGCCATCCACACCCCGGTGACGAAGGCGGCGACCGCCACGCCCCACAGTGAGGCGGCCAGCCAGTCCTTGGACGGGGGCGGGGTCGGCGCGGTCGGGTCGTGGTGCTTGACGGTGGTGGTGATGGCGGAGGGCTTGGGTTGGACGAGGGCGCTCGCCACCAGGGCAGCGTGCACCACCAGCCGCTGGCTGGCGCTGTAACGGGGATTGCAGGTGGTGAGGGTGAGCTGTGGTGAGGGGGTCGGGTCGACGACGGCCACGTCGGTCGGGCTCACCACCTCGGCCGAGATCATCCGGTAGAGGAAGATCCCCTGGAGGGTGGTGAGCTCGATGGCGTCCCCCGGGGCCAGCGCGTCGAGGCTGTAGAAGGGGTGCAGGTAGGTGGTGCGGTGTCCGGCGATGGCCGCGTTGCCGGCCTCGCCCGGCAGTGGCGTCCCCGGGTAGTGGCCTGGTCCCTGGTCGAGCTGGGCGGCGTCCGTGCCTTCGATCACCATCATCGACAGCCCGATCTTCGGGATCACGATGGTGCCGACCGGGCTGCCGACAGGTGGATCGGCCACGCTCGGTGCCACCGGGGGTGGGGACGGGTTGTTGACGTCGGGTCGCGGGGTCACCAGGTGCTTGGCCACCGTGCCGACCTGGTGTTGATCGGTGCTGAACGTGGCGCGCAGTCGGGCCTGGCTCTGCGCGGTCAGCAGCCCCGTTCCCCACAGCAGATAGGGGATGAACAGGAGCACCAGCACCCCTGCCACCAGCACCACCCGCCCGACTGCCATTCGGATGGTCGTAAACGACACCCGGACGATGCTAGCGGTCATCGATGATCGTTCCCCGCCGCCTCCTCCGCCGACGGCGCGGCGCAGACCGGGGGTGCCACGTGCCACCGCCGGCAGGAGGCCGTCCGGTACGATCGCGCCGTCAGGCCCTTGTCCGTCTCGCCGGAACGCCGGGCACCTGCGAGGGCCCGCCTCCCCGGCTCGAACGCTACGAGTGGTGTCCGTGAGCAAGACAGACGGTCGGCGACGGCGCAGATGGCTCATCGGCGGACCCGTTGTCCTGATCCTGCTGGCCTGGGCCGGCATCCTGGCGGCCAAGGGCCTGTCGGCCTACCACCACGACCAGCAGGGGTTGGCCGCCCTCCAGCAGGTGCGGGCCGAGCTCGGTCCCGACGACCTGACGTCGACCGCATCGGTGCAGCGCCTCGACGGCGCCCAGATGCAATTCGACGCGGCGACGTCCGACCTGTCGTCGCCGTTGTTCGGGCCGCTCTCCATCGTGCCCGTCCTGGGGCGCCAGTTCCGCTCGGTGAAGGCGCTGAGCTCGGCGGCCGGGACGGTGGCGGCGGTGGGCTCCTCGTTCATCACCCAGGTCCATGGCGTCCTCCACCAGCCCCACGGCGCCGGCCCCGACCGGGTGACGTCCCTGCGCGAGCTCTCGGCGGTCTCGCTGTCGGCCCAGCGCCAGCTGGCCCACGTCGACACCGGACCGTCGCAGGCGCTGGTTGCCCCCCTGGCCTCCAAGTACGACGAGTTCGTCGGCCAGCTGAACGAGGCTCGCTCCCGCCTGACCAAGGCGGCGGGCGTGTCCGCGGCGACGGCGACCATCCTCGAGGGGCCACAGACCTATCTGATCCTGGCATCGAACAACGCCGAGATGCGGGCCGGCTCGGGGGCCTTCCTCGACGTGGGCACGGCGAACACGTCGGCGGGTTCGGTGCACCTGGGTCAGTTCGAACCCTCGGGCGACCACACCCTGCCCGTCGGCGCCGTGGCGGTCACCGGCGACCTGCAGCGCAACTGGGGCTGGCTCCACCCCAGCCTCGACTTGCGCAACCTGGGCCTGACGCCACAGTTCGATGTGACCGCCCCACTCGCCGCCCGGATGTGGACGGCCCTCACCGGTCAGCCGGTGAACGGCGTGATGGCCCTGGATGTCGCCGGCCTCCGCCAGTTGCTGGTGGCCACCGGCCCGGTGGTGGTGGCGGGAGGCCAGACGGTCGATGCCGACAACGTGGAGACGTTCCTCCTCCATGACCAGTACGCAGGGTTGACCGACAACACCGCCGACGCCAACGACCGTCAGGATGCACTCGGGACGCTGGCCCGGGCCGTGCTCGACCAGCTCCAGGGCCAGTCCCTCGACCTCACCTCACTGGCCAAGGCCATGACCGGCGCAGTCGCCGGTCGGCACCTCATGATCTGGTCGAACAACCCGGTCGACCAGGCCGCCTGGGTGGCCAGCGGAGCCAGCGGGAGCCTCACCCCGCGCTCGGTGGACGTCTCGCTCATCAACCTGGGCGGCAACAAACTCGACCAGTTCATGCCGGTCCATGTCGCCGTGGCCACGGCGCGTTCCGGCGCCGACACGGGGGTGACCATGACCGTGCGCCTGGTCAACGCCACCCCGTCCGGACAGTCGCAGTTCATCGCCGGGCCCTTCCCCGGTGTTCCCGTGGCCTACGGGGGCTACCAGGGCCTGGTGACCGCCAACCTCCCGGCGTCGGCGTCGCGCCTCTCCATGACCGGGGCCGGTCCGCTGGCCGTCAAGAGCGCCGAGGGCCCGACCTGGTTGCTGGCGGCGCCGGTCACCATCCCGCAGGGCGCCACGGCGACCGTGGTCGTCCACTTCGTCATGCCGGGCAGCCACGGATCGATGACCCTCGTCCCGTCGTCCCGGATCCCCCCCGAGCAATGGGTGTTCGACGGCAGCGCGTTCGACGACACGTCGGCCACCACCTTCTCGTGGTGAGCGGAGCCGGCGCGTGATGAGGAGAGCCGGCCCGGGCCCCTCCCCCCCGGTAGGGTCTTCGGGTGACCCCATCGCAGGCTCCCGCCGGGTGAGCGGGGCACCACCGTCGGCACCGGACGGATCGACGGCCGACTTCGGAGCGGCCCACCGGGCCCGCGGCTACCTGCGCCGCCGGGCCGGGCTCGTGCTGACCCGCCTGCGCCACCGGCGGGTGCGGTTCGGGTCCCGCTGCGACGTGCGTCCTGGGAGCCGGTTCCTCGTGGGTCGCGGAGTGGACGTGGTCTTCGGGCCCGGCTGCGTGCTCGACTACGGGCTGACCGTCGAGTGCCGGGGCCGGCTGGAGGTGGGGGAGCGGACGGTGTTCGGCCACCACTGCACGATCGCCTCCGACGAGAGCATCTCCATCGGTCGTGACTGCCTCATCGCCGAGATGGTGTCCATCCGCGACCACGACCACGCCTTCTCCTCCACCGAGATGTCGATCATCGACCAGGGCCGGGCGACGGCTCCTGTCCGCATCGGGGACAACGTCTGGATCGGCGGCAAGGCCACGATCACCAAGGGGGTGACCATCGGGGCCAACACCGTGGTGGGGGCCCACGCCGTGGTGACCACCGATCTGCCGGCGGACTGCGTGGCCGTCGGCATACCGGCCCGGGTGCTGCGCGAGCGCACGCCGGGGTCAGCCTCGCCCGAGGGCTAGTCGGGCCCCCGTCCCACTTCGTCGGCCCCCGACAGTCCCGGACGGTGCGCCCCGACGGTGTGGCCGTACCCCGGTACCATGCGCCGGTGGCACGGCCAGCGACGGACCCTCCCCGTACGGTCGGGCCGGGACCCATCCGGGTCCTCCGCATCTCCAAGAGCGGCGTGGTCACCGCCTGGCGGGAGCGCGAGCGCCAGCTCCGCCGGCTCGGCGCCGAACTGACCCTGGTGGCCGCGGCCCGCTGGGAGGAGGGCGGCTCCCTGGTGGAGCTGACGCCCGACGGCGACGGGTTCGTGGTCCCGGTGAGGACCCTCGGTCGCCATCCCAACCTGTTCCTCTACGACCCCCGGCCCCTGTGGCGGCTGCTCGGCTCGGGCCACTGGGACCTGCTCGACCTGCACGAGGAGCCGTTCGGACTGGCCGTCGCCGAGGTGCTCCTCCTTCGCCGCCTCCGCGCCCCGGGGCTGCCCTTCGTGGTGTCGTCGGCCCAGAACATCGACAAGCGGTACCCGCCGCCGTTCCGCTGGTTCGAGGGTCGGGCCCTGCGCCGGGCGGCCGGGGCCTACACCTGCAACACCGAGGCCGGGGAGATCCTGCGTCGCAAGGGGCTCGCCGGGGAGCTCGTCCTACTGCCGCTCGGTGTCGACGTCGACAGGTTCGAGCCGGTGCCCCGCCAGCCGCCACGGGGGACCCTGCGCGTGGGGTTCGTGGGCCGGCTCATCCCCCACAAAGGGGTGGACGTGCTGCTCCGGTCGGCCGCCCTCGACGATCGGCTGGCGGTGGACGTCTTCGGGGCCGGTCCCGAGTCGGGCCGACTGGCGGCGTTGGCCGGACGCCTCGGCCTCGGGGACCGCGTCACCTTCCGCGGCCATGTCGACGAGGGCGGCATCCCCGCCGTCTACCGCCGGTTCGACGTCCTGGCCGTCCCGTCGGTGCCCCGTCCCGGCTGGGTGGAGCAGTTCGGGAGGGTGGTCGTCGAGGCCCAGGCGTCCGGTGTCCCGGTGGTCGCCAGCGCCAGCGGTGCGCTCCCCGACGTGGTCGGTGACGACGGGCTGCTCGTCCCGCCCAACGACCCGGTCTCGCTGCAGGCCGCGTTGAGCCGGTTCCTCGACGACCCCGGCCTGTGGGAGCGGTTGCGCCGTGCCGGCATCGCCGCCAGCGCCCGCTACTCGTGGTCGAGCGTGGCCGCGACGCAGATGGCGCTGTACCGGGATACTGCGGCCGCTCACGACGCGGGCTAGGCCGTGGCCGGCCGCCTCATCCGGTGGCGCTCCCGGCCTCGTCGACGACGAGCCGGTACAGCGCCTCGAGCTCGTCGACATGGCGCGACAGGGAGAACAGCTCCTGCTGGCGGCGGCGCAGGCGCGAGCCCATGGCCCGCCGCAGGTCGACGTCCCGGCCCAGGGTGACCAGGGCGTCGGCCGCGGCCCGGGGATCGCCGACGGCAAACAGCGCCCCGCTGTCACCGACGGTCTCCCGGTGCGCGCCGCCGTCGGCCGCCACCACCGGAACCCCGTGGGCCATGGCCTCCACCACCGAGAGCCCGAACGGCTCGGCCGGCGCCGGCGCCACCAGGATGGACGAGCCGGCCAGCAGACGGTCGGTGTCCTCCACCTGGCCGGCGAAGCACACGCTGCGGTCGACACCGAGGTCCACGGCCAGGCGGGTCAGGGAGGGGCCGAGGTCACCGAGCCCGGCCACCACCAGCCGCCAACCCCGATCGGCCAGCCCCGAGAGCGCCCAGGCCCGCAGGCCGACGTCGGGCATCTTCTCGCAGTTGAGCCGCTGCAGCATGACCACGGTGGTCGATGCCAGTTCGGCCTGGGGCCGGTCGGGGACACCGTTGCGGATGAGGACGGTCGGCCCGGCCACCGCCTCGGCCACGAACTGGCTGATGGCTACCTCGCGGGCCAGTGCTCTCGTCGTCACCCGGGCCAGAGCCCGGGCCGGCCGGCTCGAGCCCCGCTGGCGGGCGAAGTGCCGGGTGGCGACGATCGGGGCCCGGTTGAGGGGGTGCGCCAGCCAGGCCGCCCCCTCGGCCGCCGTCATGTGGACGTGGACGATGTCGGTGCCGCGCTGCCGACCGAGGGCCAGTGCCGCCTGGGGCAGTGACCGGGCGGTCCGTCGGTCGACCGACGCGGACAGCTCGGATCGCATCCGCCGGGGGTCCCCGCCCAGGGTCGTCACCCGGTGTCCCCGTCGGGCCAGCTCGTCGGCGACCTGGCAGACGTAGCGCTCCACGCCGGCGAAGGCGTCGGTCACCACCACGTGGGTGACCGACAGCGGGGGACGGGCCCCCGACCTGCCGGCCGCCCCGCCTCCCGACTCCCGGTCAAGCCGGCGCTCCACCGCGCCGGGGCCTCGCCGGTACAGGTGGAACCGGGCGGCCGCCTTCCGGCCCCGGTCACCGCCGAGGACGAGGGTGCGGAGCAGGGCACCGCCCATCACCCCGGCGCGGTAGACCCACCACCCGGTCGTCCCGTGGTACTTGCGGATGTAGCGCTCCTGGGAGGCGTGGAAGCGGACCTCTCGCCGACCGGGGTCGCCCCCCGTCCCGGCCCCGATGTGGGCGGCCGTCACCGCCGGGCACCGGGCCACCCGCCAGCCGAGCCGGCGGGCCCGCTGCTGCCAGTCGGTCTCTTCGGCATAGAGGAAGAAGTGCTCGTCGAAGGGGCCGACCTCCGCCAGGGCGGCCGACCGCACGAGGAGGACGGAGCCGATGAGGAACCGGTCGCCGCGGCGCAGGCGCCCGAGGCCCACCGCCTCGATCCAGGCTCCGAGCGGCGAGGGGAACGGCCAACCGACCCGGGCGGGTCGGCCGTCCGCGTCGACCTGGTCGGGGGCCACACAGGCCAGGTCGCCCGAGGCGTGCAGGAACCGGCCGAGGGCGGCCACCCCCTCCGGCGTGATCGACGCGTCGGGGTTGAGCAACAAGACGTCGGCCGACGGCCGCCCCCGTTCGGCTAAACCGACATTGACCCCCCCGGCGAACCCCAGGTTCCGGCCGGGGTCGACGTACCGGGCCCCGTGGCCCTCGGCGACGCTGCGGACCTTGGCGTCGGACGAGTTGTCCACCACCACCACCGGGTAGGCGTCCTCCAGGGTGTCGAGGCACGTAGCCAGCAGATCGGGGGAGCCGAACGCCACCACCACCACGTCGACGTCGGCGTCCATCAGGGCGCCCCACCCGGTCGCCCGGCCGCGGCGACGGGGCCGGGCGACCGGGGCCGTCGCCGGCCGGCTCATTGCTTGTTCTGGGCGTAGGACTGGTAGGGGTCGCTGGCGCCATGGCGGACCCGGTTGGCGGTCACGCCGAGGACCCGGCAGCCCGTGGCCTCCAGGCGGCGCACCGTCCGCTCGAGGTCGCTGCGGTCGGTCCGTCCCTCCGAGGCCACGACGACGGCACCGTAGGCCATGCTTCCGAGGATGGCGGTGTCCGGCACGGCCAGCACCGGTGGGGTGTCCACCAGGACGATGTCGGCCACCAACGGCAGCTGGTCGAGCACCGGTTGCATGCCCGGGCTGCCGAACAGCTCACTCGGGTTCTCGAGCTGGGTCCCGGCCGGGAGCACCTGGAGCCCCCAGATGCCGCTCTCCACCAGCAGCTCGCTGACCGACGACCGGTCCCGGCCACCGTAGGGCTGCTGCCCCGTGGCGTCGGGAACGGCCCGGGCCAGGTCCGAGGACCACCGCTGCCCGCCCGGGACGGTCCGGCGCCGCGGCTGGTGGCGCCCCCCGGCGCCTTCCTCGTCGTCCTTCCAGTTCGACCGGATGAGGTCGGCCAGCCCGGGGAGGCCGGTCGTCTCCAGCCCGAACAGCTCCTCGAGCCGCGGCCGCCGGAAGTCCGCCGAGACGACGACGACCTTGCTGCCGCTCATGGCGCAGGCGGCCCCCAGGTTGGCGGCCACGAACGTCTTCCCGTCACCCGGCTCGGGACTGGTGACGACGATCACCGGGCAGGCCACGTCATGGAGCATCACCCGGAGACTCGTCCGGAGCTCGCGGATCGACTCGGCCATCAGGGACTGGGGGGCCTGCACCATGGCGATCGAGACGCTGCCCCCCTTCACGTCCTGGTCCTGGGGGAGCTCGGCGAGGATCGGCGACTCGGTGATGGCCTCGATGTCCGGGCTCGCCCGCAGGCGGGTGTCGAACTGCTCCCGCCCGAGGGCGATGCCGCAGCCGACCAGCAGCCCGGCCAGGGCCCCGATGGCGAGCAGCTTCGATTTGCTGAGACCCGACGGCGTGGTGGGAAGCCCGGCCGCGACCTGGATGGAGGCGTAGGGCTCGCCGAAGGTGATGGTGCTCAGCTGGGTCTGCAACGCGCTGTAGGAGGTGGTGAGTCCCTGGATCTGGGCCGTGATGACCGGGGTGGCGGGCTTGCCGTTCAGGTCGGAGATCTGGCTCTGGAGCGACTGCATCTCGCCGTTGATCTTGTCGATCTCGGCCTGCACCAGGGCCTGGGTCTGGTCGACGTACGCCTCCGAGTAGGCCCTGGCGATGGCCTGGGCCCGGGCCGGGTCGGCATCGGTGGCGGTGATGGTGAGCGTCCCCGTCGTCACGTCGGCGGTGCCGGTCACCGCGCCGGACACTGCCGCGAGGTCGGGGTCGTTGAGGATCTTCGCCGCCTTGAGCTGAACGGCCGTGCTTCCCAGCTCCTGGACGGGGTCGGGCAGGTTCACCGGTGCCGACGACTGCCCGTTGGCGCTGCCGGTGGTGGTGGCCTCCTGGACCAGGGCGGTCGACTGGTACTTGGGCGTCTGCACCTTCGAGTAGGCGAACGCCGCCACCACGGCCACCACCACGCTGACCAGGATGGTCAGCCGCCGGCGCCACAGCGTCGAGAGGAATTGTTGGAGTGTCAGTGGGAGCTCGCTTGAGGTGAGGGGAGGCCCCCGGTCCGGAGGCCGCGGGCGGAACGAACGGCAGGGAAGGGGTCGCCGCAGCCGGCCTGGTCTGGGCACCGAGGATAGGGCGTGGCGGCCGCGAGGGGCGGTATCCCGGTGGGGCTCTTCATCGGTGCTTCGCCTCCTGGCGGATGCCGTCCATGACCGAGGCCATGGCTTCGGCGCGCGACCGCCACGAAGGGATGGGCGCGGTCGCCGCACCGCTCGGAGGCCCGGCCGGCCCGGCCGCGGCCAGCGCCGCCACGGCCGACTCGACGAACAGGTGGCGATCGGCGACGACCACCGGTGGCCCGAGCTGTCGGAACCCGGCCACCGGGGTGGCCACCGTCGGCCGCCCGGCGGCCAGGCACTCGTAGGCCTTGATCGGGTCGAGGCTCTCGGTGAACGGGTTGACCAGATGGGGGATGATCACGATATCGGCGTGCTGCATGTAGCCCGGGATCTGTTCGTAGGGTCGTGGCCCGAGGAGGTGGATGCTGTCCACGGCGCGCAGCCCGACCTCGGCGGCGGGGCTCAGGCTGTCGGGCCCGATGAGCGCGACCTGGAGGTCGGGCCGACGTCGGGCCAGCTCCACCACCAAGGGCACGTCGAGCCGCTCGTCGTGGAGCGTCCCGACGTAGAGGGCCACCGGTGCCGCGGGCATGTCGGCCGGCCGCGTCGTCGGGGTGCGGAACAGGTCGACATCGACGCCGTTGGGGATGAGATGGACGCTCCGGTTCCTGCCGCGGGAGCGCTCGAGGCCCGGCGAGCAGACGACCACCGCGTCGCTGTGCTCGAGCAGGAGGCCCTCGTTGGCCATGAGCCGGACCCGCTGGCGGGGGCTGAGCGGGGCGAGGAGCCAGTCATCGGTGATGTCGTAGAGGCAGGGCCAGCCGGTCCTGGCCGCCAAGGGGGCGTACGCCGCGTCGTTGACCCACAGCAGTGGGCGGGCCATGCCGAGGGCCGCCACCGCCTCGATGACCTGGCGCTGGAGCGAGCGGTCGGCGAAGGAGCCGGCGACCCGGGGCCACCATTTCCGGGGTCGGAGCACGTGGATGCGGGGATGGACCCGCTGCAGGCGGGGCCCGGTGAGGACGCCGGGCTGCCCGTGCCGCAGCCGGTGAGGGACGTCGTCGGCCGGGCAGACGTAGAGCAGCTCCAGCGAGGGCTCGAGATCGACGATCTCTTCGGCGAGGATCCGGATCCGCCGGCGCACCGACCCCCACGGCTCGAGCGAGCAGACCACGGCGGAGGTGGTCGCCGATCTCTGTTCGTTCAGGATCGTTGCGCTGTCGCCGGGGGTCTGTATGGCCATGTCGGTTCCTGACCCCTGGCGGCGCCGTGAGCGTCGCGCTCGGGATGCACGCCCGCCCGGTGACCCAGGGGATCGTAGATACCGTCGTCACCGCGCCGGCCGACCTTGAGGTCCAAATGGCCCGGCCGCCGTGGTCGGACCGGTGATCCGGCCGCAGCCGGGGACCGCCAATCCGGAGGATGCTGAAGGTACGCTGCCGAGGCGCCGATCAATTGCAGGAACCTCGTCCGATCGTCCGTTCGAGGGCTCCGACCGGAGGGCGCCCACCCCATGAGCCGCACGACGACCGCCCACCCCCGGCCGACATCGACCCGCCCGTCGGTCGCCGCCGCCGCCCGTCGGCTGTCATCGGCCTCCGCCCTCTGGCTTCTCCTCGTGGTGGTGGCCGGCCTGGTCGGGGCGCTGGCCGCCGGGCAGGCGAAGGTCGGGCTCGGCCTGGCCGCCGGGGTACTGGTGGTCGGCGTGCTGATCGCCGACCCGGTCCTCCTCGTGGTGCTGGCGCTGCCCGGCGCCCTCCTCATCCAGCGGGTCGGAGGGGCGAGCACCAATCTGAGCCTCGCCGACCTGTTGGTCTTCCTCGCCGGGCTCGTCTCCCTCTTCTACGTCCGCTGGCGCCAAGCCGGCTACCTGAAGCAGTTCATGCGGGGCGTCCTCTGGTACCAGGCCGTCCTCATCCTGGTCGTGGTGGCCCACCCCAACCGGTACAACGTCGTCGACTGGTTCCATCGCTTCTCCTACCTGGCGGCCAGCGTCCTGGTGGGCTGGGTCATCGCCACCCAGGGCCGGACCCGGCAGGCCTTCCGGCTCTACCTGGCCGGCTCCTCGGTGGTGGCCGTGATCGCCATGGAGCACGCCGCGGCCCTCCACTTCCATCCGGCCCAGTGGGGCGTGTACCAGAAGAACAGCATCGGGGCCATCCTCTGGGTGGCCGTCGTCATCGCCCAGATCAACCCGCCCTGGGCGGGCATCGGCCGGATGGAGGCCCGGGTGAACAAGTACCTGTGCGCCGGCGGCCTGCTGGCATCCCAGTCGCGGCAGTCGTGGATCCTCCTGCTGCTGGCCCTGGGAATGGCGCTGGTCCTCAATCCCGAGCTCCGCCGACGCTCGAAGCTGATCCTGGTGGCCGCCGCCCCTATCGTGCTCGTGCTGTACTACAGCTTCTCGGTCAGTGCCCGGAACAACCCGAAGTTCAACTCGGTCTCCATCCGGGTCGACCAGATCGGCGCGGCCATCCATGTCTGGCACCTCAGCCCGATCCTGGGGGAAGGCATGCGCTTCTACAACCTGCCCCAGTTCATCACCGTCACGGCACCACCCAATGTGGTGATCGACAATCTGGCCTCGACCGGCATCGTCGGTTCGCTGGCCTTCGTGTTCCTCGTTTTCGTCACCATGCGAACGATGTTCCGGCTTCCCTACGCTCTCGGCACGCTCGGCCTGGTGATCCTGTTCGGTCACTACGTCGACGGTCTGTTCGACATCTTCTGGATCGGCGTGTCCTCCATCGGGCCCATCATCATCGCCGGGGTCTGCCTGGGCATGGCCGACCTGGACCGACTGGGCATCGGACCGCCCCGGCCGGATGAAGGCCGGTCCGGGTACCGGTCGCTGCTCCCGGTTCGCTGAGCGTCACCGTGGCCGGCTCCCCGCGAATCGTCTTCAACGCCCTGCCGTTGAGCCCGCGGGGCGGTGGGGTGTCGACCTACATCCGCGAGCTGCTCGGAGCCCTGGCCGGGTCGGTGGACGCCGAGCTGGTGGCCGCCGTGCACCCCGGGGGACGGGCCGAACTGCCCGCCGGGGTCACTCCCATGGTCAGGGGGGGGTCCCACGGGGTCGGGCGGGCCGTGGTCAGCGCGTGGGGCTTCGGGCCGGCCGATCTGACCCACGGGCTCGACGTCGACCTGCCCGTCCGCCGGCCGGGGCCCACGGTCTCGACCGTGCACGACATGGCCATCCTCGACACCCCGTGGGCCTTCCCGAAGCACCGGGTCGCCGGTGAGCGGGTGCTCCTCCGCCACGCCCTGCGACGGGCCGACGCGGTGATCGCCGTCTCCTCCTTCACCGCCGAGCGGGTCGAGGCGCTGGTCGGCCGCCAGGCGGTCGTGGTGCACTCCGCTCCCGGTCCGGGCATGGCGCCCCCGACCGGCGACGAGGTGGCCCGGGTGCGGTCGGGCTACCAGCTGCCCGGGCGGTTCGTGCTCCACGTGGGCAACATCGAGCCCCGCAAGGACATCGCCACACTGGCCGCGGCGTGCCGGGCGGTCGGGGTGCCGCTGGTGCTGACCGGTCACACCCTCTGGGGCCATACGGCCCCCGCCGGCGCGGTGGAGATCGGCCATGTGCCGGCCGGGGACCTCCCGGGGTTGTACGGTGCGGCGACCGTGGTCGGCTACGCCTCCCGGTACGAGGGGTTCGGGCTTCCGCCGATCGAGGCCATGGCCTGCGGGGCGGCCGTGGTGTCGACGCCGGTCCCGGCGGTTGTGGAGGTGGCCCGCGACGCCGCCGCGACCTTTCGCCCCGGCGATGTCGAAGGTCTGAGCGCCACCCTCGGCGCCCTCCTGCACGATGACGACCGCCGGGCCGAGCTGGCGGAGCGGGGTCGCCAGCGCATCGGCGGCCTGAGCTGGGCGCGGACGGCCGACCGGACCGCCGACGTCTACCGTTCGCTCGGTCTCCACCTTGAGGGCCGATGAACGCGCCCCCCGGCGCCGTCTTCAGGCAGGGTGGACACCTGACGATGGGAGTGGGTGATCGCTGCAACGAGGGGAGGGGGCTGGGCCCGGGCGGGCGCCGAGACGGCGCCACCTCTGTCGGCGTACGCGCTCCTCGGGGAGGCGAGGGCCGGCGCCTGGCCCGCCGACCGTGACAGCCGGCCCGGTCCCTCCGGTGTCGAGGAGCGGCGCCCGGACCTGGTGCCGGCCGGGCTGCTCGCCGACCTCCATCATCCCCGGCTGGTCATCGCGCCGGGCCATGTCGGTGGAGACCGCCGTCGAGCTGGCCGGGCCCCCGCACCATTCGACGACGGCCCCCGGGGCCCCTGGCACCTCGCCCTGGCCGTGGTGATGGTGCTGGCGGTGGCGGCCGCCCTGGTGCCACTGAGCCTGTTCGCCGCCCGCCAGGTGGGGCGGAGCATCCCGACGCCGTCCACGCTCAGGACCCATGCCCGCTCCGGAAGTGACGGCCCCGCCCGGCCCGGCGGCACAGCCCGGGGTGGCGGCACAGCCCGGGGTGGCGGTGCAGCCGGCGCCACCTCGGCACCCAGTCGGCATCCGGCCCGGCGACACCAATCGGTGCGAGCGGGGCACCCCACCCGGCGGCACGGAGGGCGGCCGGCGCCGGGCTGTGGCGTCCCGGCCACCGGGCTCCCCCGGCACTGTGGCCGGCACCGGACGGCGACGGACATCGGGGCCCCGGCCGCGCCCGTCGGCTGACCGTCCGCCGGACCACCCCGACCCCGCCCCGGCTCAGGCCAGGTGCTTCAGCTTGGCTCCAAAGCTGCCGATCCTTGGCGTATGGCGTCAGCGCTCACCGACCGGAGGTCGACCCCGTCCGTACCCGGTGACCCGGCGGCGCCGGGCCTCGCTCCGGCCGCGGCCGCCCCGGCTGCCGTGCCGGATGCCGTTCCGGCCCGCGTGCCGGAAGCCGTCCCGGCGGCGATCCCCGATGGCGCCCAGCTCCCCGACGAGTCACTGGCCCCGGACCCCCTGGCCGATCTCGACCACCCCAACCTGGTCCTCTCCGACGGGTACGTCGGCCCGGACCGGCGGGCCGTCGGAGTCCTGGCCCGGCTGCGCCGCGCCACCTTCGCCCAGCGGCGCTCCCTGCTGACGCTGGAGTTCGCCGTGGTCGCCATCGTGGCCGTGGTGGTCACCGCGCTGGTGACGGTGGGCCCCGGCTCCCGTCTCTCGGCCACCCATGCCGCCGCCCGGACCGGCCGGCACGCCCGGGCGGCGACCCCGGCCCGGGCTCCGTCACCGACCCCGGCCGCCGCCCCCAGCACGCCCGCCGCCCCGGTCGCCCCCCTGGCCACCGCCACGGTGCCTTCGACCACGGCGCCGGCTCCGGCGCCCACCACGCCTGCCACCACGCCGGCCACCACACCGGCACCGGCGTCGGCGGCATCGCTCACCCCGGCCCAACTCGGGGCGGAGGCGCTCACCCTCGTCCGCTACCCCTGGCAGCAGATCCCCGGCTACTCGATCCAGTTCCTCCCCATCTCGGACGCCCCCTCGGCGGGGTTCTACGGCAACACCACCTTCACCTGGGGGCAGACCGGGGGCACCTCGGTGCTGTACGTGTACCCGGGTGAGACGGTCGAACGGCTGGCCGGCATCACCGCGTTCGAGATCGCCCACGAGGTGGATGCCGCCGCCGTCGAGCCCCAGGGGGGCGAGACCCAGATCGAGAACACCCTCAACTACCACCCGTCGAGCTGGGCGCCCGACTGCGACTGTGCCGAGGAGGGCTTCCTCTCGGGTTGGTACGCCGCCGCCTTCTCCAACTACTGGTCGCCCGGCGTCGGGGACTGGAGCCAGCTCCCGGTGTCCCCGCCGAGCGGGTCGACCCTCAACGAGGTCGCCTCCTGGCTGAACCCGACCATCCCCTGATCCTTGACCCATGACCCGCATCGCCCTTCTCCCGAGCTCGTATCCTCCCTCCCTCGGAGGCGTCGAGGAGCTGACGCGCCACCTTGCCCTCACCCTCGTCGATGGCGGCGACAACGTGGAGGTGTGGACCGGTCAACCCGACGACTCGGCCCCCGAGACGGTCGAGGTCCGCGACGGCATGATCGTGCGTCGCCTGCCCATGCCCCTGCCGGCCACCAACTGGTCGGCCGTCAGGCGCTCGGCCACGACCGGTGTCCGCACGCTCTTCTCGTTGCGCGACGCCGTGGCCGCCTTCCGGCCGGACGTTCTCCACGTGCAGTGCTTCGGCCCGAACGGGGCCTACGCCTCCGCCCTGTCCCGGTTGACCGGCCGACCGCTGGTGGTGACCCTCCAGGGTGAGACACTGATGGACGACGCCGACATCTTCGAGGTGTCCCGCTCGCTGCGAGCTTCGCTCCGGCACGCCATGAAGTCCGCCGCCGCGGTGACGGCCTGCTCGTCGTTCACCCTGGAGGACGCCGAGCGCCGCTTCGGGCTCCGGCCCGGTCGGGGTCGGGTGATCCCCAACGGGGTCGACCTGGTCGGTGAGGCCGGACCGGGCGCCGTCCGACCGGCGGTGCTGCCGGACAGCCCCTACATCCTGGCCCTCGGGCGGGTGGTGCCCAAGAAGGGATTCGACCTGCTGGTCCAGGCCTACGCCGGCATGGATGCCGCCCGGCGGACTGCCGACCTGGTCATCGCCGGGACGGGCCCCGCCCTGGCCGACCTGCGCCACCGGGCCGGCGACCTCGGGGTGGGCGACCGGGTGCACTTCGTCGGCCGGCTCGATCGCGAGGAGGTGGCCGGTGCCATGGCCGGTGCCGAGCTGTTCGTCCTGCCCAGCCGGCTGGAGCCCTTCGGGATCGTCATCCTCGAGGCATGGCGGGCCGGGACGGCGGTGGTGGCCACCGGCCGCGGCGGGCCACCCGAGCTCGTACGCGACGGGCGCGACGGCCTGCTGGTGGACCCGTTCGACGCGCCCCGGTTCAGTACCCTCCTCGAGCGGATCCTGGGCGACGACCGCCTCCGGCGCTCGGTGGCCGAGGCCGGCCGGGCCCGGGTGGCCTCCTTCGCCTGGCCGGCGGTGGCCGACCTCTACCGCGAGGTCTACGTCTCGGTGACCGTGGCGCCCGCCACCGGCCCGGCCCGGGGTGACGCGTTGGTGGCGTCCCCGGCCGCCGGCGCCCCAGGGGAGACGGAACGGTGAAGCCGGCACCGACGTTGCTGGAGCGGACCCGCCGCGGGTCGGAGTCCGGTCCGAGGTCGCGCCGGCGGGTGGGCTCGGACCGGCCGGGCTCACCGTCCGTCCGCGTCGGAGTGGACCTGGTGCCCGTGGCCGACGTGGCCGAGTCGGTGGAACGCTTCGGCGACCGCTTTCTCGAGCGGGTGTTCACCCCGCACGAGGTTGACTGCTGCCGCCGGGCGGACGCCCGGACGGGGCGCGCCCCCGGTTATTCCGTCGAGTCGCTGGCCGCCAGGTTCGCGGCCAAGGAGGCCACGCTCAAG
Organism: uncultured Acidimicrobiales bacterium; assembly: GCA_963806455.1. Lineage (GTDB taxonomy): Bacteria > Actinomycetota > Acidimicrobiia > Acidimicrobiales > RAAP-2 > Bog-756. The sequence goes on from CAWDXZ010000001.1 coordinate 890,172, forward strand.
GTGCTGAGGCCGGACGGCTGGCAGCCCGATTGGCGCAGCATCGAGGTCCGGCGCACCCGCGGCGGCTGGTGCGAGATCCACCTGTCGGGACAGGCCGCCGCCCTGGCCGCCGAGGTGGGTGTGGACGCGCTCGAGGTGAGCCTCACCCACGAGTCGATGGTCGCCGTCGCCGTCGTGGTCGGCAGGTGCACCGACGGTGCCACGGCCGCCGGCGGACGCAGTATCCAGGAACCATCTACCCAGGGAGAAGCGTAACCATGGACGAGACGATCCGGTTGGTGCTGGCTGAGCATGGCCGGCTGGCCACCGACGCCAACACCATCGACGACAGCGCCGATCTGTTCTCGGCCGGGATGACCTCCCACGCCAGTGTGAACGTGATGCTGGCGCTGGAGGACGCGTTCGACATCGAGTTCTCCGAGCGGATGCTGAAGAAGTCCACCTTCGAGTCGATCGCCGCCATCCGGGCCGGCGTCCTCGAGATGACGGGAGGTTGAGCTTCCAATGACGAGCATCACCGAGACAGCGACCATGGTGGCGGAGTCCGAGGGCGTTCCCCAGAAGATGGAGCGCATCGCCGAGAAGGTGAGTGCGCCGGCGGCCGACGAGGTCGACGTCATGGGACGCTTCCCGACCGAGACCATCGACGCCCTCCGGGCCGAGGGCCTCCTCTCGGCCCTGGTGCCCGAGGCCTTCGGCGGTATGGGGGCATCGGTGGCGGAGGTGTCGGAGGGCCTGGTGGCCCTCGGGCGTCAGTGCGCCTCGAGCGCCATGGTGGTGGCCATGCATCACATCCAGGTGGCCTGCCTGGTCCGGCACGGGAGGTCGGCTCAGCTCCGCGACTACCTCGTGGAACTGGTCGAGCACCAGTACCTCCTGGCCTCGGCCACCACCGAGGTCGGCACGGGAGGCGACGTGGGGAGCAGCGTGTGCGCCGTCGACGTCGCCGGCAACACCTTCCACCTCGAAAAGCAGGCCCCGGTCATCTCGTACGGCCAGTTCGCCGACGCCGTCCTGGCCACGGCCCGACGGTCGGCCGAGAGCCCGGAGAACGACCAGGTGCTGGTGCTGTGCCGGCCGCCCGAGCTCGAGCTGGAGCAGGTCGGGGCGTGGAACGCCATCGGGTTCCGCGGCACGTGCAGCCCCGGGTTCACCCTGCGGGCCAGCGGCGAGGCCACCTCCATCCTCGATGATCCCTACAGCGACCTCTCCACCCAGACCATGCTGCCGATGGCCCACATCCTGTGGAGCTCGCTGTGGCTGGGGATCGCCACCGCCGCCCTCGACCGCGCCCGCCGGTTCGTCCAGTCCGAGGCACGCAAGCGACCCGGTATGACCCCGGCGGCTGCGCTCCGACTGGCGGACACCACGGCCCTGCACCAGCAGTTCACCGACCTGGTCCGGGCGTCGGTCGACCGTTACCAGCGGATACAGGACGACCCCGACCGGCTGTCGGCCCTGGGCTTCGCCATCGCCATGAATTCCCTCAAGGTGTCGGCTTCGACGCTGGTGGTCGACGTGGTCCGCCAATGCATGGTGATCTGCGGGCTGGCCTCCTACCGGATCGGCACTCCGTACAGCCTGGGCCGCCAGCTCCGCGATTCCATGGGGGCCTGCCTCATGGTCAACAACGACCGGATCATGGGCAACAACGCCCAGATGCTCCTGGTCCACCGGGGGGAGTGACCGTGACGACCACCGGGATCGACACCGAGCAGACAGCGGGGACCGGGGGCACCACGGCCGAGCCGTGGGCCGAGTTCCGCGCCGGCCTGCTCACCGACGGCGTCCTGCTCGCCACCGGGGTCGACGGGCTGTACGGCCGGTCGGGCACCTATGAGTCAGTGGCCGAGGGGATGGACCGGCTCGTACTGCGAGTCGGTGCCGACCAGGGCGCCTCGACCGTGCGGTTCCCACCGGTCATGCCCTGGGCCACCTTCGAGCGGAACGGCTATCTCGAGTCCTTCCCCGACCAGATGGGCTCGGTGCACACCTTCCGCGGGGACGAGCGCCAACATGCCGAGCTGGTGCGGCGGGCCGAGGCCCACGAGGATCGAGCCTCGCTGCTCGAGACCACCGACATGGTGCTCTGCCCGGCGGTCTGCCATCCGCTCTACCCCACCATGGCCGGCGTCCTCCCCGAGGAGGGCCGCCGGGTCGAGGTGTACGGGTACTGCTTCCGCCACGAGCCGAGCACCGACCCCTTCCGCATGCAGGCGTTCCGCCAGCACGACTATGTCTACCTGGGCACCCCCGAGGGTGCCCGTGGTCATCGGGACATGTGGATCGGACGCGGCCTCGAGGTGCTGAGCGGCCTCGGTCTCCAGGTGGACTCAGTGGTGGCCAACGATCCCTTCTTCGGGCGGCCGGGCCGGATGCTGGCGGCCAACCAGCGCCACGAAGAGCTCAAGTTCGAAATCGTCACCCCGGTGTTCCCGACCGCTCGCCAGACCGCCATCTCGTCGTCCAACTGCCATCTCGACCACTTCGGCCGTCCGTTCGGCATCGAGACTGCCGACGGGGAGGTGGCCCATACGGCTTGCTTCGGCTTCGGGATCGACCGGATCGCCCTGGCCCTCTTCCACCGCCACGGCAACCACCCCGACCGCTGGCCGGCCGGGGTGCGGGCCGCCCTGTGGCCGTGACCGTCCCGAGCGTCTCCCGGCCATGAGCGTCGCCCTGCTCCCGGTGAACGCGGAAGGGTTCCTTCCCCATCCGCTGCACGCCACCGAGCGCAACTGGACCGAGACCAACTGCTATGTGGACGTGTGGATCGAGGTGCTGCACGCCCTCGGCCTCGACCCGGTGGCCGCCGCCGCCTTCACCTTGAGCGCCGACTTCGAGGGCTACCAGTGGTCCTTCTTCAAGTACCCGCCCGAGGACCTCCGCTTCCTCTTCGGACTCGAGGTGTCCGAACTCAATGTGTGGAAGCCGGTGGTCGAGCACGTGACCGAGGCGCTCGATCTCGGCCAGCTGTGCACCGTCGAGGCCGACTCGTGGTTCCTGCCCGACACCCGCGGGGTGTCCTACGGGACGGCCCATGTGAAGAGCACCATCGTCCCCCAGCTGCTCGATATCGAGGGACGCCGTCTCGGCTACTTCCACAACGCCGGGTACTTCGAGCTCGAGGGCGACGACTTCGACGGGGTCTTCCGCCTCGGGGCCCACGCCGACACCATGGAGCTCCCGCCCTACATGGAGCTGATCCGTCTCGGGCGGCTTCGCCGGGACGACCCCGACCTCGTGCACCGGGCGGTCGCCCTCACCCGCGACCACCTGGCCCGGCGCCCGGGGTCCAACCCGGTGGCCCGCCTGGGCCGCCGGCTCGCCGCCGACCTGCCCTGGCTGGCCGATCAGGACCTCGACACGTTCCACCTGTACTCCTTCGGCACCTGCCGGCAGTGCGGGGCCTCCGCCGAGCTGGCCTCCACTTTCGTGGAGTGGCTGAACCGCCACGACCGGCCCGGGACCGAGCCGGCCGCCGTCTCGTTCGCCGAGCTGGCCGCCGGGGCCAAGGCGCTCCAGTTCGCGCTGGCCCGGGTGGTCAGGGGCCGCCGGGTCGATCTGGCACCCCTCCTCGCCGCCATGGAGCAGCACTGGTCCGATGCCATGACCACCCTGCTGGCCCGCTATGGGGACTGAGCTCGACCTGCTCGAGGGCGCGTCCTGGGAGTGTGCCTCCACCCCGACCGGGGAGGCCGCCGATCCTTCCGCCCTGGCCGACCTGCCCCTCCGCTGGATCCCGGCCGACGTACCGGGCACGGCGGCGGGGGCGCTCCGCCGCCGCGGTGTCGATCGCCCCACCGCCCAGCTGGACGCCGAGGACTGGTGGTTCCGGTGCCGCTTCGCCGGGGCGGAGGGCGTGGCCGCCGCCGGGTGGCTCATGGAGCTGGCCGGCTTGGCCACCGTGGCCGACGTGTGGCTCAACGGTGAGCACCTGGCCCACTCCGAGTCGATGTTCAGGCCCTGCCGGGTCAGGGTGGACGGGTTGGAGCCCGACAACGAGCTAGCCGTCCGCTGCGCCGCCTTGGCTCCCCATCTCGCCGTCCGTCGGCCACGACCCCGGTGGAAGAGCGCCGGGGCCTCCCACCAGAACCTCCGGTGGTTCCGGACCACCCTGCTCGGTCGCCAGCCGGGATGGGCGGTGACCCCGGCTCCGGTCGGACCGTGGCGTCCCGCCCGGCTGCGGCCGTGGGGCGCCCACCAGGTGGTAGCCCGCGCCCTCGAGGCCCAGTTGGACGTCGGCCCCGGGGGTGCGACGGCGGGAAGGGTGTCGCTCGAGCTCCGCTGCACGGCCGGGGACGGGGTGGTCCCCGACGCCTGGCTCGAGGTCGGGGGGGTGCGGTCGGCGTTGGCCGTGGAGCCCGACGGGGACCATCTGGTGGTGCGGGGCACGGTCACCGTCCCCGACGTCGAGCGGTGGTGGCCGCACACCCACGGCGCCCAGCCCCTCTATCCGGTCGCCGCCACGGTCGGCCCCGATCGCCTGGCGCTCGGGGCGGTGGGCTTCCGCACAGTAGACGTCGACGAAGGCGGCGGCGGCTTCGAGCTGGCGGTCAACGGGGTACCGGTCTTCTGCCGGGGTGGGTGCTGGTACCCCATCGACCCGGTCTCCTTCACCGCCTCCGACGGGGAGGTCGAACGGACGGTGGCACTGGCCCGCGACGCCGGCCTCAACATGCTCCGGGTGCCCGGCGGCACGGTCTACGAGGACGACCGGTTCTTCGCGGCCTGCGACCGACTGGGCGTCATGGTCTGGCAGGACGCCATGTTCGCCTTCCTCGACCCGCCCGACGACGAGGACTTCTTGGCCGGGGTAGGCGAGGAGCTCACCGAGGTGTTCGCCGGGCTGGCCGGGCACCCGTCGGTGGCGGTGGTGTGCGGGGGCCAGGAGCTCGAGGAGCAGCCCGCCATGTTCGGTCTGTCCCGCGACAAGTGGCAGTCGACCCTGTCCGAAAAGGTGGTGCCGGCCGTCGCCGCCCGGGTGCTGGCGGGGGTCCCCTACGTGAGCTCCTCGCCGACCGGTGGCGACCTGCCGTTCCAGACCGATGCCGGGGTGTGCCACTACACCGGTGTCGGCATCTTCACCCGTCCGCTGTCGGACCTGCGGGCGGCCGGGCCCCGGTTCGTGAGCGAAGGCCTGGCCTTCGCCGTCCCGCCTCCCGCCGAGACGGTCGACGACGAGTGCGGGGGAGCGCGCCAGGCCGGCCACGACCCGGCCTGGAAGCGGGCCATCCACCACGACACCGGCGGGTCGTGGGACCTGGAAGACGTGCGCAACCACTACGTCGGCCAGCTCTTCGGCGAGGATCCCGTCTTCCTGCGCCGGCACGATCCCGAGCGCGCCCTCGAACTCGGCCGGGCGGTGGTGGCCCAGATCATGGGCGACGCGGTGGCCGAGTGGCGGCGGCCCGACTCGCTCTGTGCCGGCCTGCTCCTCGTCGGGCTGCGCGACCTCCGGGTGGGGGCAGGGTGGGGGGTCATCGACGCGCTCGGGCCGACCGAAGGCGCCCTGGTTCGCCCTGGCCCGGGCCTGTCGGCCCATCGCCGTCCTCCTCACCGACGAGGGGCTGAACGGCCTCGGCGTCCACATCGTCAACGACACCGGCGCCGACCTGTCCGGCCGACTGAGCTTGGCGCTGCACAGCGGCGACCATTGCCTGGAGACGGTCGGCTCGATGGTCGAGGTGCCGGCCCGGGGTGGTATCAGCCTCTCGTCGTCGTCCCTCTTCGACGGGTTCCGTGATGTCACCTACGCCTATCGCTTCGGGCCCCGACCCCACGAGCTGGTCGTGGCCAGCCTGGTCGATCGGGCCGGCTCCGAGCTGTCACGGGCGACCTACCTGCCCGGGGGCCTGAGCCGGCCGGTGCAGGCCGAAATTGGGCTTCAGGGTCAACTGGAACCCGCCGATGACCAGGTATGGTCCCTGTCCGTCTCGAGCCGCCGGTTCGCCCAGTTCGTCTCCGTCGACGTGCCCGGCTTTCGAGCGGCCGACTCGTGGTTCCATCTCGAGCCGGGTGGGACGGTGGTCACCGACCTCTACCCCGAGCGCCCCGGCCTGGAGCCGCGCGGCCAGGTCCGTGCCCTCAACGCAGTGGAAGGAGCCCGCGTCTCGGCCTAGGCCGGGCCGAGTCTTCTTCCCGGACGCGCCTGCATCCCGGGCGAGGTCGGGCCGCCGCCGATGGCCGCGGCCGGCACGCGGATGACTGACCTGGCCAGCGAGCCGGGAGCCGACCACCCGACCGGTGCGGACCCCGTCGGCCCGACCAGGATGGCGATCCTCGACCCGGGTGGGCGGGACACACTGCCCGGCCCCGGCCCCGGCCCCGGCCCCGTTCCCGGGCCGCTTGCCCAACCCGAACGGCCGGCCGGGCTCGACGACCATGTCGGTGCGGCCGTCCGGGTGCGGCGGCACGCCCTCCGGCGGTTGCTGTTCGCCGACATCGTCGGCCTGGCCTTCGCCGCGCTGCTCGGGCCGCTGATCCTGTCGGCCGTGTCCGACAATCCGGCTGTGGGAACCGACACCGCCCAGCTGGCGCGCTTCGACATGGCCATGATCCCCCTGTTCGTCGCGGTGTTCGCCCTCTACGGCCTGTACCGGGGCATCTCCCGACGCATCTCCACCAGCGTGTTCGCCGATCTCCGCAACATCGTGCACGCCCTGATGATCAGCGGCTTCCTCTACGCCATGGCGGCCTACGTCGCCGACCGGAGCTTCCACTACGAGTCGCTGAGTGTGGCCACGATCGCGGCGATGTGCCTGGTGGCGGTGATGGCGGTCCCCCTGGCCCGGGTGACGGCCTTCGGGATCATCGGCCGGCATTCGGTGGGCGCCGTCCCGGTCATCGTGGTCGGCACCGGCAAGCTGGCCCAGACCGTCGCCAGCCACCTGCGGGCCCACTCGAGCGTGCAGTTCGTCGGGTTCGTCGACGACGACCCGCTCGGTCGGAGCGACGTGCTCGGACAGCTCGAGGAGCTGCCGGCCTTGTGCCGGAGGTTCGACGTGGCCCGCGTGGTGGTGTGCTTCTCCAAGACCCACCCCGAGCGGACCACCGAGATGCTGAAGGGCCTGGCCGGCCAGGTCGGGGTGTCGATCGTGCCGCGGTACTACGAGCTCATCACGGCACGCTCCCATGTCGAGGACCTGTCCGGTCTGCCCATGCTCGACATCGCGCCGGCCTCCCTCAGTGCCGGGGCGCGGTTCCTCAAGCGGACGTTCGACCTCGTCGTCTCGTCGGTGGTGCTGCTGCTGGCCTCGCCCTTCCTGGCCGCCATCGCCGCCATGATCAAGGCCACGACGCCCGGCCCCGTCTTCTTCCGCCAGGTCCGGACCGGGCGCAACGAACAGCCCTTCGCCGTGATGAAGTTCCGCACCATGTACCGCGATGCCGAGTCCCGCCGGCACGAGATCGAGCACCTCAACGAGATGGACGGGCCGTTGTTCAAGGTGCAGAACGACCCCCGGATCACACCGATCGGACATTTCTTGCGGCGGACCAGCCTCGACGAGTTCCCTCAGTTGATCAACGTCTGGAAGGGCGACATGTCCCTGGTCGGCCCCAGGCCCTTCGTGGTGTCCGAGGCCATGGAGATCGAGGGCTGGGCCCGCAAGCGTTTCGAGGCCCGGCCGGGCATGACCGGGCTCTGGCAGGTCTCGGGGCGGAACGAGCTCTCGCACCTCGAACTGTGCCGGCTGGACTACCTGTACGTCGCCTCGTGGTCCTTCTGGTGGGACATGCAGATCCTCTGGCAGACCCCGACCACCATCTTCCGCGGTCGCGGCGCCTCCTGACCGCCCCGTCGGTCAGTCCGCAGCCCGTTCCTCCTCGACCACCTGGTGCAGTCGGCGGGCGAACACCTCTCCCGAGAACCGCCCGGCGTGGTCCCTCAGCCCGGCCGGGTCCCATCCGGTGGTGGCCAACCGCTCGACGGCGTCGGCGATCATCGGCGGCCGGGGCTCGTCGAAGAAGGTGCCGGTCGTCCCCTCCACGATGGTGTCGAGGAACCCACCCCAGCGGAGGGCGGCGCTCGGCCGGCCGAAGCCGGCCGCCTCCAGCGGCGTCAAACCGAAGTCCTCGTAGGACGCGGCCACCAGCCCGGCCGCCGACCGGTACAGCCAGCGAAGCTCGGCGTCGCTCACCAGGCCGGCCATCGTGACGTTGGGCGGGGCGGCGGCGGCGATGGCCGCCGACAGCGGCCCGGTCCCCACCACCACCAGTCGCCGGTCGGGCAGGTGTCCGAAGGCGGCCACCACCGCCTCGACGTTCTTGTAGGGGAGCAGTCTCGAGACACAGAGGAAGAAGCCCGGTTCGACCCCGGCCACCGCCTCGGCCGGGCCCTCGGTGTCCAGGTCCACGGGCGGGTGGACGACCTCGGCCTCGATCCCGTAGAGATCCGACACCCGGGTACGGACGGCCCGGGAGATGGCCAGGTAGCGGTGGGCCGATGCCGCCGCCCGCCGGTCCCACCGCTCGAGCGCCGGCGCCATCGCCGCCAGGGCGCCCGACGACCATCGGGAGGCCCCGCCCAGGTACACGTCGGGCTGGTAGAGCCAACGCGCCGGTGTATAGCAGTACACGATCTTGCGGCCGGTGGCCTGGGCCCCGTGGGCCCAGCCGCTCGATGAGCAGATGGTCACGTCGGCGTCCACCCGCAACCGCGAGAAGGCAGGGGCGAGGAAGGGGAGGGCCAGCCGATGGTGGGCCCGGAGCATCCGCACCCGGTTGAGCGGCAGTGGCCGTACGTCCAACGCCGAGAACGACGGGAACGTCCCGGCCGGGTCGAACAGCGAGGTGTGGATGGGGGCCCCGGGGAAGGAGTCGGCCATCGAGAGGACGACCCGTTCGGCGCCTCCCCGCTGGGTGAGGTAGTCGTGGACGAGGGCGACGCCACCCGCCGCCGCAATCACGCGAAGGCGGCGCCGACGGCGGCCGTGTCGAGCAGTGTGTCGACGCTTCGGACCTTCCCGTCGGCCAGCTGCCAGATCTGCACCTCTTCCATGTCCACGCTGCGTCCCTTGGGGCTGGTGAAGGCCACGTGCAACCAGGTGATGACCAGGTCCCCGTCGCCGACCATGGCCTTCAGGGTGAAGTCGCTGAAGTCGAGCTTGGCCAGCTCGGCGAAGAAGTCGGGCAGGGACCGCTTGCCCTCGTACACCCCGAACCAGGGGGCCGCCTGGCGGTCGGCGGCGTTGACCGCCCACCGCACGTCCTTGGCCACCAGCCCCATCACGGCCAACAGGTCGCCCCGGCCGAGAGCCTCGGTGACGGTCTTGACGATGTCGGCGTTGGACGGCACGGGACCCTCCTCGGGTTCGGGAGCTCCGGGGAGGATCGGCGCTCCACCACTGGATCTTGAGCGTACGTGCTGACAGCGGGAAAGCCGGTGATGGATCATGCCCCGGGCTCGGGCCCTGCCGCCACCGCCCGCTACCATCTCCACGTTCAGGTCCTCTTCGTCTGCACCGCCAACGTCTGCCGGTCACCCATGGGCGCGGCCCTCTTCGACGCCCAGGCGACGCGCCGTCACGGCAGCACCGGGGTGTCCTCGGCGGGCGTCGATGCCGGCCGCCCCGCCATGCCCGACGCCGTGCCCCCCGAGGTGTCGGAGGTCATGACCACCTACGGCATCGACCTGCGCGGCCACCGGCCCCGGGCACTGACCGAGCCCGACGTCCACCGGTCCGATCTCGTCATCGGGATGGGTCGCCGCCACGTCCAGGAGTCGGTGCTCCTCGACCCGACCTGTTTCGCCCGGGCGTTCACCCTCAAGGAGCTGGTGCGGCGCGGCGGGCAGATCGGGCCGCGGCCGGCCGACGAGGAGGTCGGCCGGTGGGTCGGGCGGGCCAACGGGGACCGGACCCGCCACGCCCTGGGGGGCCGGGCCACCGCCGACGACATCGAGGATCCCTACGGCGGCCCCCTGGCCGGCTACCGGGCCACCGCCGCCGAGCTGGACGACCTCACCGGGCAGTTGGCCGCCCTGCTGTGGCCACGGCCCGGCCCGTAACCGGACAGTCGCCGACCGGACGACTCCGTCGTCGACCGGCGCGACGGGACGTGCGTGGCCAGGGGCGAGATGCGAACATGGTCCCGTGGTGGACGGGTGCCAGATTCGCGAGCTGCCCGACGGCGGGCGGGAATTCGTCCTCGATGAGCCGGGGCTCTCGTTCATCCGCGTCGACGACCAGTCGAGGCTCCAGTTCGGGCGCACCGAGGTGGTGATCGCCAGCCCTTTCGTGCTGGAGATGCGGGGGACCGTCCACTTCCTCGACCCCCGGCGCCATGACGCCCTCGGCCCCCTGGTGGCGCTGTACCCCGGCACCGTGCGGTGGCTGTGGACGTCGGCGCAGGGTGAGATGACCGTGGTGTTCCACAATGGCAACACCGTGCGCGTCCCACCGGCGGCGACGGCCCGGGCCTGGTCGGTCGGGACGGCCTACTCCCTGCCCGAGCCGTAGTCGGTCGCGGCGGACTCAGCCCGCCCGGTCGAGCAGTTCGGGGTGGCGGGCCGACACCATGCGGCGGATGCCGTCGCGCCAGCCCACCGTGGTCGAGCCGACCAACTGGTGCATCCGGGTCAGGTCGATCTGCACGCTGTCGATGGTGTCCCGGGTGGGGGCGAACCGGGCCGGGACGCCGGTGAGCTCGGACAGGAAGCCGCACCAGTCCTCGATGCTGGCCGCCTCGTCCCCGCCCCAGTTGACCGTGACCGCCGGCGTCGAGGCCGCGCCGAGCAGGGCCGGAACCATGGCGACGATGTCGTCCTCGTGGATGGGGTGGTAGACGGAGGGCGCGTCGGCGTGGACCGGGATGTCGGTCCCGTTGAGCATCATCTCCAGGTGGATGGCGGGCCAGCCGCCACGGTCCCCGTAGGGCACCGACAGGCGGGCCACGGTGGTGGGGATGCCGAAACGGACCGCCGCCCAGCGGGCCGTGGCCTCGGCGGCGATCTTGGAGATGCTGTAGGTCCGGAGGAAGGGCCACACCCCGTGGTTGTCGCCCAGCTCGTCGCCTTCGGCGAACACGTGATGACCCATCGGCTTGTACACCCCGGTGGTCGAGCAGTGGAGGAAGGCACCGGCGCCCTGGTGGTGCTCCATCAGGGCGGCCAGGCCACCGCAGTTGGCCTGGAGGTCGAGGTCCCAGTCGTTGGTCTTCGACACGGCGAAATTCACCACGTAGTCGGCATCGGCCGGGAGGCCGCCGACGTCACCGCGGGCCAGATCGATGGCCACGCACCGGACCCCGGCCCCCTCGAGCCGCTGCCGGGCGGATGCGTCCTTGAACCGGGCTGCGCCGATCACCTGGTTGTCGGCGGCCAGGGCCACCGCCACCGGCTCGGCCACCTGGCCAGTGGCCCCGGTGATCACGATGGTCCTTCCCCGTAGGGGCACGGCGGCCATGGGGACTCCTCTCTGCCGTCTCTGCTGTCTCTGGCGTCTCTGGCGTCCGTCCTCGGCGCCGGCGCCGGGTGATCCTAGTGACCACCGGACGGGGCGCCCGGTGCCCGTCGGCTGTGGACACCGCGCCCTCGCCTGAGCCATACTGTCTGTTCCGCCCGGTTTCTCCGACTGGCCACATCCCCCCAGGTCAGCGGAGCAAAGGTCAGGCGGTAGCAGCAGTTATCCCGACAGTTCCTAGGAAGTGACGTTCCCATGAGTGCCACCTGGCGCAAGCACGCTGCCTGCCGGGGCATCGATCCTGATGTCTTCTACCCGGTCTCCGACGAGGAGGCCGGGGAGGCCAAGGCCGTCTGCGACCAGTGCCCGGTGCGGGAGGCATGCCTCGAGCATGCCCTGGCCAGCCGGGAGCGGGAGGGGATCTGGGGCGGCACCACCGAGCGTGAGCGGCGCCGGATACACCGCCAGCGGCGCAAGTCCGCCTGAGCCGGCCTCCTCCCTGTCCGGCCCCCGCCGGGCCGCCGAACAACTGCGCCGTCAGTTGCGCTCCCATGCCGCCGGGGACGACCGGGAGTCCCTGTCGTTGGCCATCATGGCCGCCGAGCTGGGCCGACTCGAGCGACCCTTCGACGTTGACGGCGATCCCACCCATGTGACGGCGTCGGCCATCGTGGTCGGCCCACGCGGGGTCGTCCTCCACCGGCACCGCCGCCTCCACCGCTGGATGCAGCCCGGCGGCCACATCGACCCGGGCGAGACGCCCGAGGAGGCCGCTCTGCGCGAGTGCGCCGAGGAGACGGGGTTGGCGGTCTCCCACCCGGCGAGCGGGGTCGAGCTCGTGCATGTCGACGTCCACCGGGCCGCCGGTGAGCACGTGCATCTCGACCTCCGCTATCTGGTGCTGGCGGCCGACGCCGACCCGGCGCCCGGCCCGGGGGAGAGCCAGGAGGTCGCCTGGTTCGATTGGCCGGATGCCGAGGGTATCGCCGACGAGGCGCTGGCCGGCGCCCTGGCGGCGGCGGCCCGTAGGCTGAACCGGCAGGCCGACTGAGGCGACGGCAGCGCGACCGGGAGGAGATGCATGGCCGAACAGCAGGAGACCCTGATCCGGGTCCAGTCCCACGACACCCTCCTCGACCAGTTGCACCACCGCGCCGACACGCTGCCTGAGCGGGCCGAGCTGCGAGCGGTCGAGCAGCGCCGAGCCGCGCTGGCTGCTGAGCTGGCTCAGGTCCAGGCCCAGGTGGACGACCTGGCCGGCCGGCAACGCCAGCTCGAGGAGCGGATCGCCGCCGCCGCCGAGCGTCGTCACGCCATCGAGCAGCGGATGCGGTCGGGCGACGTGCCGTCGGCCCGGGATCTCCAGGCCATGGACCACGAGGTCCAACAACTCGGTGCCCGCCAGTCGCAGTTCGAGGAGGAGGAGATGGCTTTGCTCGAGGAGGAGGAGCCCCTCGACGCCCTGCTGGCCGGCCACCAGGCCGCCGCCGCCGCCCTCGACGCCGACGGCGAGCGGCTCCGGGCGGCGGTCGCCGTGGCGGAACAGGAGATCGAGGCGACCATCGCCGCCGAGGAGGCCCTCCGGGCCGAGAGCGCGGCCGGCCTCCCCGGGGACCTGGCCGCACGGTACGAGGTGCTCCGCTCCCGTCTCGGAGGGGTGGGCGCTGCTCGTCTGACCGGCGACCGGTGCGACGGCTGTCACCTCACCCTGCCGTCGGTCGACGTCGAGCGCATCCGCCACCTGCCGCCGGAGGCCATCGCCACCTGCCCCCAGTGCGATCGCATCCTGGTGCACTGATGCCTCGTGGCCGCCCCCACCTCGAGCACGTGCTGACCGGATGCTGATCCTGGTCCGTCACGGCGAGTCGACGGGGAACGCCGACGGCCTGCTGCTCGGGCACATCGACGCCCCCCTCACCGAGCGTGGCCTGGCCCAGGCCCGCGCCCTCGGTCCTGCGGTCCAAGGGGTGACCCGGGTGGTCTCGAGCCCGCTGGCCCGCGCGCTCAAGACCGCGGACGCGCTCGGGACCGGATTGCCCGTGGAGGTCGACGAGCGCTGGATCGAGGTCGACTACGGCGAGTTCGACGGCCGCCCGCTCACCGCCGTTCCCGACGAGGTGTGGACCCGATGGCGGTCGGACCCGGACTATCGGCCGCCGGGCGGCGAGACGCTGCGCCACGCCGGCAAGCGCGTCCGGGCCGCCTGCGACGAGCTGTTCTCCACCGATGGCGACGGGGCCCGGGGACCGGGTGCGGTGGTGGTGGTGAGCCACGTGTCGCCGATCAAGCTGGCCACCTGCTGGGCCCTGGGCCTCGACGACGGCGGCGCCTGGCGGCTGTACCTGGCGACGGCGTCGATCACCAGGATCACCTGGGGGTCCGACGGGCCCGTGCTCAGCCGGTTCAACGAGACCCCGTGGTCGGCACCGGCACGAACGGGCGGGGAGGTCAGCGGCCGCCCCGGCCGAGCAGCTCGGTGACGGCGACGACCATGGCCCGCTCGGCGACCGACGCCGGGTGCCCGGCGTCGAACCGCAGTGCGCACCAGTACGGCCAGCCGGTGGCGTGGTCGAGCAGGTCGAGCAGCACGGCGGCACCGTCCCTCGCCTCGAGCTCGGGGCCGAAGGTCACCTCGAGCTGGCGCCGGAGCAGCGACCGGTGACCGGCCAGCACCTCGCTCAGGCCCGGCGTGTCCCACGCCCTGGCATGGGCCATCCGCAGTACCGGGCCGATGGCCTCGAACAGGTTCCGGCGTTGCCGGCAGACGGCGCCGATCCGGGCCGGCAGTGGGCCGTGCGGCGGCACGAAGCCGACGAAGGCACCATGACGCGCCGCTTGCCGCTCGGCGGCCAGCCGGATGACCACCCCCAGGCGCCCGAAGTGGTGGAAGACCAGGCGGGCCGACACACCGGCCCGGACCGCCACCTGCCTGGTGGTGGGCCGGGGGTTGCCCGCCTCGATGAGGTCGATGGCCGCATCCACGATGCCCTTCCGGGTGCGCAGGCCGCGGGCCCGCCGGCGATCCGAGGGAGGGACGGGCAGGCGGCCGTCATCGCCGACGCCCGCGCCGGGTTCAGCTGTATCGCCTGCCATTGCCCCATCTCCCTGCCCCTGCGCCCACCACGCTAGGTCGGGGCGGCCCGGAAAAATCGTCAGGGCCGGACCGACAGGGCGGTGCTCAGCCCGATCGTCGAGGGGAGGGTGCGGGCCGGTCGGGCAGCTCGTCCTTCAACAGGCGGCCGCCCTTCATGATCGCGAGCAGATTGGCACCGTCCCTCAGGACCGAGATGTCGGCCACGGGGTCCCCGTCGACGACCAGGAGGTCGGCCAGCTTCCCTGCGGCGACGGTTCCGAGCTCATGGCCGCGACCCATCAGCTCGGCGCCGTGCTTCGTGGCCCACCGGATCACGTCCACGCTGGGGATGCCGATCTCATCGACGTAGTAGGCCAACTCGTCGGCATAGTGGCCGTGGGGGAAGAAGATGGCACCGTAGTCGTCGCCCAGCACCAGCCGGAGGCCCGCCGCGTTGGCCTTGGGGAGGATGTCGGCCATGGCTTCGATGTCGGCTCGCATGCCGTCGGTGAATCCCAGGGCCGAGCCCCCCATCGACTGGAGGAGGCGGGCCGGGAACATCATCGAGGGCACCAGGGGCGTCCCCGACTCGACCATCCGCCCGATGCATTCGTCGTCCAGGCCGTCGCCGTGGTCGACCACGTCGATATGGAGGTCGAGGGCCATCATCAGGGCGTCGCGGTTGGCGATGTGTCCCCGCACCTTCGCACCCCGGAGATGCGCCGCCTCGATGCCGGCTGCCATCTCCTCCCGGCTCATCTCGGTCTGTTCCTTGGGCCCGATCGTCCCGTGGCCGCCGGTCACGAACATCTTGATCATCTCCGCGCCCTCTTTGATCTCGGCCCGTACCGCCCGGCGGAACTCCTCGGGGCCGTCGCACGGGCGGATGGCGCCGAGGGCGCGTACGTCCCAGTGCGGGGGATAGCTCCGGTCACCGGCGTGGCCGGTGGTGCTGACGTCACGGCTGCAGGGGACCAGCCGGGGCCCGGTGATCAGTCCCTTCTCGATGGCGACCTTCATGGACGCATCGATGGCGAACGGGGCCCCGGCCGACACGGCGCTGGTGAAGCCGCTCTCGATCAGCAGGGCCAGGCTGTTGACCGCCCGGACCGCCTGCAGGGCCATGGGCTCCTCGAGCCCGAAGGGCGCCGGCACGCTGCCGAGCTCGTGGTAGGTGGCGTGGAAGTGGCAATTCACCATGCCGGGCATGACGGTCCGGCCCCCCAGGTCGACCACCCGGTCATCAGGCCGGGCCACGACCGGGCCTTCGGTCACCGCCGCGACCCGGTCGCCTTCCACCACCACATGGCCATCGTCCAGGGTGGCCCCGTCCCCGTCGACCACCCGGGCGTGGGTGAGGAGCAGCCGGGTCATCGGGCCATCCCGGTGCCGGTGGCGGTCGCCGCCGGCCTCACGGGTGGACGACCACCTTGATGGCGTCGGTGGCCCGGTCCCCGGCCACCCGGAAGGCCTCGCCTGCTTCGTCCAGGGAGAAGTGGTGGGTGACGACGACCTCGGCCAGATCGGGCGAGGAGGCCAGGAGCTCCATCGCCGTGAGGAACTCGGGGACGCCGCCGTGATGGCCGTAGGTGAAGGCGGGCTGGATGGTGACCTCCTTGAGCTGGAAACCCGATCCGATGGTGACCGCGTCCCAGAAGGTGCCGATGACCCCGATCGTGCCGCCCGGGCGCACCCGCTGCAAGGCGGCGTCGAGTGAGCTCTGGGTGCCGGCCGCGTCGAGCACGATGTCGTAGCCCGTCCGGGCCGGGGGACCCGCTCCGAGGCGCTCCCCGGCCTCGATCCGGCGGCGTTGGCGTGCCATCAGGTCGACATCGGCCCCCAGGCTGGTGGCGGCGGCGACCGCGCAGAGGCCGATCGGGCCGCCCCCCACGATCAGCACGCTCATCTCCGGCCCCGTGTCGGCCCGGTTGGCGCCGTGCAGAGCGACGGCCAAGGGCTCGACCAGGCAGGCCTGGTCGAGGGGAAGGGCGGACGGGAGGGCCCGGGCACAGGTCGGATCGACCCACACCTCGTCGGCCAGGCCGCCGTCGAGGCTCACCCCGTACATGGCGCCGAGCGCTGCGGCGCACTGCTGGACCTGGCCGGCCCGGCACCGATCGCACGCCCCACAGGCCACGGCCGGGAGCACGGCCACCGGGGTGCCGTCGTCCAGCCGTCCGGAGAACTCATGGCCGAGGATGACCTCGGACGGCCCGGCCGAGGCCAGGTGGAGGTCGGAGGCGCAGATCCCCGAGCTGGCCACCGACACCCGCACGCCCGACCGGCCGGCGCCGTCGGTGCGGACCACCCGGACCCCGTCTGCGGTGCTCTTGACCCCGCGCACCGCCTAGCTCTCCAGGGCGGATCGCCGGTCGCTGACTGCCAGCCCGTGGGCGTCGGCACCGGTGATCCGCGAGACGTGGTCGGCCATGAAGGCTTCCTCGTAGGGCTGGGCCTGGTGGGCACGGAACGCCTCCTCGGACACCCAGCCCTCGAGGAAGCGGAACCGGCAGGGCCGGTCCAGATCCTCGGCCCACCAGTAGTCGACGCAACCCTCGTCCCGCCGGCTCCGCTCGCTCACGGCCCGCAGGGCGGCCACCGTTTGCTCGCGTTCGGCGGGCTCGAAGTCCAGGTAACCGGTCAAGGCGTGCATGCATCCCCTTCCTCCGGCGGTGGCGGTGGCGGTGGCGGTGGCGCAATCTACACCGTGCCCGGCCACCCACCCGGCTCTCACCGTCCGGCGGAACCGGCTCAGCCCGGCAGACGGTTCCAGTGATCGACGCCGCCGACCGACGCCGGCGGTCTCCCCATCAGCCAGGTCAGGAACGGCACGGAGACGGCCGGTTCGGAGGCCGGGACGGGCACGGCCACCAGGCTCGAGACGTGCCACGAGCCCCACTGCGCCAGAAGGGCCGACCGGAGCGCGGTGGTCTCGGCCGGGGGCCGCCCGTGGTACAGGGCGAGGAACACCCGGGCGGTCAGCGTGTCGGCCCCGTAGCCCACCACCGGCGAGAAGGCGATCCGGCGGCCCGGCCCGTGCGGGACGAGGAAGTAACCGCCGGGCGTCCGGAAGTGGAGCCCGGCCATGACCTGCCACAGCTGGCCCACCGGCACCGCGCTCGACGGATAGGGGAAGAGCACACTCACCCGGCCCGGCGCCGTCCCGGTTTGGGCGGCCGAAGTGAAGTAGTCCGGCGTCTCCACTCCGGTCACCCCGGTGACCGGGCCGGCCGGGATCAGCGGTACGAGGCAGACCACGGCCACGAGCACGGGGACCAACGAGGCCCTCACTCCGGCCGGCCCCCACTGGCCGGAGGTCTGTTCGCGCCGGGCCCGGGCGCCGTCGTGGAGGCGGTCGAGGATGATGGCCAGGACCAGGCCGGCGAAGAGGGCGACGTACAGCGAGTAGCGCACCGGGATGGTGTTGGCCAACAGCGGCAGCTTGGTGAACACCCGCTCCGGCAGGGGGAGGCCGGTGAGGTAGGCGGTGGGAGGCCGGTGGACCACCAGGCCTCCCCCCAGCGAGAGGACGAAGGCGACCGCGCCCCCGACGACGGCGACCCGGAGGACGGGACTGCGTCGCCAGAGGAGGACCGTCCCCACGGCCAGGGTGGCGAGAAGGGTGATGCCCAGGTAGGTGCCGTTCTCCGAGGGGTTGTTGGCGAAGCCGTTGGCCACCCGGACCAGACTGGAGGGGGCCAGCCAGGTGTAGACGTCCGGAACGAGCGGTCCGAGCAGGTCGGCCCGGTAGGCCTCGGGCACCAGCTGGATCGGGCCGTTGATGTGGGCCGGGCCCCGGAGGGCGAACCACGCCGGATAGGCCAGCAGGACGGCCGCCACTCCGAGTGTCCACCCGCCGCCGACCGCAGCCTGGCGGAGGCGGGGGCGGACGGAGCGCCGACCCATCAGGGCGGCCGCCACCACGCAGCTGGCCCCGATCACGACGGTGGACACCAGGATCTCGCTGGAGACGAAGAACTGGGCCGTCAGCAGGAGCCCGAGCGCGATGCCCCAGCCGCGGCTGGACCGTGCCGGCCCCATGATCACCTGGTGGGCGGCCAAGAGGATGAGCGGCGGAAGGACGACGAAGGTGAGGTTGAGGTGACCGCCGTTGCTCTGGGCTATCTCGTAGGGCGAGAACCCGTAGACCAGGCCGGCCGCGAAGGCGGCCGGTGGCCAGTGGGTCCAACGCCGAGCGAAGAAGTAGGCCGCCGCCGCCGACCCGGCCAAGGAGAGCGTGGTCAGGACGTTGAAGGTGGCGATCGGCCCGTCGAGCACGGTGACCGGCGTCCCGAGGAGACCCAGCAACGGGACGCTGGTGTTGTCCAACAGGTTGACCCCGAAGGGATAGTTGCCGTAGTCGGTGTAGAGGGGGTTGTGGCCGTGCGCCACGGCGAACGGGAGCCACCGGAGGAACCACGTGGTGGTGTACTGATCCGCTCCCGCCTGCATGTGGGAGGCCGCCCCGGCGGACCAGGCGTCCCAGTTCAGGGCCACCGCCGCGGCCAGATAGAACGCCAGGATGGCCACGAGCGGGACGACGCCTCCGGGGGTGGGGCGTCGTGCCGGATCATGGGGTACGGAGCCGACCGTCTCGTCGACACCGTCGTCCCTCGGTACTGGCGGCATGGACCGAACACGCTACCGGAGCCGCGGTGTCCGGATGCGGGTTTCGCGGCCGGCACGCCACGTGCTTCCAGTGCGCCCTCGGGGTGGTGCCCGGCGCATGGTCGACACCGGCGACACCACGGTCGGCCCCCGCGTGATCACCGGCACGGTCGCCGGCGGCCGGTTCGGCCTGGCCGTCGTCCCCGAGGTTCAGCTCCCTGGCGCCGACGGGGCCGCGGCGCCCGAGCCGGAGGGTGCCAGTTCAGTGCTTGGCCGCGGCCAACCGGCGTAGTGGGGGGACCGTGGCCGGCGGTTGGCGGCGCGGCGGCAGATCGGCCAGCAGCTGGGTGGTCGCGGCCGCCACCTTCTGCACCGCCACGTCGAAGGCGGGTTCCGTGGTGGGGGAGACGGACTGGACGCCGCTGACCTTGCGGACGTACTGCCTGGCGGCCGCCTCGATCTCCTCTGCCGTGGCGCCGGGCTCGAGGCCTCGGAGCGTCGTGATGTTCCTGCACATGCGGCCACCCTACGCGGAGCTGGGGCCGACCCGGCCCTCACAACGACGGCGGCCGGTTGACGAAGCGCCCGGCCGCCGGCGAGTAGAACCAGCCCCCGCCGGCCCGGGTCCCGCCGTCAACCGGCACGGTGTGGCCCGTGACGTACCCGGCGAGGTCGGAGGCCAGGAACAGGGCCACCCGGGCCTGGTCCTCGGGCCAGCCGAGACGGCCGACCGGTGCCCACGACCTCCACATGGCTTCCTGCCCTTTGGCGGCGCTGATGTAGTCGACCTGGGAGGACTGGGTGAGGTCGGGGGCGATGGCGTTGACCCGGACCCCCTTGCGGCCCATGGCCACGGCCAGGCTCGTCGTGAAGTGGGCAACCGCCGCCTTCATGGCGGCGTAGACGGGATCCCCGGGGAAGCCGCGGAGCCCTTCCACCGAGTGCACGTTCACGATCGAACCCCGGCCCTGGTCGATCATGCTGCCGATGAAGACCCGGGTCACGGCGAAGACGTGGAAGAGGTTGATGCGGTACATGGCCTCCCATGACTCCGGGGTCGACTCCTCGAAGCGGACGAGCGGCCGGTAGTCGCCCACGTTGTTGACCAGCACGTCGATGTGGCCGTGCTCGTCGAGGATCGCGTTGGCCAGGCGTTCGACGTCATCCGGACGGGTGACGTCCACGACGTGTGATCGCGCCCGGCCGCCGCCGTCGGTGATCTCCCGGCTGGTGCGAGCCGAGCGTCGGGGGTCGACCTCGGCCATCTCGACCAGGGCGCCATGGGCGGCGAACAACGATGCGATGGCCCTCCCGATCCCTGCCCCCGCTCCGGTGACGACGGCCACCCTGCCGGCGAGCAGGTGGTCCCAATCATCGATGGGCGTGACGTCGGATGGTCGGGGTCCGCTCATGGTCTCCTCTGCGGGCGCGGGCGTGCCGGGGATGCGTACTGCGCTGCCGGGGATGCTATGAGCGCCGGTCCTCCGAGACACCGGCAGAACTCTGGCGGGCTCGGCCCCGGCTCCGCCTGTCGGCCGCGGAGGCCAGGACCGGCCCACCGAGCCCGCCGGAGGGACAGCCCCCGGGGACGGCCCGAATGGGCCGAGGCTGGGCCGGCGGGTTCCCTTTCTACGGGGCCACGGCCGGAGATGGATGAGGGTGGCCCGGATCGCGGTCCAGGGCACCGCCGTAAGCCGGGGGTCGCCCTCATCACCCCGGCCGTCTTTTGGCCCGCCCGGTCAGCGGGCCGCGTCCCAGGTATCGAGGAACACGTTGCCCGAGAGATTGAGTCCCCCGACCGTGGCCAGCATCCTGGTACCCGCCCGGTTCACCATGTCGATGCCGAAGTTGGCGAATAGCGAGATCGGACGGGGTCCACCCGTGGTGGTGGCGGCCCGGTCGTCGGCCAGAGACATGGTGCCCCAGTCAGCCAGTCTGGCGAACGTCGAGCGGGTGACCGTAGGCCGTTCGACGATCCATTCCGCTGACGAGCGCGCGCAGGTGAGCCCACGGCCGCAGGTCGCCACATTCGTGTGCACGACATGATCGGTGAGATCCTCGACGGTGAGGATGTACTGCCCGCGGTCGTAGTGGACCGAGTCCCTGATCCTGTCACCGGCGGAGACCAGCATGGTGGGCTGGATGGCATTGGTCGGGTACATCTCCCACCAGGCGAAGTACACCGGGGTGGACCCCTGGCACAAGACGCCCGTGCCGTCCTGCTCGACGGTCCCATCGTTCCAACCATCGAGTCCGACCCAGAACACGGAGACGGCTCCGGCGACACGGCAACTCACCGCCGGCTGAACGTAGGTGGTGCTGACCGACTTGAACGTCGAGGATGACGTCACGGCGTAACCGGACCAGTTGGTCGAGTACCGGGGGGTGGAGGAGCTCGGGGCCGTCGGGGCCTGGGATGGACCCGGTGGGGAAGCCGGTTGATCCGGATCCAACGTGACTCTCGGCACCCGTGCCGATGGGGCGGCTCCGACGGCCGACACCGAACCGAGCAGACCGGACGACATCGCGATCACCGCGGTCGTCATGGCGGCGAGGGTCAGCACTCTTCGTTCCATGTGGCCTCCAATACTGCGGGTCCGTGACCCAAAGGTGATACAGCGCGGGCGACGGACGATGCGGGACGGGCTGGGACACAGAATGGCACCGGATCGGGAGGGCTGCCCAGACTGACGCCTCGGGCGGCCTCGACCCGGCGGGGGACCGGGTGCTCTACCGGGCCGTCGACGCTGGAGCTGGGTGTCTCGGCGGGTGACGTCCGGGAGCTCACCCCTTCACGAACCGGGTGGCCTCGGCCTGGTGCTCCCAGCCGGATCCCTGCCAGAACTCCATGGCCCCCGATTCGGTCCTGACGACGGTGGCCTGGAGGCGTACCGCCCCCCTTTCCGACAGCCGGGTCTCCGCCTCGAGTACCAGGCGGCGTCCCAAGCCCATGTGGCGGTGCGACCGTGCCACCACCAACCGGTAGATGGACCCCCTCCACCCGTCCCATCCGGCGATGACCGATCCCACGACCACGCCGTCGTCGTCGGCGACGAGCAGCGCGGGTGGATCGTGTCGGATCAGGGCGCTCAGGCTCTGTGCATTGTCTGTGTGGCTGGGAAGTGCATCGGAGGCGACCCACAACCCGAGTACCGCTTCGATGTCGGAGAACCGTGCCGGTCGGATGGCCTCGTCCATGGCGCCACGATAGGAGCTGCCACGGCCGATGAGGCAAGTTCACGCGGGCTGTTCGGCCGCCTCCTTGAGGCTCGTCAGCGTCTGCTCCATCGTCCCCCGGTTGTGGACGGCACGATCGGCCACCCCGCTGACCGGTCCACCCAGCGCCTTGGCGATCCGACCCCGCCGGTCGATCCATGTTTCGGTGACCCGGCATCCGGCCGCCGTCCCCTGGAACTCGTAGCGCCACTCGGCGATGGGGAGGCCGACCGCACTGGTACGGAAGACGAACGACGAACCTGGTTGTGAGTCGACGACCTGTCCCGCCGTACGCCACCGCTTCCGGCCGTTACGGTTCGCCCCCCGGAAAGTCGCACCGACCCGTGGGCCCGTCGCCCCGCGCCGCCAGGTGGCCCCCTCGTTCTCGGGCGACCACTCACCCATACGGGTCAGGTCGGAGACCATCGCCCAGACCCGCTCGGCCGGTGCGCTGATGTCCTGGATCACCGTGACCTGGTCCGCCATCGGTCGAAGGTTAGCGGGCAGGCCGGCTCCGGGCCCGCCTACCGACCGGTGTGGCGGCGTCGGTACTCGGCCCGGATGAACGGGGGGGCAAAGGGCAGATACGACTGCTGGCGGACCTCGTCGAGCGAGAAGAAGCTGCCGACGACCAAGCCCGGGCATCCCCGGGTCCCGCACCGGCATTCCCACCGGCAGGACTCGTCGAAGCCGTTCAACCGGTAGTCGATGGTGATCTCGTCGCCGGCCCGTATGGGCCGCCAGGCGAAGACCTTGACGCCGCTCCGCATGGCGTTGGGGTCGCAGGCGTGGTTGAGGTAGCACCCCGGAGGCAGGAGCACCGCGCTCGGTGTCGAAATCGAGCTCGCAGAGATGCCGGCGCTCCTCCGGCGAGAGGTTCCGGATCTCGGAGTTGTCCAGGGTGCGGCCGTGCCGGCGTCGGAAGATGAACTCCCCCGCCGCGAAGTCACGACACGCGAAGACGCCCCTCCCCTTGTGGCCGGCTTCGGCCACGACGACGTCACCGATCATCGGTGCGACCGACCGGTAGCATTGGGTGGGAGAGCCGGGAGCCGTGGATGGGGGAGAGGTGGGCACGTTCTGGCCCCGGAGGACCGGTGACACTGGTGGGCACCTCGGCCACGGTACCGGGCGCCGTGCTACCTTGCGGACGGGTTCGTGACCTGGTCGCGCGGCCTTCGAACACCGGAACCTCAGGGGCACACGAACGTGCTGTGCGCGCCGGCGCCGGCGCCAGCGGAGGGCTGATCCCGACACATGCGCTGACCCAACGGCTCCACGGTCCCCAACGATTGATCGGCATCGTCGGGCCTTTGAGCCGAGGTCAGAGCGGTTCATGGACGATGCACCGCCCGCTCATGCTGTCGTAGAACAGGGCAAAACCGTGACGAGGAGGAACCCAGTGGCATCACGACGTGCGACGGACGAAGAGGTGGATGCCTGGCGCACCGAGGGCTGGGTGCTCCTCGAGGGAATCATAGGAACCGACGAGATCGATGCCGCCCTCGACGACCTCAACCGGACGTTCCCGACCGGCGAGGAGTACAACAAGGATCCCGATGGTGAGCTCGAGCGGCGCCGGGGGAAGCCGGTGATGCGCAGGGAGGTCTTTGTGTGGCCGGACGATGGACCTGGTTTCCGCCCCGAGCAGCAGCTCTGGTCCCAGACCTTCCCGTTCAGCGGCTCTGGCGTCCTCAATCGGCTGTGTGTGCACCCGTCGGTGGTGGACTTTGCGGAGCGGGCGCTCGAGACCGACGACATCAGGCTCTATCAGATTCACCTGACCGCCAAGTACGAAGGTCTCACAAACTACGAGCAGCCCCTGCACACCGATCGTAACCACTCGTGGCTCCCGGCTGTCGCGTCGTCACCTTGGTGGAACTTGGAGGGGTTCCTCTATCTCTCCGACGTCACTGCTGACGACAACCCGACCCGCATGGTCTCGACCCGAGACACAGAGGGGGTCTCTCCCCGCACACCAGTCTTGATGCCCGACTTTGCGCCGGAGCTCTATGCCGCGGAGCGACCGGCCATCGGCGTCCGAGGGTCGTATCTCGCCTACCGTTCCGACGTCTTCCACCGTGGCGCGGCATTCGGGGCACCGGGCACGGCCCGCACCGTGCTGGCGCTGGCCTTCAAGCGGGCCGGCCACGACTGGATCGGCTACGACCAAGCTCAGTCGCGTTCCACTGATCCGGAATGGACTCGCTTCGCCGAGGCGTGCACGCCCCGCGAGCTCGAGTTGTTCGGGTTTCCCCGGCCCGGGCATCCGATCTGGACGGCCGCCGTGCTCGAGGAGACGGCCATCCGTTATCCGAAGCTGGACTTGGCGCCGTGGTGGAAGGCGTTGTGAGCCGGTGGCGGCACGCCGGGCCCGACCAGGGACCACCCCTGGCCCGGGGGCTCGGGCAGGGCATCTTTCAGGGTGACGGTGGTCGGGGGCCCGACTCCGATTGCTCCATCCCGACGCGCCCGGCGGCTCCCGCGAGGTCCTAGTCTTGCAATGCAAGGTAGTGGGCGGTATCTTGTGGTGCATGGCAAATGCGGAGAGCCGACGCAGCCAGCTGCTGCGGGGTGTTCTCGACCTCTGTCTCCTCGCCGTGATGAGCGAAGGACCGGCCTACGGCTATGAGATGACCAAGCGCCTTCGGGGGCGCGGCCTGTCGATCGTGGGGGAGGGGTCCATCTATCCGCTCCTCGGCAGGTTGGAGCGGGACGGCCTGGTCCTCACCCGTCGGGCAGCCAGCAACGGAGGGCCACCCCGGAAGTACTACAGCCTTTCGCCCGAGGGCGAGCGCGCGCTGGAGGAGGGCGTCAGGGAATGGCAGGCGGCCCGTGACGCCGTCGATGGTGCCCTCGATCTGGTCAGAGTGGAGGTAACGCCGTGAATGAATTCGTCGAGGAGTGTCGTCGGGAGTGGCGTCGTCTCGGGGTCCCCGATCCCATCGCCAACGAGATGGCCGCCGACCTGACGGCCGACCTCGAAGAGGCCGAAGCCGAGGGAGGCTCCGCGGAGGACGTACTCGGGAGCAGCGCCTTCGACCCTCGGCGCTTCGCTGCTGCCTGGGCCGGGGCTCGAGGCGTCACCGCCCCTTCCGCTCCCGGTCGTCGACTCGGACGTTGGCCGGTCGTGGCCGTCGGCCTGACCGCGCTCACGGCCTTCTTGCTGGCATCCGCGGCGCTGCTGGTGGGGCGGCGCAGTGCCTCCGTCGCCGTCTCCGTCCGCCGGGCCTTCGGAGGCTCCGGTTCGACCCACGTGTTCGGGCCGGGCCCGACCGCGCCTCCGTTCCGGTACCTCGTCCAGGGTCCCCCTTTCGGCGTTCACCCGTGGAGCCTCCCGGTGTTCGCGGTCCTCATCGTCCTCGTCGCCGGCGCATTGGGCGTGGGCCTGGCTGTCCTGTTCTGGTTCCCCTGGTCTCGTCGCCAGCTCCAATCTTCGGATCGGGTGACCGGGCCTCCCAGGTGGCCATGGGGATCGAGTCGATGACGGTGGTGTAGGCCGTAGCCGGACACCAGTGACCCCAAGCAGCGCGATCGGACGGTTCAGGGCTGCGAGAATGCGGGGGTGGCGGTCAGGCGGGCGACCGAGGCAGATGCTGACGGGATTGCGGCACTCCTGAATGCCTTCCTGACCACGACGACGATCGAGTGGACCGACATCCTCCACACCACGGACAGCATGCAGGACTGGCTGGATGAGCACCAGACGGTACTGGTGGCCGAGGAGCACGGTGAGGTCGTAGGTGTGGCTGCATTCGGGTGGTTCCGCGACCCCAACAAGAGACCGGGCTACCGGTTCACGGTCGAGAGCACGATCCACGTGCGGGCAGACCGGTGGGGCACTGGTCTCGGCCGTGACCTCATGCGTGTCCTCATCGAAGAGGCCCGCGTCAGCGGCAAGCACACGATGGTCGCCGCCATCGACAGCTCCAACGAGGGTTCGATCCTGTTCCACCAGCGGCTCGGCTTCGCCGAAGTGGCCCGCATGCCCGAGGTCGGCGCCAAATTCGGTCGATGGCTGGAGCTCGTCCTCCTCCAGCTCCGTCTCGATTCGCGCCCGGTCCCGCAGCGAGGGGTTGGAGGCGCCGACGGGGCCAACGGGGCCATGGACGGGTGGTGACCGTGGGGGGCGAGCATTGTGCGATCCGGATTGGCGACGCGTTCGACGCCTTCGTGGGTCCGTCGAGGCAGATCTCCCGTAGGTCCACGGGTGGATTCACTGATGTCGAGGTGGCGGTGCTTCTCACGTTCCTTGGCTCCGACCGCAGTACCGGGACGCCAAGGTGCGGGTTCTGCATCCAGTTGGCGTCGCTCCCTTCAGAGGGCCTCCATGCGGGGTGTCGAAGCGGGTCACTCTTCGAGCGTTCGGGGCGGGTCCTCAGCTGTCTGCAGGATCGGTCATCGGCGTGTGAGGGTCAGGTGGGTAACACCGCTCGGCGACGAGACTGCCTCGACGTCGTAGCGCTCCTCGACGCCTTCGAGGCCGTCCCAGAGACGGACGCCGCGGCCGAGCAGGATCGGCACCTGTACGACGTGGAGGGTGTCGATGAGGTCGGCGGCGAGGTAGTCGCGGACGACTGTCGGGCCACCGCCGATGCGCACGTCGAGGCCACCGGCGGCCTCCCGGGCGAGCTCGAGTGCCTCCTGCGGAGAGGCGTCGACGAAGTGGAACACGGTGCCGCCCTCCATCTCGATCGGCGGGCGCGCGTGGTGCGTCAGCACGAACACCGGCGTGTGGAACGGCGGGTTCGGCCCCCACCAGCCCCGCCATTCCTCGTCGGTGCCTATATCGGTCCATGGGCCAGTCTGCGCACCGAACTTGCCCCGGCCCATGATCTCCGCACCGAACCCGAGCTCAATCCGTTCGGCGAACGAATGGTCGACACCGACGGTGCCACCGGCATCGCCGACCATCGAGCGCCAGAAGCGGGTGGCGAAATACCATTCGTGTAGGCGATGGCCGGCGTGGCCGAACGGGGCGTCGAACCTGATGCCCTCGCCGGTCCCGAACCCGTCCAGGGAGATCGAGAAGTTGTGGACACGGACCTGGGACATGGCGACCTCCGAAGCGTTGGGTGATTGCGAGATGCAGCTGTTTGACGCTAACGCTGAGTGAAGCCGGGCCGCCTGTCGCACAAGCGCCGCCGCACCCGTGGAGCTGAAGGGAGATCCGAACGTCGGTCCCCTCGTGTACGGGGCGCCTCGGCACCCAGTCGGGGACTGGGCCATGAGGACCCAGGCATGTATCGGCGACGAGGCTCGCTCCGCCCGCTACCGTGGTCCTGTGAGCAGCCCACGAGTGCCCGGTGGGGTGGTGCACAACCTTCCCGGCGACCTGCGCCAAGCGCTGATCGCCAATCCCACGGCTCTCGATGCCTGGAAGGACATCACCCCGTTGGCCCGCAACGAGTTCATCTGCTGGGTCGAGGAGGCCAAGCAGAAGATGACCCGCGATCGCCGCATTCGCCGGACTCAGGAGGAGCTGGAGGAAGGTCAGCGCCGGCCCTGCTGCTGGCCAGGGTGCACGCACCGCGAGCGCAACGGCAAGTAGTCAACCGTCTTGCCCCGAGCCCGGGGCGGGCGGCCTACTACAGGTCTGGTGCAGCCGCACGGTCTGGTGGGACAGAAGCAACCTTCAGCCTCGCCTGGCGGTGCCCTCCAGGCTGCGTGCCGAAAGGAGGGGCCAGGGTTGTCGGGCCTGGAGCGCGGGTCGGGGGAACCTAGGCGCAACGACTCCCCACTGTTATCTCGTTGCCCGGAGCCTCATCTCAATCGGGAGTAGGTTGAGTCAAGGGGCCAAGGAGGTCGCCATGCCGGCTCGTCGCATGATGGTGCTCAAGCTTTGCGTGTCGGTGAGCCTTGCCGTGCTGGGGTCGATCGGCCTGATGCGGGCGGCCGGTGCGACCACTTCTAGCGGCAAGGTGGGAGCGGATGTCACGCCGGAGGTGGCTGGTTCCGACCCGCTCTATGCGTGGGGATTCAATGACGTCGGTCAGCTGGGCGATCGGACCAGAAGAGGCCCCGATATCTGTGGGGGCCGCAACCAGCCGATCCCCTGTAGCACGAGTCCAGTGGAGGTGGCCCTCCCACAGGGTGTCACGGCGACAGCCGTCGCCAGTGGCGGAGGTGGCGTCGGCCATATCGGTTACGCCGCCTATGCCATCGGCTCGGACGGGAAGCTCTATGCCTGGGGCGACAACAGCCAGGGCGAACTCGGCAACGGTACCAGCACCAACCACGACCGGCCCGTGGTCGTCGCCCTCCCCTCGGGCGTCACTCCGACGGCCATCACAGGGGGCGGACCTGATGGATATGCAATGGGTTCGGACGGGAAGCTCTATGCCTGGGGGGCAAACCTCTTTGGTCAACTCGGTGACGGCACCAATAGTGGCCCGGACCATTGCCCAGGTCCAGGAGGAGGGTTCCCACCTCCACCATTGCCCTGTAGCACCACCCCGGTAGCGGTCGCCCTCCCCTCGGGCGTCTCTCCGAAGGCGATCACCGCCGGGGGCGCCGGCGATGCCTATGCCATCGGCTCGGACGGGAAGCTCTATGCCTGGGGCAATAACGCAGGCGGTGAGCTCGGCGACGACACCACCACTGGTCCACAAACCTGCACGACCGGCCCCTTTTCTGCATTGTGCAGCACCACCCCGGTGGTGGTCGCGCTCCCCTCGGGGGTGAGTCCGACGGCGATTGCAGGAAACTATGCCATCGGCTCGAACGGCAGGCTCTACGCCTGGGGCGGCAGCAGTGTTGGCGAGCTCGGCGACGGCGATACGTCGGGACCCGATAGCTGCACATTCTCCACTCCCTGCAGCACTTCGCCGGTAGCGGTGTCGTTACCGTCCGGCGTGACCCCCATGGCGGTCGCCGGGGGTGGCCGTGACGGCTATGTCATGGGATCGGACGGAAGCCTCTACTCCTGGGGCTACAACGGAGATGGAGAACTCGGTGACGGCGCCGTAGGTCCATTTGTGTGCCCGAACTTCGAGCCGTGCAGCCCCACGCCGGTACGGGTCTCCTTGCCAACCGGCGTCACTCCGACGGCTATCACCGGTGCCAACTTCAACGGTTATGCAATTGGCTCGGATAAGCGCCTCTACGTCTGGGGGTACGACGGGGGCGGCGAATTGGGAAACGGCAACAGTGCCACGGACAGTCTTACGCCGATCAGTGTGACATTTCCTGTCGGCGATACTCCACGGCTCTTGGCCTCAGGGACAAGCTCGGATTCGGTCTATGCGGACGTTTCGTTTGCGCCGCTCACCATCACCACGACATCTCTCCCCATGGGACATGTTGGGCAGCCCTACTCGGCGACCCTTGCCGCCACCGGGGGCAATCCGCCCTACACCTGGGGTGAGTTCGGCGGGGGTCGACTGCCACGTGGGCTTTCTTTCTCATCCGGTGGCGTGCTTTCCGGTATTCCGAGAAGAGTTGGAACGGCGTCGCTCACGTTTCACGTCCGAGATACGACTGTCAGGCATGCACCCTTCACTACAGCCTCGGCCACCCTGACCCTGCAGATCACGGTCGGCTAGCAAGGGTGGAACGTTCGCCGTCCTTGACCGCTGGGGGAGGTATCGGCCACCACGTCGACACCGGTAGACCTGCTTTGCGTAACGCTCCCGTGCCGGCTGGCCCGGTCGGGCGATTGCCGCCCAGGACGTGCACCCCCTCGCCCGGCCGCGACCCCGAATAGCTTCGAGGGCTCTGACGGGCTCGTTTGCGATCCCCAGCCCATCGTCGAGAGCCAGCTCACGGCGGGTATGGGGTTCGAAGGCCGGCTTCCGTAGCGGCGGAACCCTTGCCAAGTTCCGTCCGCAACGGAGGTTCCCGCCACGGCGCCCACGGTAGCGGCAGGCCGACGATCAATCCACCGGCGCCACACACATCACAAAGGCCAGTCACCTCCGATGACCGTCCCGCCGCCGCTCGGCCGGAACCCCCTACCCAAAGCGAATCCGGTCACAAATCCGTCGGCACCGGTAGCTGACCCAGGGCTATCGTGGCTCGTGGCGGCAAGGGGTGCGTAGGGTCTCCGGCTCCACCCGGAGGCCCTGTCGCGTCTGACCAGGGCCAATGGCGCAAGAGTTTCATTTGATTGCGGAAGCATCTTTCCCCGTAGAGTGGAGGGGCAGGCCCGTCGAGTTCAGGTTTCCGCCAACCTCAACTCCGGGCCTGCACATTTGTACGACGCCAGGGGGCAAGGACATCGGTGACCGAAGGGGAGTCGCGCCGTGGAGGCGGTGGTCGACGGACTGGGGATCGACGAGTTCCGCCAGGCGGACGACCGACCTCGTCGCGTCCAAGGGTGGGGTGTGTTCGGAGGCGACGTCCTCGGATCGCGTCGAGCTGTGAAACCGATTCGGCTCCTGGCTCCGGGTGGAGGCGAGCGACTGTACAAGTACTGCAAACGTTCGTGGAGGCCCATTCCGCACAAGCCCATAGAAAGCGAACGTCAGCCTTGGTTCGATTCCGATGTGTTGGCCCAGGGCGTTGGGCCGACGGGGAACCCTGGCGCCCATCTGCGGCGGACATCCGGCGGGAGTACCTGACAGGGGGCGACTATGGGTCGACGAGGGTTGGTTTCGCCTCAGTCCTAGTCGTCAGGCTCATCGCGGCCACATCGTCGAAGGGCTACGCGCTGCGACTTCGGTCTTCATCCAATCGCCTCAGGGCCTCCGTGCCGTCCCGCAGCATGTTCAAGACCAGCGCAAAGAACCCGAACATGGAGGCGGCAATGACCGAACTTCCCAATATCGAAGCTAAGGCGATACCCCAGGACCTTGATCCGGTCTTGTGGAGATGCATTGCCACGGCGATTGCGCCGACGGTTCCAAGCACAAGAATGGCCAAACTCGCCACCTTGAAGACGCCGGCGACAACGGCCGCCGTACGAAATGGCATGGCAGGTTCGGGTTGGGCGGCTACGGATTCAGTGCTCTGAATGGTTTGGTCTGCAGTCTGGAGCTTGGCTATGGCTTCGAAGGAGGTCCGGTGCAAGAAATCGACGACGTAGCCGCATCGGGGACAACGACTCGGGGTGTCGACCACGGCGAGGAAGTTGCCGTTACAGGACGGACACCGAACCGGATTGACCTGGGTGGAACAGTCGGGACATTCGGCCTGCATCGCGGAACTCGGGGTGCTGAACCTGTTCGTGCATGTCGGACACGGAACCAGCTTGTAGGCGTTCATCGGAGCAGTAGCTTCTCGTTGGCCGGAGAAGGGGGCGGCGCTCTGTTGATCGGGTGAATACCACTTGCCGTTGGATGCCTGCCACCATCCCGGACCCATTTGGACATCGCTCATTCGGGGCCACCTTTGTCCGTCGCCAAGGTCGACTCTGTCGACACATGTGGTGCCCTTGGCCAAGAAGGCACCAAATCGTCGAGAGATTCTTCTATGTGGGCTGCGACCCTTTGTCTGTGGGAACTTCCGCCACGGTTGAATCATCGACAGGCCACCGCAGCTCCTTGAGGACCGGGTGGAGGGTGCTCAGAGAGTCCACATACCGAGATGAGCTGGGTATTTCGGGTAGTCGACGCAAAGCACCGTGGTCACTCGTTGCCCCGAAGGCCGGGTGCCTCTGAAATCAGTAAGCGAGCGACCGGCGGTCGGGCACCCGACAAGGCTGAGATGGGCCCGAACGTCGTAGCGGAAATCACAGGGCTCTCACCCGTTGGCCAATGGCTCGCAGGACGTTAGACCTGGGCGGAGTCAATCGGCTGGAGGGATCTGGATACCGATACGTCCCAGCATGGTGGCGAGGAGCTGGCGGGTCACCTTCCATTTGCCGTCGATACGTCGGACCGGCCCCTGGAACGGGAAACCACCGCGCCCTTCGCCCAGTTGAACGGTCAGCTCGACCCAGGCGGTATCTGCCGAAATGAAGCGGATACGACGGACCACTCCCTTTGCTCCGCCCGGGGGCAACCTATCCCCGGCCCGCATCATCGGGAGGCGGAGAGCTTCGGCGTCCTCCAGGTATGGACCGCGGCCCTCCTCCGGTTCGGGACCGACTACGTAGCCAACCGCTGTGACGATCTCGGACTGCGCTTCGGGATGAGGAACGGCCCCGAACACCCTGGGGGGCAACATGAGTCTGTGGACCTCGGCCGGAGCCTCCTGGATCACGCGGGAAGCGTCCGCGATGCACTCACCGCAGACCATTAGGTTTCCGTCCGACACGAAGTGTTGGACCTCCCAGAGGTCGCGTCCACAGAGCACGCACGTCTCGAATCGCCGGCCGATAGCCATACCCGGACCCAGAGGCATGCCGGATGGAATCCCGACAATGCCCAACGAGGCCGGCGCCCGTGATCGCCACCCACCGAGTCCTTCCGGTCGAACGCCGGGCTCGGAGGGTCGACTGCTCGACCGATCCAGCACGTGCTGACGCAGTGCGGCGAGATCCACCCCCAGGGTCACGAGCGCCTGGACACCAACCCCCTCGCCCTCACGCAACAGGCCGAGTAGGAGGTCGCCCGGTTCGATACTGTTCGCGCCACGTGAGACCATTTCCCTCAATGACAACTCCAGGACCTTCTTGGCCCGTGGCGTGAATGGAGGGGAACCTGGCGTGCCAGCCACGGTCAGTGTGATGGTCTTGCTGATCTGGTCCCGTAATCGCTCCAGGGTGACGCCCGCGGCAGTGAGCGCCTCCTCGGTCTCTCCCTCGTGCATGAGGCCCAGCAGCACGTGCTCGGTGCCGATGAAGCCATGACCCAGCAGGCGGGCCTCATCCTGAGCCAAGACCAACACCCGGCGGGCCGAGTCAGTGAACCGTTCGAACACGTCCCCAGCCTCGCACCGTCCGTGGCCCGGCGCCATCGGTAGGTGTCAGGGAGGTGACCCGAGAGTGACAACTTGACGATGGATGGTACCGAGGTCTATTGGAAGATGTGCTATTAGATGGCTTCGTTTCAGTGGACGCCGGGACTCCTCGAACATCGACGATACGAAAGGGACCCTGGATCTCGTGAAGTGGTCCCCATTCCGCCAGCGACAAACGTGATGGTGGCGCGCTCCAGTGACCGAAAGAGGTCTTGTCCAGTCAAACGACGGAGCAGTGGCATCATTCGGGGATGATCGCGGACCGTCCCGAGGCCGCTCCCTTGCACCGCCAGGTCGAGTGCCTTGACGATGCGCTGAGGCAGAACGCGGTCGCCCGGGCGGTGCTGGCCACGGGAGCCGATCTGGCTCTGCCGAACTGGTATTTCGGTGCAGGTGGGGTCGCCCAAACGGTGTGGAATCTACGGCACGGATACGAGCCAGCTGCTGGCATCAAGGACTATGACCTGGTGTACTTCGATTCGGCCGACCTGAGCGACGACACCGAACGGCAAATCGAAGCCGAAATCATCCACCGCCTGTCTGATCTGGATGTCGTCGTAGATGTCAAGAACGAGGCACGGGTCCACCTCTGGTACACCGAGCGATTTGGTCGCCACCTCGAACCGTACGGCTCGACCGAGGAGGCCATCGCAACTTGGCCCACCACGGCCTCCTGTGTCGGGGTCCGACAAGACAAGGAGGGCTTCATCGTCTGCGCCCCTTTCGGCCTTGCCGACATCTTCGGGATGGTGGCCAGGCCGAACAAGGCGATCGTCACCCGAGACGTCTACGAGGAGAAAGTGTCTCGCTGGGCGGCTCTCTGGCCGGAGCTGCGCATCATGGCCTGGTAGGACAACAAGATGACCGGTCCGGGGCCCTTGGGAGATCGATCGCGGACAGCAGCCGGTCCACAGGGTGAGATTGCGACTTCGGGTGCTGGCTCAGCACACCGCCCATTGGTTCATGGGTGTCCCAAGCGGTAAGGGTCTACGACCGCCGATGCGAACGAGGTCTTGTATCAGAGCGCAATCCGTACGGCGTACGACACCGTTGCAACGAACTATGCCGAGAGGACGAGGGTGGAGCTAGATTCCTAGCCTCTCGACCGTGCCATGCTTGTGTCCTTTGCAGAGCATGTGCGGGCAGCAGACGTTGGATCGATCGTTGACGCCAATTCCCGGACCCAATTAGATCTCTTGTGCGGGGGGGGATCACCCGTTCACCGAAGGAAAAGTGAGTCTCAGGCCGACGGTCCGGTTTGAGGTCGACGCGGTGCACGAAGGTCGACAACCTTGGCGATCGTGGGCCGGAATCGGTTTGCGACCCTGGACCATGCCGATCGTGGGGGAGGGGGGAGGACGGCAGGTGATCCAGTGTCGGCCGCGGCGTCACCCAAGGCCTCCGCCAAAAGACCGATGATCGCCGGGAGCTCGTCGAAATCGATGGGCGTGGATGCTACACAGATCCCGTCACGCCAGTGGCTCAAAACCACCTTTCGTTGCTCAGGATGTCGTGTAATTCTCAGTGATGCCGCTCCGCCCCTGACATCTGGGACAGTCAGTCGATTTGGGCTCGCCGCCATGGTGCTCGAGTATGCCCCTCGAACCCAGAAATGTCGACCGCTCCTCGTGGCAAGGCCGATGGGTTCATTGGCGGTGGCCTGTTCGTTGACCACGTATGCCACTGTCGGATGGGCAGCGGCACATTTGGATTTTCTGGCACCGGACGGGTGGCGCATTGACCGGCTCACCAGAGACGAGGGTGACCGACACAGGCTGGCATGGAGGGATTGGGCGTGTAGTCATCCCCGTTCCGCCGTGACTGGCATCCGGACCGGGCGGTCCGAGAGGGTGGGGGTGCACCGGGCATTCCGGTCACGGTGGGTGGGGGGTGCGGCGTGAACTGCTTCGCCATGACGTCGCGCCCTCGACAATGGTCAGGGGGTCTCATGCACTGCGACCCTTACGGTCGACGGGAGTGACGACCCTCTAACGACCGTCCCCGCTCCGGCGCCTCGTTCGCTCCGGCTGGTGGCGGAGAACTGCAGCTGTCTGGCGGACCGGGCTAATGGATGAGGACCTTGAGCGCGTCGTGCTGCGTTGCGTGCCCGAAGACGTCGTAAGCCTCCAGCATCTGATCGAATGAGAATTCGTGCGTGACAAACTTCTCGGCAGGAAGCTTGTGCTCGGCAACGAGCTTCAACAACATGCCGAGGGTGTTCGTGTTCACCAGTCCCATCGAGATGTCGATGTTCTTGATCCAGAGCTCGTTCAGAGCGAGATCCACCGACTTACCATGCACGCCGATGTTGGCGACATTGCCGCCGGGACGGACGATGACCGTTGCCATGGTGAACGTGTTTGGGAGCCCAACCGCCTCGATGGCGACGTCTACCCCGAGCCCGTCGGTCATGGCCAGCACCTTATCCTTCCAGTCCGGATCACCCGAGTTGACCGTCTCGGTGGCGCCGAACTCCGCGGCCCTCCGGAGTCGGGCGTCATCAAGATCGATGGCGATGATCTTCGACGGGCCATAGAGGCGTGCCGTCATGACGGCGGAGAGCCCGACAGGTCCGGACCCGATCACGGCGACGACATCGCCCGGCTGCACCTGTCCGTACTGCACACCGATCTCGAACCCGGTCGGGAGAATGTCCGACAGCAGGATGCCTTCCGAGTCCGTCATCCCGTCGGGGATCTGGTACACCGAGTTCTCTGCGAACGGGACCCGCACGTACTCGGCCTGCGTGCCATCGATCATGTAGCCGAAGATCCAGCCGATGCCCGCCATGCCCTCAGGGTCGAGGCAGTGGCTGTAGATGCCGTTGCGACAGTAGGAGCACCGTCCGCAGGAACTTACGCAGGCAAGAATGACTCGGTCGCCGATGGCCAGTTGGGTGACTCCTTCGCCGACCTCGGTGATCACGCCGATTCCCTCGTGCCCCAAGACTCGACCAACTTCCACCTCGGGGACGTCACCCTTGAGGATGTGGAGATCCGTGCCGCAGATGGTCGTGGCGACCATCTGCACGATCACGTCGGTCGGCTGTTCGATCTTCGGATCTGGCACCTCATCCCAGGCCTTCTGGCCGGGACCCTTGTAGACCAGTGCCTTCATGACGGACCTCCTGCAGTGAATCGTCCGAGTAGCACGTTGCAACTCGCAAGACGGACATGACCCGATGGCGAGCAGGTCAGCCTCCACTGTTGAGGCTACGGACTTCACAACCAGCCGGCTAGGGCCGAATGACCCATCGGTCACTCAGTCACGTGACGTCAGATATTGCGACTTACCGCCGGGCATTTAGGCGTGAATCAAGAATCAACTGGCGTTCGACCACTGCCAGAAGCAGATGGCAATGGGACCGACCCGCTCGGGACCTTCGACTCTAGGCGCAAGGAGGCATGAGCCTTACCGTGCTTGGGAGGGACCCCGAGAGTCGGGGGACAGCCAGCCAGGAGATAACCGAGTATGAAACGCAAGACCTTTGACGGCATTCTCACCGCAGTTGGAGCCGGGCTGACGATCTTCTTCATCGTGGCTGGGAGCTTGGGGTTGTGGGCGTACAGTTTCGCCAACTCGAACGTACACAACCAGTTGGCCGAGCAGCAGATCGTCTTCCCGCCGGCATCGGCCTTCACCCATGCTGCGGCAGGAACCGAAATCACCCCGAGCATGATCCCAGTGATATCGCAGTACGCCGGCCAGCAGTTGGTGACCGGCAAACAGGCCGAGGCCTATGCCGACCACTTCATCGCTGTCCATCTCCAGGAGATCGGCGGCGGCAAGTCCTACGCGCAACTGTCTGCCGCGGCAATGGCGCTGCCCAAGGGCTCTGCTGCATACACGGCCGCAGAGGCCAAGGTGCAGACGGTCTTCCAGGGAACTACGCTCCGTGGCCTCCTGCTCGAGGCCTACGCCTTCTGGCAGATGGGACAGATCGCTCTGTTCGCGTCGATCGCCTGTTTCGCCTTGGCAGTGGTCATGCTGGTCTTCACCATCCTTGGTTTCGTGCACATGCGTCGGACCCCAAAGGACGCCGAGATCTAGATGACAGGATGCGCTGCTTGGGATCCCCGGAGCGGTGATGGAAGCTCTGCCATCGCGGGACGAACGGGTCTCCTCGCTGCCAGTTCGAAGCCGACAGGCATTGGTTACCTCGTGCGCCTCTGAACTGGTAGTTGACGGTGAGCCGGCGTGTAGGCGGGATTCTGCTAGGTGCGGGGCTCGGGCGATGTCCTGTGACGTACAGGCGTGTTGACGAGGGGATTCGGGAGCCGCTCACGCAGCTGGGCACGAGAACAGCGCCACGGATTAGACGCGGATTAGACGCGTCTACAGCCCCAGCCCCCTTGTGAACTTCCGAGTCATGCCCATCGACTTGGCGTATTCCTTTCGCCGTGCCACCCGCTTGGCATAGGCACCCGGGCCCCGGGTAGCGGCCTGGACGTTGCCGAGCAAGCGCGCCGAACGGTAGAGCTCGGACCGAAGGGAGGGGGTGTGGCGGGTCACTCGTCGTCCTCGCCGTCCGCCGGTGGCCACCCAGCGTGCCGGATGCCGTGCGCCCGCGACAGATGCTGGCCGATGAGCGCCTCCACTTCGGCCCGGGTCGGGCGAGTGTTACCGCGGGTGCCACACGAGCAGGTGAAGTAAAATCTCCCCTCGGTTTCGTGGATCGTGAACGGGTCCATGGTTTCGCTCACTTGAGCCTCCGGTCTTCTTGGCCTATGCCTCGATATCCGCCCCATACATGCCTCGACTGTACCGACGGGGTGTGAGTTGGTCGATACGTTCTCGCCCTACCCTTGCCCCATGGAGCATTACGCCGCCGCCTGCTGCCTGACCTCCGAATCTGCTTCCGGCTCATCCAGGCTGAGGACGGCACTGGGCACGCCCTGCACTGCCCCTACCTCACCGTCTGGCGGGGCCGGTTCAAGGATGTCGCCGGCAAGTGGCACACCGTCGAGGCGTGCGACGGTCATCGGGCCGATTTGGATGCGGTTCAGCGGATTGGTGAGGGTCGCCCCTACCGAATCCTCTTTGAGTCAAGACCCCAATTTCAGGTCCCTGGGGCGCGAGGAGTCCACCCGTCACGGGACGGCACGGATGCGTAGGCTCTGTCTGGTCCGGGAGTGACTTCGCCGAAGAGCCGGCCTTCAGGATGCAGAGCCGGCCACGCAGGCAACGAGTCGTTTCCTAGTGTCCTCCCGGACCCCTTTCAGCGTCGATGACGAGCTGTCGGTAGAGGGCGTTGGAGATCTGACGCTTGAGCGAGCGAACGGCTTCGCGCTTGGTCTTGCCCTCGGCCACCTTGCGATCGAAGTAGGCCCGACCGTCTGAATGGGGCTGGCGGACCTGTGAGATCGCGACGATGTGGATGGCGTTGTTGAGCTTGCGATGCCCCCGCCGCGAGAGCCGGTGGGCGACCCGTCCGCCCGAGGAGTGCTCGATCGGCGCCACCCCCGCATAGGCGGCAAAGTGGTCCCGATTGGGGAAACGGCGGATGTCTCCCGTGTAGCCGATCACCGCACAGGCGACGACTGGACCCACGCCGAAGAGCTCGGTGAGCGAGGTCTTCGACGCCCGCACCGCGGTGCGGATGCGACGGTGAGACTCCTTGATCTGCTCGTCGAGGCGCCGCACATCAGCGATGAGTTCGAGGGCGAGCTGACAGCGCATGTGCTCGATCGCGGTCACTGGCTCGAAGCTCTCGAGCAGCCGATCGGCGTCAGATACGTAGAGCTCCTTGGCCATTCCGCCTGGTGAGAGGTCCGCCAGAGCGTTGTGGAGCCGACAGATCAGGCGGGCCCGCATCCGCCCCAGGTCGTGGTTGCGCTTGGCCAGCAGGCGCATGATCTCGGTGTGGTCGGCCGTCTCGACCTGACGGAGCCCCTCAGAGCGCATCGCCGCCACGGCGACGGAGAGCGCGTCGTTGGGATCGTTCTTGTCCGAGCGGCCGGTGCCGAGGACCCGGACCCTCGCGGCCAAGGTGGGCGGCACGTCGACCACGTGCTCGCCGGCCTCAACGAGCTGCTGAGCCAGTAGGTAGCCGAGGCCCCCGGCCGATTCGATGGCCCAGGTGCGCTCGGCGAAGGGCTGGGCCCACGCGAGGAGCTTGGCCGTCTGCTCGCAGGTGGCCCGCACCGTAACCTTGGCCACCTCGCGTTCATCGCTGCAGATGGCCACCGCTGTGTGGCTTTGCTTGTGGGGATCGATCCCGATGATCACTGTCATGAGCACCTCCTTGTCGGTTGATGGCAACCGCGAGGCCACTCCTGATTCGGATCTGGTGCACACTCCTCTTTTGAGCCACATCGCGGCGAGATCCAGACGGGAGGCACTTCGTTAGAAAGCCAACCGGGTTCGCCGGCGGCAGGCACAAGTAGAGCCGGCCCGTCAGGACCTCTAAACGCTACGGATCAACCGCAGGGTCTGCTCAAGTCTCAATCAGGCACCTCGGGGGCAGGGGGGAACGCCTGATGGCCTTCGGTCTCCGGGGCTCAGCCGGGCAGGCTTGTGACGCCCAGTCGCTACTGCTGGACAAGGTCGACGAGCGGCATGATGACGGGCGGCTGCGCCAACTCGATGCCCAGCTCCTCCATCGCAGGCCCGAGGTAGGTCAAGAACTTATCGAACGCCTCTTGGCTTTCCCAGATGTCGAAGACCTGCAGCTTGCCCTCTTCGCCAAAACAGGAGTGGAGCTTCATGGCGCTTTCAGGAGCCGCAGCCTCGGCGAGATGGGCGCGGCCCTTGGCGCGCTGGTCAGAAGTCATGTTTTTGGTGACGATGTAGATGGCGATCACAGAAGGGCTCCTTGTTCGAGGGATACGCACACCATTCGTCTTGGGTGCCCGGCTGGATCACTGTATTCCAAGGGTGCCATTTCTGCCTCGGCTGCCCCAGATCGATGCCGGGTATGCGGCGACCGCCGAGGGCTATGAACCGGCCGACTGACCGGTTCGTTCCGAAGGCTCAACCCGTTATCACGTTGTGGACAGTGGCGACCATCGGTTCCGTTAGTTCGACACCCAACTCGGAGAGGATCGGCACCAGCGTCTTCCCGAATGCGTCAAAATCCGGCTGGGACTCCCAGATGTCGAAGACCTGGATCGCACCATTCGATTCGAGCGCACAGTGATAAGTACGCCCCTTCGGCTTGCCTGCACCGGCAGCCTCCAGCTTCTTGATTGCACTGTTGTACTTCTCCGGCGTGAAGCCTTCGTGTACGAAATAGATTCCCAATGCCATTGTGCACCTTGCCCCTCCACGATGGAGGCTTGTGGGCCTGTCCGCTGTTGCGGTCTGCCTCCTATCCTCGCTGCCGGTTCTGAGTCGACCGAGTCAGCCCAGCGGATGGGTAGGGTCAAGGGCCACCATGCGGATGCCGTCGAGGCGTGCGATGGCCACTGGGCGGGCGTGGACGCCGTACAGCGGATTGGTAGCAGCTCGGCGGGAGCTGGTGGCCAGGGACGGCGAGACGGTCGACGACCACCAGCCCCTGTGGAGTCCGAGCACCACGTCTGAAGGAACCCTCTGGATTCAGGGCAGGAACCCGGAGCCGCCAAACGGGCGTTTGTTAGATTAGCCGCCGAATAGATACCGAGCCGGCCTTCGTTCATCTGGTGTTCACCCTCCGTTGACGGCCGGTTTTCTTCGGACTGTCAGGATGACGTCGGCCGTTGGCGGGAACCGGGAACTTGTAGGTCGAGGACCCCGGTGGACCGGCGGACCAGGGGTCGAAGCTCCCACCACGCCATATCCCCCAAATCGGTGTGGTGGAGCTTCCCCCGCCTCAACTCGTCTGGCCCTTGAAATGAAGCGGGCAATGGTCGAGTGGTCCCTGGCTTCCCTCCATCCCTTCGGTCCCCCTCCATTCGTGCATGGCGAACCACCGTCGGACCTCGTAGGCCAGCGGGGTTGGTCATGGAGACCCACGATCCCGGAGTTGACGTTGGTGGAAACCCTTCACTCGACGGGCCCGGCTGGCGCACACCCCAGTCTTCACTTCAGCCTCCCCGTCTCTCGGCCCCACAGCTCCACGTCGCTCCAATCCTCGATACCCAGTCGAAGATTCCGATAGCGCCAGTCGCGGACAATGGCGGACTTCCCGACGCCCCAGCTCATATTCTGGCTGGTAGTTATCGCCCTAGTCGCTGCGGGCCTCATGGTCTTGGCGGCTGCGTCGGTGCCGCGTAGACCTGGACGCCGTTGAGCGGATTAGGGGCCGTCGACCGAGTGAACCTCCAGACGATGAGTCCACATAGACCTCTATCGTCGACCAACTTGTCAGCCGAAGCGACCGTTCACGTAGTCGAGCGTACGATGGTCCATCGGCTCACTGAAGAGCTTGTCGGTCGGCCCGAACTCGATGAGTTCACCAGCCATATCGTCAGCCATGAGGAGGAATGCACACCGGTCGGAAACCCGCGCTGCCTGCTCCATATTGTGAGTCACGATCACGATCGTCACCCGATCTTTCAACTCACCCAACAGCTCCTCGATGAGTTCTGTGGCGATGGGGTCAAGCGCCGAAGTCGGCTCGTCCATCAAGAGGACCTCCGGCTCAACGGCAAGTGCCCGTGCGATGCAGAGCCGTTGCTGCTCACCACCGGACAGGGTGCTCGCTTGA
Organism: uncultured Acidimicrobiales bacterium; assembly: GCA_963806455.1. GTDB lineage: Bacteria > Actinomycetota > Acidimicrobiia > Acidimicrobiales > RAAP-2 > Bog-756. The sequence goes on from CAWDXZ010000001.1 coordinate 931,942, forward strand.
TCCTTCAGGCGATCTCGCACGTCGTCCCAGAGGGCTGCGGCAACGAGTGCCGACTCCACCGCCTCGGTCAAATGCGACCGATCCCGCACGCCGTTGAACCTGAGCCCCGCCGCCGCGTTCTCGAAGATGGTCATTGAGGGGAAGGGATTGGGTTGTTGAAACACCATGCCCACTCGGGTGCGCAGAAGGATGGGGTCGGTGGCGGCGGAATAGATGTCCGTGCCGCCAAGCAGCACAGTGCCCGTGACTGACGCGACCGCCACATCATCGTGCATCCGGTTGAGCACCCGCAGCAACGTCGTCTTGCCGGAACCTGACGGGCCTATGAGTGCCGTCACGTCGTTTCCGTGGATGTCGAAACTCGCCCCTCGCACCGCAACCTTCCCGGCAAAGGAAACGGAGACATCCGTGAGTTGCATGACCGGTTTGCCGCGAACGAGGACGCCATCGACTCTTGGGACGAGATTGCGCTCAACCCGTTCTCCCGTCGATTCAGGCGCGGCGATGGGATCGGTCATCGTGTCCCTTTCTGCAGCCTCCTCGTGGCGGGGACCTCTATCAGTGTGGTCAATCTCCGAGAGCTTGCTACTCAACGATTCGCACGGAGGTCAGCTCCCCCGGGGCCCATTTGTCCTCCCTTACGCGCTTCGGCCGCGAGCGAAGGACTGCCTTCACCTCGATCACGGTAACAAGCGAAGGTGAACGGACTGCTACGTCGCGGTGAACTGCCAAAGATCGCCACGGACAATCGCCGACGGGTGGCTCCTGAGCTCCCGGCCGGTACCTCTGCGTCACTCTCAAGGGCAGCCTCCTTCAGCGGGGTGGCTGCAGCCTTCCCAGCAAAATGGTCATTCGGCCCTATCGAAGGGCCCTCTGTTGCCCGAGGCTGGCAGGACAAGTAGAGCACTGCAGAGCAAGTGAATAGTAAATCGGGAGAGGAGTTCCTATGAGGGAAGAGGGTTGGTATACGGATCCGTACGGGCTACACGAGAGGCGCTGGTTCTCAGAAGGATCTCCCACGAAGCTTGTGAGTGACGATGGCGTCGCGTCACAAGATCCACCGCCCAATACGGCATTTGTCGAGCCACCCAGACCGGTTGCTGATTCACGATCGATGGTTGATGACTCCAGAGATAGGGATCCCGAACATGAAAGTCCTGGAGTGAATGAAGCTTGGAATGCATTCCTCGAAACTGGTGGCGACTAGGAGCTATGAGCCTGCTGGCATCCTGAGCCGCTTCAAAAGCTTTTGACAATCTGATCGCTAACGCTGGGTTAGCTGGAACGTCGGAGTGCACCCGACCCCACTTCGGGCTGCGGCTTCATTGACCGCTCAACAGGTCCACACCAGTTCGTCGTCAACGAAGAATCGGTAGGTATACATTCTGAACCCGCCCCAGAGCCACAGGATTGTCTGTTCGACAGCAAATACGTGCACCTCGATCCTGCCTATCGATACCTCGTATCGCCAGTTTGTACGAAAGAGGTCGAACAGACGGCGCTTCTTCAGTACCTCCACCCCATCAACCGAGATGCGGGTCAATCCCCTCAACTGACCCCAGTGGTACGCAACATGATGTTTCTCGGAAGTACCGACCACCAAGTCGTAGTCAAGGCCGAGCCCAGGTAGTTTCATAGAAGATGTAAGTAGTTTGGCCAATCTGGGTTATCCGATCGTCACAACAGGGTGACCGTTCTGTGACACGCGCGCTCATCGAACGTCACCACGCTGTAACTGCCGGTTCTCTCTGGTCGTTCGCTACCGTGCCACCGTTTCAGAGAGAGACCCCGTGGCCACCCACCCAGCCCCTAGCGTCGGGGGCTCAGAGCTGGATGGCCGGTGGCCAGAACACATCAGTCCTTGGCCAAGTCTTCGAGGGCGGCCTTCAGCGACTGGCGTTGGGCAGCGATGAGAGCGGCGTCATGCGGTAGCACCTTCTCGGGGTTCCTCACCCCTGGGCAGGCGTGCATGTCACCTGGGCCACTGAGCAGGCCGCATTTGATGCACTCGATGGACGACTGGAAGATGGCCCTGTTGCGGGCTTCGTCGGCCTCGCGGCGCTTGAGCTCGGAGGTGGAGAGCTTGCGCTGGTGGCCGCTGGCGGCGTGCTATTTCTGCTCCGGCGAGCCGTACTTAAATGGCTGGTT
>CAWDXZ010000002.1:0-565000 GCA_963806455.1 uncultured Acidimicrobiales bacterium
GCGGGGCTCGCCACCACTGCGGTCTGCCGCCGATGTCCCGCCGACATCACCCGAACGCGCCCTCGCTACCATCGATCACAGTATGTACAGAACACGTCACCAACGCACCACTTCGCCTGGCAGCATGAAACTTGTCACATTGTCGTGAGGCTCGGCCCCTAAGCAGAGCTAGCGTCAAACCAAATCAAGCTGGGTGCGGAGGGGGCCAGAGCGGTTCGAAAACATCGCGATTACCTCCACCACACTCGCCGGTATTCGAACTTCGGCACAAAAATGAGGACCCCGAACGGCTCCCTATAGACCGCTTCGACGACGTGGCTGTCGCGGACATCGACCTGGTCGAGCACGGCGTTCCGACCGAACGATCGGAGAGGTTGCCAGAGGGTCTTTGAGCCGCCGCAGCCGGCGATCGGGCCGCTGGGCACGGAGCAGAGTCCTGCCGTGTCCGCGTAGCCACCGTCAGGCACGGTGACGTTCCTGTTCACCGACATCGAGGACTCTGCGCCTGACCCGCGGGAATCGATGCCGGCAGACATGGCCGCGGCGGTGCAGGGCCGACGATGTCATCCTCGGCTCGGCGATCGATAGCGGCGCCATGGCGGCGGCCCCGTGTTCGCCACCGGGGGCGATGGCTTCTGTGCCGCATTCTCGTCCGCTGTGGACGCGGTCATGGCCGCAATCGAGTCGCAGCGGGAGCTGGGAGGTGACAAAGAAATCCCATTTGCTGCCCGGATGGCGCTACACACGGGCGAAGCTGTTGAGAGCGACCGCAATGGCCACGGCACAGAGGTGAACCGCGCCACTCGGTTGATGGCCCTCGCTCACGGTGGGCAGGTGCTGGTGTCCGACACGGCCGAGGTCTTGGTGCGCAGCCGGGTCTCCCTGCGGCCCCTGGGCGACCACCTCCTGCTCGGGCTCCGGCGGCATGATCCCGGCGTTCCAGGTGGTTGCCGACGGACTCCCGTCGGAGTTCCCGGTGTTGCGCAGCGTCGACCAATTCGCCGGCAACCTCCCCCGTCAGGTCAGCTCGCTCGCCTCGTCGGGCGCGACGGCGATGTCGACGATGTCGCCGAACTGGTGCGCTACCAGCGTCTGGTAACGCTGACCGGCATCGGTGGCGTCGGCAAGACTCGTTTCGGCCATCGAGGTCGGTGCCGAACTCGCCGGGGAGTTCGACGATGGGGTCCGGATCGTCGAGCTGGCCGGGGTCGGTGACCCGGGCGCCGTACCCGCGGCCCTCGCGACGGTGCTGGGCATCACGACGCAGAGTGACGTGCCGCTGATCGACACGGTCGCCGAAACGGTCGTGGGACGGCGAATGTTGCTCGTCGTCGACAACTGCGAGCACATAAGGGGTTCGGTCGCCGCCGCGATCGAGGGATCCTCGGGTGAACCGGGGACACGAAGGTCCTGGCTACCTCGCGTGAGGCCGTCGGCGTGCCCGGAGAGTCGGTCATGACAGTGTCTCCGCTGGCGACCGGGGGGCGCGACCTCTGATGCCGTAACCCTGTTCGTCGAACGGGCCCGCTCGGCCCGCCACGACTTCGAGCTCCAGGAACCGCAGACCGCGACGGCGGTGGTGGAGATCTGCGAGACCGTCGACGGTCTGCCGCCCGGCATCGAACTCGCTGCGGCGCGCATGGCTGCGATGAGCGCGATCAGGGTCAGAGACCGGCTCGCCGACCGGTTCCGCCCGTTGCAGCGCGGCGAACCGGGTCCAGACCGCCAGCTCACGTTGCGCCACGCCGTCGAGTGGTCGTACCACCTGCTGACGACGACGAACGGACACTGCTTCGCACGGCGTCGGTGTTCGCCGGTGGTTCTACCTGTCGAGCATGTGTGCGGTCGTCGACGATGCCGACGAGATCGATGTATTGCGGCACCTCGACTCCCTCGTACGCAAGTCGCTCGTCGTGGCCGATCACTCCGCGACCACGACGCGTACGCCTGTACGAAACGATACGGCAGTTCGCCGAGGATCGGCTCACCGACGCAGGCGAGTGTGAGAGGACGCGAGACGCCCACGCCGCGCACTTCGGGCGCTGCGCCGTCGCGGAGTGGGAGCGATGGAACGGGCCCCGGTGGCGCGAGCCGTCGATTGGGTGGAGCTCGAACTCGACAATCTCCGGGCCGGGTTCCGGTGGAGCACCGAATCGCCCAGATGGAAGTGGCGACCGACATCGCCGCCCATGCCGCACTCATGGGCTTCTCGGTACAGCTCTTCGAGACCGTCGCCTGGGCCGAGGAGCTGCTCGAGGCGGCGGGGTCGGCCGACATCCCACGACTCCCCCGCCTGTACGCGGCGGCCGGCTACGCGTGCTCGCCGGGCGGCCCGACGTGGCCCGTCGGAACGCCCACCGGGCCACCGAACTGGAGGCCGACGATCGCTACGACCCGTGCGAGCCGGGTTACTCCATGTTCATCGAAGCGCTCGGCCACGTGTACTGGGCGACCTTGACCGCTACCTTGAGCTCACCGGTGAGGTGGCGGAGCGCTACGGAGCGTGCGCGTGTACGGCCTTGCCTCCTACGTTGACGGCCTCCAGTCGGCGGGTCGCGTCGAGGAAGCCCTCGCGCCCACCGAAGGTATCGTTCGCCGCGGGCCGTGAGCTCGGCAACCCGTACTGGATCGTGTACGCCCTCGCGATCGCCGGGACGGCCTTCTCCAGGTTCGAGTCTCCGACTGGGCGCCGGCCGTGTGGGACGAGGGCGTCGCCTTCGTGGCGAGCATCGGCGGCGTTCTTCGAAGGTTCCTGGCCCGCGACGCCGTACGACTGCAGATGTCCGATGGGGAGCCCGAGGCGGCACTGGTGTCGTTCGGCGAAGCCATAGAGTCCTTCCATCGGGCCGGGAACGTCCCGCAGCTGATCATCACCCTTTCAGCGCGCCCGCCCGTTTGAACGGCTCGAGCGGTTCGAGGCGGCCGCGACGCTCCTCGGCGCGGGTCACGGCACGAGGCGACATCGATCATGTCCCGAGTTGCCCGATCTCGAAGATCGGCTCGCCACCAAGCTCAAGGCCAAACGGGCCGGAGAGCTCGTTGCCGAAGGGGCCGTCTTCGGCCTCGCCGCCGCCGCCGTGTACACCCGCCAGCAGATCGACGGGCCGGGCATGACCCGAGGCCACGCATCCGGGAGGAGCGACCGGGTGGCCTGAGTTGCGCGAGCTCGAGGTGCTCTGCCTCCTCGCCGGGGGCCGGACATCGGGCGACATCGCCAACGAGCTGTTCATCTCGATCCGGACGGCCGAGCACCATATCCAGAACATCTACACCAAGATCGACGTCTCCAACCGGGCCTCGGCCACCCGGTGGGCCGTCACTCACCACGTCGTCACGGCTGACGTCGACCGCACAACCCGGCTCCCAGACCGGACTCCACGACTATCCATCGCAAATCGGCAATCTCCATCCACCGCCAGGGACTTTCTTCAACAATGACCTCACGCCCGCCGACCGGCAGGCCACCGGTGGATCCGACGTGATCCGTGACGAGAAGGGGACTGTGATGATTCTGGTACGACGAAGGTCGAGGACGTCGACCGATTCCTGGAGGTGTTCGGCACCAAGGGCGCCGACAAGCGTGCGCTGCACGGCTCGAAGGGCTCGACGGTGTTCCGTGACCCGACCGAGACGAACCGCGTGCGGGCGCTGTTCGAGTGGGACGAGCAGGGCTGGGCCGCCTTCGTGTCCGACCCCGAGGTCCCGCCGATCCTGAAAGAGGCAGGCCACCTCGGCAAGCCCGAGTCGGCGACGTTCCTCGGTCAGTACGAGGCGTAGGGGGAACGATGTTAGCACCAGCGATCGTCCCGCCCGGGTCGGGATCATTACCGACCAAAGCGGCGCCCTGTCGTTCATGGGCATTGCCAACGAGAAGGTAACCCAGATGGTCATCGACGACATTAAGTCGAAGGGCGGCCTGCTCGGCCGTCCCGTCGAGCTGTTCATCGAGGACAGCGCGACCAATGGCGAGGTGGCGAAGGCCGCGGCGGCCCGGCTGGCCGAGGCCGACGTCGACGTCGTCGTGGGCGGCATCTACAGCTCGACCGGAGGCGATCAAGGTGCCGGTGGTCGATGAAGCCGGGGAGCTTTACCTGTATCCGGAAGTACCAGGGCCAGGAGTGCCACCCGCTGATCTTCTGTACCGGGCCGGTGCCAGCCCAGCAGGTCGAGCCCTTCTTCCCCTGGCGATGCGGGAGACAGGGGCCACGACGTTCTACATGCCCTCGGCCGACTACATCTGGCCCCACATACCAGACAGGAAGGTCCGGAGGTCGTGACCGCCGAGGCGGCGGGATCGTGGGCGAGAGTACTTCCCGCTCGATCACGTCGATTACAAAGCCGTGGTGGCCGACATTATGGCGACTGGAGCCGATGTCGTGTTCAACACGATTGTGCCGCCGGGTCTCACGCCGTTCCTCGCCCAACTGCACGATTCCGGGTTCACGGCGCGAGGAGGGCAGGTGGTGTGCACGTACTTCGACGAGAACTTCCTCAACCTCGTGCCGGCCGAACACGTCGAGGGACTCTTCGGCTGTCTCGACTATTACCGGGACGTGCAGGATCTGTTCAGCATCGAGCTCCTGAACCGATACGAGGCCAGGTACCCGGGCAGCGCCATGTTCACGGCCGGCTCGGCGTGCACCGGCATATACCGGGCACTGAAGATGTGGGAGTCCGCGGTGAATGAGGCGGGCTCCCTCAAGCAGCACGACGTCATCGCGGCCCTCGACCACGCCCGTATCTCGCAGGGGCCGGGAGGTCCGGCTGAGATGGTGCCCGGCCAGCACCATGTGCGCATGAACATGTACATCGCTCGATCCGAGAACGGCACATTCAAGGTGGTCGAGAACCTCGGCCACATCGATCCCAAGGAGTGCGAGGTCCCGCTGGGCTGACGACCCGGCAGGTCCGGAGCACCTCTGGCGGCTGGAGCGCCGGTACCGGCACAGCCCGGTGCCGGCGTTACCTTGCCAGGCTACGATCGGCACACCCCAGGAGGTCGTGATGAACCAGATGGCAACCCTAGAGTTCGCGGTCGGGGAGCTGCACCGAGAAGTGACAGCCCTCGACGACTCGGAGCTGGACACCGTCACCAATTGCGAGCCGTGGACGGTCCGACGACTGGCGAGCCACGCGCTCAACAACCAACTGCTCTGGGCCGGGCTCGTGACCGGAGAGGAGACTGTGACCGTCGAGGACACTATGGGGGCCGTCGCCTACGACGGCGACCTCGCCACGTACGCCGACGAAGTGGGCGAGCGGAGCCTGGCGATGTGGGCGACGCCGGGCGTGTTGACCGCCGTCCACGCCACGCCGTTCGGAGAGCTCCCCGGTTCCGTGGTCGTCAACTTCCCGACCATCGATGCGTTGTGCCACGCCTGGGACCTGTCGGCGAGCTCGGCCGTCCCCTCGAGTTCCCGCCGGAGTCGATCCCTGCTGTCACGGCCGTGGTCGAGGCGACCTGCACCGACGCCGTCCGGGCGCTCGGCTTGATCAAGGACGTCGCCCCAATCACACCCGATGCCAGCGATACCGACCGCCTGATGGCTCAGGCCGGCCGGTCTCGGACTAGAATCTAAGCCTCATCGAACCCACCAATAGAGCGACGAAGGCGTTTGCACCCTGACTCGGGTACGGTGCCGGATGATTCGTCACGTCGGTGTCGTAGTGGCTCGACGCGACGCGGCTGGCGTTCGAGAAGATACTCACCTGCGCGAACCACGTGGAGCTGTACTCGGCGGAAGTCGAGCCCACTGGCGAGCAGCTCGGCAATTTTCCCCAGACCCTTCACGCACCTGGCGCTCATCAGCGCCGCCTATACCTGGGCCTCCAGTCTATCTCCGGCATCACCCCCATTCCGGTGGGGGAGTGGGTCACCCAGCAGGCCAGGAACCTGAGCTTCGACCTCGCAGGCCAAGCTCGGGCAGCAAAGCTCCTCATCCGCGGACAGGGACACCAAGTTCACGAAGACCTTCGACGAGGTGCACCGCTCAGAGGACATCAGAGTGATCAAGACTCCCGTTCGAGCACCTCGAGCGAACGTCTTCGCCGAAAGGTTCGTCGGCACCGTCCGCCGAGAGTGCACCGACCGTCTCCTGATCTTCGGGTGCAAGCATCTCCAGCAGGTACTTGTCGGGTACATCGCTCACTGCAACAATCACCGCCCGCATCGTGCCCTCGACCAGCGGACACCGAGGACCTCGAAGGTTGAGCCAGACCCGATCGATGAGCCCGGTCCCACGCTGCTACGTCGAAATGAGGTCCTCGGCGGCCTCATTCACGAGTACGACTCGTTGCGTGACCTGGTCGGATGAGTATTCGGCACCGACACCTTCAGGTAGCGTGCAGGCTGGGATATAGGCCCGCGAAATCAAGGACTCCGGGGTACCGACACTGTAGAAAGTGTCCCGTTGGCGGTTCTCGGCTCCGTGGATCGCCTCGTCACTCCCGTGGCAAAGGCTTTATGCTCGACGAGGTTCCAGCCAGCAGTTGCGTAGATCTCGTGGCGCCGGAACGGCCAGGCTGAGCGTGCAGGTAACCGTCCGGGACCTCGTCCGCGATGCCGTACTGCACTGGCATTCGTTGGCTCGGTAGGTGAAGCGTACCGAATAGTGCATCGATCCAGGGGAACTCGCCCGCGAAGTTCGAGTTGTAGGCCGTCGGATCGTTGGCATGGTGCCAATGGTGGAACTCGGGGTGGAGATTACCCATCGCAGAACCCCGAAGGTCAACCGCACATTGGCGTGGATGAACAGAGCCAGGAACGTCGTGAAGACCAGGAAGGCCCCGAAGGTGGTACGGGTGAAGCCGAGCGCAAAGATCGGCAGGATGGCACAGGATCGAGTGAATGCCTGGTCGACCGGGTGAAGTCTCCCGGAGGCCAGCCAGTCCATCTCCTCGATCGAGCGGTGTACCTTGTGGAACCGCCAAAGGATCGGGACCCGATGCGTCGCCCGGTGACCCCAGTAGGCACCGAGTTCGGCCAGAAGAATGGACTCGACGAACTGTAACCAACCTGGCTGATGGTGAATGGCGGCCCGGGTGCTCGCCGGCACGGCCAACCGGAGAAGCGACCCTGCCACGATCACGGCTATCGCAATCCCGACCACAGTGAGCAAGTTGTTGACGACGAAATGGACGAGATCGGTGGCTGAAGGGTCCAAAATCAACGCGACCATCGCCGACGGCGGAACGCGTGCCGTCAAGAGCGTCAACTAATCTGTGATGAATGGGTGTCACTTGGCTGGCACCACGAACGAATCACTCACACGATCGAGGTACGCGTAGTAATCGTTGCGGCGGCCGTAGGTGGGGGTCTATCGTCGGTATGGCCAAGGAGGGCGGGAGCCTCAGGCAGCACGCTCGTACTCGTGGACGATGCCTCCGAGGACATCGCGACGGATGACCTTGCCGTCGCCGGTGGTCGAGGTCGCCGCGGGCGGGGGAGCGGCTGGTCGAGCTGGAGGCCGCGGTGGGGCCTGGCTTCGTTGTAGTGGCGGATGTACTCGGCGAGCACGAGCTCAAGATGTCGTCGTGAGACGACGAGGAGGTGGTCGAGGCAGTCCTGGCGGACGGTCCGCACGAACCGCTCGGCGAAAGCGTTCGCCCTAGGCGAGGCGACCGGGGTTCGTATGGTCTCGATGCCGATGGAGGCGAGCACGGCGTCGAAGCTGGCGGTGAACTTGGTATCCCGGTCCCGGATGAGGAACCGGAAGTGGCGGCCAGCGCCTTCGAGGTCGGAGGCGAAGTTGCGGGCCACCTGGGTGACCCAGGGGCCAATTGGGGTTGGCGGTGACGCCGAGCAGGTGCACCCGTCGCCGGTCGATCTCGATCACGAAAAGCACGTAGAAGCGCCGTAGCGTGATGGTGTCGACGGTGAAGAAGTCGGTGGCCAAGATGCCCTTGGCCTGGGCGCGGAGGAACTCGCTCCAGGTAGGGCCCGAGCGCCGCGGCGCGGGCGGGAGGCGATGGTGGCGAAGGACGGCAGCGACGCTGGTCTTGGAGACGATGACGCCGAGCTTCTTGAGCTCACCCACGATGCGCAGGTAGCCCCAGCGCGGGTTCTCCCGTGCCAGGCGAACGATCAGCTCGACGGTCTCTTGGGCCAGGGCTGGGCGGCCGGGGCTTCGATGGGGGTAGGTCCATCGTCGTCGAACGAGGGCGCGATGCCAGCGAAGGATCGTCTCGGGCGTGACGAGGAAGGATGCCCACCGCTCACGGGGGACGAGGCGAGCGAGGGCACTGACGAGCGCTCGATCTGACCAGGTGAAGCGGGGACGGGCGACCTGACGCTGGATCACGGCCAGCTGGTGGCGCAGCACGAGGATCTCGGCGTCCTTCGCCGACGCGACGGACGAGGCGGTAGAGGAAGGAGAGTGCCACGAGCGGCAAGCCTCGCTGAGGCCGTCGTGCCTGGTCAAGCCAACGGACGAGTAAGTGGACCCTTCAGGTGAAGGGAACCAAAATCACGATCAACCCTGTGAACCGGGGCAATGTTGGTCCAGCCTGCTCCTACTGTGGTGGGACAAGGCGCCTTCCCGTCGGTATTCGACCTGTCCAGACCACGATCCGAATAATGGTGCCCTACAGCTACGGGCAAGCAGCACTCGCCCGGGACGCGACCGAACTCGAGGAAGATCTCGTGGACTAGAAGAATCTCGTGGACTAGAAGCTCCTGAAGGGCGCCGAAAATCCTCTGGAGTTCCCTAGTACAACCTGTTGTGGTCACAGGGCATTGCGATCAGGCCAGGCGGTGATCGGTCACCGAGTACGAAAGCGGAGCTTTCGGGCATGAGCTTCTGTTCGACCGACTCCACCTTTCGGGTGATACGACCGCTCGGTTCGCCCGGGCGGTGGTCCAGCTTAACCACGACCGACACGGGGCGCGGCTTGGGCCATCGTATCGATGCATGCCTTGATGACAGCCATGACCTCGTCCCACTCGCCCTCGACGTTGGTGAACATGGCATTGGTCTCGTCGGGGAGGCTACTCGCGCGCACGATGCGGACTGTTTCGGCGACCAGGTCGCCGACAGACTCGCCGGTGCTCATCGGGGTGATGGAGAACGCAGCGAGCATGCCCAAGATTGTCTCGCCGAGGATCCGGGCCGCCACCGGCGGTCGGCCACGATGCCGGCTCTAGCGTCAGGCGTCGTGGCGTCGAGTTGTGGAGCTGGGTCGCATCGGCATCTGGACATCAGCGCTCGACCGCCAACTGGCCGCGGCATTTGGCCAGGCCGACGCCGAGGATGGTCTCGGACATGGGACGCTTCGGGTGGGAGCGGCCGACAGGCAGCTGAACCTCAGCGAAGCGTGGGAGGGGGCGGTTCCTCCTTGGCCTGGCGGTTTCAGGCAAGCCGGGTCTCCTCCGACCCGATCGGTCATCGCGCTCCCCTTTCCTGTCGACGTGCGTCATACGACCCTCTTGGCGCTGAGCCCCGACGACTGGTCCCGGAACGTCCCGTATTCCGCCCGCTTAGCCTAGTGGCGTCAGTGGCGTCAACTGCGCCTCGGTGGGTTCACTGCAGCAGAACCATGGCTCAGTGAGGTGGGCCCGATCCCCGACGGCGCCCTTCGAGACGGCCCCGGGGGACGGGGGAGCGGTGCGGTCGGTGGCCCGGGACCGAATGAGGGCGTCGATCTCTCCGAACGTCGCGGACGCTCCTTGTCCCACCCGTGCCTCGACCAGCGCGACCAACTCCTGTTGCAGTCGATCGATCATGGGATCGGGATGGCTCCAGGTCCAACCCAAGCGCTCCAGGTCATAGTGACCGAGGTGGGGTTCCATGGCGGCATGGCCGAGGAGCAACGAACCCTCGGGCAACAACAGGCGCACCGTGTATTGCACCGGGTCCACGTTGGCCACGAGATCGTGGGCCACGACGAAGTCGATCACATCGATCAGGTCGTCGAGAGTGGTCCAGGGGGTGAACGGCAACCACGACGGGCGTACTTCGATCCCGTGCTCGCGAAGCGCCACGATGGCCCTGGATGCATCGGCGACGGAATGGCCCTTGTCGAGGTAGTCGAGGATCGTGTCGTTGGTCGACTCGAACGCCGAAACGATGAATGCGCAGCCGGCTTCTGCCAGCTCAGGGAGAACGTCTGGGTGGCGCAGGATGTGCTCCACCTTGGTCGTGCAGTCGAAGGTCAGGTGCGGATGACGCTCGTGCATGGCAGCTACGACTCGGCGAGCGTGAAGCGGGGCGTTGAGGAAGTCCGGGTCGGCGAAGGACACATGGCGGGCACCTGCCTCCACCAGCTGGTCGACATCGGCCATGACGGCAGCCACATCCACGGGGCGCACGCGGCCGTCATAGACGACCGGAACCGGACAGTGCCGGCACCGATGCGAGCACCCTCGACTGGCCTCGACCGATCCGACCAGGCGCTCCTCGCCGTCGACCGCGAGCCGCGTGTATCGGTCCAGGGGCGCCAACAGGTGTCGGGCGGGAACCCGCGCCTCGACTCGGGTCAGCTGGATCTCGGGGCCCGGGTCCTCGCCGTCCACCCACGCCACCAGCCCCGTCTCGTACTCGCCGGCGATGACGGCATCGACGGCAGAACTGACGGTCAGATCCCGGCTCACCGGTGCATAGAGGCCATAGAAGCACAGCGGAAGTTCGGGTCGTCGGGACCGTATCGTTTCGGCGACCCGCAATGCCAGGCGCATGGCGGTGTGCATCGGCACGGAAAACGCCACACGGTCGGCCCAGTCGACATCGTCTGCGTCGAGCGCGTCGAGGGCGACATCGACACAGCGAACTTCATGACCAGCCGCGAGCAGCGCGCTGGTGGCCTTGGCCGCGTGCAGTGGCTGGTGGCCCAGTTCGTAGGTGGATACCAGCAACACTCGCACCACCTCGACGCTATCGGGCCGGCCTCGGCCCTCAGGCTTGGCTCAGCGCAGGTGCACGTCGAGACATGCCTCTGCCTGTCGAAGAGCCGCTTCGACGGCATGCGGTGTCGGTCCACGGGCGAAGATGAACCCCAGGTAGCGATCGCCTTCGGGCAGGGGCACCACCGGCCGCCCCGACGGAATCGTGATGTCGAGACCGACCACTCCTTCGATGGCCGAGGGCGCGCTCTTGTCCCGACACGTGGTCGAGTACTCCGGCCGAGCGGATCGGGAGCATCATCACGCCCGATGCCTGTGACTCCCGGGTGAGGCCGTCGAGCCCCATGCCGAGGGCATGCCGGATGATCACCTCCTCGAGGCTTACCCCCGCTCCGAAGCTGAGGGCCCGCGCGCACAAGCCACCGATGGACCGGGCGGCAAGTTCGAGAATGGTCACGGCGCCACCCGGGCCGACGCGCAGCTCGGCATGGACGGGTCCTTCCCGCAGGCCGAGTGCCATGGCCGCCCGCGCCGCGGTGGACTCGATCTCAGTGAGGACCGCCGGGGGCTGGCGTGACGGCGTGACGTAGATGGTCTCTTCGAAGAAGGGGCCGTCCAGGGGATCGGGCTTGTCGAATACCGCCAGCACCTCCAGACGTCCCTCCGTGAGCAGACCTTCGACGGCGACCTCGTCTCCGGGCACGAAGGGCTCGACGAGCAGGGGTTCGGGACAGTTCCGCGGTCATGGCGCGAATGCGGACGGCCGCCGCCTCGGCCTCGATCGCGTCATCGACACGGATGACCCCTTGGCTGGCCGACCGCGAGACAGGCTTGACCACGCACGGATACCCGATCTCCGCCGCGGCCGAGGCGACGTCGGCCCCGGGGGGAACGATTCGGTAGGCGGGCTGGGGTCAGCGAGGCGTCCCCCAGGCGCTCCCGCATGATCGTCTTGTCCCGGGTGGCGGCGACCGCGTCGAGCGGATTGTGGCGGAATCCGAGGCACGCGGCCGCGGCAGATGCGATCACCACACCTTGGTCGTCGACGGCAAGAACGGCATCGAGCGGGCTCCGACGATGCAAGGCCCGATGGCGCTCACCGCGGCGTCGATGTCGGCCAGGGGCACCACCACGGCCCGGTCACCCATGGAGCCGGACAAGGCCTGACGATGTTCGGAGCCGACCACGACGTCAACCCCCAGGCCGAGCAGCGGCGGCAACGAAGTCCGAGGCCCGGTAGGTGGCCGTTGGGCAGCAGCAAGAGGATCCGGGGCACCCCCCTATGATGGTCGGAACCCACCAAGGTTGAGACGAGACACCATGACCGACATCGATTCCAACAGCGTGGCCGTTCTGCATGCTGACCGACGCCGCGCTAGAGATGGTGCTGGAGCTGCGGTCCGGCGAGGACGCTGAGGAGTCGTTAGCCCTCTGGGTCGAGGTCACCGGTGCGAGCGGAAACGCCTACACCTACGACATATACTTCCAGGCGGTTGGCGACGCCGGCCCCGATGACTGGTTCGACGAACGTGGTGGGCTTGTGCTCGTGGTTCCGGCCGACAGCATCGCCAAAATGCGGGGGTCGGTACTCGACGTCAACCGTGATTCAGACCAGGGCGGGATGGTCATTCAGAACCCCAACCAGCCACCGCGCCCTGCCGGCGCAAGCCCGGGGATGGCCGGGCCGCCGGTGGACCTCAGCGGAGACGTGGCGCAGCGGGTCATCCAGGTCCTCGAGCAACAGATCAATCCGAGCATTGCGGTGCACGGCGGTCGGGCCGATCTTGTCGCGGTGGAGGGTGACGCCGCCTATCTCCGCTTGAGCGGCGGTTGCGCGGGTTGCGGCATGGCGGCAGTGACCTTGGGCCAAGGGATCGAAGTCGCGCTCCGCGAGTCAGTCACCGAGATCACTCGGGTCATCGACGTCACCGACCACGCGGCCGGCACCAATCCCTATTACGAAGCGGCCAAGAAGTAGTCCCTACCGAGCGGCCAAGCAGCACGCCCTACCGAGCAATGAATCGGCGGGCATCCTCCGCTGCATAGGACGCCACGATGGCGTCGGTTGCCGCGGTCGCCTGAACCTGGCGGACCACCTCGTGTAGGCGGTTTGCCGGGATGGCGCACGTCATGTCGTTCTTGGACATGGCGGTGCGAGCGCGACTGAGCATGCAGCCCACGCTCACGGCCACTTCTCCCTCTTGCTTGGCTACCGCAACGATGTGGCACTGGGGCTTGCCATCGATGCGAAGGCCAGGAAGCGCGTCACTCAGCACCATGAGCTGCTTGGCGTTGACCCGGATCATGACGACGTCCGGGTCTACCGGCGATTCTGTCAGTGGTCCATAGGTCACGACCTCGGGCCGGTCGGCGATGACCGGGATGTCGGGAACCATGTCCATGGTCACCCAGCCCGACTCCACCAGGGCCGCCACATCCGAGTGGCCGGCGACCTCGTCGAGGGTGACGAACCCGTGGGTCAGGCTTCCGACGCTGCAATTGCCATGGTCGGCGGCAACGGTGGAAAAGGTCCGGTCAAGCGCTTTGGTCCAGAACACGCAGCCTGCCGGAACGCGACCGGATCGGCCATCGGGAGTTGGCTCAGGCATCGGAGCGTCGAACGGCGCAACACCGTCGGGAGCAGACTGGGAAAAGGTGATGGCTATTGGGGGCGTCGTGAGAGTCAGCGCCTCGGTGAGCGCGTCGGCGGCTTCGGACCATTGCGTGGGACTGGACATGCCACAGTCTGCCGGGCCGCTCTGTTTTGGACAATACGACGCTCGACGTCGCATTGCCCACTCGTGACCGGCAAATGAGTCGTACGTTGAGCGTTCCGATCAGGCCGGCTTGCCGCCAGGCACAGCGGCGTTGAAAGTCCTCATGGGGAGTATTCTCACGGATACTGTGCTCTATGCTCTACCTGCCGGGTCTTCGGCAAGCCTGCCGTCGAAAGACACCGTGCCGGCGAGCGAACCCCGAGTCAGGATCGGGGCTCCTTCTCCGCCGTGCGATCGAGTCTTCGAAACGATATCGCGCGGAAGTGGGACCTACGGGGCGAGCGGCGGGTGGGCCAGGTAAAGTGTATCAAAGGACCAAATCGCTCACCTCGAGCTTGCTGCCGTCCTTCTGGCTCGGCGTCAGCCAAAGTGGGGGCATGCCGGGCGAGAGGGAGAACCGTGGTCTCACCCGAAGCATCGCAGATAGGCGCTCGGCTGGACGAGCATCATTCTCCGGAGACAAACGGGCGGATGGCGGTCTGCCGGCGTTGCGGAGCTCAGACGAACGGACCAGAGGGGCGTCAACACGTCCCGGCCGAACGACGACTGGCACATTTCAAGGAATGGTTGGACGGGCAAACGCCAACGAGCCACATTGACCGCGTTTGGAGACTTGCTCAAGAAGTGAGCCTCATGCTCTGACCTGGAAAGGTTGACCACCTGCTGGCGCAAAGAGAGCAGCTCGATCTCCGTTGCGCTTCTCTGGGCTGGGACGTCCCGCTCAACGGTCCGATAGAAGTTTGTACGATGCGCAGCTATCGGCGGCATCCGTGGGTCTCTAACTGGCTTTGCCGTGGGCATGCATGACGGCGAGAGTTCTCATGCCGACAATCTCGTTCGGATCCGATCACTTCGCCGATTGGTGCGACCTTGCGGGTGTTCAAGGCCGCCGGCGACTGCAGGGCCCTCGACGGCTGCGATGACTGGTTTGCCAGCAGCATTGGTGTGGGCCCGGCGGGTCTCATCTCACGTGTTCACGGTCAGCTGACTAGTAGCCGGAAGTGACGAGGACCTGCTTGAGGATGTCGAACTCCTCGAGGCACTGTCCGGCCCCGATGGCGACGCAGCTCAGCGGGTCGGGCGCCAAGACGATCAGGATGCCCGTTTCCTCCTGCAGGCGGGCGCCAAGCCCTTGGAGTAGCGCCCCACCGCCGGTGAGCACGATCCCCTGCTCCATGATGTCGGCGGCAAGCTCGGGCGGCGTCTTGTCGAGCGTCACCTTCACGGCGTCGATGATGGCCGCGACGGTCTCGGCGATCGCCTTGCGGATCTCCTCGGTCGACACCACCAGGACCTTGGGCAGGCCGGTCACGAGGTCGCGGCCCCGGATCTCGGCGTGCAGCTCCTCTTCGAGGGGGTAGGCGGAGCCGAGGGCGATCTTGATCTCCTCGGCGGTCCGCTCACCGAGGGCGAGGCTGTGTTCCTTCTTGACGTAGGAGATGATTGCCTCGTCGAGCTCGTCACCTCCGACGCGCACCGATTGGCTGCTCACGATGCCACCCAAGCGAGATGACGGCGACCTCGGTGGTTCCGCCGCCGATGTCAACGACCATGTTGCCCGTGGGCTCATGGATCGGCAGCCCAGCCCCGATGGCGGCGGCCATCGGTTCTTCGATGATGTAGGCCTTGCGGGCGACCGGCACTCATGGCGGCTTCCATGACGGCGCGGCGTTCGACACCCGTGATACCCGACGGGACGCAGATGATCATGCGTGGCTTGGCGAAGCGGCGCTGTTGGGCGCGTTGGATGAAGTAGCGAAGCATCTTCTCGCAGATCTCGAAGTCGGCGATGACCCCGTCCTTCAAGGGGCGGATGGCCTGGATGTGGCTCGGGGTGCGACCGATCATCCGTTTGGCCTCGGCGCCCACCGCCAGTGGACGCCCGTCCTTGACGTTCACGGCGACGACCGATGGCTCGTTCAAGATGATGCCCCGGCCACGCACATACACCAGGGTGTTGGCCGTGCCGAGGTCGATCGCCATGTCACGGCCAAGCAAGGAAGAACCGGTTATCGGCCATGCGCTTCGATTCGCCTCGCAGCCAGCTCCGGGGCGTATCGCCGAAGGTCGGCGGGCCTCTTCCGTCAAGGCTGGGATTGATACCAAGCTACCTGTCGTCACCAAGCTTCGCGCCACTGCCGACTGGACTCAGCGGAGACAGCTGGACTCAGACACGGAGATTGCGAGGGTGTGCGAGCCGAAGGCAACATCCAAGCCAACCATGAGCACTTTCGCCCAGGGCAGGCGGCTGGCAATGATTGGCCATATCAACGGTCGCCAACCTGATGGTCACCATCAGAAGAGATTTCCTGCGTGCCGACTCATACGATCAGCATTCCGACCGGTTTCGCCGCTCCCGCTCAGGACAGGCCGCCAGGCTATCGGGTGGCCTGCTGGGAACGCCGACCGGTCCTGGCGGCTCCGGGCATATAGGTGCAGCTACTTCGTGAAGCGGACGGTCAGCCTCCCTTGACGAGTGCCTTGGCCACCTGGGCGCCGAGGTCGGGGTCGACTTGGCGCCAGTATTCGCCGACACGTGACGCCACGTCGGGCTTGAGGCCGGGACCATGGCAAGCGTGACCGATGATGTTGGTCAAGAGGTGCTCCCGATCAGTCTCGGACATCACCTCACGGTACATATTGCCCGGCTGGACGAAGTCGGTGTCGTCGCGATGGGCGTGGTATGCGGCCCGGACGATTTCAGCTGGTAGACCGGGTCGGCGTAGTGAGCCGGGTCAGCCTGGGGGCCGCCGTATAAGTTGGGCGCGTAGACGGGGTCGCCGCCCGGTCGGAAGTTCATGGGCCCGTCTTGGTTATAGCTGTGCACCGGAACCAGTGGCTGGTTGACCGGCAACTGGAGGTAGTTCGGCCCAATCCGCGCGATGAGTGTCGGGGTAGCTGAACAGCCGGCCCTGAACCATCTTGTCCGGGCTAGGGGCGATGCCCGGCACCATGTTGGACGGCTCGAACGCGGCCTGTTCGACCTGGGCGAAATAGTTGTCAGGGTTGCGGTCGAGCACCATGCGGCCGATCGGGAATCATCGGGTAGTCCGAGTGCGGCCAGACCTTGGTCAGGTCGAATGGAATGAAGCCGATAGTCAGCGGCCTCCTCGAACAGCATGATCTGCATCTCCAGCCGCCACTGTGGGTGCTCGCCGCGTTCGACGGCTTCCTCACCGAGCACTTGGGCTATCAAATCCCCTTATCGGTATTGCTCGAGAAATCGGCAACCGCTTCCGCCGGGAGGTGAAGGCCTTCGCGGTCGAGCACCAAGTCCCCATCCTTCAGCTCAAGAAGCCTGATCGCACACGCTGGGACGATCGCAAGCTTGACCACATCCGTCCCTACCTCAAGAGAGCTGAGGTCGAGGAGCGCACCGGCGTTGTCGCCATCGTCCAGGCCGAGAGAGTTCCAGCGAGTCTTCAGTGCGACATCGGGGTCATCGCCCGACTTGAGCATTTGCCCGAGCTCGTGGCAAGGCCCATCAGGTCAACGACCGTCTGCTTATGATCGAGCGTGCCGGCCAGGGCTGTGCCATCGGCTCTGCGCTCTTTGAGCGCATCCACCAGCCCTACGCAAGGGAGGGCCAACGAACCGGAGCCTTGCGCTTCGGGGATCAACGCGCCATGGCCCTGGCCGGTGCACTCTGCTTCGTCGTCCACGCCGTCACCGGCTTCACCAACAAGAGCCTTCGCGGGCATGGTGGCCGGACTCCTCGGCAGGGACTACAGCTCCTCGCAGATGAGCTACGACCTGCGCCGCCTCCGACTCCACGGGCTGATCGAACGAAGCCCGGGCACGAACTCCTACAACCTGACACCCGAGGACATCCGCGTCGCAGTCTTCTACACGAAACTGCATGCACCGATTGCTCCGGCCGCTCCTCGGGGCGGACAGACCTCCTGCACCCATCGAGCTTCGTCGCGCCCTCGGCACCATCGACCACGTGCTCGACGACTACATCACGGGAGCGCGTCTCGGGACAGCAGCCTGAAACTTGTCACAAGATCCAGCGACCAGTGGACCAAGAAGAACCAGCCCGAATGTTTGACCATCCGCCAACTTGCCTGGCTCGGCCCGCACGGCGTTGGCGCCGTGGTCCACGAGGCCAGGGTTGACGGGGCCTAAAGATCGCCGCCTTCGGCACCGATTACTCCAAAGCCAGGCCCTGGTGATGCTGATCCACTGAACCACCCCGGGCCTGGCGTCCGCTCCTAACCCCCACGGCCGGCGATGGCGGGGCACAGGGGCGATCTTGTGGGATGGTGTTAGTTCTCCCCAGCCAGATCGGCACACCAGTCGCAAAGATCGCGAACCTGTCCCCGGTCCATCGACCTTGTTACCACTCCGAATGATCTTCTGGCCGTAACCGCATTCGCTCTGATCGTGATACACGAGATCGTGACCGTCTTCGTCGCTCGACGTGTGAAATGAAGCCATCAGTCCCACCCGGCACCACCTCTCCGCCCGGCCCTGCCGGGCAATGGCAGCGACCATATTCCCCTGGAGTTGTTGGAGTACGGGCCAGAGCTAGCCTCAACCCCGCCGTTTGCGAGGCACAGGGGGAGCGTGTGGGGCTACTTCGCTCTGCCGATTCGATCGACCTCGTCCGTGAGATCCGCAACGCAGCCGACGAGGTTGTGGATGGCCTGGCCCAGCGTGGCGAGTTCTCCGCCGGCCGTGCCTCCAATCGCGATCCCTTCGACCTGAGCACTAATGTCGCGAAGCCGCCTCTTGATGTCGCGCGCGTTCATGGTCACTGCCCTTCCGTCGCCACGGTGACGGCTGGTCGAAGCGTAGCCAGGTGACCTCAGCCCGTCACGGCTGAACCCTACTCTCAGTGTTTGCGGGGCACCTGGGGCATCTGGTTCTTTGGATCATCCGCCATTCAGGAGGATGATGCCGATGGAACCACCCTGGCGTCTGGGCCGGGGAAGAACTCAGTCCGGCGGCCATCCTCCCACTGCACCCGGTAGTGCTCGCCGGCAGGTCCTCCCAGCACCTCCACGATTTGGCCGCTTCGCCGAGCGGAGCCGACCTTGGCCGACTCGACGACGATTCGATCTCCATTGGCTGCGTGCATAGCTCTACCTCCACAGCGCAACTTACGCTTGTCCGTGGGCGTTGTATAGGGGTCGCCTGGGTGGCCGGTCACCGCCAGCAAATCCCTGGCTCGGCCCTGACTGCGTCGGCGCAAATGTCTTGATGGCCATAGGACCAGGCTGGACCACATGGCGACAAGTCGGGAATACAACTCCTCAGATGTCGCTTCAGCGACGGCTTCCCGTCTGGAGAATGTGTCCGCCGGTTGACGTAGATGGCAACGATGGCGAAGACGGATGCCGTATATCTCAGACCCTGTATTCGATACGCTCAACGACGACGAGCCGATGTGGCGCAATAGGGACTTGCCAAAGTTATAGCGAGCTCTTCTTTGTTTGAGCGGACAAGCTGGACGATCCTTATGAAGGATCCATTCTGTTGGGTCCCAGCCGATTCTGAAGGCACACTTCGAAGCAAGCGCCCGGCCCATCAGTAGTTCAATTTTCGATCTTTGGATTGAGATCGCCCAGTACTTTCCTAAAAGGATCTTCGCCAGTTGTTGGCATCTGGCCGAGAAAGAGTCGGATGCCATGTGGCATAAGTACGGCAACGGCGCTGGAATCGCTGTGACATCAACTCGTAGCGTCCGAATACGTGATTGTGTCCGCCACTAGGGACTCTTCAGAGCTACGGCCGTCTCGGCTACCGTCCTCCAAGACCGTGACGGCTTGCTACTAGCGCGACTGCGCCTCGATGGGCCGGAGGAAGCGACCACTCCAAGGGGTCATATTTCGACCGGCACCTCGGCCAGCGACGGGGGCCACACCAGTCGCTTGCCCTGTTGGCGCCACTGCACCACGAGCACCGCGTGTTCGGCCTGACGCCCGTCGGGCCCGAGCCCATAGCGGCCGAAAAATGTGGTGCAGTGCAACCTAAGAGCGGCCGCATGGAGGGCAGCGTCCTCGACCACTCCAGCCTCCTGCACACAACGGAGGGCGATGAGTCCCGCCGCATAGGCCTGGGCAGCGGGATAATCGATGTGCCCGAGGTTAGGTCGGACCTCGAGCAAAGGCGATAGCCGGGCGCGTAGCGAACGCACAACGTCGGAGGGGCGGATCCCCGCGTCAGGATGGAAGCGAGCTCCCTCTTCCCATTGGGACGGGGCCAGCACGCCCTCGGCCCGGACCTCGGCCGCGAAGGCGCCCAGCCCCGCGGCGACCGCTGCCACCACCGGGGGTCGCCGGCGGAGCCGGCGGATGAGCTCCACGTCGTCAGCGAACGATCCCGCCGCCAAGAGAATGTCCACGTCGGGCTGGTCGGGAATCTCGTCGTGGGGCACCACCGCCACGACACCCATACCAAGGCGGCCCGCGGCGCTAACCGCACCATCGGCTGCCCAGCTCCCGAAAGCACCCCGACCCGCAGCGACGAGTACGCGAGCGCCGGGCATCTGGCCAGAAACTGCATCGAGAACGGGAGCGAAATAGCGGCTCGCCGGAGCTGGTACCGAGACTACGCCGGGCAGCCGCTGAGCGGCATCAGCACTGCCACCATGGTTCCACAGCACCCGGGTTCGCTCCCCAGCCCACCGGGCCGCCTCGACCACAAGGTCGCTGCCGTAGGGTCCGATGACCAGGTCCGCACGCGCAAGCACGTCGAGAGCATGGCGTACGCCTGCCCTCGTGCCACCGTCGTCGAAAATCACGACCTCGGGTATGAGCGTCCGTCGGCCGACCCGCACTCCCCCGCGATAGGACACGTCCTCGACAGCCTGCTGGAGCCCGGCTGCCGCCAGCCGGCCCTGGTGGCCGTACCGGCCGGTGAGCGACATCGGCGCGGCCAGGACCAAGGAGCCGTTCGACACTACAGCCGGCCGGCCAATTCCTTGAGCGCGACCCACTTCGCACCCTGGATGGTCAGCCGGAATATCGCCGAGACGTCAGCCATCGCTGCTCCCTTGGTCGGCCGGCCGCATCATAGGCACCCACATCGGGGGCAGCGCCGGCGAGCCGGTGGCCGGGCTGCCCATCTGCTGGCGATTCCAACACACGCCAGTCTTCGACGCGGCATGATGGACCGGCATCAAAAGCGAAGAGGTATCCGATGACGACGACGGCAGAGCGGCTTATTGGCATCAACGAGCAGATGGAAGTCGCAGCGGCGACAATCGAGGCCGACGGGGGCGCATCCCCAGTGCTCGGCGCGGTCGTCCGGGAGCTCGCGCACAAGGCCCAGAAGGCGGTGGACAATCTTCCAGGTGCCGACCCCCTCATAGTGCGTTTGTCGATAGTGGAGGTGGAGCAGGCGGCGGACAGTGCGAAAGTGGCAGCTGAGGTTGACCTTGGTGCTTCGGACAGTACGCGTCAAGCCATTGTCAACGCGCACCTTGCGATCTGCACCCTCAAGGCCAAAATGACCTGACGACTCTGGGCTGTCGGACTCAACGAACCCAAAGCGGTACCTGGGCTTCCCTCGCATCCATCCCGATGGGTGTGGGTGCCGAGAACTCCGTCCATGTCACTCGCCTGGACTTCTACCGAGGTGACATTGGTCGCGAAGATAGAGTGTGGCGCTCTCCTTCCTCTACGTTGCCTTCGTCCGTCTGCTTCAGCTGGTCCGCCTTTTCCCGGGGCGGCCAAGAGGATCTGGCCATCGAGGTCGTCCATACTTTGCCACGAGGTGTCCGTGGTCCTCATCTTCGGTCGCCGTCATCTCGAGCAGGTACTCGTCGAGTAGCTGGCTCACTACAACCGACATCGTCGGCACCGAGCTCTGGACCCCATGCTCCGCAGTGCCTGGGAGTTGAGCGGGATCTGATCGAGGATTCCGATCCGATGTGCCTCCGACGACCGGCTGTCCTTTGCGGGCTCATTCACGAGTACCGGTTGGAGGCGTGATCTGGATGGATGAGATTTTCGGCACCCACAGGGTTGATCCACGAGTATCAGGCGCGGCCTGAAGGGCGGATCGAGTTTTTCGGGCATACGCGAACCTTTCAGTGGTCGCCTCTCGTGGCTTCCCCGGTTCTGTCGACCGCGGCGGCTCGGCCACGTTGTCCACTCCGCTCAACGAGGCGGGAATTCCCGGTTCCCGTCACCTCCCCGCCGTTGAGATGCCTTGAGGAGCGGCCGCCAGGGCGGCGAGCGCGTCCGTGGACGTATCAAGCCAACGGTCGGGCCACCAAAATGCCACTGCCAATGCCAACCGACCTATCTGGGACGCCGGGGTGGACTCCGCGACAACCGCATACGTTCACCCCTATGCCGCCAGGGAGTTCGGATGTAGGTCGTGAGCGAACGTTTCGTACCCCACACGCAGCGACCGTGGGCGGCCTCGTTCGGCGAACGGTGTGCCGCCTCGCTTGCGGGAGCCGACTGGGGAGCCGTGATCCGTTCGTGTCGTATGCGCAGAACCAGGAAGATGTGGTGCTTGCCCGCGGCGAGATTAACGGACGACCGGGCGGGCTTCTGGGTGGACGTTGGTGCCGGTGATCCCGTATTGGATCGGTCACTGTGGCGTTCGCAGAGCGGGGATGGCGGGGCGTGAACGTGGAACCGCCCCGGGCGAAACACGAGCGGCTCTGCGCGGCACGGCCGGCTGACACGAATCCGCGGGTTCCTCGCCCGCGGTGCGACGGCCGGGCAGGGGAAGCTGTTCGTCGAACCGACTGAGAAGCCGGAGTGGCCGGGCCTCGATCCTCCGATCGATCGCGGAGCGTCCACGATGGTGCCCGGAATCGCTGAGCGCTACGGGGCCGACGGCCAGGAGTCTCACTCCGATCGAGGTGCCCACTGGACGCTCGCGTAGGTCGTGGTCGACCACGTTCCTGGTCCCGTCGACTTCCTCAAGGTGGACGTAGAGGGTTTCGAGCGCGAGGTGCTCGCTGGGGCCGACTGGTACAGCTTCCGGCCCCGGGTCGTGGTCATGGAAGCGACCGTGCCAAAGTCCGACGAACCGGCTCACGAGGCCTGGGAACCGACGCTCCTCGAAGCGGGCTATCGGCTCGCCCTCTTCGACGGGCTCAATCGCTTCTATGCCCGTGCCGACGAGCCGGCGCTCTTGCAGACGCTCGCGATTCCCGCCAACGTGCTGGACGACTTCGTCCCGTACGTGTGGACGCACCAGGTCGACCAGGCACAACAGTGGGCACACAGCCTGGAGGAAGCGCTCACCCACGCGGACCAGGAACGCGACCAGCTCTCCGAGAGCGTGGCACACGCAGCCGCGACAACCCGCGAACGCGCAGGCTCAGGCTACGATCGCCGACGAGAGTACGGCGCGAGCGCTTGCCGAGGCTCACCGTGTTCGCACAGAGCTGCACGCGCTGAGGGCGACCCGCACCTTCAGGTACACCGCGCCGCTACGAAGTATCTACGCCACCCTGCGCCGTCGTTCCTCCAGTTTCAACCTGATCCGTACCCGACATTAGTGCATCCTGTGCCAGCGGTCTGCCTGCTTGGGCGATGATGCAACAGCGACGAAGCTTCGTGTCGGGATCGCGGAGCGCACTTGAGATTTTGGCGCCTTTCGGCCGCCAAGCAGTGATGTGCGGCACGTCAGGAGACGACGGGCCGGCACCCTGTGATTGAGTTGGGCTCAGGGCTCGCGCGGTAGACGATTGGATCTCGTACCAACCTCGATTGGCTCGGCCGTTATCGCGTCAACCTGTCAGGTAGTTTCCTGGGTGACGGCTGGAATAAGCCTGTGGGTGCCGAGAATGCCGTCCGATGGGCTCAAGCAGCCAGTTTGTACTCGTGAAGGAGACCACCGAGCCGGTCCGATCTTCTCAGTTACATGACATTGGGACTTGATGCCGCCGACGGATGATCTGACAGCGGCGAAGCCTGCTCGAGCGAGCGGTGTGGGCGATGCTGGTTGTAGTGCTCGATGTATTCGGCGAGGACGGCTTCGAGCTTACATCGGTGGAAGATGAGTAGGCGGTCTAGACACTCCCGACGGATCGTGCCGACGAAGCGCTCGGCGATAGCGTTCGCCCGAGGGGCACGGATGGGTGTGCGGATGATTCTGATCCCCTCGCAGCGGAAGACCTCGTCGAAGCTGGACGTAAACTTGGCGTCTCGATCCCGCACGAGGTATCTCACGGGAAGACCCCGTCCGGCGAGCGAAGTGGTCAGGTTGCAGGCCTGTTGGACTACCCGTGCTCCTGCCGGTTTCCTCGGCCGGAAGTTCGAGATCGGGCTGGGGCGATGGATCTCCGCTCCGAGGGTGACCGCATCGGGGGAGAGACCGATGGAGAAGTCCCGCCCCGGTTGACCAGTGCGTACCGCGATCGCCCGGGTGTTTCCCGTCGGCCTCGCGGTGTAGCGGGCGATGAGCTCAAGGTTGTCCACAATGTGCGCCGCTGACTCGGCCGGCACCGTCGCGGCCGGATCGATGGCGACCTCGACGTCCCAGGTGTGGAGGGCATGCTCGTTGAGCCGCATGCCGACGAAGCCATCAAAGGACAGTTCCAGCGGACCCATCGAGAAACGGAAGTTCGAACGAGCCTCGTCCGGGAGCGACTCGATGCGCAGCAACAGGTCACGATCGGCGACGAGGGCGTCGGCCGCCTTCGCCCTGGCCGCCTTGGCGTTCCATGTGTCCCACACCCCTGGGGCGAAGTCATCGGGTGTCGCGTTCTCATCGATGATGTCATCGAGTCGCCGCTGCATGATCACGGCCCCGGATCCGATGTGCGAGAGGACGTCGGCGATCGTCCACTCGGTTGGGTACGCGGGCTCGTCGAACTGGGCATCGCTCAGGCCCTCCACCACGGAGCGAAGGTACTCGACCGACGAACCAAGAGCTTCGAGGTTCGACGCCATCCCAGCTCAGCTCCGGACGAACCGGGCGTTGACGACGGCACGTGCCTCGCTCGATGCCATCTTGAGCGGGACTCCAGGTCATCCCGAAGAGGCTGCGGTCGACCACGAGCTCTGTCCGCAGGCTGACGGTGCCAGCCGTCGCTCCGACCACCTCGACGGTGGGTGTGATGTCCTCACTCTGTCCAGCGGCCTCCAGGGTCACCTGGGCCTTCAGGACCCCGCCCTCCTCGGGAACGAGACGTCGCACCGTCGCCACCACGGTCGGGTGGTTGCCGACGTCGAAGAAATCCGCCGACCGCAAGTGCTTGTCACGCTTGGCGTTCTTGGTGGTCAGCGAGCCCGCATCGAGGCGCAGTCGCCCGAAACGTTCCCCGCCTCGTCGACCGTCCCCTCTCCTTCGATACGCTCGAAGTGGCCGTGGACGGTGATCAGGCCCCAGAAGTGCTTGACGTGGAACTCCACGGTCGAACCGGCAGGATCGAGTGTCCACGTCCCCGCCGCATCCCGAACGAGGGTTCGGATGTCGTTGGGGGCAGAGGGTACGGCGTCGTCCATGGGAGGCTCCCCACTCTTGTTCGGGTATGCGGAGGTGATCCCCCACTTTATTGGCGAACGGAGGCATGCATCCGGTTAGCCAGGTGGCGGCCTAAACATCGATACTTGTGCCACGCTCAGCTTGGGTGGGGTCGACTGCTGGGGAACCGAGAGCTTCGGGAACTCGGAATCGGAAGCAACCCTGTGGGTGCCGAAAATGCCATCCATCGTTGCTGAACGGGGACGATGCCTTTCCCAGGTTCGACAGGGGCTCCGGCGCAGATCAGTGCTTCGAGTGCGTCGCCAGCATCCCAGATGCTGGCGTTCATTGTGGCGCCAACGTGGCTGTCGCGAGGCCAGAATGCGACGATGACAAATATCATGGATCCGTCGTTCATCGACTCGTCCCTCGAGTCGCGTGCCATCACGTTCGAGAACCCGACTGGGGCGCGAGGGGCGGAGTGCCACCGCTAGCGGCCGTAAGGGAGCCCCGAACCGAGTGATCGGAGAAGGAGAGCGGGTGGTGCTCGCCGACATCGAGGGTCCTGGAGTGATCCGTCACCTCTGGATGACAGTTCTTCCCGCTCCTGAAGGGTGCCACTTATATATCGGCGCCGAGCGGAACGGTCCCATCGCCGCAAATGGGGCGCTCACGCGCCGCTCCAGGAGCCGCGAAGGAAGGAGCCTTGCGCGCAGACGTGCTTCGATCCGCTGTTCTGCGGGAGAAGCGCCGATGTCGCTGGCCCCGACCGGCGGAGCCGCCATCCGTCTGGCTCAGGCAGCCTTCCGGTAGTACTCGTGGATGAGCCCGCCGAGGAGATCGCGGCGCTTGATCTCGCTCGGCTCGGAGCTGAGGACCCTGAGGGTGGTGAACCTCCCGGCGGTTTCAGCCCGAGGCCATGGTGCGGCCGCTCCTCGTTGTAATGCTTCACGTAGGTCGAAAGCAGCCGCTCGAGGTGGCGAGCGCCCAGCACCATGACCCGATCGAGGCACTCTGCTCGGACGGTTCGGATCCATCGCTCGGCATAAGCGTTCGCCTTCGGGGCTCGCCAGGGCGTTCGGATGATCTCGACGCCCTCAGCCTTGAAGACCTCGTCGAACGGTCGCTGCGAAGCGCTTGTCTCGGTCGTGGACGAGGAAGCGGATCGGCTCCGATCGGTCCTCTCGAGCTTCGGAGAGGTTGCGAGCGATCTGGGTGCACCAGGCGAGGTTGGCCGGACCTTCGGTCACCCCGCCGATCAGCACACGCCGGCTCTGCAGTTCGATGAAGAAGAGCACGTGCAGGGTCTTCAGCCGGATCGACTCGACGGTGAAGAGGTCACAGGCGATGATCGAGGAGGCTTGGGTGCGCATGAACTGGCGCCAGGTGTCCCGGTGCGGGCCAGGACGGGACTTGACCGTCAGGATGCGGCGGATGCTCGTTGTGGAGATCTCGATGCCGATCTTCTGGAGCTCGCCCTGGATCCGCTTGTAGCCCCAGCTGTCGTTCTCCCGTGACATCCGCCACACCAGGACCTGGGTCTCGAGGGAAATCCTCGGGCGCGAGACGACCCGATGGGGGAAGTGCCACTTCGCCTTCACGAGTTCCCGGTGCCAGCGACGAAGGGTGTCAGGCGTGAACAGGTTCGACAGCCGCTCCCGAGCTGGTCGGAGCCGTTGGAGAACCGTGAGCACAAGCCGTTCCTCCTGACGCGTCTTCGGGTGGGGGACCTGGCGGCGCAAGACGACCAGCTCCTGGCGCAACACGAGCAGCTCGAGATCCTTCGAGCGAGACGACCGGCAGGCGAGGAGCAGCAGTCGGAGCACCTGGCGGAGGGAGAGGGTGATGAGGCGGACGGTCACCCGGCCAGTTTCGCACCCGAGATCAGCGGGGTCCGGCCTGGTCAAGCGGTCGACCGTGAGGTGGCACCCTTCACGTACCAACTCCCGATGCCACCGCCGCAGCGTGTCGGGCGTCACCAGGGATGAGATCCGTTCGCATGCCGGCCGCAGCCGCTGGAGCACGGCCAAGACGACTCGCTCCTCCGGTCGGTTCTGGGGTCGATTCACCTGGCGGCGAAGGATGCTCAATAGCCCCCCTGTGACGAAGCTGGACTATCGCCCTGTCGTGTCCCTACCGCACCGTCATCTCCGATCCTTGCGACCCCCGGCGTTCGACGCCACCGCTGGGATTGGTCAGACTTGGCAGCGATGGCCGAAAATCCCGGAGATCCGCTTCGCCAAGAATGGCACTATTTCCATCGCCTATCAGGTGATCGGGGCCGGAGCGCTGGACATCCTTACTTTTTCGAGCGCCATGCTCCCGATCGACAGCATGGACGAGGAGCCGTCCTTGGCCCGGTTCCACCGACGGTTCGCCTCCTTCGGCAGGTTGATCAGACTCGATCTCCGAGGGCATCGGATTGTCTGATCCATTTGTCCAGTGGTCAGACGAGCCTTGAGGGTTGGGTCGAAGACGCCTTGGCGGTGCTCGACGCGGTGGGTTCACGACGGGCGGCCATACTGGCCCCGAGGGACACGTCGCTCCATGGGATTCTGCTTGCAGCGACGTTCCCGGAGCGCGTCGCGAGCCTGGTCCTCATCAACGGCACAGCCCGAATGGCTCGAGCCGAGGACTATCCCATCGGCATTCCCCAGAGGATTCTCGAGAGGTTCCTCGAGGTCAACACGGATCCAGACGCCGTCGCCCAAGGCTACGATTTCCTCGCGTCGGCCGGCCCGAGTGTCGTTCACGACGAGGCGTTTCGGGCCTGGTGGGTCAAGGCCGGATACCGGGGGGCCAGCCCGGCCACGGCCCGGGCGGTCCAAGCCATCTACTTCGGGGCAGACGTGAGACCCCTCCTCCCCCTGGTGCAGGCACCGACACTCGATCCTGCATCGAAAATCCAATGTCAACGTCCGGGTGGGCCATGGTCAGTACCTCGCCGAGCACATTCCTGGCGCAAAGTACGTCGAGTTGGAAGGAGCAGATGATCTGTATTGGGTCGGCGACACGGAAACCATGCTTGATGAAATCGAGGAGTTCCTCACTGGCGTCCGCCAAGGTGCGGGAGCGGAGCGGACCTTGGCGACAATCTTGTTCACCGACATGGTCAATTCGACGACCCGGGCCGCCGAGATGGGAGACAAGCAGTGGCGGGATCTGTTGGAGCAGCACGACAGGGTGCTCAGACGCCAACTGACCACGTTCGCCGGGCGTGAGGTCAATACCACCGGGGATGGCATCGTGGCCATGTTCGACGGACCGGCGCGGGCGGTGGCCTGCGCTTGCGCGATGCGCGATGCTGCCGCTCAGATCGGTGTCGAACTTCGCATCGGCATCCACACTGGTGAGGTTGAGAAGCGCGGTGACGATCTGGCTGGGCTGGCTGTCCACATCGCCGCCCGGGTCGAGGCAAAGGCTGAAACGGGACAGGTGCTCGTCTCGCGGACGGTAGTGGATCTCGTGGTGGGCTCTGCCATCAACTTTGTCGATCGTGGTGAGCACATTCTCAAGGGGGTTCCCGGGCTGTGGCGCCTGTTCTCCGTCGAATCCTGACGCCGGATCTGGGCGAGGGGCGCGATCACCCATAGATATTCACACTCCCGACCAGCCCCAAGATGGTGGGATCAGCTCGACCTGATGCGACGAGCGTGAAAGTGAGCGGATCTGTCTCGATGCGGCGCCCGCCACCACCAATTAACAAATCTCCGATGTCGTCGAGGCCGAGCGTGGCCGGCCCCCATCCCTGTTCGGTCAGGACCTCGGCGATGAAAACAACGGCCGCCTGAAGGCCCGGCCCTTTCTTGGGCGGACGGCCCCAGCGCGGCGAGGATGTCCTCATTGTGGATATAGCCACCACACCAAAGAGACTGGATCCCGGCACCGAGCGTGCCTTCGATGCCGGGAGCGGCCGGACCGTTCCAGGCATCCTCGTCGAAGGCGCTCATCAACTCGTCGGTGGCCGTGATGACGCGGTCCATCTCCTCGAGCAGAGCCTCTGGTGGACGACCACGCCTCTCGGCCACCTGGCGGTCATACCACGGTTGCGTCCCGATGCCTTCAAGCCGGCCGGCGGTGACATCAGCCATGACACCCGTTACATGAGCCGCGACATCGGATACTGTCCAACCCTCACAGCGGGTGGGCGCCGCCCACTCCTCCATGCTCAAGGTGGGATTGAGGTCAAGCAACCACCGCATCTCGCCAAGGAGCCCGCCAACGACCTCGTCCTGCGGCAGTGTCATGGCAGCCCCTTGGCCGGCGGATCGTCTTTCCGCCCATCGTTGTGTCACGTACAGGTGGAGTCAACTGCAGACCGTGCGGGTGCCAAACTGCCATATCCGACCAGGTCCAAATGTGTGGGTGACGAAAATCCCATCCCAGTGGTCTGAGCGGTGTGGGCCGAGAATGCCATCCGTGTTCCTTGAACAGGAGCTGAGTATTCATAGTTGCGACAGCAACAATGTGGGAAATCGCGACCAACAGCGTGGGAAATGGCTCCGAGTTGGGCGCAGTCCGGCCAGGTCAACCCAGTTATGTCGGTAGCCCACCCATGGTCCTGCCCATCCACCTGACGGGCTCTGGACAGTCGGTAGGGGTGTCCACCCGGTAGCCAGGTACATCGCTCTCGGGGCCGGTTACTTCGCCAAGGTGCCGGCCAAGAAGGCGTTGCAGGACTTTGGCCTGGTCGAGATGACTGGGGCTGACACTTCTGGTACATCCTCATGTGCATCAGCTTCGGAGCCGGCTACTTCACCAAGATCCCGACGGCCAAAGCCCTGTCAGAGCTGCCGGAGTTCCAATCCATTAGGCAAAACGACTTTGGTGCGATAGCACCGCTTCAACCATAGAAGCCGCGGCCGTCGCTGAGCCTCCGGGGGCTTCGGCGTAGTAGCCCTTGTGATCCATGGTGCCACCGCAGTTGGCCATCCACCCCGGATCGAGATGCCGGCGGTACCGTCATTGACGTGGAAGATTCGATCGTCCGGTGGCTCATTCAACCTGCCCCGCCGACGGCGGCCGAGACCTAGATGTCGGCCACCGGCCGCGGCGGCCTGCACCTTGCAATGCAAGAGGTCTTCAACCGGGCCTCACCAGACGAGCAGGCCCACTACCTCGAGCTAATGCGCCACGACCCCGTTGCCGGCATGGTGTACCTCGAGGCGCTGGGGTTGAAGCAGCAACGGGGTGGCGCCTAGTACCTGAAGGGCGCCACGCAGAATCGACTGCTCGGGTCGCCCGTGGTACATGTGGTACAAGAATTCGTGGTTCGTTTACCACGAAAAACGCACGCACCGTTGACAACTTGGTCGATAGCGGTCCGCTGCGGACAGCCGGAAACGCCTATCACGCTGCGCTAATTCGTAAAGATGCAGGTAGCTGAGTTGACCCTCCACCTTGCCAAGGTGAGGGTCGCGGGTTCGAGTCCCGTCGTCCGCTCTCGCCGAAGTCGCAGGTCATCAGCGGTTGTAGCGGTTGAAATCGTGCTGTGTTGTCGGTCGTTGATCCCGGTGTACCACATCCGCACCACATTTTTCTGCGATTTTTCGGCGAGCGGCCGTTGACCCTCACATTTTGCGCGTGATGCTCAACCCGGCCAATCCGTCCATTTGGCGAGTCTGATGGGTCAAGCCTCGACCACACGACCTGCTGCCTGAGTCGCGTTTCCTCCGATCGAAGCGGGATGATCAAGATGATCGAACCAGTGGTCCCCGACAGCCTCAAGGGCCTGTCGCATCCCAAGAGATTGGAGAAAGTCGCCGCTTTGTTGGTCGGAGAACTGACGGACACCATCCTTGTCGAACTAGATCCCGGCGGGGGCGGAGTCCAGCTTGCTGACTTTGAGATACGGGACGGGGCGGGTCTACGCGTTGGCATTCTTGAGGTCACGACGTCGACGCGATCGGAGCGTGCTCGATTCGGTGCGCGGGTCCGAAAGTGCGACTGGCAGTTTCCCAGTCTGATGTGGTCGTGGAGTCTGCACACGACAGACGAAGCAGACCCAGCGCGCCTGAATCGGGAACTAGGGCCAATACTTCTGGCTATGGAACAAGCGGGACCCCCGGAGGACTGGATTCCAGCGATGCCCGGTCTCATGGACCCAGAACCCGGGGCACTACCGACTGGACTCGTCGAGTTGGGTGTAAACCAAGTCATCGCATGGCATCGACACATGGATCCGGGCGAAGCCTGGGTATCAGTTCAACTTCATCTTCCAGGCGGCTTCTACTCTTCCCAAACGGCCCTGACCAGGGAGGTGCAAGCGGAGTTGGACAAGGCCGACAACCAAGCCAAGTTGAAAGGACAGATCGGGCGATCGGAGCTATTCATCTGGCTGGATATTGGATTCGGAGCAGCCGCAGCGACAACCTTGACCGGCCCTGTGTGGAGTGAAACGCTCGAAGGCGTCGCGCTTCCTCAGTTGCCTGATGGAATCACGGTTGTCTGGGCAGCTACGGGAATGGCTGACTGGCCCCGTCCGGCGACCTCCCTGCTTCGATGTGATGGATCAAGATGGGAGACATTCGGACGTCCGATTCTGACGTACGGCCAGCAGGAATCGTGAGTGGTTGGGCAAGTCGCGAAGCCTTCGAACGTGGCGAGCCGTGCCCGTCATGCGGCCGGCCACCTCTCCCTGACCCGCTTCCGTTTGTCTCTTCGATATCGACGTGCTCCATGGGAACCGCGACGACGCCAAGCATGCGCTTACGTCGTCGCGCTCTTATCATGGCCTGACCCCATCAGATTGGTCCACCCGTGAACTGAGCCCGTTGCCCACAATCGTGGGCGAAGGGAGGATGTTCACGATGGCAAGACGCAGACACACGCCCGAGCAGATCGTCCGCAAGCTCAAAGAGGCTGATCGGATGTTGAACGAGGGGGCCGACGTGGCGGCGGTTGCCCGCCACCTGCAGATCACCGAAACGACCTATCACCGCTGGCGAGCCCAGTACGGGGGCATGAAGGCCGACGACGCCAAGCGGCTGAAGGAACTGGAGAAGGAGAACGCGCAGCTGAAGCGCCTGGTGGCCGACAAGGAACTCGAGAACCTGGCTCTGCGGGAGATCGCCTCGGGAAAATGGTGAGCCCGTCGCAGCGACGCCGTGCCGCGGTCATGCTTCAAGACCTGAAGGGTCCAAATACTCGATTCGCTGTCGATTCAGCGTCTGCGCTATGTAGCCCGGCATTGATCGATGCTTGGTGCCGTCCGTAGGGCTGGAGTTGCGGATGCGACATAGAGTGCAGACCGGACTCCGTGTTGAAGAGGCAGGTACTCATGTCTTTGTCACACGGCAGGAGGCTTTGTTGCGCCCGTTCAGGCAGCGTGCTGGTACTCGTGGATCATGCCGCCGAGGACATCACGGCGTCTGATCTCATAGTCGGCCATCGGAATGGGAGAGTGGGGGATCGGCTGGTCGAGCTTCAGCCCCCGGTGTGGCCGTTCCTCGTTGTAGTGGCGGACATACTCGGTGAGCACCCTCTCGAGATGCCGTCGTGAGACGACGAGCAGTTGATCTAGGCACTCCTGACGAACAGTCCGGACGAAACGTTCCGCGTAGGCGTTCGCTTGAGGCGAGCGGACGGGAGTACGGATCGTCCCGATGCCGATCGAGGCGAACACCTCGTCGAAGCTGGTCGTGAACTTCGTGTCCCGGTCGCGGATGAGAAACCGGAAGGGTTGGCCGGCTTCCTCCAGGTTGGCGGCGAAGTTCCGGGCCACTTGGGTCACCCAGGGACCGTTCGGGTTCGCAGTAGTGCCGAGGACGTGGACGACCCGCCGTTCGATCTCGATCACGAACAGTACGTAGTAGCGACGAAGGAGGACCGTGTCGACGTGGAAGAAGTCAGTGGCCACGATGGCCGCTGCTTGGGCAGAGAGCAACTCTGACCAGGTGGGACCCTGTCGTCGAGGAGCCGGTGGGAGGCCGTGACGGCGTAGTACCGAGGCGACGCTGGTCTTGGATACCGTGATGCCGAGCTTTTGCAGCTCGCCGACGATCCGGAGGTAGCCCCACCGGGGATTCTCTCGTGCCAGGCGGCAGATCAGCTCGACGACCTCGTCGGGAAGGGCCGGTCGTCCCGGTCGTCGGTAAAGGTAGGTCCAGCGTTTCCTGACCAATGAACGGTGCCAGCGAAGAATCGTCTCGGGCATGATCAGGAAGGATCGCCAGTGCTCCCGAGGTATGAGGCCGGCGAAGAGGGCGATCAGTGCTCGATCGGACCAGGTGAATCGGGGACGGGCGACTTGGCGGCGCAGCACGGCCAGCTGGTGGCGCAGCACGAATATCTCGGCATCCTTGGTTGCAGTATCCATCCGATGGACGCGGGCCAGCCCGACGACGCGGCTAACCAAGCGGTAGATGAAGGACAGTGCCATGAGCTGCGAGCCTGGCCGAGCACGTCGTGGCTGGTCAAGCCAGGGCTGGAGTAAGTGGACCCTTCAAGATGGACCAGCATCGTGAACCGCGTAGTTCGCTCGACCAGGGTCCCGATGGCGGAGCGTTCCAGACCGATGAGCAGATCGCCTTCCCAGTGCCCAGGCACGGCCCGATCGGCGGCTTCGGCCGGTCGCTCACTGATCATCACCTCGGGGGTGACGTGGCCCCAGGGCTTCTTCTGTGCCCGGGCCCGCGGAACCCGCAAGGCCCGCCCGGTGCGCAGGCAGGCCACCAGCTCGCGCTTGAGCGCACCACGGCCCTGCACGTAGAGCGCCTGGTAGATGGCCTCGTGGCTGATCCGCATGGTCTCATCATTGGGGAAGTCGAACCGGAGGCGCTCGGAGATCTGTTCGGGACTCCTATACGCACGAGTGATGACTGCAGGAATCGCTGGCGACCGCAACAAGCTTCGGCGTTTTCAACTTCCCAGTCGATGATCGTCTATTGGCACGGACACGATTCCGATGGTTGTGACTATTCAGTCATGTCTCCCGGCCCTTGGTCGACAAATCTGGTCGTGACGGTCCCACCACGTCGACGACATAGAATTAAGGATGCGCGTCTGGTTACTACCCAAAGAGGCGCGTACTCCCAGGTCGAAGGGGTGAAACCATGAAGGTGTGGATCGATCAGGATCTGTGCACCGGTGATGGGCTTTGCGAGGAGATCGCGCCGGCCGTCTTCACGCTGCTTGACGATGGTCTCGCCTACGTGAAGGAGAGCGACCAGGTTCGAAGCGAACCGGGTGGTGTCGCGGGCATGGTGCTAGTACCCGAGGACCTGGAGGAGGCTGTCTCCGAGGCGGCCGAGGAGTGCCCCGGGGAGTGCATCTTCATCGAGCAGGGCTAAACGCCGTCGCCATCCTCGGCACGCTCGAGTGAGTGACGCCATCTGTGCCGAGGTATCGGAAGCTTGGGAAAGGACCTTCTGGACCCTGCCATTCCGGCTGGCGGGAATGAAGTGACTGCCCTGTTCCTGCCTAACAACTGCGATAGGTGACGCACTACAAATCGTCCTTCTCGGCTCGGGCCAGCTTCGCCCGCGCCAGATCCTCCACGCGACGGACGAACTGCGGACTGCGGCGAAAGCGCGCCCCAATCTCTGCGTAGCTAGCACCAGCCTCCCTCCAGGCGAGAATCCGCCGTTCCAGCGGCCGGAGCACCGGCTGATTGGTCGAAGAACTCGCCTCACGATGGGGCCGCGAACCAAGGGCCAGGATCTGGGACACACTCCGTCGGCTGCGCCGGAATCTCCAGGCCACCTCGGCCGGGTCCACACCGGCCGCTACGAGCCGGCGAATCCGCCGCTCAATCGGCCGCAAGTGTGCATCGGTGGTTACCACCTCAAGTTCCACCACGACTCCACGATATCTCGAACGACTCCTGCCCAGTTTGCTATGTCGAAGCGGCCTGGCGAGCGTGCTCGAGATGGGGCTGATTCTGCGCAAAGGAGGGTCAGGGCGCAGAGGTCGGAGCGGGGCACGCAGGCTGGCTGCCATGCTCGGTGATACCGCCTGCAGTTGATATTGGAGGGTCTCCAGATATCCGAGCCGATCCGCGCCGGGCCTCGATCCCCTCGCGGTGATGATCGTCTGCTCCGGTAGGTAGCCCTCAGGCCGAAGGCCGGAACACTGCGTCGAAGAATGCCAGCTCCAGGCACATTGCCCGCCGGTAGGCTGCCCGCACCGCGAACCCGTCATCGGCCTGTTCGTCGAGCAGCCGCTCCAACCGCGAGGTCAGCACCTCGAAGCCCGGGTCGGCGTACGTCTGCACCCAATGCGCGTACGGTCCCGCCTTGTTCGCGTCGAGCGCCGCGCCAAGCCAGGCATAGAGCCGCATGCAGGGGGTCATTGCTGCGCACACCAAATCCATGCCGCCCGTCGCAGCGGTCGCGAGCAGGAACTCGGAGTAGGCAAGGGTGGCTGGTGCGGGCTCGACGCATGCCATGTCGATGTTCCATCGGGCGGCGTACGCCGCGTGCAGCCCGAGCTCCTCGCAGACCCCAGCGAGTAGATCAGCTAATGCAAGCAACGTGGCTGTATCGGGGCTGCGAGCCAACGCAAGGGCGTAAGCGCGCGCGAATGATTCGAGGAAGAAGGCATCCTGTGCGAGATAGTTAGCGAAGACCTCGCGGGGCAGCGAGCCGTCACCCAAGCGCCGTACGAAGGGATGCGCGAGTGCCTCGTCTGCTAGGTCGGAGTTGTCCATCCACAGCCGCATGGAAAGTGTCATGTAAGGGCCATGTCCCAGAAGGCAACCTCATGGGACAGAACCTCGCCTACCAGGTCGTCCTGCCCGTCCGGGGTCGCCAGCTCACCGAGGGCGTCGACATAACCTTCAAAGCCCGGCGCCGTCCAATGCTCCACAAACTCACCGAAACGAGAGCTACCCGACGCAGCGAACGCCCAGGCCAGCAGGTAGACGCGCTCAAGAACCCAGAGCGCTGTCACCGCCAGTTCATAGGGCGCGGCGTCCAACCGCCGCAGCAGCTCAATGTAGGCGACCGTCGCCGGCAGTGCTGGCTGCGGCAGGTCCAGTCCGCGGCCTAAGGCCTGGGCCTCGAACCAATCCAGTTCCTCAACCAGCGTGAGACAGCCCTCGGCGAGCACCGCCTGAGCGTGGCGTGGCGCCCGGGCCAGCAGCCGGGCCTGGAAGGCGAGTAGATCAGCGACGAACAGCGCGTCCTGCTGCAGCCACCGGTCAAACGCCAAGTCTGTGATGGTGTCCTCGCGCACCGCTTCGAGAAACGGATGCTCGATGGCGGTGGTCCAAAGATGGTCGTGCACAACCCGAAGAATAGGCCAGATCTACGACCGCACCGGCAGCGACCACGGGCCTCGGGACGAGCACGATTCAGCGCGTGATCGCTTCGTGCCCGGTGAGAGACAGGCTTGGCGACTACCGTCACCAAACTGGAACTCGACCAGAACATGTCTATGTCGCTACTGCGCTGAAACGGGACTGGCGACGGTAGCGCAAGCCGCCGCCAACGCATTCAACGTGACTGGGAACTCGTGCACTGCGACCCGTTCGGGGTATCCCGCATCGTGATCCCCGACCGGGTGGCGAGAGCAGTGCCATGAGACCACTACCGGAATTGATCGGGTCGAAGACAAACGTCACGGTGCCGCACGGCTGTCAGTCGTGCGGCACTGAATTCAGCTCTCCAGTTGCCGGGCAAGCTGTCCGGCGGCCTCGATGAAGTCGTCGACCAGTTCGAAGACGACCTGTGCTGCCGACCTGCGCCGGTTCATGGTGCCGACGATCTGACCGACGAAGTAGTTCGCCAGCTTCTCCGCCCCCGAACCCGAGGTATAGGCGGCGCGGCTGATCCGACGCTGTGCCTCGGCGACAAGGATCGGCTGCAGAGGCATGCCGAGAGGATCAGGAGTGTCGGGACGGTCCCACTCCTCGGTCCACGAGGACTTCAGCATGCGAGCGTGCTTACCGGTGAGTGATCGAGATCGGATCGTGTCGGCGGACGTGGCCGCCAGCATCTTCTCCTTCACCACCGGATGGGTCTCGGCTTCGTCGGTGGTGAGCCAGACCGAACCGCACCAGACACCCTCAGCTCCGAGCGCCATGGCCGCGGCCATCTGCCGACCGCGACCGATGCCACCCGCGCCGAGCACCGGGACAGGTGCGACCGCGTCGACGACCTCAGGTATGAGGACCATCGAACCGATCTCCCCAGTGTGGCCCCCTGCTTCGTAGCCCTGGGCGATGATGATGTCGACGCCTGCCTCCACGTGTCGCTCGGCGTGTACTGCTTTGCCGGCCAATGCGCCGATCAGACGCCCTTCCGCCTTGACCCGGTCGATCAGGAACTGCGGCGGAGGACCGAGCGCGTTTGCGATGAAGGTGGCCCGGTACGAGAGTGCGATCTCGAGTTGAGGACCGGCTGCGGCTGCCGAGAATGGGGCGGCATCGACACGCCCAACGCCGAAACCCCTTTATCACCGGCGTCCCGGTCGACAACACGTTCGGGGACCTCATAGCGGCGGAGGATGTCGTCGACGAAGGCCTGGAGCTCTCCGGGGATGAGGTGTCTGATGTCGTCGATGCTGTAACCGCCCTCCTCGTCACCGGCGTACCTGGCCGGGACGATGAGATCGACTCCGTAGTGCCGGTGGCCGATCTCGTGCTCTATCCAGTCGAGGTCGATCTGCAACTGCTCTGGGCTGTGGGCCACCGCTCCGAGTACTCCGAGCCCTCCGGCCTTCGAGACAGCTGCGACCACGTCGCGGCAGTGGGAGAACGCGAGGATCGGGAACTCGATGTCGAGCAGTTCGGTGATGGCCGTGTGCATGGGCCCACCCTATGGGTTCAGGCTGCACCGGGATGTCGTCTCAGTTGTCGTGACCCAGTCCTTATGGGACTCAAGAACCCCGACTCGGGTCACGTCGCGGTCCTGTACTCGTTGATCACCCACGAGGACTTCCTGTCGTGTGATGCGTACGCCCATCGGCTTGCGGATGCCTCTAGATCCTTGTCATCCGCCATTGACACCCTCAGCTCCGAAGCCAGACTCCTCCGGTACGCCCCTCATCCCTGACGGCACCTCCGATTGGTCAGGCTCTGTCCACCACGGTTGCAAGAAGGGGACCATGCTCGATGCCGTTTCCATCCGGGTAGTTCTCGAGGCCTATCGTCCAGAAAGGTCAGCACTGCTCGGCCTACTGAACGGACTGAGCCCAGGGTACTTCGGCTGCTCAACGGAGTGTCCTGAGTACACCGTCAAGGGAGTGGCAACACACATCCTGGGCGACGATCTGTCTTTGCTGAGTCGTCAGCGCGATGGCGCGGAACAGGGGCTCTCAATTCTCAGCCCGGAGCTCCCCGACGCCGACTTTCGCACCCTGCTCAACACGTTCAATGACCGATGGGTCGCTGCAGCGGGGTACCTGAGTGCCGAGTTGCTCATTGAGCTTCACCGACGCGAGTTCGGCGGCTCGAGGAACTGTCCAGCAGTATCTGTTGCTGGCATGCTCTCACGTCCGACGACCGTAACGGCATTCCACTAGCGCGACTTGGCCTCCATGGGTCGGAGGAAGCGACCACTACAAGGGGTCATATTTCGACCGGCACCTCGGCCAGCGACGGGGGCCACACCAGTCGCTTGCCCTGTTGGCGCCACTGCACCACGAGCACCGCGTGTTCGGCCTGACGCCCGTCAGGCCCGAGCCCATAGCGGCCGAAAAATGTGGTGCAGTGCAACCTAAGGGCGGTCGCATGGAGGGCGGCGTCCTCGACCACTCCAGCCTCCTGCACACAACGGAGGGCGATGAGTCCGGCCGCATAGGCCTGGGCAGTGGGATAGTCGATGTGCCCGAGGTTAGGTCGGACTTTTAGCAAAGGCGATATCCGGGCGCGTAGCGAACGCACAACGTCGGAGGGGGGGATCCCCGCGTCAGGATGGAAGCGAGCTCCCTCCTCCCATTGGGACGGGGCCAGCACGCCCTCGGCCCGGACCTCGGCCGCGAAGGCGCCCAGCCCCGCGGCGACCGCTGCCACCACCGGGGGCCGCCGGCGGAGCCGGCGAATGAGCGCCACGTCGTCGGCGAACGAGCCCGCCGCCAAGAGAATGTCCACGTCGGGCTGGTCGGGAATCTCGTCGTGGGGCACCACCGCCACGACACCCATACCAAGGCGGCCCGCGGCGCTAACCGCACCATCGGCTGCCGAGCTCCCGAAAGCGCCCCGGCCAGCGGCGACGAGTACGCGGGCGCCGGGCATCTGGCCAGAAACTGCGTCGAGGACGGGCGCGAAATAGCGGCTCGCCGGAGCTGGTATCGAGACTACGCCCGAAAGCCGCTGAGCGGCGTCAGCACTGCCACCATGGTTCCACAGCACCCGGGTTCGCTCCCTAGCCCACCGGGCCGCCTCAACAACAAGGTCGCTGCCGTAGGGTCCGATGACCAGGTCCGCACGCGCAAGCACGTCGAGAGCATGGCGTACGCCTGTTCGCGTGCCACCGTCGTCGAAAATCACGACCTCGGGTATGAGCGTCCGTCGGCCGACCCGCACTCCCCCGCGATAGGACACGTCCTCGACCGCCTGTTGGAGCCCGGCGGTCGCCAGCCGGCCCTGGTGGCCGTAGCGGCCGGTGAGCGACATCGGCGCCGCCAGGACCAAGGAGCCGCCCGACACTACGGCCGGCCGGCCAAGTCCTTGAGCGCGACCGACTTCCCGCCCTGGGTGGTCAGCCGGAACATCGGCCAGACGTCAGCCATCGCTGCTCCTTACGTCGGCCATCATAGGCGCCCACCTCGGCGGGGCAGCACCGTCGAGCCGGCGACCGGGCTGCCCATCTGTTGGCGATTCCAACACACGACAGTCTTCGACGCGGCATGATGGACCGGTCAAGAGCGAAGAGGTATCCGATGACGACGACGGCCGAGCAGCTTATTGGCATCAACGAGCAGATCGAAGCCGCGGCGACGACAGTCGAGGCCGACGGGGGCGCGTCCCCAGTGCTCGGCGCGGTCGTCCGGGAGCTGG
Organism: uncultured Acidimicrobiales bacterium; assembly: GCA_963806455.1. Lineage (GTDB taxonomy): Bacteria > Actinomycetota > Acidimicrobiia > Acidimicrobiales > RAAP-2 > Bog-756. The sequence goes on from CAWDXZ010000002.1 coordinate 39,938, forward strand.
CGCACAAGGCCCAGAAGGCGGTGGACAATCTCCAAGGTGCCGACCCCCTCATAGTGCGTTTGTCGATCGTGGAGGTGGAGCAGGCCGCGGACAGCGCGAAAGTGGCAGTTGAGGTTGACCTTGGTGCTTCGGACAGTACACGTCAAGCCGTTGTCAACGCGCACCTTGCGATCTGCATCCTCAAGGCCAAAATGACCTGACGACTCTGGGCTGTCGGACTCAACGAACCCAAAGCGCTACCTGGGCTTCATTCGGATCCATCCCGACGCGGCCGGGGCCTGAATTCTTCGCATCGCCCGTCGCCCGTGCACAGGTCCTGATCAATCCAGACCCTCATGGCGAAGCGTTCTCCTTGGTGGGATGACCGGACTGGATTTGGTCCCGTCAGAACGGTTCAAGTTCCGGCCTCTCAGCCCAGGGGCGTCAGGGGAGCCAACTGCGCCTCGGTGGGTTCACTGCAACAGAACCATGGCTCGGTGAGGTGGGCCCGATCTCCGACGGTGCCTTTCGAGACAGCCCCAGGCGATGGGGGAGCGGCGCAGTCGATGGCCCAGGACCGAATGAGGGCGTCGACCTCTCCGAACGTTGCGGACGTTCGCTGTCCAACTCGCGCCTCGACCAGCGCGGCCAACTCCTGTTGCAGTCGATCGATCATGGGATCGGGATGGCTCCAAGTCCAACCCAAGAGCTCCGCGTCGTAGTGACCGAGGTGGGGTTTCATGGCGGCATGGCTGAGGAGCAGCGAACCCTCGGGCAACAATAGGCGCACCGTGTATTGCACCGGGTCCACGTTGATTACGAGATCGTGGGCGACGACGAAGTCGATCAGGTCGATCAGGTCGTCGAGAGTGGTCCATGGGGTGAATGGCAACCACGAAGGGCGTACCTCGATCCCGTGCTCGCGAAGCGACACGATGGTCCTGGATGCATCCGCTATGGAATGACCCTTGTCGAGGTAGCCGAGGATCGTGTCGTTGGTCGACTCGAATGCCGAAACGATAAATGCGCAGCCGGCTTCTGCCAGCTCAGGGAGAACGCCTGGGTGGCGCAGGATGTGCTCGACCTTGGTCGTGCAGTCGAAGGTCAGGCTCGGATGACGCTCGTGCATCGCAGCTATGACTCGGCGAGCGTGAAGCGGGGCGTTGAGGAAGTCCGGGTCGGCGAAGGACACGTGGCGGGCACCTGCTTCCACCAGCTGGTCGATATCGGCCACGACGACAGCCACATCCACCGGGCGTACGCGACCGTCATACACGACCGGAACCGGACAGTGCCGGCACCGGTGCGAGCAACCTCGACTGGCCTCGACGGATCCGACCAGGCGCTCCTCGCCACCGACCGCGAGCTTCGTGTACCGGTCCAGAGGCGGCAACAGGTGTCGGGCGGGCACCCTCGCCTCGACTCGGGCCAGCTGGATGGTGGGGCCCGGGTCCCCGCCGTCCACCCACGCCACCAGCCCCGTCTCGTACTCGCCGGCGATGACGGCATCGACGGCCGACCTGACAGTCAGATCCCGGCTGACCGGGGCATAGAGGCCGTAGAAGCACAGCGGAAGTTCGGGTCGCCGGGCTCGTATCGTTTCGGCGACCCGCAATGCCAAGCGCATGGCGGTGTGCATCGGCACGGAAAACGCCACCCGGTCGGCCCAGTCGACATCGTCTGCGTCGAGCGCGTCAAGGGCGACATCGGCGCAGCGAACCTCGTGACCAGCCGCGAGCAGCGCGCTAGTGGCCTTGGCCGCGTGGAGTGGCTGGTGGCCCAGTTCGTAGGTGGACAGCAGCAACGCTCGCACCACCTCGACCCTATCGGCCCGGCCTCGGCCCGGCCTCGGCCCTCAGGCTTGCTCAGCGCAGGTGCACGTTAAGACATGCCTCTGCCTGTCGAAGGGCCGTTTCGACGGCCTGCGGTGTCGGTCCCCGGGCGAAGATGAACCCCAGGTAGCGATCGCCTTCGGGCAGCGGCACCACCTGTCGCCCCGACGGAATCGTGATGTCGACTCCGACCACTCCTTCGATGGCCAGGGCACGCTCCTGTCCCGACACGTGGTCGAGTACTCCGGCTGAGCGGATCGGGAGCATCATCACACCCGATGCCTGAGACTCCCGGGTGAGGCCACCAAGTCCCATGCCGAGGGCGTGCCGGATGATCACTTCTTCGAGGCTCACCCCCGCTCCGAACCTGAGCGCCCGCGCGCACAAGCCACCGATGGACCGGGCGGCAAGTTCGAGAATGATCACGGCGCCACCTGGGCCGATGCGCAGCTCGGCATGGACGGGGCCTTCCCGCAGCCCGAGTGCCGCCGCCGCCCGAGCCGCGATGAACTCGATCTCGGTCAGGATCGCCGGGGGCTGGCGTGACGGCGTGACGTAGATGGTCTCTTCGAAGAAGGGGCCGTCCAGGGGATCGGGCTTATCGAATACCGCCAGTATCTCCAGACGCCCCCCCGTGAGCAGACCCTCAACGGCGACCTCGTCTCCCGGCACGAAGGACTCGACGAGCAGGGGTTCGGGACAGCTCGCACTCAGGGCACGAATGCGGGCGGCGGCCGCCTCGGCCTGGACCGGGTCGTCAGCACGGATGACTCCTTGACTGGCCGACCGCGAGACTGGCTTGACCACGCACGGACACCCGATCTCCGCCGCGGCCGAGGCGACGTCGGTCCCGAGGGAAACGATTCGGTAGGCGGGTTGGGGTAGCGAGGCGGCCCCCAAGAGCCCCCGCATGATCGCCTTGTCCCGGGTGGCGGCGACCGCGTCGGGTGGATTGTGGCGGAATCCCAGGCTCGCGGCCGCGGCAGATGCGATCCCGACGCCTTGGTCGTCGACGGCCAGAACGGCATCGAGTGGGCTCCGACGATGCAGGTCCACGATGGCGCTCACCGCAGCGTCGACGTCAGCCAGCGATACCACTACGGCCCGGTCACCCATGGAGCCGGACAAGGCCTGACGATGTTCGGATCCCACCACGACGTCGACCCCTAGGCCTGCGGCGGCGGCAACGAAGTCCGAGGCCCGGTAGGTGGCCGTGGGCAGCAACAAGAGGATCCGGGGCACCCCCCTATGATGGTCCCGACTGACCAACATTGAGACGAGACGCCATGACTGAGAGCGACTCCAACAGCGTGGCCGTCCTGCATGCGGCCGACGCGGCGCTGGAAATGCTGCTGGAACTGCGGTCCAGGGAAGACGATGAGGAGTCCCTGGCGCTATGGGTCGAGGTCACCGGTGCGAGCAGAAACGCCTACACCTACGACATGTACTTCCAGGCGGTTGGCGACGCCGGACCCAATGACTGGTCCGACGAACGGGGTGGGCTGGCGCTCGTGGTTCCGGCCGACAGCATCGACAAAATGCGGGGGTCGGTCCTCGACGTCAACCATGATGCAGACCCGGATGGAATGGTCATCCAGAACCCCAACCAGCCACCGCGCCCTGCCGGCGCCAGCCCGGGGATGGCCGGGCCACCGGTGGACCTCAGCGGAGACGTGGCGCAGCGGGTCATCCAGGTCCTCGAGCAACAGATCAACCCGAGTATTGCGGTGCACGGCGGTCGGGCCGATCTTGTCGCGGTGGAGGGTGACGCCGCCTATCTCCGCTTGAGCGGCGGCTGTGCGGGTTGCGGCATGGCGGCAGTGACCTTGAGCCAAGGGATCGAAGTGGCCCTCCGCGAGTCGGTCACCGAGATCACTCGGGTCATCGACGTCACCGACCACGCGGCCGGCACCAATCCCTATTACGAAGCGGCGAAGAAGTAACCCCTACGACAGCCATAGCAGCACGCCCTACTGAGCAATGAATCGGCGGCCGTCCTCAGCCGCATAGGATGTCACGATGACGTCCGTTGCCGCGGTCGCTTGAACCTGGCGGACGACTTCGTGCAGGCGGTTTGCCGGGATGGCACACGTCATGTCGGTCTTGGACATGGCGGTGCGAGCGCGACTGAGCGTGCAGCCCACGCTCACGGCCACTTCTCCCTCTTGTTTGGCTACCGCAACGATGTGGCACTGGGGCTTGCCGTCGATGCGAAGGCCAGGAAGCGCGTCACGCAACACCATGAGCTGCTTGGCGTTGACCCGGATCAGTACGATGTCAGGGTCCACAGGTGTTTCTGTCAGGGGGCCGTAGGTTACGACGTCGGGCCGGTCGGCAATGACAGGGATGTCGGGAACCACGTCCATAGTCACCCAGCCCGACTCCACCAGGGCCGCCATATCCGAATGGCCAGCGACCTCCTCGATGGTAGCGAACCCATGGGTCAGGCTTCCGACACTGCAGTTGCCATGGTCGGCGGCGACAGTGGAGAACGTCCGGTCGAGCGCTTTTGTCCAGAACACGCACCCTGCGGGAACCCGACCGGTTCGGCCATCGGAAGTTGGTTCCGGCATCGGAGCGTCGAACGGCGAAACGCCGTCGGGAGCAGCCTGGGAGAAGGTGATGGCTATCGGGGGCGTCGTGAGGCTCAGCGCCTCAGTGAGCGCTTCGGCAGCTTCGGACCACGGCGAGGGATTAGGCATGTCGACAGTTTTCCCGGCCGCTCCCGTTCGGGCAATGTGACGGTCGATGTCACGGCCTTCAGTCACCTGCGAATAAGTCGCCCGGAGAACGCACCGACCAGGCCGGCTTGCCGGCTGGGCACAGTTACGTTGAGCGGCCCTCGTGGGGGAGTCATCCCTCGGGTGCTCTGTGTTCCACACCCTACTTCCCGGCCACTTGGTCATAGCCCTGGGCGTCGAAAGGCACCTTGGCGGCGAGCGAACCCAGAACCAGGATGCGGTGCTCGGTCTCCGCTGTGCGATCCAGTGTTGGGTGGTGCCAACTAACGTGATGGAGGAACCAAATTGGCGCAACTCGAGCTTGCTGCGGTCCTTCTGGCTCGGCGTTAGCCACAGTGGGGGGCCGGGGGAGGGGAGCATCGTGGTTTCACCCGAAGCATCGCTGGTAGGCGCTCGGCTCGACGAACACCATGCTCCGGAGACAAACGGGCGGATGGAGGTCTGCCGGCGTTGCGGAGCTCGGACGAACGGCCCGAACGGGCGTCAACACATCCCGGACGAACGACGACTGCCTCGTTACAGCGATTGGCTGAACGCGCAAGCGCGAACGAGCCGTATTGACCGCGTCGTAGACTTGTTCAAGAAGTGAGTCTCGTACGGTGACCTGGAAGCGTCGAATACCTACTGGCGAAAAGCGAGCAGCTCGATTTTCTTGGCTGTGGGTGCCGAGAACCTGTGGGTGCTGAAAACGTCATCCGGTCCTCTGGTCAGGGACGAAGCATTTCCAGACTCATCGGTCCTCCGCCAAGGCACGAGCGCCTTTCTTCCCCATCGGCGAAATCGGCTTTGTGAACCCATAGGTTCGTCATCCAGCTCCCGACCTGCCAGGGCTTCAGAGTCGGTGTCTTGCGTCAATCCTCGAAGTCAAGGCCGGCAGCGAGCGACGCTCCCAGCTCGTAGCAGGCGGTCAGGACGGAACGGTCAACTTCACCAGTGCCGGTCACGTACCGCTGCGCGCGCCGCCAGCCCAGCCCGACAGTGATTGCGTCGATGGCCCGCACCGCTCCGGTGGCGTCGTTGTCCCCGTGCAGGTATGCGCCGAAGGGTCGACCCTTCGTGGCGTCTAGGCACGGATAGTAGATCTGATCGAAGAAGTGCTTGAGTGCACCCGAGATGTACCCCAGATTGACTGGCGTCCCGAGTAGGTATCCGTCCGCTCCTAAAACGTCCACCGCTGTGGCGGTCAGCGCCGGACGGAGCACGACATCGACCCCTACGATTGCGGGGTCGTTGGCCCCCGCAATCGCTTTTTTCTGCCTACCTCACGGCCGGACCGCTCCCTTCGCGTCGGCCCTGGTGGCCGCGAACGAAGGTCGGGGCTTTAATAGCACGATCCCAATGCCCTTCGCCCATCACATTCGTGTCGAGCTCGAGAACGGATCGGCCGCACCGACCGTCCTGTATTACCAGGTTGACTACACGCTCGAACCGGCCTTGCCTGCCAGCAGCGGGTATCTCCACGTCTCGTTCCGCCGGGAGAATCCGACGCGGATGGGTTCCGATCTCGTCATCACCGAAGGGTTGGACGGGCCGGGGCGCTATCTCGGATGCAGCCTTGGCATTCGGATCCTCGACGAGGGCATCTGGTACGGAGAAGGGGAGGTGAAGGTGTTCCTTGATGGCGACACATCGCACCCCACTATCTGCGGCACCGGGCTCGAGGACTACGTCGGGAGCGCCTGGGGCATGGGGCGCCACGCCGCCCCCTACGGCGGGTGCACCCTCGATGTCCGCGCCCCTGATGCGACCGGCCCGCTTTCGCAGCCGGATTTCGTCGGGATGTACCGGTGGCACCTCCCTGATCCGATCATGTACGCGACCGACATGAAGGTGACGGTGCAGCAAATCGGGGGCGTGCTGTACTCCCCCGGCCACGAGGCCGAGATGGCAGCGATCGAGGACAGCGGACGGCTCGCCGGTGAAGGGTGGCAACCCATCGCCGGCGGTGCGTTTACCTTCGGAATCGTGGAACGGGTCGACGACGCTTGCGCGACAGCCTACGTCTATTGCCGCGAGCCTCAGACAGTGGGGCGCCTAAGCGTGGCCATGGCGGTGGCTGACCTCGGGCGCCGCCCCTACGAGACCGTCGATCCGATGGAGGCGCTGGACGGTCCGGTGTCCTGACGTCGACGTCGTCTGAGGGCCCGGCCCATTCGAACGCAACTGTCAGGTGGTGATCAGGCCATTCAAAGGGCGTAGGGTGCCATGGCAGAATCGATTACTCGGTCGTCCTGTGGTACACGTGGTACGAGATTTCGTAGTTCTTCTACCACGAAAAACGCACGCACCGTTGACAGCTACGGGCGATAGCGGACTGCTGTGGTCAACCGAAGACACCGATTATGCTGCGCCAATTCGAAAAGACGCAGGTTGGGGAGTCGAGCCTCTGAATATTGCCAAGGTGAGGGTCGCGGGTTCGAATCCCGTCGTCAGCTCTGAGAGAACCCGCTGGTTAACGGCTTGTGGACGCTTGATTTCGGCTGATGTTGGGATCCCGTTCGGCGGCCCGTACCACATCCGCACCTGAAGGGTGTCATCACCATTACGTGCGCTCTTCGTGACTTTTGAAATCGCGCAGAAGGTGAGAATCCAGAGCTCAATTGCGGATGGGTTCGTCACGTCCGCTTTCAAGGACCAGACAAGGTCGACGGGCCCGATGGTCGCCAACCGACGCCGCGTGAGCTCGGCGCAATCTCCAGGGTATTGCCGAGGTGATGGTCGTGGTTGGCTAGGCACCTTCCCGGTAGTACTCGTGGATGAGTCCGCCAAGTCGATCGCGGCGAAGAATGCCTTCGGAGGTGGGGGAGGGGCAAGATAGGTTTGGCCTTCCCTCGGGTGGAAGTAGCTCAAGGCTCCGGTGCGGTCTCTCGCGGTTGTAGTGATCGACATAGGTCGTGAGCACTGATCGGAGACGGCGTTCGTTCAAAATGAAGACCCGGTCGAGGCACTCATTTCGGACGGTCCGGATGAACCGCTCGGCGTAGGCATTGGCTCTCGGTGCCCGCCACGGTGTGCGCAGGATCCGGATCCCCTCCGCCTTGAACACCTCGTCAAAGGTGGGGCCGAACCGGTTGTCACGGTCGTGGACCAGGAATTGGATAGGAATATCGCGCGATTCCCGTGCCTCGGAGAGATTGCGGGCGATCTGGGCGCACCAGGACAGATTGGTGGCCCCGTCGGCCGCTCCACCGATCAGGACCTTTCTTGTGTTCAGATCGATGAAGAAAAGCACATGGAGCGTCTTCAGCCTGATCGACTCGACCGTGAAGAGGTCGCAGGCGATGATCGATTCCGCCTGGTTCCGCATGAACTGGCACCAGGTGTCTCGCTTCGGTCCGGGCCGTCGCTTCGGGGAGGTGATCCGTCGGATACTCGAAGCTGAGATCTCGATACCCAGCTTCTTGAGCTCTCCTTGGATGCGCCGGTAGCCCCAGAGAGGGTTCTCTTTCGCCAACCGCCGGCGTGACTACGAGAGCCGTTCACGAGCAGGCCGCAGTCGCTGGAGCAGGGACAGGACGATCCGTTCTTCCGGTCGGATCCGAGGGCGATTCACTCGGCGGCGGAGGACAGCCACCTCTTGGCGGAGCACCAGGAGCTCAATGTCCTTGGACCGCGACGACCGGCAGGAAAGAAGCGCGATCCGGAAGAGCCGACGGCCGATGAGAGTGACGAGACGGACAAGCATTTCGAGAGTCTGGCCGACGCCTCAGCCGAAATCTTGGAGCGAAGGCCGTTCGACGGGTGTGCCTGGTCAGCAGGCGGGCGCCGTCACAACACCCTTCAGGCATCCCTCATTGCGACGGTCACTGGACGTTTAGATGATCTGGAGTCGCACCTGCTCAGAGCGTGGACATTGCTATGGCATCTTTCAGGATCATCCTGCTCACCCACGTCGGCCGGCTCTGGAGGCACACGATCGCCGCGCATAACGCCGTCTCTGTATCCCAGTGGTCGGCGTGCACGGCGCCCCACGCAGTGGTTTTAGCTACAGGTGCACCTTCGCTACCGTCAAATCCTTAGGTCCGAGGTTCCCAGGTAAAGAACAAAACAGCAAGGAGCAGGCCCCCGAGTCCCCACAGAGCGACCAGTGCAACATCGCCCCAAGAGAAACGGGTTCCCAGCAGGCCGGCCTCCAATCCCGAAACGAACTGCCGGACGGGAAAGATGCGGGCGGTCCATTGGATCCACTCTGGGGACTTGTTGTCGAGGGGAAAGAAGATGCCAGAGACGAACAGCACAGGCAGGATGGATGCGTTGACAATGGCGGGCGCTGCGTCGGCGTTGGGAACGATAGAGGTGATGGCCAGTCCGAGGGCGGCAAATCCTCCTGCTCCGACCAGGAGCATCGCGACAAACTGCAGAAGGCTCACTCCGGTAGGTAGGTCCGCGTGATAGGCGATCCTCCCGAAAGCTGCGGTAATGGTTACGAGCAGTACGGCGATGAGGGTGGCGTGGACCACGCGGGCCGCGAGGTAGATCGAATTGGGTAGCGGTGATCCATCGGTTCGCTTCAAGACGCCGAGATCACGCTGAACAGTGATGTTCAAGGCGATGTTGTTGAAGCAAGCTGATATCACGGCGAAGCCGGCCATCGCGGCTACGTAGTAAGTGGATGAGCTGACGATTCTGCCAGGTAGCTGCAACTTGAAGTTACCCAGCAGCGACGTGAAGATAACGAGGAGCATCAAGGGAAACATGAAGGTGAAGAAAGCGGATGCGGGATTCCGCCAGAACGCCTTGTTCACGTAGCGCAGCTGGGACGAGAGAAGAGTCAGCTTGGTCATGCCCAAACCCTCCATTTCTCCTAGTGGACCTTCCGGATCGCGTCCCCGAGCCCATCCGCGCCGGTGAGGCGCAGATAGGCGTCTTCGAGCGACGGGCGGACGATCTCGAGGCCCTCGAGGCCGATCCGGTGCTGGAGCGCCCATCCGGTCAGGTCATGGAGCGCAGCGGCCAGATCGTCGGGAGTGAATTGGGCCATTCCGTTCGGCAGCGGGGCGACGGCGAGCTGTGATGGCGGCTCTTGACCGTCTGGCAGGCAGAACCGGACGGTCGTCCGGGCGGCATGAAGACCGGCGATAGTGCCGGGGGTGCCCCGAGCCACGATCCGCCCACCGGCGATCACAGCCAGCTCGTCGGCTAGGAATTTGGCCTCGTCCATGTAGTGGGTGGTGAGCAAGACAGTCTTGCCCAACCCCGCCAGGTTCTTGACCACCTGCCATGCCTCCCGACGCGCCAAGGGGTCGAACCCAGTGGTGGGCTCGTCCAGGAAGAGGAGTTCGGGATCCCCGGCGAGAGCGATGGCGACGTCGAGGCGGCGCTGCTGGCCTCCCGAGAGCTTCAGTACCCGGACCTTCTTCTTGGTCGAAAGTCCGACCAGGTCAAGAAGCTCATCGACGGGACGCGCGTGAGGGTAGTAACCCGCGTACATGGCCACTGTCTCGTGCACACTCAGATAGCGATCCACCCCGGTCGATTGGAGGACGATGCCGATGTGGCGCCGAAGCTCCTCGGGATGGCGGCCCGGATCGATACCGAGCACCGATATTTCGCCACTGTCACGACGGCGGTATCCCTCGAGGATCTCCACGGTAGTCGTCTTGCCGGCACCGTTCGGGCCCAGAAGAGCGAAGATCTCACCCCGCTCGATCTCGAAGTCGATGTCCTTCACCGCCTGCACGTTGCCGTAGGACTTCCGAAGCCCTCGGACCACGATCGCCTTGGACCCCGCCTCGGCATGAGACGAGCCTGAAGCCGATTGCGCGGTAGGTGCCACGTTCAATCACCTGGAGGCTGATTGACGACGGCGGCTGTTTGGGGAAGGAGCCTGGGCCGGTGAAGCCATCGCGCCGTTGAGGAAGATATCGAGAGCGCGCCCCAGTCGATCGGGAAGGGCGTCGTGGCTGTCCTCCCACCAAAGACCGAGCCAGTTGATCGTGGTGAGCAGCATCGTCGCCGTCAGTAACTCGGCCAGCTGAAGAGGATCAGGACCGATTCGTAGTTCGCCCCGCATCTGACCCTGGCGAAGCAGGTCGGCGAGCAATCGCTGGGTTGTCTTCTGTTGGTCTGCCATTGGCCCCGAGGCGCCAAAGAAGGCAGGTGTGCGAGTCGTGACCGTGGCCAGAAACTGGCGGTCGCCAGCGAAGCTCTGCGCCCAAAGTTCGACGATCTCAGCCAGGCGCTCCCGAACTGGTCTTTCCGCACCGGTAAGTTCGTACTCGAGAAGTGCTTGGTAAGCCTCGACCATCTCAACTGCGCTGGTTTCGAGAACCGCCTGTTTGGAGGCGAAATAGTTGAAGAAGGTCTTTTCGCTTATCCCGACGACCGCGATGATGTCGTGGACCCGCGTCTCATCGAAGCCGTGTTCGTGGAAGAGCCGTAGCGCTGTGTCGCGGATCTCCTGGCGCAGTCTCTGTTTGTGCTCCTCCCTACGTCCCATACCGGGTACTTCCGATCCTACAGCCACTGTACGTTAAGTTACAGTTACTGTATATAACCACCAGCCGGATGGCAAGCACCCAGCGTCGAAAGGGAAATGAGGACGCAGAGGCCCTCGTTCGTGAAGGGTCCAAATAACCGGACGCGTGCCATCGTCGCTACGGATCGCGTGGTTTGCGGGCATGTATGGTGCACTTATTAGAACCGACTTCCCTGAAGGGTGTCATCACCAATACGTGCGCTCTTCGTGACATCGAATTCGCACAGAAGGTGAGAAGCCAGAGGGGCAATTGTGGACGGTTTCGTAATATTCACATTCAACGACTGGTTGCAGACGACTGACACGATGGTCGTCGCCTGACCTCGTACGCTTGGCGCAGATCTCCGGGGTACTACCAACGTTGAGGATCGTGGTTGGCTACGCACCTTTCCGGTAGTACTCGTGGATCCAGTCCGCCGAGTCGATCGCGGCGGGTAATGCCCTCCGAGGTGGGGGAGAGGCAAGATACGTTCGACCGTCTTTCGGGAGGAAGCAGATCGAGGCCCCGATGCGGTCTCTCTCGGTTGTAATGGTCGACATAGGTCGTGAGCACTGATCGGAGATGGCGTTCGTTCACAACGAAGACCCGGTCGAAACATTCACTTCGGACAGTCCGAACGAACCGTTCGGCATAGGCATTGGCTCGGGGCGCTCGCCAAGGCGTGCGCAGGATTCTGATCCCTTCCGCTTTGAACACCTCGTCGAAGGTGGCGCCGGAGCGCCTGTCACGGTCGTGAACCAGGAACCTGATGGGGATGTCTCGGGATTCTCGTACGTCGGAAAGATTGCGGGCGATCTGGGTGCACCAGTTGAGATTGGTGGCCCCGTCGGTCACTCCTCCGATTAGGACCTTTCTGGTCTGGAGATCGATGAAGAAGAGCACGTGGAGCGTCTTCAGCGTGATCGTTCCACCGTGAAGAGGTCGCAGGCGATGATGGATGCCGCCTGGTTTCGCATGAATTGGCACCAGGTATCGCGCTTCGGACCGGGCCGTCGCTTCGGGGAGGTGATCCGTCGAATGCTCGAGGCCGAGATCTCGATTGCCAGCTTCTTGAGCTCCCCCTGGATGCGTCGGTAGCCCCAGAGCGGGTTCTCCTTCGCCAATCGCCACACGAGCAGCTGGGTCTCATGGACGTGCTCTGGGCCGCCTTCGATCGCGATCTCAGCGCCCGGGAGATCGAGGAGCGACTTCCGGGCTACGCCTACACCACGCTGCTCACCGTCCTCGACCGGCTGCATCGCAAGGGACTCGTCCGGCGAGCGAAGGATGGCCGGGCGTTTCGGTACGTGGCCGTGACCAGCCGCGAGGAGTACAGCGCGGAGCTCATGCGAGAGGCGTTGGGTGCGGCGACCGACCGCGACGCGGTGCTGGTCCGCTTCGCCGAGACCGTGTCCTCAGCCGACGCGACGGTCCTTCGTGGCGCGCTGGCCAATGCGACCAGTGACGACGACCCGAACGAGAAAAACTCCCGTCGGCAGGAGATGCCGTGATCATCGCGGCGGTCTTCGCGGCGATTACGGTCGCTCTATTCGGGCTGGTGCCAGTCTTCCTGGACCGAGCACGGTGGTCGGTCCGCGCTCCGAGGTCGGCAGTGGTGCTCTGGCAGTCGATTGGCCTCGCCGGGGGCGTGGCCGCCATCGGCACGGGTTTTGCCGTGGCGGTGGCACCGCTTCACCAGCCCCTCCCCGTCGGGGTGTCCCGGATGCTCGCCCGGGCCTTGGCAGGCCACCCGCTTGCGGGACTTGGCCTCTAATGAAGCGCTTGGGCTCACGGTCGCTGTCGATGTCACCCTTGTGCTCGCGGGTGGCCTGGGTGTGACGGCGATCCGCACGTTGCGGTGCCGCGCTCGTCATCGTCAGCTGCTGGACCTGGTCGGGACGAGAAGCGGCGCGCTGTCCGGAGCGCTCGTTCTGGATCACGCGCAACCCGTCTCGTACTGCCTTCCTGGCCTGCGGACCCGCATCGTGGTCAGTGCTGGAGCGCTGTTTGCACTCGACTCCGACGAGGTCGCCGCCGTGGTCTCCCAGGAGCAGGGGGCACGCCCACGCTCGTCACGATCTTGTGATGTTGCCCTTCGCCTCGATGGTCGATCTCCTGCGATGGGTGCCGTATGTGCGGCTCGCGCCTCGGGGCCGTCGGCATGCTCCTCGAGATGGCCGCTGATGACTTCGCCAGTCGTTCGCATGGAAGGCGGACGGTGGCGAGTGCTCTCGTCCACCTCGCCGACGCCGGAGCCAACTCCATCCCGGCGTGCGCGCTCGGAGCTTCGGAAGCGGCGGTGGTCGCTCGGGTTCGCCGGCTGGTTGAAAAGAAAACGGGTTCGCATCGAGCGACACTCGTTGGCTTCACGGGTGCTTTGGGCACGCTCTCACTCCCGGTCGCGACCGCATTAGTGCCCATGCTCCGCTAAACGATGGCTCGGATGGGGGTTGGATCCGCGGTCCACCTTTGAGGATCGCCGGCTGGTGCGACCGTCGAGGGCAACGGAGCACGTCCGTCCCGTTCGGCGCCTGCCCGCGCCTGTTCCGATTTTCACGTGTTCGCCCAAGTCAAGCGGCCGCATCTCGGGCCGACCACAGCACGGAATCGATCGGATCGATCACCCAGGCGGGAGCAGCAAGCGTAAATCGCGCTGTAGATAGGACCACCTGCGGCGGACGAAAAGCGTCCGCTCATTTTGCAATGTGATCCTCAGCGGTCGAAGGGTCGGGCTCAGGAACGGCGGGAAAGGCGGCGTCGATTACCTGGAGGTGCGCAGTCCGGGCAGGTGCCGGCGATCTCGACGGTGTGGGTGACATCTCGAAAGCCGTGCTCGTTGCCCGTTTTGGCGGCCCAGCGTTCGACTTGTGGTCCTTCGACTTCGATCGCGGTGCCGCAGAGACGGCAGACGAGGTGGTGGTGGTGGTCCCCGCTGGCGCAGCGTCGGTAGCGGGTTTCGCCGTCGTCGCTCCGTAGGGCGTCCAGCTCGCCGGCGTCGGCGAGGGATCGGACTTGGTTGTAGACGGTGGTGAGGGCGATGTTCTCGCCGTGGGCTTGGAGCTCGGCGTGGAGTTCTTGAGCCGAGCGGAAACCGTCGGAGGCCGCCAAGACGGCGGCCAGGGCGCGCTTTTGCCGCGTCGAGCGCTCTTGGGGCGCCCGACGCGGCTGACCGTCAGCGTCGGCGGCGATCGTCATTGATTCCGTAGTCGACCGTCTCAGTGGTCGTCCCAGTGGTCTTCGTGGGCGGCATGGCGGTGCCCGTCGTGGACATAGTCGACGTGATCATCGTGGGGGACGGCGACATGTCCGCAGCCATCCCCGTGGGTGTGATCGTGTCCGGGGTGCTCGATGTGGCCCTCGGCGGTGCACTCGTCGAAGTGCCCGTCGTGGGCGGCGTGCAGGTGCCCGTCGTGGATGTAGTCGACATGGTCGCCGTGGGGGACGGCGACATGCCCGCAGCCGTCACCGTGCACGTGGGTGTGGTCAGCATGTTCGACGTGGGTGGTGATCATGGGTGTTCCTCCTGTGAGTGTCGGATGGCGTCGTTGACGATGTGACCAACGCGGGCGTCGGTCAGTTGGTAAGTGATCTCGGTACCGCGCCGGGTGGTGGTGACCAGGCCGGCTTCACGTAGCACCTTGAGGTGTTGGGACAACAGTGGCTGGCTCACCGCCCGTCCGGAAGCTTCGAGCGACGTCTGTAACTCGTGGACGCAGCGAGGCGCCTCGCAGAGCTCGACGACCGTGGCCAAGCGGACCGCAGACGCCAGCGCCTTGAGCAGATCCACGGCCGCGGCCAGCCGATCGGTCACCTTCGTGTCAGCCACGGCAGTTACATTAGTCCCTCCTTATATAAGGAACAAGCCATGGACCTGCGTCACGGGGTGTATTTGCAACCATTCCAGATACGACCTACGGTTAGCTGAAACTGATCCAGACAAGCTCCTGAGGACGCTGGTTTCGCCTCGGGGGTTGGAAGAGGTCGGTGGGGACCGTGTTGGCGACGCCGACGATGTCAGGAAGACCGGAGGACGATGCTCAGATGGGCGAGGGTGACAGCTGGGATGGTGTGGCTCGGGGCGATGTTGTTGGCCGCCGGGTGTAGCTCGACGTCGACGCCTGACGCGGCGTCGAGCGCGGCGAGCAGCGGCGGGGGCACGGTGACGGTGGTGGCGGGGGAGAACGAGTACGGCAACGTGGCGTCTCAGATCGGCGGCAAGTACGTGCGCGTGTATTCGGTGGACTCGAACCCGAACACTGATCCCCACACCTATGAGGCCACGCCGAGTGTGGGTCAGAAGATCGCCAACGCGAACCTGCTGATCGAGAACGGTGTGGGCTACGACACCTTCATGGACACCCTTGCCTCGGCGTCGCCGAACTCAGCTCGCAAGGTGATCAACGTGCAACATCTGCTGGCTCTCCCCGACACCACGCCGAACCCTCACTTGTGGTACGACCCGAGGACGATGCCGGCCGTGGCCCAGGCCTTGGCGTCTGAGCTTTCTTCGCTCGACCCGGTGCATGCATCGACATTCCAAGCCAATGAGGCCAAGTTCGTGGCTTCGCTCCAGCAGTGGTTCAACGCCGTCGCCACCTTCAAGGCCAAGTACGCGGGTACGACCGCGGCGACGACTGAGCCGGTCGCCGACTACCTGCTGACGGCCATGGGAATTAACAATTTGACGCCGTTCCAGTTCCAAGCCGACATCATGAACGGCACCGACCCCACCCCCCAGGACGTGTCGTTGGAGAAGGGGTTCTTCACCAAGCACCAGGTGAAGGTGTTCTGTTACAACCAGCAGGTAACCAGCGCTCTTACGGATTCGATCCGTCAGACCGCGCTGTCGGCCGGTGTGCCAGTCGTTGGGGTGTACGAGACGATGCCCGTTCCCGGCTACGACTACCAATCCTGGATGATGGCCGAGCTCAACGCCATCCAAAAGGCCATCACCACCGGCGCCTCCACCCAGCACCTGTGACCGTGGAACCTGACCCCGTGGCGGCGACCGGAGCCCCGCCGCTGGGAGACGACGCCGGCGTGCGCGCTCCCCAACCGGTGCTTCGGGTCGAGGACGTGAGCGTTTCGCTCGGAGGCCGCCGGGTTCTCGACCGGGTGTCGTTCTCGGTCGAGTCTGGCGGGTTCTGTGGGCTTATCGGCTCGAACGGAGCAGGCAAGACCACGCTGCTGCGGGTGATCCTCGGCCTGGTCGCCCCGAGCGGCGGCCGGATCGTCGTGAGCGGTGGGACCCGGTCGCGACGGAACCCACAGGTTGGCTACGTCCCTCAGAAGATCGTCCTCGATGCGGACATGCCGCTCCGAGGACGAGATCTCGTCGGACTCGGTCTCGACGGGCACCACTTTGGGATCGCCAGACCGGCAGCCAAGCGCCGCCTCGCGGTGGAGGAAATGCTCGACGCGGTCGGAGCGACCCGGTTCGCCGATGCTCGGATCGGGAACCTGTCAGGTGGGGAGCAGCAGCGGGTCCTGATTGCCCAGGCGCTCATCTGTCGCCCGAAACTGTTGCTGCTCGACGAGCCGTTGGCCAACCTTGATATCCGCTCCGCCGCCGAGGTGGTCGAGCTCCTGGCCCGGATCGCTGCGGAACATCGCATCGCCATCCTGCTCTCCGCGCACGACATGAACCCGCTGCTGCCGGTCATGGACCGCGTCGTCTACCTCGCCGACGGCCGGGCCGCATCGGGCACGACCGACCAGGTTGTCCGAACCGACACCCTCAGCCGGCTTTATGGCCACCACGTCGAGGTGATCCACGTCGAGGGCCGGGTGCTGGTCGTCTCGGGTGCCGAGCATCAGGTCCACCATGCCGACGACACCGACCTCTTTCTGCGGGGGGCGTGATGCTCCTCGCCGCCTCGTGGCCCCCACTGTTCGAACCGGGGTTCTTCTCGTCGGAGCCGGTCCACGTCGCTCTGATCGTGGGCGCGATCGCGGCGGCCGTGTCTGGAATCGTGGGAGTGTTCACGGTGATCCGGGGACAGTCGTTCGCCGGACATGCGCTCGCTGACATCGGCACGGCCGGCGGTTCGGCTGCGTTTTTGGTCGGAGCCTCCACCCTGTACGGGTTCGTTGCCTTCAACGTCGTGGCGGCCGCCGTCATGGAACTCATCGGTATTCGCAGACCTCGAGGACGGGACCTCGCCACCGGTATTGTGCTCGGCGCCTCGCTGGGGCTGGCGGCCCTGTTCCTCTACGAAGGCACCATCAGTTCGAGCACTACTGGGGCCACCGTGAACGTGCTGTTCGGATCCATTTTCACCCTGCCTGCCGGCACCACGACCGTCATCGCCGTCCTCGGCGTCGCCTCGGTCGCCCTGATCGCCGTCTTGTACCGGCCCCTCCTCCTCAGCTCCGTGAGCTACGAGCTGGCCGCAGCGCGCCGGGTGCCGGTCCGCCTGGTCGGCGGCGGCTACCTCCTTGCCCTTGCCTTGGCGGTGTCGATGTCGGCGGTCACGATCGGGGCCATCCTCTCGACGGCCCTGTTGATCGGACCGGCCGCCATCGCACTGCGGGTGGCGACCCGGACCGGGGTTGCCATCGCCGTCGCGGCTGTAGTCGGCGTGTTCGCCTGCTGGGCCGGGACGTTGATCGCCTACGACAGCACCGTGTGGGCGGGCGGGAACGGCTGGCCAGTCAGCTTCTGCATCGTGGCCGTCATCTTCGTCCTCTACTTGGCCTCGGGGGTCATCTCCCGCCTCCGAACGGACCGGCGACCGGCGACGACCGGCGATCGGCCGACGGCTGTCGAGCCCGTCGAGGTGGCCTGATGTTCTCCAACTTCATGATCAATGCGTGGGAGGCGGCCACGGTTGTCGCCATCGTGGCAGGCGTGGTCGGGTTCTTCACGGTGCTGCGCGGTGCCGCCTTCGCCGCTCACTCTCTTCCCAACGGGGCCTTCGCCGGAGCGGCGGGGGCCTTCCTGATCGGCGCCAACACCATCGTCGGCCTCGGCGTGTTCTCCCTGGCCGGGGCCGGGATGATCGCCGGGCTGGGCCGGCGGGCCCGAAGCGATGTCGCGACCGCTCTCACCATCGTGCTGATGCTGGCGCTCGGTGACCTGTTCCTGTCACGCACCAGCGAGTACGCCTCCGAGATCTTCGCCCTGCTCTTCGGTGAGGTCCTCGGCGTCTCCACCAGCAAGCTCGCCCCTACGGTGGTCATCGCCGCAGTGTGCATCGCGGCGGTCGTCGTCTTGTACCGGCCGCTGATGATCTCGTCGGTCGCGCCCGAGGTTGCTCAAGCCCGAGGCATCAACCCCCGGGTGATGGATCTGGCCTTCCTGGTTGTCATCGCGCTGGTTACGACCATGGCCGTCCCCGTGGTGGGCTCCCTTCTCATCTTCAGCCTGCTCATCGGCCCACCCGCCGCCGCTCGGTCCTTCACCAACCGCCCTCCGGTGGCGATGGGGCTGTCAGTGTTGTTCGCGCTCGTCACCGTGTGGGTCGCCATTGCCGTGTCCTACGAGACGAACCTCCCCATCGGCTTCTTCGTCGGGGCCATCAGCGCTTTTGCTTACACCGTCGGGCGAACGTGGGCCGCCTGGCAACAAACCCGCGGCAGACAACGGCACGGTGCTCGGGACCGAGCCACCCTGGACGAGATTGCCGACCAGGGCAGAGCGAATGCGGTGGCCAGATGACCCATCTGACCGCGACCAGAACTGAACATGTTCACCTCGGCCCAGCGCAGATAGCTGGCGGTTGCGGCAACCGCCAGATGCTGCAGGGGACGCGCAACACGCCGCGCCGGCAGGCCCTCCTAGAGGTTCTGGAGGCTGCCGATGGATTTCTCAGCGCCGCCGAGATTCACGTTCGTCTCGAGCGCGTACCTGGCTCCTCAGGGTCTGCGGGTGGGGATCGCCACTGTGTACAACCAGCTTCGGAAGCTGGCCCAGACCAGCACCGTCGACACCCTTCATGGCGACGACGTCGAGACCCGCTACTGGCTTCCCCGACGAGACACACACCACCACTATCTCGTGTGCCGGTCGTGTGGTAGGGCGCTCGAGATCGTGGCTGACCCCGTCGAGGAGTGGGCTGACGCACTGGGAGAGAGCGTTGGATTCCGTGAGGTCACCCATACCTTCGAGTTGTTCGGGCTGTGCGACCGCTGCGCCAATCCCGATTGAGGACGGACAGGCACGGCGAGGATGATTGAGCATCCGTCGAGCTGATGATCCTCGGCCCGACTCGAAGCTGAAGCGGTCTCGACATAATTGGACTCTTCGTGTCGACAAAGCCCTGCAGAGATTCAGCCTCGGGTCTGCGTTATCGTTGCTTTCGGGCGTGAATTGCGAGGCCGATGGATCCGTCGAGCTGTCAAGGGTCGATACTGTTCAATGCTGCCGGGGCCATGTCCTTCGCCTGAGGGGCCCCATCCCACTCGATCAGTAACCCCGGTGGCTGTTGCAGTGCTCGACGTACTCATGGACTACAGAACCCGATGGAGCCTTGATCTGGGGATCAGCCGGCTAAAGGCGGCGAGCAGTGCTCGATCTGAGAATCGCAGATCGGACGGGCAACTTGGCGCCGAAGGACCGCCACCTCCTGGCCGAGCATGGCGACCTCGATGACGAGATCGGAGTCGTAGGCGAGTTAGAGAAACAATAACGCCATGGACCACTCTGGCGGTCACATCCACTCTGGAGAGAGGCCCAGTTCAAGGTTCCGGATGGGTTCGTGGCACCCTAGGAACCACCGGTACAGGTCACTGGGGATACACCGGCGGCGGCCGCCTTATCGGAGAGCGAGAGCTCGTGCCTCCCAGGCCGGGCGAGCACCTCGCCGATGGCTGAAGGATGCGTGATCTCGTCGTTGCCGAATCTGGACCTGTGATTCACACCTTTGCGCATGCCGCCAGATGACATCGGTCCTGTCCCCTCGGGAGCCATTTCGGGCAATACTGCGGACGTCGAAGCTCAGGCGGCCGAGCCGAGGAACGGCGCGTTGAACGAGAACACCCTACCGTCGGAGGCCGTGAGCCAGTAGCCGCCGGTGGCATCGTCGCTGAGCCCACCGATCACCGGTCGGTTGAGGACGATATTCCCGGTGGAACCGAAGAAGGGCCCGTCGAAGCAGAAGACGCCGCCGTCGGATGCCACCAACCGGCAACCCCCGCCGTCCGTGGCGGCGATCATCCCGACCACCGGCCGGTTGAGCCGGGTGGCCCCGGTCGACCCATAGAAGGGCGCGTTGAACGAGAAGATCCCGCCGTCGGAGGCGACCAGCCAATAGCCACCCGTCTCCTGGTCGGCACCCATGCCCACCACCGGCTTGTTGAGGACTAGGTTGCCCGTCGAGCCGTAGAAGGCTGCGTTGCCGAAGGCGAAGACGCCACCGTCGGACGCCACTAACCAGTAGCCGCCTCCTTTCTCCGTCGACGCCATGCCCACAATCGGCTTGTTGAGACGGATGGCGCCCGTCGACCCGAAGAACGGCGCGTTGAACGAGAAGATCCCACTGTCGGAGGCCACCAGCCAGTAGCCACGGGTCGCCGGGTCGATCGCCATGCCGACGATCGGTTTGTTGATCGGGATGCCGTCATGGCTCCGGAGCAGGCCGCACCACCGAAGGCAGCCACATCACCGGCGGCAGTGGTGGCGGTGGTGGCGGTGGTGGCGCGGAGCCCGGCGTGGTCACCGGGCTGGATGTACCGGGACCCGAGGTGCGGCCACCGGTGTCGGCGGCGATGACCGAGTAGGTGTAGGTCGTCCCCAGCTGGGCGCTCGTGTCGGTGAAGCTTGTGGTCGGTGCGTTGACCGTTCCAATCGCTGAGCCGTTCCGGTAGACGGTGTAGGACTTCACCGTGCCGCCGGCCTCGGTCGACGCCGACCAGGAGACCTGGACCGAAGTCGAGGAGGTCGCCACCGCGTTCACATTGCCCGGTGTCGTGGGGGATCCACCCGCCCCCGAGCCGACGGTCTAGGTCTGGACATCGAAGGTGTGACCGGCCGCGTTGGTCGGTGTGACCGTCACCTGGTTGCCGCTGACGGTGACCTGAAGGAAGCTGTAGACGTCAGCGGGGGACAGCGAGGATCCCGCCGGCGCGGACCCGCAGCTCGACCCTGTCCCGGTCGGCGGCGTCGTCCCCGGGCTCCAGCCGAGGGCGTACACACTCGCCCCGGCGTTGTCGCAGGATCCGCCGTCGACGGGCTCCAGAACCCCGCCACCTGTGCCGGCCACGTAGTTGGGGACTTGCTGTCCGGGTTGACTCGGGTTGACTCGGGCATACGTGTGGGCATGCCCGCCAAAGGCGACCCCGACCCCATTGGCGGCTAGCAGCTTCTCGAGGCTGGTGGCGGCGTTGGGGTTGGCCGAGCTGTTCTGGAGGTAGGGGTCGCTCGGCTGGCTGGAGCTGTCCGAGCGGAACGGGTAGTGGAAGACGGCGAGCTTGACCCTGCCAGGATGGGCCGCCAGATCGTGGGAGAGCCACTGGTA
The DNA here is from genome assembly GCA_963806455.1 of uncultured Acidimicrobiales bacterium. Lineage (GTDB taxonomy): Bacteria > Actinomycetota > Acidimicrobiia > Acidimicrobiales > RAAP-2 > Bog-756. The sequence continues at coordinate 61,405 of CAWDXZ010000002.1, forward strand.
CTCCGCCGAGGCCGTCTGCCAGTGCTCGTTGTAGTCCATCTCGTACTGCTGGCAGTTGCTGGTGTTTCCGGGGCATAGCGAACCGGTGGAGTTTCCCTGGTTCAGCTGCTCGTTCCTGGCGGCGTCGAGGACGTAGATGCGGACGTCACCGCTCTGGATGGCGTACCAGTCGTCGGGCTCGTTGAACGACGAGGTGATGCCGAACCCGGGCGGATAGCTGTCGTAGGCGTAGGTGCCGCCCGACGACGATGCGGTGTTCGAAGTCGGGAAGATCTGCAGGCTTTGCTGGTTGAGGCCGTGATCCCCGTTGGCCTTGAAGGTGGGGATGCCGCCGGTCTCGGGCCAGTATGAAGGCCCGAAGAAGTCGCTGACCTCTGCGCCCGTCTGCTGGAGGTCACCGAAGTTGGTCTGGTCGCCGTTGTTGTAGGCGGTATCACCGGCCAAGACGGCGAAGCGGGCCCCAGACTGCCCGATCAGCTTGTCCAAGGCCGCCTCGTCGGTGTTGAGGTTGCCGGGGAAGCCGAAGTTGGGGAGGGCGTAGTAGGTCTCGGCTGAGTCGTCGACGATGTCGAAGGTGAGCGACTTGGTGGAGCCGGCGGAATCCAGGGTGGTGAGAAGCTGGTCCGGTTGGGAGCCGGGGAGGAGGTCGGTCGCCCCGCTCGAGTCCCCGGAGAACACCGCGTAGCAATACCCCGTCCCCGCCGCCAGACCGGTGAGCGGCACCGACCATTGGTACTCGGTCGTGGTCCCGACGGTGAAGACATGGCTGGTCATGGAGCCGATCGCCGAGGTCGGGTTGACGGGACCGGGCAGCGAGGAGGGCGCGGCGATCGCCGACGGCGACCAGGTAGTCGTGCCGGTGGGGCAGGACCCGTTGGTGGCGGGAGCCACCTGGACCGAGCCTGGATTACTCGTGGTCGTGGCCCAGTTCACATAGGCGGAGGTCTGGGTGAGGTCGCTCACGTACGGTGCGCGGCTGAGGGCGGCGCCGAACCCGCTTAACGGCGTGACCGGTATCGCCGTGTCCGATGGCGACGCTCCCGCCCGAAACATCGGCCATACGAAGGCGGTCACAGCTGTGAGCACGACCATGACGGCGCCGACGAGCATCCCTGAACTGCTTCGCCATAACCCACCAACCTCCCCACCAAAAGAGCACAGACAATACTGGACCCCGCCGACGTCGGCAATGGGATTCTCCGGACCAGAGACGGGCGACGCCTGCCCGAACTCCCACCGCTGACGCGGTGCGTGTTATGGCCGTCACTTACCGCGTGCGACGACTCGAACATGGTGATGGTGACTCGGAGGGGAGGACGAGGTCGACGGTCACCCCGAGGGGGAGCCTCTGCCCCCATCCGATCGGGTGTCGCGCCTGAATGGTCCAAATGTAGGGGACGGGCGCGTTGCCTTCGTTTCGACAGCATGGCGCACGTGGTTAGGTCAGTGTTGTGTGCGGATAGGGAAGGTCGCTGGGCGGGACTCCGGTCGAAGGTGCCCAGATCGCTGCCGGCTCGTGAGCGTTATCTCCGGACGAGTGCGCCGGGCTTCCTACTTTCGGCAAAGACCATGCACGAGCGGAGAAAAGCTTCTAGGGTTGTGACACGGTCAGCGACACTACAGCGGACTGGGTGGACGTAGCTGCTGGCCTTGGCAGCACCCGAGAACCTAAGGAGTCCCAATGGCGGCAGTAATGGATGGTCCCTCGCACGTCCCCGGCCGTTGGTCGAAGATTGCACCTCTATTCGCAGTTCTATTCGTCGCCTTCGTGGTGGCCAGTGTGTTCGTCACGAACCCGCCAAATTCCGACGCCTCGCCTATCTCGATCCTTCACTACTACCGGACTCACAAGAATCAAGTCAGCATCTCGGCGGTCCTGATCCCTCCGGCTGTCGTGTTCGGTCTCATCTGGTTCAGTTACCTCCGCAGCTGGCTCCAGCGCCGCGACGTTGATCATCGATGGGGCACGATCACCTTTGCCGGAGGCATCCTGTTCGCGGTGACTGGTGGCGTCGCCGGTGGGGCTCTCGCCGCCCTGGGCGACTCCCCTGACCATCTGACGCTCTCCAGCGCCCAGACGCTCAACTATCTCCAGAACGACTTGCCCGCGATCCTGAGCTCGATGGCGTTTGGCGTGATGGCGATAGCTGCCGGCATCGCCATGCTGAAAAGCGCCGTCCTGCCGAGATGGTTGGGATGGGTGAGCCTCATCCTCGGCATCCTCGGTGTGGTCCCGGTCGGTGACTTCTTTGCCTTGCCAGCTATTGGCGTCTGGACACTCATCGTCGCTGGCGTCATCTGGTTCCGCACTGACCCCGAGGGACCCCTTGTCGTGCCGACGAGCAGCAACCTTACTCAGGTGACGACCTGAGCTTGTAGACCTCCCTGCGCGCGGTCGGAAATCTCAGCTCTGCCAGGTACTTGCCGAATGCCGCTCGGGGTCCAAGCGAAATCTGGGATTTTGATGTGGTGGCATGTGGTACAGAATCGCGTCGTTCGCGTCCTGAAGGGTGCCACTTGTAAATCGGGGCGACGGAAACGGTGCGGTTGCCGTCTATGGGACGATCTTTGGCCCGTCGGTGAGTGCTTGCGAAGGAGGCCAGCGGCGCAGCCGTGCTTTGATCCTCTGATCTGCCGGAGAAGCGCCGATGTCGTTGGCCCGCCGACCGGCGGAGCCGCCGTCCGTCTGGCTCAGGCAGCCCTCCGGTAGTACTCGTGGATAAGTCCACCGAGGAGATTGCGGCGCTTGTTCTCGTTCGGCTCGGAGCGTAAGACCCTCAAGGGCGGTGAACCGCCCGGCGGACTGAGTCCGAGGCCGCGGTGCGGCCGCTCTTCGTTGTAATGCTTCACGTAGGTCGAGAGCAGCTTCTCGAGGTGACGAGCACCCAGCACCATGACGCGATCGAGGCACTCCGCCCGTACGATGCGGATCCATCGCGCGGCATAGGCGTTCGCCTTCGGGGCTCGCCAGGGCGTTCGGATGACCTCGACGCCTTCCGCCTTGAATACCTCGTGAAACAGTGCTGCGAAGCGCTTGTCTCGGTCGTGGACGAGGAAGCGGATCGGCTCCAATCGGCCCTCTCGAGCTTCGGAGAGGTTGCGAGCGAACTGGGTGCACCAGGCGAGGTTGGCCGGACCTTCGGTCACCCCACCGATCAGCACACGCCGGCTCTGCAGTTCGATGAAGAAGAGCAAGTGCAAGGTCTTCAGCCGGATCGACTCGACGGTGAACAGGTCACAGGCGATGATCGAGGAGGCTTGGGTGCGTATGAACTGGCGCCAGGTGTCCCGGTGCGGGCCAGGACGGGGCGGTCAGGATGCGGCGGATGCTCGTTGTGGAGATCTCGTGGCCGATCTTTTGCGGCGCAAGACAACCAGCTCCTGGCGCAACACGAGCAACTCAAGATCCTTCGAGCGAGAGGACCGGCATGCGAGGAGCAGCAGTCGGAGCACTAGGCGTAGGGAGAGGGTGATCAGGCGGACGGTCACGCGGCCAGTTTCGCATTCGAGATCAGCGGGGTCCGACCTGGTCAAGAGGTCGACCATGAATTGGCACCCCTTCAGGTCCGGGGGACGGCGATTGGCCGCCTCTACGGGGCGCCCGTCACCAAGCGGCCCTTCGAGGCCAACTTCTTCGACTACGTCTGAGTCGACGATGGCCGGATCGTCGAGCGGGTTCAGCGGACCGATGTACTCACTCAGATGCGCCAGCTCTGCGGCCGAGGTGTGGGGCCGGTCGGACTGGCGACCATGTTCTGGCGTCAGTGAGCGCGGCGTGTTCAACCAACGTCCACGGGGAGAGGCCCGGTGGGGTGCGACTCGATCCCGCAGGCAACACCGAACCGCTCGCAAGCTCGTTGGCATTTTCAGCGCATTTGCCCTCTCAGCGACTCCGCCCACGCCCGGGCCAGTGGTAATGAACCCGACTAGCGCGGAGTTTTTTGGAGCAGTGGATAGAGGGCGGGAACGCCGCCAGCAAGTGCGGCCTGCATCTCACGGCTGACATCGTCTGCGACTATTTCGAAGAGATCCTGCTCGACACCGTCGATGGCGATCTTGGCGATATCCGCGGGGTTTGACTTGGGTGCGGTTATCGAAGCGGTCATGTCTGTATCCATGTAACCGACATGGAGCCCAGCCACCCGGATGTTCTGCTCTGCCAGCTGCACGCGCAGTGCGTTGGTCATCGACCATTCTGCCGACTTCGCGGCGCAGTAAGCGCCGCTCCTGGGGAAGCTGACCCACGAGAGTACGGAAAGGATATTGAGTATCGAACCTCCGCCGTTCGTCGAGATCTTCGGGGCGAAGGCTCGGATCACCGACAGTGTCCCGAAAAAGTGGGTGTCCATCTCGAAGCGGATCTGCGCTGGATCTCCATTGAGAAGGTCTGAGCCGGTTGATGAGCCGGCGTTGTTGATCACGAGGGTGACGTCGCCGGCGATCTCGGCGGCGCTGGCTACCGACGCCGGGTCGGTGATGTCGAGAGCTACCACCTTGGCGCCTGGCAGGTCGACAGCGTCGGGGTTGCGTGCCCCGGCGTACACGGTGGCACCCCGGCTGAGCAGCTCGTGAGCGAGGTGGCGGCCAAGTCCTCGGTTAGCTCCAGTGACGAGGGCGGTCGATCGGGCGATATTCATGACGTCTCCTTATGTCTCGGATGAGGGGGTCAGGTTGTGGCTGTGGTTGTGGCTGAGGCTGAGGCCGAGGCTGAGGCTGGTGCGGGGCGAGGGAGGAGGGTGAGGGCGGGAACGATGCCGACGAAGGAGATCGCGGCAGAGGCCCACCAACCATGGCGAAAGGCGTCGAGCGCTGCGCTGTCGTGCCCCGCTGCGGTGCCGAGCACTGCCACGAGCACGGCCACGCCGAGGGCGAGGCCGGTCTGGCGGATCATGTTGATGACCGCAGTGCCGGTGGCAAATGACTGCGGGGGGAGCGAGGAGGCGGCCGTGGCCATCAGGGTCGGAAGGGTGAGGCCCACTCCGATACCGCTCAAGATCATCCCGCCGAGTACCCCCGAGACATAGTTGGGTTGGACCGTGATCGCAAGGGCCCACCACGACACTCCGACGCCGAAGACCAGGCTGCCCAGCGCCATGAGCTCGGGCTGGGCCGTAGCGGGCGATGAGCCGTCCGGCCACGACGAACGCGATGAAGGGGACCATGACCGGTCCGGGTGCGATGGCCAGCCCAGATCGCAGCGCCGACCATCCCCAGGCGCCCTGCTCCCACAGAACGATCGAGAGAAGCATCGCGGCGAACGATGCCGAGAAGAAGATGGCGACCAGCGACGCCGCAGTAAAGCTCCGGGAGCGAAACAGCGACGGATGGATGAGCGGAGTGCGGCTCCGAAGGCAGTGGAGTACGAAGAGCGCGATGAGCGCGGCAGACGCGGCGAGTGTCCAGGCGATGGCGGGTGAGCTCCAGCCCCAGTCGCTGCCCTTCACGAGCCCGAAGGTGAGGGCAGCCACGCCTGTGGTGGCCAGCACGGCTCCGAGAGCGTTGGGCCGCTCGCTGGGGTGACCGGGTACATGCGGCAGCCGGCGCCAGCCGACGATGAGAGCGATGATCCCGACCGGCACGTTGACCAGGAAGACCCAGCGCCAGCTCGCCGCGACCAGCAGGCCGCCGACGACTGGGCCCACGGCGGCGGACATGCCACCGACCGCCGTCCAGGCTCGGACGGCACCTTGCTGGCGCTCGGGCGGGTAGGAGGCGAGAACCAACCCGAGGGAGGTCGGGGTCAGTAGGGCCGCCCCAGCCGCCTGGATGAGGCGAAAGCCGATGAGCATGCCGACACTGGTGGAGGCGGCACAGGCGGCGGACGCCGCGGTGAAGACGGCCACACCGAGGAGAAAGGCGCGGTCTCGGCGGTAACGGTCGGCGAGGCGTCCGAAGAAGACCAGCAGCGAGGCGTAGACGATGGCGTACCCGTTGAGGATCCAGGACAGCTCGCCCAGGTTCGAGGACCCCAGGTCCCGGGCGATCTGAGGCAGGGCCACGTTGACGATGAAGAGGTCGAGGCTGGCCAAGACCACTCCGGCGCAAGTGATGACGAGCACCTGGCGGGGGGCTGCCTCGGCTCCGGTGGGAGAAGGCCCGGGACGCTCCAGCCGGTGAGTGAGTTGCGTCATTAGACTCACACTAAGGGATTGCATTCCATCATGCAACCCACTATTTTGGATTTTGTGGAACGTAAGAGCTTCGCCGACATGCACTGCTCAGTGGCCCAGTGCCTCGAGGTCGTGGGCGAATGGTGGTCGATGCTGATCTTGCGAGACGTGTTCTTGGGCGTGACCCGCTTCGACGACTTCCAAGAGCGCCTGGGAATCTCCCGCAACATCTTGAACCAGCGGCTCAATCGCCTTGTCGAAACCGACGTCCTTCGAGAAGGTGCGCTACAGCGATCACCCGCCCCGCTACGACTATCGGCTCACCGACAAGGGCCGTGACCTGTGGCCGGTCCTCACCGCCATGCGCCAGTGGGGCGACCGCTACGCCGCACCCGACGGGCCACCTCTCCAGGTGACCCACAAGGCCTGCGGCCACATCTCCAACGCGGTCTTGGTGTGCTCTGTGTGCGGCGAGCGCCTCGAAGCCAGAGACGTCCGCGCCGCCCCCGGCCCAGGAGCGGTCGAGCCTCTCGTCGGGACGACGAAGCCATGACGGTCGCCGTTTCCCGCGCCAACCGGCGCTCATTCAGCGAGGTGAGGGAGTTGCAGCCCGTCGGGCGGGGCCGTTTTGATGCCGAGGTCGACCCGGCATGGACCATCGGCGGGAAGCCCAACGGGGGCTACCTCCTCGCCATGCTGGGACGGGCGGCAACGTGGAACAGGACTCACCCGCACGTCATCGCCGCTAGCGCCCATTACCTCCGCTCCCCGGAACCGGGCCCCATAGCCATCGAGACCGAAACGCTCCGCACCGGCCGCTCGGCCACTCAGGTGCGGGCTCGAATGGCCCAGGGTGAGGTCATATGCGTCGAGGCAGTTGTCACCGCCTCACGCCTAGAAGGGGACACCCGTTCGTACTGGGACGCCGGGCTGCCCAAAGTGAGTCCGGTCGGCTGGGAGGAATGCGAACGCCTCGTCCCGGTCCTGCCGACAGGGCAGCCGGTGGCGATCATGGAACAGATCGAAGTTCGCGTAGAACCGGCCACGCGAGGGTTTACCAGGGGCCAGCCGAGCGGCCGCGGGGAGCTACGAGGGTGGCTGGCTCTGCCGGCCGACGAAGGGTTCGACGCGAACTCGCTCCTGTTCGCGGTCGACGCCTTCCCCCCGGCTGCCTTCGACGTCGAGTTCGTGGGCTGGGTTCCCACGTTGGAGCTGACCGCCTACGTTCGAGCCCTACCAGTGCCCGGCCCGCTGCAGATTGTGCAACACGCTCAGCTCATCGAAGCTGGGCGCGTCGATGAGGTCTGTTACGTATGGGACAGAGCCGGCCGACTGGTTGCCCAAGGCACGCAACTGGCCGGAATCCGCCTGGGATGAGCTCGGTCCGGCGTGACCTTACGTGACCTTATCGAGAGGGAAGGGGAGGGATCGTGAGGGAACCTGAGGGGATCGCAACGCCGCTACCAGGAAAGTCCTCGGAGAGGACCTGCTCAAAACACTGAGAACCGCACTTTCGCACTGTAGAAGTCGGCGGTTCGAGTCCGCTCATCTCCACCTGAGGGGACTCGAATCGCCCCGTCGTGGCATTGGAACCAAGGAGTCTTAGCCCTTGTTCGTGGTACACGTGGTACAAGATCTCGTGGTTCGTGTACCACGAAAAATGTTCGCACCATTGACAACCATGGTCAACAACGGCTCACTACGGTCAGCCGCAAACGCCGATCGTCCTGCACATATCTGCAAAGGTGCAGGTGGATAGCTTGAGCCTCCACCTATTGCCAAGGTGAGGGTCGCGGGTTCGAGTCCCGTCGTCCGCTCTCGCCGAAGTCGCAGGTCATCGGCCGTTACAACGGTCGAACTCTGGCAGCCGCACCACATTTTTCTGCGGGTTTCGGCGAGCGGCCGTTGACGCCCTCACCTTTTGCGCGTGATGTTCGGGTCTGCCCTCAGTTTGGTTGACATTCTTATTGTGGGGCGGGGTCCCGCGGAAGGATGGAAGCCATGCCGAAGAAGTTCCCGGTGGAGTTCAAGCGTGACGTCGTCCGAGTGGCCCGACGGGGTGATCTCTCCATCACCGAGGTTGCTGTCGATTTCGACGTCTCCGAAGAGTCGGTGCGCCGCTGGATGCGCCAGGCCGACATCGACGACGGCATCAAGGACGGCCTGACCACCGCTGAGCAGGCCGAGATCGTCCAGCTGCGCCGGCAGAACCGGCGCCTCGAGATGGAGAACGAGATCCTCCGCCGGGCGGCCGCCTACTTCGCCAAGGACTCGCTCCCAAAATGATGTTCCCGCTGGTCCAGGACCTTGCCGACGAGGGATTCCCGGTGTCGGTGACCTGCGGGGTGCTCAAGTTCTCCTCCCAGGCCTTCTACAAGTGGAGGGCGAGGCCGATCTGTGACCGGGACTGGGACGACGCCCACCTGGTGAACGCCATCGTCGACGTCCATACCGACGACCCGGACTCCGAATGTCGCGAGCGGGGTGCTCAGTTCCTGACACCCCCGAAGCAGCACCAGTACGAGATCCGTTGCTACATCCGTGATCCCGATGGTCATCTGATCGATATCGTCCGACACGATGAAGTGGGCCAGCACGATTCCCTCTGGGGGCGTTGGGCGCTCGGGTGGCGAGACCCTCCAGCTCTCGAGCGCCGACAAAGAGTCGGCGCAAAAGATAGCCGCGGCAATCGGCGGAGCGGCGGTCGTCGCACTCGACAACCGGAGGGCTATGCAGGGGGCCGATGCCGTCTTCCTTGCACTGCGGTGTTCGTGGTGAAAGACGTCATCGAGATCGCCGACGCGCTGGGAGACAAGTCTCTCGTCGTTCCGAGCAATCCGGTCGGACTGGACGCACAAGGCAAGGTCGTGCGACTCCTACCGGAAGGGCAGTCCTCGGGCCAAGTTGTTACCGGGTGGTTGCGCGTTTGGCCGATTGTTAATGCATGGTAAAGCTAAGCGATGCGTTGAACGGCGGTGCAGCCCTAATGGCGAAGCGCCTTCTGGGTTGTCATCTGAGTCGAACATTTGCGGGGCAGCGAGTGGTCTGCAGGATCGTCGAGACTGAAGCCTATGACCAATTAGATCCAGCTAGTCATAGCTACCGGGGAATGACGCCGAGGAACGGCGTTATGTTCGGGGAAGCTGGCCCTCTATATGGCTATCTTTCCTATGGAGTACATTTCTGCATGAACATTGTGACTGGAGCCGAGGGCCATGCCTCTGCGGCTCTAATAAGGGCCGTAGAGCCCGAGAGCGGGCTGGAGCTAATCAAAGCCAACCGACCTAACGTAAGGAAGGAGAAGATGCTCACTAATGGACCCGGAAAGGTTTGTGAAGCTCTCGCGATAGGACCTGAATTCAACAGGCATGATTTGACGAGGGAGCTACATTGTCATTTGATAAACCGCTAGCATCATCCCAGATTGCCGCCGGTACCCGGATTGGCATCACTCGTGCCATGGACCGCAAGTGGCGCTTTTACATCAGAGATAATCCCTTCGTTTCATTTTGACGTGGGGATCAATCAACAGTGCTTATGGCAATGGACTCAGTCTTTACAGAAGTTCGGCGCTCGGTGCTCGGTGATATCAGTCAGCCACATTCGTCGGGACGGGTGGCGGTGAACTGGCGCTGGACCAAGTCCTCACACAGGTGCGGGCGTTCTTGAGGTTCTTGTAACCTTTCTCCACCCGGGAAGATCTGGTGTTGATGTGGCCTGACGCGTGCCGGTGTCAGAGTCCTCATTTTGGACGGGGCCATCGGACCCGACCGGGTGATGGTGACCTGCTTGGATGGAATGGACAAAACGGTGCCGGTCTCGGTCTCGGTCACCGGCACGGCGAGACCGTGCACCCGAATGTGCTGGGACGTCGCGTACGTGAGGATGGCCGAAGTGGCCATGGCACAGCGACCTGATTGTTGTTCGATCGGACGAGGGGGCAGTTGTCTGCGAACCGGGACGTACCAATGAAGAGGGTTCCGGGCTTCCGCCCGTCCGGGCATTTGCCAAATACCTGTACCGACCACGATTTCGGCACTGACAACTGGAGGCCATAGGTCAAATGGGCGATCCAGCCTGAGGTGGAAGGGGGAGCGGACGCGCTCGACTGGGCCTGACCACAGGCTGCCGGCATCGCTAACCCAGCAATGGCAACGAACCAGAACCGTGCCGGACGCTGCGTCGAAGTGGTCTCCTTCCATCCTTCGCCTAGATGCAGTTGCCATGGCTCGTGATGAGGCAACCAGCCACACCTACTACTTCCGGGAGCTGGATCTGGTTGACAACCAACATGAAGGAGCCGTGATGTCAGCGATCTGGAGCATTTCGTCTACGCGAACTGATCTCCAACATCAAGAAGATGGGGGTGTACCTCGTGCAGGGTGTGGACAGTCACCCAGTTCACCCCATCAAGAGCTGCGGTCGGCTTGGCGCCCCACCGGCCGTCGTAGTTGTCACGATCGCACTATGGGGGTTGAGGTCATGTCCAGCGCGCATCTCCGCGAATCGGGGACCAACGCGTCCCTCGTAGACTTCCGATGTGCACCCGTTTCGATTCGGTTACCAGCTGATGCCATGCTCGGCCGACGGATTGCGAGCGCAGGCCGGTGCGGCCGAGGAAGCCGGATTCGATGTGATTCACACCTGGGACCACGTGGGGGATGGGTGGTCACCCCTGGCACCTCTGCTGGCCATGGCCGACTGTACGGCCAGGATCCATGTCGGCCCGCTCGTACTCAATAACGACTTTCATCACCCGGCCCGTCTGGCCCAGGAGCTGGCCAGCATTGACCACCTCAGCGGAGGGCGACTGGAGGTCGGCCTGGGCGCCGGGCACTCCTTCACCGAGTATGCGGCCATCGGCCATCCGTTCGATCCACCCTCGATGCGAAAGGCTCGCCTGGCGGAGGCGGTCGAGGTGCTTCGACAGCTTCTCGACGGTGAGGAGGTCACGTTCGACGGCGACCACTATCAGCTCCAAGGGGTACGCATGCTGCGCTCCCTACAAGACCACGTCCCTCTGTTGGTCGGCGTCAACGGCAAGCAGGCCCTCGCCCACGCCGCCCGACATGCCGACATCATCGGCCTCACCATGTTGGGACGTACGCTGGAAGACGGCCAACGCCACGAAGTTCGCTGGCAGCCGGATCGGTTGGATGCCACCGTTCATCACATCCGACAACAGGCTGGCGAGCGGTGGGACCAGCTGGAGTTGCACGTATTGGTCCAGGCAGTCATCGTGGCCGACAACCGTCGGGAGGCGGCTCATCAAGCGGTCAGGCGTATCCCTGGTCTCAGTGTTGAGGACGCTCTGGCCACCCCGTTTCTCGCTCTCGGAAGCCACGATGAGATCGCTGACCACCTTCTCGCGTGCCGCGACCGTTGGGGCATTTCATATGTGAGCGTCCGAGATATGGCGTCATTCTCACCGGTCATCCCTCGGATCAGACAGGTCAATGCGACCTCAAGATGAGCCCACCCCGTGGTGGCGCAGATGACCGCGTCTCGTCCGCGGACCGACGATCGGAGACAGACGGTCCGAGCGATCACGGTTTTTAACGATGGTGAGAATCGGGTGACGTGTCCTCGTTGCCACCATTGGTCGAGCCGAAGGTTTCGACAAACCACGGTGTCTCATGGTGATCTTGTGCATTCGGATTCGGTCGGTGCGCGGGGTCGAGCTTTTTCAAGATGCAATCGAGGGTGCGGTGATCACGCTGACTGACAACCTTGATCCCATTTCGGATCAAGAGGGCAGCACAGACGCCTTGACCGGCCCGATAATGACCGTGTGACCGAGCACCTGTGTAGATGACCTGTGATCCGCAGGCAGCACTGATGTCCATAAGGATGGCAAGGTGCACCCGACCGGATCGGGCCTTCGCGAGCATGGTTCTTGCTGCGACGATCATGGACTCGGTCCAATCGATCCCGATATCGCTGAGTACTCGGGCTCTGCCGTCCAGAACGTCAAACCCGTCCCCGCCGTGGATGTCAGGCGTGGCCCGTGGAGTTCCGAATGCGAAGTCTTCAGGGCAGAAGGTGACGACCTGCACATTGGGGAGCCGGAATAGACGTTCCGTATGGGAGTACGGAGCACCGTATGAGCTTCCGTCAACGCCACAGGCGACCCCCCGTAAGCAAGCACTGACGATGAGCCTTAGTGGACTGCTTTCGGAAAACGAAGGCCATCCTTCGATTTCGGAGGCGCTGGGAAGATGATCGGTGGCCACCATCTGCCCATTCTGTCCGCTATCTGCGTGGTATGGATCAGTTCGACGGCACCCTTACCCCAGTTCCCGACCTTGCAAGGCGATCTCGCGCAGCCAGGTTCCTCGGTCGCGACGGAATCACGCACTCCCGTCTCGTAAGTACCTCGTCGCGAGCCTCGATCAGAGCCTGCGTCGCCTCGTGCTCGACTACGTCGACACGCCGGTAAGGCCCTCTGCGCGTATCCCCTCGTACTCCGACCAGCGGACCGCCGAGGCCGTTGGCATCATCCGCCACTCGGGCACCCCACTCTGATCCATCGGCCCTCGCACTCGATGTTCAACTGTTGTATCGAAGACGGCCTACTCAACGTTGGCGGCAATGAAGGCGTCGGGTGCATCGCCTTCTCCGTACAGTGCAGGGGCTCCTCGCGACCGATACCTCAATGGGACCCCCAAGGACTCCACGGCCTCCTTGGATGGCACGCTCGCTCGTCACATACGCAACGACGAGAACCTCGACCCCATCCAAGTTCTCAACGACATCGCTCTGGGGAGAACCAGTCTGTTGCCCAGTTGGCCACCGCCTGGGCTTTGCGCGACCCCTAGAGCCACGTCCGTGCCCATCGGCTCGAGCAGCGTAGCCAAGCTCGAGCAAAACGTGTCCCCCTGCTATTCAAGCCGGATTGAATAGCTTCGTGATCGGGAACGGCCAACCTCGTGGGCTATCACATGTGTGGTGTTCATGGGTGGCGCAGGCAACGATCGCAAGCACGGCTGCTATGAGGGCTACTCGGAGATCGGTCGACAGCGGAGGGACAACTGCACAGGTGGTGCTGGGAGGAGACGGGAAGCGATGTCGCAGAAGATCCGAGCTGAGTTCAGGGCGTCGCGAGGACGGCTAGGACGGGAAGGTGCACACCAGCGTTCTCAGGTGAGAGAGAGCAGCGGCGATCTGCCGAGCACGGGCTGCCGGTAGCCTGCACGTCGATGAGTGAGGACTTGGACAGCTCGATCCCGACCCTCGACCCCACCGAGATCGCTTTCCTCGAGCCGTTGGGCCAGCGCCGACGGGTCGAGGCTGGTCACTTCCTCTACAGAGCAGGGGAACGGGGCTACGACTTCTATGTCGTGCTCTCAGGGCGCGTGGAGATCCTGCTCGATTCCGACGGTGAGAGTCTCGTCATCACGACTCATGGTCCGGGACGGTTCCTCGGTGAGCTGAACCTGCTGACGGGGCTCCGGGTATTCGTGAGCGCTCGCGTGGCCGAGTCAGGCGAGGTGCTCGCCGTGCCGGTTAAGACCTTTCGCAGGATCATCGCCACCGAACCCCAGCTGAGCGACAAGATCCTCGCCGCCTTCATGGCCCGCCGAGCCGATCTCATCACTGGCGCGGCGGCGACGACCCGGGTCGTCGGTTCGCGGTACTCACCCGAGACGCTCCAGATCCGGGAGTTCTTGGCGAGAACGCGCCTGCCGTACCAGTGGCTTGACCCCGATGCCGATCCGCAGGTGGACTCACTGCTCGAGGAATTCCAGATCGAGCCGGCCGATCTGCCGGTGGTGGTTTCCTCCGGCAAGGTCTTCCGCCGGACCAGTCCCGGCGTACTCTCGGAGTACCTCGGGATCACCGTCGCCAACGCCCCAGAACGGTGTGTCGATCTCGTCATCGTGGGCGGGGGGCCAGCTGGTCTCGCAGCCGCCGTCTACGGGGCGTCCGAGGGGTTGCGGACGATTTGTGTCGACATGGTCGCACCAGGCGGTCAGGCGGGGACGAGCTCGCGCATCGAGAACTACTTCGGCTTCCCTACCGGCATCTCCGGGAGCGACCTCGCCCAGCGCGGGCTGGTCCAGGCCGAGAAGTTCGGTGCCTTCCTGAGTGCTCCCTGCGCAGTCGAGAGTCTGCGCGAGCGATCTGGTCATCTCGTCACCGAGCTTGCTGATGGCACCGAGCTTGCGGCCCGTGCCGTCATTGCTGCCACGGGTGCTCGCTATCGCCGACTCGAGGTGACCGGACTCTCCCAGTTCGAGTCCCGCGGTGTGTATTACGCCGCTACCGACCTCGAGGTTCGACAGTGTTCTGGCGAGCCTGTCATCGTGGTCGGCGGCGGAAATTCGGCCGGACAGGCGGCAATATTTCTCGCCCAACAGGGGAGCCACGTGACGGTTGTGATCCGCGGTCCGGAGCTCAACGCCGGGATGTCTCGCTACCTGGTCGACCGTCTCGAGAGCCACCCTCATATCGAGGTGTTGACCCAAACCCAGGTCGTTGGTCTAGAGGGGGAACAGTATCTTCGGGCTGTCCGCCTGGCCGGGACGGACGGGGAGAGAGCCGTACAGGTCGCCGGCCTGTTCTCCTTCATCGGCGCTGAGCCCACCTCCGGCTGGCTTTCGGGATGCGCTGCACTCGATGACCGCGGGTTCGTGCTCACCGACCGGGCCCTTCTCGAGAGTCAGCTGGACGGCCGTTGGAACGGCCTGGGTCGAGGTCCGCTCGCCTTCGAGACCAGCCACCCGGGGTTGTTTGCGGTAGGTGACCTCCGCTCCGGATCGACCAAGCGGGTCGCAGCGGCTGTCGGTGAAGGATCGGCGGCCGTGAGGGCGGTCCACGACCATCTGCGTTTCGTTGGTAGTTGATCCGAGGTAGCGTTGTGGTCCCGGGATTTTCCTGTCTTTCCTCATGTCATGGGCTGGACTTTGCCGCTGGGTACCGTCCCGCTCGGCGAACTTGCTCATCGACAAGTAGCTGACCGAAGGAGGCCATCCGATGGCGGACGCTAGTGCCGAGCGCGGACCCCGCCGAGAGGTCCGGATCCTCGTCTTATCGGCGTCGTTGCGGCGACAATCGTTGAATACCCGTCTCGCTGATCTGACAGGGCATTGCATTGAGGCGAACGAGGGTACCGTCACGGTGAAGTGCATGGCCGAATTCGAGATGCCCTCTTATGACCAGGACGTCCAAGATCGTGACGGATTCCCGGCAGCCGCCGAGGCACTTCGCCAAGCGTTGGGAGATAACGACGCCTTCGTGATCGTGTCGCCGGAGTACAACGCATCGATGCCAGGTTCGCTCAAGAACGCGATCGACTGGCTGTCTCGTTTTCATCCCCAGCCCTTCAGCGAGCGCCAATGCCTCCTTCTATCGGCTTCGCCCTCAATGGCTGGTGGCAATCGTGGCCTGTGGGCGCTCCGGATCCCCCTCGAGCATCTCGGCAGCCGGGTGTATCCCGACATGTTCTCACTAGCTCAAGCGCACCAGGCCTTCGATGACGAGGGCAACCTTGTTAGTGGCGACCTCCACGCACGGCTTGACCAGACGATCATCGCCTTCATGGATCTCGTCGAGGCCAGCAAGCACTACCCGTGTGCGAAACGTGCCTGGGTCGAATATCTTGGCGAACGACCTGACCCGGCTCTTGATCGTGTCGAAGTCTAGACGTCTGGATGGCGCAAATGCCGTCCGGGCATGCCAATCCGCCCGAAGGAGGTCATCGCTAATGCGTGCCCAAAAGAGTCATGGGAACGTCGCGCGGGACGTTGACGCGGCTCAGCTACAGAGAGCCTGAAGCGAGAGGGTGTAGTTTCCCGGAGCCCGTCCGGGACCCACAGAAGATCGGGATGGCACCTCCAGGACATCCGATGCGAAAGGAAACGGGCTCGTACTCGACGGTGACCCTGGGTCCTCGATCGACAATCGCCACCTTCTGCTGGTCGGCGCCGTGCCGGCCTTGGATTGGCCGTGGCCCATCGCTTCGCCGACGCCGGCTACCGAGTGACCTTGATGGCTCGCAGCTCAGACTGACTCGGCAGTCTCATTGAGGGCACCGCCTCCGATCCCGAAAACACTGCAACACGGTATTGGGATGTCGTCCATTCCGACGGACCCCGGCAGTCAGAGTTTCGCTTCACTGGCGAATTGGCCCTGACAAGAGCCTCCAACTCCGCGTGTGGAGAACCGATCAGCTTTCGTACGCGAAGAATCGGTCTGCGGCCGCTTGATCGTCGAAGAAGATTTTGATGACCGACAGACGATCATCCGGGTCGGACTCGAGAAGGTAGAGGTGATGGCCCCGGTAGATGCGTCCATGCGTTTGAACCTGAGCATACTGGAGCGCCGTCATATGGGTTTCACCAATCATCCAATCCATCCACTTCAGCACCTCAAACGTACCTCGGGATAATTCGATCAACTTGACAATGTGATGCCGTACTTCGTCGGGTCCGTGGAACTCCCCAGAGAGCCGACTGTGTCCTGGTACCGAATAGACGACGTGGGGCGACAGTAGCTGCACTGCCTCGTCGACGTGCTCCCTCGAATAGTTCAGAAAGAACCGCTTTGCGTTGATCATGCGTTGAGGCTCAGGCGTACTCGCCATTGAATGATCCTAGATGACTCCGCATTGACCTTCGACCCGCACGAACCGAGATGAGGTGCCGACACGTTCCTCCTATGGCGGGAACAGGATTTCCTGCTGATGGAGCCACCTCGATCTCAAAAGAGTGTCGCGGCATGCGATGCCGTCAGGCCTCGGGCCGCATTCACGATCCCGACATGAGTGAAGGCTTGGGGAAAGTTCCCGAGTAAGCGCTTTTGGCCCGGGTCATACTCTTCGGAGATGAGTCCTACGTCATTCACCAGGGCGGCAATCCGCTGGAAGAGGGCCGTCGCGTCATCGAGCCGGCCGATCAGCCGTAGGCAGCCGATCAGCCAGAGGGTGCACGGGAGGAACATTCCCTCGCGGCCCGGTAACCCGTCCACTCCCGATTCGTTCTGATATCGAAGGACGAACCCGTCTTCAGTGAGGTGCTCCCGAATGGCATCGACGGTCCGGATCACTCGTTGGTCGTCTGCGGGGAGGAACCCAACGATCGGCATCATCAGCAGGCTCGCATCGAGCTCGACAGCTCCATAGAACTGTGTGAACGCCCCGACGTCGGCGTTCCATCCCTTCTCACAGACTTCGGCATGGATCGCATCCCGGATGGCGCTCCACTCGTCGGCAGGTCCATCCAGACCGTGGACGTCGACACCGCGAACGGCGCGGTCGAAGGCGACCCAGGCCATGACCTTGGAGTGGGTGAACAGCCGACGAGGACCACGAACCTCCCAGATTCCGTCATCAGGATCGGACCAGTGGTCAACGAGGAATCCCATGATCGCCACTTGAATCCGCCAGATGACCTCGTGTACGGCAATGCCGTGGGAACGAGCCCGGTCGATGGCGTTCATGAGCTCCCCGTAGACATCAAGTTGGAACTGTCCGGAGGCGGCATTACCGATCCGCACCGGTGATGATTCTTTGTAGCCGGGAAGCCAGTCGATTTCTAGTTCGGTCAGACGACGCTCACCGGCTGGTCCGTACATGATCTGCAGTTGCTCGGGATCACCGGCAGCGACGCGTCCCAGCCATGCCAGCCAGCTCTCTGCTTCTTCACGCAAACCCGATTCGATCAGGGCTTCGAGCGTGAATGATGCATCACGGACCCAGCAATAGCGGTAGTCCCAGTTGCGCACGCCCCCAAGGGATTCGGGGAGCGACGTCGTCGCCGCAGCGACAATGCCGCCCGTCGGACCGTACGTCAGTCCTTTCAAGGTAATGAGGGACCGCAACGCGAGATCCTCCCATTCGCCGTGCACCGGCAGAACTCGGGCACACCAATCGCCCCAAAACTTCATCGTCTCATCGAGCGCCCGCGTGATATCAAGCACGAAAGGGGGGTCCTCGTGTGACCGGTACCAGGCAAGTCCAAAGGCCAGCTCGTCCCCGGCCCGGACCTTGAACTGGCCCTCGTGACGCATCTTGATGCCCTCAAGCTCGATGGGGGAGTCGAGTACGAGGGCATTCGGTCCGGCAATGGCGATGAGACCACGGTCCGTTCGCCGGACCCATGGAACGTCGTACCCATACTCGAACCGCATGACCAACTCGGTTCGCATCTGCACCTCGCCTTCAATTCCCCGCACGATACGGACAACTCTCGGGTGGTGATGTCGGGGAGGCATGAAGTCGATGATCTGTACTGTGCCGGTACCGGTGGTGACCTCGGTCTCGAGCACCATCGACATACTCCGATAGCGGCGCGTGTTGGAGGTGACGGGTCCGTCGGCGGCCAGCTGCCAGCGGCCGTGCTTCTTCTCTCCGAGGAGCTTGGTGAAACAGCTCCCAGAGTCGAAGCGGGGAAGGCAGAGCCAGTCGATGGAACCATCACGTCCGACGAGCGCGGCAGTCTCCGTATCGCCGATCATCGCGTAGTCCTCGATCGGTTGAGTCACTGCCGCAACCTCAGGTATTGGTCGAGGCCCGGGTGCGCCCCGTCGTCTCGTAGAGATCGCATCGTATTCTGCCATCTGTGACCGGATGGGGCTCGAGTTGCGAACCGCGTCACTCGATAAGAGGGGCCGAGGCGGCAGGGGAGCCGGTACCTATCGTGCGGTCTGGTAGTGCTCGGTCGGTGAGGTCGCCGATGACGGTGTGGGTGCCGAGGAAGTCAAAAGCATCTTGACGCAGGCTCGGCCAGCAATCCCTCGGGCAGCTCCCGGTGCGGCCGGGTGAGCCTCTCGTCGACGCCGAGCACGATGACGCCGGCACGAGTCGCACCTGCGTCCTAGTGCCCGGCGGGGCAGGGGCTCTCCAGGTTCGAGTGGCTTTGGGAACCTTTGTCTCGGAGAGTCCCGTTACTCCGGACGGAGCGATAGCGCCAGGCGCGGAACGACGAACGACGCGAGAAAGATCGGCAAGAACCTCTTTCCCGTGCACCGGAAGCCGACGACCAATCCCTCGGCGGCGCTGAAGTTGAGAGTGCGGCTCAAGTTTCGGCCGTTCCGGACTTGCAAGGTGTGGTGCCCGGCTTCGATCGGTATCTCGATCGTGTCGTTCATCTCGAGCGATCCGACGCGCTCACCGTCGACAACGATATCGAACGTGCCACGACGGACCTCAACGCCGATCGCTTTGTGCGTCAGCTTGAGAGTTGCTGACACCTCCAGACTCCCTTCTGTGTCAGTCGATCGGCCGGTCCGCTTCCATTGTGTCATCCGCCATCTGCCTGGAGCCGTGCCTCGGCACCACCGGGTCCGCCGGGGCGCCGGGGCGACGCACCACTCGGGCCGAACGATCCGGCCTTCCCGTTCGGTGGCGCCCTTGCTGTCAACTCACCCCTGGAACAGAATAGGGCTACCGGCAAAAGGGGCCGGGAGATAGGGGGCCGCGGCGACGAAGCGTGGCGCCCGATGGGCTGTCGGGTCGGGGCGTACCAGTCGCTCTCCGTGGAGTTCGACTGATGGCTGACCTTCCGGGGATCACCCACGTTGCGCTCACAGTGTCGGATCTCGACCGAAGCTCTGTCACAGCCTCTACGGGCTCGGACACGGGGGCACCTTGGCTTTCTTCCAGTTCGCAAACGGCCAGTTCTCCGAGCAGTTCGCACCGCCACCAACGCCTTCGCTGTTCCGACACCTCGCACTCCTGGTCACGCCCGAACAGCAAGACGCGATCCACAACCGGGCTGAGGCCACTGGCATAGAGACGATGATGGCCGACCACGGCTACTGCCGATCCCTCTACGTCAGAGATCCGAACGACCTCCTGTTGAGTTCACGGTCGATCGTCCTGAGGTCGAGAGATCGACACCATCCGACGGGAGAACGCGCGGTAGTGATCTCGATCGCTGGCTGTCGAGGGATCACATGAGCAACAACGATTGGCGCCCGCCGTCCCGACCGCTCCAATGTGCGGTATCGAGGGGGGTACCTCACGCGCCACGTTGCGCTTCCCCTTCGGCCCGAAGCGGGAACGTCACCCCTTGAGAATCTGGTGGGGGGCGCGTCCAACCCGGCGGGATGGCGGTGGATGTTGAATACAAGCAGTCGATCCCAATCAGGGAAGAGTCTTGGTGAAAGCGGCTTCGCTGGCGATCCCTGCCATCGCTCTGGCATTGAGCCAGCCGGGCAGATGACGGGCGACGGCGTCCCGTGCTCCGACGATCAGCGGTGACTGCGTCGTGGCCAGCTGTCCGAGCCTGCGGGAGCCCCGAACGATGGTCCGAGCTCGCCGAAGGCGAAGCGAGTCATACCGGGACAACGCCGCGACCGGGTCGGGCAGACGCCCCATGCATTCGGCCAGTACCACTGCATCCTCGATGCCCTGGCAGGCCCCTTGCCCCAGATCTGGTGTCATGGGGTGCCCGGCATCCCCGAGCAGGGCCACTCTGCCGGCGGCCAGGCGTCGAGGCACGGCATCGAAGAAGTCGGCAATCACCAGACGGTCGTTCTCTGTCCTCTCGATGAGGTGGGGAATCGGGTCGGGCCATGACGAGAAGATGCTCAGCAGGAACTCGCGGTGGTCCCGGATCGAAGCGTTGACCCCTTCGGGAAGGCCTACGTCGGCTGCCCAGTACACCGAGCCGTCGCGCAGCGAGCCAGCGACAAATTGGTTGCCTTCTCCGACCGTGAGCGTGGCTCTGGGCACGAGATCGGCCGCCTCCTCCAGCACGGCCCGCCAGGAAGTGCGATTGCGGTACGTCAGGGGAGGATTTCCGAAGAGGGAGCTAGCGATCGACCGGATGCCATCGCATGCCAAGACGACCGAGGCGACGAGAGAGGTCCTGTCGGCCAGTTCGACCTCGACAGAGCCGTCTCGCGGCTCGATCTGCACGCCCGGTGTGTTCAGGCGTATCGGAATGTGGGAGGCGGCGTCGAGCAGGAGATGCTGGAGATCGGACCGTCGGACGATAAGAGCCTGCGAGGAGGCGGCATTGCCGAGCCGATCCTGTCGAAAGCGAAGGAGCAGGCGTCCGGACCTGTCTCGGGCGACTGGAGCCGGTTCCGGCCTCCCAATGTTGATGACAGGTTGGCGGAGCCCGACGCGCTCCAGGGCGGCCAGGGCGTTTGGCCAGATCGAAAGTGCAGTTCCCGCCTGAGTGAGGGCTGCCGCCCGTTCCACGACCTGAACGTCGATCCCGATCCGGTCGAGGGCGATGGCGGCGGTGAGACCGGCGATCCCCGCTCCGACAACGACAACCCCAGGCTCAGCTCGCCTCGCCACATCGGCATCGTATGACACCATCGGCCGCACAGGCACATATTCAACTCGGATCGATCGGCGATTGGATCGGCAACGGGCGGGAGGGTCGTTCGGTCACGGTTCATTCGAATGGTCACTACCCCGTCAATCCATGCAGTACGAGTCCACGCTGACGATGCCGGCTTCGACCTCACCGTTCTTTCGAGCCCCGCTGGCCGGCGTTACCCGAGATCGTCCCCGGAGAGTGCTGGATATCCATTGCAGGTTTGTCCATCGCTGTATCGTCTACCTGTGGTCCGCACCCTCGGTGATCAGGAGCTCAGGCTCCGCAGCGGACGAAGGACCGGATACACACTGTATGGGGATCCAGCCGGAACTCCAGTAGTGAACTGCCATGGCGGGCTCGTGAGCGGCCACGATGTCGGTCCAGTCGAGGGGGATGCTCGAGCGCTGGGTGCCTCGATCATTTCGCCCGACCGTCCCGGGGTAGGCCGCACCGATCGGCTGGCCGGCTACGGCATCCTCTCGTGGGTACGCACTGATCTAGAACCCCTTCTCGATCATCTGGGAGTCGATTCATTGTCCGTGATGGGGTGGTCAGAGGGAGGACAGTATGCGTTGGCGGTTGCCTTCACTCTCGGACCGCGGATCCTGCGCTGTGCTGTGGTTGCCGGATGCCTTCCGCTCGATGACCGGGCCACCCGAAAGGAGATGAATCGCCTCGATCGGTCATTGATCGGTATGTCCATACACGCGCCGTTCGTGGCGCGAGGCTATTTCGTCATCACCAGGCTCCTGTCGCAACACGCCCCCACCGTGCTTGTGCGCCTGGCGACGAGGGATCTTCCGGTGGCCGAAGCCAGAGCCGTCACCGACCGCGGCCGGTGGCTCCCGTCACTGCTCGGTGAAGGGGCGAGCGATCCACGAGGAGGAGTGGACGAGTACCTTGCGTTGAGTGCGTCGTGGGGATTCGTACCCGAGGACATCAAGATCCCAGTGTGCGTCTTCCAGGGCGGGGCGGATGCACTTGTACCCGAAAGTTGGGGCGTGAGTTGGCAAGGAGCATACCTGACGCCACCATCTCCACCTATTCCGATGAGGGTTACTTCATCGCGCTGACCCGCCGCCGCGAGGTGCTTGAGTACTTGGTGGCTGATCTCTGACAGACCATGGTGGTGACCCAACGATCCCGTAGGGACGTGGTGGCTCGTCGAATTCTGAGTTTGCATCCTCGAATCGTCTGGATCTTCGGCCTCCATTCCGAGTGACGGGACCACGCTCGTGTCCAGGTCAGTTCGACCAAACTCAGGGCAGGGCCAGTCAGACCGAGACGGGCGAGAGTGCATCAAATGTTCGCATTCGACCCAGTGAAGATATCTGCGGCGGATGGTTCGCCGGCGGCCGCAGCGAAGGCGTTCATTGCCTCGACAAGCGGTTGCCGATTACCCAGCGGCATGCCACCCAGGATGCGCTTGATTTCGAGCCGCCTCTTGCGGGTCGCCTCTCCGACGAGTTTGTTCCCCTCGTCGGTCAGGTAGAGGGCCACGGCCCGTCGATCGGTCTCGTCTCGTCGGCGCCGCACCAGCTTCTTTCGCACCAGTCGGTCGACCATGCGACTCGCCGTCGATGCGTTCACATCCAATCGCCCGGCGAGGTCAATGACCCGCTGGGGCCCCTGCGTGGCCAGGATGACAAGGGCCCGGTACTGCGGCAAGGTGATCTCGACTCCGGACAGACCAGGCAAGCTGCGGGCGGCGACGGCGACCAGGGCCCGGCTGGCTACCGCGAAGGCGTCGATCAGCTCATCGTCGGCCTCCAGGTCCGCCGTCATCTCACGGCCCGATCGGCATGTTTAGAAATACGTGCATAGTGCAATAGTACTGCTCAGCAGTGGGTTCGCTGGTCGAGCCAATCGATTCATCCAAGGAAGGGAGCTGCCTTGTCACCGCGCAGGATTGCCGTAGTCACGGGGGCGTCGGCGGGCGTCGGAAGAGCAACTGCGACGGCATTCGCCGAGCGGGGATTCGATGTGGCCCTCTTGTCCCGAGGAGTAGGGGGGCTCGAGGCTGCCGCCAAGGATGTCGAAGCAGCCGGAGGCCATGCGCTCGTCATACCCACCGATGTCGCATCATTCACCCAGGTCGAGGAGGCAGCCTCCCGGGTCGAAGACGAACTCGGCACAATCGACGTATGGGTGAACGACGCAATGACGACAGTCTTTGCTCCCCTGATGGACGTGACCCCAGCCGATTTCCAGAGGGCTGTCGAAGTCACGTTCTTCGGACAGGTCTGGGGGACGATGGCGGCTCTCTCCCGAATGATGCCCCGTGACAAGGGGAACATCGTGAATGTGGGCTCGGCGCTGTCCTTTGTGGGGATCCCGCTCCAGTCGGCCTATTGCTCCTCGAAATTCGCATGCCGGGGGTTCTTCGAGTCGACACGTGCTGAGCTCCTCCACAAGGGAAGCCACGTGCGCATGAGCATGGTCCACCTTCCTGCCGTCAATACGCCCCAATTCGATTGGTGTGAGACCACGCTTGATCGGCACCCCCAACCGGTGCCCCCCATCTACCAACCCGAGATCCCGGCCAGGTTCATCGTGGACGCCGCGCTCGACGGTCGGCGAGCCAAGACGGTGGGATCGTGGAACAAGATGTTGGTCCTCGTGGACAGCCTCGTTCCAACGCTCGGGAACCAGTATGCCGCCCTCGGGGCATGGGACACCCAGATGACCACCGACCCGGTGAGTCGGGATCGTCGCTCGAACCTTCGAGAGCCTGCAGACGACGATGCCGACCATGGTTCACATGGGATGTTCGACGATCGGGCCGGTGGCGTCCTGGACCCCACGTTCCTTCGCACCCTGCCCACCACTGCCTCGACCTTTCTCGAAGCCGCCCGTCGCACCGTCCGGGAAGTGAGAGAAACGCGCGCCAGAAGACGTGTACAAGCGAAGACGTCATCGAGGGATGCACATTCGATCCCTTCCCATCCATGAGACCGACGAGGAGCACTCTGCGGACGGAAGATTCACTCGATCTACTCGATCGGCAAGACCGAGTTCTCGAGGAGTTGTTCGAAGCCTGGCGAGGCACTGATCCAACAGGCCGCGACCAAGGACAGAAGACCAAGTTGAACTGGGAGCGAGGAACGGTCGCCAAGCTGATCCTGGAACAAGGCGCTCTCCGGATTGCGGCCCTCGACGATGTGACTCGGGCCCTGAAGCGGTGTCACCAGGATGTGCTGGCCGCAGACGTCGGGCAGCACATCCGCTCTGCCAAGGTCTGTCTGGGCCACATCGACTCGTGTACAAGAGGTGTCACGGCACTCGATCTCCGCTTCTCGGTCGCCTTGGATGAAGCAATCGAAGGACTCAGGAACCTCTGGATCGACGACATGCGAAGGCAAGCCGCCGCCAGTTCAGCGGTTGCCCGAGCATTGGGGACTGAGCGAAAGCGGTTGCACAGTGCCCTCTATATCCGCGCCCATGCTCCCCTCCACCCGTCCATCCGTCGCCGTTGGTACCACAAGATCCCCTTGATGGTGCGAATTCATGCACTGTACGACCTGCTACGAAGTTTCCCCGACGCCGAAAGCGCGAATTGGGCCGACAAGGCCCTGAGCGAGAGCGTCGATCAAGGCGGCCACCTTGACGTGTGAAGGTGCAACTCTACAGCGTCTCCCTTCTTCGGCAGCCGGATCGAGACTTGTCGTCAGCATCGAGTCACAGGGCGTGGCGATCCTCGGATTCCGTCCCGCTCGATACGCCGCCGACATGCGTCGACGACACCGTCACGGGGTAGGTATCCGGGGACGGGATGCGAGGAAGCGCAGATTTCCAGACAGCTGACCGCGTGTCAGAGTGCAAGGTGAAGGAGGATCGGTGAGCCAGTCGGTCGGTGCCTATTTGTTGGAGCGGTTGGGATCCTGGGGGATAGACCGGGTGTTCGCCTATCCCGGGGATGGGATCAACGGGATTTTGGGGGCATGGGTGAAGGCGGAATCGTCTCCCCAGTTCATCCAGGCACGCCACGAGGAGATGGCGGCGTTCGAAGCGGTGGGCTACGCCAAATTCTCGGGCCAGGTCGGGGTGTGCATGGCCACGTCCGGGCCCGGGGCCATTCACCTGCTCAACGGCTTGTACGACGCCAAGCTCGATCACGTGCCGGTGCTGGCGATCGTCGGGCAGACCGACCGCACCGCCCAGGGCGGCTCCTATCAGCAGGAGATCGACCTGGCCAGCCTGTTCAAGGACGTGTGTCACCAGTACGTGCAGACGGTGAATGCGCCACAGCAGCTGCCGAACCTGGTCGACCGGGCCATCCGGACCGCCATGGCCACCCACTCACCGACGTGCATCATCGTGCCCTACGACGTTCAGGAGCTCGACTGGGAACCGCCGGGTCACGAGTTCAAGATGGTTCCCTCCAGTTTGGACATCTCCTGGCCTCGCCTTGCACCCGAGGACGACGGCATCCAGAGGGCAGCCGAGATCCTCAATGCCGGCACAAAGGTCGCCATGCTGGTCGGTCAAGGAGCAAGGGGGGCGCGGGAGGAGATCGCCGACGTGGCCGACACGCTCGGCGCCGGGGTGGCCAAAGCGCTACTCGGGAAAGACGTCCTCTCCGACGACCTTCCATGGGTGACCGGCTCCCTCGGCTTGTTGGGGACGAGACCCAGCTACGAGCTGATGATGGACTGCGACACCCTGTTGACCGTCGGCTCCAACTTCCCCTACACCCAGTTCCTCCCCCCACTGGACCAGGCGCGGGCCATCCAGATCGATCATGACGGGTCGTTCATCGGCATGCGCTACCCCTACGAGGTGAACCTGGTCGCCGATGCCTCGAGCTCCCTACAGGCCCTCCTTCCCCTGTTGAAGCGCAAGGACGACCGGTCATGGCGGGAGGCGGTCGAGAAGAACGTGTCGGACTGGTGGGACACGATGCAACGACAGGCCATGACCGACAGCGACAAGGACGGGATCGTCAACCCGCAACGGCTGTTCTGGGAGCTCTCCGAGCGGCTCCCGGCCAATGCCATTGTCTCGTCCGACTCGGGCTCGGCCGCCAATTGGTACGCCCGACATCTGAAGTTCACCACCACGGAGCAGCGCGGGTCGCTGTCGGGGACGCTCGCCACCATGGGCCCAGGGGTGCCCTATGCCATCGGCGCCAAGTTCGCCCATCCGGACCGTCCGGCGATCGCCTTCGAGGGCGACGGTGCCATGCAGATGAACGGGATGGCCGAGCTCATCACCGTCAAGCGGTACTGGCAGGAGTGGTCGGATCCCCGCCTGATCGTGGCCGTGCTGCACAACAACGACCTCAATCAGGTGACCTGGGAGATGCGGGCCCAGGTGGGTGTGCCCAAGTTCACCGCCTCCCAGGACCTGCCGGACGTCTCCTACGCCGCGTTCGCCGCCGGCCTCGGGCTCGAGGCGATCGAGATCCGTCATGCGGACGAGGTGGGGCCGGCCTGGGAAAAGGCACTGTCCGCCGATCGCCCGACGGTGCTGGACGTCCACACCGACCCGGACGTCCCGCCGATCCCACCCCACGCCACCCTGCAGCAGATGCGCGACGCGGCCAAGGCCCTCATCGGTGGTGACGAGAATGCCTGGGGAGTGCTGAAGACCGGCGTCCGGCAGAAGGCGCAGGAGTTCCTACCCGGGACGAAGGCCTGAGGTGATGGTGCGGCACCGGGAACCGACCGCCGACCTGGGCGGCCGAGTGATGGCGGACATCCGGACGGGCCGGTTCGAGCGGAGCCTGGCCGGGCTGGTCGCCGCGGGTGCGGTGGTCACGGCGGCCGAGATCTTCACCGAGCACGATGGAGCCAGTTTCGGCAACAAGATGATGTGGTGGCCGATCGTGATCGTCCCGACCATGGCCCCGGCCGGGGTGGCGGCGGTGTTCTCGCGTCGGGCCGCGAAGACGATCCTGCCGGTGGCCTCGGCGGTGGTCGTGGCCAATGGGATACAGGGGACGTTCCTGCACTGGCGCGGTATCCTGCAGAAGCCGGGCGGCCGTGCGAACCTTCGCTACAACATCGAAATGGGACCGCCGATGTTCGCGCCTCTGCTGGCGTCCATGGTCGGCGGCATGGGCATCCTGGCCGCCCTGCTCCGCCGCGAGGGCGACCATTGACCGGACAGCACCCGTCGAGAGGGCTGGCGACGCGCCATAAGCCGGTGACCCCGGGTGGCAAGGGCCGGATGGGGGACTTCGACGTCCTCGCCGAGGTCGGTCGCTGGGATCTGGTCACCGCCGGGGTCGTCCTCGCCCGGCTGGACGCCGACCCCCACCTGTCCTTCTTCACCGCTGTCGAAGAGCCGACCGTCCGGGCACTGGCCGACCTGCTGTTGGCCCAGCACGACGAACCTCGGGTGCCGGTGGTGGAGATGATGGACAAGCGGCTGGTGGCCGGCGAGACCGACGGCTGGCACTACGTCGACATGCCCGAGGACGCCCAGGCCTGGCGGCAAAGCCTGGCCGCGCTGGACGACGAAGCCACCTCGGTGTACGGCAACCGCTTCTCCCAGGTGCCCCTCGAGAGCCAGGCCGTGCTGATCCAGGCCGTCCAGGACGCCGACCAGTGGCACGGGTTCACCGCCAAGCACTTGTGGAGCCTGTGGACCCGGTACGTCTGCACCGCCTTCTATTCCCATCCCTGGGCGTGGAACGAGATCGGATTCGGCGGGCCCGCCTACCCCCGGGGCTACAAGAACATGGGCATCGACCGGCGAGAGGAATGGGAGCGCCCGGAGATTGACGATGCCGACCCCGTCCCCTGGATCGAGCGGCGAGAACGAGCATTGAGGGCCCACGGGGAGCGCACCGCCGGGCACCGCTCCCCCCGAGCGTCTCAGGAGAAATCGACACCGGTCGGATCGGGTGCTTTGGACCGGTGAGCCGACTTCGCGACGCAGACATCCGGGCTCGCAACGCATCTGCCTGGCTGCTGCCAACTGGCACCGAACGAACCAGCCATCGCCTGCGGGGCGACATGCGCCGCTACGACGAGCGCGATGAGGTAGATGTAGCGATCGTGGGCTGCGGCGCCGGCGGTGGCACCCTGATGCAGCGCCTGGCTCGGGCCGGGGCGTCGGTGGTCGGGTTCGACGCCGGGCCGTTCTGGGATCCCGATGCCGACTGGGTCAGCGACGAGGCGGGCTCCCACCGGCTGTACTGGACCGAGCCCCGCGTCATCTCGGGAAGCGATCCTGTGCCGCTGGGATCGAACAACTCCGGGCGGGGGGTGGGCGGATCGATGATTCACTACGCCGGCTATACCCCCCGGTTCCATCCCTCGGACTTTCGCACCTACAGCACTGATGGCGTCGGGGCCGACTGGCCGATCGACTATGAAGATCTCAAGCCGTACTACGAGGCCATCGAGGAGGAGCTGCCGGTGTCGGGCCAGTCGTGGCCGTGGGGCGACCCCCACCGCTACCCCTACTCGCCCCAACCACTGGGTGGCAACGGGGAGGTCTTCGTCCGAGGTGCCCAGATCCTCGGTATCCCGACCAGGGTGGGTCCGGTGGCCATCGCCAACGGTCGATTCGGGAACCGGCCGCACTGCATCTACCGCGGGTTCTGCCTCCAGGGCTGCAAGGTGAACGCCAAGGCGTCGCCGCTCATCACCCACATCCCCGACGCCCTCGCCCATGGTGCGGAGATCCGAGCCAACTGCATGGTGAGCCGAATCGTCCTCGACGAGCGCGGCGACGCCGCCACCGGCGTCACCTACATCACCGGGGGTGTCGAGCGCTTCCAGGCGGCGCGGCTGGTCGTGGTGGCCGGCTACTCCATCGAGACGCCGCGTCTCTTGCTCCTCTCGGCGTCAAAGCGGTTCCCGGAGGGGTTGTGCAACGACCATGGCCTAGTTGGTCGCTACCTGATGGTGCAAGGGGCCCCCCAGGTGGCCGGTCGCTTCGACGCCGAGGTTCGCATGTACAAAGCGCCGCCACCCGAAGTGACCTCCGAGGAGTTCTACGAGACCGATCCGACGAAGGCGTACCGGCGGGGGTTCGCGTTGCAGAACGTCTCGCCCTTGCCCATCACCTATGCGGAGCACGTCGGCGCCCAGGGGCACTGGGGCGAAGCCCTGCGGGAGTACATGCGGGACTACATCCACTGGGCGGTCATGGGATCCTTGTGCGAGTTCCTGCCCCGCTCCGAGAACGCGGTCACCCTGGCCGACGAGACCGATCGGCACGGGCTCCCGGTGGCCGACTTCTCGTACTCGATGTGTGACAACGACCGGGCACTGGAGGAGGCCGCCCAGAAGGTCCAGGAGGACATCTTGAAGGCGGCCGGCGCCACCGAGACCATCAGCGTGAAGCGGTATGCCCATCTGGTCGGCGGGTGTCGCATGAGCGCCGACGCTCGGCACGGCGTCGTGAATGCCGACCATCAGAGTTTCGCCGTTCCCAACCTCTTCCTGGTGGACGGGAGCGTGCTGCCCACTCAAGGCTCGGCCAACCCGGCGCTCACCATCATGGCTCTGGCCGCCCGCTGTGCCGACCGGCTGATCGCCAGACGACGTGCCGGCCGGGTGTGCGTGGGGGAGCGGACGAAGCCGTGACCTCCGACGAAGCCACCGTGACGGCGATCGACGCCGAAACGTACGAGATTCCGACGGACCGGCCCGAGGGAGACGGCACCCTCACGTGGGACACGACCGTCATGGTCCTCGTCAAAGCTCGAGGCGCAGGTCGGGAAGGGGTGGGGTGGACGTATGCCGGACGGGCGGCCAAGTCAGTCGTCGACGAGAAGCTTGCCGGGGTGGTGGTCGGGGGCGACATCATGTCGGTGCCGGCGCAGCACGAAGCCATGGTCCGAGCCTGCCGCAACCTGGGCCGCCCCGGCCTGGCGGCGTGCGCCATCTCGGCGGTCGACATCGCCCTCTGGGACCTCAAAGCCCGCCACCTCGACCTGCCGCTCTCCGATCTCTTCGGACACGCACGGTCCGATGTGCCCATCTACGGGAGCGGTGGATTCACCACCTACGACGATGCAACCACCACCGCCCAACTCCAGGGGTGGGTTGCCAGCGGCATCCCCCGGGTCAAGATCAAGATCGGCGAGAGCTGGGGAACCGACCCCGGTCGCGATCTCGTCCGGGTGGCACTCGCGCGGCGGGTCATTGGCGACGCCGTCGATCTGTACGTCGACGCCAACGGCGGCTACACCCGGAAGCAAGCCATCCGCCAGGGCCACCAGATGACCGAGGAGTACCAGGTCACCTGGTTCGAGGAGCCGGTCTCGTCCGATGACCTCCGCGGGTTGCGCGAAGTCCGCGACCACTGCGAGTCCGATGTCGCCGCCGGCGAGTACGGCTACACCGTCGAGTACTTTGCGTCAATGATCGCGGCCGCCGCTGTCGACTGCGTACAGGCCGACGTGACCCGTTGCGGTGGTTTCACGGCCTGGTCCGCGGTCGCCGCCCTGGCCGCCGCCAACGGGCTCCAGATCTCCGGACACTGCGCGCCCAATCTTCACGCCCATGTCGCCGTATGCACCCCCAACCTCCGGCACGTCGAGTACTTCCACGACCACACCCGCATCGAAGACATGCTCATCGACGGAACCCTGCTCCCTACCGGGGGCGCCCTGGTGCCGGATCGTGACCGGGCTGGTCACGGTATGACCCTTCGTCCGAGCACGGCCGACCGCTACCGAGTCGCCTGACCCCGTCGGGAAACAACTATGAGCCCCGGAGCCTGGCGGACCCCATCGGAGATGTATCCCCCCCAGGCCCTCGGCTCCTATGCCTTCATCGCCGACGGGGAGCGCGGCTGTCTGATCGGCCCTCGGGGAGACGTGGCCTGGATGTGCGCGCCCTCGTGGGACTCCGCCGCGGTGTTCGCCCTGCTCATCGGCGGCCCGGGTGTCTACGCCGTGACCCCCGCGGCCCCGTTCACGTGGGGCGGCTACTACGAACCAGGCAGTCTCATCTGGCGCAGCCGGTGGGTCACCCGTGCCGGAGTCATCGAGTGCCGCGAAGCCCTCATGTTCCCGGGCGACCCGAGCCGGGTCGTGCTGCTCCGACGAGTGACCTCCCCGGAGAACCCCCAGGAGGTCGACGTGCTCCTCTCGCCCCGATTCTGCTTCGGGCGAGCCGATCTTCGCGACGTGCACCGCCACGGACGGACATGGACGGCCACAACCGGGGAAGCGTGGATGCGCTGGCAAGGACCCGACGGTGTCCACCTCGGCACCGACGGCGGCGAGCGCCAATGGCGGGCACACATGCAGGTGGTACCCGGCGAGCCGGTCGATCTGGTACTCGAACTCGCCACGCGACCGTTCGAGGACCAGCCGGTCGCGCCCGACATCGCCTGGGACGCCACCCGAGACGCCTGGACACGCGAGCTCCCCAACTTGGACCACACGCTCGATCCGAAGGGCGCCACCCTGGCCTACGCGGTGATGCGCGGGTTGACCAGTACCGGCGGGGGGATGGTGGCGGCCGCCACCACCTCGTTGCCCGAACGCGCTGAGCAGGGCCGAAACTACGACTACCGCTACGTCTGGATCCGCGATCAGGCCTATGCCGGCCAGGCCGCGGCCGCCGCTGGAGGCCTGCCACTGCTCGATGAGGCGGTTAGGTTCATCACCGGCCGCCTCCTCGAGGATGGACCCCATCTGGCCCCGGCCTACCGGATCGATGGCAGTGCGATACCGGATCAGCGGAGCCTCGACCTGCCCGGCTACCCCGGTGGCCACGACCTCGTCGGCAATCACGTCAATGCCCAGTTCCAACTCGATGCCTTCGGTGAAGCGCTCTTGCTCTTGGCCGCGGCCGCCCGCCAGGACCGGGTCGGGCCGGACAACGTCCGTGCCGCCCACGCCGCCGCTGCAGCCATCGAAGCCCGCTGGCAGCAGCCCGACGCCGGGATCTGGGAGATCGACAATCGCCTCTGGACCCACAGCCGGCTCATCTGCGCCGCCGGTCTTCGCCAGGCCGCCCGGAGCCTCGGCGGCCACGGGGCACCAGATGGCGCACGGTGGAGTGCCCTGGCCGATCGGATCGTGGCCGGTGCCGCCGCCTCGTCCACCCATCGCGACGGCTACTGGCAGCGGTCCCCTGACGACCCTGCCGTCGACGCTGCCCTCCTGTTCCCCGCGCTCCGAGGGGCGATCCCCTCAGACGACCCGCGCAGTGTGGCCACCCTCCATGCCGTGCTCGACCAGCTCACCGAAGACGGATTCGCGTACCGGTTCCGCCACGGCGACCTTCCGCTCGCCCATGCCGAGGGATCTTTTGTGCTGTGTGGGTTCGGCACCGCCCTCGCCCTCCATCAACAAGGCGAGGATCTCGAGGCGGCCCGGTGGTTCGAGCGGACCGCTCGGTGTACCGGATCCACCGGCATTCACGCCGAAGAATGGGACGTCAACGAACACCAGCTGCGCGGCAATCTGCCCCAGGCATTCGTGCACGCCCTTCATCTCGAAGCGGCCGCCCGTCTCGCAGGCCCCGTGACGAGCGCATAGCCGGCGGCCCGGGCGGCGTTTCCGGCCCGGCCCGATGAGCGTGGAGGCAGAACTCCACGAGCGGGTCGACGGGCAGGTCCTTGCCACCGTCGGTCCACGAAGGCAAGAGCCTTGTGATCAGGAGATCAGAACCCTCCCTGATGGGTGCCAGTCTGAGGGTAGCCGTTGCTTGAAGGTGCTCACGATCGTCGGACCGCCGGCTGTTCCTGGTCGCCGGTAGGGGACACCGACGTGGGGTCAGGGGGCGACCCCGTTCGATCCGGTGCCCGTCGAGCCGACCACCGGGGCGTTGAGGCGGGTACCGCCCATGGAGCCGAAGAATCCGGCGTCACCGAAGGTGAACACCCCCCCGTCTGAGGCCATGAGCCAGTAGCCCTTGCCGTCCGGGGTGGAGGCCATGCCCACCACCGGCTTGTTGAGCTTGATCCCGCCGGTGGAGCCGAAGTACGTGGCGTCGCCGAAGCTGAACACGCCGCCATCCGATGCCACCAGCCAGTAGCCCTTGCCGTCAGGGGTCGGGGCCATGCCCACCACCGGCTTGTTGAGCTTCATCCCGCCGGTGGAGCCGAAGTACGTGGCGTCTCCGAAGCTGAAGATGCCTCCGTCGGCGGCGACGAGCCAGTAGCCCAGCCCGTCGGGGGTCGGGGCCATGCCCACCACCGGCTGGTTGAGCTTCATGCCGCCGGTGGAGCCGTAGAAGTGGCCGTCGCCATAGGAGAACACGCCGCCGTCGGCAGCCACGAGCCAATAGCCGAGGCCGTTCGTGCCCGGCGTGCCTTGTGGCCCGCCGGCGGCCGGTGTCATGGCCACCCCTACCACGGGGGCGTTCAGATGTGCTCCTCCCTCGGAGCCGTAGAAGTTCGCATCCCCGAAGGTGAACACACCCCCGTCAGAGCCGGCGAGCAGGTAACCACCCTGGTCACGGGTCTGGGATACCCCGACCACCGGGGCATTCAGTCGGGTCCCGCCCATGGACCCGTAGAAGCCGGCGTTACCGAAGTTGAAGATCCCACCGTCGGATGCGGTCATCCAATAGCCCCTGCCGGGGACGGGTTGGGTGAACAGGAGAGTCGTCCCCGTGAACGTATTGCCGGACATCGTGGTGCCGGTCACCTGCCAGCTCTGCCAGATGCCGACGTACTCGCTCATGGTGTTACCCGTGATCGTGGTCCCGGACAGCGTCGGTGTGGCCGGTGGCGGAATCGGGTTCACCTCGAGAGCGATGGCGTCGGTTTGCGGCGCCCCGTTGATGTGGCCCCAGTTGTTCCCGCTGAAGGTGTTGCCGGTGACCGTCGTGCCGGTGATGGAGTCGTCGGGCGCATTGGAGTGGACGGTGAGCCCGCTCAGAAAGCTGCCCGTGACCGTGTTGCCGGAGACGGTGGTGTTGGAGACGGTGGCGCCGGGAGCGTCGGTGGCCACGATGATCTGGCCGATGACCGGTCCGTTGGGCCCGAACACGCCCGGAGCTCCTGTGACGTGGTTGTTGCTCACCGTGATGGCACTGACGCCCGCTCCCGGGGCCCACCCCTCGACGATGATGCCGCAGCCTTTGAAGTTGCCCGACACGGTGTTGCTGTCGATCGTGTCGTTGGTTGAGGCCACCGGTGTGGCGGGTCCGTTCGGCGCCGCGGGGTCGAATCCGCCGCCCTCATCCGTGACCGAGATACCGCCGTCGGCCACATTGCCCGTGACCGTGTTGCCCGTGACCATCGAGCTGGACACTCCCACCAGCTGGATCGCCTTGTCCGTGCCCAAGTTGGGCGTGGGCTTCACGCCATTGCCCTGGACGGTGTTGTTCTGGATCTTGAGGCCCGTGACATTCTCCGCCATGATCCCGTGGTCGCCCGCTCCCGACACGGTGATGCCGCTGATGGTCACGTTGTTCGCACCGGGAGCGACGTAGATCCCGAGATTGCAACCGGTCCCGTCCACGTTCGAGCTGACCGTCGTCCCGGCTGTGGTGACCACCAATGCCGCGGTGAACCCGGTGGCTCCGGCGGGGCTGCATGCCACCCGACCTGCGGCCCCGGCCCCGGCCGATCCGAGTGCCACCGGCGCCGCCCATCCCAAGCCGGTCGCCACGATTGCCAGCGGCACTGCGGCCATCATCACACGCCTCACGGAGCCCTGTGGAGCCATGGTTCCTCCCGTAGATTGCAGTATCGGGAACGGATCGAACGCATCTTGCCGATGAACCCGTCTCGAGAAGAGGGTAGAGCCGGCCCCGGCACTCTGCAAACGCGAATTCGCACTGCAAACGCGAATTGTCGACCCGGTCGGTCGGTGGAGCGGGCCGCCGGGCTGCTGGCGCACTTAGCCAGAAGGGCGACCTTCATTGCCGCGGGCCGGCTCCCCAGGGGCGTGCACGGGGCCCGTGCCGAGCGGATCGTGACCGAGGTCGAGGGAGACAGGAACGAGGACGTTGACCCGGTCGCCGGCACCGAGGGTGAGCTCCGGTTCCGGCATCATCAGCTTCCGGCCGCGGAGAATGGAAACCGGCACACAGCGGGTTGGCCAACGAACGTCGCCGAGTCTTCGCCCGGCGGCCTCGGAATCCGGCACGACGGCGATTTCAGCCACTCGGTAGTCCCGCAACGGGTCGCGAGGTAGATCACTCCCCGGTTCCAAACCTGTCGACTCCGAGCTCGCCGTCGCTTCCGTCCGGAGGGTCTCGGCTTCGGCCACGTTGACCTGTCGCGAGAGGCCCTCGAGCACGCTCTGGTTCGTGACCCACCCTTGGATACTCCGGGCGTCCGCGGAGAGGACGGGCAAGCCATCCCGTCCATAGCGCACCAGCTGACGAAGACCCTCTGCGAGAGACTCATTGGCGTAGACGGCCGGCACCTCCCGCAGGTCGATGGCCGATCCGAGGGAAGATCCGTTTGAACTCAATCGCCCCGTTGGAACAGTCGTCTCTGGGGTGGTCGGCAGCGGATTCGAAAAAGGACTCATGGCGTTGGCCATGGTCAAATTCTGAAATGCTTGCCACGGTCCGGCACGGTCGATGTCGGTTCCTCTGCGGAGCAGCTTGGTGGTGTAGATCGTGCCGTAGCTCAGGGCCCGGGAAAGCGCCGAACTGATCGCCACTGCCAGCATGATCGGCAGCGTCAAGGTGAAGTCTCCCGTCATTTCGACCACGCTGGCCAACGAGGTCAACGGAGCGCGAGCGGCGGCGGTGAAGACCGCCCCCATGGCAACTACGGCATAGAGAGCGGGCGGGCCTGCACCGGCACCGAACAGATGATTCGCCACCACGCCGAAGGCCATGCCCGACGTCGCCCCGATGAACAGCGAGGGAGCGAAGACACCACCGGACCCCCCGATGCCGATGGTCAGACTGCAGGCGAACATCTTGGCCACGGCGAGGACGATCAAGAACCACAGCACGTAGTGACCACCCACCGCCTTGTACATCACTGGGTATCCCACCCCGTACATCTGGGGAATAGCCAGCAACAACAGACCAAGAGCGATTCCCCCGACCGCCGGGCGAAGCCACTCGGGCCGACCTTTCCAGAGCGTGTCGCAAAGATCCTCGATGCGGTACAGCACGGTTTTGAAGGCCAGACCCAAAAGCGCTGCCATGACCGCCAAGCCGGCGATGAGCAGGTAGTCGCTCGGATCGTGCACCGCAATCCCGGACGGGAAGCCGGTGAAGAAGGATGCACTGCCCAGGAAAGCCTGGCTGATGCTGTCGGCCACCATGGCCGACAGCATCACGGTGAAGATGGCCTCGATCGAGAATTCACGAAGGATCAGCTCGACGCCGAAGAATACGCCGGTGATCGGGGCGTTGAATGTGGCGGCGATACCTCCTCCGGCGCCACAGGCGACGAGAATGCGCAGCCGGCTTTCCGGCATCCGGACCCACTGTCCGAGTCCCGAAGCCAGGGCGGATCCGATCTGGACGATCGGTCCCTCCCGACCCACCGAGCCACCGGTCCCGATGCACAATGCCGAGGCGACTGCTTTGATGGCGCTGACCTGAGGTCGGATCCGGCCTCCGTTCTCGGCGACGGCGCCCATGACCTCAGGAACCCCGTGGCCTCGCGCTTCACGGGCGTAGCGGTAGATCAATGGGCCATACAGGATGCCACCGACGACCGGGATCACCACGAAGAAGCCCAGGCCCAGCCAGGGAAAGTGGACACTTCCGACGTACCCGTTCTGGCCGAACTGGTTGTGACCGGTCACCAGCCAGGTGATTCCGAAGATCAGGTATCGAAATGCGATCGCCCCGAATCCGGCACCGACACCCACCACCAGGGCGATGGAGAACAGGCCGAACCGGGATTCCCGCAACCAGCCGTGTACCCGGCTGGAGCGTGTTGCGGGCTCGAGCTCGACCGGCCCCGGAGTTCCTCCCGATGGCATGGTGTCGACCGAAAGGGATTCATTGGCAGAGCCAACGTGCTCCTCCATCAGCTGTCCTGCACCAGGAACTCGTCGGCCTGAAATGCGGGCCACTGCCGGTCGGGCACCTCACCGGCTGCATTTGCAAACCTCTCGAAAGCTTCGGCGACCCACGACCGCTCTTCCGTCGTCAGCTTGGTGAGG
Organism: uncultured Acidimicrobiales bacterium; assembly: GCA_963806455.1. Lineage (GTDB taxonomy): Bacteria > Actinomycetota > Acidimicrobiia > Acidimicrobiales > RAAP-2 > Bog-756. The sequence continues at coordinate 98,805 of CAWDXZ010000002.1, forward strand.
ATGTCCCCGATGATGACCTTGCGCCGTTCGGTGGCCCGATCGACGACCTGCCTTCCTGCCGGAGTGATCGAGATCAACACCGTGCGTCGATCAGCGCGGGCCCTCTGTCGCCGAACGAGCTGCTTGCGCACCAGGCGGTCACACATCCGTCCTGCGGTGGACGCCGTGACGCCGAGGGCCCCTGCCAGGTCCACCAGCCGCTGCGGGCCCCGGGAGGCAAGCACCACCAGCGTCCGGTACTGGGCGATGGTGGTCTCTTCGGCCGCGGCACCGAGGGACTGCGTAGCCACCGCAACCAGGGTCCGGCTTGCCGTCAACACGGCATCCACCGCCGACTGGTCTGAGAAGGCTCGCTCAGTCGTCATCAGGACCTTCGGCCGGGGAAACCCTTGCATATACATACTATCATATAGTGCAAGGATACTGACCAGACGGGTACGGCAGTTGCCGTTGGCGAGCGTGCGGCGAAGGCATGTTCACTCGAGGTCCCGGCCGACCCGGTGCGTCGGTCGTGGTGGGGGCGATTCCTGGTCGTTCCCGGGCGTTTGAAGACTCTGGTTGGACCGCACCCCACCCCGGCAGCTCATGTGCCACGGCCAGCGAGCCCCGCACAGCCGTCTGCCTGGTCAATCCACCGGTGGACAGACAGACCCTTCACCAAACACACCCCTCACCCCTGGACGGGTCGGGCGGCCAAGGCGGGTCTTCCCCTGGCTTGGGGAGCGATTGCCCTGGTCTAGGGGGAACGCCAACGCCGATAGAGATCGGAGAGATCGCGCTTCGCTTCCTCGGTGAGACCCTCTGGACTGATCGTCCCGGTCAGCTCGATGGTCATCCTGATCTGCTCCAAGTAGACAGAGCAGTTGGGGCACGCTCGCAGGTGGGATTCGAAGCGACGTCGATCCCGACGTGACAGTGACCCCTCGAGATAGTCGGTGACGAGTTCGACCGCCTGCTGGCACACGATGTCCCGACGTCGGAGCGAGAGCATCATCGGGCCTTCTCTATCTGGCTTTCGAGCAAGTCCCGCAAGCGGGTCCGACCACGGTGCAACAATATCCTCTGATTACCGACAGTGATGCCGAGCACATCGCACACTTCTTCGCTGGTGAGTTCCTCGATGTCCCGGAGGATCAGCACCTGGCGTTGTCGTTGTGGCAGGTCCTCGAGCGCCACTCTGAGGGCCGGCAACCAGGTGGCTGCATCCAGACGGTCCTCACAGTCCTCGGTCCACCGATCGAGCGGGTCGGCCCACTGACCCTGAGCGTCGAAGCGCGCCGGGTCGATGGCATGGAGTGCCTCGACTGGCGCATTGGAGTGCTCCCGCGCTCCCGCCGAGCGCGCCCGGTTGACCAGAATCCGGTACAACCACGTCTTGAACGACGACCGCCCCTCGAACCGGTCGATTCCCCGGACAACACCCATCCACGTGTCTTGGACGACCTCTTCGGCCACTGCCAGGCTTGGCACCATGGAGCGCGCCAAGCGCACCATGGGCTGCTGATAACGGGCCACCAGCATGACGAACGCCTCCTCATCGCCGTTCCGCAATCGGCCGAGCAGCTCGACGTCCATCTCCACAATTCGCAGCGTAGGGCCCGGGCGGCGGGTTCTGGTCGTCACCCAAAGCGCATCTGATCTCGGATCCCAATGGTCCTCGGATACTCAGTCCCGAGTGGGCTGTTCGGCGTTACGCGACCCCGGCGAGAGAGATCGTCGGCTTGCGAAAGAGATCGTCGGCTTGAACGTAACGCCGAGTTGGTCCTGCGGACTGTATGGGGAATCTGATCCAAGGGAGAACCAATGAATAGACTGATCCGAGTAGGCATGGCCGTCGGAGCTGTACTGGCGTTTTCGGCCTGGGGTACCACCATTGCAGCCGGTGCCGCCGGAGCTGCCTTCGAAGGTCACCCGGGAGAGGGCGCCGACCACGTCGTTTTCGTCCAAACTGATAACCCGGCCGGGAACCAGGTGATTGCCTATGACCGAGCCGACGACGGCATCCTGACCGTGGACCACACCTACAATACCGGTGGATTGGGTGGGGTGCTCAATGGATCGGCCGTCGACCATCTCGGCTCCCAAGGCTCACTGACCCTCAACTCGACGGGGGACGCGCTTTTCGCGGTGAACGCGGGAAGCAACACGGTGTCCGTGTTCTCCGTCCGGGGCGATGAACTCACATTGCGTCAGGTGGTCAGTTCAGGTGGAACCTTCCCGGTCAGCGTCGCCGTGCACGGCGCCCTGGTCTCCGTCCTCAACGCCGAGAACGGCGGGTCAGTGCAGGAGTACTACCAGGTGTTCGGACACCTGATCGCCGTGCCGGGCGGGAATCGCAACCTGGGTTTGACCATCCCGTCGGATAGCACGCAGTTCACGCATACGCCGGGACAGGTGGCCTATTCGCCGGATGGATCGGAGCTGATCGTGACGACCAAGGCCAGCTCCAATTCGGTGGACGTCTTCGATGTGAACGCCTTCGGGCGCTTGTCTGCCACACCAGTGGTCAACACCGAGCCTGGGGCGGTCCCGTTCGCAATCGCCTTCGACCAGGTAGACCATCTAGTGATCGCCGAGGCGGGACCCAGTGCGCTCGCCACCTTCAACCTCAATCGGGATGGCACGATCACCCAACTCGACTCGTTAAGCAGCGGCCAAGCCGGTCTGTGCTGGGTCACATCTGCCGGGTCACTGTTCTTCACCGGCAATACCGGAGCCAACTCGACGAGTGGATACCAGACGAAGTCAAGCGGCCGGTTGACTCTGCTTGGAACCACCTCCACTGATCCGGGGACAGTTGACGGTTCGGCCTCGTCCGACGGTCGTTTCCTCTATGTCCAGACCGGCGGAAATGGCATCGTCGACGAATTCGAGGTCAGTGCCAACGGAAGCCTCAACGAGATTGGCTCTGTGACCGTCCCCGGTGCCGTGGGTGGCGAAGGCATCTCCGCGTCCTAGCCTGCCCCGCGGGATCGGCTGCTTGGGCGACCGGGCAGGATTGTGACCCCCCGCTAGGCAAGGTGTCCCGAACTGTCGCGCCAAGTCAACGGTAATCGGGATTGAGGAAGTCGAAGCGACAGCCCGCATCCCACGCCGAGCGCTGGTTGCCATGTGCAGGAATGCCACCCCGATCCTTCAACATCCGGGTTGCGTGCAAGAGGTTCCATGTCATGAACGTCGTGTTTCGGTTGGTGAAGTCGTTCTCGGGGCCGCCTGAACCGGGGTCGAGGTACGAAGGTCCGGGGCCCGCCTCACCGATCCATCCCGCGTCGGCTTGTGGCGGAATCAGATACCCCAGATGCTGTAGGGAGTACAAGATGTTCATGGCACAATGTTTGACACCGTCCTCGTTGCCGGTCACGAGGCAGCCAGCCGCCCGCCCGTAGTAGGCGTACTGTCCCGCATCATTGAGGAGGTGGGAGTTGCCGTAGAGGCGTTCGATGACCTTGGTGCACACCGAGGACTTCTCGCCCAGCCAGATGGGTGTGCAGAGCACCAGGATGTCCGCCGCCATCACCTGCTCGGTGATGGACGGCCATTCGTCACCTTCCCATCCGTGTTCGGTCATGTCGGGCCACACGCCGGTGGCGATGTCATGATCGATGGCCCGGATGGCATCCACCGCGACACCTTGGCGTCGCATGATCTCCATCGAGATGGCGGCAAGTCCCTCCGTATTTGAGACCTCAGGTGACTTCTTCAGCGTGCAGTTGATGAAGAGGGCCCGTAGGTCGGAGAAGCTCCACTGGTCTTGCTGGCACAGCTCCTCCTGCATGGCATTGAGAGTCATCGGTCCTCGCAGTTCTCGTGTTGTTCAGTCCACTACCCACTTTGTCGCATAGGAGGAAGCCGTGCAGACTCAAACCACGAACATCTCGTCTGTGAGCGGCGACCGCTACTGGGTGCACACCCGGTCTCGAATTGCCGACGTGGAGCGAGCGTCCGGCACTCCCGCCTTCTATGAAATAGCGAGGACGACGGCAACATATGTCGCATAGCCGGCGATGATGAGCGATCCTGCCCACCGACCCAACCCCCGCCCAACATAAGCCAGCACCAGCGTCAGTACCGTCAGACCCAGATACCATGCAGCGATGAGGACCTCCTGAGTCGAGGACGCTGTCAATCCGACGAAGACCGCGGGAAGTAGAAGACCGAGTGCGACATTCAAGGTGTTGCTGTTGAGCCCGGTGCTGAGAGCTGCCTCACCTCTCCCATTTCGGGCCAGATATACGGCGGCCACAGCATTGGGCAGACTGGTGACCGCGGCCAGAACCAACCCGCCGACGACGACCTCCGCCAGTCCAAAGTGAGCTCCCAGTGTTGAGGCACCACGCTCCATCGCCACACTGGCAGCCACGACCACGACGAGGGTGACACCGGCAATCAACGCGTCGAACGGGGTGCCTCTGGGGGGGCGGATTGCGACAACAAGCTCCAATTCCTCCTCATCGACCGCCGAGACGAGCCACCTGACCGCTCGGCTCGGGAGGGGAACGCGGCGGAGGCTCCTGCGGTGTGCACCCAGCAGGACGAGGTATGGCACCAAGACGAGGAGGATGAGGACGAGTCCACTGGTGGCGCTCATGAGCCCGGTGACTGTGATCAGGCAAACGGATGCCACCCAGATCGCGATGGCACCACCCAGCAAGATCACCCTGCGGTGAAGCCGAAGGCCGGCGGCAACCACGGCTCCCAGACCCAGGAGAGCCGCAAGATTGAAGATGTTCGAACCGATGACGACTCCGGCGCCCACCGCCCTCTGTTGGTGAGCGAGGGCCGTGATAGATGCAGTGATCTCCGGGGCGTCAGCAGCAAGTGCGGCAACCATACCGAGCAACGCTTCCGAAAGGCCGAATCGCTCTCCGACCCGCTCCAGTCGGGTCACCAAGACCCAGCTCATCGTCAGGCTGACCAGGGCCCCGAGCGCGAACGCGCCAGCAGAGAGTCCAATGCCCACGACGGCTCCATTTCACAGCTAGAGACAACTTGCCGACCAGGCTTCCCGGCTCTCCGAGACGCAGGTTACCAATAGCTCATCCACGATGTGGAACGGCGATTGTCGGTCCCCAGGGCATTGAGGTGCCGGTGCACGTCACCTGCTGGGAATTCGAACCTCGAATACCGGGATGGGATCGGGGAACCCTTTGAGGTCGAAAGAGCCCATACAGTTGAACTCGAACCGTTTGCCCATGCACAGGTCCCGCGCTGCACTCGATACAGCGATGCCGCCGCGCGGGGCGATCGCACACAATCGGGCAGACAACTGAACGGTCGCCCCGAACAGATCACCACCCTCGCTGACCGGCTCGCCGACGCTGAGGCCGATACGGACGGCAATGGGTTGACCAGCCTTCTCGTTCCGTTGGCGCAGGGAATGTTGAATATCGATTCCGTACTCGATTGCGGACGACACGGAAGTGAACGAAGCCATAAGCCCGTCCCCCGTGTGCTTCACTTCGTGTCCACCCCGCGCTGACAGTGCCCCACGCACAATGTCGTCGTGTTCGTGCAGGATCGTCATGAATCCTTCATCGCCGAGCTCCTGAGTCTGACGGGTGGAATCGCACACGTCGGTGAATACGATGGCACGGACGGCGGAGTCGACGTAGGCCTCTCCGGGAGGGTGTTGGGGGAGGGGGCCGAGAAACGCATTGACGGGCCCCTCACTCACCTCGATGATCCTGTCAGCCACGAGGCCGTGGGCTTCTCTGTGCACCGCCTCGAGCGACTCGCGGTCCGGTCCCTCCGCCAGGCAAAAGACAGCCCCTTGGTGTTCGTCGAACCAGTAGGTGACGTACCGGACCCCGTACTTGTCCTGGACAGTGAGGTCGAGCTCGTGCGCGGCCGCGATCTCCGAAGCTGTCGCACCGGGGGCTTCGTGTCGATCAAGGAAGAGGGCCATATGAACCTTCCCGTAGTCGTTGGCGTGTGTGCGAGCGCTGCCTGGTGACCAACCAGTCGGCCGGCGCCACAGCCGTGGTCATCTGCTCATTTACGCCTCGTTGTTCGTCCGGTCCGCGGCGAGTCCGGCCAGAAGTGTCTCCATCAAGGTTCGCACTTCGCACCGGGCGCCGACCTGGTCGTCCGCGTCAGCTACGAATAGGCATCCTTCGTTCAACGCGCCCATGATCATCGATGCGAGTGGGCGGAGAGGAGCGGCGCCGATCTTCTTGAGGCGCATTGCCCTACGCAACACGCCACGCAGTGGCACCGCTCCGTATCGGGCCTCGACGTCACGTACCGTGTCCCAGCTGAGGACCGCCCTCGCGTCACGCATGACGATCCTCTGCACGACGGGGTCGAGGTTGGCGTCGATCCACAGTTCGCACCCCTGCACGAGGGCTTCCCACGGATCAGGCCGGAGGAACTCGGCGACCACCTGATCGGAGACCTCTCGTTGGATCTCCTCGTAGACCGCGCCGAACAGATCCTCCTTGCCCTGGAAGTGGTGGTAGAGGGCTCCCTTGGTCACATTGGCATCGGCCACGATCTCGTCCAGCGAGGTGGAGGCAAAGCCGTGCTCGGCGAAGAGCCGGCGCGCCGCGACGAGCAGGGCGGCCCGCGTTGACGCGCCCTGCGCCGCGCGGGTCACCAGCGGACTCGGGTCTTCCTTGACAACCATACCCACGGTATGGATAATACCATACTGTGGGTATGGAGTCGAGAAGCCCTCGGTCCAAGTCGAGGGACAGCCGACGAGATGGACGAGAAGGGGGTCGGAGTGCCCAAGTACATGATCGAGCGTGAGCTCCCGGGGGCCGGGGAGCTGAGCGGCGCTCAACTGCAGGCCCTTGCCGGCAGGTCGAACAAGATCATCGCGGAACTAGGTCCGGAGATCCGCTGGCTGACCAGCTATGTGACCGACGACAAGATCTACTGCATCTACGTCGCGCCCGACGAGGACATTCTGCAAGAGCACGCCCGGTGCGGTGGGTTCCCGGCTGACACGATCAGCCGCGTGGCGACCGTGATCGATCCGTCCACCGGCGACTGACTTGGGGAACAAGGCGGTTGTCGCGACCCCGAACGCCATCACGATCTGGCCGATCAGACCTGAAGGATCCAGGAGGAAGTCCCATGACAACAATGAACGAAGCTGCATCAGTCGATCCTGACAAACTCATGGCTTTTGTCTTCGAAGCGGTCGACGAAGTCGGCGCCACCCTCAACTCTGCACTCGTCGTCCTCGGAGACAAGCTTGGCCTCTACCGGGCAATGGCTGGAGCGGGCCCCCTGACCTCGGACGAGCTGGCGGAGCGGACGGGTACGGCCGAGCGCTATGTCCGAGAGTGGCTCAATGCCCAGGCGGCCGGCGGCTATGTCGTGTACAGCCCTGTGACCGGCCGCTATGAGCTGCCAGCCGAACAGACTGTGGCTCTCACCGAACCATCGAGCCCGGCCTTTCTTCCCGGCTTCTTTCAGATCGCTATCGGCTCGGTGATCGATTCGCCCCGGATCGCCGGGGTGGCGCGCACCGGTGACGGGATCGGGTGGCACGATCATGTCGACGATGTCCACGACGGTTGCGAGCGGTTCTTCCGGCCCGGCTACAACGCGCATCTCGTGAACGAGTGGCTGCCCGCACTCGAAGGCGTGGTGGAGAAGCTCAAGACTGGCGCAACGGTGGCCGATGTCGGCTGCGGTCATGGGGCGTCGACGATCCTGATGGCCGAAGCCTTTCCCGACTCGAGTTTTCTCGGCACTGATTACCATGCCGGGTCGATCAACATCGCCCGCCGGAGAGCCCGGGATGCCGGTGCGGGTGGGCGGGTCAGCTTCGAGCAGGCTCCCGCGTCGTCGTTTCCCGGCGGTGACTACGACCTGGTCACGATGTTCGACTGCCTGCATGACATGGGGGGTCCTCTCGGGGCTGCCGCCCACGTACGGGAGGCGGTGGCCGACGAGGGCACGTGGACGATCGTCGAGCCCGCGGCCGGGGACCAGATCGAGGACAACATGAACCCCGTGGGCCGCGCCTATTACGCCTTCTCGACCTTGCTTTGCACACCATGCTCGCTGTCCCAGGAGGTTGGCCTGGCCCTCGGGGCCCAGGCAGGGGAGGCCCGGATTCGGGACATCGTCACCCGCGCCGGGTTCAGCCGGTTCCAGAAGGTGGCGGCCACTCCGTTCAACAGCGTGTTCGAGGCCAGGCCGTAGTTCGATGGATATGGTCATTCCATGACGGGCAAAGCCACATTCGAGGCCGACTACGTGGTCGTGGGGGGCGGTGCCGTTGGCATGAGCTTCGTCGACGTCATCTTGGCGGAGTCCGACGCCACGGTGATTTTGGTGGACCGGCGAGCCCATCCGGGCGGGCACTGGAACGATGCGTATTCGTTCGTTCGCCTTCACCAACCCTCCAGCTTCTACGGGGTGAACTCGACCGAGCTTGGGAGGGGAAGGAGGGACGAGCGGGGTCCGAACGCCGGAATGTACGAGCTCGCCTCGGGCGATGAGATTCGCGCCTACTTCGAGCAGGTGCTGCAGGACAAGTTCCTACCGTCGGGCCGTTTCACCTACCTCCCAATGAGTGAGTACACCGCGGATGGCCGGGTCACGTCTTTGCTCACGGGCGCTCAGTCGGCGGTCCGGGCCCGCAGGAAGGTTGTCGACGCCGGCTATATAGGATCAGACGTGCCATCGACACGGCCCCCGGCGTATCCCGTCGCGCCAGGTGTCGAGCTCGTCCCCGTCAACGGTCTGGCCAGGATCGATCGTCGCCATTCCCGCTACGTGATCGTCGGATCGGGAAAGACCGGGGCTGATGCCTGTCTTTGGTTGCTCGGACTCGGTATCGATCCGTCTGCGATCGTGTGGATACGACCGCGGGACAGTTGGTTCTTCAACAGAGCCAGCTTCCAGGGGACCCTCCAGACGCTCGGAAGCTTTGCCACTCAGCTCGAGGTGGTTGCGCAGGCCACGTCCATCGAGGACATCCTTCAGGGGTTCGAGGCGACCGGACAGATGCTGCGGATCGACCGGGGTCACTGGCCGACCATGTTCCGGGGGGCCACGACGACAGTCGCCGAGGTCGAGTTGCTGAGCGAGGTCACCAACGTCATACGGCTCGGCCACGTCACCCGCATTGAGCGAGGCGCGTTGGTGCTCGAACATGGGACCGTTCCGACCGAGGACGACTACCTCTACGTGGATTGCACGGCACGCGGCATTCCCAATCGCTCACCGGTTCCGATCTTCGACCAGCAGAAGATCACGTTGCAGTACGTCATCTACGGTGGGCTGCCGACGTACAGCGCAGCTATCGCCGCGTTCGTCGAGCTCGGCGGTGATGGTGACGACCGCAAGAATGCCAACTGCCCTCCTCTACCAGTCACCGGGGAGCTCACCGACATTCCGCGCAACCTGATGGGTGACCTTCGGGTCCGCGAGGAATGGTTGGGCGACGACCGGATCCGTGGATGGATGGACAAGGCACGTTTGAACCCGACGGCCGGGGCCGCGAGTCTGGAACCCGGTGACGCGGAGAAGCAAGCGGTTCTTGGGCGTCTTCTCTCCATGATGGGTCCGGCTCGATCGAACCTAGAGCGGATGGTCGCCCGCGCATCGGCATCACCGGCCGGCCCGGAGCCCACCAGCACCGCGTCGGGACATCTGACTCATAGCTAAGCAGCTGACGCAGGACACGGCGCCATCGGCGCTTCAACGCCCCGGCGGCACTGGCCTTCCGAGGGCGACACCCTGCCTGAGCGAAGCCGGACCAGGGAGTCGGTTCGTCAGCCGCAGGTCTTGGATACTCACGCCGAATCGGTCCATCGACGCAGGCGTTCTACGACCTGAACAAGTAAACGCTTTCATTCCCACGCCGGAGTTGCCCGTCAGAGCGCGCGGCGTTCCCGAACGCCGGATCGCCTTTGGTGCTCACATTCATGCATCCGACCGGAGGATTTGCTGGTGCTGTCGGTGGGTAATGAAAACCCATGGCCAAAGACCTGAGTACGAAGCAACGCAAGAAGTTGAGCAGAAAGGAGTTTGCGCTTCCTGGAAAACGCAAATACCCGATCCCTGACAAAGCGCATGCCCGGAACGCCCTGGCTCGGGTCGCCCAGCACGGTACTCCCGCCGAACAGAAGAAGGTCAAGGCCGCTGTCAAGAAGAGGTTTCCGAGCATAGGCAAGAAGTCCAAAAAGAGGTGAACATTCTCGAGGGGCATGTGTGCGCCAGACGGATGACAGTAAAGGTACCTTGACACAACTCATAAGGTAAAGGTACCTTTACCTTATGAGGAACCGCGTGCGGGAGCTGCGCTCCGAACGGGGCCTGTCCCAGGCGGAAGTGGCCGCAGATCTCGGAGTCTCTCGTCAGACGGTCATCTCCATCGAGGGCGGTCGGTACTCCCCGTCGCTCCCCTTGGCATTTCAGATCGCCCGCTATTTCGATTCGACGGTCGACGAGATGTTCGACGCGGCAAAGGAGGAGCACAAATGATCGGGACAAAGCACCCCGACTGGTGGTGCCAGGGACCATGGTGGTTGGTGGCAGCGCTATTGCGATCGGTTCGTGGATCGGACAGGGTTTGGGAGCCGGCTTGAGTGTCGAGATCGTGACTCTCGTTGCGACGTTCGGTTATTACGTCCTTGGAGGCAGAGACAGCGATCTTGGAGCCCTATTCGGATCTAGGCCCGATGAACGCCAGGTCAGCATCGACCTGCGCGCCACCGCATTCACCGCCCACGTGTTGATCTTGGTGGCCGTCGGTGGAGTGGTCGTATCGATGGCAATGGGTGCACTCGTATGGCCGTTTCTCCTGTTCGGGGTTGTCGGCGGAGTCACCTACGTCGTTGGTCTCCTGATCTACCGGCACGATTGAGATCCACCTCATTCCGACCGAGGCCTTCACCACACCCCAGAAGCGGTAGCACCAAGTCCCGTGGCGCAGTGATCGAACTCGCACCGGGAGGGTGAGGGTCGAACTCGCGCGAGACGAGGTCCTACTTCAAGCCCTCAATGATCTCGATCAACTCATGTGGCCGGTATCCCTGGTGACGGGCGAAGTCCAGCAGCTCCCGGGCTCGGACAAGTACCGCGGTGCGTTCTGGCGTTCCCGCCACGGTCACTCCTCGTCCCCGACGGAACTCGAGAAGCCCCTCATCGCGCAGGACACGCAGTGCGCGGAACACGGTGTTGGAGTTGACACCGATGATCGCGGCGAGGTCTCGGGCCGGGGGTATTCGCTCCCCGGGGCCGATCTCACCGTCAGCAATGGCGCGACGGATCTCCGCGGCCACTTGCTCATGCAGCGCCACCGAGTGTGAACGATCGACCTTGACGTGCGAAATGATGACAGTCACGGTAGCACCATGAGCCCGGATGCATCTGCCCCCCCCGAACCAGCATGACGGTTGCCCGAAGTTCTCATCAGAAGAGCCCAGCGGCGGCAGCGTGGCTGGAGAGCCGCCATCTTGGGCGTCGTGGTGAATCGTGGCCGGGCGGGCCTGTCAGAGCTCAAGATGACCGGAACGTATGGGGAACAGTGAGAACGGCTGCGCGAGGTGCCTACCGGATCGCCGGTTCGGATGGCGGTGTCATCACCTTCGGAGTCGCTCAGTTCGACGGAAGTGCGGCGTGAATGGAACGCTCTGAGGAACGGCCGTCTAGGTCGAAGTCCGACCCGGTGGCCCCAACTCTGATTGAAGCGGCTCGACATCACCAGACGCGATGACGCCGCATCACGGCTGCATTGCTGTATGTGCCGATTCTGCTGGGAGGTCTCATTGTGGGAATCGTTGGGGGTGGTCGCAGCGGAGAGTTCAACTCGGTTCGTCGCGTGTCGACATCGCCATCTGCGTCGAGTGGTCTTGCTCGTCCCGGTTTGGCACCGGAAACGAACCCGTCCTTCCTGTCGAGGAGCCAGCCGACACTTGCCTGGCAGGTAGCAAGAGGTCTGGCCGTCCAGGCTGCACAGGCCGCCGCTGCACAGGCCGCCGCTGCACAGGCCGCCGCCACCCAGGCCGCCGCCGCCCAGGCCGCGGCGCACGGCCTCATCGGATCTCAACGGTAGGTCTGCTTGCCGGCGCTCACGGTGGACTGGACGCACTGGGGACATCGCGTTGAGCTGATCCGAGGTGAAGAGCCAGCGGAGTAGGCGCGATGGGTGAGGAACCGGTCCGACATCAACCAGCGCACTGATGGCGGGCTATGGCTGGTTCTGATTCTGCTGTCCCTGGCCCTGCTGGTTCTGCCCCTGGCCCTGCTGATTCTGCCCCTGGCCCTGCTGCCCCTGGTTCTGCTGGTGGTCGCCCGTCGCTGTGGACGAAGCCGTCGTGTTGGCAGGACGTGTGCCTGGGGGGTTCGTGCTGTGGTCGGTCCCCGAGGAGGCAGAGGAGCACGCAGCCAGGCTGAGACCAATCGATAAGACCACCGCTCCGAGTCCCAGCTGGCGACGAATCATGTTTCGTCTATCGGTCATCTGTCGACTCAACTGAAGGCGGACGACTGACTGCATGGGCCGTAGTCCGGAAATGCGAAAGTGGCACGACCATCGACCATGGTCTACGAGCGCTTTCACCCCCCTCACGCGGCCTGAGCCGGAACCTCCACTGGGAGCTGGATCGGCAGGTTGGCCGACGACTCACCCACACCGACCACGTACTTCCCGCCGACGACGGTGGGGGTCCCCCCGGCATCGGAGGCGAAGCCCGACGCCGGCAGGACGAGTGTGGCGCGGATGGTGGCTCCTGGCGCCACGACGAGTTTCGTGAAGGCCCGGAGCTGCTCAGGGGGTTCGCCGAGCCCCGGCGGCTCGGACACATAGGCCTGGACGACGTCGGCTCCGGACCGGGTGCCGGTGTTGGTCACGTCGACCTGCACGGCATAGCCCCCTGCCGGCGATGGGGTGATCTGCGGGTCCGAGAGCGCGAACGTGGTGTAATCCAGTCCGAAGCCGAACGGAAACAGCGGGGTGACGGCCTTCGCCTGGTACCAGCGGTAACCGACGTCAAGGTCGCTGCCGAAACTCACCTGCGCGTCGATCCCCGGAAACTCGGCGATGGTGGATGCGGGCTGGGCGGCAGGCGACGAGGGGAATGTGAGCGGTAGCCGCCCCGAGGGGTCGACCCGACCGGTCAGGACGGCGGCTACGGCGGCGCCGTCCTCCTCGCCCGGGTACCAGGCCTCGACCACCCCGGCCACCTTCGGCAGCCACGGCATGAGAACTGCCCCGCCGCTGTTGACGACCACGACGGTGCGGGGGTTGACGGCGGCCACGGCGGCGATCAGCTGGTCGGCGTCACCCGGGAGCGCCAGGGAGCGATCGGACCCCTCAGTTTGGAGCTCGCCGGCGAAGACGACCGCGACCGAGGACCGCCGGGCTGCGGCGACGGCCGCGTCGATTTGCGCCGTCTCGTCGGCGATACCGAACGCGGGGGCTGGACGTCCGTCGACCGCGAACCAGCGGATCACGAACGTGTAGTGGACCCCGGCCCGGAGAGACACGGCGGTTGACAGGAGGGTCGGAGCATGGATCCCCGGCGACGACAGGACCGGGGCATCGTTCATGGTCAGCCAGGTGTCGCCGACCTGGTGCAGTCCGATCCGGTAGATCCCGGACGAGCGGGGGGTGACCGTCTCACTCCACGAGCTCCACCCGTTGCCGGTCCCCGGGGTTGTGGCGGTGGCCACTGCATCGGTCACATTTCGGGACTCGACGATCGTCAGGTCCTCCTTGCCGGGCTCCACTCGGTCGGCGTGGAGGTGCGGCTCGTCCGCGTCGAAGTAGCGCTTGGAGAAGATGCGACCGGTGGTGATGGAGCGAAGCTGGACGGAGCGCAGTCCCCCCTGGGCATAGCGGATCGTCGTCGAGCGCCCGAGAGCAGACTGCAGCGCGGCAAGAGGTGTCGATACGAACGGCGCCGCGACCGCCGAACTGCCGTCCCCCGCGGTGATCGGGTGGGTCGCCCCGGACCCGATCACCGCGACCGAGTTGATCCCATGGGCCAGCGGGAGCACCGCTCCGGCGTCCTTCAGCAGCACCATGGATGCTTCGGCCCCGGAGAGCGCCGTGGCTGTGTGCGCCGGGGTGATCGCCTCGGCCGACGGTCTTGCACGGAGGGGGTGGGCGATGAGCCCATACCGGAACATCGTGGTGAGGGTCTCGGTGACCGCCCGGTCGAGATCGGCGACCGGGATGGCACCGGACCGGACCAGTTGGACCAGGGCCGCGGTCGAGCCGGGCTTGACCAGTGCGATGCCGGCCCGGAACGCCGAAGCAGTGCCTCCATTCGGCACGGCGGCGAGATCCGACCGAACGAATCCGGTGAATCCCCACGACCTGAGGTCAGCGTAGACGGTCGGGTCGGAGCAGTCATTGACGGAATTGACCGAGCCGTACGAGCACATGATGGACGCCACGTGGGCTTGCTGGACGGTCGCTTCGTACGGTGGGTTGAACACCTCAGCAAGTGCCCGGGCGCTGACTTGCTGGTCGAGGATGTGGCGCGCTGTCTCCTGCGAGTACGCGGTGACGTGTTTGAGGTTCGCCATGGTCCCAGTGGACTGGATACCCTCTACGCTGGCGACGCCCAGGGCGCCGGTCAGCATCGGGTCCTCGCCGAATGCCTCGAAGATCCGGCCGGCCTCCGGCACTCGAGCGAGGTTGAGCTCGGGCCCCTGCGAGGCGTCGATTCCCTTTGTCCGGGCCTCCTGGCCCATGACCACACCGGTGGCACGCGCCACCGACGGGTCGAAGGTTGCAGCCACTCCGATGCCGGACGGCAGCTGCGTCACTCCGTGCATATTGAAGGCAATTCCGTTCGGTCCGTCGGTGAGAGTGAGCGGCGGGATGCACAGCGAGGGAATCCCGAGGTTGGTGTTCTCGACCGGCGCCTGTGTCCTCAGGATGACGAACGTCGCCTTCTGGCGGACGGTCATCCGAGCGAGTACCTCGGCGGCCAACGACGCGGGAGTGCCCTCCCCGTGTCGGGACTGGGACACCCAGGGGCACCGGGCTGCCGACTGGCCCGATGGAGCAGGCGCGCCGTCGGCAATTTCCATGCCCACCAGGGCGGAACCCGGAACGGATGCGCCGACGAGGAGTCCGACCATGAGGATCCGTCTTCGGATAGAGCATCGGGGGCTGGTCATACGACCGCTCGTTGCTCCTTTCCGGTCGGGCCTGGACGTGTTCGGACCTCATGGACCGATTGCACCGTGCCACCCTAGGACGCACGAAGGCCCGGGTGGCGTACCGACCCGGCGCGAAGGCCGACCCGGCCGGAGCAGCCTCCCTCGGGGTGGGCCCTCGTGGTCCACGCGAGATGCGGCCTCGGGCCCGGTCGCATCTCGACCTCGGTCCGCGAATGCCACGCGGCAGGGGCTCGTAGCCGAGCGGAGAGCCTCGGAAGTGGCGCTGGGCCCGCGGACACGACGACCTGATGCAGTGGTACTCCATCGCCTCGAACCCGGCGTCTTCCCGGCTGACCAGGGGAGCGGACCAAAAGTGGTCGCCGCCGGCCGGGCCCCGGTCGTCTCACCCGTCGAGCTCGAGCTGGCCGCCGCCGCCCACGGAGGTGACGACCGGACTTGACCTAGTGTTGCGGCCATGTCTGAACGCCCCTCACCGGCCGCGAGCTACGACCCCGACGCGGTCAGCGCCAAGTACCTCGCCGAGCGGGACAAGCGCCTGGTCCCCGGCCGTGCCAGCATCCGCGACCTCACCACCGATGAGTACTTCGCCCGGTACCGCGACGACCCGTTCACCCCGGTCACCGGGCGTGACCCGGTCGCCGACGAGGTCGATGTCGTGATCGTCGGCGGTGGGATGGCGGGGGTTCTGGCCGGCGCCAACCTCCGCAGGGCCGGCCTCGAGAAGATCCGTATCATCGACCAAGCGGGGGGTATCGGGGGTACCTGGTACTGGAACCGGTATCCGGGGGTCATGTGCGACGTGGAGTCGTACATCTACCTCCCGATGCTGGAGGAGCTCGACTACATCCCCACCCAGCGTTACGCCTTCGGCGAGGAGATCCGACGTCACCTCCAGGCGGTCGCCGACCGGTTCGAACTGGTGAAGGACGCCCTCTTCCATACCGGGGTGACCGGCGCCGAATGGCATGAGGAGACGGCCCGGTGGCGGATCCGCACCGACCGCGGCGACGTGGTCAGCTGCCGCTGGTACGTGCTGGCCGTCGGGATCCTCAACCTCATGAAGCTGCCCACCATCCCGGGAATGGAGGACTTCGCCGGTCGCTCGTTCCACACGGCGAGATGGGACTACGGGTACACCGGCGGCGCCCCGGACGAGCCCCTCACCGGATTGGCGGACAAGGTGGTCGCCCTCATCGGGACCGGGGCGAGCGGGATCCAGTGTGTGCCACCCCTGGCCGAGTCGGCGAAGCACCTCTACGTGTTCCAGCGCACGCCGTCGGCCGTCGGTGAACGGGGCAACCGGCCCACCGATCCCGGGTTCGCCAGTGGGCTCGAGCCGAGCTGGCAGCGGTCCCGCATGGACAACTTCCAGGCCATCATCATGGGTCGTCCCGTCGACGTCGACCTGGTCGACGACGGGTGGACGCACCACTACGCCGCCGTGCAACACCCCCCTCGAGCAGAGGGGATGACAATGGAAGAGTACATGCGCAGCGCAGAGGAGCTCGACTACAGCATCATGGAAGAGCACCGACGCCGGGTCGAGCAGCTGGTCTCCGATCCGTCCAATGCCGAGGTCGTCAAGCCGTACTACCGGTACCTGTGCAAGCGCCCGTGTTTCCATGACGAGTACCTACCGGCGCTCAACAATCCGAACGTGACGTTGATCGACTGCCCGGCGGGGATCGACCGGATCTCCGAGCCGGGCCCCGTCGTCGACGGCAAGCAGTACGCCGTCGACTGCATCATCTACGGCACCGGTTTCGAGGCTGAGCTCAC
Source organism: uncultured Acidimicrobiales bacterium (assembly GCA_963806455.1). Lineage (GTDB taxonomy): Bacteria > Actinomycetota > Acidimicrobiia > Acidimicrobiales > RAAP-2 > Bog-756. Next base: position 115,689 of record CAWDXZ010000002.1, read on the forward strand.
CCCTCTCTACCGTCGTGCCGGTCACGAGATCGTCGGTCGGGGCGGGGTCACCCTGGCCGAGAAGTGGGCCGGTGGTGCCTCCAGTCTGTTCGGGATGATGAGCCGTGGCTTCCCCAACATGTTCGTCATGCCGGCGCCGGGCCAGCAGGCGGTGGTGACCGTCAACTACACCCAACTGGCTGTGCTCGGCGCCGAGTTCATCGGTCGGGCCGTCGGGCTGCTCGAGCAGCGGGGCGTGGAGGTGTTCGACGTGAGTGCCGAGGCCGAAGGATCATGGACGCAGAAGATCCTCGACTCGTTCGTCGACAGCAGCGCCATCATGTCCGCCTGCACACCGTCCCGCATCAACAACGAGGGTCATCCTGAGGCGTTGAACCCCCGAAACGCCAACTACGGCCGCGGGCTGGGCGACTGGTTCGGGTATCGAGAGCTGCTGGAACAGTGGCTCGACGCCGGCACTCTGGAGGGTCTGGAGCTCAAGGTGCGGTCGACGGCATCGTGAAAGCGCGTCAACGGGTGGCCGTCGTGACCGGGGGCGGGGGTGGGATCGGAGCGGCGGTCGCCGAGGAGCTCGGCCGCGCCGGCTGGTTCGTGGTCACCGTCGACCCTCTGGTGACTCTGGACGGTTCCGAGCGGTTGCCGGAGCCGCAGGAGACGACAGCCGGTCGCATCATGGCTGGGGGTGGCTCGGCCCGGGCCTCCTCGGTGTCGGTGACCGATGGCGAGGCGGTCGGGGGCCTGTTCCGCGAACTGGTCGACGAGCACGGCGGGCTCGACGCAGTGGTCAACGTCGCCGGCATCACCCGGCAGACCTACTTCGGGCGGGGGACCGAAGAGGACTGGCTGGCCGTGCTGGCCGTGCATCTCGAGGGCTATCTCAACGTGCTCGGCGCCGCGCTGCCGCTCATGGCCGCCGCCGGGCACGGCCGCGTCCTGGGTGTCACCTCCGGGTCGGGCTGGCGGGCCGCCGATGCCGGCGCCTACAGCTGCGCCAAGCGAGCCGTGGCCACCATCACCTGGCAACTAGGGCGGCAGCTGCCGCCGGGCGTGACCGTCAATGCGATGTCGCCCATCGCGGCCACCCGGATGGTCGCCGCTGCCCTCGAGCGCGCCCGTCAGGCGGGCCGATCCGGTGGCGGCGGCATCTCCTTCCTGTCGGTGCCGGGCCCCGAGGATCTCGGGCCTCTCGGCGCGTACCTCGTGGGGGATCGGTTCGGGTGGTGCAGTGGCCGGGTGCTGTTCGCCGGGGGTTCGGAGATCGCGATCGTCGACGAGCCTCGCCTCCTGGAAGTGGTGCGCAGCGACGGGGTGGTCTCGGTGGCCCGGGTGCTTGAGGACGTCATCCCCCGGGCATTCGCCAAGGCCGAGGCCAGTCAGACCAGTGAGGGCGGAGGCAACCCCCGGTTCGGACCGATCTTCGACGAGCCGGTCCCCACCGACCTCGCCTCCGGGGAGATGCGGTCCTGTGCCCTCGTCACCGACCGGTCGAATCTGGCGGCGTCGATCACCGCCGCCCTCGAGGCCCGGTCCGTCGCCTGCCACCGCCTCGAGGTCGGTCAGGGCTTCGTCGCGGCCGGCGACGCCCTCCGGGCTGCCGCCGACCGGGCCGGGCCGATCGACGCTGTCGTCGTCGCACCCTCCGGGGATCGGTCCACGGCCACCTCGACGGACGATTGGGAGCGCGTCCTCGCTGAGCACCGAGGGATCGTCGGGCACATCCACACCAATGCCGGCTGGGCCCGGGCGACCGCCGACTACGCCGCCGGCACCGAACGGCCCGTCCGATTGGTGACCCTCACCGACGCCACCACCTCCGGCGGTCGTAGCCGAGCCCAGGCCTCGGCCCAGCAGGCGCGAGTGGCCGCGAGTGCGACCGAAGGACGCGTCACGGCCTTCGCCGCGAGCATGGAGGCGTCGGAGAGCGACGCCGGCCAGGCGGCCGGTGAGCTCGTCGCCCACCTGCTCGGCCACCCCGAGGCCACCGCTCTCGCCGGGGCTGAACTGGTGGTCGGCAGGGGCTGGCTGGGCCTGCGGAGCCACCCCCGGCCGCTGGGAAGCATCACCTACGGTGGTCCGGCTCTCCCCGATTGGCTCGATGCCACCCTCCGGGAGATCGCCGGAGTCACCGGGGAGCTGGCCGGGAGGGAGGCCCGGTGACGGCCCAGCCCGCCCGCGTCGTCGACGCGCACGTGCACTTGTGGGACCCCGCCCGGAGCGACTGGTACCCGTACCTCTCGCGTCCTCCCGAGTCCGGCCCCGGTGATGCGCTCCAGATGTACCGACGCTTCGACATCGACAGCTATCGGGCCGAAACGGCCGGATGGGAGGTCGGGAAGTTCGTCAACGTCGCCGCCGCCACCGGCCGTCACTCGATCGAGGAGACCATCGAGCTGGATCGTCAAGCTGATGCCAGAGGCGGTCCCGACGCCATTGTCGGCGGTCTCCCGCCGACCGACAGCCTGGCCGATGCCGTCGCCGACCTGGACCGGCAGATGACCGCTCCCCGATTCCGCGGGGTCCGCCCCATGGGCGTCCACGGTGGGCCGGTCCCCGCCGCCGGGGTGCTCGACGCGCTGCGGGAGCGGAGCCTGGTGTTCGAGCTGATGGCTCATGCCGATCAGCTCGGCGAGGCGGCGAAGCGGCTCGCCGGGTTCGACGATCTCGTCGTAGTGGTGGAGCACACCGGCTGGCCCCGTTCGGATTCCGACGAGGAGCGCCGTCTCTGGCGCACCGGTATGGACGCGCTGGCCGACCTGGGCGAAAACGTGGTGTGCAAGCTCTCCGGCCTGGCGATGCCACTGGGGTCGGTGCGCGCCGACGCCCTCGCTCCGTGGCTGGAGCACGCCATCGAGGCCTTCGGTGTCGACCGCTGCATGTTCGCCAGCAACTTCCCTGTCGACGCGATGTACGGCACGTTCGACGAGCTCTACGGCGCGTTCAACGCCGTCACGGCGGGCCTCGACGACGAGTCTCGCGACAAGCTCTTTGCCGCCAACGCAGAGGGCGTCTATCGCTGCTAGTGCCACGTGCACAGGGGCCTCCCCGGGTCTCGGTCGGCGTGGACGACGAGTAGTCCGTTGCCTAGGGTGGGAGCAAGTCGAGACGGGGACGGAGCCAGTGGCCGACACCTACCCATACGAGATCGACGACCGGTTCATCCCGATGCTCGCCCTGTTCGGATTTCGGCCCAAGGTCGATGCCGTCACGCTGGGCGCAGACGGGCTGTTTTCGGCGACCTTCGGCTGGTTCCGTGTCACCACCCCCGCCACCAATATCGAGGGCGCCCACATCACCCGCCATTACCGCTGGTGGACCGCCATCGGGGCCAGGAGATCGTTCGCCGATGACGGCCTCACCTTCGGCACCAATGCGGATGCCGGCGTGTGCATCCACTTCGCGGACAAAGTGCCCTCATTCCTCCGGCGCCAGGGCCATTCCGCGCTGACCGTGACGGTGAGCGACATCGACGGCCTGGCCCGCAGGTTCAGTCGGTAGGGCTCCTGGAATGGCTCAATCCACCGGGGTGAATTCGAGGTGGAGCTTCTCCAGGCCGCGGAGCATCCAGGTGGGCGAGTACTGCCATCGGCGGCTGCCCGGCGGCCCATGGTGGGACTCGTCGATCCGGATGTCCTCCATCCGGTCGAGCACGCGCTGGAGCGACACGTTGGCCTCGGCCCGGGCCAGGGGAGCCCCGGCGCACGTGTGGATGCCGTGCCCGAAGGCGATGTGCTGACGGCCGTTCACGCGGTCGAGGCGCAGCTCATTGGGATGCTCGAACTCACGCGGATCGCGGTTGGCGGCGCTGGGCAGCACCATGACCGTGCTGCCCGCCGGGAGCTCGGTCTCCCGAACCTTCGTCGCCACCCGTGACAGACGGAAGGTGCCCTTGATGGGGCTTTCGAGGCGGAGGGCCTCCTCGATGAAGGCGGGGATCAGGCTCCGGTCGTCCCGAAGCTGCTGCTGGAGCTCGGGGCGGTCCCCGAGGATCTGGAGCGCCGTGCCGAGGAGGCGCGCCGTGGTCTCCTGGCCCGCGGCGAACAGGTTCGAGGCGATCCGCATCACATCGTCGACGGGGGGCAGTGTCCCGTCGGGAAAGGTGGCCGTGGCCAGCCCGGTCATGACGTCGCCGCGCGGCTCCCGCCGACGGTCCTCGATGTAGCCCGTGAACCTGTCGTACAGGTACTCCAATGGGTGGTGGGTCATGGTGAGATCGGAATGGCGCATGAGATGCTGCAGGAACTCCTCATGGTCGTCTTCTGGCACCCCGAGGAGATCGGCGATCACGAGGAGGGTGTAAGGCTGCGCGTACTCGCCGACGAACTCGCACTCACCCCTGACGTGGAAGGTGTCGATCCGGCGATCGGCCAGCTCGCGTAGGAACGCTTCGTTCTCCTTCAGCCGCTTCGGCGTGATCAGCCGCATCAGCAGCCCGCGATGTGCGGTGTGCTTGGGCGGATCGAAGGTCGGCAGCTGGTCGCCGAAGGGCAGCTGGTCGCGATAGGTCTCGATGGTGTCGGTGATGTCGTCACCCTCGAGCGGGACCGGAAATTTGGCGAACGGCCCGATCGCCGAGATGCAATTCGAGAAGGTCGTTTGGTCGTGATAGACGGCGACCGCCTCGCCGTACCCGGTGACCATGTACACGTCGTGGTGGGATTCCTTGGCGACCGGGCAGCGCTCCCGGAGGTGATCCCAGTAGGGATAGGGGTCGTCCGTGAGGGCGTCCGTGCGGAAATAGTCGATGGAATCGAAGTCCGCTTCGCTCACAGTGCTCCAGTGCGGGTGCTCGGTCGTTGGATCATCGGCGGGACGGCTGTGGATCGGTGGGCCGGGACGTGGCCGCGCCTCGATCGGACGGGGTCGCCTCGGCGGCGTCGGCCGTTCCGAGGCGATTCCCCACGGCTATCTTCGGATACCGTGCCGGAAAGGGTCGCACCGGCCGGCCAGACGATCCGACAGAGGATTGTGACGGCGCACGCCGGCCGACAAAGGAGCAGTTGGGTATGGGCCAGGAACTGGTGGGAAAGGTCGCCATCGTCACGGGAGGTGCGAGCGGGATCGGTGCAGCCACCGCCCAGGTGTTCGCCGACGAGGGGGCCAGTGTGGTCATCGCCGACGTGGACGTCGAGCGGGGGGAGGAACTGGCTGCCGGGCTCGGTCATGCCGTCACCTTCCAGCAGACCGACGTGTCCGATGCCGACCAGGTTCAGAAGCTCGTCGACCTCGCTGTCGACAGGTTCGGCGGGCTCCACGTGATGTTCAACAATGCCGGCATCGCCAGCTCCTTCCGCCGTTTCTTGCGGAACGACCTCTCGGACTTCGACCGCGTGATGGCCGTGAACCTGTTCGGTGTGGTGTTCGGCAGCCAACGAGCCGCTCGGCACATGGCGGAGCATGGGGGCGGATCGATCATCAACACCTCGTCGATCGGCGCGTTGACCGGGGGTGGCCCACCGATCGCGTACCGGACATCCAAAGCGGCCATTCTCCAGTTCAGCCGTTCGATCGCCATCGACCTGGCCGAGTACGGCGTCCGCGTCAATTGCATCGCCCCGGGCCACATCGCCACGGGGATCACCGACTACGACCTCGGCCCGGTCATCCAGGTCCATCAGCCGCTGCAGCGCCAGGGGACGCCGCACGATGTCGCCAATGCCGTACTCTTCCTGGCCACCGAGCGCTCGGCCCAGATCACCGGGACCGTACTGCCCGTGGACGGCGGGACCACGGCGGGACCGCCGGTCAGCCAGCTCGAGGTGCTGAGGGCCGGGTTGCAGGCCGGAGCGGCCGGCTGACGGCCCCGGCCCCGGCGAGCGCCGCCCGGCGATCCGATCCCCGCCGGCACGAGCCCGCGCCCAAGAACGCGCCAATGAAGTGGTGGCTCGGTCCCCTTGGTGTTCTCGCTTGGTCATGTCGGACCGCGACCCTCCCGGACGGCCTCCTCGACCAGCCTGATCACCCAGGTGATGGCCCGGATGGCCCGTTCGGGTTGGATCTGCCAGTCGACCACCACGCGCTCGTAGGACGCCACGCTCCACAAGACGTCGAACATCGCGGCCGCGGCCATCTGATCCGCCGCCGACCACCGGCCTGTCCGTGCTGCGATGGCGGCGATCAGTGCGTCCCGCTGGCGTTGGTTGGCTTCGGCCAGCGTCGGATCGAGGGCGGGACGGGGTTCGAGGGGATAGGACGACACGTGGTCGAAGATCCGGGCGGCGATGTCGGCGATGTCATTGAGGTGCATTCCCGCCAGATCGATGCCGGCGTCCTCCTCCTGATGACGCATCACCGCATCACGCAGACCACGCTCGTTCCCGAAGTACCGGTAGACCGTCCGCTCGTTCACGCCGGCGCGTTCGGCGACGGCCCGGATCGTCAACCCCTGCCAGTCGCGCACTGCCGAGCGATGGAGGAGCTCGGAGCCGGCGGTGACGATTCGGTCTCGCGTCTCCGCCGCCCTCTCGCGGCGGAGTGTCCCGTTGTAGGGTCGGCGTGGTTGGACCGGCTCACCCAGTTCGGACTGGTTGGACGCACTCATGTCGCCCATTCTGCTACGGACCGCCCCCGGCTCCGCCTGCCGCTTCGGAGCTCGTCGTGTGCCACCTGCGACCACCCGGCTCTGCTCGACTCAGGATGTGAAGACGGGGAGGGTCTCCCAACCTCGGACAGTCGAGGTCGGGGAGAGCTTGGCGTTGGCCTCGTCGACCTCCCAGACGGGGAACCGGGCCAGCAACTCGTCCAGGGCGATGCGGCCCTCGAGCCGGGCCAGGGCCGAGCCCATGCAGAAGTGGATGCCGTAGCCGAAGGTCAGTTGGTGCCCGATGTCGCGGTGAATGTCGAAGCGATCACCGTCCGGAAAGTGACGGTCGTCCCGGTTGGCCGCGGCCAGCAGGAACACCATGACGCTGCCGGCGGGGACGGTCTGGCCCTGAACCTCGGCATCTCGGGCCACGTACCTGGCCACGTGGGGTCCGGGCGGCTCGTAGCGGAGGAGCTCCTCGATGGCGTTCGGGATCAGCGATGGATCGGCGACAAGCTGCTGCCGCTGGTCCGGGTGGTCGCCGAGGACCTTTCCGGCCCATCCGATCAGGCGGTTAGTGGTCTCATTGCCCGCGCCGGCGATGACGTGCACGAAGGTCAGGAGCTCGTCCCGGGTGAGGTTCCGCGCCGTCCCGGTCTCGTCCTCGAACTCGACTTGGAGGAGCTCCGTCATGAGGTCGTCCGACGGATGGTCGGCCCGCCAGTCGATGTAGTGGGCGAACATCTCGCCACTGGCAATGGCGAAGTCCTCCGAGACCTGCATGGGCTGTCCTTCCTTGGTACGAAGATTGGCATCGACCTGCTGGCGTATGGCCGGTTGATCCGCCTCGGGGATGCCCAGCAGCATGCCGATGGTTCGCATCGGAACGTGGGCGCCGAGGTCGGTGATGAAATCGAAGCCCCCGGCGCCGACCAGAGGGTCGAGGCAGCGAGCACAGAGTTCCCGGATCTTCTGTTCGAGCTCGGCCACCCGCCTGGCGGTGAATGCCCGTGCGACGAGGCGCCGGTGGATGTTGTGGATGGGAGGGTCCTCGAAGATGAGCACACCGGGTGGCATGACCATGTTCGCCCTGATCACCTCCAGGATCGCTCCCCGGCCCGAGATGTAGGTCTGAGGGTCGAGGAGGCCGTGCTCGACATCGTCGAAGCGGCTCACCGCATAGAAGTCGTGCGGCCGGTTGTAGTAGAGCGGTGCCTCCTCACGGAGGCGCCGGTACACGGGGTAGGGATCGGCGTTGATGCCCACGTCGTACATGTCGTAGTAGACGTCGCTCGGGCTGCTCACCACCACGGGGACACCTCCTGGTGCTTTCGTGTCACACTCTGACATCAAGGCTATAGTCGGTCAAGTGCCACCCCATCGAGGTCGCCGGCCGCACGAAGGACGGGAACCATGAAGACCCACGCCGCGGTGCTCTGGGGCCGGGAGCAGGACTGGCAGATCGAGGAGATCGACCTCGATCCGCCGAAGAGCCAGGAGGTTCTGGTCAAGTGGGCAGCGGCCGGACTGTGTCACTCCGACGAGCATCTCCGGTCCAGCGACATGGGCTCCGGCGTCCAGCCGCGGCCGGGGCTCTTTCCCATGGTGGGGGGCCACGAAGGGGGAGGAGTCGTTCTCGAGGTCGGTCCCGACGTCCGCTGCCTCCGGCCCGGGGACCATGTCGCGGCCAGCTTCTTCCCGATCTGCGGCCGCTGCAAGATGTGCGTCACCGGCCATTCGAACCTCTGTGACCTGGGAGCGGCAACCTTTTCTCCCGGTCAGATCTCCGACGGCACTGTCCGCTACCACCACAACGGCCAGGATCTGAACGTGATGGCCAAGGTGGGCACGTTCGCCGAGCACAGCGTGGCACACGAGGCGTCGCTGGTGGCGGTGGACCCCGACGTTCCGCTGGCTGTCGTGGCCCTCGTGTCGTGCGGCGTGACGACCGGTTGGGGCTCGGCCGTGTACCGGGCGGAGGTCATGCCGGGCGAGACGGTCGTCGTGGTCGGCGTCGGGGGGGTCGGGATCAATGCCGTGCAGGGGGCCAGCATGGTCGGAGCCAGGCATATCGTCGCCGTCGACCCCGTGCGCTTCAAGCAGAAGGCCGCCCTCGACTTCGGGGCCACCCATTCGGTGGGGTCGATGGGGGAGGCTCAGCCGCTGGTCACAGAACTGACCCGGGGGCAGATGGCGGACGCGGTGATCCTCGCCCCCAGCGTGATGTACGGGGACCTCATGGCGGGTGCGCTCTCGCTGACCGGCAAGGGCGGGACATGCGTCGTGACCGGCGTGGCCCCCCAGTCGCAATCGGAATGCAGCGTCAACCTCTTCGAATTGGCGATGTTCCAAAAGGAGGTCAAAGGGGTCGTCTTCGGCGCCGCCAACCCTCGATTCGACATCCCCAACCTCCTCACCCTGTACCGGGCGGGCCAGCTCAAGCTGGACGAGCTGATCACCCAGACGTACCCGCTCGACCAGATCAACCAGGGCTATCGGGACATGCTCGACGGCGTGAACCTCCGGGGGGTCATCTCGTTCGAATGACGAGGAGCTGAGCGTGCCTTTCAGGTTGCAAGGGAGCCAAGCATGTCTGTGAGCATCGATATCGACCCGCTCGACCTCGTCGACCCTGCTCGATTCGCCGACAAGGGGTACCCACATCACGTGTGGTCGCGGCTGCGGGCAGAAGCTCCGGTGGCCTATGTCGAACCACCGGGTCACCCGCCATTCTGGGCCGTCACCAAGTACGCCGACATCGTCCAGGTCGCATCTCAGCCCCAACTCTTCTCCAGCGCGCAGGGGATCACGCTGGACATGGACCTGACCGGACTGGAGGTGGCGTCGGAGATGATCGTCTATCTCGACCCTCCCCGGCACGGTCCGATGCGGCAGGTGGCCAACAAGAAGTTCCTCAGGAGCTCGGTGCGCGCCCGGAGCCAGGAGATCGACCGGATCGCCGCGGATGTTGTCGACCAGGCTTCAACCGGGGGCGCGCTCGGAGAATGCGACTTCGTCGACATGTTCGCCGCACCGTTTCCGGTCGCTGTGATCTCCTGGGTCCTCGGCGTGCCGGCCTCGGACTGGGAGCACCACTTCCGCTGGACCAACGAGATCATCGGGAAGGACGATCCGGAGTACCGACGCCCCGGTGAGAGTCCTGAGCAGACCTCCATGCGTGCCCGCGGCGAGTTGCATCGCTATTTCAAGCAGATGGTCGAACAGCGTCGTGATGATCCTCAGGACGACCTGGTGACCCATTTGGTCCAGAGCGAGATCGACGGGGTGCCGCTCACCCGGCACCAGCTCATTTCCTACTGTGAACTTCTCGTCGAGGCGGGCAACCAGACCACCCGCGATGCCATCGCCGGGGGCATGCAGGCCTTCTGCGAGCACCCCGACGAGTGGGAGATGCTCCGGAGCCGGCCGGACCTGATGCCCGATGCGGTCGAGGAGATCCTGCGCTGGGTCACCCCGATCAGCTACTTCGCCCGCACCGCCACCGAGGACTGTGAGCTGCACGGGATGAAGATCCGCGCCGGGGACAAGCTCGCCCTGTACTGGGCATCGGCCAACCGGGACGAGGACGAGTTCGACGACGCGTTCGAGTTCCATATCGACCGCCCGCCCCGACCATCCCTGGTGTTCGGCTTCGGCCCCCATCTCTGCATGGGATCCCATGTGGCCCGGGCCGAGCTCCAAGCGATGTTCGGCCTCCTGGTGGACCGCATGGAGTGGTTCGAACAATCGGGACCGGTGGAGCGCCTCAGCTCGTCGGTCAACGGAGCGATCAAGCACCTGCCGCTCCGCTACCGGCTGGTCTAGGCCGCGGCGACCAGGGTGAGCCGAGGGAAGGGAGCAAGGCCAGATGGACGGGTCGAGCATCTACTCCTGTGACGATCACCTGGACCTGAGGGCGGTCCCTCCCGAGTTGTGGCAGGCGCGGCTGTCGAGGGACGTGGCCGGGCGGGGACCCCGGGTGGTGGAGCGTGACGGGCGGCCGGTCTGGGTGTGCGACGACCGCATCCTGGGCGGTAGCGGGCGCCCCCCGGGGGGCAGCCCGCTCCGGAATCTCACCGCGGTGGGACGGGCCGGCCTCGAGGACGACGGTTTCCGGGCCAGCGATCCCGAGCTGAGGCTGGCGGACATGGACCTCGACGGCATATGGGCGTCCGTGATCTACGGCCCCGTGCCGCTGACCCTGTCCATCCCCGAGCCGGACCTCCAGAGTGCCTGCTATGCGGCGTGGAACGACTGGGCCGTCGAGGAGTTCAACGCCACCGCGCCCGACCGGCTGTGCATGCTCCCGTTCCTGCCCAGTCATTCCCCCCGGGCCGCGGTGGCCGAACTCGAGCGTTCGGCCGAGATCGGCCACCGGGGTGCGATCATCGACGTCTTCGATTTCGACCTCGGCGACGCAGCCTGGGATCGGCTGTGGGCCGCGGCGGCCGGCACCGGCCTGCCCCTGAGCTTCCACATCAAGGGCGGGGCCTCCCCGAAGCTGCGTTATGAACTGGGCAAATGGCAGTCAGCCGCGTTCGCCGCACTCCTGCCGCTCCAGCTCGACGAGGCATTGTCCATCATGGTCTTCTCCGGAGCCCTCGAACGGCACCCCGGGCTCAAGCTGGTGCTCGCCGAGTCGGGTGTCGGCTGGCTCCCGTACTTCCTGACCCGGATGGACCTGGAGTGGCGAAATCTCCGCCACAGTATCGACTACGCACCGGGCATCACGCCGACGGAGCTGTTCCACCGGCAGGTCATGGCCACCTTCGAGGAGGAGGAGTCGGCCGCCCGTTCCATCCCGCACCTCGGTGCCGGCTCCTGCATGTGGGCATCGGACTATCCCCACACGGACAGCACGTTTCCGGAGTCGCAGCGGGCCATCCAGGAGACCCTGGGCCCCTTGCCGGCCGAGGATCGCCGCCGGATCACGGCCCTCAACTGCGCCGAGCTGTACCGATTCGACCATGTCGCCTGACCGGTGGACGTCTCCGGGCCCGGCCAGGTGGAGTCCGTTGACCCGTCACGACCAATGGGAGGAGGAGGCACATGTCGGCTGACCTGGTGATCCGTGGGGGAACGGTCTTCGACGGCAGCGGCCGGCCCGGCCGGGTCGCCGATGTGGCGATCAGGGGCGGGGTCATCGAGCAGATCGGCCGGGGCCTCGAGGGACAGGACGAGCTGAATGCATCGGGATGCGCCGTGGCGCCAGGCTTCATCGACCTCCACACGCACTACGACGCCCAGGTCTTCTGGGATCCGGGGCTCAAGCCGTCTGGCTACCACGGGGTCACCACCGTCGTGGCGGGCAACTGTGGCTTCACCATCGCCCCCTGTCGCCCCGAGCACCACGAGGTGATCGTGCACACCCTCGAGAGCGTCGAAGGCATGGATGCGGATTCGCTGACGGCGGGCATCGCCTGGGAGTTCGAGACCTTCCCCGACTACCTCGACGTCGTGGGCCGTCGGGGGACGGCACTCAACTTCACCGCCTACGTCGGCCATACCGCGGTTCGCCTCTATGTGATGGGGGATGCGGCCTACGAGCGGGCCGCCACCCCCGAGGAGATCGACCGGATGTGCCAGCTGGTCGACGAGGCAATCGGTGCCGGCGCGGCGGGACTGTCGACGAGCTTCTCGTTCGCGCACCGCGGCGTCGACGGCAAACCCGTACCGAGCCGATTTGCCCAGATGGACGAAGTGGAAGCGCTCTTCATGGCGGCAGGGAAGGCGGGGAAAGGGGCTGTGCTCACCACGCCAGGTTGGCAGTGTGAGTATGCCGATGTCTTCACCTGGCAACCGCGCGTCGGCCGACCGTTTATGTGTCCGCTGTTCGCCCTGTCGAACGGGAACCATCTCGAGGTCGTCGAGCTGCACGAGCAGGGCCTGTCTCGCGGGGCGAACGTCTGGCCACAGGTCACGCCCCGACCCTTGACGATGCAGTTCACGCTGGCCGATGCCTACAACCTGAACGTGGGTGAAGTCTTCGCCGAGTTGATGAAGGTCGGGCGGGAAGTCCGCAAGGCGGCCTTCCGCGACCCGGAATGGCGGGCCCGGGCATTCGACGACCTGGAGAGAAATGCGACCGGTATGAAACCTCGCTGGGAGACCTATGAGGTCTCCGAATCGGGCCAGTTCCCCGATCTGCTGGGGCGGCGGGTGACCGACATAGCCCGTGAACGCGACTGCAACCCCCTCGACGTCATGTGCGAGCTGTCGCTGGCCGAGGACCTCGGGACTCGCTTCCGCGCCTACATCGCCAACGAGGATCCAGAGGCCGTCGCCCAGCTTCTCAATGAGGACCACGTGGTGCTGGGCCTGACCGACGCCGGGGCCCACGTCGACCAGCTGTGTGATGCACCACTTCCCACGGACCTGCTCGGACACTGGGTGCGGGAGCGGGAGATCATGCCGCTGGAACGGGCCATCCGGAAGTTGACCGGTGAGCCGGCGGACATCTTCAGCTTCGATCGACGCGGCTACCTTCGTGAAGGCTACTTTGCCGACATCTGTGTGTTCGACCCCGACTCCGTCGACCCCGGACCCATGCGCCGTCTGCGCGACCTGCCCGCCGGCGGGGAACGTCTCACGGCCGAGGAGCCGTCGGGAGTCCGACACGTGCTGGTCAACGGGCAGCCGATCCGGCGGGACGAATTGCAGCTCGAGCTGGACGACCTACCGGGAACTCGGCCCGGGCTCAACTAGGTGCGACCGGCGACAGACCAAGACCTTGGCGACCTAGGAGGTGGACTGTCATGGACCTGATGAAGTTCGGGTTGGCCTTCTCCAACATCGGGCCGTTCATCGAGCCGGCGCGAGCCGTTCGACTCGCTCAGGCGGCCGAGTCCTCCGGCTTCGAGTCGATCTGGGCCGTCGACCATGTGGTGGTACCCGCCGGGTACCAGTCGACCTATCCGTACGACCCCTCGGGCAGGCTTCCGTCGGGCGAAGGGACCGTATTCCCGGATCCGCTCATCTGGTTGGCGTATGTGGCCGCCGCGACCTCGACGCTCCGGCTGGGCACCGGCATCCTCGTCGTGCCGCAACGCAACCCCCTCGTGCTGGCCAAGGAACTGGCCACGCTCGACCATCTCTCGGGCGGCCGGGTGGTGCTCGGGGCGGGCATCGGATGGCTGCGAGAGGAGTTCGAGGCACTGGGGGTCCCCTTTGCCGGACGCGGCCGGCGCACCGAGGAAGCCATTGGTGCCATGAGGGCCCTCTGGTCGCAAGAACGGGCCAGCTTCGAGGGCACCACCGTGAGCTTCCGTGAATGCTGCCTCCGGCCCCAGCCCCGAGGCGGGGCCATCCCGGTGCACGTCGGTGGCCACAGCGAAGCGGCCGCTCATCGGGCCGGCCGCATCGGCGACGGCTTCTTCCCCTTCGGCGTCACCCCCGGCGACTTGCCGCCCCTGATCGACATCGTGCGGCGCAGCGCCCGGAAGGCGGGCCGAGATCCCGCAGCGATCGAGCTCAGCATCCAGGGCGATGTCATCGCCGGCGACGCCGCGCTGGCCGGGGCCAAGGCCATGCAGGAGCTCGGGGCGACGCGCCTGGTCCTGCCGGCGGTCCTGTTCGGGGCGGAGTTCGACCGCCCTCTGGGCCGCTTCGGCGAAGACGTGATCGGGCGGATCTGACGGTGCGGGCCGGCCCCCTCTCGACGGACGGCAAGGGCCGCCTCCCGACCACCGGACCGGTTCGGGTGCCATGAGCGCCCCGATCGAGCCATTTCGGATCCACGTCGACGAATCGGTCCTGGAGGATCTGCGCCAACGTCTGGAGCGGACCCGGCTTCCCGACCAGATCGAAGGTACCGGTTGGGAGTACGGGATCCCGATCGACTATCTGCGCCAACTGGTCGAGTACTGGCGCGACACCTACGACTGGCGGGTCCAGGAGGCACGCCTGAACCGCTTCAGCCATTTCCGTACCCGAATCGACGGACAGTGGATCCACTTCGTCCATGCGAGGTCGGTCCACGCCGGGGCGTTCCCCTTGCTCATCACGCACGGCTGGCCGGGCTCCATCGTGGAGTTCCTCGAGGTCATCCCGCGGCTCACCGACCCGGAGGCCCACGGCGCCCACGCGGCCGACGCCTTTCACCTGGTCGTGCCCTCACTGCCTGGTTATGGCTTCTCCGAGCCCCCGCGTACCCCGGGGTGGGACGAGCAGCGAATCGCCCGAGCCTTTGCCGCCCTGATGGATCGACTGGACTACGGGCGTTACGGCGCGCAGGGCGGCGATTGGGGAGCTCAGGTGACGACCCGGGTCGGAGCGCTCGACCCGGACCACTGTGCCGGCATCCATCTCAACATGGCCCTCGGTGCGCCGCCCGCAGACGCAGCCCCTCTCACCGAGGAGGAGCAGCTGGACCTGGCGGCGATGAAGCAGTTCGCCCAGGAGGAGGCCGGTTATGCAAACGAACAGGGGACCAAGCCTCAGACCCTCGGCTCGGCGCTCAACGATTCGCCGGCCGGGCTGCTGGCCTGGATCGTGGAGAAGTTCCGGGCCTGGAGCGACTGCGACGGACATCCCGAGAATTGTTTCTCCCGTGACCAGCTCATCACCAACGTCATGCTCTACTGGGTCACGCAGACGAGCGCGTCCGCAGCCCGTCTCTACTGGGAGAGCAGACACAGCGCCCCGGCCGCCAAGGTCCCGCCGTTCGTCGATGTCCCGACCGGCGTGGCGCGGTATCCAAAAGAACCCCTTCGGTGGCCGCGGTCGTGGATCGAAGACCGCTACAACGTCACGCACTGGGCCGAAATGGAGCGCGGCGGCCATTTTGCCGCCATGGAGCAACCGGAAGCATTTGCCACCGATGTGCGCACCTTCTTCCGAGGGGTACGTCGGACCGGTGATTCGGTCCAGGGTCTCGGGGGCGAGATGTCGGGCCCTGCTCTCGACCCACAGGAGGATCCGCGGACGTGAGCGCACGGGACGTCGGTGACGATCTGATCGACCGAGACGCCTGCATGGGCTCGGGGAACTGTGTCTTCTGGGCGCCGGACGTCTTCGATCTCGACGATGACGGCGTGGCAGTCGTGCGCGGTGAGTACGCCGGCAGGGAAGAAGACGTGCGGGTGGCCGCGGCCAACTGCCCGACGGCGGCAATCCGGCTCGAGATGTTCTTTCCGAGCAGCCCGTGCTGATCGGTCGCACACCGACGACGGCACCCTCGGGACCATGGAGCCGACGGCGGAGACCGATACAATGACGCCCTCCGGCACGCGACCGGGGTCGGCCGGACCGGAGGGAGCGAATGGGCACTTACAACCATACGGGCCAGGTCGTGACCGACCTCGACCGCTCGAAGCGCTTCTACCAGGAGGTATTCGGCTTCAGGTTCTGGTACGAGATCACGCCCCCCGATGAGGCGACGGCCAAGCTCAGCTGCCTCACGCCGCCGCTCGGCGTGACGGCCGCGTACCTGACGCTCGACGGCTTCGTGCTCGAGCTGTTGCACTATTCGGCGCCGGGTGCGACCGCGCCCTTTCGGCCGCGGACGATGAACGAGCCCGGGCTGACCCATCTGTCCCTGTCGGTCGACGACGTGCAGGCCACCGCTCGGCGGGTCCCTGCGTACGGGGGAGAGGTCATCGAGGAAAGTGACGTCGGAGCCGCCATCTTCGTCCGCGATCCCGACGGGCAGTTGATCGAGCTGCTGCCACTGACGTACCGCGACGGTCTGCCACCGGAGCCTTGATCCGGAAGGCCTCGAACCCGGTGAGGGCGGCATCCAGCGGGACGGATGGCTACGCTGTGCGGGGTGGACCCGTCCGGCCGGCCGCCGGGGGCGCGGGCGCACTGATGAGGGGAGAGTCCCGTGGCCCTGACGGGTGAGAAGTCGGTACCGATCCGACATGCCGACCGCTTCTTCATCGGCGGTGAGTGGGTTCCCCCGTCCTCCGATGCCACCGTGGAGGTGATCGATTCGAGCACCGAACAGGTCTACTTCCGGGTACCCGAGGCGCAGGCGGCCGACATCGACCGGGCCGTGGCCGCCGCTCGCCGTGCCTTCGACGACGGGCCGTGGCCCACCATGGCGCACGCCGACCGGGCCGAATTTCTCAAGGGGATCGCCACCGGCCTGCGGGAGCGAGCCGAGGACATCGGCCAGATCTGGCCGCGGGAGTCCGGTGCCCTCTACCTCCTCGCCCGACGGAGCGCCGCCGGCACCGCCGGCGCCTTCGATTATTACGCCGATCTGGCCCACACCTTTGCCTTCGAGGAGCGGGCGCAACCCACGATGGGGGAGTTCGGCCTAATCGTCCGGGAACCGGTGGGTGTCGTCGGCGCCATCATCCCGTGGAACGCCCCGATCGGCCTCATCACCTACAAGCTCGCCCCGGCATTGTTGGCCGGGTGCACGGTGGTGCTCAAGTGCTCGCCGGAAGCACCGGGTGACGCCTACGTCGTCGCCGAGATCGCCGAAGCCATCGGCCTCCCCGAAGGGGTGTTGAACGTCGTCACCGCCGACCGGGAGGTCTCGGAGCTACTCGTTCGCGATCAGCGTGTGGACAAGATCACCTTCACCGGTTCGACCGCAGCCGGCCGGCGGATCGCCTCCATCTGCGGCGAACGGATCGCCCGCTGCACGCTCGAATTGGGGGGGAAATCGGCCGCCCTCATTCTCGACGACATGGACCTGGGGGAGGCCGCGGCCACGCTGGCCGGGGCGGAATGCACTCTGTCGGGGCAGGTGTGCTCGTCACTGACTCGGATCGTCGTCACCCGCCGTCGTCACGACGAGTTGGTCGAGGCGCTGGCGAGCGCCTTCTCCAAGGTCCGGGTCGGTGACCCCTTTGAGCCGACCACCCAGATGGGCCCGCTCGTCTCCGGCCGCCAGCGCGACCGGGTCGAGGGCTACATCGCCCAGGGCGTCGACCAGGGTGCCGTCCTCGTGACCGGCGGCGGACGACCGAGAGACCTTGACCGCGGCTACTACGTAGAGCCGACGGTCTTCGCCAACGTGGACAATTCCTCCACCATCGCCCAGGAGGAGATCTTCGGTCCGGTCCTGTCGGTGATCCCCGCCGATGACGAGGAGCAGGTGGTGGCCACGGCCAATGACACCGTCTACGGGCTCAATGCCTCGGTGTTCACCAACGACGTCGACCGGGCACGGCAGGTTGCCGGCCGCCTGCGCTCCGGGACCGTCGGCCACAACGCCTTCCGTACCGACTTCGGCATCGCCTTCGGCGGCTTCAAGCAGTCAGGGATCGGCCGCGAGGGTGGCGTCGAGGGACTCCTGCCGTTCCTCGAGACCAAGACCGTCATCCTGGAGGGCGTCCCGACCGAGTACCGCTGAACCGGGGCCGGACCGGGCCGTGCGCAGGTGGGAGGGTGACGGCCCCCACGGTCATGGCCCACCGGCAACCGCCCGGCCGTCCCGGTCCGATGCCAGGTACGAAGCTCGGGAGGGTCGGGAGGCCACCGATATGAGTGCCGATGGCCGATGCCTTAGGATCACCAGCACGCGGTGACGGCCGCATCCGGACGAGGGACAGAAGGGGGGTATACGTGAGCCGATCGGAAGGGATCCAACAGTGACGGACACACTGCATCTCGAGCGGACCGGGATGACCCGGGCGGGCGGGACGGCCGTGGTGACGCTCGCCGGCGACAAGGTACATGCGCTCGACCGGCAGGTGCTGGACGAGATCGCCGCCGCCATCGAGTTCTGCGAGCAGGACCCGGGGACCGGGGCCGTCGTCCTGACGGGGGAAGGCGGCGTCTTCTCGGCGGGACTGAATGTGAGCGAGATCCTGGCCAACGACAAGACCTACACCGAGGAGCTCCTCGACGCCTTCAACGGCGTGATCCTCCGTCTCTTCCAGTGTCCTCTGCCGACGGTGGCGGCCATCAACGGTCCGGCCATCGCCGGCGGCTGCCTGCTCGCCATTGCCTGTGACCGGAGGCTCATCGCCGAGGAGGCGCGAATCGGTGTCACCGAGCTCCGTGTCGGTGTGTCGTTTCCCGTTGCTGCCATCGAGCTGTTGCGGCACGTGTGCGGGCACCATGCGGACCGGGTGGTGTTCGGGGCCGAGCTGTTCGGCGCTGACGACGCCTGCCGGTACGGTCTGGCGCACCAGCGAGTCCCCCGATCGGAGCTGTCGGCCGCGGCCACAACCGCCGCCGAGCAACTGGCGTCCTTCGATCCGCGTGCGTATGCCCTGGCTAAAGCCTCGGTTCGCCGGTCCCTGCTCGTATCCCTCCGAGACGAGGGTGCCCGGTCGCTCGACCGGGAGGTGCGGGACCACTGGCGGGAGGATTCGACCCGAACCAGCCTGGAGCTCCTGCTTCGCAAGTGACCGGAGTGAAGTGGAGAGACGAGGTTCCCTGACATGGATCTGAATCCCTCAGAGGAGCAACAGCAGCTGATCGACGCGTTCGCGGCCTTCTACGGCAAGGAGTGCCCCATCGAGCGGGTGCGGGAGGCCGAACCGTCAGGCCACGATGCCGATCTGTGGGCCCGCCTGCGGGAGATGGGCGCGCTGGACATGGCGGTCGATGAGACCTCGGGAGGGTGGGGTGCCTCGTTGCTGGATCTCGCCCTGGTGGCGGAACAGCACGGTCGCCATCTCGGTCCCGCTCCGCTGATCGAGGCCCAGGTCGCCGTCCGGCTGCTGGCACGGATCGGGGGCCGAGCCGCAACCGATGTGCTGCACCGCTCCCTGACGGAGGGACGACTCACCACCGTGGCGCTCCACCCGCCGAGGCGCGGGGTGCTCGCCCTCGTTCCGTCCGGTGCGGTCGCTGACGAAGTGGTCTATTTCGACGGTGGTGCGCTGATGTCGACTGTGATCGGTGAGCGTGGGCGCCCGGCCTCGACGATCGGATCGCTGCCGGTCGCGGACATCGCCATCGGACCCTCCGCAGTGGCGCTGGAGGGTGGGGAAGGGGCGACGGGACTGTTCGAACAGGCGCGCGACGAGTGGCTGGCCCTGATGGCCAGCGCATTGGTGGGGATCGGGGCTCGCTCGTTGGAGATCGGCGTGGACTACGTACAGGAACGGCGGGCGTTCGGGGTCCCGATCGGGTCGTTCCAGGCGGTGGCCCACGGCTTGGCCAATGCGGCCACCGCCATCGACGGTGGCAAGCTCCTGGCCCGGGAGGCGGCGTGGGCCGCCCGGGAGGATGCCGCACGGGCCGGTCAACTGGCCGGTCTGTCCTGTGGGTTCTGTTCGGAGGCGGCGCGCGAGGCGGGCTATCGCAGCCTCCACTATCACGGGGGCTATGGCTTCATGCTCGAGTTCGACATCCAGCTGTACTTTCAGCGAGCCAAAGCCTGGCCGGGCGTGTTCGGAGAGCCGGCACTGATGTTCGCCCGGGCCGCGGCCGACCGGTTGGCGAAGTCCGGAGTGGAAGGCTGAGCATGGACTTTCGCTTGGGAGAGGACAGCGACGCCTTCCGGGACGAGGCCCGGCGCTTCCTGGACGAGCACCTCACCGATGACGTCCGCCAGCGGATGCACTCGACCGGTGTGCACCACAACTGGGACCTTCACCGGGCCCGGGTCGAGCATGGCTTGCTGGCCCCGGGGTGGCCGGAGGATCTCGGCGGCCAGGGCCGCGACGCCCTCGAGGTGCTGGCATTCCTCGAGGAGTTCCAGAGCGCCGGAGCACCGACGTACGGAGTTGGGACCACACTCATGGTGGCCAACATCATTCGTCATATTGGGACCGAGAACCAGAAGCAACTGATCATTCCCCGCGCCCTGAGCGGTGAGATCCTCATCGTCCTGGGCTTCACGGAGCCCGAATCGGGCTCGGACGTGGCGGCTGCGCAGACCCGTGCCATTCGCGACGGTGACGAATGGGTGATCAACGGGCAGAAGATGTTCACCACCAACGCCCAAGAGGCCGACTATGTGTTCCTGCTGACCCGCACCAACCCCGACGTGGCCAAGCACAAGGGTCTCACGACGTTTCTGGTGCCTCTGCGCCAGCCGGGCGTCGAGATCCAGCCCATCTTCACCCTGTCCGGGGAGCGGACGAACCTCACGTTCTACTCGGATGCCCGGGTGGACGACTCGCTGCGGATCGGAGAGGTCGACGGAGGGTGGCAGGTGATGACGGTCGGGCTGACCTTCGAGCGATCGGGTCCTCAGGGAGGCGATTCGGCCCGGCTCCTCCGTGCCATGGAGCAATGGGCGCTCACCACCCTCGATGACGCCGGGCGTCCGAAGTCCGAGGATCCCGCCGTCCGGGCTCGCCTGGGCCGGGCCGCCGCCGAGAACGAGATCAGCACCCTGCTCGCCCGCCGGTGCGCCTGGATGCACAACGCGGGGATCCTTCCTGGCGTCGAGGGCTCCATGGCCAAGCTGTTCGCCTCGGAGGCGCTGACCAGGCAGTCGGCTGACTTCGTCGACATGCTGGGCCCGGACGGGCTCCGGCGGGACGGGGACCCTCTGGCCGTGGCCGAGGGGATCGCCGAGTACTACTACCGCTTCGCCATGGGAACGACGATCTACGGCGGCACCAGCGAGGTGCAGCGCAACATCATCGCCCAGCGGGGGCTCGGCCTTCCCCGGCCATCGTGACGAGGTCGAGGAAGACGCCCCACTCGGTCTGAATCGGGCAGGGGACCGGCTCCTCCCGCCAGGCTGGGTCAGCCCGGGATACGGGACGGCTCGGCGAAGGCGAGGAGGGCGGCCCGATCCTGTGGGAGGGCGAAGCCGGCCTTGATGGTTGCGTCGGCGTCGGCCTCGTACCGCTGCAGGTACACCGCCCGCGACGGGTAGAGCTGTGCCAGCCGGGCCGTCGTGAACGGCGTCGTCGAGCCGAGCAGCAGGCAGATGGTCGAGGGGTTCGGACCTGGCGCGCCCGACAGCGTCGCGACGGGCACGTCGACCGGCGGCGTCCGGATGCCACCGAGGGCGATGCCGTCGGCATTGCGATCGACCTCGGGCGTCGCGCCCGGCGTCACGTCGATGCGCGGAGCGGTGACGGGCGGCTTCCCGGTGGTGAGCCAGACCGTGAGCGCCCGCAAGGCCGCCTTGGCCACGATGTGCATCGGGCCGTTGTTGATCGGTACGCCGCAGTTGATGTATTTGGCCGACGGGCCGACCAGATGGGCGTCGGCATGGGCAGTGCCGACAACTTCCCACAGGCGGAAGTGATCGCTGTCGGGCTGGCGAGCGGCGTAGGAGTCGAGGATGCTCCCGACGTCGGTCTCGGTCTGGATGTCGAGAATTGGGACGTCCTGGTCGGTGCGGAAGATGCTCGGTGTGCCGCTGATGGCCGTGGCGATGCCCGCATCCTGTCCCGGGCCGACCAGGGGAAGCCCGGCCGCACCGCGGCTGTGCACGAAGAACCCGTCGAAGGCGTGGGCCAGCGGTTGCACGCCGTTGATGTAGGTGACGAGGGCGAACGCCGACTGCGATTCACCGGCGGCGATGAGGACGTGCGGTCGCAACCCGCCCAGGCCGGCGCCGGTCCGGAGGGCCCGTGCCACCTGGGTGAACATGTCGTAGGAGAAGCCGTCGCCGGGATGCTCCAGCGTGCCGTAGCGGGCGGGGTCGATCGCCTTGAGGCCCTTGCCGGCCTGATCCGCCCCGGGCACACCCTGCACGCTCACGAGGACGGGTCCACCCTCAACCCCGATCCGCTGGGCTGACACGCCGACCCAGGCGTCGCCGGCCCGCACGATCTCCTCCTGGAGGCTGACCCATTCGGGATCGGCGTCGACGCCTCCACTGACGTTGAGCCATTCAACGACGACGGTGCCACTGAAGGCCGAGGCCTTCGCCGGTTCCCGCACCAGCACGCGGGTGCGGTAGGGCGCGGTCGCTCCGGGGGTGAACGTCCAGCGACCGTCCTCGGTCATCGCCCCCTGCAGGTTGTAGGAGGTCGCCGTACCGGCCGCGGAGTACTCGTGCTGCACGTAGCCGACCTTTCGCAGGTCCGGGGGGGACGATTCCCCCATGTAGGCGCCGTTGCCCCCCGTCAGCGCGGTGAGCTCGGCCGCAGGCCCGGGTGGGCGGGTCCCGGCCACCGGCGATGCGGTCGAGCTCG
This sequence comes from uncultured Acidimicrobiales bacterium, assembly GCA_963806455.1. Lineage (GTDB taxonomy): Bacteria > Actinomycetota > Acidimicrobiia > Acidimicrobiales > RAAP-2 > Bog-756. The sequence continues at coordinate 138,225 of CAWDXZ010000002.1, forward strand.
CCGGGCGCTGGGCGCCAGTGCTGCTGGAGCAGCCGGCCAGGCCGGCCAGCGCCAGGCAGACCACGGTGGCCGTGACACCCCAGGGCACCCGCGGTCCCCACGTCGGCGGCGTCTGCTGTTGCATCCCATGCCTCCAAGCTGGATTGCCGACCGGCGGCTTGCTCGTACCGGTCGGGGTGGTTCGTCTCCTTCGCCGGTCAGATCCCTCGCATACCGGGGACGGTGTCGACCACACCGGAGAGGTATGCCCGCTCGAGCGTCCCGATGTCGCGGGCGATCTCATCTGACGTCCCGGAGATGACGATCTCCCCCCGCTGCAGGACATAGACCCGGTCTGCGATCTCGAGGGCCTGTCGCACGTGCTGCTCGACGACGAGGCAGGCGACACCCTGCGTGTCGGCGGCATACCTCACCGCCGAGAGGAGACGGTCGACGACGAGCGGGGCCAGGCCGAGCGAGAGCTCGTCAGCCAGGAGGATCTTCGGCGAGCGGCCGAGCGCGCGGGCCAGGGTGAGCATCTGCTGCTCCCCGCCGGAGAGGAGACCGGCCGTCCGGCGCAGGATGGGGCCGAGCTCGTGGAAGTAGGACAGCGCCTTGTCGGTCGGCACCTTGGCCAGCCGCAGGTTCTCCTCGACGGTGAGGCGCATGATGACCGAGCGCTCCTCGGTGACGAAGCTCAGCCCATCCCTGGCCCGCCGATGGAGCGGAGCGGTGGTGGGCTTGGCGTGGAGCCGGACGGTGCCCGAGATCAGGGGGATCTCGCCGGCGATCGAGAGCATGGTCGTCGTCTTGCCCGCACCATTGGACCCGAGGAGGCACACGACCTCCCCCCGCCGGACACTGAGGTTCATGCCACGGCACACCGGTGCACCGCCGTACCCGAGGTCGGCGTCGACCAGCTCGACGGCCAGGTCGTCGGTGTTCACACCGGGCCCGTCCTCTGCAGCTCCCGCTCGCCGAGGTAGGCGGTGATGACCCGTTCGTCATTGCGCACCTCGTCCGGCCTGCCGTCGGCGATCGTCTTCCCGAAATCGATCACGACCACCCGGTCGCAGGTGGACATGACCAGGCCCACGTCGTGTTCGACCAGCAGGATGCCCATCCCTCGCTCTTCGGCCAGGCGGCGGATGAGGCTTCCGAGCTCGCGGCTCTGGGTCTCGTCGAGGCCGGCGGCCGGCTCATCGAGGAGCAGCAGGGGCGGCCCCGATGCCGCCGCCCGGGCGATGGCCAGCAGCCGCCGTTCCCCGTACGAGAGGGACGGGGGGAGGTCCTGGAGCCTCCCGGCGAGCCGGAATTCGGTGACGGCGGCCGCCGCCGACTGGGTGAGCGGGCGGTTCTTCGGCCACACCAGATCGGTCAACCAGGACAGGCGGGTCACCTCGTCGGCACCGGCCATGATGTTCTCCAGCACGGTCAGGTCCTCGAAGAGCTCGAGGGACTGGAACGAGCGCCGGAGACCCTGCTGGGCCCGGCGGGAAGCGCCCCACGAGGTGATGTCCTCGCCGTCGATGTCGATCCGGCCTTGGGAGACGCCGACGAGGCCGGTGACGGCGTCGATCAGCGTGGTCTTGCCGGCCCCGTTTGGTCCGATGAGGCCGACGATCTCACCCGGCTCGACCTCGAGGCTGACCTTGTCGACGGCGGTGACGTTCCCGAACTTCACGGTGAGCGCCTCCACCCGCAGCGTCTTGGGTGTCACCCGTTCTGGTCTGCCTTCGGCCAGTCGGACAGAGCGCGGGCCGCGGTGCACGAGCGTCGAGCGGACCTTCTGCCATGCCTCGGACACGACCAGGGCGGCGCCATTGGGCTGGGCCACCACCGCCAGGAGCAGGAGGAGCCCTCCGACCAACGTGGTCCAGGATCCCAATGAGAAGAAGCTCTGGAAGGCCTGGTTCCCCACACCGCCGACGGGGAACAGGGAGCCGATGATGCTCCCCACGACGTAGCCGACACCGCCGATGACCGAGTACGCGACGGCGTAGATCGACTGGAAGGCGTCGAAGCTGCCGTACTGGACCACCGAGTAGCGGAACCCGAGGAGCGTTCCCCCCAACGCGGCGATGGCACCGGCCAGCGCGAAGGCATAGATCTTCGAGCGGAACACACTGACCCCGAGGGACACGGCAGCGCGTTCATTGGTCCTCATGGCAAGCAGGCGGCGACCGGTGGCCGACCGGCGCAGGTTGGCGAGGGCCAAGGCGGGCAGGACGAAGCCGATCAAGCACACGATCGCCCATCGGGACGGATGGGAGACCGAGCTCACGTCCATCCCGAACATCTTCACCCGTCCGATCGGTGTTCCGTCGGCCAGGATGTTGCCGGTGATCGACGGGTTGTTGAAGATCACCGATTCGATGGTGAAGCCCAGGCTCAACGTCACCACCGCCAGGTTCACCCCCCTGGTGCGGAGGGCCGGCAGCGCCAGGACCAGGCTGGCCGGGATGGCCAGGACCATCCCGCCGATGATGGCCAGGGGGGCGGGGAACCCGACGTTGGCCAGCAGTTTGGCCGAGAAGAGGGCGCCGAGGCCGCCGATCGCATACTGGCCCAACGAGAGCTGACCGGCATAGCCGGTGAGCAGGACGACCGACAGCAGGATGATGCCGACGGTGATCGACAGCGAGGTGGCCGCCACCCAGGACTGGTTGAAGACCACGGTGACCAGCACGGCGGTGAGTGCCGCGCCGATGCCGATCTCCGGCCAACGGATGCGTCCGGTGCCCAGTTTGGGGAGGCGCTCGATGACGTGGCTGCGCAGGGGGAGGCCCCGGCCCCTGACCACCAGCACCACGATGATGACGGCCAGGGGGACCAGTTGGCTGGTGCCGGTCATCAGGCTGAGGCCGAAGAAGGACTGGATGTTGGGCTGGTACAGGGTGACGACGCTCTCGCCGATGCCGAGGACCATCCCACCGAGGAGGGTGAGGGGGAACGAGGTGAACCCGCCGACCAGTGCGGCGGCCAACCCGGAGACGGTGACGAGGAGGGTGAAGACGCCGGGGCTGAGCCCGGTGATGGGAGAGACCAGAACGCCGGCGACGCCGGCCAGAGCACAACCTGCGCTCCAGGTCACCGCACTGAGCAGGTTGGGCGACCAGCCCAGTGTGGCGACGGCCCGCTCGTTCTCGGAGCTGGCGGTGATGGCGAGCCCGATCCGGGTGAATCGCATCAAGGCCCAGAGCAGGGCCGTGACGCCGATGGCGATCCCGGTCAGGATGAGCCGGTCCTCCTGGACGACGACCGAGCCCCAGTGGAAGGTGGTCTGAGGCAGGAAGGGCTGGACCACATTGGTCGAATCGCCGTAGCGCTTCTGCACGACGCCCTGGAGGATGATCAGCAGACCGAGGGTCGCGATCACCCGGGTGAGGGGCGAGGACCTCCTCATCTGGCGCAGGACCGCCTGCTGGAAGAGGAGGCCGATCGCGGCCGCGCAGACGACGGCTGCGACGAAGGAGACGGCGAAGCCCCAGCCCTGGTTGGTCTCGAATTCCTCGAAGCAGAGGTAGGCGGCGGCCATGGAGACCGCTCCCTGGGCGAAGTTGACCAGCCCCGAGCCCCGGTACACCAGGATCGCCCCCTGGGCCAGCAAGGTGTACGCCGCGCCTGCTCCGAGGCCGAGGATGCAGAACTGCAGGAGCTGGGTCAACGCATCCGTGTCCTTGTCGTTACCTCTGGGCGATCAGACCGCGGGCCTTCGATGTCGAGGCCCTCGGTCCGGCTCGGTGTTGCATCCTTGGCTCAACTGCTGCTGGAAGTGGTGCTGCCCGACGAGCCGGTGTTGCCGGGCAGGCCGGCGAACGTGTTGAACAGCTGCGACGGGCTCGTCATGGTGTTGGTCCCGTTGTACGAGATCCGGTACATCCACGGGTTCGACACATTGGTGAAGACCGAGCTCAGGCTGCCCGCACTCTGGGTCGCCCCCGGCGACCAGGGCCGGACGATCCCGTTCATCGGGATGTCCTTGGCCGCCTTGAACGCGGCGAGGACACTGGCCGCGGTCGGGGTGCCGGGCTGGGACTTCATGACCTCGTCGAAGGCGTGAACGGCCAGCCAGCTCGACAGTGAGGTCGAGGTCATGTTGTCGATGGTCGCCCCCGGCATGTTGGCCGTCAGCGTGGCGATGGGCTGGGACAGGCCGGGGAAGTTCTTGGTGTCGTCGATGCCCGGGGTCCACCAGACGAAGGAGACCTTCTTGGCGAACCCCCCCAGGTCCTTGAGCTGGGTGAGCGTGAACCCGGCGATGCCGGTCGTGTAGTCGATCTTCGGGTTCAGCTGGTTGATCACCTGAGCCATCTGGACCAGCTGGGCGTTGGGGAGGGCGAGCACCATCCCCTGGGCCCCGTTCTGCTGGGCCTGGGCGACGTACTGGCTGTAGTCACCCGAGGCGGAGGAGACGAGCACGTAGTTCACCACCTTGGCGCCCTCGGCCGTGGCGATGGGGTCGAGGAGCAGGTGGGTCTCGGTGGACTGAGGCTCGTCGGGGACCACCACGGAGATCTTCTTGTCGCCCTTGTTGACGAGGTTCTCCATCATGCCCACCAGCGTGAAGATGCCGCCGCCGGTGAAGTCGAAGTTGTCCGGGTTCGAGTAGTCCGACACGTCGGCCGAGGTGAGCCCGATTCGAGGGATGCCCGCGCCATGGAGAATGGTGTTGACCTGGGCCGGGTTGGAGAAGGTGCTGTCCTCCAGCGTCGCCACCACGTGGTCCTTGACCATGGTCTGGGCGCACTGGACCTCGGTGTTGGAATCACCCTGGCTGTCGCACTGGATGAGCTGGACCGGGTGCCCGTTGATCCCGCCCGAGCTGTTCAGGCCGGCGATCGAGGCCTTGAGGCTGTTGCCGAGCTCGGGAAGGGCCAGGTTCGCACCGGTGGCGGGATAGATCTGTCCCACCACGATCGGCGTCCCGGTGGCAGCCTTCGACGTCTGGGTCGTGGTCGTGTTCGTTGCGCTGGACGAGCCACAGGCCGCGGCCAACAGGGCAACGGTTGCCACACCCACCATGACCGTGAGCGGCGTGCGCGGCATTTCCCACCTCGTCGGGTTCCAGGCCCGAACTGAGTTTCTCACCACATCCCCCTTATTCCGAGCGACGCCTCGGCAACCAGACCCCTTCTGGCGCAACTATAACTTGGCACTCACATCGGTGCATGGCGTTCTGGCCGGATGAATGTGGCGTTCCGTCACGGTCCTTTCGGCCCCTCCCGATGGCCCTGGTGGGCTCGGCGCCCCGGTGCGTCGGCGCCGCGCCCCGCGCCACCGGTGTACCCCGCCGACGACCGGGCACGGCATGGCGACGCCCTGGACGGCCGAGTGATATAGGATCGTTATGTCGTGCGGAGAAGTACATTCTCGGGAGGGAACCATGAGCGAGGCTGATGACCTCATCCTGATCAGCGTCGATGACCACATCATCGAACCGCCGGATCTCTTCGTCCACCACCTCGATGCCAAGTACCAGGACCGGGCACCGAAGCTGGTCCGCAACGACGAGGGCTCCGATGTCTGGGTGTTCGGCCAGGTGGTCATGGAGACCGCCGCCCTCAATGCCGTGGCGGGGCGTCCGAGGGAGGAGTACGGGCTCGAGCCGCAGAGCCTGGACGAGGTCCGACCAGGCTGTTACGACGTGCACGAACGGGTGAAGGACATGGATGCCGGGGGTGTGCTGGCCTCGATGAACTTCCCGTCGTTCCCGACCTTTACCGCTCGGGTGTTCGCCAGCGACGACCCCGAGCTCTCGCTGGCCCTGGTCCGGGCCTACAACGACTGGCACATCGACGAGTGGTGCGGCGCCTACCCCGAGCGTTTCATCCCGATGGCCGTCCCGGTGATCTGGGACGCTGCACTGACCGCCGAGGAGATCAGGCGCACGGCCGCCAAGGGCTGCCATTCCCTCAGCTTCACCGAGAACCCGGCTGCCCTCGGGTACCCCAGCTTCCACGACGAGTACTGGGACCCGGTGTGGCGGGCCTGCTGTGACACCGGGACGGTGGTCTCCATCCACCTCGGTTCATCCGGGCGCCTCTCCATCCCGGCCGTGGACTCCCCGCCCGACGTGATGATCACGCTCCAGCCGATGAACATCCAGTCGGCCGCGGCCGACCTGCTGTGGTCCCGCGTCCTGAAGCAGTTCCCGGACCTCCGGGTGGCCCTGTCCGAGGGCGGCACCGGGTGGGTCCCGTACTTCCTCGAGCGCGTGGACCGGACGTTCGAGATGCACCACGCCTGGACGCTGCAGGACTTCGGAGGTCGCCTCCCGAGCGAGGTGTTCCGTGAGCATTTCCTGACGTGCTTCATCAGTGACCCGGTAGGGGTCGAGCTCCGGGAGCGCATCGGGATCGACAACATCTGTTGGGAGGCGGACTATCCGCACAGCGATTCGATGTGGCCCGGCGCGCCCGAGGAGCTGGCGGCCGAGTTCTCCCGGAACGGGGTGCCCGGAGAGCACATCCGCAAGATCACCCATGAGAACGCCATGCGGTGGTACTCGTTCGACCCCTTCACCGGCATGTCCCGGTCGGATGCCACCGTCCGCGCCCTCCGGGGCCGGGCCGCCGGCCATGACGTGTCGATCATGTCGCGGAGCACCCGGGTCCGCACACCGGACGAGAAGCTCGAGGGCTACCGTTCGCGGGCCCGGCGGGCGGTTGCCGCCACCGGAGCCTGAGCCATCCCCGGGAAGTCACCTGGTCAGGTGCGGGTTGCGCCGAGTTCCATCTCGGTCGTCCGGGCACGCAGCCAGTCGCCCAGTGCGGCTCCGGCGTCCAGAACGTGCGACTCGGTGAGGGCCCGTGCCGATGAGGCATCGCCGCGGTCGATGGCTTCGAGCAGGACGGCATGGTCCGCCCGGCTTCGCCGTATCTGTTCGGGGAACAGTGCGAAATAGCTCGCCGGCACGGCCCGGACCGCCTGGCGAATGTAGGTCAACAGCCGTGGTGACCGCGACGCCAGATTGAGGGCGCGATGGAACCTCCAATTGGCCGTCACGACATCGTCGGCGGTGACGACGGCGAGAGCCAGGTCGTGGAGCTCGCCCCGCTCCGACGGGGTGATCCGGGTGGTGGCCCATTCGGCCGCCTTGCCGGCCAAGGTGGCCAGGACGGCGAAGTTGTCGACGGCGTCCTCGGGTGAGATCCCGAGGACGGTGATGCCGCTCCGGGGGGTGACCGAGACGAGACCCTCGTACGAGAGCTCGAGGAGCGCCTCGCGCACCGGCGTGCGGCTGGTCCCGAACTCCCGGGTGATCCCGTCGAGGTCGAGCCGGGCCCCGGGCGGCAGCCGACCGGTCAGGATCCGATCGCGGAGTTCGCTGGCGGCGCGGGCCCGCACGGTTCCGCCGATCGATTTGAAATCTGGCATATCAGATATTACATTTCAAAACGGATGGGGCGCCAGACCGCTCCCCAGGCCGACAACGGGAACCTCGGCAGCGGCACCGACAGAGGGGAGCATCGTGGCCACCACGCAGAAGCGTCAGATGTCGCTGGTGGGGTTCATGCAGGCGGGGAGCACGACGGTCTATGCCGGATCCTGGCGCCATCCCGCCACCGAGCACGGGTTCCTGAACGCCAGCTACTACTCGAAGCTGGGCCGGACCCTCGAAGAGGGCTGCTTCGACATGATGTTCTTCGACGACCGCCTGGCCATGCCCGGTATCTACGGAGGATCGGTGGCCGACGCCGTCCGCCTCGGGGCCCGCCCGGTGAAGTTGGACCTGAGCATCGTCCTCGGCGTCGTGGCCGCTGCCACCGAGCGGATCGGGTTGGGGGCTACCTACTCGACCACCTACTACTCGCCCTTCCACGTCGCACGCACCTTCGCCACCCTCGATCATCTGTCCGGGGGCCGAGCGGCGTGGAACGTCGTCACCTCGGTCAACGACTCCGAGGCCCAGAACTACGGGTTCAAGGAGCATCTCGAGCACGATGCCCGCTACGACCGGGCCGACGAGTTCCTCGAGGCGGTGACGGGCCTGTGGGACAGCTGGGACGACGACGCCCTCGTGCTCGATCGGGCCGGCGGCATCTTCGCCGACCCGGACAAGGTCCACCCGCTCGACCATGACGGCTCCTGGTTCAGCTCACGGGGACCCCTCACGGTCCCGAGGTCCCCGCAGGGACGGCCGGTCCTCCTGCAGGCCGGTTCGTCGGGACGCGGCCGGGAGTTCGCCGCCCGCTGGGCCGAGCTGATCTTCACGGGTGACCCCGACATGGACATCGCCCGATCGCACTACCAGGACCAGAAGCAGTCGATCGCCGCGACCAGGCGGGACCCCGATTCGGTGAAGGTGCTGCCGATGGTGTACACCGTCGTCGGCGAATCCCACGCCCACGCCGAGGAACGCGAGGACCTGTTCCTCAACTCGCTGGTCGACCCCCAGGCTTCGCTGACACTGCTCTCCGAGCTCATGAACTACGACTTCTCGGGCCTGGAGCTCGACGCACCGATCAGCGACGAGCTCATCGGCTCCGTGTCGGGCATCCGTGGTCTGGTGCAGAACCTTCGCAAGCACATCGGTGGGGAGCTGGTCACGCTCGGCGACCTGGCCGGCCATCGGGCCACCTTGCTGCAGGGCCCCCGGTTCGTGGGCACGGGCAGCGAGGTCGCCGATCAGATGGAGGAGTGGATCGAGGGCGACGCCTGCGACGGGTTCGTGATCGCCGCCACCCACTCCCCGGGCGCCTATGAGGACGTCGTCCGCCTGGTCGTACCCGAGCTCCAGCGCCGAGGGGTGTTCCGTGACCGATACCGCGGCGAGACGCTGCGGGACACCCTCGGGCTGGCCCGGCCGGAGTCGGTGCACTGTGCCTGAGGTGGCCGGGCCGCCGCCAGGGGCGGAATCGGGGCCTCTCGAGGGAGTGCGGGTGATCGACGCCGCCACGCTGGCCGCCGGCCCCCTGGTCGCCACGGCGATGGGCGAGTTCGGCGCCGACGTGATCAAGGTGGAACAACCCGGGGCCGGGGACCCCTTGCGCACCTGGGGAGACCTGAAGGAGGACGTCGGGCTGGTCTGGAAGAGCATGAGCCGCAACAAGCGGTGTGTCACGCTTGACCTCCGCCAGTCCGAGGGCCAGGAGCTCTTTCACCGCCTGCTCGACGTGAGCGACGTCGTGATCGTCAACAACCGACCGAGCGCCCTGGTCCGCTGGGGGATCGACTACGAGTCCGTCCACCGGCGTCATCCGCACATCGTCATGCTCCACATCAGCGGTTACGGGCGCGGCGGGCCGAAGAGCGACAGCCCCGGCTTCGGCACCCTCGCCGAAGCCATGAGCGGCTTTGCCCATCTGACCGGGCAACCGGACGGGCCGCCGACCCTGCCCCCGTTCATGCTGGCCGACGGAGTGGCCGCCCTGGCCGCGACCTATGCCGTGATGATGGCTCTCTATCATCGCGATGTGAATGGTGGCGGGGGACAGCTCGTCGACGTCAACCTCATCGAGCCTCTGGCTCGCCTCATCGAGTCCTCCACCCTGGCCTACGACCAATTGGGGACGGTCACCGGCCGCGTCGGCAACCGCTTCGATGCCAGTGCTCCCCGAAATGCGTACCGGACCGCAGACCAGAAGTGGTTGGCGATCTCGAGTGCCTCGCCCAACATCGTCGCACGCGTCTACCGGGCGATCGATCGTCCCGACCTGGCGGAGAACCCCGACTACATCGACCCCGTCCTTCGGCAGAAGCGAGCCCTCGAGGTCGATGAGCTCGTCGCCCACTGGGTCCGGCGGCGAACCCTCGACGAGGCCATGGCGGTCTTCGAGGCTGCGTCAGTGGCGGCGGCACCCATCTACGACGCCGAGCAGCTGCTGGCCGACGAGCATCTGCGGGCCAGGGGGACCTTCGTCCAGATCGACGATCCTGACCTCGGCCCGGTCACCGTGCACGCTCCGGTGGCCGTCCTGACCGACACGCCGGGACGGATCGACCATCTCGGCCGAGACCTCGGCTCCGACAGCGAGGCGGTCTTCGGTGACCTGCTCGACATTGGGCCCGATCGCCTCGCCGCCCTCCGGGCGGCAGGCGTCATCTGACTCCGACGCCCATGGAGGTAGCCGTGCGAGAGCCCCGTGCCCGACGTTCAGAGCTGGCCACACCGGCCAGTAGCGAACGGATGTGCGAGAAGGCGGCGGGCTCCGGTGCCGATCTGGTGTTCCTGGACCTGGAGGACGCATGCGCCCCGGTGGCCAAAGAGGCGGCCCGAGGCATCGCCGTGGCCGCACTGACGGAATTCGACTGGGGACGGACGGTCCGGGCCGTCCGGGTGAACGGCCTGGAGACGCCATGGTGCCACGGCGACATCATCGAGGTCGTCAGTGGCGCTCGGGAGGCACTGGACGTGCTGATCGTGCCGAAGGCCCGGTCCGCCCGGGACGTGTGGTGGGTCGACGTGCTCCTCACCCAGCTGGAGGCCAAATTGGGTCTGGCCAAGCGGATCGGTCTCGAAGTGCTGATCGAGGAGGCCGAGGGCCTGATGAATGCCGCGGAGATCGCCGGTGCCAGCGACCGGCTCGAGGCGATCATCTTCGGTGCCGGTGACCTGTCGGCGTCGCTGCGGGCTCGGGTCGACGGCAATTTCGATCCCGTCGGTGAGTACCCCGGTGACTTCTGGCATTTCGCCCGCGTGCAGGTCCTGGCGGCGGCCAGGGCTGCGGGTATCGATGCCATCGACGCGCCCCATCCGGCCTACCAGGACCTGGAGGGGTTCCGGCGTGCAGCGGTGCACGCCGGTCTGCTCGGATTCGACGGCAAGTGGGCGATCCATCCCGATCAGATCGCCATCGCCAACCAGGTGTTCGCTCCGACGGCCAGTGAGATCGAAGACGCCCATCGGTCCATCGAGGCCTACCGCGGGTCCGAGGCCCGGGGCGTCGGCGCCATCGGTCGGGACGGGAAGCTGGTGGACGCCGCTCACATGCGGCTCGCCGCCAACGTGCTGTACAAGGCGTCGCTCGCCGACGGGAACCCGGGGCCGCCGTGAGCACGGAGAAGGACTCCGCCGACACCGAGAGCCTCCGGGTGGTCCAGTGGGCCACCGGCAACATCGGCATGCGGTCCCTCCGAGGCGTGGTCGAGCATCCCCTTCTGTCGTTGGCCGGGGTGTACGTGTACTCGTCCGAGAAGGTCGGGCGCGACGCGGGGGAGCTCTGTGGTCTCGAGCCCACCGGGGTCGCCGCCACCCGGGACCTCGACGGGATACTCGGGCTCGGGGCGGACTGCGTGCTCTACATGCCGCGCCAGTGCGACACGGACACCGTGTGCCGCCTGTTGGAGTCCGGAGCGAACGTCGTGACCACCCGCGGCGAGTTCCACCATCCCGGGAGCATGGACCATGAGACCCGCCGACGTGTCGAAGCCTCCTGCCGGCGCGGCGGCACATCGATCCACAGCACCGGGAGCAGTCCGGGTTTCATCTCCGAGGCCGTCCCGCTGGTCCTGACGTCGATCCAGCGGCAGCTCGAGAGCCTGGTCATCGAGGAATTCGCCGACCTCTCGCCGCGCAATTCGCCCGAGCTCATCTTCGACCTGATGGGGTTCGGCGCCGATCCCGCCGCCTTCGACCACCGTCGCTGGTCTCACGGGGCCCACGCCTTCGGCCCGTCGTTGCGGCTCGTGGCCGAGGCGCTCTCCCTGCCCCTCGAATCGGTGGCCGCCGGCGGCGAGGTCGCCAGGGCCCGCCGGACCACGGAGATCGCCGCCGGCACGCTCGATCGGGGCACGGTGGCCGGGCAACGGATGAGGGTCACCGGCCTGCGAGGCGGCCGCCCCCTCCTCACCTTTGTCGCCACCTGGTTCTGCACCCGGGATCTGGACCCGGCCTGGGAGGTCGGCCCGACGGGCTGGCGGCTGTCGGTCGTCGGTGACGCCCCCTTGGAGGTCGAGATGCGCCTGGACGTCCCCCTCGAGAGCATGGGCGAATGGACGCCCGGGTACACGGCGAACCGCGCCGTCAATGCCGTCCCGTTCGTCTGCCGGGCACCTCCCGGAATCCGTACGACGGTGGACCTGCCTCAGGTCGTCGGGACCCTGCGGGAGGGGCCGATCGACCGACGGCCCGCTCGGGTCGGCCGACGATGACGCCGTGTCGTGAGGGGGACCGTCCGAGGACGGGAGAGGAGGAGACGTGGAGACCACCCGACGTGCCGGCCGAGTCGAGGAGCGGGGGGAGGCCCCTGCCGGAGCTGACACCGGCCACTGAATGGTTCTGGACCTCGGGCGCCGACGGCCGGCTCCGCATCCAGGGCTGCACCGCTTGCGGCTCCCTCGTCCATCCCCCGGTCCCGATCTGTCCCGTCTGCCGGAGCCGAGCGTGGGAGCCGACGGAGGTCTCGGGCCGGGGCACGATCGTCGGCTACACGGTGAACCACCACCAGTGGCATCCCGGGCTCGTGCCACCGTATGTGGTCGCGGTGGTGGCCCTAGCCGAGGACGCCGGTGTTCGACTCACCACCGGCATCGTCGGATGCGATCACCGCGAGGTGGCCGTCGGGCAGGAGGTGGCCGTCCGGTTCGAGCACCACGACGACGTGTGGCTGCCACTGTTCCGACCGACCGGTGAGCTCTCGCCCGTCGATCGGGTGGCCGAGCCGGAGCGCCCCACCCCCCGCCGTCCGCCCCGGGACGACCGGTTCGAGCACCGCTCCGTGCTCGCCGGGGTCGGGCGGTCCGCACTGGGTCGCCGTCTGATGGTCGACCCGCTCTCGCTGACGGTCGACGCCTGCCTTCAGGCTGTGGCCGATGCCGGGTTGGAGCTCGATGACATCGACGGACTGTCGACCTACCCGGGCCCGGCCGGGATGGGCATGAGTGAGGGCGGCGTGACCTCCGTCGAGGAGGCGCTCCGCCTCCGTCCCACCTGGATCAACGGGGGTGGCGACCTCCCCGGCCCGGCCGGAGCACTGATCGCCGCCATGCTGGCGGTGGCATCGGGACTCTGCCGTCACGTCCTGTGCTTCCGAACGGTATGGGAATCGTCCTTCGCCGCTCTCCACCTGGCCGGTCCCGGTGGCGCCCGAGCGTCAGGGGCGTCAGCCTGGCGTGCGCCCTTCGGCGCGCTGTCGGCGGCCAACTGGATCGCCATGAATGCCAACCAGTATCTCCACCGGTACGGCGCCACCCGCGAGACGCTCGGGCTCATCGCCCTCAACGGACGAACGAACGCGGCGCGAAACCCCGCAGCCATCTACCGGGAGCCGATGACCATGGACGACTACCTATCGGCGCGTCCGATCACCTCGCCCTTCGGGCTCTTCGACTGTGACGTCCCCTGTGACGGGTCGATCGCCATTGTCGTGTCCGACGCCTCGGTGGCGGCCGACCTACCCCGACCGGCGGTCCTCATCGACGCCGTCGGCACACAGATCCTCGAACGCGTCTCGTGGGACCAGGGCACCATCACCCACGAGCCGCAGGTGATCGGTCAGGCTGCCCACCTCTGGTCCCGGACCAGCCTGCGACCGTCGGACGTCGACGTGGCCCTGCTCTACGACGGCTTCACCTTCAATGCCATCTCGTGGCTCGAGGCCCTGGGCTTCTGTGGGTTCGGTGAAGCCGCCGACTGGCTGGACCAAGGTCGCCGGATCGCCCTCGACGGGGACCTTCCGGTCAATCCCCATGGCGGCCAGCTCTCCGAGGGGCGGACCCACGGCTTCGGATTCCTCTACGAAGCCATGGCCCAGCTCCGGCACGATGCCGGGGCCCGGCAGATCGCCGGCGCCGAAACCGCGGTCATGACCTCGGGTGGGGGCACACCTTCGGGAGTGCTGTTGCTCCGCCGGCACGATCGGTGAGGTCGTCCCGGCCGGAGCAGGGTTCGTCTAGCCCGGGGAGGCGCGGCGCGGCACCTCGCGGAATGCCACATTCCGGTCCAGGGTGGGTTCGCGAGGCATCCCGAGCACCCGTTCGCTGACGACGTTACGTGCCATCTCGGTGGTCCCCCCGCCGATGCACGACACCTGGCGCATGAGGAAGTCCGTCCCGCAGTGACTCAGCTCCTTCTCGTCGTCGGTCCACGCCACGCCGGCCACACCGGCGATCTCGAATGCGATGGTCCGGATACGGGCCGACACCACTCCTCCGAACAGTCGACCGATGGCCGCCGACTGGTCCGCCATCACCCCTGTGGCGATGCCGTCCCTGATGTGGCGGCGCAGGGCGCGGTCCACCAGGTCCAGCATGTGTGCCTCACCGATGAGCTCGCGGGCGCAGGGGTCCGAAAGACGACCGGCGTCCCGGGCCACCCGGTTCACGAAGGAGGCACCGTCACCTTTGTGGGCGTCGCCGACCGGCACGGTCACCAGCGCCGAGTTGGTGAGCATGCGCTCGTGGAACATCCACCGGGTCCCCACCGTCCAACCGTCGTCGATCTCGCCGATGCGGTCGCTGTCCGGGACCACCACGTCGGTCAGGAACTCCTGGCAGAACTCCTTGGAGCCGTTGAGCATCTCGATCCGATGGACGTCGAGGCCACGCTGCCGGATGGGAACCATGAAGACGGTCAGGCCGCGGTGCTTCGGGACGTCCCAGTTGGTCCGCGCCAGGCAGAGGCCCCAGTCGGACCACCATGCTCCCGTGGTCCAGATCTTCGAACCGTTCAGTATCCACTCGTCACCGTCCCGCACCGCCGTCGTGAGTGCTCCGGCGACGTCGGAGCCGCCGCTCGGCTCGGACAGGAACTGCATCCAGATCTCCTCGCCTTTCAGGATGGCGGGGATGTGTCGTCGCTTCTGCTCCTCGGTTCCGAAGTCGAGGAGCACGGCGGCACACGGCGAGAGGGTCGGAGCCTGTATGCGGGCCGGAAACTCGAACCCGGCCAGTTCCTCGTTGAGCACGTGCTGGTGGGCCGGGGTGAGACCCTGGCCGCCGTACTCCCGGGGGAAGCAGATGCCGGCCAGGTCGGCATCGAAGAGCATCCGCTGGACCTCCCGGTCCCGGGCCACCGCGGCGAGCTCTTCCTCATCGGTCCTGTCGTTCCGGAGCGGGTCGATGAAGGCGGTCGATGAGACCGGTTGCAGGTTGGCCCGGATGAATGCTCTGGCCCGACTCCGGAAGGTGTCCAGATCCTCGCCGTCCTCTACCATCATGCCGCCGCGTTGCGTCCGACGAGGTCGGCGAGCCGTCGGCGATGTTCGGCCGGTGTGCCGAACAGGGCCCGGTCCACGGTGTGGCGGCGGAGGTAGAGGTGGAGGTCGTGTTCGAACGTCACGCCGATGCCCCCGTGGATCTGGACGCAGTCCTGCATGAGCTCCGAGCCGTAGTCGCCGGTGAACGCCTTGGCCGCGGCGAGCAGCTCCTCGGCATCGGGGGACCCGCGCGCCACGGCGACGGTGGCTTCCTGGCTGATGGCACGGGCCGCCTCCAGCCACGTCTTCATGTCGGCGAAGCGGTGCTTGAGCTCCTGGTAGGAAGCCAGTGGACGGCCGAAGGAGTACCGGTCGAACGCCCACGCCACGGTCATCTCGAAGGCGGTCTGCATGGCCCCGACCGCTTCGGAACTGACGATGGCCACGGCCCGCTCCAGTTGCCTCCGGACCTGCTCCCCGGCTCCGCCGATCTCGCCGACGACGGCGGAGGAGGGAAGTCGGACGTCATCGAAGGTCACGGTCGAGAAGCGCCGGGTCATGTCGATGGAACGCATGGGGGTGATGGACATGCCGGGCACGCCGGCGGGCACGAGGACCTGGGTCAGCCCGTCCCCGGTCCGGCCGGAGACCAGCAGGTGATCGGCTCGGGCACCCGATTCCACCGGCCGCTTGGCCCCGTTCACGACGACCTCGTCACCGTCGGCGCTGATCTCCAGCTCGATGGTCCCGAGCCGGTCGTTCGGGTGGGGCTCACCGATGCACCACGCGGCAATGGAATCGCCCGACAGGAGCCCGCCGATGACCGATCCATGGTCATGGCCGCCAGCCTCACTGAGCGTGGCGACGACCACGTTGGTGCCGACCAGCGGCCCGGGTGCGGCCCGTCGACCGAACTCCCGGGCGACCAGGGCGAGGTCGACGAGTCCCAGTCCGCCAATGGAGCCACCGCCGTGCTCCTCGCTCACCAGCAGCGATGTCCACCCGAGCTCGGCGCCGCGACGCCAGAAGGCGGCATCGAAGCCGTCGGGGTCCTCGCGCAACCGGCGGAGTTCGTCGACCGGGACGAGCTCGCCGAGGAGCTTGGCCGTGGTCTCACGGAACAGTTCTTGGTCGTCGTCCAGCGTCACCGGCATGCACCCATCGGCTTGTGTTCCTGGGGCTCTGGCGCGGCGGTCGCCGGCGGTCGCCGGCGGCCCCGGACCCCTCCCTGCCTCGTGATAATAGCGTTCCGCCTGGCGTGGGTGATCTGCCCGATCAACCGGAAGTGAAGTTGTGGCCATCGGAGATCATGATTATCGTTCCCGGGGGAGCCTCAGCCGGTGATCAAGCCTCCGGCGCCGCGTCCGGGGCGGGTCCGCCGTCGACGAAGGTGAAAGGATCGATTTGATGGAGGTGGAGGGAAGTTCGGCCATCGTCAGCGGCGGCGCCGGTGGCCTGGGGGCGGCGACCGTGCGGCGGCTGGCGGAGATCGGCGCCCGGGTGGCGGTCTTCGACCGTGATGCCGACCGCGCCGGCGAGCTGGCCAAGGCGTTGGGCGATGCCGCCTTGGCGGTGGGCGGGGACGTCAACCAGGACGAGGATGTGGCCGCCTCCATCGAGGCGGCCCGATCCCTCGGGCCGCTCCGGATACTGGTCAACGTGGCCGGTGGCGGGGTCGGTGGCGGTCGTACCGTCGGTCGCGGTGGGGTGCCCCATGACAAGGATTCCTTCGTCCAGACCATGGAGATGAACGCGGTGGGCACCTTCAACATGACGCGCCTGGTGGCCGCGGCCATGGGAACCGGCGAGCCCGATGAGGATGGGCAGCGTGGCGTCGTCGTCAACACCGCGTCCATCGCCGGCATCGAGGGCAAGAGCGGCCAGGTGGCCTACGGTGCGGCCAAGGCGGCCATCCTGGGCATGACGCTGCCCATGGCCCGCGATCTGGCACCGATGGGCGTGCGGGTGTGCGCCATCGCGCCCGGTGTGATGGGGACGCCACTCATGCTGGGAGCCCTCGAGCACCTGAAGGAAGATCCGGCCCAGGGCATCGCCTTCCCCAAGCGGATGGGCTACCCCGACGAGTTCGCTCTCATGGTCGAGTCGATCGTGCGGAACCCCTATCTGAACGGCGAGAACATACGTCTCGACGGCGGGCTCCGGTTCACGGCGAAATAGGTCCGCCCTCGAGGAGACGCCGAGGATCAGAGCCCGACGACCAGAGGAACGACGCGATGCCTGAAGCAGCAATCGTCTCGACCGCCCGCACCCCGATCGGCACCGCCTTCAAGGGATCCCTCGTCGATGTGGACGCCTTCGAGCTGGCGACCGGTGTGGTCGCCGAGGCCGTACCCCGCACCGGCATCGAACCGGCGCTGGTGGACGACGTCGTCGTGGGGGAGAGCCTCTACGGCGGTGGGGACATCGCCCGGTACGCCGCCATCGAGGCGGGCCTGGTCAACGCCCCCGGCGTCTCCCTCAACCGTCACTGCGCCTCGTCTCTCGCCGCCGTGCAGAGCGCGGCGGCATCGATCCGTTCGGGCATGGACCGTGTCGTCATCGCCGGTGAGGTGCCCATTCCCAGTCCACCTCGCCGCGCTCGACCAGGCGGGTGCCCGGCACCGACGACTGGACGGAGTGGATGTCACCTAGTCACCGGGACACGCCGGACGCCCCCAACCTCGACATGGCCATCCCCGTCGGCTGGAACGCCGCCGTCAAGGCCCGGGTCTCCCGCCAGGAGATGGATGCCTGGGCCCTGCGTTCACACCAGCCGAGCTGTGGCTGCCATCGACGGGGGCAGTTTCGCGGAAGAGATCCTCCCGATCGAGGTGGAACGACGGGACGGGACCACGGTCACCTTCGGCTCGTACGAGCACCCCAGACGGGACACGAGCCCCGAGAAGCTGGCCTCGTTGAAACCCCTCCACCCGGAGATCGAGGGGTTCACTATCACGGCCGGCAATGCCGCCGGGGCGAATGACGGGGCCGCCGCCATGGTCCTCGTCGGCCAGGGGCTCGGCGCCCAGCTGGGCCTGGAGCCGCTGGCAGTGGTCAAGGCGTGGGCCTCGACGGGGGTCCCCCCGGCCGACACCGGCCTGGCCCCCACCATTGCCGTTCCCCGGGCCCTCGAGCGTGCTGGCCTCCGCGCCGACGACGTGGCGTTGTGGGAGATCAACGAGGCGTTCGCCTCCATGTGTGTCGCCACCACCAGAATCCTGGGGATCGACGAGTCGGCCGTCAACGTCCTCGGGAGCGGCTGCAGCCTCGGTCATCCCATCGCCATGACCGGTGCCCGCATGGTCATCTCCCTGGTGCTCGAGGTGGCGGCCCCGACGCCGCCCCCGGCCCCGCCGGCCCGATGAGGCCGGGGGGATGAGGCCCGCCGGGCGAGACCCCTCTGTCCGAGGCGGCACGGCACGATTCGGACGTCAGAAGAAGGGACTCGGACCGCTCCGTGCGGACGGCGGGAGGGAGACACCGGCATGCGCATCGGCTTGATGATCGGCCCGGAGCGTGGCCGCTACTCGACCAAGGTGTCGCGCCTCCAGGCCGATGCCCGCTGGGCGGAAGAGGCCGGCCTCGCCACGGTCTGGATCCCGCAGATTCCGGATGAATTCGACGCACTGACGGCGGCGACCGTCGTGGGCTCGGCGACGAGCCGCATCGAGATCGGGACGGCGGTGGTACCGGTCCAGCCGCGGCACCCGATCGCCCTCGCCCAGGCGGTCCTGTCGGTGCAAACCGTCTGCGAGGGACGGCTCGCCCTCGGCCTCGGTGTCTCACACCATTGGGTCATCGACGAGATGCTCGGGCTGCCGTACGAGCACCCGCTGTCGGTCATGCGCGCCTACCTCGACGTGCTCGACCAGGCTCTCGACGGACCGGGGACCGTCGACGTCGAGAACGGGCGCTTCCGCGTGCACAACCCGATCGACATCACCGACCTGACGCCGACGCCGGTTCTCCTGGCCGCACTGGGCCCGCGGATGCTCCAACTGTGCGGCGAGCGGGCGGACGGCACGATTCTGTGGATGGCCGACGAGCGCGCCATCGGCTCGTACGTCGCTCCCACCCTGTCCCGTGCGGCTGAATCCGCCCACCGGGCGGCCCCCCGAATCGTGGCCGGCGTCCCGATCTGCCTCTGCGGCGATGACCAGATCGACACCGCCGTCGCCCGGACCAACCGGATACTGGCTGAGGCCGAGGTCTCGCCGAACTATCAGAAGCTGCTCGAGCACGGCGACGCCCAGAATGTGGGTGACATCCTGGTGGCGGGCAGCGAGTCCACCATCGAGAGGCGGCTCCAGGTCTTTGCCGACGCCGGCGTGACCGACCTCTCCGTGAGGGTGGTGCCGATCGGCCGGGGACGTGACGAGCTGGTGGCGTCCTCCCAGCGCACGCGTGGACTGGTCGCCTCCCTCGCCTCGTCCCTCTGAGCCCCGGCCTGGCAACGGCGCCGGCCGGCGCCGGGCGGAGGCCTCACAGGGGCAACAGGGGCGGAAGCTGCCGGGTGGCGAGCAGGCGCTCGCCGATGTCCCGGCTCAGGGTCCGGGACGAGCCGAAGAGCTCGTCCAGTACGAGGATGCGGCGGACGTAGCGATGGAGGTCGTGCTCGGTCGTGAACCCGATGCCGCCCAGCACCTGCTGGCAGTGACGGGCGACCGTCCGGGCGCTGCGCCCGGCGTGGGCCTTGGCCATGGCCGCCGCCTGGGGCGATGGTCCCTCCCAGGCGGCGTCCAAGGCGGCGTCGGCGGCTTCGATGGTGATCAGCGAGTCGGCCAGCCGGTGCCGGACCGCCTGGAACGAGCCGATCGGCCGTCCGAACTGGATCCGTTGGAGCGAGTGTCCGCGGGCCAGCTCGAGCATCGACCGGGCCGCGCCCACGAGCTCGTGGCCGATGGCCAGCCGGGTCAGGTCGACCGCCTGCGGCCATCGACCCGGTGCGAGTACGGCGCGCCGGGTGAAAGGCACACCGTCGCCGGCCATCTCGACGAGGCCGAGGCCCGGGTCGATGCCGTGCACCGGCCGCAGCGCGACATCGGCGAGGGACACTTCCAGGGCCAGCTCGCCCCGCTCGGTGCTGGTCACGATGAGAGCGGTAGCGCCCCCGACCGTTGCGGCGGTCCCCAGGCCGCGGACGACGAGTGGTCCCTGGACGCTCCGGCCAGGGGCATGCCACTGGCCGAGCGGGGGCAGGACGGCCGCTACGGCGGGGCGGTCCTCCAGCCCGAGGGCGGTGCCGAGGAGGATTCCCAACGCCGAGGAGTGGGCGTTCGCCGCCCCCTGGAGCTCGAAGAGGAGCGAGACGGCCGTCCGCCGGTCCGCCGACAGGGCCTCATGCCACCCCAGGTCGTCGAGCGCCACATCGAGGGCCGCCCCCGACCGGCGCTCCAGGGCGCCGAGGAGGCTCTGCTTGAACAGTTCGCTCTCGGCGTCGTCCATCAGCGGTCGGACCCGAGGTCGAGCAACCGGCGGGCGATGATGTTCCGCTGGATCTCCGCCGTCCCGCCGTAGATGGTCGCCGCCCGGGAGTACAGGAATTCGCGGCGCCAGCGCTCGCTCTCGGGGTCGTCCCTCCCGGCCAGGGCCGGGCCCAGCCCGTCGACGACGAGGTCGAACACGGCCTGTTCGGCCGTCGCCATCAGCACCTTGTCGATGGAGGTTTCCGGACCGAGCCGGCCATCCCTGGCCAGGCGGTGCTGGGTTGCCCGCGACCGGGCCCGCAACGCGTAGAGGAGCTGGGCGACCTCGCCGACGTCGGTCGGGTCGAGCGTGCCGGGGGGAGCGGCTTCGACGAGCCTGTGCAGCCGACGGTGGAGGTACGCGGCGCGGTGCCACAGTGCCGTGCTGCGCTCGAACGGGAGCAGGTCCATGGCCACCGCCCAACCGCCGTTCTCCTCGCCGAGGGTCCGGTCGACCGGCACAACGACATCACCGAAGAACACCTCGGAGAACTCCGGGGCGCCGTGCATCGTCTCGATGGGCCGCACCACGATGCCCGGGCTGTCCATGTCGACGAAGAGGGCGGTGATCCCCCGGTGGGCCGACTCGGTCGAGCCGGTGCGGGTGAGGAGCACGCAGCGACGGGCGTATTGGGCCAGGCTGGTCCAGACCTTCTGTCCCGTGACCCGCCAGGCGTCCCCGGAGCGGGTGGCGCGGCAAGTCAGCGCAGCGAGGTTGCTTCCGGTCCCCGGCTCCGAAAAACCTTGGCACCAGGTCTCCTCGCCGCTGAGCACCCGTGGCACCATCTCGGCGGCGAGCTCCGGGGCGGCGTGGTCGACCATGGTGGGCGCCAGCACCTCGGTCATCGAGTAGATGCCCGGCTCGACCAGGTTCCGCAACGTCAACGCCTCACCGAGGTAGGCCCGCAGGAGCGTGGACCCACCGAGCCCGCCAACCCGGACGGGCCATCCCCATCGCATCCATCCCGCGTCGTAGCAGAGCCGCTTCACGTGGGCGAGGTGGGCGACGCGGCCGTCCAGGGTGCGGGTGGCCTCGGGATCCGGCGCGAGCACCTCCTGATTCTGATCGAGCCAGGCGTCCACCGACCCCCGGAACTCGTCGAGGTCCATCAGCGGCCCGTCGGGGCGGGCCGGTTCTGGTCGTGGGGCCGTCCCGCATCGCGGGCACCGCTCTTGCGTAGGAAGGTCATCGAGCGGGACTTCAGCCGCCAGCCACTGGCCGTTCGAACGTAGGTGTCCGTGTAGTAGCCGATGCGCATGTCGTGGGTCGTCTGGTCGACGAAGCAAAGGGGCTGCTCACCGGTCCCGCGGTCTCCGTCGAGGTCGAGCGCAGGCGGCCCCACCAGGAAGAGGCCCTTGGGGGCGGCCGCCACGAGCCGGGGGAAGTCGTCGAGCTGGTAGGTGTCTCCGAAGGCGCTATAGGTGCCATCCGGAGCGAACACGTCCGTCACCGTCTCGACGTCGTCCTTCGTCATGCCGACGGCATAGCGGGCCAGCAGCTGTTCGAGCTCGACGACATCGGCGACCGGAGCTCGGGTCATCATCCCTCCTCGAATCCGTACGCAACATGAACCACGGGACTGGTCGGAAGCGCCTGGCAGGTGAGCACCCATCCGTCGGTGACCTCCTCGGGCGTGAGGGCATTGTTGACGTGCATCGAGGCGGTTCCCTCGACCAGCCTCGCCATGCAGGTCGCACAGCTGCCCGACTCGCAGGAGAACGGCGGGGACATCCCGAGCTGCCGTGCCGTCTGCAGAATGGTGGTGCCCGGGCGGTACTCCGTGGTCTCGGTCCGACCCTCGAGCTCGATGGTGACCCGGGACGCCGCCACGGAGACGTCGTCCGCACCCGGCTCTGTCAGCCATTCCCCGGGAGTGAACCGCTCGATGTGGATGCGCGGCCCGGCGACCCCGCCGGCACGCAAGGACTGCTCCACGATGTCCATGAACGGACCCGGCCCGCACAGGTAGAAATCCGGATCTCCCGGGACGTCGGCGAATCGACGGACCGTTTGTGGCCGGACGAGCCCGTGGACGGTGTCGAGATGGTGGCTCAGCGTGAACCGCCCGCCATGGGCTCGCCGCAGATCCTCGAGCTCCGACCGGAAGATGATCGAATCACGATCTCGGTTGGCATAGAGGAGTCGTACACGCCGCGGCGTCGCGGCCAGTGCCGTCTTCAGCAGAGAGAGGACCGGGGTGATGCCGCTCCCGGCACTGAACGCCACGACATCGCCTTGGCCCGCACCCAGGCGGAAGAAGCCTGCCGGACGCGCCACCTCCAGGAGATCGCCCGGCCCGAGGTGGTCGTTCACCCAGTTGGACACCACGCCGCCGGGCGTGCGCTTCACGGTCACCCGCAGTTCGGAGTCCACGGCGGGGGAGGAGGACATGGAGTAGCACCGCACGTGCCGGCGGCCGTCCACCGTGACCCGGAAGGTGCAGAACTGCCCCGCCTGGTAGGCGAAGATCGGGCCCAGCGCCGGCGGGACCTCGAGGACGACCGAGCTGGCGTCGGCGGTCTCGCGCTCGACCCGCCCCACCCGGAGCGTGTGGTAGCCGTGGTCGGCCGGTCCGCCGGGCGCGTGGGTGGCCGGCTCGGAGAGTGCCATGTTGACAAATGATAACGAAGTTCTCCTAGACTGGCAACGGAGCTAGGGGCCGGGGAGGCGTCGGGTCGACGGAGCCCGGAGGTGTCGGGCCGAAGGAGAGGATGTGGGGGAGCCGAGCAGCACGGGAGCGGACCGGTGGGGCCGGCGATCGGTGCCGGCCGAGCTGACGCAACGCTACCTGGCCGAAGGGTGGTGGACGGGCTCGACGCTGGGGCGGATGGCGGCCGACGGCCTGGCGGCCATGGGTGACGCCGCCTTCGAGGTGCACTCGCAGACCCGGCCCTGGCGCGGCACGTTCTCCGACGTCGACCGAGCGGCACGATCGCTGGCCGGAGCCCTCCGGGACAGGGGAGTGGGTCCGGGCGGTGTGGTCGTGGTCCAGCTGCCCAACTGGGTGGAAGCGGGCATCACCTTTTGGGCATCGGCCTACCTCGGCGCAGTCGTGGTCCCCGTCGTGCACTTCTACGGGGCCAAGGAGGTCGAGTACATCATCAAGGTGACCTCACCCGACGTCGTCGTGACGGCGGACCGGTTCGGCCACAGTGACTACCTGGCGACCTACTCCGAGGTGCTGGCCCGGCGTCCCGTTCCGTCGTGGTTCGTCGTGGGCGACACGGCCGACCGTGGCCTTCCGAGGGGGGCGAACTCGTTCGGATCGATGCTGGGTGGCGATCCCATCGCCGACGTGGTCGACGTGGAGCCCGAGGCCCCGGCCATCATCGCGTTCACATCCGGCACGACACGCGACCCCAAGGGGGTGGTGCACTCCCATCGTACGATCGGGTGTGAGACGCGCCAGCTGGACTACATGTTCCCCAAGGGTGGTCCACCGCAGATCACCGGCGCCCCGGTGGGCCACTTCATCGGCATGCTCAACGCCTTCCTGGTTCCCCTGCTGCGTCACCATCCGGTCCACCTGATCGACGTCTGGGACCCGGGGGAGGTACTTCGCCTGATGCGCGACCAGGGCCTCGGCGTCGGCGGGGGGGCCACCTACTTCCTCACCAGTCTGTTGGACCACCCCGATTTCACGCCCCGGCACGTCGCCATGATGCCCTTCGCCGGCCTCGGGGGGTCCACCGTCCCGGTGGCGGTCATGGAGCGGGCGGCGGCCCTCGGGATCAGGGCCTTCCGTTCCTACGGCAGCACAGAACATCCATCCATCACCGGTTGCCTCATCGACGAGCCCGAGGACAAGCGGCACATGACCGACGGTCGGCCGCTGCCCGGGGTCGAGATCCGACTCGACGGTGACGGGGAGATCCAGAGTCGGGGACCGGACTGCTGTGTGGGCTACACGGACGCGCGGTTGACCGCCGCCGCGTTCGACACGGACGGGTGGTATCGCACAGGTGACATCGGCGTCCTGGACGGGGACGGCTACCTCACCATCACCGACCGGATATCCGACATCATCATCCGGGGCGGCGAGAACATCAGCGCCCAAGAGGTCGAAGAGCTCATGCTGGGCATGGGCGCCGTCGCCGATGTTGCCGTCGTCGCCGAGCCGGACGAACGTCTCGGCGAGCATGCCGCCGCGGTGGTCAGTGTGCGGCACGGGTTGCCGGTGCCGACGCTCGGCCAGGTTCGTGAGCACCTCGCCGCCGCCGGGCTCGCCCGACAGAAGTGGCCCGAGACGATCCACGCCGTCGTCGAGTTCCCCCGGACGCCCTCGGGGAAGGTCCAGAAGTTCCGGCTCCGCCAGATGCTCGCCGAGCGGCAGGAGGCGGCGGACCGGTGATAATAGGGTTCTGGAAAAGTAATAGTGTTGCTCTAGACCCCGCCCGACCCGAAGGAGAGCCGTATGACCGTGGTCACCACTGAGCCGCTCGGCGCCAGCGTCGGGGCGGAGGTCGTGGGTGTGGGCCGCCATCAGCTCCTGGACGACGACTCGTTGCCGGCGTGGACACTCGAGGCCCTCGAGCGACACGGGGCCCTGGTCTTCCGTGACCTGCACGTCGACGACGCCACGCAGGTCGCCTTCAGCAAATTGCTCGGCCGGGTCGAGCGCTTCGGATCCGGGGACCATCCCGAGATCTTCCGTGTCTCACTCGACCCGGAGACGAACCCGGCAGCCGCCTACCTGCGAGGGACGTTCGACTGGCACATCGACGGCTGCACCGAAGACATCCCGATCATGGCGACCGTCCTCAGTGCCCATGCGGTCGCCGAGTCGGGCGGTCAGACCGAGTTTGCCAGTACCTATGCCGCCTATGACGACCTGACGGAGCTCGAGCAGGAGCGTTTCCCGGCGCTGCGGGTCGTCCACACGTTCGAGGCGTCACAGCGGTTGGTGAACGACGATCCCTCACCACAGGAGCTGGCGATGTGGCGCTCACGTCCGGCCAAGGAGCACCCACTGGTGTGGAGCCACCAATCGGGACGGCGCTCGCTGGTCCTCGGGGCGACAGCGTCCCACGTGGCCGGGATGGACATCGAGGAAGGCCGGCGACTGCTCGCCCAGTTGCTGGCCCGGTCCACCACACCGGACCGCGTCTATCGACACGAATGGTCGGTCGGCGACATGGTGATCTGGGACAACCGGGGTGTGTTGCACCGGGCCTGTCGCTACGACGCGACCTCCCCCCGCGACATGCACCGGACGACCCTGAGCGGGGACGAGCCGATCCAGTGACGGATGCCCGGACGGCGATCGTCACCGGAGGCGGATCAGGGATCGGTCTCGCCATCAGCCGCCGACTGGCCGCCGACGGGAACGCCGTGGCGATCTTCGACCGCGACCGCACCTCGGCGGAAGCTGCCGCCGGCACCATCGGGGGGGCCGGCCGTCGCGGCCTCGGCCTGGAGGTCGATGTCACCGACCGGGCCCGAATCGACCAGGCGGTGGTCGAGGTCCGGGAGCGCCTGGGGCGGCCCACGGTCCTCGTGAACAGCGCCGGACTCGACGGATTCGACCCCTTCCTCTCGATCACGGCCGAGAAGTGGAGCCGGATCATCGCCGTCAATCTCACCGGAACCTTCGACTGCTGCCAGGCGGTCGTGCCGGACATGGTCGAGGAGGGATGGGGGCGCATCGTGAACATCTCGTCATCGAGCGCGCACGGTGGCCAGCCGCTCATGACCCACTACGTTGCGGCCAAGGCCGGGGTGATCGGGTTCACCAAGGCCCTGGCGCTCGAGCTCGGTCCTCAGGGGATCACCGTCAACACGATCCCGCCCGGCTTCATCGACACGCCCATGCTGCGCAGGTCCGAGAGTCGAGGGTTGCTCGGCAAAGGTGTCGACCACCACGCCTCGACCACACCGGTGCGCCGGGTCGGGACGCCGGAGGACATCGCCGCCACCTGCTCCTTCCTCGTGCGCGAGGAGGCCGGCTACATCACCGGGCAGGTCATCGGCGTCAATGGCGGTCGGAACACCTGATGGCCCGGATCGAGCCCCTGCCCCCCGAGGCATGGCCGCCGGAGATGCGCGAGGCCCTGGCCGCGCTGCGCCCGGCCCACTCCCGCCAGCCGTTCCCCCGGAGGGAGGGTCGTCCGAAGGCGCTGAACGCGCTGGGCACGCTGGCTCGGCATCCCGAGCTGGCACGGGCGTTCAACACGTTCAACGGCCACGTCCTCTTTGCCTCGACGCTGTCGGCCCGCCAGCGCGAGCTGCTGGTCCTCCGGGTGGCCTCGTTGCGGGGATCGGCCTATGAGTGGGAACAGCACGTCGTGCTGGCCGCCGACGCCGGCCTCGATCCGGACGAGGTCACCCGGGTGGCCGAAGGACCTGACGCGCCGGGCTGGTCGGCCCTGGAGGGGGCCATGGTGCGGGCCGTCGACGAGCTGGTCGGCGACGGAGCGGTGAGCGTCACGACGTGGACGGCGCTCGCCGGCGGGCTCGACGAACAACAGCTCATGGACCTGGTCTTCACCGTGGGCGCCTACGAGACCCTGGCCATGGCCTTTCGCTCCTTCGAGGTCGAGCTGGACGACGACCTCAGGCGGAAATGAGATTCTGTATTTTGAAGATCGGTGCTACCATCTTCGACGGACCGGGAGGGAAGACATGGCGCATTTCGCAAAGCCGGACGAGGGCAGCTGGACCGAGCACTATCCCGAGCTCGGGACGGGTCCGGTGTCCTACGAGGACTCGATCTCGCCCGAGCACTACGAGCTCGAGCGCCAGGCCATCTTCGCCCGGACATGGCTGAACGTCGGACGGGTCGAACAGCTACCCCGCACCGGCAGCTACTTCACCCGGGAGATCGACGCGGCCGGAACCTCGCTGGTGATCGTCCGCGGGAGGGACGGCGAGATCCGCGCCTTCCACAACATCTGCCGCCACCGGGGCAACAAACTCGTGTGGAACGACTTCCCCGGTGAGGAGACGAGCGGCACCTGCCGCCAATTCACCTGCAAGTACCACGGTTGGCGCTATTCGCTGGACGGCCAGTTGACCTTCATCCAGCAGGAGTCGGAGTTCTTCGATCTCGATCCCGCCGACTACGGGCTCGCCGCCGTCCAGGCCGACACATGGCAGGGATTCATCTTCGTCAACCTCGACCGTCACAACACGACGTCCCTGGGTGACTACCTCGGGGAGCTCGGGGCCGGAATCGCCGGGTATCCGTTCGACAAGATGACCCAGGTGTACAAGTACCGGGCAGATGTCGGGAGCAACTGGAAGCTGTTCATCGACGCGTTCGCCGAGTTCTACCATGCACCGGTCCTCCATGCCAAGCAGGCCACGGCGGATGAGTCGCGGAAGCTCTCCGGCTTCGGGTTCGAGGCGCTCGCCTACGAGCTCGACGGGCGTCACGGCATGGTGTCGTCGTGGGGGGGCATGTCCCCGCCGAAGGACCTCGACATGGTGAAGCCCATCGAACGGGTCCTCCGGAGCGGGCTGTTCGGACCCTGGGACCGGCCCGATATCGAGGGCCTCGACGAGCTGCCACCGGCCGTCAACCCCGCCCGCCACCGGGCCTGGGGGGTCGACTCCTTCGTGTTCTTCCCCAACTTCATGCTGCTCATCTGGCAGCCGGGCTGGTATCTCACGTACCACTACTGGCCGACCTCGTACCACACCCACATCTTCGAGGGCACGCTCTACTTCGTCCCGCCGAAGAACGCCCGTGAGCGCCTGCGGCAGGAGCTCGCTGCGGTCACGTTCAAGGAGTATGCGCTCCAGGACGGCAATACGCTCGAAGCCACCCAGACGATGCTGGAGTCTCGGGCCGTCTCCCAATTCCCGCTCAACGACCAGGAGATCCTGCTCCGCCAACTGCACAAGTCGGCACGGGATTACGTGTCCGAGCACCAGCAGGAGTCGGTGGTGCCGGTTCGGATCTCCAGCGCCTCCTAGACCGACAGGGAGTGATGCACGAATGAGCACCCTGCCCTCCGAGTTCGCCGACCTCGAGCCCTTCGCCAGCTGGTCACTCGAGAGCGAGGCCGAACGCTATGCCAAGCGATTGGCGAGCACGATGGACGAGCTCCAGGCGTTCTACGACAGCGCCTTCCCCCGCCTCGAAGACGCCATCGTCTACCTCGACCAGTTCGAGCTGAAGGCACTCCCCGAGGAGGCGAAGCGGTTGCTGTGGTTGTGCTACTCGCTGATCAACGCCTCCTTCCCGGTGGAGGTGTGGCGCCAGCCACGGGTGCCCGACAGCGGGGCGGCCAGCATGGACGTCGTGATCGAGCCTGCCGTCTGACCCCGGGGCGGCCGCCGCCGGCGCGGTCGGCAAGGGGCCGGCGGGGGTGGTCCCGGGCTCGCCGTCGGTGGGGGACGTCAGACCGTCCTCGGGTACGATCGTCCTGGTGACGGAGGACGAATTGGCGACCGACCCGATCGAGGTCGCAGGGCTCTCTCGACGCGAGCAGGCGGTGGCTCGGTCTCTCGACTCCGCCCGCCTGCGAGCCGAGGGTCGGGTGCAGCGCTTCCTCGATGCCGCCACGGAGCTCTTCAAATTCCAGGTCAGGGAAGGATTTCACCGTCCAGCAGGTGGTCGAACGGTCCGGCCAGTCGCTCCACAGCTTCTACCAGTACTTCGGGGGGAAGCACGAGCTCCTGCTGGCCCTGCTGGAGGAGCTGGTCTCCACCACCACCGAGCGCCTCGCCGAAGAGATCGCACGGGAGGACGATCCCCTCGAGCGCCTCCATCGCCTGGTGGTGGAGTACTACCGGCTGTGCCGCCCGGCCGAGGGTACCGACGCCGGCGAGAAGCGGCGGGTCCAGGTCATGGGGGAGTTCGCCCAGCAGCTGCTCACCCAGCACCCCAAGGAGGCGGCCCGGGTCTTCTCCCCCCTCGTCTCGTTGTTCGACGCAGTCCTCCGGGAGGCCACCGCGGCCGGATCCGTCCGGTCCGGGCTGCGCCACGGTCCGATCGTCGGCATCGTCCTGGAGGTCGTCATGTTCAACACCTTCTCGTCGACCATCGGTGGCCAGTCATTGCGGGCCGACGGGGGCGATTCGGCCGAGGAGCTCTGGAACCTGATCCTCAACGGCATCGGGACCAGCTCCCCCTGAGCGGCCGAGCAGGGTCGGGGCGCCCCGTCACGTCACGGCGGCGTCGTGACGGCAGATCTGACCGCCCTTCATGACGAAGCGCACGTCCTCGGTCACCCCGATGTCGGCCAGGGGGTCGCCGGGTACGCCGACCAGGTCGGCCAGCAGCCCTGCCTCGATGCGGCCGCGGTCGTCGACGTCGATGAGCTCTGCGGCCACCGTGGTGGCGGCCCGGATCGCCCCGAGGGGCGTCATGCCCCGGTCGACCAGCGCGACCAGCTCCTTGGCATTCTTCCCGTGGGGTATCGCCGGGGCGTCGGTGCCACAGGCTATGCGCGCCCCGCGGACGATCGCCTTGCTGACGGTGTCCTTCGCCCGGGGGAACACCTCGGCGGCCTTTGCCTGCAGCTCCGGTGCCGCACGGGACACGTCCATGCCATCGGCGAGGTACGTGGTGGGCACGAGGAACCTCTCGAGCTCGATGAAACGGTCGAGGGTCTCGTCGGTCATCAGCGATCCGTGTTCGATGCAGTCGATCCCCGCCTCGATGGCGGCGCGAATCCCGTCGTCGCCGTGAGCATGGGCCGCGACCCGCAGCCCGGCCCGGTGGGCCTCGTCCACGATGGCCCGCAGCTCCTCGTCTGAGTACTGCTGGGCGCCGGCCGGACCGGTGTGCGACATGACACCGCCGGAGGCGCACACCTTGATGAGCTGGGCGCCGTACTTGATCTGGTAACGGACCGCCTTGCGCACCTCGTCCACGCCGTTGGCGATGCCCTCCTCGACCGTCAGGGGCATGATGTGGGGTGCGAGCGCGTGGAACATCGTCGGATCGAGATGGCCGCCGGTCGGGGTGATGGCGTGTCCGGCGGGGACGACGCGCGGTCCCTCGATCCAGCCGTGGTCGATCGCCTTCTTCAGCGCGACGTCCAGGAGCAGCCCACCGGTCTGGACGAAGAGGCCGAGGTTGCGCACGGTTGTGAACCCGGCTCGAAGGGTGCGACGGGCGTTGGCCACGGCTCGTAGGGTGCGGACGGCCGGATCGTCCTGGACCGGGTTGAGGGGGCTGCGATGATCAGGGCCTCCGAGTAGGAGGTTCACCTCCATGTCCATCAGCCCCGGAATGACCGTCAGGTCGCCGAGGTCGATGACGACTGCGTCCGGGGGTACCGACGCCGGCGAGACCTCGGCGATGCGATCGCCGTGGATCAGGACGTCCCCGGGTGACACCAGCTCGCCCTTGACGACATCGAGCCTCCGGGCGCAGCGCAGGTGGATGTGTTCCGGCGTGCGGGGGCGGGCCATGATGTGCTCCTCGAACCTGGAAGGAAGTGGGATTGTCGCAGGACCGATACCTGATTGTTGAATAGCAAGAGCCTGGCTATCGTAGCTGGCCGCGGGTTCCACCGCCGGAGCGGGAGGTCGTATGGAGGACCAGCTCGGGACGCCCAGGCTGCGGCTCGAACGGGCCGGGTCGATCGCCTGGTGCGTGATCGACCGGCCGGAGGCGAGGAATGCGCTGACGCCGGCGATGTATTTCGGCATCAAGCGGGCCGTGTACCTGGTGAACCGCGACCCCGACCTCGCCGCGCTGATCATCACCGGGGTCGGGGACGTCTTCGCCCCCGGGGGCGACCTGGGCGGGCGGTCCGAGGCGGGGGAGTCGGTGCCCGACCTCGCCGGTGAGGAGGTCCTCCCGTTCCTCGCCATCCGTGACAGCCGGGCCCCGGTGGTCGCCGCCGTCAACGGGATCTGTCAGGCGGGTGGCCTCCTGATCGCCATGATGGCGGACATCGCGGTGGCCAGTGACCGGGCCACCTTCCGCGTGCCGGAGCTCCTGCGGGGCATTCCGGACGCAACCTATGCGGCGGCACTTCCGGCCCATGTGGGCCTGGCCGCGGCGCGGGACCTCTTGCTGTCGGCGCGGAGATTCGATGCCGTCGAGGCCCAGCGGCTCGGGGTGATCTCCCGGGTGGTTCCCCACGAGCGCCTGCGCGCGTCGGCCGAGGAGGCGGCCGGGCAGATCCTCCGGACCGCTCCGGACGCCCGGGCACAGGTCAAGCGCATGCTCAACGAGCGCTACGGGATGATCGACTACCAGACGATGTTCTGGGCGCTCGAGCGTTCGGACGAGCCGCGTGAGGGCATGAGGGCCTTCATGGAGAAGCGGCCGCCGCGGTGGGCGCCGCCGGACCGGCCCTGGTAGGCGGGGGACGGGACCACGTCGCCCGTCGGGAGCCGCACCCTCCGGTGCCGGCCGGTTTGAGAACGCAAGTCTCACAGGACTAGAGTCCTCATGGCCGCTTCTGGGGTGCAAGGCTCTGTTTTGTCTGACCCGTCAGTTCGGCACCAGTCCGGGGGACCGCGGAGCTTTGGAAGGCCTGCCGTCCGGAATGCGTCGGAGGTTGGAGTGACCGCTGTTCTGCAGGGTGTCCGCGTTCTCGAGGTGGCCGAGCACACCTTCGTGCCGGCGGCATCGGCCCTGCTGGCCGATTGGGGCGCCGAGGTCATCAAGATCGAGCACGTCGAACGGGGCGATGCCATGCGTGGCCTGGCCTCGTCGGGGTTGGCCATCGTGCCGAGCGACGTCCACGCCCTGTTGGAGCACTCCAACCGCGGGAAGCAGAGCCTGGGGCTCGACCTGACGTCCCCCGACGGGCTCGCCATCCTCTACAAGCTGGCTTCCACCGCTGACGTGTTCCTCACCAACAAGCTCCCGAGCGTGCGGACGAAGCTGAAGATCGACGTCGAAGAGATCCGGGCCCACAATCCGGGTATCATCTACGTGCGGGGAACCGGGCAGGGGGAGCGGGGCCCGGACGCCGACAAGGGCTCGTATGACTCGCTGGCATTCTGGGCCCGGGCCGGGGTGGCGATGGGGGCCATGCGGCCCGAGTACGACCTCGTTCCCGTTCCGCCGGCTCCCGGTTTCGGCGACTCGATCGGCGCCATGACCATCGCCGGCGGGATCATGGGCGCGCTCTTCCACCGTGAGCGGAGCGGCGAGCCCAGCGTCGTGGACGTGTCGCTCCTCGGCGTCGGGCTGTGGGCCATGGGCCAAGCCGTCGCCCTCTCGCTCGTGCTGGGGACCCCGTGGCGGCCGCCACCGGCGGACCGAATCTCGTCCAACCCTCTCTCCCGCAACTACGAGACCAAGGATGGCCGGGTGCTGGCGTTCACCTGCCTCCAGCCGGGCAAGTACTGGCCGCCTCTCTGCGAGGCGATCGGCCGGCCGGAGCTTCAGGTCGATCCCCGGTTCGCCGACTACGAGTCGCTCATGGCCAACAGCGGCGCGGCCGTGGACGTCCTCGCCGAGGTGTTCGTTTCGGCGACCCTCGAGGAGTGGCGTGAGCGACTCACCGCTTTCATCGGGCAATGGGCGGTCGTGCAGGACACGTTGGAGGCGGTGGCGGATCCTCAGACCCTGGCCAACGGCTATGTCCAGGAGTGCGCCACCGCATCCGGCACCCGGTTCCATCTGGTGGCGGCGCCGGTCCAGTTCGACGAGCAGCCCTCGGTGCCGGAGCGGGCCCCCGAGTTCAACGAGCACGGTGACGGCATCCTCGCCGACATCGGCTTGGATCCCGAGGCGATCATCGACCTCAAGATCCGCAGAGTGGTCGCCTGACCTTCGCATTCGAGACAGGAGAAGATGACATGGCGATTCTGGACGCATTCGGCTATGGCGGGAAGAGGGTCCTGGTGGTGGGTGGCGCCACCGGCATGGGAGCCGCCGCCGCGCAGCTGGCCCAGGACGCCGGCGCCGAAGTGGTGGTGATGGACTTCGCCGAGGTCACGTTGCCGGGGGCGAAGGCCATCCACGTCGATCTTGCCGACCGTTCGTCGATCGACACCGCCATCGGGGAGTGCGGTGGCCCGGTGCACGCATTGATGTTGTGTGCCGGGGTGGCCGACGGGACTCCGGGCATCGAGAGGATCAACTTCATCGGTCACCGCCATCTGATCGACCGCCTGGTGGAGGGGGGCATGATGCCCCGGGGCTCGGCCATCGGGTTCATCTCGTCGGCGGCCGGGCTGGGCTGGGAGGCGAACCTGCCCGAGATCCAGGAGTTGCTGGCCACACCGGACTTCGACGGCGCCGTCGCCTGGGTGGAGGGGCACGGGAAGGCGGACTACATGTCGACGAAGCAGGCGATCTGCGCCTATGTGGCCAGTCAGGCCTTCCCGCTCCTGAAGAAGGGCATCCGTATCAACGCGATCTGCCCGGGCCCCACCGAGACCCCCTTGGCCCAGGCCAACAAGGAGACCTGGCTGGCGTTCGGTGCCGACTACCGGGGTGAGGTCGGGATCCAGGCCTCCACCCCCCTGGAACAGGCCTATCCGTTGGTCTTCCTCTGCAGCGACGCGGCGGCCGCCGTCGCCGGGATCACCATGATCACCGACGCCGGCTACATGAGCTCCGGCATCACCGGGTCCTTCCCCGGTGCCACCGCCATAGCCAACCTGCTCCTCAACCGATAGGGAGCGGGGCCCCGTCGCCCCGGGCGAGGTCGATCAGGCCGGTCGTCGTGGGGTCACCGCCACCAACGGTATATGGGCGCTCGCACCGCACCGCAGCACGGTGTCCACCACCCGGACGAGCTCGTCGACCTCGATGAGGGAGCCACTCAGGTAGTTGCGGGCGCTCCAGATGGGGTGGAGCTCGGCCGCCAGGTCCCAGTCCCAGTCCGAGGCGAACTCCGTGCCGGAGGCGCCCTCGCCGCCGGCACAGTCACCCACGATGACCCGGGTGAACCCGACCGCCGGGTGCTCGTCCCGCCAGGCCTCGATCATGGTCTCCAACGCCGCCTTGCTGACGGCATAGGCGC
The DNA here is from genome assembly GCA_963806455.1 of uncultured Acidimicrobiales bacterium. Taxonomy (GTDB): domain Bacteria; phylum Actinomycetota; class Acidimicrobiia; order Acidimicrobiales; family RAAP-2; genus Bog-756. Next base: position 172,639 of record CAWDXZ010000002.1, read on the forward strand.
CGAGGCCGGGCCACGGGGGTGTGAACGAAGCACTGACGGACGAAAGGTAGGCCGCCACCCCACCGGTGGCGGTGAGATGCGGGATGGCAGCGGCCGTGACCAACGCCGCCCCGATCACATTGGTGTCGAAGGTCCGACGCCAGGTCTCGGCGCTGACGTCGACCATTCGTGCCAGGGGGCCGATCCCGGTGGCGTAGACGAGGGCGTCGATGCCGCCGAGGCCCTGCGCCGCGGCGTCGACCGCCGCCATGCACGACGACTCGTCGGTGACGTCACAGACGATCGCCAGCGAACCTGGTCCTGCCTCTTTGGCCGCGTCGACCAGCCGTTCGTTCCGCCTCGCCATCAGCGCCACGGTCGCACCGCGCTGCCCGAGCCCGGTGGCAATGGAGCGTCCGAGACCGCTCGAAGCGCCGACGACTACCGTTCTCATGGGCTGGGCTCCTCTCGTCGAAGTCAGGGCCGGCTCGTTCAGGAGGCGAACACCGGCAGGCGCTCCCAACCGCGCACCGTGGAGGTCCGGGCCTGGACTGCGTGCTCCCAATCGACCTCCCAGGCCGGGAACCGCTGGAGGACCTCGTCCAAGGCGATGCGCCCTTCGAGCCGCGCCAGGGCCGATCCGAGGCAGAAGTGGATGCCGTAGCCGAACGCCAGATGATGGTCGATCTGACGGTGGATGTCGAACCGGTCGGCATCGGGGAACCTGCGCTCGTCACGGTTCGCCGACGCGGTCAGGAGCAGGATCGCGCTCCCGGCGGGCACCGGCTGACCGTGGTGCTCGACGTCCCTGGTCACGTACCGCGCCTGGACCGGAGAGGGTGACTCGTACCGCAACAGCTCCTCGATGGCGCCGGGCACGAGGTCGCGGTCCTCGACCAGCTCGCGGCGCTGATCAGGATGCTCCGCCAGGACCTTGCCGGTCCACCCGATCAGGCGTGTCGTGGTCTCGTTACCCGCCGCGGCGATGAGGTTGACGTAGCTCAGGACCTCCTGGCGGGTCATGCGGCGCACGGTCCCGGTCTCGTCCTCGAACTCGGCCTGGAGCAGATCGGTCATGAGATCGTCCGAGGGATGCGTCGCCCGCCACTCGATGTACTCCTCGAAGCCGCTGGCGGCGTCGATGCCATCGGCGAATTTGGCCTCGAAATCGGGCATCGTGCTCTCGGTCAGGCGCAGCCCCTCGTCGATGCGATCACGGATGGCCTCCTGATCCTGTTCGGGGATGCCCAGCAACATGCCTATGGTGCGCATGGGCATCTGTGCGCCCAGGTCGCCGATGAAGTCGAAATGGCGCTTCTCGACGAGGGGGTCAAGGCTGTGGGCGCAGAACTCGCGGATCTTCGGCTCGAGGGCATTGAGGTTGCGCGGTGTGAACACCCTGGAGAGCAGGCGACGATGGATGTGGTGGGTGGGGGGGTCCTCGAAGATGATCGACCCGGGGGGGATCTCCATGCCGCTCTTGATGAGCTCGAGGATCGTCCCCTTGCTGGAGATGTAGGTCTCCCAGTCCTTCGAGCAGTGGTCGACGTCCTCGAAGCGGCTCAAGGCGTAGAAGTCGTATCGCTGGTTGTAGTAGAGGGGCCGCTCGTCGCGGAGCCTCCTCCAGATCGGGTACGGGTCGGAGTCGATCTCGAAGTCGTACGGGTCGTAGTACAGGTCGGATTCCATCGTTGTCATCTCAGTACCCCCCTGCCACCGTGGCGTGTCGGGGCCGGAGTCCCCCGGTACCGTCCCGGCCTCGGGCCGAGCTCGTCACCGCGCCCCCGGTCCAAGACCGCACCGGTTGGCCGGAGGAGCAGCTGGTCACGCCCACGTTCCCCACCTTTCGCCCTTGGCCGGCTCGTCCCATCGCCGAGCAAAACTAGCATTGCACAGAACAAAGAAGATCGTTCTCGGGACAGCGGAGGAGCCCGCAGGACGGGCCGCCCGTCCGCTCGACGCCGTGCACGGGGGGAACGGGGGGACCGGCGGTGCCGACCGGCTCGGAGCGGGGCACGAAACCCGGATTGACCTGGGGACACCGGGCCACCAGTCAGAGACCCCCACCGGGCCCGGCCGGCGGCCGGTGCTGGCGCGCCCGTCAGGAATTGTACTCTCCTCAACACATAGTATCGTTCTCATCGGAGGCGTTGTCCCGGGAAGCGTTGTCCTGGGAAGCGTTGTCGTCCGAGAAGAGCCCGGGACCGGAGCCATGTCGAAGCCAGCCTTGCGTATCCCTCTGTTCGATGCGGACAACCATCTCTACGAGACCCGCGAAGCGCTGACCGAGCACCTGCCCGAGCGTTACCGCGGCGCCATCGACTACGTCGACGTGCACGGCCGGACGAAGATCGTCGTCCGAGGCCACATCAGCGAGTACATCCCGAACCCCACGTTCGACGTGGTGGCCCGTCCGGGCGCACAGGAGGACTACTTCCGTCACGGCAATCCGGAGGGAAAGAGCCGGCGCCAGATCTTCGGTGAACCCATGAGGTCGATCCCCGCCTTCCGCGAGCCCGCCGCCCGCCTCGAGCTGATGGACGAACAGGGTATCGACCGCGCCCTCATGTTCCCCACGCTGGCCAGCCTGGTCGAGGAACGGATGCGGGACGACCCCGAGCTCACCCATGCCGCCATCCACGCCCTGAACGAATGGCTCCACGAGACGTGGACCTTCGACTACGAGGGGCGGATCTTCACGACGCCCGTCATCACACTCCCGATCGTCGAGCGGGCCATCGAGGAGCTCGAGTGGGTGCTCGAGCGCGGGGCGCGAGTCGTTCTCATCCGGCCCGCCCCGGTGCCGGGCTACCGCGGGCCTCGCTCCTTCGGCCTGGAGGAGTTCGACCCGGTTTGGCAGAAAGTGGTGGACAACGACCTCCTCGTGGCTATGCACTCCTCGGACAGCGGATACGAACGACACGCAAACGAGTGGATGGGCAGCGACAGCGAGATGCTCCCGTTCCAGCCGCAGGCATTCCGGATGCTCTCAGCTTGGCGTCCCGTCGAGGACGCCGTCTCAGCGTTGGTCTGCCATGGCGCCCTGTCCCGATTCCCCGACCTCAAGGTCGCCGTGGTCGAGAACGGCAGCAGCTGGGTCGAGCCCCTGTTGAAGAACATGGCCGACGTGTACAAGAAGATGCCGCAGGAATTCCTCGAGGACCCTGTCGAGGTCATCAAGCGAAATATCTATATCAGCCCGTTCTGGGAGGAGGATCTGGGGGCGCTGGCCGACCTGATCGGCGCGGACCATGTGCTCTTCGGATCCGACTACCCCCACCCCGAAGGCCTCGCCGACCCGGCGAGTTACGCCGACGAGCTCGCCGGTCTGGAAGACGAGGCGGTCCGCCGCATCATGGGAGGAAACCTCGCCCGGTTGATGAACATCGCCGAACCCGTCGGTCGATGAACGCCGGCGGCGCCCCGCCGGGACCGACGATCCCGGCGTTTGCCGCCGCGGCCGTCGACCGGTTCGGTGGGCGGGTGGCCGTCGAGGACGGTCAGGGCCGCCTCACCTACGACGAGCTCTTCGAGGAGTGCACCACGTTCGGTGCCGCCCTGGCCGCCTCGGGCATCGAGGCAGGTGACCGGGTCGCCATCTGGGCGTTCAACAGTGTGGAGTGGGTGGTGGCCGCCCTCGGCCTCTGGCAGGCGGGTGCGGTGCTGGTTCCGATCAACACGCGCTTCAAGGGGGACGAGGCCGCAGACCTCCTCGGGCGGAGCCGGGCCCGGGCGGTCGTGACGGTCACGGATTTCCTCGGGACCGACTATGTGGCGATGCTCCGGGACACCGGGACCGAGCTCCCCGATCTGGTGACGATCGTCATCGCCAGCGGCCACCCGCCGGAGGGGACCGTGTCGTGGGAAGGGTTCATGGGCCGGGCAGACGACCGCCACCGGGTGCTCGTCGACCGACGCTCGGCCGACCTCGACCCGCACGACCGCTCGGACATCCTCTTCACCTCGGGGACGACCGGACGGCCCAAGGGCGTCGTGATGACCCACGGCCGGACGCTGTGTGTGGCCACCGACTGGGTGGCGATGACCGGGCTCCGGGACGACGACCGCTATCTCATGGTGAACCCCTACTTCCACATGTTCGGATTGAAGGCGGGGATCCTCGCCTGCGTCGCCAGCGGTGCCACCATGCTCCCCGAGGCGGTGTTCGACGTGGACCGCATCGTCGATCGTGTCGATTCGGATCGGGTGACCGTGCTCCCCGGGCCACCGGCGCTCTACCAGGCGATCCTGGACCACCCCGAACGTGCGGGCCACCGGCTGTCCACGCTTCGGGTGGCGGTGACCGGGGCGGCCGACATACCCGTCGAGCTCGTGCGCCGGATCGACGCCGAGCTGCCCTTCTCCACCGTCATCACCGGCTACGGGCTCACCGAGGCAGGGACGGCCGCGGCCACCTCGCCGGAGGATGACGTGGAGACGATCGCCACCACCGTCGGCCGACCGCGCCCCGGATTCGAGCTCCGCATCGCCGCCCACGACGGTGATGCGGACCCCGGCGAGCCCGGCGAGGTCCTGTTGCGAGGGGGCAGTGTCATGGTGGGCTACCTGGACGATCCCGAGGCCACCGCGGCCGCACTGTCATGGGACGGGTGGTTGCGGACGGGTGACATCGGCGTGGTCGACGATGGCGGCCGCCTCCGGATCGTCGGGCGGCTGAAGGACATGTTCATCGTCGGCGGCTTCAACGCCTACCCCGCCGAGATCGAGAACCTCCTCCTGCGCCATCCCGACATCCGGGAGGCGGCGGTGATCGGAATCCCGGACGAGCGCCTGGGCGAGGTCGGGATGGCATTTGTCGTCACCGCTCCGGGCTGCGGTTCGGCCTCCGACATCGTCGAATGGTGCCGGGCCCACATCGCGAACTACAAGGTCCCGAGGGTCGTGGAGATCGTGGAGGAGCTGCCCACCAACGCCACCGGGAAGGTCGTGAAGGACGTCCTGCGCCAACGGGTCGCCCCCGCCGGGCCGGGGGGCGCCACGTGAGCACCGACGCGGCTGGGCTGTCCACTTTCGCCGGTCTCCGGGTCGTCGAGCTGGGGGTCTGGGTCGCCGCCCCGTCGGCTGCGGCGTTGCTGGCGGACTGGGGGGCCGACGTGGTGAAGGTCGAAGGACCGGCCGGCGACCCCATGCGGCAGGCGTTCGGGTCCCTCGGGATCGACAGCGACATGCCCAACCCGGCCTTCGCCCTCGACAATCGGGGGAAACGGAGCGTGGTCCTCGATCTGCAGCAGGACCAGGAGGGCCGCCAACACCTCGAGGGCATCTTGGCCACCGCCGACGTCTTCATCACCAACCTGCGGCCGGACTCGCTGGACCGGCTCGGACTCGAGCCCTACGCCACCGTGGACCGTCATCCGCGCCTGGTGTACTGCAGCATCAGTGGCTACGGCCTGCGGGGTGACGACCGGAATCGTCCGACGTACGACATCGGAGCGTTCTGGGCCCGCTCCGGGCTGTCGATGCAGATGGCTGACAGCGAGGGGAGCCCGCTCAACGCCCGGGGCGGGATCGGTGACCACATCACGGGACTCGCCGCGCTGGCCGGCCTCCTGGCGGGTGTGATGGAGCAGCGCGAGACGGGACGGGGCCGAGTGGTCGACGTGTCGCTCCTCCGGACCGGCACGTACGTGCTCGGGTGGGACCTCGGACTGCAGATGACCCTCGGGAAGGTGGCCCGAGCCGAGTCGAGGGCCCGCAACCAGGCACCCCTGATGAATCCGTACCGCGCCGCTGACGGCCGTTGGTTCTTCCTGACCGGCCTCGAGGCGGCCCGGCACGTCGGCCCGGTCTGCCGCGCCCTCGGCCACCCCGAGCTGCTGGACGACCCGCGCTTCGCTGACGCCGCGTCGATCCGCCGACACCGGGCCGAGGTGATCGCCGTCCTGGACGAGATCGTCGCCGAGCGACGGTTGGCGGAATGGGCGGAGCTGTTCGACGAGGAGGGGGTCTGGTGGGCACGGGCGCAGACGCCGGCCGAGGTGATCGAGGACCCACAGGTCATGGCCAACGACGGCATCGTCGAGGTCGACGGCGGCGCAGCGGGGATCGTCCAGCGGTCGGTGAACGGGCCGGTGAGCTTCTCCGACCTGCCGCCCCGGCGACGCCCGCCCGTCCCCGCCCTCGGGGAGCACACCGAGGAGGTACTGAGCGAGGTGGCCGAGCAGGTGGCCCCTCCTGCGAGCCGTCCCTAGTGCCGGGCGCGGGCCAGCAGCCCGCGGGCGATCACCAGCCGCTGGATCTCATTGGTCCCCTCGCCGATGACCATCAGCGGCGCATCCCGGTAGTAGCGCTCCACGGGCAGGTCGGTGGTGTAGCCGGCACCGCCGTGGATGCGCATGGCGTCGGTCGCAACCTCGAGGGCGGTCTCGCTGGCGAACAGCTTGGCCATGCCGGCCTCGACGTCACAGCGCAGTCCGGCCATCTTCCGCTCGGCTGCGTTGCGGGTGAGCAGGCGGGCCGCCTCCACTCGGGTGGCCATGTCGGCCAGCTTCAACTGGATGGCCTGGTGCTCGGCGATGGGCTTGCCGAACGTGGATCGCTGCTGGGCGTAGGTGAGCGCCGCGTCGAAGGCGGCGCGGGCCACGCCTACCGCCCGCGAGGCGATGTTGATACGCCCCACCTCGAGCACGCCGAGGATCTGGGCCAGGCCCCTGCCCGGCTCACCGATGAGGCTGGCCGCCGGCACCCGGTGATCGCGGTAGGCCATCTCGACGGTCTCGACCCCCTTGTACCCCAGCTTGCCCACGTGCTTGCTCACGGTGATTCCCTCGAAACTCGGGCCGGGGTCCTTCTCGACGATGAAGGCGGAGATACCCTCCTGGGTGCGGGCGGCCAAGGCCACGAGTCCGGCTCGCTCGCCGTTGGTCACCCACGCCTTGGTCCCGTTCAGCACGTACTCGTCACCGTCCCGACGGGCGCGGCACGAGAGATTCCGGGTGTCGCTGCCGGCATCGGGCTCGGAGAGCGACAGCGCCCCCCGCCGCTGTCCGGCGGCCAGCATCGGCAACCACCGCCGCTTCTGCTCCTCGTCGCCGTGCTGGAGGAGAAGGGTGGCCACCATGGTGTGGGTGTTGATCACACCGGTCAGGCTCATCCACCCATAGGCCAACTCCTCGATCACGCCGACATAGGTGAGCAGGTCGAGCCCGAGACCCCCGTAGGACTCGGGGATGGTGATGCCGAACAGCCCGAGCACCTGCATCTGCTCGACGATGTCGGCGGGGAACCGGTCGTCGCGCTCCAGGTCGGAGGCGACGGGGGCGACCTCGCGGGCCACGAACCGGCGGACCGTCTCGATGATCTCGCCTCTGATGTCGTCCCCCGGGTCGCCGGCCATCGGGTTCGCATCGTTGATCTGCATATCGGAGAAGTCTACATCTGCAATATGTTGACGCTCGATCTTGAATTGGAGAAGAATGTTTCCGATGGCTGCGGTCCTGATCCACGAGGTGCTGGAGCGAGCCGCCGACCGGTTCGGGGATCGTGACGCCGTTCGCAGTGGTGACCGGCGTTGGTCGTATCGGGACCTCGACGGTCTGAGCAATGCCCTCGCCCGCCACCTCGGGGCCCAGGGAGTGGGGCGCGGGGATCGCGTCGCCCTGATGACCGCCAACCGGGCCGAGTTCATCGTCGCCGTCCAGGCGACGAGCAAGCTCGGGGCGGCCGCGGTCCTCCTCAGCCCGGCGTGGAAGGGGGCCGAGGTCGAACACGCCCTGGGCCTGACCGGACCGGTCCACGCCGTGGCGGACGGGCCGGCGGCAACCCTCCTGGCCGGGTGCCTCGGCCGGGAGGGTGTGACCGATCTCGACGACGGGGCGGCCGACCCCTTCGACCACAGCCGCAGCCGGATGGTCGCCGGCGGGCTGCGGGCGACCGACGAGGCCGTGCTCGTCTTCAGCTCGGGCACCACTGGCCTCCCCAAGGCGGTCCGGCACACCCACCGGTCGATCGGCCTGGCCACGGTGCATTGGTGCACCGCCCTCGGCCTCGGGCCGGATGACCGGTTCCAGGTGGCGACACCCCCATCGCACATCCTGGGGCTTCTCAATCTGCTGGCAGCCATCTGGTCGGGGGCGATCGTTCGGCTCCACCGGCGCTTCGACCTCGACGAGATCCTCCGCCGGATCGCCAGCGAGAAGATGACGTTGGAGATGGCCGTGGCGCCGATAGCCCTGGCCCTGGCCAACCTCCCGTACCTGGAGGACTACGACCTCTCATCACTTCGCTACATCATGTGGGGGGCGACGCCGGTGACCGAGGCCGTGGCCAGGACGGTGACCGAGCGGACCGGTGTGCGGTGGCTTCCCGCCTACGGGGCCAGCGAGGTCCCCGTCATCGCCGCCAACCCGGTCGAACGCCCCGTGGAGTGGCGACTGGACTCGGCGGGGCTCCCGCCCGCCGGGGTCGAGCTCCGCATCGCCGACCTCCAGAGCGGTGCCGTCCTCGGTCCGGGGGAGACCGGCGAGATCCAGGTCCTGAGCCCGTCGGCCATGTCCGGTTACCTCCCGGACGAGGCCAACCCGGAGGCATTCGTGGAGGGCTGGTACCGGACCGGCGACGTCGGGTGGCTCGAGCCGGAGGGTTGGGTCCACCTGACCGACCGGTCGAAGGAGATGATCAAGGTGAAGGGGTTCCAGGTGGCCCCGGCCGAGGTGGAGGCGGTGCTCCTCCGCCATCCCGCCGTCCTCGACTGCGCAGTCTTCGGTGTGGTCGACGAGGGGTCCGGGGAGGTCCCGGCGGCGGCGGTCAAGCTCGACCCGGGCCGGTCCGTGGACGAGGCTGAGCTCCGGTCGCTGGTCGCCGAGGCACTGGCGAACTACAAGCGCCTCGGCCACGTGGTGGTGGTGGACGAGATCCCGCGCCTCCCGTCGGGCAAGGTCCTGCGGCGCCTGCTCCGCGACGAGTGGTCGGACTCGCTCGGCGCCAGACCGGGCCGCCGCTGATGGACATCCGTCTGTCCGGGGACCAGCAGGCGCTCCGCGCTTCCGCCGCCCGGGTCGTCGACCAGCTCGGTCCCCACACCGTCGGAGAGATCGAGGACGCCGAGCGGGCGGCGAAGCTCGAGGCGGCGGTCACCGCGTCGGGATGGCGGGAGCTCCGGACCGCCGCCGAGGGAGGCGCGCCGCCGGCATCGGGGGTGGAGACGGCCATCGTCGCCGAGGAGCTGGGGCGGGGACTGGCCGACGTCTCGTTCCTCGGACCCACGTTGGCCAGCGAGCTCCGCCGACTGGTCGGAGCGCCACCGAGCACGGTGGTCGAGACGGTGGTGCTCACCGCCGATCTCTCGTCGCTGGCCTGCGCGGTCGACGGCAGGGGGCCGTCGATGGTCGCCGTCGACGTGCAGGGCTCCTCCCGGGCCCTTTTGTGTTCCTCCGGCTCCGACGGGCACCTCTTGGCCGAGACGGCCCTCCGCTCCCCGCCGGGTGGTGTGGATCTGACCCGTCCCACGATGGTGCTCCACCCGCCGCTGGAGGCGACCCCCATAGTGACGGGCGGCCGGCCGATCACGACCGATGACGTGGCACGCTGGACGGCACTGGGCCTGTCGGTGGCCTGCGCCGACCTGGTGGGGAACATGTCCGGGGCGGTGCAGCTGGCCACCGCCTACGCCGCCGAGCGGCACCAGTACGGCGCCGCCATCGGTTCGTTCCAGGCCGTCCAGCATCTGCTGGCGGACGCCTACGTGCAGACGGAGGGAGCCCGCAGCGCCACCTTGCACGCGGCCTGGGCGGTGGACGCGCTGGCCCCCCCGGATGCCTTGGCGGCGGCGGCGGTGGCCAAGGCGTACTGTGCCCGCGCGGCCCGCGACGTGTGCGAGACGGCCATCCAGGTTCACGGCGGGATGGGGAACACATGGGAGTGCCCGGCCCACGTCTACCTGCGGCGCACCCTCCTGTCGAGCGACCTCCTCGGTGGGACCGGGCCGAACCTGGCACGGGTGCTCGTCCACCGGGGCATCGGAGACGGCGATGGACTTCGGTGACTCGCCCGCCGAGTCGGACTTCCGGATACGGCTGCGGGAATGGCTCCGGGACAACAATCCCGGCCTGCCGACGTCGTCCACCACCGACGACTACTGGGCGGGGGCGGCAACCTGGCACCGGTCCCTCTACGACGCCGGCTTCTTCGGGGTGTCCTGGCCCGAAGCCATCGGCGGCCAGGGCCTGCCGACCGTCTTCGAGGTGATCGTCGACGAAGAGCTGGCGGCGGCGGGCGCCCCGCCCCGTCCGAGCCTGGGCTACCTGGTGCAGGGGATCCTCGAGCACGGCAGCGAGGAGATCAAGCGGCGTTTCCTGCCGGGCATCGTCAACGGACGCGACCGCTGGTGCCAAGGGTTCAGTGAGCCTGACGCCGGATCCGACCTCGCCTCGCTCCGCACCCGGGCCCAGGTCGACGGCGATGACCATGTCATCTCGGGGCACAAGGTGTGGACGAGCTACTCGGACGAGGCCGACTGGTGCCTCGTGCTGGCTCGGACCGACCCCCGGGCGCCCAAACACCGAGGGATCTCGGCCTTCGCGGTGCCCATGCGGCAGCCCGGCGTCGAGCAGCGCCCCCTTCGGATGATCAACGGGGTCACCAAGGAGTTCGGCGAGGTCCTCTTCGATGAGGCCCGTGTCCCGACCCGCAACATGATCGGGGAGCCAGGCGAAGGCTGGCATTTGGCGATGACCGTTGTGAGCCACGAGCGGGAGCCGGGTGAGCTCGGGTATGTGGCCCGGTACAGCAAGGTCGTCAACGACCTCGCCCACCGCGTCCGGACGGACCCTGACCGGTTCGGGGGCGATCAGGTACGGGACCTCGGGTGGGCCATCGTCGAGGTCGAGATGTTGCGTCTCCATGTCCGGCGCCGGTTGTCCGACCGGCTCGACGGGACCTCCCATGGCCCAGAGGGCTCGGTCGACAAGCTGCTGATGACCTGGGTGGAGCAGGCCGTCGGTCACGCCGCCCTGACCGTCGGCGGGATCGGGCACAGCGGGGGGGACGCCACCTGGTTGAACACGTACCTCTACAGCCGTGCCCAGAGCGTCATGGGCGGGACGTCCCAGATCCAGCGCACGGTGGTGGCCCGTCGCATCCTGGGGTTGCCCGCGTCGTGAAGGGCCGTGGGTGGCGACGTGCCCGGGGCCGGGGCCGTACGGGTGCCGACGCCGCGCCGTACCGATGCGAAAATGTGGTTCTGGATTGAGAAGACGAATGCTATCGTCACTTCGCCGTCGAACCGGGAGGAAGCACCGTGGAGCAGCGTGCCGGGCGGGCCAGGGGCGGGGGGCCCGATCCCATCCTGACGTCGGCAGGGGCGCGGGCCCGCCGGGTGGGTGACCCTGACGCCGCAATGAGACCGGTATGACGCCATTCGACGTCCCCGATGAACTCGACGTCGTGGTCGAAGGACCGGTTCGGGTCGTCACGTTGAACCGCCCCCGACAGCTCAACGCCACGAACCATGAGCTCCACCGGGGCCTGGCCGGCCTCTTCCCCCAGATCGACGCCGACGAGGAGGCCCGAGTGGTCGTCCTGACCGGGAAGGGGAAGGCGTTCTCCGCCGGGGGGGACTTCACCTATCTGGACGAGCTCGCCCGTGACGAACGGCGTCGCAAGGAGACGCTGGCCCACGGCCGGCAGATCGTCACCGGCATGGTGGGATGTCGGGTACCGATCGTGGCCGCCGTGAACGGTGCCGCCGTCGGACTCGGCTGCAGCCTCGTGGCCCTCTCGGACATCGTGTTCATGGCGGAGAGCGCTCATCTGGCCGACCCGCATGTTCTCATGGGCCTGGTGGCCGCCGACGGGGGCCCTGTCGCCTGGCCGCTCATGATCAGCCTGCAGTTGGCCAAGGAATATGCCCTGACCGGTGACCGCATCCCGGCCCGCCGGGCAGCCGCCATCGGCCTTGTCAACCATGTCTGCCCTGACGGCGAGGTGGTGGAGCAGGCCATGGCGTGTGCCCACCGGATCGCCAAACTGCCCCGACGAGCCGTCGAGGACACGAAGCGAATCCTCAACATGCACCTCGAGCGAGCCGTCCTGGCCACCATCGACTTCGCCCTGAGCGCCGAAGACCGCTCATTCGGCTCACCCGAGCTGCGGGCCAACCTCGACAAGCTGCGGTCCCGGAGCGACGACCGGGGCAGCGACCGGGGTCAGAGCGACCGGGGTTAGAGGGCACGGGCTCCGGGCCGGCCCGGTCGTCCACCCGTGTCGATAGAACTTGGTTCTCGTCAGCCGGATCCCACGTCCTCGTCGCAAGAGATCAGTCCTGTCTCCGATCTCGGATAGAATTCCCGCTGGTGACGGAGGACGAGACGGCAGACGAGCGGATCGACGCGGACAGTCTGAGCTGGCGCGAGCAGGCGGTGGCGCGATCGCTGGATTCTGCCCGGCTCCGCGCCGAAAGCCGGGTCCAGCGCTTCCTCGACGCCGCCATCGAGTTGTTCAACTCGGGCTCGGGCCGGGACTTCACCGTCCAGGAGGTGGTGGATCGTTCCGGTCAGTCGCTCCGCAGCTTCTACCAGTACTTCGGTGGGAAGCATGAGCTGCTCCTGGCACTGTTCGAGGAGTCCGTCCGCTCCACCACGGAGTACCTCGCCGAGAGGATCACCCGGCAGGACGATGCGCTCGAGCGGCTGCACTGCTTCGTGGTCGAGTACTACCGGCTGTGCCGGCCGACCGGGGATGGTTCGGCCGGCGTGAACGGTCGGGCGCCGTTCATGGCCGAGTTCGCCCAGCAATTGCTGACCGAGCATCCGAAGGAGGCGGCCCGGGTGTTCATGCCGCTCGTCTCCCTATTCGAGGAGGTGCTCGAGGGGGCCTCGGCCGCCGGAGCAGTCCGAGCCGGCCTCGGCCACGGCCCGATCGTCGGGGTCGTCCTCGAGGCGATCATGTTCAACACCTTCTCCTCGACCATCGGTGGCGTGTCGGTCGGTCCCCAGGAAGGTTCGGCCGAGGATCTGTGGGACCTGATCCTGCACGGCATCGGGGCCGGCTCGACGTCCTGATCTGCACGGAGCTCCGTCATCGGGTGGGGTACGGGCCCCCGATCGGTCACCCCGGTCGTCGGGCCTCGTCGACGGTCAGCTCGGCGGCCGGGTCGGCTTCGAGCCGGTCGTCGGGAATCGGCCGGCCGCTCCGGACCGAGAGGCCGTAGGTGCCGGCATCGAGCCGCCTCTCGGCTCGGTCGATGGCGGCCAGTCGCTCCTGCAGTCCGGACAGGACGGCCTCATCGGCGCCCTCGCCGGTCAGCGGCTCCGCCGAGTCGAACATGTCACCCGATTGGTTGGCCGCGGCCCGGTCGGCGTCGCCCTCGGCAGCCACCTCCGCCAGCAGCCGTTGCGTGCGCAGCCGTTCCTCAGCCAGCAACTCCCTGGCCCTGTACGTATCCATCTGGCGGCTCCCGGATCAGCTCCCCTCGATCGGGAGGCATGCTATCGCCGAGGGCGGGTTGGCCCGGAGGCCGGCCGACGACCAGCGCGGCGGCCCGTACGCCCCGTACCGGCATGGCACCCCCGCTTCTGCGCCTCCCCGACGGTGCGGTCTACGAGGTCCCGACCGGGGCCGGCGCCCCCTCGAGCGCCTTGGCCAGCAGTGCCTGGAGCTCGACCCGCTCCTGGCCGGTGAGCGCGGCCAGCACGTCGTCCTCGACGCTCTCGATGCCTTGCTCGGCCCGTTCGAACGCACGCAAGCCCGCATCGGTGATCTCTACGAGGTGTCGACGTCGGTCGGCCGGATCGCGCCGTCGGAAGGCGAACTCCCTCGCCTCGAGCTCGTTCAGCAGAAGCACGAGGTTGTTGGCATCGATGCACAGCATCTCGCCGAGGTCTTGTTGCGGGATCGGATTGTGCTCCCGGAGGTGGGCGAGCATGACGAACTCCTTCAGGCGCATTCCCAGCTGCTCCTCCGGCGTACGCCGGTAGACCACGCGGGAGAGCTGGGTCAACAACACCGTCACCCCTGGCGTCGCCGTCGACATGGCCCCGGATTATAGCAGAAGTCACTACTATCCTTACGACTTGACACTCATTAGTCTAGTGACTATCAATGTCTAGGGAACTTGGACCCGCGAGACACAGGAGACGCTCCCATCCCCACTCCGCTCCGCACCATGCTGCACGGCCGTCGCCGCTGGATCGCCCTGATCGTCGTGTGCTTTGCCATGTTGATGAACATCCTCGACCAGACGATCGTGAACGTGGCGCTGCCGACGATCCAGCGTGACCTTCACTTCTCGCAGGCCTCGCTGGCCTGGGTGATCGATGCCTACCTGATCACCTTCGCCGGTTCGCTCCTCCTCGCAGGTCGGCTCGGCGACCTCATCGGCCGCAAGAAGGTCTTCCTGGTCGGTGTGGCGCTGTTCACTGTGGCCTCGGTCGCCTGTGGCGCGGCCGACAGCCAGATCCTTCTCATCGTGGCCCGCTTCGTCCAGGGATTCGGAGCCGCCCTGTCGTCGTCGGTCATCCTGGCCATCATCGTGGCCGATTTCCCCATCCCGGCCGAGCGCGCCAAGGCAATGAGCTCGTACATCATCGTCGCCGTCGGCGGCGGTTCGTTGGGGCTGCTCATCGGCGGCTACGTCACGCAGGCACTCAGCTGGCACTGGATCTTCTTCATCAACATCCCCATCGGCATCGCCACCTTCGTGGCGGGGGCGGCACTGATCGAGGAGAACACCGGGCTCGGCCTGCGCGCCGGGGTGGACATCGGCGGTGCTGTGCTGAGCACGGCGGGATTGATGCTGGCTGTCTACGCCATCGTCAGCTCGAGCCAGTACGGCTGGAGGTCTGTGCACACCTGGTCGTTCGGCGCAGCAGCCATCGGCATCCTGGGTGCCTTTCTCGTACTCGAGAACCGACTGGCCAATCCGATGATGCCGATCCTGGTGATGCGCTCGCCGGGCTTGCTCACGTCGAGTCTGGTCAGAGGGCTCATGGTGGTCGGCATGTACAGCACGTTCTTCATCGGCGTCCTGTACTTCCAGCACGTCCTCGGCTATGACCCGATACGAACCGGCCTCGCCTTCCTACCGCAGACACTCACGGTGGCGGTGATGTCCGCCGGTCTCACCGCTCGCATCATGCGCCGGCTCCAGCCAAAATTCACTGCGCTGGCAGGTCTCGCCGTCCTGGGCTTGGGCCTGGCCCTGCTGATCAGCGCCGGGGTCGACACGGCCTACTTTCCGCTCCTCTTCCTGGCGGTACTGCTGGTCGGGCTGGGGGCGGCGACCGCCTTCACCCCGCTGTTGACCATGGCCGTGGCGGAAGTCCCGGCCCGGGATGCCGGGATCGGTTCGGGAATCGTGAACGTGTCCCAACAGGTGGCGGCGGCGCTGTCGGTCGCCATCCTCGGCGCAGTCTCCAGCAGCCGGACCGCCTCCCTGGTGGCCGAGGGCAGATCGATCCGCGATGCCCTGGACGGTGGCTATCGGTTGGCATTCGGCATCGCCCTGGCCAGCGTGGTGATCGGGATCGTCCTCGGTGCTGTCCTCCTCAAGAGTGGGGCACCCGCCGAAGAGCACGACATCGACAGGTCCGACGAGGCGATGTCCGAGACCATGATCGCCGAGGTTCTCTGAGCCATTCGTCTCGGCTCGGGAACGCCGGTCCATGGAACACCTGGCCTTCCCAGGTCACATGTCTCGCCGCTCGGAAATGAAAGACTGACGTCGACCGGCCCGTCGGAAGTCCCTGGAGAAGCCCATGCACGTAGCTGACGTCGAGTACTTCTACGATGGTCGGCGCCTGGTCGGCGAAGTCTCCTTCGACGACAGCCGACCGGGGAGCCGACCGGCCGTGCTGGTGTCCCACGACGCGGGGGACTCGATGACCATGCGAGGCACAGCGCCCGGAAGCTGGCGCAAGAAGGCTATGTGGCGTTCGCACTCGACTACCACGGGGACGGTGTGCGCCTGCCGCCCGAGCAGATCGGCTCCCGTCTGGCTGAACTGGCCGGCGATCCCCTCCGCATGCGGGCGATCGCGCGGGCGGGACTCGAGGCGTTGCTGGCCACAGATGTTGCCGACCCGTCCCGGGTGGCCGCCATCGGGTATTGCTTCGGTGGGACTCTCTCGCTCGAGCTGGCCCGTAGCGGTGCCGACCTGCGAGCGGTGGTGGGCTTCCATTCAGGACTCTCGACCAGTCGTCCGGAGGACGCCGGCAACATCAAGGGCAAGGTCCTGGTGTGTATCGGGGCCGACGACCCCATCATCCCTCCGGATCAACGTCTGGCCTTCGAGGAGGAGATGCGTGCCGGTGGGATCGATTGGCAGCTGCACCTCTACGGTGGCGCTGTCCACAGCTTCACGAACCCGTCTGCCGACGGCAGCAACCCGGCAATCAAGTACGACAAGCGTGCCGACGAGCGATCGTGGGGGTCCATGCACGACCTGTTCGCCGAGGTGATTCCGGTTGCCCCCGTCGACGACGGGTAGGTAGCCGAGGACCCCGAGAGATGAGAGCGATTGTGGTGTCACAGCGTCATCCCGATGGACGATCCGGGCTAGCCTGGTAGGGGCCCAGCCCGATGGTCTATCTCCTCGCAACCGCCTGTGCGCTGGCCAATGCGCTCAGCAGCATCCTCCAGCGAATGGGCGTCGAGGATGCTCCGGACGAGGCCACCCTCCGGCTCAGCCTGCTCACCCACGCGCTGAAACGAGGCGTATGGCTGCTCGGGTTCGGGTTCATCGTGGGGTCGTTCCTACTCCAGGCGGTCGCCCTCCACCTCGGCAGTCTCAGCCAGGTGCAACCGATCCTCACTCTGGAGCTGCTCTTCCTCGTGCTGCTGCTGGCGACGTGGTTCCGCTTTCACATCAGGCTGCGTGAATGGATCGCCTGCGTGGCCGCGGCCGGGGGACTGGCCGGCTTCTTGGTGTTCGCCCAACCCGGCAGTGACAGCTTCGTGCCCGATGCCCGGCAATGGACCGTCGTCGGCTCGATCTGTGGGGGCGTGGTGGTGCTCATGGTGCTGCTGGCCCTGCGGGGTCCACGGTGGTGGCGGGCCGCCATGTTCGGTGCCGCTGGTGCCGTCGGATTTGCGTTCACCGCGTCCCTCATCAAGGTGGTCGGCAGTTACTGGGCCATGGGTTGGACTCAGATGTTCGTCCATTGGCAGACCTACGGCGTGATCGTCTGCGGGGTGGCGTCATTGTTCCTGGCCCAGAACGCCTACCATGCCGGGCCGATCGCAGCCTCCCAGATGGCTCTGGTCCTGGTCGACCCACTGGCCAGCATCGCCATCGGGATAGCGCTCTTCGGGGACAACCTCCGGACCTCGGGCGCCTATGGCCCCCTCGAGGCGGTGTCACTGTTGGTCATGTTCGTGGGCGCCGCCACCATTGCCCATTCACCGCTGATCTCGGGGATGAGGGGAGAAGACGAGAAGTACGCCGAGATGCTCTCCCTTCGCTCGCGTTCGAGCCGGCTGGTCGGAGCGGTTCAGGAGCAGCTGCCCGACGAGGTCATCGAGCAGCTACCGCCCGACGTCGCGGCGCAGCTGCCGCCACGATGAAGGGCCCTCCTCCGTGCGGGTATCGGTCGTCCCGGAGTGGCTCACCATCGAGTGCCGCTTCGGGTTGTCCGGTGGCGGGCCGCGGCTCGGCGAAGTGAACGTGGGCCGTTGAACAGCGGCTCCCCCCGCAAAGGGTCGCCCGAGGCCGCCCCTGGCCGCGACGTGTCCGGTGCGGAGGCCGACGTTCGGCAAGGCGGGCGCCGTCTCTCGTCCCTGCTGCGCCGGCATTGGCCGTTGTTGAGGTTTGTGTTCGGTCTCGGGGTCGTGGTGCTAGCCGTCTGGGTCCTCGCCTCGCACACCGACGAGCTGTCCGGCCTCTCCGAGGTGTTCCAAGACCTCAATTGGTGGTGGGTCCCGGCCGCCGTGCTGGCCGAGGTGGCGTCGTTCGTGTCCTTTGCCGGGATGCAGTACGAGTTGCTGAGATGCGGCGACCTCGACGCGCCCAAGGTTCCGTTGTTCAAGATGACGCTGGCCGCCCAGGCACTGGCCAATTCCCTGCCGGGGGGAACAGCCGTCTCCGCCGTGTACGGGTTCCGGTGGTTCAGGAGATTCGGGGCCGACGGTCCGTTGGCCGCCTGGACGATGGTGGGGACGCTGGTCGGTGCCTTTCTGTCCCTGGCCCTGGTGGCCACGACCGGGTTGGCCTTCGCTACCGGGGAGGGTGCCTCGCTCGACCTGATCCCCGTCATCGTCGGAGCGTTGCTGGTGACGGTGGTGATCGGTGCGCTCTTCGTCTACGAGCGACCCCTCTTCGTGGTCGTCACCGGGGTGATTCGTGGGTCGCACGCCGTCTTCGGGCGACCACGGGGCGACACCGAGGCGCACATCCAACGGATCATCGGCTCCGTGACCTCGGTACGGCTCGGACCACGACAAGGCATCACCGTCGTCCTCTGGGGTACGGCGAACTGGCTGTTCGACTGCGCATGCTTTGCCATGATGTTCCTGGCGGTCCACTCGTCGATCCCCTGGAAGGGGTTGTTGCTCGCCTACGGAGCCGGCCAACTAGCCGCCTCGCTCCCGATCACCCCCGGAGGTCTGGGTGCAGTCGAGGGGAGCATCACCATCGCGCTGGTTGCATTCGGTGGTGCCCGTGCCACCACGGTCGATGCCGTGCTGATGTACCGGCTCATCAGCTTCTGGCTGGTCCTCGTCACCGGGTGGGCGCTCTGGGGTGAGCTGGCACTCGAGGTGCGGAGGGGGCGTTGGCGGCGGCAGACGCTCGTTGGGCCGACCGGGGCCGTCCGGGAATTGGATCGCGCCCTGGAGCCGGCCCCCGCCACCAGCCGCGACCAGCCATGGGCGGCGAGATCGTGAGCGCCGAGCCGATGAGACCGGGACGGTGGACCGCCAGGCTGCTCGCCGGAGTGGCCGGCTGCATCCTCTTGGCCGGTCTGCTTGCCGGCTGTACGGCGGCCCGCAGCGAGCTCGGCACCACCGACAGTGCCTGCTACCTGGCCCTGCCGGCTGCGACCGCGGCCGTCGGGTCCCACGGCAAGTTGCTCGGCGTCCATCTGCTCCGTCTCAACAACCTGCGACAGAGATCAGCTCGATTGTTCGAGGCGCTCCCGGTCTCGCGGACCTCCGGGCAACGGGTCTGTGTCATCGGTTTTACCGGCCAGTTCACCAGGGAGTCGGTCTCCCGGCCCTACGGACACCAATCCGGTCACCTGGCCGTCGTCGTGCTGGACACTCCGTCGAACCAGCTGGTGGGCACCGTCATCTTCGACCACGCACCACTCTCGTTCGGTCACGCTCACATCGGATAGGTCAGGACGTGACTCCGGGCCACGGAGTCGGCCGCCCGCCCCGGCACTGACCGGCGACCTCGTCGAACGCCCAGCGTCGCACGGCGACCGTCTCGGGGGTGGCGATGATCGTCGTCAGATGGGCCTCCTGGCAATACGAATCGGCGTCGTCGAGCAGCCCGCCGTACCGCTCGACGATCGGGGCGGCTGCCGCCGGCAGACGGAAACAGAGGTCGACCTTGTCACGGCCTTCTCGCACCGCCCGCTCCCATGTCGCTGCCGGCTCCGATCCGAACCCCAGGAAGTCGGATCCCAAGGCGTCCATCAGCCGCAGAACTCGCCCCGGCACGTGCTGTTCCAGGGAGGGGTCGGCCTCGAGCATCAGACGGAACTCACGATAGAGGGCATCGTAGTGCGCGCCGGCGCGGATCATGGCCCGGACGGGTGCACCGATCAGCTCGATCTCGGCACCGGACGAATAGGGATCGTGCCCATCGGGCCCACGAGGCGTCGGTGCGACATTGCTCATGACGGTTCCATCCATCGTGCCGACGAGGTCGAACCAGACGACCTTCCCCGATCGGGTCGGTTGCCAGCCCCAGGCCGTCGCCAGCTTGTTGAGCAATCGAACCCCCCGACCCGTGAGGTCCTCGGGTTCGTGGTGCTTCTCTGTCGGCGGCAACCGGCTGGCGTCCCTCACCTCGATCCGATAGCGGTCGTCGTGCTGCTTGACATCGACGATGATCGGCCCGGCGGCGTGGAGGAGCGCGTTCGTCACCGCTTCGGAGGTCAGCAGCCCGGCGGAGTCGCGGATCTCCTCGGGGGCGGCCTTGAGCACGTCGACGACGAAACGTCGGGCAGCCGGACAGCTCGATGCGTCAGCCGGCAAGGTAATCCTGTGTGAGGGCATCGAGTCCACCCCGGCTCTCGCCTCTGGCGGCTCCACGCCCGTACGCCACCGACATCCGAGGATACCCACCTCCGAGGCCGCCGCGCCGGTTTGCCCACGGCGGGGACGCCCACGCCTGGACCCGCCCCACGCTGGACCTCGGAGAAGGAACCGTTTCCGGAGGACCGACGTCCGCCATCTCGTGCCCGGCGGGATCCCGTCGAGACCCTCAGTGGGGGCCGGCGACAGGGCCGGGGAGGCGAACGGCGCTGGCGTGCAGCGTTGGATTGGTAGGGTCACTGCCGCTGCTGTCGCCACGGTACGACGGCCCGCCGGTCATCGCCATCGCCGGCCCGCCGAGCGATCAGCTCGATCCCTTGGGCCCGGCAGCGCCGGCGTCTCGAGGCGATGCTGATCGACCTCGGCGACGACGACTGGGGCTCGCCGAACGGTTGCGAGGGGTGGCGGGTCCGAGACGTGTCGCCCGGAGAGGTCCTCCGCCAATTCGTGGCATCGAACGACGAGCTCCTCGACGTCCTCGGGTGACATCGACGACGACGGCTGGTCCATGTCGACCGAGGCTACCCCCGGCCTCCTGCCCATTCGCGTGGTCGCACACCACGCGCTGTGGGACTCCTGGGTCCACGAGCGCGATATAGCGTTGCCGCTCGGGGCGGCCCCGCCCGCCGAGCCCGACGAGGTCGGTTCGAGCCTGCGCTATGCGGCCGCCCTGAGCACGGCGCTGGCCATCGGCGCGGGCCCGGCGGTGTACGGGTCCTTCGAGGTGGAGGCGAGCGACCCTTCGATGGTGTGCCGGCTCGAGGTCGGTGCGACCGTGACCGTGCAGGACGGCCCGGCCGCTCGGGGCGCTCCGTGCCTCCGCGGGGACGCCGCCACCCTGGTCGACGCGCTCAGCCTCCGGGCGCCGTTCCCCGAGCCGGTCCCCCCGGAGTGGTCGCCCTTGATCGCCGGGCTGGCCACGGCCTTCGGCGCCGGACCGCCGATCGACGACTGAGGTCCCGACCCGACCCGCCTTGGAGCAGGGTTGACTGTCGGTGGACCCTCGACCCTCATCATTTCTGACAATGCCGTGTCCGCGTAGCGGCATAAGGCATCCCGTCCTCTCGATCGGGACGCACCGATGGGCGGTCGCACTGGCGGGCGGCCCCTTTGACGAGTACCGTCGAATGGATGCTTCAGGATCTGCAGTGAACCACCGTCGGTCTCCGGCGGCACCCACCCGGCGGCGCCGTTCCGGCTGGCCGTTGGTGGCACTCGGCGCGGCGCTCCTGTCGTTCACGCTCTGGCCTTCCACGGCCTCGGCGACCACCGGACATGCGTCGGTCGCCACCACGGCGGCCGCCAAGCGGTCGACGTCCTCGCCCAAGTCGATGTTCCCGGCCACCGGCTACTTCTCCGTGGCCAAAAAGCACAACACCTGGTACCTGGTGACGCCCCAGGGCGATCCCTTCTATGCGTCAGGGATCGACAGTGTCGCCACCGACGGGTCGGGCACCGATCAGGTGACCGGCCAGTGCCCCTATTGCCAGACGGTGCAGAAGGACTTTCCCAACACGACTGCCTGGGCGACAGCGACCGTGGCGCAGCTCCGGTCGTGGGGATTCAACTCGCTCGGTGCCTACTCGGACGACAGCCTCCTCAGGACCCAGATGCCGTACGAGGTACAGCTGTCCATGGGTGGCAGCAGCAGTCTCGACTGGTTCGATCCCTCGTTCGTGACCAATGCCGACCAGGTGGCGGCGACCCAGGTGGCGCCGTTGGCGAACGACCCCAACGTCATCGGCTACTTCACCGACAGCGAGCTCGACTGGGGCCCCCTGTTGGGTAACGGCCAGGGTTACTCGTTCAACACGGCCCTGCAGCAATATCTCCAGCTGCCGGCCGGGTCACCGGGCCTGGCAGTGGCCCAGCAGTACCAGGGCGACCCGAGCGGGTTCCTCACCGCCCTGGCCACCAGGTACTTCTCGGTGACGACCGCGGCTGTCCGTATGTACGACACCCACCACCTCATCCTGGGGGTGAAGGCGGAGGGCCAGGAGATCGAGCCCAATCTCCTCAAGGCGGCCGCACCCTACGTCAACGTGTTCAGCATCGAGGACTACGTGCTCATGCCGGGTTTCGCCCAATTCGCCAATCTGATCTGGCCGCCCTACCTCCCCGTCCAGCAGGATCTGGCCAATTTCGCCAGTGACTTCAACGGTCCCCTCATGATCGGTGAGTACTCGTTCATGGCGTCTGCCCCGCAGACCCCGAGCACCGTGCCGGGCATCTATCTGGTGGCTCCCGACCAGCCAACCCGGGCGAACGAGTACGAGAACTTCATGGCCCCCCTGTACGAGGACTCGGGCGCAGTCGTGGGGGACGACTGGTTCCAGTACGTCGACGAACCGGCCAACGGCCGCACCGGGGACGGGGAGAACGACAACTTCGGGATGGTCGACGTCAACGGCAACCCCTACCCGGAGGTGGCGGCAGCCACCCAACTGATGCACGGTGTCATCGCCCACCAGAGGCTCGACTCCGGCCCGATCTGCGACTCGTGGGCCAACACCGGCTCGGGGGTGACGTGTACCGCCTACATGCCCACGTCACCGAACTTCCCGTTGACGATCGTCACCGACTCCCTGTCCACCGGCAAGGTGGGGACGAGCTATTACTTCGGGGGCGTCTATGCCGCCGGTGGGACGCCCGGGTACTCGTACTCTGTCACCCAGGGCTCGATTCCCAAGGGGCTGAAGTTCAACCGAAAGACCGGCATCATCTTGGGAACGCCGAAGGTCGCCGGAACCTCCTCGTTCACCGTCACGGCATCTGACTCCGGAGGGTCCACCCCGGTCTCCCAGGCCCTGTCGATCACCGTCGACCCCGACGTGAAGGTCTCGGTCAGGACGACCTCGCTGCGACGTGCCACGGTCGGCACGTCCTACTCGGCCACCTTGCTGGCCACCGGGGGGACGGCCCCCTACACCTGGTCTATCACCGGGGGGACCCCGCCGGCGGGCCTGTCGATCGGCTCGAACGGAGCCCTCACGGGGAACCCGACGGTTGCGGGGACGTTCCCGATCACCGTCAAGGTCGTCGACTCGACGAGCCCGACCGAGACGGCCACCGCCAATCTGACCCTCACTGTCAAGTCCTGAGCAGGACAGGCGCCCGACCCTGGCGCTCGTAGACGGCCCGGTGGAACGCCACTAGGAAGGCCCGGCGGTCCGGGCCGCCCCGGGCCGGCCTTCGACCGAGCCGTCCGATCCGTCTTTCGCGGCCGCCCCGGGCTCGCCTTCCACCCCGAGGTGCAGCAGGTGCCCTTCGTCTGAGGAGACCCGCTCGATGTGGACGCGACGACCGTAGACCGTTGTCAGGGCGAGGACGGCCGATCCCAGGAGGAGACCTCCGGCGATGTTGAGCGAGATATTGAGACCATGGCCGAAGGCCCCGTAGGCGGCGGATATGACCTGGTTGACGATGTGTGCGATGGCTGGATTCTTGGCCGTGACCGCCTTGGCCTGGCCCTGGTAGGTGCCGGTGGTGACGGCGTTGACGACGAGCGACTGGTAGGACTTGGGGATGCCGATGGCCGTGAGCCGTTGGATGAGATTGACGGTCAGCTGTCCGTTGACGATTGAGCCCAGCACGGCGACGCCGACCACGGCCCCGAGCTCCCGGAACGTGTTGTTGGTGGACGCGGCCATGCCCGAGTGCTGTGGTGGGATCGAGCCCAGCGCGGCCGACGTCACCGGGACCATGGCCATCCCCACGCCGACGCCGGCAATGAACATGGTCCATCCGATGTCGCCGATCCCGGCATGGGGGGCGATCATGGTGTTGGTGAGGAGGATCCCGACCCCGGCCAGGAGGCAGCCGGTGGCCATGGGTAGGCGAGGGCCCCATGCCGCCACCCACCGGCCGGTGAACAAGGAGGCCACGACCATGCCGACAGCCAGCGGGACGAAGTCGAGGGCGAGGCCCAACGGGGACACGGACACGACGACCTGGAGATAGAGAGCGACCATGAAGAAGATGGCGAACGTTCCGAAGTACGCCGTGAAGGCAATGAGGCTGGACGTGGCAAACGTGGCCCGTTTGAAGTAACGGACGTCGAGCACCGGATTGGACGTCCGCAGCTCGGCTAGGACGAAGGTGATCGCCGCGACCAGCGCGAAGAAGAAGAGCAGGTCGATCCACCACGTTCGGTAGCCTGCGGTCTCCCCCAGGATGATGGCGAAGGTCAGTGATCCGAGGGCCAGGGCTCCGAGGAGGAAGCCCGGAATGTCGAATCGTGCATTGACCGGGTCAGAACTCTCGGGGAGCACGATGGTGGCGCTGGTAAAGGCCAGCAGGCCGAAAAAGACGTTGAACCAGAAGATGGCCCGCCAGGACCATCCGAAGACCAGGAGGCCACCGATCAGCGGGCCGAGAGCCAGCCCGAGACTGGAGACGGCGGCCCAAATGCCGAGTGACCGTGCTCGCTCGGCTCGGTCGGGGTAGAGATGCCGGATCATGGACAGGGTGCCCGGCTCCGATGCCGCGGCTCCGATGCCCATCACGACCCGACCGGCGAT
The DNA here is from genome assembly GCA_963806455.1 of uncultured Acidimicrobiales bacterium. Lineage (GTDB taxonomy): Bacteria > Actinomycetota > Acidimicrobiia > Acidimicrobiales > RAAP-2 > Bog-756. The sequence continues at coordinate 197,355 of CAWDXZ010000002.1, forward strand.
CAGGAGGTCGGTGCTGGGGGCGACGGCAGCGATGACCGAGCCGGCACAGAAGACGGCCACTCCGGTCAGCATGACCTTCTTGCGCCCGAAGAGGTCGCCGACGGTGCCGAAGCTGAGCATCAGACCGGCAAAGGTCAGGGCGTAGCCGTTCACCACCCACTGCAGCTGGCTGACCGAGGCGTGTAGTTCGCTCTGGACGTTGGCCAGCACCACGGTCACGATGGTGTTGTCCAGGAACGTCAGGAACAGGACGAACAAGAGAGTCGCCAGGGCCAGCGACTGTGACCGCGGTCGGGCCGTAGCCGATCGCCTGCCGTCGAGCGCCCTGGATCGCTGCGGTGTGTCCATCATCTCGCGCTCCGTCGGCCGGCTCGCTCAGTGGCTCGGCGACGACGGTTGTGGGCAGACAGTCCGGAAGTCCGTCGAGCAATCTGTTGAATGCGACACACGACGTTCCAGCTTTTCGCGGATGGCGATCAAAGTCCGCGATGCCGTGCTCCCAGGCCGCGCGGTGTTCTCATGCCACGCGTTCGCTCGTGACGGCCTTCCGGGGTCACCCTCCCCGGCGCCGGCGTGGCCCGAGAGGGGCCATCCCACGGCCGAGACCTCTACCCGTCCCATGACTTGGACCTGTACCCAGGTTCGTTCCCGTCCAATCAGTGGACCGATCCGTGGTCTTGGCCGTCCGACGATCCTCGGTCGAACCGGGCCAGAACTGGCTCGACAGACCAACCTGTGGTCCGGTGGGGGGTGAGAAGATGACCACGTGTCGGATACTTCGAACAGGCCGTCAACCGGATCGGCTGCGACACTGGAGGGGGTATCGGGACGAGGACGACCAAAACAGGTGGCCCGCGCCGCGGAGATCCTCGGCGGAGCGGCGGTCATCATCTTCTCCGTCGGCGTCATCGTCGGATTGGGCGTCGTGGGGCGTCATGGTGGTGGACCGATCCAGGGCTGGGACGATGACGTCAGTCGCTGGTACGTTCATCATCGCGGCTCGCTCATCGGAGTCTCGAAGTTCGTCGCCACCTACCTGGACGCCCTGCCGCTGGGCATCATCTGTGTCCTGTTGAGTGCGGTCCTGGTCGTCACCGTGCGCACCACCTGGGCGCTCGTCCCCGCAGTCGCCTACTTCGGCGGTGAGTTCGAGGTGTTCGCCCTTCGGACCGTCATCCACCGGCACCGGCCCCCCACCGCCAATTATCCGGCCCCCGGCTCCGTCGTGGGCGTGCACGAGACGAGTTACTCGTTCCCGTCCGGCCACTCGGTCGCCGTCACCGCGGTGCTCTTCGCCTCGCTCGGCTGCATCGCTCTGACCTATCGAATCTGGTGGCCCTGGGTCGTCGCCGTCCTCGGATCACTGGCGGTCGTCGACAGCCGCCTGGTGCTCGGCGTCCACTGGCTCAGCGACGTCACGTTCGGCCTCCTCCTCGGAGCGGCGTGGGGTGTGACGGTGGCCGTTGTGGCCCGTCAGGTCGAATGGGCCGATGTGGTGGCCCTGGTACGCCCGGCAAGTCATGGGCGCCGACCGACGGGACCGGTCAACAGACCGTGACCACCGGAGCGGGAAGTGGCCGGGTCTGGTCCGCTCACCGTCCCGCCAGGTCCCGCCCGGGTGGCGCCGGCCCCGGGGTGGACAGGGTCAGACGCTCACAATTTCCTCATCTTGGACACATGCCGTCATCACGCGACCGATCCATGGTGGACTTGGGCGGAGACGGGGTTGCCGTCCTGATCGCCATCGCCATCGACATCGCCGTCGACATCGCCGTCGACTGAAAGGTGTGAGACCGTATGACCGTGCCGCGGTTCGCGAATCTGGGAAGCAAGGCCAAGGCTGCAGTGGGCCTCGGCGTCCTCCTGACCGTCGCCCCGGTGGCCAGTTCATGCGGTGGGGGGTCGTCGCCCGCCCAGGCCGAGCGGGTCAGCGGTGGTCCGACCGGCAGCTACATCGTTCCGGCGGGCATCCACAAGATCAAGCATGTGATCGTCATCCAGCAGGAGAACCGGTCCTTCGACTCGTACTTCGGCACCTACCCGGGGGCGGACGGGATCCCGATGCAAAACGGCACCCCCACGGTGTGCGTGGACAACCCCCAGACGGGCCAGTGCCAGGCGCCCTACGCCGACCACGCCGACGTGAACGGCGGCGGCCCCCACTCTGCCCCCAACGCCACCGCCGACATCAACGGCGGGAAGATGGACGGTTTCATCGGGCAGGCCCAGTCCGGCCGGAAGGGTTGCCTCGATCCCACCGACCCGGCCTGCACCAACTCGGCCACATCAGACGTGATGGGCTACCACATACAAAGTGACATCCCGAACTACTGGGCCTATGCCAAGGATTTCGTGCTCCAGGACCACATGTTCGAGCCGAACGCCTCCTGGAGCCTGCCGTCGCACCTATTCCTGGTGTCGGAGTGGTCGGCCTACTGCACTCAGCAGGGCAATCCATCGAGCTGTATGAACGCCCTGCAGACCAGGCCGGCGGAGCGGCCCCAGAACGCCCCTGCCGTCTACGGAGGCGAGGCGGGACCGAAGAACAAAAACACCATCTCCAGGCGTGGCGTCACCAAGGCCCAAAACGGGACCCAGCCGATCTATGCCTGGACCGACCTGACCTACCTCATGCACAAGGACCATGTGAGCTGGGGCTACTACGTGGTGAGCGGCACCGAGCCCGACTGTGAGAACGATGCGGCCGAGACGTGTGCGCCGATCGTCCAGAATGCCAACACGCCGGGGATCTGGAACCCGTTGCCCTGGTTCGACACCGTGAAGGCCGACAACCAGCTGGGCAACATCCAATCCGTCGACAAGTTCTATGCCGCGGCGAAGGCCGGGACGTTGCCGGCGGTCTCGTGGGTGGTGCCTTCGGGCGAGGTGAGCGAGCACCCCCCGGCCCCGGTGAGCTTCGGCCAGTCCTATGTGACCAGCCTCATCAATGCGGTGATGAAGAGCCCGGACTGGGGCTCGACGGCAATCTTCCTGGCCTGGGATGACTGGGGGGGGTTCTACGACCATGTCGTGCCCCCGGTCGTCGATGAGAACGGATATGGGCTCCGAGTGCCGGGCATCACCATAAGCCCCTACGCCAAGTCGGGCTACGTCGACCACCAGACCTTGAGCTTCGACGCCTATGACAAGTTCATCGAGGACGATTTCCTCCACGGCCAACGTCTGAACCCCGCCACCGATGGCCGGCCCGACCCGAGGCCCAGTGTCCGGGAGAACGAGAAGATCCTCGGAAACCTGACCGATGAGTTCAACTTCAACCAGAGCCCCCGGTCGCCGGTGCTGCTGCCCGTCCACCCTCAGACCACGCTCACCGGCACTCCGGCCCCGTCACAGGTGTCGGCGGCGGCCAAGGCCGCCGACGGCGATGGCTAGGTGCCTGAACCGGGTGCTGGGGTGGCGAGGATGCTGGCTGCCCCGAGGTCGGTCACCGGGTGTCAGCGCGGTGGAGTCGGACCTGATGAGGTCATGCCGCCCCGGAGCGCCGGACCTCTTGGACCATGAAGCTGTTCCCGTCCGGGTCGCTGAACGTCAGGAACGACCCGTAGTCGCTGCGGTTGGGATCGGGCCCCTCCACCTGGCGACCTTCGTCGAAATGGAAGACGCCGCTCGCCTCCACCTGGCGTTCCTCTAGCTCGGCCCGGGCCGCCTCGATGTCGGACACGATCAGGTGCAGGCCCTGGACCGTCCCGGCGGCCGGGTTCCTCATCAGGGTGATGGAGCACGACGAGCCAGGAGGGGTCACCTGGACCACTCGAAAGTCCTCCCCGGCGCGGTGGTCGACGTCGAGGGTGAAGCCGAGCCTGTCCACATAGAAGGCCTTGGCCCGGTCCACGTCGGAAACCGGTACCATCACGAGCTCGAGCTTCCATTTCATCGCTGCTCTCCTTGGCTAGGCTGGCCCGGAGCGCCGGTGTCTGGCAGTAGGACGGTCGCGTCCATCCCATCTCATCGGTGACCGTTCCGGCTCATGGATGGGCCGGTGCCGTCTCTGAGCCCGGGGGCGGGGCCGGTAGGGCCGGCGGACGAGGTGGCCGCGGCATCGGATCCTGTCCGCGGAGTCTAAGCTGGCGACGAAGAGACCTGTTCTCGACGTCGCACCAGACCCCGGTGACGTCCTCTGCGGGATGTCTAGCGGGAAAGAGCGACCATGACGGGAACAGCGACCCATACCGACGGCGGCCGGGTTGGCTCGGTCGGTGACTACCGGGCGCTCGCCGACCAGATCCGCCGGGCCGGCCTGATGGAGCGCCGCCCGGGGCGTTACGCGGCCCGCCTGGGCCTGACCGGAGGTGCCCTGGCCGCCGGTTGGACGGCCCTGGTGCTGGTTCGCCACTCGTGGGCCGTGCTGGCCGTGGCGGTGTTTCTGGCCGTGATGTTCGTCCAGGTGGTCTTCGTGGGGCACGACGCCGGCCACCAGCAGATCTTCCGGTCCCGACGGGCCAACCGCATCGTGGGGCTGGTGGCGGGCAACGCGCTCACCGGTTTGAGCTTCGGTTGGTGGGTCCCCAAGCACAACGCCCATCATTCCCACCCGAACCAGGCCGACCGGGACCCCGACATCGGGGCGGGCGTCATCGCCTTCACCTCCGAGATCGCCGGTCGCCGCCGCGGCATCGGTCGGCTGATGGCGCGCTGGCAGGCATGGCTGTTCTTCCCGCTCCTGGCCTTCGAAGCCGCCGCGCTCCACGTGGCCGGCATCCGGGTGCTGGCCCGCCGGCGGGACCGCGCCGCGGCCGTCGACGGACTGCTGTTGGCCGTCCACACCGCCCTGTTCATGGGTGTCGTCTTCTGGTTGCTCCCCCCGATGCGGGCCCTGGCCTTCATCTGCCTCCAGCAGGCGCTCTTCGGCCTCTATCTGGGCTGCACCTTCGCCCCCAATCACAAGGGGATGGTCCTCCTCGACCACGACGCCGAGGAACCGTTCCTGCACCGCCAGGTGGCCACCTCCCGGGACGTCACCGGGGGCCCGTTCACCACGCTCCTTCTCGGGGGCCTCAACTACCAGATCGAGCATCACCTCTTCCCGACGATGCCCCGTTCCAATCTGGCCCGGTCCCAGCACCTCGTGCGAGAATTCTGTACGGCCAACGGACTGCCGTATCGGGCCTGTGGCCTCATCGACTCCTACCGGCAGACACTGGCGTACCTCCGTGCCGTGGGGGCTGGCTGACGGCCCGCCCCGGCCCCCAGTTCCGGCCCAGCCCCGCCCGGTCCTCCCGTGCGGGCGACCCTGAACCGGTCCGTCAGGTGACGGCCAGCACGGGCTCCTCGGCCCGGGCCGTGTCCTCCCGGGGCCTTCCGGTGACGAGCACGGCGCGCACCAGGGCGGCCAGCACGAGGAGGCCGGCCCCGATGGCGAAGGCCACCGAGTACCCGTGGGCCAAGCCCGCCGGGAGGAACGCCCGACCGTGAGCGGTCATGTAGCTGGCGGTAGCCGTGGCGGCCACCGTGTTCAGGAGAGCCGTGCCGAGTGACCCGCCAATCTGCTGGGTGGTGTTCACCAAGGCGCTCGCCACCCCCGAGTCCTTGTCCCTCACGTTGATCAGGGCCGTGCTGCTCAATGCCGGGAAGACCCAGACCGACGCTCATGAGGACCTGCGGGCCGAAGACGTAGAGCCAGAACGACGTGTGCACACCGATCTGAGTCAGCCAGGCCAGTCCGGCCGCTCCGACGAGGAGGCCGACCGTCATGGGGATGCGGGGCCCGACCCTGGGCACCAGGCTGGAGGACGCGGCGGCGGAGACCACGATGCCCCCGGCGAACGGCAGAAATGCGATCCCTGCCTTCAGCACCGAGTAGTGCAGCACCCTGCTTGGCGAACACGGTCGGCGGGGATCGCATTCCCGGAGGCGCCCCCGGGGTCGTGGCAGCGGGCCGGACCGGTCTGCCCGGATGAGCGCCCGGGCCGCGGAGGCACGAGCGCCGGGCGCTTGGGAGGCTACGACGGTGCCGTGCTACGAGGGGTCGAACTCCAGCGGTAGGTGATCGGCCTGGCGGATGCCGGGGGAGAAGTGGATCTCCGACCCCTCGGGTATGCGGTAGTCGGGAATCCTGCCGTGCAGCTCCTCGAGGGCGACCCGGAGCTCCAGCCGGGCGAGGTGTGCCCCCAGGCACGAATGGTTGCTACCGCCGAAGGCCACGTGACGGTTCGGATGCCGCCCGAAGTCGACATCGGGGTCGGCAAACTCCGATTCGTCGTCGTTCGCCGCTCCGATGGCCAGCATGACCCCGTCGCCGGCCTTGAGCTCGACGCCGCCGATCGTGACGTCCTGCTTGACCGACCGGGGGATGGCCATCACCGGCGTGAGCCATCGCAGCAGCTCCTCGACGGCGGCGGGGACCAGGGCCGGGTCGTCGACGAGCTGGCGCCGGTGCTCGGAATGGCCGGCCAGAAAGGCCACCATGCAATCGAGCGTGGCCGTCACCGTGTCGAGGCCTCCCAACAGCAGGAGATGGCTGATCCCGAGCAGCTCGGTCTCGGTCAGCGCCCTGCCGTCGATGGTCGAGTTGACGATCCGGGACAGGAGGGTGTCGGCCGGGCCGTCCCGGCAGCCGGCGATGGTGTCCCGGAAGTAGTCGCTGATCTCGTGGGCCGTCTGGGCCCGGATCTGCTGGGCCCCTTCGAAGTCGCCCGGCTCCACGTCGGGCCGGATCGAATCGTCTCTCCATCGCAGGAACAGGGAGAGGTCCTCCTCGGGCAGCCCCATCAGGGCCAGGAAGATCTCCGAGGGCAGGGGAGTGGCGATCTCCTCGTGGAAGTCGCATCGCCCCCGCGGTGCGACCTGGTCGATCAGGCCCCGTACGATCCGACGCACCTCCGGTTCGAGCTTCGTGATCTCCCGGGGCACGAACTCCGGACTGAGCAACCGCCGGTACTTGGTGTGCTCGGGTGGGTCGAATTCGAGCGGTATGAGCGGCTGTTCCCCGAGGTTCAGGCTTCCGCCGGCGGAGGTGAAGAACTCGGGGTGGCGCAGGGCCCAATTGACGTCCTCGTACCGGGTGATGACGGCCACGGGATGGTCCCCCAAGCTGGTCCGGGCCACCGGGCAGGAATTCCGGATCCGGCGATAGGTCGGATGGGGATCGTCGGCCACCGCCGGCGAGAACAGTGCGGCGGCCGCATCGGAATCGAACACATCGGTCATCGGATCCTCCCCCGGGTACACCTGGCAACACGATAGGTCTTCTCGTCGGTCGGCGGCAGATCCTCCCGGCGGTCGGCGGTCGGCGGTCGACGGTAGGCGAGGCTCGAGTCCCAGAAGGTCGCCCGTGCCGTGGGAGATCGACCGCGGCTCGGCCTTGGTGCCCGGTGCCGCCGGCGGCCGGGCGGATCAGGGGGAGCCGCTCCTCGCCGACGAGGGTCGATACGGCTCGACGTCCAGTCCTGGGTAGCGGAGTTCCACGTCGGCCAGAGACTGCTCGTTCCAATAGGGATCACCGGGCCGGGGGAAGCCGAAGAGGTCCCGTTCCCGGACGCTGCACTGCGGGATCAGCTTGGCCCACCGCTGGGGTGATTGCTTCGGCCATGCCATCTTGCCGGCCCAGGTGGTCCCGCTGGCCTGATAGTCCGCCAACAGTGAGAACCGGGCCGATTCACTGCCGGTGAGGTCCGAGCCCCGGTGCAGGATGTCGGTCCGGTACATCAGCAGACTTCCTGCCGGCCCGACGGCCGCGACCTCGTGCTCGGCCAGTGCGCCGAACTCGAGGTAGAGGGGCGTGAACGGCACATGCCGGCCCTTCTCGAAGGGGATGATCCGGGTGGGGCCGTCGTCCTCGGTCACGTCCGACAGGTAGATGAAGGTGGTCAACTGCTGATAGCGGTGATCGAGACGGGGGACGACGAGACTGTGGCTGCCGTAGTCGCGATGCAGGGGCTGGTCGTAGTTGGCCGCGCCGGCGTACTTGGCCCACAACTCGACTTTGTACAGATGTAGCTCCGTCGTGCCCAGGTATCGCTCGGCGGCGTCGACCAGATCCGGGTGGAAGGCCAGGTGGTTGAGGTCCCAGGAACGGTACGGGAACTCCTCGACGCCGCCGAACTGGTCCCCGTGGTACTCGGGATGATCCGACGGATCGGCAAAGTACCGCTCGGGTGCGGGGAAGTGCATCCACAGCGCCTGTTGCGCTGCCCGTAGCTCACCGGAGGTGAGGAAGTGCGGCATCAGGGTGAAGCCGCACTCATGCACCTCTTCGAGGCTGGCGTCCGGAACCCGCACGGCCCGGCATTCTACGCCGGGGTGCTGCGTCGGCGCCGGTGCAGTCGACGCCCGCCCGCCGAGGGCGCGTACGCTGGACCGGTGCGCGCCGTCCAATTCGACATGGTCGATCCGGACTTCCCGGCATCGCTCGTCGAGCTGCCCGAGCCCACGCTGCCCGGGCCGGCGTGGGCTCACATCGAGGTGGCCGCGGCGGGAATCTGTGGCAGCGATCTCCACCTCTTCGCCCACAACACCGGACCGTCGCCCACGCTCACCTCCCTGGGCACCTTCCCGTTCGTGCTCGGCCATGAGATCGCGGGTCGGGTCATCAGCGGCGGCCCCGAGTGCCCGGTTGCGCCGGGGACACGGGTGGCCGTGGATCCTTGCATACCGTGCCTCCCCCGCGGAATCGATCCACCTTGTGGGAATTGCGGGCGCGGATGGACGTCGTCCTGCCTCATGTTGGACAGCGGCATCGTCAGCAGCGGCCGCTCGCTGGGATACACCTCGAACCTCGGTGGCGGATGGTGCGACCAGGTTGTGGCGCACACCTCGATGCTCCACCCCATCCCCGAGGCCGTGCCTGATTCGCTGAGCTGCCTCCACGAGCCGGTCTCGATCGCCTGCCACGGTCTGCTCCGCGCCCCGCCCACCGATGGTGACCCCGTGCTGGTGGTGGGGGCGGGGATCATCGGCCTGGCGGCGACAGCGGCGCTGAAGGGCCTGTTCCCCGACTGCCAGGTCACGGTGCTGGCTCGCTATGCCCACCAGGCTGAGGCGGCGTCGCAGTGCGGCGCGGACCATGTGGTCAGGACCAACCCCGACGCCTCCCATTTCGAGGAGCTCGCCGGTCTCGTCGGGGCGCGTATCGTCGGCCGGAAGTCACAGGTCATGCTGATGGGCGGCTTCCCCCATGTGGTCGAGGCGGTTGGCTCGCCCCATTCGGTGACCGAGGCCCTGCGTGCCGTGGCCCACCGGGGCACGGTGTTGCAGCTCGGGGCGGCGGGCATCAGCGAGGTCGACCTGACCCCGGTGTGGTACAAGGAGGCGGCGCTGATCGGATCGATCGACCACACCGTCGACTCCGGCTCCGCTCCCGGGCTCGCCGGCGGCCCCGGCCGGCACTCCGTCGACCGTGCCCTCGACATCCTGGCCGCCGGATTGCTGCCGGTGTCGGTGATCACCCACCAGTTCGAACTCGAGGACTATCGGCGGGCGGTCGAGACGGCCATCGATCGGGACCGGTCCCAGGCGGTCAAGGTGGTCTTCCGGCCCTAGAGGGTCCAGAGCGCGCCAGTCGAGGATCGAGCAGGGCCCATGGGCCCGACCGGAACGGAGGATCATGAACGGGCTGGAGGGCAAGTGCATCATTGTCACCGGGGCGGCCTCGGGCATCGGATCCGCCTGCGCCGATCGCCTGATGGTCGAGGGGTCGCGGGTGATGGGGACCGACCTCGTGCTGCCGCCGGTCGACCCGGCCCTCTCCGGTGAGAGACCGGCGGCGGACGAGGAATGGGCTTTCCAGCAGGCCGACGTCACCGACGAGAGCTCGGTCAGGGACCTTGTCGAGGCGGCCCTGCGCTTCGGCGGTCGTGTCGACGGTGTGGTCCATGCCGCCGGGGTGGCCAGTGGCGGCCCGGTTCACTCGCTCCCGGTCCAGGAGTGGGAACGGGTCATCCGGGTCAACCTGACCGGGACGTACCTGGTGGCAAAGCATGTCATCGGCGCGATGCTGGAGCACCCGGCCGAGGAGGGCCCCCAGGGGGCCGTGGTCTCGGTGGCCAGCATCGAGGGGCTGGAGGGTACGGCGGGTGGCAGTGTGTACAGCGCGTCGAAAGGGGGCGTCGTCCTGCTCACGAAGAGCATGGCCATCGACTACGCCGGCGTCGGCATCCGGGTCAACGCGGTATGCCCCGGATTCATCGACACCCCCATGACGCAGCGGGTGTTCGACGGCCCGGGGCTCCAGGAGGCCAAGGCCCGAGCCATCGCCGAGCACAAGCTCCACCGTCTGGGGCGGCCCGAGGAGATCGCCGCGGCCGCAGCCTTCCTGTTGTCGGACGATGCGTCGTTCATCACCGGCCACGCCCTTCCCGTGGACGGGGGGTACACGACGGGCCGCGACCACGGGGTCACCGAACTGCTGGGCCTCGCCGGGACGCCCATCTGAGTGCCCCGCCTCAGAGAAGGGTGAGGCCACCGTCGACCGCCAGCACCTGGCCGGTGATATAGCTGGCCTGGTCCGAGAGGAGGAAGACGGCCGCCGCGGCGACCTCCCAAGCGGTGCCCTGCCGGCCCAGCGGCACCGGTGTCCGGGTCCGGGAGGGCCGCCCTGCCGACGCATCGCGGCCGAGCGGAGTGTCGATCAGTCCGGGGGCCAACAGGTTTGCCCGGATGCCACGGGACGCCCCCTCCAGGGCGACATGCCGGCTCAGCCCGATCAGTCCCGCCTTGGATGCGTCGTAGGCGGGGATGCGGGTCCCGGGCCGCAGACCGGCGACCGATCCGACAAAGACGATGGAACCGCCATCGGGGAGCACCGTGACCGCCTGGCGGGCCAACAGGAAATGGGCCCGCAGGTTGAGGTCGAAGGTGCGGTCCCAGTCGGCCACCGAGGTGCCGGCCAGCCCCGCTCCGAATGCCGTTCCGACATTGAGGACGATCCCGTCGGGAGGGGGGCGCCCCCCGTCCCCGAGGGCGGCCCGGCAGCCTTCCTCGGTGGTCACGTCCGCCACGACCACGCCCGCCCGGCCCCCCTCGCCTGCGATCTGGCGCATCGTGGCGTGCGCCGCCTCCGGATCCCGGTCCACGCAGACCACTGAGCTCCCCTCCCGGGCGGAGCGGATGGCGATGGCCCGGCCGTTCCCGACCGGTGCGTCGGGATCGTCCGACGGCCGGGTCCCCGCACCCACCACGGTGATGGCCCTCCCGGCGAGCAGACCGTTCATCCGGGGGGTCCCCCCGGCACCGTCGCCGCCAGTCCGGCCGCCGAGGGCTCGAGTGGCAGTCGGAGCGAACGCAACACGGTGGACAACATCTGGTAGTGGGCGATGAGCATCAGCAGCTCCACCAGTTCCCCGTCGTCCAGTCGCCGAGCCAGCACCGCCCAGGTCCTGTCGGAGACGGCGCCGCTGTCAGCGGTCTCGTCGACGGCCGTCAGGGCGGCCAGTTCGAACGGATCCCAGGCCACCGCGGCAAGGTCCCCACCCAGGGCGGCGAGCTCCTGGGGGGTGACGCCCTGGCCGGTGCCGAGCTCGATGTGGTGCGCCCACTCGTAGCGCCCGTCGTACCGGAACGCGGTGCGCAGGATCACGAGCTCCCGCAGCCGGCCCGACAGGCGCCCACCGAGCAGAGCGCCGCCGAAGCCGATCCAGCGCCGGAAGAGCTCGGGCTGGCGCGCCAAGGTGGTGAAGATGTGCATCGGCTCCCCGGTCCCTCCCGGCGATGCGGCGAGGAGGCGGCCCAGCCACTCGCCCCACTCCGACGGTGGAAGGGGTTTGATCCGTGGTTCGAGAGCGGCCATGTGGGGGATGCTAATGCCGTCGGGTCGTCGGCCTCGGGCCCGGAGGCCAGCCGACGCGGCTGGGTCCCGGCCGTCGCCGCCCGTTCACCGCGCCCCCGGTCGGTGCGCGACAGACTTGCCTGGTGGCTCAGCGGCGCCCCCCGGGTTTCAAGCACGGCCGGACCTTCGGGAGCGTGGCCGGGGCCCTACTCGCCACCGCGCTCCTCGGGTGTGGCGGCCCGGCTTCGGCACCGACTCAGGCGGTTCGCACCGCCCGGGCCGATCCGGCGGCCGGACCGGTCGGGCCGGTCACCGCCCCCGGAGGGCCCTTCCTCGAGGACCGTTACGGGCGGGTGGTCCTCCTCCATGGGGCCGATCTCGCCTACAAGGTTGCTCCCTATGAGGTGACCGTGACCGGGGCCGGGCCCAACGTCCTCACCACCAGGGAGGTGGAGGCCATGGCGGGCCTCGGGTTCGACGTCGTGCGCCTGGGGATCATCTGGAAGGGCCTCGAACCCGGACACGGAGCCATCGACGGCGCATCGGTCTGTGCCCCGGGAATGCCGCGCCCGTCCGAGTCGAGCGAGTTCGTCCCGTCGACCTTCGACGCCTACCTCCAGCGGCTCGACGGGACGATCGCGCTGCTGGCGCGCTACGGCATCTTCTCGCTTCTCGACATGCACCAGGATGTCTACAGCAGCGCCTTCGCCGGGGAGGGGGCTCCGGACTGGGCCGTGTGCACCGACGGTGCCTCACCGCAGCCCCAGCGGAACGTGCCGGATTGGAGTGTGAACCTGCAAGGCCCCGGGGTCATCGAGGCCTACACCCACTTCTGGGACAACGACGTGGTCGGCAACCTCCAGGGCGCCTTCGACTCGGTGTGGTCGCGGGTTGCGTCCCACTACCGGTCCAATCCCTGGGTCCTCGGCTACGACCCCTTCAACGAGCCCTACGGACAGGACCTGCCGCCCCGTGGGACGGGCGCCTCCTTCGATGCCATGCTCCAATGCTTCTACATGGGGAGAGGCGATGCCGGGCTGGACCAGGCCGGGCACCCGCTCAGCTGCCCGAGGGACGACCCGTCCGTCGGGCTCATCCCCCGGGTCGAGGCCGCCGACCCCACGCATCTCGTCTTCTACGAGCCGAACTACACCGTCGATTCGGGCCCGCCCAACCACATCGGGCCGATGTCCGCACCCCGCCTGGTGCTGAACTTCCACGACTACTGCTTCCTTCACGTGCCCAACGGACCGGAACCGCCGGGGTTTGCATCCACCTGCGGACCGTTGGAGCAATTCGTGTTCACCGAGCGATCCGCCGAGCGTTCCCGTGACTCCACCAGCCGCCAGCTTGGGGGACCGGCCTGGCTCCTCACGGAGTTCGGCGCCACCACGGACGCTTCCGACGTGGCCCGGATCGTCACTGACGCCGATGCCCACCTCGTCGGTTGGATCTACTGGCAATGGCTCCGCTACGACGACCCGACCGGTTCGCACAGCTCGGGCCTGTGGCCCCCCGACCCGGCCACGGCACCGGTGGCCGACGCCTTGACCCAGACCTATGCCAGCGCCGTGGCCGGCACCCCGGAGGCGGCCACGTCCGATCCGAGCACCGGGTCGTACTCGCTGCGCTACCGGGCCACCCATGCCGTGGTCGAGCCCACCGTGATCGTGGTCCCCCGGCGCGCACCCGGCCCGAGCGGCTACTGCGCCCGGGTCGTCGGGGGGCGGATCGTGTCGTCGCCGGGTGCGTTCCACCTCGACGTGGTGAACGCCCCCACCGCTGACACCGTGAGCGTGTCGGTCGCACCGGGCCACTGCTGATCGACGGGGCGGGGCGTGACGGATGTCGACCCGTCCGCCCGGCCCGAAACGTCAATGCCAGGTGACCGACCAAGCAACGGACCGGTGCCTCTGAGCCATGACCGGAAAGGTGGCCCACCCGGAGGAGACCCTCGCTCGAACGGCCGCACCCTCGACCTGGCACGTCACTCCGGTGGCACCACGGGGCACGGCGACCTGAAGGACGAGGTGGCTGGTGGCCTCGGGATCGACGTAGCCATCCCGTGACCGACCAGACCGGGCGATGCCGATCGTCGGGAAGCGAACGGAGAAGGTCGGCAACGGGTAGTGAGGCGAGACCTGGTAACCCGCCTCCGTCGGGGTCACGCCCGCCAGCGCCAGAGCGTCCATTACCATCCATTCGGGCTGCTCCGTGTTCTGCCCCTCGTAGTCGGTGATGCCGAGCACCCCCCCGCAACGCCCGGGATCACTCGAATAGAAGGACCAGCACGTGTCGTCGACCGAGGTCGTCCCGACCCACTCCTCCGGGAAGGCGGTGGCGTGGTCGGCGAGGGTCGAGCGCTGGTACTCGTCGAAGGCCAGCGAGCCCGAGCCTGGCACCTCGTCTCCCAGTGCGGCATAGGCCCAGGCCAGCCAGCCGTCGGGCTCATACCACGTCCCCCCGGGGTAGACCGCATTGTTATCCCCTTCGCCCGTACCCGGCAGCGCCGTCATCTCGGTGACCCCGGGATCGTTGGCCGCCGGGCTGAGAGAGGTGCCGATGCGGTCCGGGCCGTGGACGGAGGGTGGGGCACCCACCCCGTCGAGGTACCGGCGGATGTTGGCCACCAGGGTGGTGGCCTGGCCGGCGTCGGGCGCTCCGGCCAGGTGGCCCAGGGCTGCGGCTCCAACCAGATGGCACCGGACCCGAGCTGCCGGTCGCCGGCGAAGCCCCGGGCGTACCAACCGCCCCCGGTCCACTGGCCCCTCAAGGTGGTGAGCAGGCCGCGCGCCGCCAGCCGCAGCTGCCCGGCGAAGGCACGGTCACCCCGCAGGTCGGCCACCTCGGCCAGTAAGGGATACAGGTAGGCGCACTGGGCCACCACGAGGTCGGACTCGGTCATTCCCGAGTAGGTGGGGAGGAGGTCCGACCAGTCACCGGTGGAGAGAGCCTGGTACTCACCGTGGGGGCCGAGGAGCGACTGCTGATGGGCGAACGCCAACTTCACGTGCTGCCAGAGACTGCTCGAGATCGGGGAGGCATAGAAGCGGACGGGCGTGGCGAAGAAGCCCACGTCCCGGGTGGCGAGGCCGTAGGTGGAGGCGGCCCACATGAACCAGAAGTCGAGGTCGTCGGAGTTGCCGAGGTCGTAGGCGGCACACAGGTTGGTCGACCCGTAGGGGAGCTGCAACGACGACTGAGGTTGGAACTGGGCGGAGTAGATGAGGATCTGACGGGCCAGGTCCGGGTCCATGTAGGCAAAGGGGACGGCGTACTGCACCCAGCTCCGCGTCCCCCAGTTGTTGCCGACCTCGTACTGGTAGTAGCCACCCTGGGTCACGGTGTGCTCTCCGCACAGCTGCTCGTCGACGGTGGCCGAGCGCAGAAGGTACCCGTCCCAGATGAACTCACGCGACAGCCACTGTCGACCAGCTCCGAAGGACGCCTTGGGGAGGCTGTCCACCCAGCGGCGCTCGCTCGCCGGGAAGGGAGCGGCCGAATGGCGGTACCGCGCCACCAGTGGCGAGATGCCGGCCGGCGGGCTGTACCCGAAGAGGTACCGAAGGGTCACCGTCTGGCCCGGGGCCAGACGGTGACGGCTCTGGAGGGCGAACTGGGTGGTCCCCTCGGTCCCGTTGGGTACCGGTGGCGCCCGCTGTCGTCCAGGCTGTCGTCCGCCACGGCCTGGGGTCGCGCCACGGTGCCGGATCCGAAGAACGAGGACTGGGAGGTGGTGTACGAGGTCGCACCGCCCGCCACCTGGGCCAGAAAGATGGAGAGGGGGGCATGGTCGGCGCCGAGCGGTTGCTGGGCGACTTCCAGGGTGCGCCCCGAGTCGGTCGGGGTGGGGGAGGACAGGCCCCGGTACTGCTGAAGGTTCGGGACGAGGGGGTTGACGTCCGAGTACTCGAACCAGGACGCATCCTGGGACGGGCTGACGTGTTGGTGATGGTCACGTCATGGATGAGGACGGGATCGTTCCCGAAGGGAGCGTAGACGGTCTCGTTCACCGCCGCCCCGGGCACCGATTGGCCATGGCCGAAGTAGCCGACCCCGAAGGTCCGCCGTGTCTTCGCCGCTGCTGGGCGATCGTCATGGAGGGTGCTCATCACCTTGCCGTCGACGTTCAGGTACCCGTAGCCCCACCCATGTGACGACGGGAGGGGTCGAGTGCATTGATCCATTGGGCGAGGCGGTCCTGGCTCCAGAGCTCGGAACAGCCGTGATTGAACGCATCTGCCTTGACTCGGTCGTTCCCGACCTGGCTCCAGGCAGCAGTGTCGCCCGCCAATTCCGCTTGTCGGGCCAACGGGTCGGTCTGCTGGTCAACGGTGTAGCGGTAGGCGGGGAGTCCGAAGGCGTCGACGGTCCAGGACCCGAAGTCTCCGCTCCTGTAGGGAGAGGCCACGGGCGGTATGGGACCACCCCAGGACAACGGTCCGCCCGCCGAGCTCGACGCTCCGGCCTCGATGCTCCGAGTCACAACGAGAGTCATGACGGCACTGGCCACGAGTACGGCCACTGCCAACCGTCGCGTCCGCCACCGATGGGTCATGCGGGGATCGGTCCGGCCCCGGTCACCCGGAATCGCTGCGGCCCGCCCGTTCCCCGAGCCTCGAGCGAAGATCTGCCTCGAAGGCCAGGATCCCGGGCGCCATCGCCTTGTCCCGAAGCTCGGTGAGCTTCGGATACCCCGCGTCCCGTTCGGCGTCCCATTCGTCGGCGAACCGTCCGGTGGCGATGTCGTCGACCAGCTCCCGCATGGTGGTGGCGATGTCGACGTGCCGGTAGCGGTCCCCTCGCGACAACTGTCCGTACTGGCTCGTCGGTGAGTGGTGGGCCATCTGGGCGGCACCGCCCTCGAGCCGCACGAGCCGGTACGTCCGCTCCACCTCCCCGGACAGGACCAGTTCGGTCACGATGGCCTCGATGGGGATGCCGCGCTCCAGCATGACCTGGACGAAGGACTCGCTGACCCGCCGCAACGCCGGGGCGAGGGCCTGCTCGACGGAGAGGTCGAGCAGGGCCTCCTGCCGGGCGGTGAGCTCGATGGCGCCTTGCCGGAGCCCCCCGATGGCCTTGGCCACAGCAAGGACACGGGAACGGGCCGATCCGGTGACGTCTTGTTCCACGCCGACGGCGGTGATGAACCCGACGCCCTCGAGATAGCACCGGCGCACCTCGGGACCGAGCATGCGGGGGGCCACCATGCCCATGTCGCAGGGGAGTTCGAGGCGCCCGAACGCCAGCGAGTACCCGCTCGCCACGATCACGGTCGCATCCTCCCGGGGGGAGAGGGGAAGAGTCGGAATCACGTCGTCTGGGACCAGCACGCAGATGACGTCGGCCCGGTTGGCCGTGTCGAGGTCGCCGGTGGCGAAACCGTCGGCCTCAGCCAGGTCCCTCGTCGGGTCAGCCCGCACGCACACGGTGACGTCGATTCCCGAGTCCCGCAAGTTGAGGGCCCAGGACCGGCCCTGGTTGCCGTAACCGACCACGGCCGTATGCCGGCCGGCGAGGGCCCCGATCTCGCCTTCGCCTTCACCCACGATGACGGACATGTCGCGACCGTACCCCCTCCCCGGTTCTCGAGCCGCGGGCCCGGCTCCGTGGTCCGGAGGGCGGTGGTCCATCGCGGCCGGCCCGAGGACTCAGTAGTCTCGTGGCACCGACGACGAGGATCAGGACCGGATCACCATGCTTCTCCGCGGCAGACGCTCGCCCCCGAGCCGGCGGTCCCTGGCGGCCAGTGCCGGGCTGGTGCCACTGCTCCTGGCCGTCGGCTGCTCGTCCTCGCCGGCGGTGGTCGCGTCCCAGCCTGCCGTCAACCCCAGCCTGTCCCTGCGGGCCGGGGTCACCACGGTCACCTTCGTCGACCCGAGCCGGCCCACCGCGGCCTGGGGTCCGAGTGCGGAGCGGGCGACACGGACCCTGGTGACCACCATCTTCTACCCGACGGGCGGCCCACCCCGGCCGGCGGCCGTGCCGGGCGCGCTCCCGGACAGAGTTCGGGCCCCCTACCCGTTGATCGTCTTCGCCCATGGGCTGGGTGCTTCGCCGAGCGACTACGCCGCCCTCCTGTCGAGTTGGGCTTCGGCCGGGTTCGTGGTGGCGGCACCCCGCTTCCCCCTTTCGAGCAACGGGACCCCCGGCGGCCCCGACGGGGGGGACGTGGACAACCAGCCCGGCGACATGAGCTACGTGATCGGTGCCCTGATCCATGACTCCGCCGCCACCTCAGGCCTTCTCTCGGGGTTGGTCGACCCGAGGGAGATCGGTGCCGCCGGACACTCCAACGGCGCCATCACCACGCTGGGCCTGGTGGCCAACACCTGCTGTCGTGACGACCGGGTGAAAGCAGCGGTCGTGATGGCCGGCACGACGGAAGGATTTCCTTCCGGCGTCTACGACTTCTCCGACGCTCCTCCACTCCTTCTGGTCCACGGCACGGCCGACGAGCTCGTCCCGTACCGGAGCGGGCTGCTGGTCTTCAACCAGGCACGCGGACCCAAGGGCCTTTTGACCGTCCGGGGCGGCTCCCACGGTGCCGCCGCCGGGCTCTCACCGCCGTCGTCGTCGATCGTGATCCGGTCCACCACCGATTTCTTCGACGCCTACCTGGCGGGGGACACCGCTGCCGTCCGGCACCTGTCGGCCCAGGTCCGCTCCGGTGTCACCACCCTGGACTTCGACCCGACCGTCGGGTCGACGTCGACCCTGCCCCTGCCAGCGCCGCCGATCACCCACCTGCGGGCGACGGTGACCCCGAACAGCCATCTGACCGGCGGCGAGTCGGTGGCGGTGACGTGGAGCGGGTACACGGCGGGGAAGGTGGTCAACGTCCTCGAGTGCTCCAATGTCGATCTCACCACCGCCTCCTCGGTGGGATGCGACTTCTCGAATGCCAAGATCCTGTACCCCGATCCGCACGGGAGCGGATCGTTGACCTTCAAGGTGGTGACGGGCAGGATCGGGAACGGGCTGTGCGACGCCGCCCATCAGGGATGTTCCATCGTCGTCAACAACGGCAGCTCGACCGATCCGTCGGAGAGCCGCCTGGTGCCGATCACCTTTGCACCCTGACGGGCGGTTGCCGGTGGCAGAGACGGAGGAAGCGCTATGAAGACCCAGGCGGCCGTGCTGTGGGAACCGGGCGGGACCTGGGAGATCGAAGAGATCGAGCTCGATCCCCCCAAGGAGCACGAGGTCATGGTGCGTCTGGTCGCCTCGGGCCTGTGCCATTCCGACGAGCACTTCCTGACCGGCGACATGCCGTTCCTCGGTTCGATGATCGGAGGTCACGAGGGATCAGGTGTCGTCATGGAGGTGGGGCCCGGAGTGACCGGCCTCGCACCCGGGGACCACGTCGTCACCAGCTTCCTCCCGCCCTGCGGCCACTGCCCCTCGTGCATCGAAGGACGTCAGTGGCTTTGCGACATGGGGATGTACATCGCCGACGGCTGGCAAGTGTCCGACAAGAGCGCCCGTCACCATGCCCGGGGCCAGGATCTCCGGATCTTCTGCATGCTCGGGACGTTCGCGCACCACACCGTCGGCCACGAGCGGTCCTTCATCAGGATCGACGACGACCTGCCACTGGAGCGGGCCTGCTTGGTCGCCTGCTGCGTGAGCACCGGATGGGGATCGGCGGTCCACCGGGCGAAGGTCCAGCCGGGTGAGGTGGTCGCCGTCATCGGTGCGGGTGGAGTGGGGTCGGCGGCGATCCAGGGAGCCCGGTCGGCGGGCGCACGGCGAGTCGTGGCCATCGACCCGGTTGGCTTCAAGCGGGAGGCGGCCCTGTCCTTCGGCGCGACCGACACGGCCGGCAGTATCGAGGAAGCGTTCGGTCTCGTCCAGGACATCACGCGGGGGCGCATGTGCCATCGTGTGATCTGCACGATGTCGGTGGGTCGGGGAGCACTCCTCGCGTCGATCATGGCCTTGGCGGCCAAGCGCGGCCGGGTGGTGATCACCAATGTGCACCCGTGGACGGAATCCGAGGTGTCGATCAGCATGCTCGACCTGATGGTGATGGAGAAGGAGCTGGTTGGTTCCATCTTCGGGTCGTCGAGGCCCGAGGCCGACGTGCCGCAGCTGCTCGATCTCTACCGGGAGGGACGGATCGACCTGGACGGGATGGTGTCCAACACCTATCCGCTCGAGCGAATCAACCAGGGCTACCAGGACATGCGGGACGGGCGGAACATCCGTGGTGTCCTCGTCTACGAGTAGGGGTGAGGCGGTGAGGGGCGTCGCTGTCCGGCTATTCCTCGGCAGACCGCCGGGTCCCGGCGGCCATCAGCTGGGGACGGGCGGTTGACGCCCCGGACCCATCGCCCCGACCGGGGGGCCAACCGTGCGTCGACACCCGGTGGCGATGGCCGCGCCGCTCCGGCCGGGCTGCCCTGGGTGTGGGCGGCCCTGGTGGTGCTGATCATCCTGGAGGCGGTCAACGAGCTGTTCGGCATCGGGGGTCCGTCTCAGATCTACGAGGTGTGGCTCCACGATCTCGTCCTCGCCATGGCGGCCCTCGTGGTCCTGAGCCGTGCCGTCCTGGTCCCCACCGCCCGCCGAGCCTGGCTGGCGTTCGGTCTGGCCATGGGGGTCTGGGCAGTGGGGACCATCGCCTGGAGCCTGGCCTACGGAGGCCGGCCCGACCCGCCCTACCCAACGTTTGCGGACGTCCTGTGGCTGCTCTGGTATCCGGCGATGGTCGTCGGGATCGTGGAGCTGATCCAGGGGCAGGTCCAGCGGTTCGAGCTGCATCGTTGGATGGACGGGATCGCGGTCACGTTGCTGGTGCTCGTGGCCGGCTTCGCCATCGTCGTGCAGCCGGTGGCCAGCCGCACCACGCAGGGGCTCCTCGCCACCGTGGTGGATTTCAGCTACCCGGTGCTGGATGTCCTGATGGTCGGCGCCATCCTCGGTGTGTACGGGCTCATGTCGTGGAGACCCGATCGCGTATGGCTGCTCATCGGATTTGCGGTGGCCACGATGGCCGTGGCCGATGCGGCGTTCGCCGTCCAAGAGGCCCGGGGCGTGGCCAACGACGGTCACTACGACTTCGTGTGGACAGTAGGCGCCCTGGCGATCGCCCTGGCGGCCTGGGTGCCGACACCGGGACCCGAGGCGGGATCGGTGCGACCCACCGGGATGCGGGCCATAGCGCTGGCCCTCGTGGCCCAGGCGCTGGCCATCGGGATCCAGATCTACGCCATTTTCGGCGAGGTGGGGAAGAGCGAGCGGGTCGTCACCGTCGTGGTCCTGGTGGTGGCATCGGTGCAGATCATCCTCACCCGTCCCCGGGCCGAGCCCGCCGCCCCGCTCACAACGGACGGGGATGACCGCGTCACCGGGCCGGAAGCCGGTGGTTAGGCGCGGTCTGCGGGCGCTACCGCCGGGCCGACCGCCGAGACCAGGGTCCGGCCCTCGGCCCGCGCCCTACCATGGTGCCGTGGCCCTCGACGAGGATCTCGCCCACCGTCTTCGCCATCTCGTTCGGGACGAGGACGGGTTGACCGAGCAACGGATGTTCGGTGGTTTGGCCTTCCTGATCAACGGCAACATGGCGGTGAGTGCCAGCGGGCAGGGAGGACTGCTGTTGCGCATCGATCCCGCCGAGGGTGACCGACTCGTTCTCGAGCCACACGCCGAACCCTTCGTGATGCGTGGACGGACAATGGGCGGATGGCTGCGGTCGACGGGGAGGGGGTTCGGACCGAAGGGCAGCTCGAGCGATGGGCGCGGAGAGGGATCAGCTATGCGCGCTCACTGCCTCCCAAAAAGCGCTGAGCCACGTGCCCACCCTGCCGGTGCGGCCGGTGCGGCCGGTGCGGCCGGTGCGGCCGGTTGCGGCCGGTGGGCGCCGTCAGCCGCCGGGCGCGAGCGGGTGGGCCCGGAAGAACCTCCACATGGCTCGGTCGGCCGAGATCGAGAAGGTCGTCCGGCCCAGCACGCCGCCGAGGGCCGCCGAGTCCTTGCTGCCGGGCCAGGTGTGGCCCCCTCCTCGGACCCGGTACAGCTCCACGTCGGCATGGTGGGGACACGTCCACTCGAGCAGGGTGACATCTGTGGCCACCCGGGTGGTGGACACCGTGGTCGAGCAACCGTTCCGCCGGGCCCACGCAGCCGCCTCCTCGGGGATCGACGGCCCCTTGGCGAAGATGCCCCGGGTGCCGAACAACCTTGCCTCCTGGCTCGTCATCCGGCCGGCGCCACTGGGGGCCGGGAGGTTCGCGGCCGCCCGGGACGGTGAGCCGTCGTAGTGGACCAGGGGATCGGCCGTGCCGTGGAAGGCGACGACCGGGACGGGGCGCTTCGCCCTGCAGCCCGGCTCGGCCTGGATGCCCGCCACCGGGGCCACGGCTGCCACCCGCGCCGAGTACTGGCAGGCGATCGCCGATGCCATGAAGGCGCCGTTCGAATAGCCCGTCACGAACACCCGGTTCTCGTCCACGCACGAGGTGGCCCCGATGTGGGTGAGCAGGTCACCGAACCAAGCCAGATCCCTGCTGCCGACGGTGGAGTGCCACAACGGCTCGGGTTGGTCATCGATCCACGGGGTGATGGTGACGAAACCCTGGGTCTGCCCGTAGTCGCCGAGACCGGACAATGTCACCTGGAGCGGCCCCGGCTCCCCGTAGGCATGGAGGTCGAAGACGACGGGCGGCGCATCTCCCCGGTGCGTCGTGCCCGGGACCTGCTGGATGTAGGTCCCGCCGACACCGTCCGCATCGAATCCTGAACTCGTTTGGCCGGGGGCCTGGGCGGGGGGCAGGCACCCCGGTGAAGGCCTGACGGCCGCGCCCGGAGCCGCCCCGGCCGGACCGGCCGGGGCCACAGCCAGCCCGACGGCCATGCCCAGCAAAGCCAGCCCCGTCGACAGCCGGCTCAGATGGTGGCTCCCCCCGCAGCGCATGCGGTCCCCACCCTACCGATCTGGCCCGACGTGGGAACCTGTCGAGTCGGCGTGGGCACGGTCGCCGACCACCCGGCAGCGAGCCGGCCTTGGCGAGCAGGCCGGCACCGAACGAGACGTCACCGTTCCGGTGGTCGTCGATCAGCGTGCGTCGATGAGCGCGTCGATCCGGGCGTTCAGAACACTCTGGTCGAGCACGTGCACGTAGACTTCGTCGGGATGGGGCGAGCCCGTTCTCCAGGACAGGCCGCCCTGTCCGTTGATGACGGCTGCACCACCCTGCCCCAGCTCCGAGAAGATGCGCTGGCGCCCTTCGATGGCGTACAGCATGGTCGGCCCGTCCCAGTCGCCGTCCCCGGGGGGTCCGCAACCGAACAGAGCCTGGTAGACGATGCGCATGGGATTGGTGGGGGGCACAGTGGCGCAGAGTGCCCCTCCCACCCTGGTGCCGATCCCTGTGTACCCGTCAACCCAGGCCATCCGCGTCGGCCAGCCTCCGGTCCCCACGACCGTGTCGGCCGCCGCCACATCGAGGCGCTCGTTGGTGATGGGTGGTCCCCCGATAGGGAAGAGCCCGTCCTCGATCACCAACCTGTCGACCTTGGCGCCCACCAGCTGTCTCCCGTCCAATGGGCTCCCCTCCCCGGGACCGGAACGGAGGAGTCCGGCCAGGTTGGTGTAGGAGCCGATGGAGACGACGGTCACGCTGTGGTCGGGTTGGCCGGCGAGCACGTGCCGGTACAGGGAGACCGCGCCCGGCGCGTCGGAACTGTCGCGGACGGCGTGCGGAAGCCGCTCGGCCAACGTGTCGCTGTACCCATGGGGCGCGGTGTCGACCGCGCTGCCCGCTACCGCACCCACTGGGATGTGGGCATGGCCGTAGGCCCTATCGATGGCATCGAGAGCGGCCACCGCCACCGGGTTCGGGATGTCCGACATCACGGCCAGGATCCGGACCCTGTCCTGTTGCTGGAGCACGTTGGCCAGTCCCACCGCGGTGGCATCGTCCCAGTAGAGCGACAGATCGGTGTCGATGATCACCCGAGGCGCCGTCGCACCGGCGCCGCCGGCGGCCGGCCGGGTGGAGCACGCCGGGACGCCGGACAGGACGAGGAGGACGAGGAGGGCCAATGCGCCCATCGGCGCGCCGGCCCACCGCCGTGCCCCAGGGACCTCGGAGGCCCATCCGTCCCACCCACCGGCCGCCATTCCTGCACCCTCGAGCCGCGCAGTGCGGTCGCCGTGCCGCCGGGTCGTGTCCCGGCACACCATGGAGCCGGAGTGCGCCGTCGACCATCCCCCGCTCGGCGAACCCGAACCCGAGCCCGAGTCCGTGTCCCGCCGGTGGGCGGACGCCGGCGGGCCGGTGATCACGGCCGGCGGGCGGTGACGATCCAGGATGCGCTCCCGAGCCGTACACCCTCACCGTCGTGATGCTCGGCCAGGAGCTGGCGCACCGCGGCCCGGGCCCGGTCGGCCGCGACCGGCTCGGCGCCGGCGAACATGGCGCGGGCGATGCCGGTATGCATGAGGAATTCGAGAGTTTTCTCGACCGTGCCCCCGCCACCGACCAACATGAGGAGCTCCAGGGGTTCGAGCAGGACCGTATCGAACCCTGCCGCCTCGAGCATGGTGACGACGGCCGCGGGGTCACCCAATGAGAACGGCCCCGGACCGTCGGTGGGCTCGGGGAGAGGGAGATGCTCGGCCGCAGCCATGCCCGGCAGGAAGAGCCAGTCATTGCGGGCCAGCGACTGCCAGCAGCAGAATGCCAGCCGGCCGCCGGGCCTGATGGCGGCTCGGACGTTCGCGAACGCCTGCACCGGGTCATCGAAGAACATCACACCGAAGCGGCTGATGCCGACATCGAAGCTGCTCGGTGGGAACGGCTGCGTCTGGGCGTCCGCCACGAGGTACTCGATGTTGGTGGCGCCCTCTCGTCGGGCATTGGCCCGTGCCCGCTCGATCATGGGCTCGGAAACGTCCACCCCGACCGCCCGGCTCCCGGGCCGAGCCGCCCTCAGTGTGGTCGTGCCGCACCCACATCCGATATCGAGGATGCGCTCCCCGGTCCCGATGGCGGCCGCGGCCACCACCGCCTCGCCAAAGGGCTCGAGCTGGCGGTCATAGTCGGGCTGCTTGTCCACCCACGGCCGCATGTCGTCGCTGTTCCAGTGGTCGATCTGTGCCCGGTTGGCCAATGCCCTCATCGCAAACCTCGGAATCGCCCGTCACGGTCCTGCAGCATCGCCCGAGCTTTCCACGGCAGCCCCCGGTCCGGCCACCGGGTCGACCGGTCGGGGCTCGACGGGCCCGCCGTCCGGTGCCGCAGTAAGGTCATGTCGATGGATCGGGTCACCTCCAGGAGCCGTCTCGTCGATGCCTGAGCCCCTCGAACTGCGGGGAGTCCACCACTTGGCCCTGGTGTGCCGGGACATGGGCCGGACCGTCGACTTCTACACCACCGTGCTCGGAATGCGGCTGGTGAAGACCATCGAACTCCCGGGAGGCATGGGTCAACATTTCTTCTTCGACTGTGGAGGAGGCGACTGCCTGGCGTTCTTCTGGTTCCCGGACGCCCCCGACGGCGTCCCGGGGATTTCTGCACCGCGCGACCGCCCGGATCGGGCCGAGCTGACCAGCGCCATCGGCTCGATGAACCATGTCGCCTTCCGCGTGGCCCCCGAGAAGATCGACGAGTATCGCGATCGGTTGCTGCGAGCGGGTGTGGACTGTACCGAGGTGGCAAACCACGACGACAGCGAATTCGGGCTCAGCACCGACCTCCACCCCGGTGTCTTCGTCCGGTCCGTCTACTTCCAGGACCCCGACGGGATCCTCCTGGAGTTCGCCTGCTGGGCCCGGCCGCTGGACGACGGCGACGTGTCGCACCGGCCGCAGCGGTCCTCGGTGGCCACCGAGGCCTGAGCCTCATTCGACCTCCGTCCGGTCAGCAGGGCTGCGGGGTCGAACGGGGACCGGCGGCCAGTCGGGAACGGACCTCGTCGGTGAGTCCTTCGATGCGAAGGGATCGGATGTGCCCGTCGGCGATCTCGAAGGTGTCGACGACCGAGCTGTCGACGCCGGCAACGTGGAGTTCGATCTCCACCACGACGTCGGCGCCTCGCCCGACCGAAGGGCCGGGGTGGGGGAGTAGGTCATCGAAGCGGAATGCCCCTTCCTCGTAGAAGCGGGCGATGGCATCAGCGCCGTCGTGCCGGTCCCCCTGGGCGTCGAGGACGGCATCCTCGGCGAACAGCTGGCGCAGGGCCCGGCCGTCGCGCATGGTCACGGCGGCAAAGTAGTCGGCCACGATCCCCGTCGGGCCTCCCCATCGGGACGGAAGGCCGTAAATCGTCCGCGCATTGCCACCCAGGACCCGCGCCTGCGCATCGAAGGCGAGTGGCGCCAGGGTGCGACGGAGCGCGGTCACCGCACCGGGGAAGGTGGCGTCGTGATGAGGGTAGTCCGATCCCCACACGACCCTCTGCCCGCCCACGAACGGCAGGAGGGCCGGCAGCGTGGCCTCGTCCACCTCGAAGCTGACGGCGCACTGGCGGGTGAAGTACTCGCTCGGACGGAGGGTCATGTCGGGGCAGAATCCCCCGAAGGTCGCGGCTTGCTCGTCGAGGCGCTCGAGCCAGAACGGCACCCAGCCCCCTCCTGACTCGAGGAACACCAACCGCAGTCCGGGATGGCGGTCGAGCGTCCCGAACGCCATCAGCTGGGCGCACGAGAGCATCTCCTCGAACGGGTGGGACAGGGCATGGAGGATCAGCGGATTGAACGGCCGCTCGGATGCCAGTGTGGGCACGATGACCGAGCTTCCCTCGTGGATGCCGATGGGGACGCCCAGCTCCTCGGCGACGTCCCAGACCGGGTCGTACGCCCGGTCCGAGAGGGCCCGTCCCATGCAGGGGTTGGGTCTCACGAACGCCGACTTGAACCCCAGCTCGACCACGGCCCGTCGGAGCTCCCGCACCGAAGCACCAGGATCCTGCATGGGCAGCATGGCCGCGCCGAACAACCGAGCCGGGTCGGCGCTGCAGTACCCAGCCAGCCAGTCGTTGTAGGCCGTGGCCAACCGGGTCGCCGCTCCGGTGTCGGTCAGCGCCCAGAAATAGAGCCCGATGGAAGGGTAGAGAACCACCTGATCGATGCCTTCGCTGTCCATGTCGGCCAGCCTGGCCACGGGGTCCGATCCACCCGGTTCGGCCTCGGACAGGGGGGTGAACCGGGAGGGGTCGGCAAAATCCCCTCCGGGTGTGGCGAGAGTCCCGAGGGGCACGGCCAGCACTTCCTGCCCGGCCACCACCACGTGCTCGAACCCGCTGTTGTCGCGGTGGATGACCGGGCGGCTGCCCTCGGGCACGTCGTCCCACGCCGCGGGTGGCTCGACCACGTGGCCGTCGGCGTCGGCCACCAGGGTGGGGACATGCGATCCCCTCGTCTCGTCAACCGGCACGGCACCGCGGCCCACGGGGAGGCACAGGAGCACACTAACGCCGGGTTCCGAACCGCGCCCCGGTGGAGGACGAGGAGGCCTGCACCGGGCGACGGGGCGGCCTAGCGTGCCCGAGGTGGGCGGCGCTCTGCAGGCTGCTGGGTTGCCGTCGTGTGCTGTCGTGAACGACGATGCCTCGGGGCTCGAGCCGGGCCGTGACGGGAACCCGGTAGGTCCCGAGATCGAGACGGGGTGAGTTCCGATGAGTTCCGGTGCGCGGTGTCGTCTACACCGTCCAGGGCACGAGGCCATGCCGACAAGGAGCAGCCTGCCGGTGGATCGCCGGCGATGGCCGGAGAGCGATCTGAGAGAGGGAGATCATGAGCAGGATTGTCGTAACGGAGTTCATGTCGCTCGACGGGGTGATGGAGGAGCCACGGTGGACCTTCGACTTCGACCGGGGGGACCAGGGTGACAAGTTCAAGATGGACGAGCTGTTCGGTGCCGAGTCGCTCCTCCTCGGACGGGTCACCTACCAGGGCTTCGCCGCCGCCTGGCCGTCGATGGGAGGTGACGACTTCGGCCAGAGGATGAACAACATCCCCAAGTACGTGGTCTCGTCGACCCTGGCCGATGACGAGGCGACGTGGGGCCCCACCACGGTGGTGCGGGGCGATGCCCTGGCCGAGGTGGCGAAGCTGAAGGACGGACCCGGAGGTGACCTCCTGGTCGAAGGCAGTGCCCAGCTCGTCCATTCACTGACCCGGCACGGACTGGTGGACGAGTACCGGCTGATGGTGTTCCCGGTCGTCCTGGGCGGCGGCAAGCGGGTCTTCCCCGGTGGCATGGACGATCCGTCGAAGCTCACCCTGAGCGACTCGAGGGCCGTGGGCTCGGGCGTCCTGCTTCTCACCTACCGTGCGGCCGGCGGCTGATCGCCGGCGGCCGCGCCGTGGCCGATCGGGGCGGGCGGGGCCGCTACCGGCGTTCGAGTGAGGCGACACGGTCGAGGAAGCCCGACAGCGCCAGCCACCAGGCCGCCGGGTTCTCGAACTGCGGGCTGTGCCCCGCATCGGGGATCACCGCCAGGGAGCCTCCGGGGATGGCGGCGGCCATGCGCTCGGACGAGTCCACGAAGGCCGCGTCCTGCTCCCCGACGATCACCAGCACGGGGAGTGACGGTGGGAGCGACCCGAGCCGGTCCAGGCGATCGTCGAGCTCGGCGAACTGGGGCGCCATGGACGCATACAGGGCAGGCGCCGCCGCTCGGAGCTTGCGGTCTCCGAATTCGGCATACCCGGGCCGTTCGGTGAGCAAGCGCCGGTGCGCCGCGGTCTCGAGGGGACTCTCGGCCTGCTCGAGCAGGTCGGCCAGCCGGTCGATGCCCTCGGTGCGCACGACCGACACCGCCGCCTGCACCAGGTCGGGGTCGAGACCCCGAACCGGGCCGTGACCCGTGTCCATCAGGACGAGGGCATCGAGCCGTCGGGGTGCGGCCAGGGCCACGTACTGCGCCACCATGCCACCCATCGAGTGGCCGAGGAGCGAGAAGCTCGGCCAGCCCAGGGCGTCGGTCAGGCGGCCGGCGTCGTCGGCCAGGATCTCGAACGAGTAGGCGCCCTCGTCCGGGGGCTTGGAGCTGGCCCCGTGCCCGCGGTGGTCCGGGGCCACGGCATGCCAGCCGGCCGCCTGCAACGGGTCGAGCCAGTCGGCGAAGTCCTCCTTGGCGCCGGTGAAACCATGGAGAAGGAGCAGGGGTCGCCCCCCGCCACCGGCTTCGGCGATCGAGAGCTCGACGTCGCCCAACGGGACGGTGCGCTCTCTCACCGTTCCATGCTCCCACACCCCCCGTGGCCGAGGACGGGGTGACGGTGCCGCCGGGGGACGGCCGGCGCGGCCTGGCTACCGCCCCCCGCTCCAGGTGCGGCCGAACCAGCGCTCGACGCGGCTGGTGCCGAAGACCGCCTTGTCGGCGGCCAGTTCGCTCGACGGTCCCTCCAGATCCCCGGCCGGTGCCTGGCCGCTGAGGAAGGTGACGTCCACGCGGGCCACCATGTCGCCACCGAACTCCAGATAGCACGTCCCGTGGCCGTCGTAGGGGGCGGGCGGGTCCTCGCCGTTCGCCTCGGCGATGATGCGCCCGGCCACCACCGAGGCCTGGCCCTCGGCGAACACCCCCGCCTTCGGGGTGCCGACGCTCGTCACGTCGCCGACGGCGTAGACGCCGGCAAAGGACGTCTCGAGGGTGCGAGGGTCGACCGGGATCCATCCCTCCGCAGTGAGCCCCGACTCCTCCACCACCCGGGGGGCCCGGTGCACCGGCACACCCAGGAAGAGGTCGTAGGGGAGCAGGTCGCCGTCACTGAGCACCGCCACCCCCCGCTGGGGGTCGAGCTCCTGTACCGTCCGCTCCGGGTGCCACTCGATGCCGCGCTCGGCGAAGGCGGCCAGGAGCGCCTTCGAGGCCGAGGGCGACGGTGGGATGGGGGCGCCCATGGGCATGACGAGGGCGACCTCCGATCGGTGGCGGATCCCGCGTGCCTCGAGGTAGTCGTGCATCAACAGCGCCATCTCGCTGGGCGCCGGGGGGCACTTGAACGGGGTGGAGGTAACGGCCACCACGACCCGGCCACCTTCGAAACCCGGGAGCAGGTCGCGGAGGGCGAGGGCCCCCGGCACGGTATAGAACTCGTGGCCCCCGGACACGAGCCCGGGCGTGGCCGCCGGGTCGAGGTCGGCCCCGAGGGCCACGACGATGATGTCCGCCTCGAACGGCCCGGCCGACGTGTCGACCGTCCGCGCCTCGGGGTCGATGGCCTCGACGGTGGCCTGGACGAACCGCACGCCCGGCTTCACGAAGTCCCGGTAGGGATGGACGACCAACTCGGGCAGGGCCCTCCCGAAGATCACGTCGAGCTTCGAGAAGCCGAACACGAACCCGTCGGCCCGGTCGATCAGCACGATGTCGTGGCCGTCGCCCAGCTCGGCCGACAACCGGGTGGTCAGTTCCAGTCCACCGAACCCTGCTCCGAGCACCAGGATGCGCATGGACCGA
Source organism: uncultured Acidimicrobiales bacterium (assembly GCA_963806455.1). Taxonomy (GTDB): domain Bacteria; phylum Actinomycetota; class Acidimicrobiia; order Acidimicrobiales; family RAAP-2; genus Bog-756. The sequence goes on from CAWDXZ010000002.1 coordinate 227,497, forward strand.
TGATAAGCGGCCGATCCACGGCGGGAGTGGCCGGCCGAGCCCGCCTCCCCCTTTCGTCAGGCGGAGCGGTCCGCCTCGGTCAGGAGCTTGGCCGGGTGCCGGCCGTCGACGTAGCCGATGAACGGCGGGTAGATGTTGTAGCCGAGCAGTTCCTGCAGGCGGGACGGGAGCGAGCTCGCCTGGCTCGGCGGCACGGCCAGGACGTGGTTCTCGACCGGCCTCAGCCACCCCACGGCGTAGTGCAGGACCACGCCCAGCCGGGCTCGCTGGGTGCGGTTGGCGCCCCCGCCATGCCAGACGCTGCCCAGGTACACAAGGGCGCTGCCGACCCCCATCTCGATGGAGACCGTGGGGGTGTGGGGGCCCGGCCGCTCGTCGACCCACCGGTGGCTCCCGGGCACGATCCGGGTGGCGCCGTTGGCCTCGGTGAAGTCCACGAGTGGCCACAGGATGTTCACCACCAGCTCACCGTGGGGACGGGGGACCGGGTAGATGGCGTCGTCGGGGTGCAGCACCTGGGCGTGCTCGCCGGGCCCGATGGCGATGCCGGCCGGCGCGCTGAGCTGGTACTGGCCGAGCACCCGGTCGAGCACCGCCAGTACCAGGGGGTGGATGGCCAGGGCGTCGAGGGAACGGGTCTTGGCGAACAGGGCGTACACCCGCCGGGTGTGCCGGCCTTCGAAGTCGTCGCGGCCGGGAGGGGTGTGGTCCAGGGACGCCTGGAGCTGGCTGCGGGCCAAGGCGACCTGCCCGGGGTCGACCGCGTCCGGGACGAGGGCGTAGCCCTGGTCCTCGAGCGACGACACGACCCGGTCGACCGGCGCGGTGGCCCCGCCCATCTAACCTCCCTTGGGGAATGTCGTGAGTCTGCAACCTTCCAGAAGGGAATGTCAAGTGGGGAATGGCAAGGTGGGAGACCTCAACGCCACACAGGCTTCGCTCCTCGGCTTCCTCCACGACGGGCCGAGGACGGGCTGGGACCTGGTCCGGGAGATCGAGACCGGCCTGGACCGCTTCTGGAACATCACCTCCAGCCACGTCTACCGCGAACTGCGGGCGCTCGAGGAGTCGGGTCTGGTGACGGCCGGGCCCCCCGGGCGGCGTGAGCGCCGTCCCTTCTCCGTCACGGCCGCCGGCCGGCGGGCCTTCCGCCAGTGGGTCGCCGAGCCTCCCGGTCCGGAACAGATCCGGTTCCCGCTGCTGGTCAAGCTGTGGTTCGCCCGTCATGTCGAGCCCCCCCGGTTGGAGGAGTTCCTCGACCGCGCCTCGGTCGAGCACGAAAAGCGGCTGTCCTTCTACCGGGAGGTCGAGCAGACGCTGGGGCCTGACGACGACCGGGGCACCGTGGTGCGGTTCGGGATCGCCTACGAGCGGGCCGTCCTGGACTGGCTGGAGGAGGTGGCCTCCCGTCGCCCCGGCGCCGGTCGGGCGCGGTAGCGACGGTCGGGTCCGCTACCGGTCGGCGGCGGCCGGCGCCCTGGCTTCGGCGGCCTGTTGCTCCCACTTCCGCTCGATGTCCCCGAAGTGCCAGACGGCCAGCGCCACCGCCCACGTGGCCACGAACACCCCGACGATGACGAACCCGGCCCGGTTCATGTCGAAGCCCCGGAGGAACCCCCAGAACCCCCCGCTGAGCCCGGACTCCTTCGCCAGCAGTCCGAGGATCTCGACTGTGCCGATGAACAGGGCCACGAACACCGAGAGACCGGTCATGGTCAGGTTGTAGTAGATCTTCCGGACCGGCCGGGCGAACGCCCAGTCATAGGCGAAGTTCATGAAGCACCCGTCGATGGTGTCGAACAGGCACATGCCGGCGGCAAACAGGATGGGCAGCGACAGCACCGCGTAGAAGGGCAGTCCACCGACGGCTGCCGTTCCGGCCAGGACCAGCAGGGCGATCTCGGTGGCCGTGTCGAAACCCAAGCCGAACAGGAGCCCAACGGAGTACATCTTCGCGGGCGTGTCGATCCGCTTGGCGTAACCCCCGACGAAGCGGTTCATGAGCCCGCGGCTGTTCAGCTGACGCTCCAACTCGGCGTCGTCGTACTGGCCCCGCCTCATCTGGCGGGTGACGTTGACGATCGAGACCAGCACGAGCAGGTTCAACGCCGCGATGAGGTAGAGGAACGTACCCGAGACCGACGTGCCCACGATGCTCGTCCACTCGTGCCACCCCGACGAGCCCTCGCTCACCGCCCCGTTCACCGCTCGGATGCCGAGGTTGAGGACGATGGCCAGCGCGAAGACGATCGTGGAGTGCCCGAGCGAGAAGAAATAGCCGACACTGAGCGGGCGCTTGCCCTCGTGGATGAGCTTGCGGGTGGTGTTGTCGATGGCGGCGATGTGGTCGGCATCGAAGGCGTGCCGCATCCCGAGGGTGTAGGCGAGGACGCCCGTCCCGAGGCCGAAGACCTCCCCCTTGGCCACGTGGTAGCGGCCACCGGCGGCGGCGAGCAGGCCCCAGCCGATGGCGTTGAGCGCGACCACGGTGGCCGTCATCCCGGCGACCCGGAGCCATTCGTCGGTGGTCAGGTGGTCGCGGACCCTGGCCATGCGACCTGGGGGATCGTGGAGCACGTGGGCCCTCCGGTTCGGCGGTGCCGTCCAACTTCTTGCCACCGTAGAGCAACTGCGAACTACTTGCAAGAAGTCCCCAGGTCCGGCAGTGGGCCCGGTCCCCGCCCCGGGGGGCCGGTGCGGTGCTGTCGTCCGGTCAGGTGCCCGACAAGGACGAAACCACCGGCCCCAGCGCCTCCCAGCTGTCGGCTTCGATCGACCAGTAGGAGATGCCGTACTCCTGGCGGCGCCACTGGAGCTCCTCGACCATCTCGTCGAGGGTCCCGAGCAGGGCCAGTGGGATGTGGAGGGCGTCCTCGGCGCCGATGCCGAAGTGAGGTGCCATGGCCCCGGCCACCCCGGCGGCGTCGTCGGTGATCATCACGAAACCGATCAGGGCGTTGAGCTCCAGGTCTTCGAAGCGGTCCCCGGCTGCCTCCTTGACCCAGGCCACCTTCTCCCGGGTCCGCTCCGGGGTGGCGTTGGGCGCTGTCTCGGCCCCGCCCGTGCCCGCCGCCAGGTTGACGTTGATGCTCACGATGTCGGCGTGGCGGGCGGCGAAGGACAGCACCCGCTTGCCACCCCCGCCGATGATCAGCGGGGGGGCGGGGCGTTGGACCGGGCGCGGAGAAAGGGTGTGCTCGTGGACCCGGTAGTGGCTGCCGTCGAAGGAGAACGGACCGTCGGTCCGCAGGAGGCCCTCGAGCACCAGGACCGCCTCCTCGAACCGGTCGACCCGCACCTTCGGCTCGTCATAGGGGATCCCTGTCTCCTCGTAGTCGGTCCGCATCCATCCGGCGCCGAGGCTGAGCTCGAGACGACCCTGGCTGAGGAGGTCGAGCGTGGCTGCCTCCTTGGCCAGCACGCAGGGATGGCGGTAGTCGTTCCCGAAGACCAGGGCCCCGACCCGCAGTGAACTGGTGGCGGCCGCCGCCGCCGCCAGGGCGGGAACCGGGGCCAGCTGGTCACCGAAGTGGTCGGGCATCAGCAGGGCGGAATAGCCGAGGTCCTCGGCCCGGCGCGCCTGCTCGGTCCAGGCGCGGGCCGTGCCAGCGGCCGCCTTCCCCAGCTGCGCGGCGAAGCGGAACTTGTGATCGTGTGCCATCGACCTATCGTGCCCCATGGGCGCCGCAGGCGCCCCGCCGTCAACGCCCTGTCAGCGGGCCAGCGAACGGAGGGCGAGAAGGGCGACGTCATCGCTCCGCTCGGGAGGGAGCATGGCCACGATTCGGTCGCAGACCGCGGCCGGGCTCATGTCGTCACCCTCGCTCACCTTCATCAGGGACTGCATCCCCTCCTCGACGCCGACCACCCGCTCGTCGATCACGCCGTCGGTGTAGAGCAGCATGAGGTCGCCCTCCCCGAGCGTGATGTGCACGTTGGTGGCCCCACCGCCGGGGGTGCCGAGCGGGACCCCGGGGGGCACCGGGATGTAGCGGGCCTTCGACTCCTGCGCCAGCAGGGGTGGGTAGTGCCCCGCCGAGGCCAGCACCACATCCCCGCTCGCCGGGTACAGCAGCCCAAACAAACCGGTGGCGATCCGGTCGAATCCGAGCAGGCCCCAGCTGTCCTGGAGGGCCTCCACCAGGGCAGAAGGGCTCTCGACCTGACCCGCCAGGGCGCGCGCGGCGCTGCGCAGGTGGCCCATCATCGCCGCTGCCTCCCGGTCGTGTCCGGCCACATCCCCGACCATGAAGCCGATGGCCCCGTCGGCCAGCTCGGCCAGGTCGTAGAAGTCGCCGCCCACTTCCAGCCCGCGCGTGGCCGGCAGGTAGACGGAATGGATCTGCATCCCGGCGATCTCGGGCAGGCGCTGGGGAAGCAGGCTCTGCTGCAGGGTGTGCGACGTCCGCAGCGTGCGCTCGTAACGGCGGGCGTTGTCGACGACGACGGCGACGTTCTCGGCCAGCTGCTCGGCGAAGGCCACGTCTTTCGGGCCGAAGGGCCGGGTGGTCGAGACCAGGGTCAGCGCACCCACCACCTCCGATTCCCGGTTGAGCGGCACGGACACATAGGAGCGGAAACCCAGCCTCCTGACCAGTTCGAGATGGCGCTCGTCCCTCGTCGTCTCCTGGAGGAACGCGTCGCTCATGTGGTCCGACCAGCGCGTCTCGCCGGTCGTGATGACGTTCACCGCCGGATGGCCGCTCCCGGATCGGGGCGGGTAGCTCGAACCGAGCCGGTCGACCAGTGGCTGCAGCTCCTCCTGGCGGTGCCGGGCCACCATCCGGCGCAGGTCCCCGTCCTCCCCGATCACGTCGATGAGGCAGACGTCGCCGAGGACGGGCAGGGCCATCTCGGCCAACCGGTCGAGCGTGTCGGTGAAGTCGGAGCCCTCGGCGATGGCGCGGCCGGCCCGGACGAAGAACTGGCTGATCTCGGCCAGCGCCAGCTGGTCGGCCTGCAGGCGGGCCCGGTCCATGGCCTGGGCCGCCTGTTCGGTGACCGCCCGGAAGAACCCTCGCTCGTCATCGGCGAACTCGTGTGGGGACCGGTAGGCGACGATGGTGACGCCGACACACTCGCCCTCGACCACTAGGGGCAGGGCGGCCCAGCTGGCCCGCACGGTGGGCTCCTCGTCCAGCATCCAGGTGCTCTCCCGATCGCTGACGAACAGGGGACGCTTCTTGGCCACGGCGTCGGCCAGCTTGCCGAACCGGCTGAAAGGCATGTGGGCATATGGCTCGGCCAGGGGCAGCCCGGCCGGCGTGGGGACCAGCTCCAGGTAGTCGTCCCGGACGAGCCAGAAGTTGCTCCAGGCGATGGAGGTTCCGACCGCATCGGTGCTGAGCGAGGTGGTGAGCGCGGCTGCGACCTCCTCGAGGTTGGTGGCCTCGTGGAGACGGGAGGCGATCCGCTGGAGGCGGGCCAGGTGGTCGGCATCCCGCTCGGCCCGCGTACGAGCCTCGCGCTCGCGTTCGAAGGCGCGGACCCGCTCCATGGCCCCGGCCAGCCTTTCGGCCATCAGCTCGAGGAGCTCGATGTCGACGTTGGTGAAGTCGTGCCGTTTGCGGCTGCCGGCGTAGAGCACGCCGAGGAGGCGATCGTCGAAGAGGATCGGGACGGCGGCCACGGAGCGCAGACCGCTGTCGCGGAGCACGGGCGAGACGATGTCGATGGTCGACAGGTCCTCGAAGACGGTGGACCGGCGGGACGTCATGACTCGTCCGGCCATGCCCTGCCCGGGACGGATCCCCAGGTCGAGGGTGGTCTCCTCGCTCAGGCCGGAGGAGGCCCGAGCCACGAGCTCGTCGCCGGCGTCGTTGGCCAACAGGACGGACACCACGTCGGCCCCCATGGCCCGCCTCATGGTGACCAGGGCTGTCCGGAACAGGCCGTCCAGGGCGCCCCCGGTGCGGGCGGTCGAGGCGGACTCGGTGATGTCCCGCCACCAGCGGCCGCCCATCTCGCCCGCGATGCGAGCCGCGCGCTCCGCGGCGACCAGGCGCTCTACTTCGCGGGACCCTCGCCTTGTCATCGTACCTCCGACCGTGCCCACCGACACCCACGCCCGATGAACAAACGAGCTGGCCGGCGACCCGCCCGCCGGCGCCGGCCACCCGATCTGAGCGGTCCGACCATGACGCGCGACCCGCCTCTGGGCTGGCCTGGATCCCAGACTGCCACAAGGCGGCCCGCCATCACGACCGTTGCCACCTCGCACCGTCCCCGCCGCCGTCAGCGAGCCGGGCGGAGTCGACCGGTGAAGAGCAGGGCCGGCCCCCCGGCCTCCCTCCTGTCAGAGTGCATGACAATCTGAGCCTTGAGCCAGGTGGACGGCCCGATATGGTGAGAACGTGGCTGGCAAGGACGTCCGGGTGGTGGAGGTCTCGGGACAGGCCGTCGAGATCTCGAGCCCGGAGAAGGTCTATTTTCCCGAGCTGGGTGCCACCAAGCTCGACCTGGTCGAGTACTACCTGGACGTGGCCGACGCCCTGATCCTGTCGGCCTCGGGCCGTCCGGCGCTGCTCGAACGGTTCCCCGGGGGTGCGGGCGGCAAGTCCTTCTTCCAAAAGCGCGTCCCCGCCGGGGCGCCGCCCTGGCTCCGGACCACGGTGGTCAGCACGCCGAACGGCACGACGTCGAACGCGTTGGTCGTGGCCGATCTGGCCCACGTGCTGTGGGCGGTCAACCTCGGCTGTCTCGGACTGCACCTGTGGCCGTTCCGTGCTGACGACCCGGCGCACGCCGACGAGCTCCGCATCGATCTCGATCCCCAACCGGGCACCTCCTTCGAGGAGGTGAGACGGGCGGCCGCCCATGTACGTTCGCTGTTGGGTGAGCTCGGCATCGTCGGCTACCCCAAGACGACCGGGAACCGTGGCATCCACGTCTACGTGCGGCTCGAACCCCGCTGGGACAGCGTCGACGTCCGGGCCGCGGCGGTGGCACTGGCGCGGGCGCTCGAACGACGGCATCCCGACCTCATCACGGCCAACTGGTGGAAGGAGGAGCGGGGAGAGCGCGTCTTCGTGGACTTCAACCAGAACGCCCCCCATAAGACCGTGTTCGGTGCCTGGTTCGCCCGCCCGAGGGTCGGCGGTCAGGTCTCCACGCCGCTGCACTGGGACGAGGTCGACACCGTCCATCCGGATGATCTCACCATCCGCACCGTGCCCGACCTGGTTCGCCGGCGCGGCGATCCCTGGTCGGCCATCGCCGAGCAGCCCCAGTCCCTCCAGCCCCTGCTGGACATGGCGGCGCAGGACCGGGCCGACGGGCTGCACGACGCGCCGTGGCCCCCCGAGTACCCCAAACAGCCCGACGAACCGAGGCGCGTCGCTCCGAGCCGCGCCCGGCGGGAGTGAGCCGGATGGACCCGGTGGCGGCGCTGCGCCGTATCGCCTACCTGCTCGAACGGGACGGGGCCGAGTCCTACAAGGTCCGTGCCTTCCGCAACGCGGCCCTGGCCATCGCCGACCGGCGGCCCGAGGAACTGCTCGGGATGAGCCCGGCCGGCCTCCAGGGCATCCCGCACGTCGGCAAGACCAGCGCCCAGGTGATCGTCGAGGCCCTCCGGGGCACGCCCAGCTATCTCGAGGCCCTCGAGTCGGCGGAACGGCCGGAGGCCTCGGCCGCCGCCGCCGACCTCCTCGGCCGATTGCAGGGCGATTGTCACAGCCACTCCGACTGGTCCGACGGAGGCAGTCCGATCCGGGAGATGGCCGAGGCGGCCAGGCAGCTCGGACACCGTTATTGGGCGCTCACCGATCACAGCCCCCGGCTCACCGTGGCCCACGGCCTCGATGCCACCCGCCTGCGGCGACAGCTCGAGGTGGTGGAGGAGCTGAACGTCGAACTGGCGCCGTTCCGGATTCTCACCGGCATCGAGGTCGACATCCTGGAGGACGGCGCACTCGACCAGGACGAGGTGCTGCTGGCCGAGCTCGACGTGGTGGTGGCCAGCGTGCACTCGAAGCTACGCATGGACGCCCCGACGATGACGGCCCGGATGCTGCGCGCCATCGAGAGCCCCCACACCGACATCCTCGGGCACTGCACCGGGCGCAAACTGGTGGGGCGGGGTCGTCCGCCGTCGGCGTTCGACGCCGAGGCCGTCTTCTCGGCGTGTGCCGCCACGGGTACGGCCGTCGAGATCAACTCGCGCCCCGAGCGCCTCGACCCCCCCGAGGACCTGCTGGCGCTGGTTCTGTCCCTCGAGTGTCCGCTGGTCATCGACACCGACGCCCACGCCCCGGGCCAGTTGGAGTGGCAGCGGAACGGGTGCGAGCTGGCCGCCCAGGCGGGCGTGCCGGCGCCGCGGGTCATGAACGCCCTCCCGATGGACGAGTTTCTGGCCTGGACGGCGAGCCACGACGCCTGAGGGGACGGCCGGGTACCATCGGCCCGGTGACGCTCCCCGTGGTGCCCCCTGTGTCCCCGATGCTGGCCAAGCTGGCCCGGGAGCTGCCGGTGGCGACAGGGCTCTTCTACGAGCCCAAGTGGGACGGGTTCCGGTGCATCGTCTTCCGGGACGGGGACGATGTGGTGCTGGGCAGCCGCAACGAGAAGCCGCTCACCCGGTACTTCCCCGAGCTGGTGTCGGCACTCGTCGGCCAGCTCCCCGAGCGCTGCGTGGTCGACGGTGAGATCGTGATCGCCGGTCCCTCCGGGCTCGATTTCGACGCGCTGTCCCAACGGATCCACCCGGCCGAATCCCGGGTCCGGCTCCTCGCCGAAACCACGCCGGCCTCGTTCGTCGCCTTCGACCTGCTGGCCCTGGAGGACGACGACCTCCAGCCCGAGCCGTACGCCCACCGGCGCCAGGTGCTCGAGGGGGCGCTCCGGCGGGTCCGTGCTCCCGTCCACCTGACCCCGGTGACCGCCAGCCCGGACACGGCCCGCGACTGGTTCGCCAGGTTCGAGGGGGCCGGTCTCGACGGGGTGGTCGTCAAGGGGGGCGACCTTCCCTACCAGCCGGCCAAGCGGTCCATGGTGAAGGTGAAGCACGAACGCACCGCCGACTGCGTGGTCGGCGGGTTCCGCTGGCACAAGGAGGGTGGTGTCGTCGGGTCCCTCCTCCTCGGTCTCTTCGACGACGACGGGGTGCTCCACCACGTGGGGGTAGCCTCTGGGTTCAGCGCGGCACGGCGGGGCGAGTTCGTCGACGCGCTCGCTCCCTACCGGAAGGGGTCGGCCTCCGGTCACCCCTGGCTGGCCCACGTGGAGCCCGACGGGCGCATTCCCGGGGGCCAGAGCCGGTGGAACGCGGGGAAGGACCTCAGTTGGGAGCCGCTGCGGCCCGAGCTGGTGGCCGAGGTGGCCTACGACCACCTCCAGGGCGACAGGTTCCGCCACGCCACTTCGTTCGTCCGATGGAGGCCGGAGCGCCAGCCGGCCTCGTGCACCTACGGGCAGCTGGACAGCCCGGTGCCCACCGAGCTCGGCGAGGTGTTCGGTACCCGCTCCCGCCGTTGAGCTCAGCGCGCCGCCAGGGCGAAGGCCCGATCGGCCAGGGCCGGGTCACCGAAGTAGCGACAGACGTCCTCGAAGGCGGCGGTGGGACCCCGCCACTCCAGGGAGGCCACGCCGTCGACCAGGTCCCGGTCGAGCCGGAGGGTGGCGAGGACCCGGAACAGCTCGGCCTGCTCCCGTTGGGCCGCCAGGGTCTCGGCCAGCCGCTTCGCCCCCCGCACCGCCGAGCGCAGGGCTGGGTCCCAGGCGGTGTCGTCATCGGGGATCTGCTCCAGCGCGCCGTAGTGGGCCAGCACGGCCGAGGCCGACCGCCGGCCCCACCCCGCCAACCCGGGGAAGCCGTCGGCGCTGTCACCGACTAGGGCCAACCAGTCCGGGATGGAGCGCGGGGCCACCCCGAACTTCTCCCACACACCGTCCTCGTCGGCGACGGTGCCCTTGCGGCGGTCGAGCTGGACCACCCGCCGGCCGACCACGCACTGGGCCAGATCCTTGTCGGGGGTGCAGATGATCACCTGGTCCACCTCGGTGTCCTCGGATGCGACCATGGCCACCGAGGCCAGGGCGTCGTCGGCCTCGAGCTCCACCATGGGCCACAGTGCCACCCCCAGACCTTGAAGGGCGCGCTCGACCACCTCGAATTGGGAGCGGAGGTCCGGATCGATGCCCTCGCCGGTCTTGTAGCCCGGCCACAGGTCGTTGCGGAACGACTCGATGACATGGTCGGTGGCCACGCCGACATGGGTGGCGCCCTCGGTCAGCATGCCCAAGACGGACAGGACGACGCCGCGTGCGGCACCGATCGGGGCGCCGTCGTCGGAGGTCCGGGGCGGCTGGCCGTAGAAATGCCGGAAGAGCTCGTAGGTCCCGTCGACCAGATGGACGCGCACCCGGTCAGTCTGTCAGCCCGCCGGTCGTCACCGCGGGGGTGCCGGCCGCCTCGTTCGCAATCAGGGAAGGATCAGGTGGACGTCACCGAACTCGTGCCAGCGGTAGCCCTGGGCCAGCGCAGCATCGTAGGAGTCACGCAGGAGGTTCCGGCCGATGAGGGTCTCCAGCATCAGGAGGTGCGACGAGGCGGGCTCGTGCCAGCCGGTGAGCATGCCGTCGGTGACCTGCACCCCGCGCTCGGGGGTGATCACGAGGTCGGTCCACCCGTCGTAGGCGCAGGCGAGTCGATCCCGGCCCACCGCCGTCTCGAGGGCGCGTACCACGGTGGTCCCCACGGCGATGACCCGGTGGCCGGTGGCCCGGGCCAGGTTGACCCGTTGGGCGGTCGACTGCGGGACCTTGACCCGCTCGGGGTAGGGCAGCTCGTCGGCTTCGAGCGATGCCACCCCGGTGTGCAGGACGACCGGGGTGACACCGACACCCATGGCCACCAGCCGGGTCAGCATCTCGGGGGTGAAAGGTCGGCCGGCACTGGGCATCTCGGCACTCCCCGGCACCGTGGCGTAGACGTTCTGGTACATCTCGATCGGCCAGGGGCGCTCGACGTAGCCATAACGGATCGGCCGGCCGTGGGCGGCCAGCCAACTGAGGACGCGCCCGCCCACGTCGAGGCGGGCGACCCACAGTCGCCCCACCTCGCCGTACGGCTCCTCCAAGGTGAGGGACGCCCCGCCGGCCAGCTGCAGCCGCCGCCCGGGTGGCGGGCTCTCCCATCGGCTGGTCGTGCGAGCCGTCACCCGCCTCGGCTCCACCACCCACCTGGCCTCGTCGAGCTGGGTGGACAGGTGGACGACGAGGTCGATGCCACCGACGGCCACGGCGTCGACCGCCGCCGGGATGGTCCCCGAGGTGTTCACGACCAGCAGGTCGCCGGGCTCGAGGAAGCGGGTGAGGAAGGAGAACGAGCTGGGGACGAGTGTCCGGTCGCCCCGATAGGCCACCAGCATCCGCACCGCGTCCCGGGTGAGCCCCCGCGCCTCGGGTGGCTCCGACGCCTCGAGGTCCGACGGCAGCTCGTAGGTGAACCGCGGCGTCGGGGGCAGGAGCACCGTCACGACAGGACGAGGTCCCCGGCCCGGTAGCGGCCGCTCGGCGCCCCCGAGTCGATCAGCCGGCGGATGACCGGTACCACCGACTCCGGCTCGGGCCGGTCGGCGATGTCCTCACCGGGGAATGCGGCTTGCTGCATCTCGGTACGCATGTCACCCGGGTCGAACCGGTAGACGTGCACCTCGGGTTCCTCGACGGCCAGGACGGCATGGATCTGGTCCAGCGCCGCCTTGGAGGACCCATAGCCGCCCCAGCCCTCATAGGCCTCGACGGCGGCGTCGGACGACACGGCGACGATAGTGCCCCGGCCCACCCGCAGCCGGGGCAGGGCCGCCTGCACCAACGCCAGCGGGGCGAACACGTTGACCTCGTAGATCCGTCGCAGCGCGTCGAGCGGGTAGCGGTCCAGCGCGGGCAGGGGGGTGGCCCCCAACGCGCTGGCGTTGTTGACCACGAGGTGAAGGGACCCGAGTGCGTCAGCCGCGGCCATGAGAGCGCCCCGGTGGTCGGCGTCGGTGACATCGCCGGCGATGGTCTCGACCCGTGTGCCGAACCTCCGCAGTGCCCGTCCGACCTCGCCCAATGGCCGGTCCCGGCGTCCGTCGACCACCAGGTCCCAGCCGTCGACGGCCAAGCTGGTGGCCATGGCGCGTCCGAGGCCACGCGAGGCCCCGGTGACTAGTGCGACTGGCATCTCGGTGCCCTCCCTTCCCGGTGCCGATCGGCACCCTTGCCGGTAGGGTAAAGGTTAAAGTTGACTTTAAGTCAAGCCCCGGTGGGCGAAAGTTTGGAAGGTGGTGCTCGGCATGGAGGACCTACTCACCGTCGGCGAGGTCGCCGAGCGGAGCGGTCTGGCTCCCTCGGCCATCCGCTTCTACGAGCAGCGGGGCCTGGTCCGAGCCGAGCGGGCCGCCGGGGGGCACCGCCGTTTCCGCCGGGACGTGCTGCGACGGATGGCGTTCATCCGCATCGCCCAGCGGGTCGGGCTGAGCCTGGAGGAGATCGCCACGGCGCTGGCCGGGCTGCCGGCCGACCGGGCTCCCAGCCGCCAGGACTGGCAGCGGCTCACCCGGGGCTGGCGGCGGCGGATCGACGAGAGGATCGCCGTCCTCGAGGCCCTCCGAGGGGGCCTGACCAGCTGCATCGGGTGCGGATGCCTCTCGCTGCGCACCTGCGCCCTGTCCAATCCCGGCGACCTGGCGGCCTCGCTCGGTTCGGGCCCCACCTACCTCCTCGGAGAATCACCCGACTGACGACACCCTTTGCCGGACCTCACCACGCGGTTCGGGCTCCTCGTCGGCTCGTCGGCTTGCGGCCCACGACGGCGCGGCGGCCGCCCTCGTCGCGCCGGGCTGTGCGTCCTCTACGGGTTCGCCTTGTGCTGGTCCGCCCTCGAGCTGGGCCTGCTGACCGGCGGCGCCGCACCTGACCGTCCCGGCCGTGTGGGACCGGCCGGGCATCCGTCGAACGGCGGACTACCCGGACGAAGGCAGGTGGGCGGGATTGGCCACCATCAGCTGGTCGCGGACGGAGGCGGCCAGCACCGCTCCCAGCTCCTCCCAGTCGTCGTCGAACCGACCGGCCCGTACCGCCGCAGCCAAGGCGGCGTCGTCACCGAACCCCAACCGGGCCACGCGCCGGGTGTGGGCCGCTGCCACCGTCGGGCCCAGTTCGATCTGGCGGGCGATGACACCGAGCACGTTGGCGGCGATCCGGGCCTCGAATCGGGAGCCGGCGTCGCCGGACACGGCCACCGACCGCTCGAGGTGCTCTGCCAGCGCGTCGACCAGCTCCTCGACGGTGGGCCGTCCGAAGGGTGCCGGTGGAGGGCCGGCGACCGGCGACGGCACCGGTGCGGGCTCGCCCGGGTCGGGTCTCACGCCCAGGAGGACGAGGAGGTCCCATTCGCTCTCGCACACCCGACGGCCGATGGCAGCCAGTTCGAGGGACCGGGTGCGGCCGCTCAGGTGCGCCGAGGCCTGCAGGGCGCAGATGACGGCCCATTTGACGGTGGCGTAGACCTCCCACCAGTGGACCGTGTCGGGCTCGATGCGGGCGCCCCCGGCCTCGGCATAGGCGGCCAGCAGGGATTCGAGGTGGCCGAACCCGCCCACCCGTCCCGGTCCCCCGAACCGCCAGGCCGGGGCGCAGAGCCAGCCGATGTCCTCGGCCGGATCGCCCACGTGGGCCAGCTCCCAATCCAGTACGGCGCACAGCCCCTGGTCGCCGATCAGGAGGTTGCCCAGACGGAAGTCACCGTGGACGGTCGTGGGAGACCGTCCCGGTGGCCGGTTGGCCCGGAGCCAGCGGGCCCCGAGCTCGAGGGCGGGTCGGACCTCCCCCAGGGCGTCGAGGAAGGCGAGCGGGTCGTCCAGCGGGTCGCGTGGGGCAAGGTCGCCGACGACGGCGGGGTCGATGGCGTGGATGGCGGCCAGGGCCTGCCCGCACTGGGCCGTGAGGGCGGCCCGGGCCCCCTCCCATCGAGCGTCGCGGAGGATCCTCCGGGGTATCGACTCCCCGTTGAGGCGCTCGGCGACCAGCCAGCCTGCCGGGAGTCCGTCCGGTCGGCCGGCCGCCACGACGTCGGGGACGGGGACGCCCCCCGCCCGGGCCGCGGCCAGGAGGGCGGCCTCGACCTCGGCCCGACCGGCCTGGTCGGGGAGGGTCCCCCGGTCCTGTTGGAGGATGAGAGGCCTGACGCTCCCGTCAGCGGTGCGCAGTTCGAAGGAGGAAGTGGTGCGCGACGCCCCGCCCGACAGCCGGCGGAGGCCGGACACCGTACCGCCGAGCACCCGGGCCAGTTCAGCGGTGACTTCGTCGCCCGGCGCCACCACTACTCGACGGCGACGACTGGGCTCCCGGCGTCGTCGAGTTGGTGCAGGTACTCGCAGATCCCGTGGCCCTCCGGCAGCTCCGGAGCGTCCAGGCAGGTCCAGCGGGTGAGCCCCTCGTTGACCAGGGTGCGGCCCAGCCGCCCGATGTCGGCGACCCGCTCGACGTCGCCGCGCAGGGTGTAGGTTCGGCCCTCCTTGTCAGCCACCTCCAGGTGGACGACCCGGTGCGTCACTCCGTCCGCGGCCAGCTCGGTGCGGAGGCGCCACTCGGCGATGCTGGTAGCCCGCTCGTCCGCCCAGACCCAGCCGCGGTGGAGGTCACCGGCGTCCGTGGCCAGCCGGATCCCCCCGAAGTGCATGGCTTCGCCCATGTTGATGCTGAACCAACGCCACATCCGCGGGCCGCCCCACCGACGCGGTCCCCACGACCGGTCGCGGTTCCCGAGGGCACCGTTCCAGTGATGCCGGTGGTCGTCGACCTCGAGCCAGCCCGTCCAGCGTCCGGCCTGCTCCAGATGACCCTTGCCCACGGTGGAGGCCGCCGCGGCCGCCTCGGTCGAACGTGCCGTCCCCCCTGCCTGTCCGTCGGTCCCGATGCCGGGGGTCAGGGCGTCGAAACGGACCTCGAGCGCCAGCTTCACCGAGCGGGTGCTCGCCACGCCCGGAACGCAGGGCCGCGCCTGGGCTTCGGCATCCATGGTGATCCGCCACGCCCGGAGCGGCTCGATCATCTCGTAGCGCAGGCTCCCCACCTCGAGGACGGTGTCCACCATGGCTCGCTGCTCTCGGACCTCGCGGTGCTCGGCGAGCTCCCCGCCGGGCAGCCAGACGGACATGGAGGCGTCCATCGAGCCCTCGTTGGGTCGGATCCCGATGCGGGTGAAGAACCCGGAGTCGCTACCGGGGTCGAAGGCGTTGAAGTAGTACGACTCGCTCCAGGCCGGGTCGCCCTCGACGGGGTGGGCCAGGTCGTGGCGGGGATCGAGAACCGGCACCGGTACACCATCGCCGCTCCGCCGCGGAGATTCAACCCCGGCGGCGAGGGTCCGCCGGGCCGACCGGCGTGATGTCGGGCGGCAGGGAGCCGGATTGTGTGAGACTCGGCCGGCGACCGAGACGCGGCCCGGCCGTCTGCCCGGCCGCAGGGGAGGGCCATGCGCGCCGCCGTTATCCGGACCGGGAGACTGGTCGTCGACGACGAGGTCGACGAGCCGAAGCCGGGGGAGGGGCACGTGCTCGTACGATCGCTGGCCGCCGGCATCTGCGGCTCGGACCTGCACGCCCTGGCCGACATCGATCGCTTCGCCATCTTGATGGGCCGGGTCGGCGCCCCGGCCCTCGACCCTCGGTCCGACACTGTGTTCGGGCACGAGTTCTGCGCCGAGGTGCTCGAGCACGGGCCGGGCACGGTCGGATCGGTGCCGGTCGGCACGCGGGTGTGCTCCGTCCCGGTCATCGTGGGGTCGGGGGGCATGGAGCAGATCGGCTACTCCAGTACCTTCCCGGGGGCGTTGGCCGAGCGGTTCGCGCTGCAGGAGGCCCTGCTGGTGCCGGTCCCCGACGCCCTGGCGACGGAGGTGGCCGCGTTGACCGAGCCGCTGGCCGTCGGCGAGCACGCCGTCGGCCTGTCCGGTCTGCGGGCGGGCCAACCCTGCCTGGTGCTGGGGTGCGGGCCGGTGGGCCTGGCCGTCGTAGCCGCCCTGAAGGCACGGGGCCACGGGCCGGTGATGGCGGCCGACTACTCGCCCACCCGCCGGCATCTGGCCGAAGGGCTTGGCGCCGATGAGGTCATCGACCCGGCCGACCATTCGCCGCACGACCGTTGGCGGGAGCTCGGCGTGCCTGCCACCATCCTCGAACGGGCCACGGCGGCGGCGTTGGGAGGTGTGACCCAGGACCCGGTGATCTTCGAGGCGGTCGGTGTGCCCGGCATGCTGCAGTCGCTGATGGCCGACGCCCCGCCGCACAGCCGCATCGTGGTGGTCGGGGTCTGCATGCAGCCCGATGTCATCGAGCCGTTCCTGGCGGTGACCAAGGAGGTCGAGCTCCGGTTCTCCTTCGGTTACACGCCTGACGAGTTCGCCGCCACGCTGGCCCGACTGGCCACCGGTGTCCACGGCGCCGACGGGCTGGTCACCGCCTCGGTCCCGCTCGCCGAGGCGCCCCGTGCCTTCGAGATGCTGCGCGCCCCCGGCGACCACGGCAAGATCTTGGTCATCCCGTAGCCGAACCGAACCGAGAGGAACCCCGCCCGCATGCCGACACTGGACGCCCCTGACCACCTCAAGTTCGGGATCTTCATGGCGCCGTTCCATCCGGTGGGCCAGAACCCCACGTTGGCGTTGGAGCGTGACCTGCAGCTGATCGAGCACCTCGATCGCCTGGGGTTCGACGAGGCGTGGTTCGGGGAGCACCATTCGGCCGGCTACGAGATCATCGCCTCACCCGAGGTGTTCATCGCCGCAGCGGCGTCACGCACCCGGTCCATCCGTCTCGGGACGGGCGTCTCGTCGTTGCCCTACCACCATCCGTTCATGCTGGCCGACCGCCTGGTGCTCCTCGACCATCTCACACGGGGACGGCTGATGATCGGGGTCGGCCCCGGCGCTCTCCCCTCGGACGCCTTCATGATGGGGATCGACCCAGCCCGGCAGCGGGACATGATGGAGGAGTCGCTCGAGGCCGTCCTGGCTCTGCTGGCCGGCGAGCACCCGGTCGACTACGAGACGGACTGGTTCCGGCTGGTCCAGGCCCGCTTGCAACTGCGACCCCTTCAGAGGCCGTTCCCCGAGGTGGCGGTGGCGGCCCAGGTCTCTCCGGCCGGTCCGAGGGCGGCCGGCCGATTCGGGTGCAGCCTGCTGTCGATCGGAGCCACGTCGGCCGGCGGGTTCGACGTGCTCGGCGCGCACTGGGACGTGATGGAGGAGCGGGCCGCCGAGTTCGGCACCACCGTCGACCGGGGCGGGTGGCGCCTGGTCGGCCCCATGCACATCGCCGACACCCGGGAGCAGGCCATCGAGGACGTGGCCTTCGGCCTGGCCGAATGGGTCGACTATTTCCAACGGGTGGCCGCCCTTCCCCTCGCCCCCGACACGGCCAACCACGCCACGCTGGTCGATGCCCTCAACGCCTCGGGGTTCGCCGTCATCGGCACCGTGGAGGACGCCGTCAGGCAGGTGGAGCGCCTGCGGCACCAATCCCAGGGGTTCGGCACCTTCCTGCTCATGGGCCACGAGTGGGCCGACACGGCGGCGACGAACCACTCCTACGAGCTGGTGGCCCGCTATGTGGCTCCCGAGTTCCAGGGCACGGCCCGGGCCCTCACCTCGAGCCGCGACTGGGCCGCCGCCAACCGCCCGGAATTCATCGGCGCGGCCGGGGCGGCCGTGATGTCCGCCATCCAGAAACACCAGGACGAAAGGGAGGATCGGCCCCTGCCCACCTAGGCCCGCGGGCTGAGGTCATAGGGCTGGAGCCGATGGCCGGATGGCCCGACGGGCAGACGGGCGGACCGGCGGACGAACGGGCGGGCTCAGGCCGGAGGCACGAAGTGCACGCCATTTCCGGGAACCCCGCTACGTTGGGGGTCGGACGGCGGAGGCGAATGCGGGCAGACCTCGTGCGCCTCGCCCGAGCCCGGCCCGGTCCGAGGCGGCAACACGGGACCGGGGGAAGTCAGGAGGACCACGTGCGCACCACGGCAGCGGTGAGGCCCTAGTTCGGATGGCCTACGTGCTCGCACTCTCGAGCGCACTGTCCAACGCTCTGGCCAGCCTCCTCCAACGCATGGGGGTGGAGGATGCGCCCGAGGGGGACACGCTCCGGCTGAGCCTGCTGACCCACGCCCTGAAACGGGGTGTCTGGCTGCTCGGGTTCCTCTTCATCATCGCTACGTTCCTGATGCAGGCGGTGGCCCTGCACCTCGGCGATCTGAGCCAGGTCCAGCCCATTCTCACGCTCGAGCTGCCCTTCCTGGTGCTGCTGCTCGCCACCTGGTTCCGGTTCCGGATCGGGACGCGCGAGTGGCTGGGCTGCATCTTGGCCACCGCCGGTCTGGCCGGGTTCCTCGTGTTCGCCCAGCCGACGGGGGGTGATCGCGTGCCCACGGGCCTCGGGTGGATCGTCGTCGGTGGTATCTGCGGGGGCGTGACCCTGGCGGCCGTGCTGGCGGCACTGCGCGGGCCTCGTTGGTGGCGGGCGGCCATGTTCGGGGCGGCCGGCGCAGTGGGGTTCGCCTTCACCGCCGCCCTCATCAAGACGATGGGCGACTACGTGGCCGACGACTGGACCCACATGTTCTTCCACTGGCAGACCTATGCCGTGGCCGGCTGCGGGGTGGTCTCCTTGTTCCTGGCCCAGAACGCGTTCCATGCCGGGCCCATCGCCGCCTCCCAGACCGCGCTGGTGCTGGTCGACCCCCTGGCCAGCCTGGCCATCGGCATCGGGCTCTTCGGCGACAACCTCCGGACGGCCGGCATCTACGGCCCGCTCGAGGCCGTCTCGTTGCTCGTGATGTTCGTGGGTGCCGCCTCCATCGCCCAGTCTCCGCTCATCTCCGGCATGAAGGGCGACGACCAGCAGTACTCGGAGATGCTGTCCCTCCGCTCTCGTTCGAAGCGCCTGGTGGAGGCAGTCCAGGACCAGGTCCCCCCGGAATTGCTGCATCGGCTCCCGCCCGAGGTGACCGAGCACCTGCCGCCCGAGGTGACCGAGCGCCTGCCGAACGGGGTGAGCCGCGGCTCCACGTGACGGGACGGGGCCACCGGGTCACCGCCGATGACCGAACTCCACGGAGAGTGGCGCCCGGGTCGCCCGACCCCGGCCGGCTACGTGGCGTTGAGCCGCGGGCGATGGGCGGAGCTGGGGCGAGGATCGTGGGACGTCCAGCCACCCGAGGGCGCCGGGGATGCGGAAGGGCTCGTCCAGCCGGACGAGCTCGCCGAGGTGTACCTGCCGTTGTGCCGCCTGCTCGGCGTGGTGGCGTCCGCCCGTCGCACCGGGGTGCGTCAGGTGACCGAGCTCCTCGATGTGGGCGTACGGCCGCCGCCGTTCGTCGTCGGGGTGACCGGCAGCGTGGCGGTGGGCAAGAGCACGGTTGCCGCCGTGCTGCAGGCGCTCCTGGCCCACCAGCCCGGTCTCGGACCCGTCGAGGTCCTGTCCACGGATGCCTTTCTCTTCCCCAATGCCGATCTGGCGGCGCGGGGGCTCGGCGACCGCAAGGGGTTCCCCGAGTCGTACCGGTGGGCGGCCCTGCTCACCACCCTGGCGGCTGTCAGGGCCGGGGTGGAGGCGGTAGAGGTGCCGGTGTACTCCCATCGTGACTACGACATCGTGCCCGGGCAGCGTCAACGGATCGGCCGACCCGGCGCACTGATCGTCGAGGGCCTCAACGTGCTCCAGGTCGCACCGGGCCTCGGTGCTCCGGGCCGGGGTGGGCCGCCCCCGAACCGCCTGGTGTCGGACTTCTTCGACTGGTCGATCTATGTCGACGCCGCCGAGGAGGACATCGCCGGGTGGCACCGCCGACGGCTCCTCGAGATGCACCGGGCCGGGGCCCGGGGCGCCGGGGGCTTCCTCCGCTGGTTCTGCTCGTTGAGCAGGGAGGAGGCAGGGGCGGTGGCCGAAGGGGCCTGGTCGGGGATCAACGCGGTGAACCTGCGGGAGCACATCGCCCCCACCCGGGCCCGCGCCGACATGATCCTGCACATGGACGCCGATCACCGGGTCGGAGACGTCCTGATCCGGCTGGGGTGAGCCGGAAGGCACGGCCCCCGGTCAGGATCGGTCCGCCGCCCGGCGCGGCGCCTCTCGTCGCGGGGCCCGTCGGGGATCGAGCAGGGAGGGGTCGAGGCGGATCTCGTGGCGGGCCATGGCCTCGAAGAATCCGATGAACCCCTCACCGTCGGAGGTCCGGAAGAAGGACCGGGCCGGATCGGGCAGCTCGCGTCCGCCGCCCAGCGCCTCGACCTGCCAGGCCCGGCGGCTCCGGTACTCGAGGGCCACGGCCCGCTGGTGGGCAGCCCGGATGCTCCCCGCCGTCACGAACACCCCGTGGTTGGCGAGGAACGCCATGTCGGCTGGTCCCATCGACGCCACCGCCCTGGCTGCGCTGTCCCGGGAGTCGACCGGACCGTCGTACTCGTCGACGACGACGATGTCGCCGCCGCCCAGGGCCGAGCTCTGGTCGTAGCACCCGGGGACCCGTCCGACGTCGGCCCAGACGGTGGCGTACCGGGGGTGGCTGTGCACGGCCACGACGACGTCATGGCGCTGCCGGTGGAGCTCGAGGTGCAGTGGGATCCCGAGGGGCACCGGCCAGTCGCCGTCGACCAGGTTGCCTTCGAGGTCGATGGTCAGGACGTCGTCGGGATGGAGCTCCTCCCACAGGAGGAGCCACGGGTTGCACAACAAGGTCCCGTCCGGTTGTCGGTACGTGATGTGCCCGGCCAGATGGTCGTCATAGCCCTCCCGCCACAGGGTCCGGGCCAGCAGGACCAGCTCCTGCCGGGCGGTGAGCTCGGGCAGGAGGGCATGGCGCCGGGGGCGGAACGGCGCCCGGCTCACGGCAGGCGGTGGTCGGGGAGGGGCCACCGGTACAGGGCGGCGGCATTCTCGTGGGTCAGCTTGCGCAGCTCATCGAGGGGGAGGTGGCCCCAGCCGCGCTCGATGACCGCCTGGGTGTCGGGCCAGGTGGAATCGCCGTGCGGGTAGTCGACCTCCACCATGATGTGGTCCAGCCCGATTCGGTGGCGGGTCTCGATGGTCGACGGGTCGTCGATGGTGCAGAACCAGAAATTCCGCTGGAGCACCTCGGCCGGTCGCAGCCCCGCCGCGTCGAAGTCTCGGCCGTACCCCGACCGGTCGACGATGTTGTCGAGCCGGTCGAGCAGCATGGCCACCCAGCCGATGCCCCCCTCGCTCATGGCGATCTTGAGGCCGGGGAACCGCGAGGGGATGCCCGACCAGAGCCACTCGGCGCAGGCCGACAGGGACATCTGCCCGAACAGGGTCGCCCCCAGGGCCACCAATGGGCTGTCCTCGGGCATGTCGGGCATCCCCGACGACCCGACGTGGAGCGAGATCACCGTCCCGGTCTCCTCGCAGGCCGTCATCATCGGCTCCCAGTACCCCGAGAACAGGCTGGGGAGGCCGATCCGGTGCGGGCGCTCGGGGAGGGTGACCGACCGGAACCCACGATCGGCGTTCCGTCTGATCTCGGCCGCCCCCCGGTCGGGGTCGGTCAGGAAGGTGATGCCGCAGGGGATGATCCGATCGGGGTAGGGCTGCCACCATCCCTCGAACAGCCAGTCGTTCCAGGCTCGGGTCACGGCCAGGCCCAACTCGGGATCGCTGGCGGTCGAGAAGACCTTTCCCGAGAACCCGGTGATCTGGGAGGGGAAATTGAGCGAGGCCCACACCCCGTTGACGTCCATGTCGGCGATGCGCGCGTCGATGTCCCAGCAGCCGCGCCGCATGTCCTCGAAACGGGTCGGTTCGAGGGTCACGCACTCGGGCCGACGCCCGGCCACCGCGTTCATCCCCACCTGGGAGTAGAGGTTCCCGTCGAACTCCCACAGCTGGTGGCCGCGGGAGTTCTCGATGATCCTGGGGGCCCGGGCCGCGAACCGCCGGGGGAGCCGGCCCTCGAACATGTCGGGCGGTTCCACCAGGTGGTCGTCGACGGAGATCACGGTGTACCGCACCGGGCGCGGCTCCGGATCGGGGAGCAAGGTGTCCCGACGGGTCGTGATGCTCACTTGGATGTCCCCACGACCTGAGTATGCCAGGCCCGATGTGCGCCCACTCCGGAACCACCGGCGGCCGAGGGGCGCTGGGGCGTCCCCTCATCGGGCGGCAGGCACGGCGGCCGAGCACCCCCGGCGTATCCGGACTGCGCCTAGGCGAACAGAGGGGTGAAGGACAGGATGCCGTGCACGTACTGCACGGTGGAGGGGAACATGCCGCTGCGTTGGACGGAGACGAGCCCCTGGTAGTAGCCGGCCAGGGCCAGGCCCTCGTCCCCTCCGGTCTGGACCAGCAACTGGTGGAGGTAGGCGGCCGCCATCTCGATGTTGTCGGAGGTATTGGTGGCCTGGAGCCCGGGCTGGGCGAGCGAGACCCTGAGCCTGGTCACGGTGGACGGTTCGAGCTGCCCGATGCCCACGGCCCCGGTGGAGGACACCACCGGCATCTGCCACCCCGACTCCCACCAGCACATGGCCTCGAGCAACGGCGCCGGCACCCCGAACCCGGTCGCCCACCGCTCGAAGAGCGGCCGGAGCGCCAGCCGCTCGGGATGGGCCAACAGCCCGGCAGGAAGCGTCGACCGCTGCACCTGGGCGGACAGCAGGCCGACCCCGCGCGTCGCTGTGCCGCCGCCGGCCGAACCCGAAGGGACGGCCAACCGGGCACCGATCTCGACGTGCGAAGGATCGCCGATGCCGTTGGCGTCGACGATGGCAGCCACGGTCGTCCCGTACCGGGAGGCGATGCTCCACAGTGTGTCGCCCGAGGCGACGACCACCGTCGCCGGCCCGGTGGTCGTCGGCCCGGCATCCGACGAGGCTGCCGCGGGTATCTGGAGCACGGTGCCGGCTTGGACCATGTTGGGATCGCCGATGCCGTTGTCGACCACCAGGGCCGACACGGTGATGCCGTAGGTCTGGGCGATCTCGGTCAGCGTGGCACCGGGCTGGACCCGCACGGTGGTGGCGCCGGCCGTCGCCCGGCCGGATGGCGGCCGCGGCCAGGGCGGCGACCGCCGAGACCGCCACGACACGGGCGGCGGCGATCCATCGCCGTGTCCCGTGGCCGCGCCGGCCACCTCGGTCCGGCAGGGTGGCAGGTTCCCTTGCGAGCACACCGTCTTATCGTCGCCACGGGTCCGTCACTTGAGGCTGGCGCCCCGGGGGTGCGGTCGACACCGGGTTTCCGCCTGGTCGGGCCGATCACGGCCGGCCCGGGGCGCCGGGCACCCGCCGGCGGAGCGACGCCGTCGGGACGCCCTCAGGACGTGGTCGCCATACGGTCGATTTCGTCGAGGTGCCGCCGTCTGGCGTCGTCGTCGAGGGAGGAGGCCATGATGGAGTTGCGGGCCAGTTGCACGAGTTCGTGGTGCTCGAGACCGAGGGGCCCGACCAGTGCCTCGATGTTGTCGGCCACATAGCCGCCGAAATAGGCCGGGTCGTCGGAGTTCACCGTCACCTGCACTCCCCGCCGGAGCAATCGGGCCAGGTTGTGCTGCTCCAACGAGGGGACCACGCCCAGCTGCACATTGGACAGCGGGCACATGGTGAGCGGTGTCCGGTCGGCCACCAGGCGGTCCACCAGCTGCGGGTCGTCCTCGCAACGCACGCCGTGGTCGATGCGGCGGGCGCCGAGCAGGTCGAGCGCCTCCCAGATGTACCCGGCCGGCCCCTCCTCGCCGGCATGGGCCACCGCCCACAGCCCCTCCCCGGCGGCCCGGTCGAAGACGGCGCGGAACAGAGAGGGGGGAAGCCGCGCTCGGTGGAGTCGAGCCCCACCGCCGTCAGGTGCTGGCGGAAGGGGAGGGCCCGCCCGAAGGCGTCCATCGCCGCGTCCCCGCCCAAGTGCCGCAAGAAGCAGAGGATGAGCCGGGACGTGATGCCCAGACGGGTCTCCCCATCCGCCAGGGCGCCGGAGATGCCGCCGATCACCGCATCGAGCGGGACGCCCCGTTCGGTGTGCGTCTGGGGGTCGAAGAAGATCTCGGTGTGGACCACGCCCTGGGACTGTGCCTTCTCGAGGTAGGCCGTCGTGAGCTCGTAGAAATCACGTTCCCCGACCAGCACCCGGCACCCGGCGTAGTAGATGTCGAGGAATGCCTGCAGGTCGCCGAAGACGTACGCCTGTCGCACCGCCGACACATCGGCGTAGGGCAGAGCCACCCGGTTGCGGGCGGCCAGCGAGAAGAGCATCTCGGGCTCGAGGGTGCCCTCGATGTGGAGATGGAGCTCGGCCTTGGGCAGGCGCCGGATGAGGCCCGTCGTGGCCGCGAGGGTCACGGGCCCTCACCCGCCGGCGCGGCGGCAGGATCGGCCCGGTGGCGGGTGTCGAATGCCTCCTCCAATGCGGCGACGTCATCGGGGGACATCGGGCTCAGGGGGCGCCGCCGGGCCGGCCGCCAGAACAGGCGTCCCTTGCCGTGCCAGGGCTGGCGTCGGAGGACCTGCTTGTCCACCTTGTTGGTGGCCGTGACGGGAAGGTGGTCGAGGACGCGGACATAGCGCGGGGCCCATTTCGTGCCCAGGTCGGGCTGGCCGGCGAGGAACGCGTCGAATTCGGCGGGGTCGAAGGAGCCCGGGTCGCCCGTCTCGAGCACCGCCATCACCTGGTCGTCGACGGTCCGCTCGTCGGGGACACCGAAGACGGCGACACCGGTGACCGGCCCGAACCGTTCCAGCAAGCGCTCGAGCGGTGCCGCGGCGAAGTTCTCCCCGTCTACCCGGAGCCAGTCGAGGGTGCGGCCGGCGAAGTAGAAGACGCCCGACTCGTCCCGGTAGCCGAGGTCGCCTGACCAGTACCAGCCGTGGCGGGAGCGTTGACGGGTCGCTTCGGGGTTGTTGTAGTAGCCCTCGAACCGGGCGAGGGCGTTGCGCCCCACGATCTCACCGATGGCTTCGTTCGGGTTCACCATGTGCCCGGCCGCGTCAAAGCGGGCCGCCTCGCATTCCTCGCCGGTCTCGGCATCCACGATGGCTACGTCGAGCCCGCCGAGGGGCATTCCCAGCGCCTCGGCGGGCAGCCCCGACCTGGGCACGAAGACGATGGCGTTCTCGCTCGATCCGTAGCCCGACAGCACCCGGCACCCGAACCGGCGCTCGAAGGCGGCCATGTCGGCCACCGAGGACTCGGGGGCGAGAACCACTTTCAGCCGGTTGAGGCGATCCTCTGGGTCGGGTGGCGTGCTCACGATGAAGGAGAGAGCCCGGCCGATGGTGGCGAAGAAGGTGCTCGACGTGGAGCGGATGTCCGCCATGCACGTGGAGGCCGAGAACCTGCGGCGCAGGACGATGGAGGCGCCGCTCCCCATGGCCGGGAAGACGCTCGAGAACAGCGCGTTCCCGTGGAAGAGCGGCATAGCGCAGTACAGGACGTCTTCCGGTGCGAACCCGATGCCGGTGGCGGACCGGGCCACCCTCCGCTGGGTGACTCGAACCGCCTTCGGGGCTCCCGTGGACCCGGCGGTGAACAGCAGCAGGGCGAGGTCGTCGGGCGAGGGTGGGGGATGATCGGGTTGACCGGTCGGAGCGACATCGTCCACCTGGCCGACGTCGACGACCCGCGCCCCTCCGAGGTCGAGGCCGGCGAGCAGTGGGCGGTGGTCGGCGTCGGTCAGGATCACGCCACAGTCGGTATGGACCACATCGGCGGACAGCTCCGACCCGCGGCGGGTCGAGTTGAGCCCGATCAGCACCGACCCGGTCAGGAGCGTCCCACCCAGCGCGAACAGGTACTCGGGTACGTTGTCGAGCAGGACGCCGACGTGCGGCGGTCCGCCGCCGGCGAGCGACCGTAGCCAGGCCCCCCACCGGGCCATCTCGGCCACGACGTCGGACCAGGTCCAGGTGCGCTCCTCGAACAGCAGGCCTCGACCCGGGTCATCGGCCCGGATGAGAACGGCCTCGCACCCGGTCGAGACGGGCTCAGGAGTCGAGGGACTGCCGGGGGGCGGTCCCATGGTCACGCCAGCCGGACCGGGGCCCGGGTGACCTGGCGGAGCAAGGTCGAGGGGGCACGGTGGATCTCCCCGGACAGGGTGTACTCCGGCCAACGGGCCAGCATCTCCTCCAGGAGGACCCGTGTCTCGAGCCGGGCCAGGCTGGCCCCGATGCAGAAGTGCTCGCCGAAGCCGAACGCCACGTGGGGATTGGGCGACCGGGTGATGTCGAAGCGATCGGCCGACTCCCCGAACACCTCTTCGTCACGGTTGCCGGCACCGTAGGCCATGACCACATAGTCGCCCGGACCGAGCTCGGCGGATCCGAGCGTGACCGGACGGGTGGTCGTCCGGGCCATGGCCATGATGGGCGTGGTCCATCGGAGCATCTCCTCGACCGCCGAGGGTATGAGGGCCGGTTGGTGGACCAGCCGGGCCCGCTGGTCCGGGTGCTCGGCCAGGGCGATGAGCCCCCCGGTCATGAGCGACCGGGTCGTCTCGTTGCCGGCCACCAGCAGCGTCATGCAGAATCCCTGCACCTCCCGATGGGTCAGTCGGACGCCGTCCATCTCGGCGGTGAGGAGTGCGCCGAGCAGATCGTCGGTCGGGACGCGCCACCTCGCCTCCAGCTGGCGGTCGAAGTAGGCGAGGAGCTCGAGAGCCGACCGGGCATTGTCATCGGTGACGTCAGTGGCCGACTCCATGACGGCGTCCGACCACCGCCGGAAGTCGGCGCGGTCCTCGGGAGGAAGGCCGAGGAGCTCGGCGATGACCAGCAGAGGCAGGGGGGCGCACACCGCTTCGACCAGGTCGACGGTCCGGCCGGGATCGACCGCGTCGAGGAGCTGCCGGGTGAGCTCCCGGACCCGCGACTCGAAGGCGGCCACCCGCCGTGGGGTGAATGCCCGGGTGACCAGCTTGCGGTACCGGTCGTGGCGCGGGGGATCGAGGTACAGGAGCGAGTCCTCGGCGGCCACGGGGCGGGAGCGGTCGGCCATCAGCACCCCTCGCCCGGAGCAGAAGGTCTCCGGTTGCCGGCTGACGGTCTGGATGTCGTCGTGACGCGTCACCGCCCAGAACGCCCCCTGCTCGTGCCAGCTCACCGGACAGCGTCGGCGGAGCTCGGCCAGGGCGGTGTCGGGATCACCGGCAAAGAACCCGGGCTCCCCGAGGGGGATCTCGAACGTCCCGCTGGTCATGTCGGCTCCCGACGCGGCGCACCCCGCCATGTCGCCGCGCCGCACCACCGACCGATCGGCATGCCGTAGACCAGACGCAACAGACCCTCCTCTCCGGCACCCGTCGAAGGCGCCCACCCACCGCGCTCCGGCCCGGGGGTCGCCACGATTGTAGGGTCACCGCCGGCCCGGGCGACGGCCGAGCGCCACCGGTAGCATCACTCCCGGTCGCCGCGCGCCACGGAGGAGATCCCCATGCCGCTCGCGTTCATCTGCGCCATGCCCATGGAGCTCGCCCCCCTCAAGAGGAAGCTGCGCCTGGAGAAGACCCGCGCCGGGCCGCTCGACATCTACCGGGGCCGCATCGGGGACCTCCCGGTGGTGGCCATCGTGACCGGCATGGGCACCTCCCTCGCCGCCCAGCGGCTGGCCCTCCTGCTCGAGGCCGTCGACATCGAACGGGTGGTCGTGGTCGGCATCACCGGGGCGGTCGAGGATGAGACACCCATCGGCTCGCTCGTCCTGCCCGAGGTCGTGGTGAACGGGCACACCGGCGCAGAGTACCGTCCCCATTCCCTCGGCCACCGCAAGGCGAGCGGCAAGATGTGGACGACGGACACACTCATCACCGACCTCGACGTCGTCGCCGGGCTTCGAGCCGATGGGGTCGTGTCACTGGACATGGAGACGGCGGCCATCGCCGAGGTCTGCGAGCGCGAGGGGATTCCGTGGTCGGTGTTCCGGACGATCAGCGACCGCGCTACCGACGGGAGCGTGGACGAGGAGGTGTTCCACCTGAGCAATCAGGACGGCACGCCCAATGCCAGAGCCATCGCCGCCTACCTGGCCAAGCACCCGGGCCGCTTGCCCGCCATGGCCCGCATGGCCAAGGGGGCCAAGCTGGCCACCGAACGTGCCGCCGAGGCGGCCATTGCCGCGGTGGCCGGTTCGTGACGAGTGGGTGGTCCTGCCGGCTCCCCGTGCGCCCGTCACCCCGAGCGGGCCTGACCACCCCGGGCCAGCCGGGCCTGTACCCGACCGACCCTCCCCGCGTCGATGGGACTCGGCCTCCGCCGGATCACCAGGAGCCCGACACCGCTCGGCGGAGGCGGACGGAAAGCCGCCCGGGGGAGTGGCCGGCCCAGCGAGACCTCGAAGGTGCGGAGCCAGCGGGCAGCACCGGGAGCCTGCCCGCCGGCCCAACGCCGACCGGTGTGCCAGGGGACCACGATGTCCGCCTGCACCAGGGCGCTGCCCGGCGACACCAGGCGCCGCAGCACGGCGGCGCTGACAGCGAACGGCGGGCCACCACCCGGAACGGCTGTCGAGGCAGTCGAAGGCGCGAGACGTCGGCGACCACCACGGTGAGCCGTCGGCCGCCGAGCCTGCGGTGCAGCTCGGCCGCCCTTCCCGGGTGGAGCTCGAAGGCCACCACCGTCGCCCTGCGGTCGAGCAGCGGCCCGGTCAGCGCGCCTGTTCCCGCTCCGATGTCGAGCACCAGGTCGCCTCGGCCGACGCCCGCATCGGCCACGATCTGGGCAGCCCGATGGCTAGCGAGCTGATGCCATCCCCACCGCGCCTCCCGACCGGGCACGAAGGACCGTCACGAAGCACGTCATGGAGGTCATGGTACAAGAAGAGCCATGGTGCCGGGCCAGGTGGCACTCAATCCGACGGAGCGACCAGCGACCTCCCGTCCGGTTTTAGACGGGGCGCAAACCGGATATGTAATCCAGTCTTGGAGGGAGAACCATGAGAGTGCTCCTCGCCGGTGCTACGGGCGCCATCGGCCGGCCGCTGATCGCCGAGCTGATCGGGGCAGGTCACGAGGTGTCGGGCCTGTGTCGTTCGTCCGACGCCGCCGGAGACCTCCGGGCGTCCGGGGCCACGGCCGTCCGGGCCGACGTGCTCGACCGGGACAGTCTCCTCGACGCGGTCGGCGGGCGCCGGGTCGATGCCGTGATCGCTGAGCTCACCTCGCTGAAAAAGACCCCGATCCGCCACCGGGACATGGCCCTGACCAATCGACTGCGTTCCGAGGGCACGGCCAACCTGGTGGCGGCGGCCCGGGCGATGGGCGCGACGCGTTTCGTGACCCAGTCGATCGTCTTCGGCTATGGCTTCGGGGACTGGGGGGGTCGGGTCCTGACCGAAGAGGACACCTTCGGCCCGTCGGGGCGAGGCCGGTTCGAAGAGCACGTGGCCGCGCTGCGCTGCAACGAGCGCCAGGTCCTCTCGGCCGGCGACCTGATCGGCACCGCCCTGCGCTACGGGCTCTTCTACGGCCCCGGTGCGGCGGCCAATCTCGTCGACGGGGTGCGCCGACGCCGGCTCCCGGTCATCCGCGATGGGGGGCCGCTTCCCTGGGTGAACATCGACGACGCGGCCCGGGCCACCGTCGCCGCCCTCGGTGCCCCCGGCGGTGCCTACAACATCGTCGACGACCTGCCGGTGAGCCTCTCCGACATGATCGTGGCCACGGCGGAGGCCGTCGGGGCCCCGAAGCCCCTGGTCGTACCGGGCTTCGTGCTGGCGCTCACCCCCTACGCCCGGGCCATCATGCTGGGCGGCCTGCGAGTGAGCAACGCCAAGGCCAAAGCCGAACTGGGCTGGGCCCCGCTCGTCCCGACCTACCGGGAGGGGCTGGCCGAGCTGGCCGGCGCACGGTGATCGGGGTCATCGCCGGGCCCCGGGGGGCACGGCCCGTCGGAAGCGACTGATGCCGGCGGTGAGCGTGCGGGACCTGGCCAAGTCCTACGGGCAGAATCAGGCGGTGGTCGACGTCAGCTTCGACGTGGAGCGGGGTGAGGTGTTCGCCCTTCTGGGCCCCAACGGCGCGGGCAAGACCACGACCATCGAGATCCTCGAGGGGTTCAGGCCGCGGAGCGCTGGCCGGGTCGAGACGCTCGGTGTCGACCCGGCGGCCACCTCGACCCAGCGTTGGCTGCGGTCGCGCATCGGGGTGGTGCTCCAGGAGCTGGCCGTCGAGCCCTTCTACTCGGTGCGCCAGGTGCTGACCCGCAACGCCGGCTACTACCCGCACCCCCGCCCGGTCGACGAGGTCATCGAGTTGGTGGGCCTGTCCGAGAAGGCGGACGCCAGGGTGAAGACGCTCTCGGGCGGTCAACAGCGCCGGCTGGACGTGGGCCTCGGCATCGTCGGCAACCCCGAGCTCCTCTTCCTCGACGAGCCCACCACCGGCCTCGACCCGTCGGGCCGTCGCGACTCGTGGGAAC
Organism: uncultured Acidimicrobiales bacterium; assembly: GCA_963806455.1. Classification (GTDB taxonomy): domain Bacteria; phylum Actinomycetota; class Acidimicrobiia; order Acidimicrobiales; family RAAP-2; genus Bog-756. The sequence goes on from CAWDXZ010000002.1 coordinate 257,897, forward strand.
TGATCCGCAAGTTGGCGGCCGAGGGGACCACCATCTTGCTGACCACCCACTACATGGACGAAGTGGAGGCACTGGCCGACCGGGTGGCCGTGCTGTCCAACGCCCGCATCGTGGCCACCGGCACCCCGTCCTCGCTGGGCGGCCGCGACTCGGGGGCGGTGACGATCCGGTTCGGCCTCCCCGACGGCGTCGCCCCGGGCGACCTGCCGGTGACGGCCCATCCCGCCACCGAGCGAGTCGTCGAGATCCACACCGAGGACGAGCTCCGCGTGCTCCACACCCTCACCGGCTGGGCACTGGAGCGGGGCCTCGACCTCCCCGGCCTGTCGGTGCTGCGGGTCACGTTGGAGGACGTCTACTTGAAGCTGACCCGGGGGGAGCCGTGAGCGCCGTACCTGCCACCGGGTCCTTCCAGGGCCTCCAGGACATCAAGCTGGTGGGCCGGCAGGTCCGCTTCGAGCAGCTCTCCTTCTGGCTCAATCCGGTGGGGGCCGTCTTCACGGTGGGATTCTCGGTGGTCTTCCTCGTCCTGCTCGGCGCGTCGGCCGGCCACTCGCGGATCTCGTTCTACGGCAACATCAGGCTGATCCAGTACTACGTCCCCGGCTTCGTGGCCTACGGGGTGATGGCCGCCTGCTTCAACATCCTGGCCATCACCCTGGTCAACCGGCGGGAGATGGGCCTCCTCAAACGGCTACGGCTCAGCCCTCTCCCTACCTGGATCCTGCTGGCGGCCATCATGGTGAACTCCATGATCGTCGCCGTGGTCGAGGTCGTGCTCCTGCTGGCCGTCGGGTGGGTCGCCTTCGGGGTGCACCTGCCCGGGAGCATGGCCGCCTTCGCGGTGGCGCTCGTCGTCGGGATGCTCAGCTTCACCGCCCTCGGTGTGGCCATGAGCACGGTGGTCCCCAACCAGGACGCGGCGGGGCCGCTGGTCAGCATCGTCTTCTTCGTGTTGCTGTTCCTCTCGGGCCTGTGGTTCCCCCTCGCCCCGGGGTCCGGCCTGTCCCGCTTCTCGGCGTACTTCCCCGTCCACCACTTCATCGCCGCCGTGTTCGCCCCGTTCCACACGGCGCACGGTGCATCGCCCTGGGCGTGGAACGATCTGTCGGTCGTGGCCGTCTGGGGGGTGGTCGGCGCTCTCGTGGCGGTGCGACGCTGGCAGTGGTCGCCCCGCCGCGGTTGAGCGACGTGCCGTGAGGGCCTGCGCCCTCAGGGGTCGACGGTGACCCGGTAGGAGCGTGCCCCCACCGGCCCGCGTCCGAGGCTGACGCCCACGGTCACCCCGGAGGACCCGGCCGCGGTGGGCGTCCCGGTGATGGCGCCGGTTCTCGGATCGAGGACCAGTCCCGCCGGGAGGTCGTCGGAGAGTACGCTCCAGTGCACCCGGGCACCGGTGGGTGATGCCTTGAGGGTGGCGGTGTAGGGGATCCCCACCACGCCGATCGGCAGCTGGCCGGGGCGGACAGCCGGTGTGCCGGGCACGGCCCCCTTGTCCACCGCCGACCTCGGCGGGATGCGCCCGGGCCCGCTGACCAGACAGCCGGCGCTGAGGCCGGGGTCGGCCGGGGGAGCCAGGGTCGGGGGCGAGGCGAAGGGCGGCGGTGAGCCCAGGTCCACCATGTCGAACACATCGTGGGCGTTGGCGTCCCGGCGGGTGAGGGCCGGAAGGTTCCACTTGGCTTCGAGCGTCTTCAGCACCGAGGTGTGGTCGTAGACGCGGTGTGAGACGAAGTCGGACCGGGCATAGGGCGACACCACGCCCGCCGGGACCCGGAAGCCGTACCGGTCGAACCCACCCGGTGCCGAGTTCGGGGTCAGTACCGGTGGGACGTCGTCGGGTGGCAAGGCCATCGGCGGCGGGACGTGGTCGTACCAGCCACCCCACTCGTCGTACGTCCAGATCAACAGGGTCGTCGACCACTGTGGCCCATCCATCACCGCTCCGACCACCTGGGCGAGGAATTGGTCACCGAACTGGATGTCCTGGGGGTTCTCCTCGGACGAGCGGCTGTAGTCCGGTTCGACCAGCGAGAATTGGGGGAGCGTACCGGCGGCGGCGTCGGAGAAGAAGGCGTCGACGGGGACGAGATGCTCGGTGATCGCCGGCTGCGAGAGCAGGGGCAGCCACACCCCGGCGGAGGGCAGGTTCGAGTAGTAGTCCCTCCAGGTGATACCGAACCGGTTGAGCAGGTCGAAGACGGTGCCGTTGGGTGGCAGGTCGTCAGGGAAGTTGTCGGCGACCTGCCCGAGCGACGTTCCGGCCAGGAGGTAGCGGCGGTTCGGGTCGGTCTGGCCGAGCACGGACGAGAACCAGCGGTCGGCGATGGGGAACGTGCCGGCCAGGCTCCAGGTGAACGGCAGGTCGGAGCCGAGGAAGTACCCGAGCGACTCACCCGTCGAGGCCTCGACGAACCCGGTGTTGGCCCCTCCGGCGTAGGAGTGGTGCGCCAGGTTCCAGTTGTTGCCCACGCCGTCGGTCTGGCACTCGCTCGGCATATGGAAGGCATGGACCAGGTTCCCGTGGCCGTCGGGGAGGGTGATGGTCGGCTGCCCGTCGGCCCCCTTGGGAAGGCAGTCCCCCCGGCCCAGCATGCCGAGGATGTTGTCGAAGGAGTGGTTCTCCATCATCACCACGACGAAATGCTCGATCTCGGGCACCAGGTCGGTTCCGACCGGCCGGCCGGGGTCGGGGCAGGTGCCGGCGGGCATCACCCCCCGTGCCTCCCGGCCCCGACGGATGGCGGCCCGGGAGGCGGCTCCGGCCCCCGCTCCCGGGGGGGTGAGCCCTGATCCGGGGGCGTGGGCCCCGATGCCCATCGAACCGGCGGCGACCGCACCCAGCAGGTGCCTTCGACTGAAACGGAGCTCGCTCACGTTCTGAACCTACAATCCATTCCCGACGGCATCGGCACCGGCACCGAGGAGGAAGATGGCAGACGCTCCCGGCGACGGGCAGGCGGACGGAAGGGTCTCGCCCCGACTGCCCGGATATGACGAGCTGCCGCCAGCACCGCGGGGCGGGCGGTCCGGATGGGGCCTCTTCGGGCCGACCGACTCCGTCGGGCTCCTCAATCTGCAGACACCCAGTCGGGTGGCGGCCGCCGCCCGACTGGTCCGCACGGGCGACGTCTACTCGCTCAACGCGCCGCTCGACGCCCTCGATCCGCCCCTCTTCCTGCGCGGCGCGCTGGAGCACACCGTGACGGCCATGGGGGGTTCGGCGTTCGACGACAAGCTCGACAACTTCTACCCGCAGGCATCGAGCCAGTGGGACTCCCTGGCCCATGTCGGCTACGACACCGACCTGTTCTACAACGGTGCCACCGCCAGCGACGTCCACTTGAAGGCCCGCAACACCATCGACCACTGGGCCAGGCGGGGCATCGCCGGACGGGCGGTCCTCCTCGACATCGACGCGGCTCTCGGGGGGGCCGGTGCCGGATTCGATCCGGCCAGCCCCCGGGCCATCACCGCCGACGATCTCGAGGCGGCACGCCGTGCCGCCGGTGTCGAGTGGCAGGACGGCGACGTGATGCTGCTCCACACCGGCTTCCTGGCCTGGTACCTGCGGCAGGAAGTGGGCGTGAGGGCCCGGTTGGCCGAGCTCCGCGAGCTGGCGGCCATCGGGCTCGAACCGAGCGAGGAGATGGCCCGGTACCTGTGGGACTCCCACCTGTCCGCCGCCGCCGCCGACAACCCGGCCCTCGAAGTGTGGCCGCCGGACCTGAGCCCGGAGCGGATGCCGTTCGGGTTCTTGCACCGGATGCTCATCGGCCAGTTCGGCCTGGCCATCGGTGAGCTGTGGTGGCTCGACGACCTGGCCCGGGCGTGCCGGGCCGATGGCCGGTACGAGGTCTTCCTCACCGCCGCCCCCAACCATGTCACCGGGGGGATCGGGTCCTCGGCCAACGCCCTGGCCGTCAAGTGAACGAGCGTCGCTCCACCGGCGGCCCCGGACAGCGTCGGAAGGGTCGGTCGCCGGAGGACGGCATGGCCGACGACTGGGCCCGGCCCGTGGTGCACTGGGAGATGGTGGCCCGGGACCCCGGTCGGCAGGCCGAGTTCTACCGCGCCCTGTGCCATTGGGAGATCGGTGACGGACCGATCATGGCGATCGCCCCGGGGCTCGGTGGCCCCGAGCCCGGTCCGGCCGGGCACATCCGCCAGGGGGACCGGCCCGGTGTCACCCTCTTCGTCCAGGTGAGGGAGCTCGAAGCCTCGCTGGCGCTGGCCGTGGAACTGGGGGCGCACCTGGTGGCCGAGCCGTTCGACGTGCCCGGCGGCCCGACCCTGGCCGCCGTGGACGACCCCGAGGGCAACCCGCTCGTTCTCGTGCAGCAGTGACGCGGCTCAGTCGAACGTGTCGTACCGCCGGACGGAGACGGTGCCGGGGTCTACGAAGGACATGAACTCGGTCGTGACCGGGTCGCCCTCCCAGGCCCGGCCGGCGGCCTCGGCATCCTGATCGCTGCGCCACAGGTCGATGACCGTCCACTCGCCGTCCTCGGCCCGGGCGACGGTGCGCCGCAGCAGGCCCGGCTGCCGGTAGGCGAACTCGGTCTGGACCCGGCGGTCGGCGGCGGCGAATGCCCGGGCGTCGGCGTCCCGGGAGAGTCGAAAGCGCATGATCTCGATCACGGCGTCCCAGGCTACCGGGGTCATCCAGCGGGTCCGGTGGTCCCTTCTGCGCCCAGCCACTGGGCCAGCTCGATGACCACCCCACCCGGCCCGTCGACGAAGACCAACCGGCGGTCGTGGAACTCCATGATCTCGTTCCGGGCCTCGATGCCGGCGTTCGAGAGTGTGCCCAGGGTGGCCTCGATGTCGTCGACGGCGAAGCACACATGGTTGTAGCCCAGCCGGGCGAGCTGGCCGGCATCGGAGTCGTCTAAGAGGACCGGGTGGTGGAAGCGGAGGAGCTGGACCTCCTGGTGGGTGGCGGCGCCGGCCAGCCTCAGGGTGACGTGGTCCGCCTCCCAGTCGGGTATGCCCATGTAGCGGGACATGAGCTCACCGGACACCACGGTGGCCGCGGTCTCCTCGAAGCCGAGCAGGGCGAAGAACCGCCGGGCCGCGCCCAGGTCCTGCACGGCGATGGTCACGTGGTCGAAACCGCGGTGCATGTCCCATTGTGGCCGATTCCCGGCCCCGCCCGGGGCGGCGGCCCGAGACGCATGCCAGACTGCGACCTGCATGCCCGTGGTCACCGCCGAGGGGTTCGACCTCCACTACGAGCGCACGGGCCACGGGGCGCGGCTGTTGTTCCTGACCGGGTCGGGCACGACCGTGGGGCAGTCCCGCCTCCTCGTCGACCGGTTCACCGCATCCTTCGACGCGGTGGCCTTCGACTACCGGGGGATGGGGAGGAGCGGGTCGCCTCCGGGTCCCTACGGCATGGCCGAGTGTGCCGGAGACGCGCTCACGGTGATGGACGAGCTGGGCTGGGACACCGCCCGTGTCATCGGGATCAGCTTCGGGGGCATGGTGGCCCAGGAGCTGGCCGTCACCGCCCCGCGGCGCGTCGAGCGCCTGGCCCTTCTCTGCACCTCGCCGGGAGGTGCGGGTGGGTCCTCCTACCCGCTGCACGAGCTCGAACGCCTGGGGAGGGGGGCCCGGTCGCAGACCTTGCGGGCCCTGGTCGATTCGCGTTTCGACGACGAGTGGCTCGCCTCCCATCCCGGCGACCGGAACCTGCTCGCCGGGCTCGAGGCCAGGGCGTCCGGGCCGGACCGGGGCGTCCGGCGGGCCGCCCGGCAGCTGGATGCCCGCCGGGCTCACGACGTCTGGGAGCGGCTTCCCGCCGTCACCTGCCCGACGTTCATCGGCTGCGGCCGATACGACGGGATCGCCCCGCCCGGCAACGGCGCAGCCATCGCCTCCCGCGTCGAGGGGTCGACGTTGGAGGTGTACGAGGGTGGGCACGCCTTCTTCGTGCAGGATCCACGGGCCCTCCCCGACGTCATCGCCTTCCTGGCCGGGCCGCCGGAGCCCCGGTGACCTCCGTACTGCCACAATGGGGGTCCCGGCCCGCGCAGGAGGAGAGGAGAGCGATGACGACCACTGAGTCCGTGCCCCAGGCGGTGCATCTCGGCGCCGACGACCTGCCGTTCGTGGAGATCGGCGACGGCAACAAGCTGAAGGTGATCCAGGTCAAGCCAGAGGAGGGCCTCTGGATCGTCGAGAACATCTTCCGGGCGGGCTACGAAGTGCAGACCCACCGCCACACCGGGCCCGTCTACGCCTACACGACCTCGGGCGCGTGGAAGTACAAGGAGTACGACTACGTGAACCGGGCCGGCTCGTTCCTCTACGAGCCGGCCGGCTCGGTCCACACCCTCCGGTGCGTCGAGGACGACACCCGGGTGTGGTTCCAGATGTACGGGGTCAACCTGAACCTCGACGCCGACGGCAACGTGGAGAGCGTCTACGACGGAGCCGGGGCGCTGGCGGCCTACGAGGCGCTGTGCGAGGCGGAGGGGTACCCACCGCCTCGGGTACTGGTCGGCTGATCCGGCTCAGGTCGGCGCCACTTCGGCCGCCCCGGCATGGACGGGCTCCTCTTGCAGGCCGGCACGTAGCCCGAACAGCGCAGTCACGGCGGCGGCCGCCATCACCGCCGCCATGACCAGGAGCACGGATCGGGTGGCGTGGGCGAAGTCCAGCCGTACGAAGTGGGGGATGACCGTTCCGCCACCCCGGCCCGGCTGCGACTGGGCCTGCTGCGCCGCCTGACTGGCGGCCCGGGCCGGCGGCTCGCCCTGGGCGATCAACGACTGCGTGAGCTGCGAGCGCATCCGGGAGACGAGGATGGTGCCGAGGATGGCCAGGCCCAGGCTGGCGAAGTAGTTGCGGACGGTCTGGGTGATACCGGTGGCCTCCCCGTAGGAGAGGGTGGAGGCCCGGTTGACGGCATCGGTGTTGGCCGGACCCAACATCAACCCCATCCCGGCCCCGGACATGACGACATACCACTGCTGGCTGGCGAAATCGAGGTGGGTCACCTGTCCGGCCCACAGGTAGAGGCCGACGGCCGCCACCACGCAGCCCAGTATGACCGGCCGTTTGGCGCCGATCCGGTCGAGCATCCTGCCACCGATCTGGGCGGCGACGACGAAGCCGATGAAGAAGTAGAGGAGGAAGAGGCCCGCCTCGGACGCCGACTTGCCCAGGGCGATCTGGGCGTACTCGCTGGAGAAGAAGAAGATGGGCACGAAAGCCACCATGGAGATGCCCAACACCGCGTTCTCAACGGTGAAAGCCCGCACGTGGAAGATACTGACCCGTATCAGCGGGGAAGCGGTGCGGAGCTCGACGAAGTAGAACACCACCAGGAGCACGACACCGGCCACGATGCAGAGCCCGATGGCCGGGTTGCTCCACCCCCAGACCGAGGACTGCTGGAACCCGAACACGCTGAGCGCCACCCCGGAGGCGATCAGGGCGAGCCCCCGGTAGTCCATGCGCGCCGCCCGGTAGGCGGTGGTCGGCCGTGAGACGGCGATGAGGACCAGGGCGATGACAGCGACCGGGATGTTGACCCAGAAGATGGCCCGCCAGGTCCACTGGGTGAGGTACCCACCGAGGACGGGCCCGACGGCGGTGAGGCCGCCGGCGATACCGAAGAACATGGCCAGGGCCCGGCCCCGCTCCCGGAGGGCGAAGGTCTGGACCACGATGGCCAGGGCGGCCGGAAACATGATCGCCCCACCGGCCCCCTGGACCACCCGGAAGGTGACGATCCACGCCTCGGCCGCACCGCCCTTCGGGGTCAGGCCGCACATGGCCGAGGCGCCGGCGAACACCAGCACCCCGAGCACCACCATCCGTCGATGGCCCAGCGTGTCGGCCAGGCGGCCCCCGAAGGCGAAGAGCGCGGCGAGCGAGAGCAGGTAGGCGTTGACCACCCACTGGACACCGGTGCTGGTGAGGCCGAGCTCCCGTTGGATCTGGGGCACCGCGATGGAGACGATGGTCTGGTCGATGAAGATCATCGCCACCGCGAAGATCATCGCCGCCAGGATCAGGTTCCTCGACTGGCCGCCGGTGCGACTGCCTGCCATCGTCCTCCCCTTTAGGTCATGCCTCACATGCATGCATCCGCCGAGTTGGTCTGGTCACCCTAGCGTCGGCCACCGTCGGTATGACGACCCGATCAGCCCGACACCGGGCGCGCGCGACGGCCCCGGTGGGCCGGGCCGGAGGACTAGAGCTGGAAACGCCGGAAGAACGACCAGATGGTGGTGGTGGCGTCGATCTGGAAGGTGGTGAACCCGGTCAGCCCCGAGATGGCCCGGCTCACCGCGCTCCCCGGCCAGGCATGTCCGCCGCCGAGGACGATGTAGAACTCGACGGCCGTTCCGGTCGGGCAGCGGTAGCTGCGGCGGACCACCTGGCTGGTCAACTTCACGTCGGTGGGGCCGGGCGCACAGCCGTCCTTGACCGCCCAGGCCTGCACGGTGGCGGGGTACCCGGCACCGTTGAGCCGGGCCGGCCGGGTCGTGGTGGTGGTCGACGACGACCCCGTCGGGGACGAACGACCGAGCACGCGGTCGAGCGTGCCCGTGCCGATCCCCCCGTTGAAGAACAGGATGGGATCGGCCGTCCCGTGGAAGGTCAGGACCGGGACCCGGCGGGTCGTCGGACAGGGCCGGGGGAGCTGCAGCCCGGACACGGCGGCAATGGCGGTGAGCCGCGCCGACATGGTGCAGGCCAGCTGCGAGACCATGAAGGCGCCGTCGGAGAACCCGCTGGCATAGACCCGGGAGGTGTCGATGCACTGGGTCTGCTCCAGGTGGTCGAGCATGGCCGTGACGAAGGCCAGGTCGGCGTTGGCGGTACCCCGGCTCGAGGTGTCCCACTGCACCGGACTGCCCGTCCCCTCGGGGAATGCCACCACGAACCCGTCCTTCTGGCCCAGCTGGCCGAAGCGGGAGGTGAGGGCGTGGAGGGAGGCACCTTCGGCCAGACCGTGGAAGTCGAGGACCAGCGGTCGGGCCACCGGTCCGGCTCCGGAGCCGGCGCCCCCGGGCGTGGTCGGGGTGCCCGGGGGCGGGGTGCCGGGGGCCGGGGTGGTGAGGAGGTACCAGCGGTCCACCCCGTCGACCTCGATGTCCTGGCGCTGGAGGCTCACCGCCGACGTGGCCGGGCCACAACCCGACGAGGGCACCGGGGCTCCGGCGGCGGCCTTGGCCGACCCGGCCGCCGAGGTGGGCGGTGTGCCGGACCCGGCCGAGGAGCAGGCCTGGCACACCACGGCCAGGGCCAGCACCGTGGCGGACACCAGGACGGCGCGCCGGAGGGGGGAGGGGTAGGTCATGGGCAGAAGCGAAGCACACTCAGCTCCGTCCGGCGAGCCCTGCCGAACAGCTCCGGCTCGGCCTCCTGGCCTCGGCGATCAATCCGCCGGGGCCCCTCGGCCGTATACAGGGGGGCGGGCCGCCCCGCCCGGCGGCCGGAACCACCCAGGAGAGCGAGACAGCACGTGAGGACGGGAAGGAGCAGATTCGACGGACCCGACGGCCGTACCCTGGGCCATCGGCGAACAGGCCAGGATCACCAGGTCGGGCCCGGAGGCTCGGCTCGAGCCGGCCGGTGGGGTGAGCATGGACCATCTCGTGCCGACCCATGAGCCGGTCGAGGTCGTCGGCCTCGGCTCGGACCGGATCGCCGACATGAGCGGGCACCCCCGTCCTCCGGTGAGCCCGTCCGACGAGGCGCTGATGGCCGGGATGGCCATCGGGGACGAGCGTGCGGCGGTGACCTTCGTGCGCCGGTACCAGAAGCGGGTCTTCGGCCTCGCCGTCGGGATGCTCGACGACCGCGGGGTGGCTGAAGACGTGGCCCAGGAGGCACTGCTGAGGGCATGGCGTCACGCGCCGGTGTTCGATGCCCGACGGGGGACGGTCACCTCCTGGGTGCTCACCATCACCCGTAACCTGGCCATCGACGCCATCCGCCAGGGCCGGGCGCTCCCGACCGATCCCGATGACCTGGTGGCACTGGGACCGGCCGGCGCCGGACGGACGGTGGAGGATCTCGCCACGGCCGGACAGCTCTCGCCCGACCTCCGGGGGGCACTCCACGCCCTGCCGGCCCCGCAGCGCCGCGCCACCGTCCTCGCCGCCCTCTACGGTCGGACGGCGGAGGAGATCAGCGTCTCCGAGTCCATTCCGCTCGGGACGGCCAAGACCAGGATCCGTACCGGGCTCCAGAAGCTGCGCGCCGCGCTCGACGACGCCAAGGGACAATCGTGATCGACGAGGGCCAGGCCATGTCGCACGAACACATGCGCGCCGCGCTGCCCGAACTGGCGGCCGACGTGCTGGACGGGCGCGAGCGGGCCGCCCTGCTCGAGCACGTCGACACCTGCCCCGGCTGCACCGCCGAGCTCGAACAGCTCACCCTGGCGGCGGACAGTCTCGTCCACCTGGCCGTCGAGGCCGACCCGCCGGTGGGCTTCGAGACGCGGGTGTTCGACCGGATGGCACGCCGGCCCTCATGGGCGGCGCGGCGGCGGATGCGTCCCCGGCTGCTGCTGGTGGCGGCAGGCGCCGCCGCGGCCGTGCTCGCTCTCGCCCTGGGTTGGGCGATCCACGCCGGGCCCGGTCCGGTGCGGCATTCCGTGGCGGAGCCGACACCGGCGGACCACCTCGTCGAGGCGCCTCTGGTGTCCGACGGGCGGACCGTCGGCGTGGTGGCGGTGTATGCGAGCATCCACCCGTGGCTGTCGATGAGCGTCGAGGCGTCGCCCTGGAATGGGAAGGTGTGGTGCACCGTCATGTCGGCCGGCGGCGTCTCCCGGACCATCGGGTCCTTCGCCTTGGCATCGGGACACGGGACGTGGATCGCCCATCTGCCGGTGCCCCCCGGGTCGGTACGTTCGGCCAGCATCGTGTCGGCCGGCGGGGAGGTATTGGCCACGGCCCACTTCATGTCGCCACCGACACGAGCGTGAGGGAGCCCGGGCCCCGCCCGAGGGCGCGGCGGATTGGTACCATCGGACCCATGGGCGGTCGGCGCACGAGGGATCGTCGATGAGCGGGCCGGCATGACGGCGGTGAGCGACGGGCTCGGGGCTCTCTACGGGGTCCTGGGGTTCCTCCTGTGGATCGTGGTGCTGGTCTGGATCTACAACATTGCACGTCGCAAGGGTCGCCATGCCATCGGTTAGCTGATCCTCGGCCTGTTCTTCTCGCTCATCACCCTTCTCATCGTGCTGCTCCTTCCGTCCAAACGGACGACCGACTCCTATCCCCCGGCGTAGCCCCGGGGCGCCGGGCGGGCAGCGCCGGGCGGGAGCATGGCCTCACCCCCCGGTCGGCCCCGGCGACGAGGGTCCGGACGGCCGCCCCGTCCGGCGCCGACCGGTGCTGGTATGGTCGGGGCAGTTGCACACGTAGGCATCGGGGAAGCCGGTCGAAGTCCGGCGCTGGTCCGCAACCGTGGGTGGCGAGAGCACTTGCTCGTCACGAGCCGGGATACCGATGTCTGCTGGTTGAGTCCCTATCCGTCGAGAATTGCGGCAGGGCTCGGTCGGTCACGGGCCCGCTTCGGGCGTCGTCGGACTTCCGGGTCGTTGTCCGGAAGCGAGCGTAGACCCATGTCCAAGTTCGGCCGACTGGCGTCGGCAACGCTCGGAGCGAGCCTGGTGCTCTCCATCGCCGCGGCACCGGTGGCGGGGGCCGCCTCGACCCCGCCCAATGCCTTCCCCCAGGTCGCGGCGGCAAGGCAGGGGGCGTCCTGGTTGGCCCGCCAGCTCACCCCGACCGGGTACGTGCCGTCATCGACCACACCGGGCCAGGCTGACCTGGAGGCTACGGCCAACACCGTCCTGGCCCTGGCCAGCGCAGGTGTCGACCCGTCGGGGGCCAGGACGGCGCTCGGCTACCTCGGGTCGCACCTGAACCAGTACGTGACGGTGGGTAGTGCGGACGGGCCCGGACAACTGGCGCTGCTCATCCTCGACGCGCACGCCCTCGGTGTCGACCCGCGGACCTTCGCCGGCACCGACCTGGTGGCCCGGCTGCTCGCCACCGAGCAGCCATCGGGACTGTTCGGCTCCCAGGACCCGACCTTCGACGGAGCCTTCCGTCAGGGCCTCTCCCTCGCTGCCCTGGCCGCGGCCGGTGTGATCGGCTCGCCCCAGGCGGACACGGCCATCGGCTGGCTCACCAGCCAACAGTGCCCGGACGGCGGGTGGACCAGCGACATCACGGTGGCCAACCCGTGCAACGGCGATCCGGCCATGTTCGTCGGACCCGACACCAATTCGACCGCCCTGGCCGTCGAGGGGCTGGCGGCCCAGGGGGCCCTGACCCCGCCGTCGGCGGCCAAGGCGCTGGCGTTCATTGCCGGCGCGCAGGACGCCGACGGCGGATGGGGGTTCTTCCCCAACACGGCCGGCGCCGCCGGCTCGACCGATCCTGACTCGACCGCGCTGGTCGTCCAGGCCGCCGTCGCCCTCGGCCAGTCCCCGTCCGGCCCGCTCTTCGTGAAGAGCGGGGGCGACCCGATGTCGGCGCTGCTGTCATTCCAGTTCACCTCGGGTCCGGGGCGCGGTGCCCTCTACTTCCCCGGCAGTCCCACGCCTGATGTGCTGGCCACCTATCAGGGCGTGCCCGCACTGGCCGGTGTGGCCGTCCCGTTCGTGGCCACCTTCCCCGCTGGCGGCTACTGGCTGGTGGCGGCCGACGGCGGCATCTTCTCCTTCGGTGACGCCGCCTTCTTCGGCTCGACCGGGCAGCTGACCCTCAACAAGCCCATCGTGGGCATGGCCCCGACACCGGACGGTGGCGGCTACTGGCTGGTGGCGGCCGACGGCGGCATCTTCTCCTTCGGTGACGCCGCCTTCTTCGGCTCGACCGGGCAGCTGACCCTCAACAAGCCCATCGTGGGCATGGCCCCGACACCGGACGGTGGCGGCTACTGGCTGGTGGCGGCCGACGGCGGCATCTTCTCCTTCGGTGACGCCGCCTTCTTCGGCTCGACCGGGCAGCTGACCCTCAACAAGCCCATCGTGGGCATGGCCCCGACACCGGACGGTGGCGGCTACTGGCTGGTGGCGGCCGACGGCGGCATCTTCTCCTTCGGTGACGCCGCCTTCTTCGGCTCGACCGGGCAGCTGACCCTCAACAAGCCCATCGTGGGCATGGCCCCGACACCGGACGGTGGCGGCTACTGGCTGGTGGCGGCCGACGGCGGCATCTTCTCCTTCGGTGACGCCGCCTTCTTCGGCTCGACCGGGCAGCTGACCCTCAACAAGCCCATCGTGGGCATGGCCCCGACACCGGACCGTGGCGGCTACTGGCTGGTGGCGGCCGACGGCGGCATCTTCTCCTTCGGTGACGCCGCCTTCTTCGGCTCGACCGGGCAGCTGACCCTCAACAAGCCCATCGTGGGCATGGCCGGCCCGGCCGGGGCCGAGGGGTGACCTGCCGGGCCCGGCGCCGGGGGGCAGTCGTGCTCTGCGTCGGGGCCGCGTCGGCGGTTCTGGCCGCGGCCGGGCCGGACGCCCTGTTGCCCTTCGAGGGTCTGGCCGCTGCCGCGGCTTCGGAGGCGACCGTCAGCGTGGCCTTCGCAGTGGACTTCGGGCAGGGCGAGCCGGTGGTGGCGTGCGTCAAGGTCCCGAACGGTACGAGCGGCTACGGGGCGCTGGGCGCATTCACTGCCCAGGAGCAGGAGCAGTCACCCGTCTACAACGCCAGCGGCCTACTGTGCTCCATCAACGGCGACCCGGGCAGCGGGTGCGGCCAGCCGGTCAACGGTGGGTATGCCTACTGGTCCTACTGGCTCGGCACCTCGGGCACCTGGCAGTACGCCAGCACGGGGGCCTTCGCCGACGTGCAGAACGGCGATGTCGAGGGATGGCGGTTCGAGGCGCAAGGGAAGGCAAATCCGAGCGATCCACCGCCGGCGGCATCTCCCGACTACGCCGCCATCTGCGGAGCGGCGACAACGCCCAGCACGGAACCGACGCCACCGGCGACGGCGACCGGCCCACCGGGCCCGCCCCCCACCGCCACCGTCGGCGCCGCCGCGCCGCCGGCCCCCTCGAGCACGGTCCCCGGTGGGCCCCGGCCGCCGGCCTCGACCACCCCCCCCTCGACGGGCGCATCGGCGACCCCCCTTCCCGGCTCGGCAGGCCACGCCGGCCCGACGACCTCCACCACCCGTCCGGGGCCGCCCGGCCCCGCCCAGTCGCTCCGGGCGACGGCGGCGGCGAGTCGGCGAGACGCCGGGAACGGGGCGCTGCCGCTCGCCGTCGGGGCCGGGTTGGTGATCGCCCTGGTCGGCCTGGCCCTCTGGCGGTGGCGTCAGCGCCCCCGGGCCCCATGAGCCTCCTCCGACCCTCCGCCGGGCGCCGCCGTGGGCTCCACCCGGCGGCGTGGTGGCTGTGGGCCGGGTGTCTGGCCGGCGCGGCCAGCCGCACGACGAACCCGCTGCTGCTGTGCCTGCTGGCCGCCGTGGTGGCGTTCGTGGTCTCGGTGTGCCGGACCTCGGCGCCGTGGTCGCGGTCCCTGGTCGTCTTCTTCCGACTCGGCCTGGTGGTGATCGCCGTGCGGGTGGTGATCCAGGTCGTCTTCGGTGACCGCGTTCCCGGCCATGTGCTCTTCTCGCTCCCGGAGGTTCCTCTGCCCAGTTGGGCCGCGGGCGTGAGCATCGGCGGCCCGGTGACCGCCGAGGGAGTGGTCCAGGCCGCGGTCGACGGGCTCCGGCTGGCCGTCGTCCTGATCTGCTTCGGGGCGGCCAACTCGCTGGCCAGTCCCTACCGCCTGCTGCGGTGCCTGCCGTCGGTCCTGTACGAGGCCGGGGTGGCGGTCACCGTCTCGCTGGCCTTCGCTCCCGAGGTGGTCATGGCCATAGGCGCGGTCCGTGATGCCCGCCGGTTGCGGGGACGACCGACCCGGGGCGTGACCGGGCTGCGGGGGATGGCCATCCCCGTGCTCGAGATCGCCCTCGACCGCTCGTTGCAATTGGCCTCGTCGATGGACGCCCGCGGCTACGGGCGCCGGGTGGCCCAGAGCTCACGGACCCGGTGGCTGGCCGGAGGAGCGACCGCCGTCGGGTTGCTGCTCATCGTGGCCGGTGTCTACGGAGCGCTCGACGCAGGTTCGCTCCCGGCGGGCGGGTTGCCGTTCATCGCCGCCGGAGCCGGGCTGGTGGGGGTGGGGCTGGTGTCGAGCGGACGGCGCAGCAACCGGACGCGGTACCGCCCGGACCGGTGGGCGGCCGCCGAGTGGACGGTGTCGGGTTCCGGCGCCGTGACCCTGGCGAGCCTGATCCTGGCCGCCGCGCTGGGCACCGCGGGCCTCAAGCTGCAGGTCTATCCGCTGCACCTGCCGGACCTCCCGCCGGTCCCGACGGTCGGGATCCTGGTCGCCCTGGTGCCGGCGCTGGCCGCGCCGGTCGAGCGGCGGCCCGCCACGCCGCAGCTGCCGGGAGGGGCCACCGCGTCGGGCCGCGAGGCGGAACCGGCCGGGGAGCCTGTGGGGTGATCCGATTCTCCCGCTTCTCCTTCTCGTACTCGGCGGCCCCGGAGCCCACCTTGGCCGAGGTCGACCTGTGCATCGACGAAGGAGAACTGTGCCTGGTGATCGGCCGGACCGGCTCGGGCAAGACGACGCTGCTCCGCGCCGTCAACGGGCTCGTCCCGCATTTCACGGGCGGTCGGGCCTCGGGCGACGTCGAGGTGGCCGGACGCTCGACCCGCCGGTTCCCGCCGCGCGAGCTGGCCGACCTGGTCGGGACGGTGGGCCAGGATCCGGCGGCCAGCTTCGTGACGGACACCGTCGAAGACGAGCTGGCGTACACCATGGAGAACCTCGGCATCGCCCCGAGCGCGATGCGTCGCCGGGTGGAGGACACGCTCGACCTCCTCGGCCTGCACGACCTGCGAGACCGGCCGTTGTCGGCGCTCTCGGGAGGCCAGCAGCAGCGGGTGGCCATCGGCGCCGTGCTCTGTGCGTCGCCACGCGTGCTGGTCCTCGACGAGCCGACGTCGGCGCTCGATCCGGCCGCGGCGGAAGAGGTTCTCGCCTCGTTGACCCGGCTGGTCCACGACCTCGGCATGACCGTCGTCGTCGCCGAGCACCGCCTCGAGCGGGTCGTCCCCTTCGCCGACCGGGTGGTGCTGGTGCCCGGCGGTGGCGCCCGGCTGGTGGTGGGGCCGACCGCCGAGGTGATGGCGACGGCTCCCGTGGCGCCTCCCATCGTCGAGCTCGCCCGGGTGGCGGGGTGGACCCCGCCACCGTTGTCGGTGCGCGACGCCCGCCGGCTGGCCGAGCCCCTCCGCCGACGATTGCGGACCGCCCCGTCGCCTGACGACGGTGCGCTGGCCGATCACGACCCGGTGGCCCGGGTCGAGAACCTGACCGTGGTCTACGGGGATGTCACGGCGCTGGCCGGCGTGACCGCGGTCGTGGGGGCGGGTGAGATCGTGGCCGTCATGGGACGGAACGGTTCCGGCAAGTCGACGCTGCTGGGCCAGCTGGCCGGCCTGCGTCGGCCCACCGGCGGGCGGGTGGAGGTGATGGGCCAACGCCCGACGACACTCCCGCCGGGGCGGCTGATCCGACTGGTCGGCTTGGTCCCCCAGGACGCGGGCGTCCTCCTGTACGGGGAATCGGTGGCCGACGAATGCGCCACCGCCGACCGGGAGACGGGTCTCCCCCACGGCACGACGGCCTCGACGTTGGCGGGCATCCTGGAGGGCCTGGACGGCGACCGGCACCCCCGGGACCTGTCCGAGGGTCAGCGATTGGCCCTGTCACTGGCCGTCGTCCTGGCTCCGACGCCGCCGTTGGTGCTGTTGGACGAGCCGACCCGGGGACTCGACTACCCGAGCAAGGACCGGCTGGTGTCGGTGGTCCGCCGGCTGGCATCCGAAGGCGCCTGCGTGATCGTGGCCACCCATGACGTGGAGCTCGTGGCCAAGGTGGCCAGTCGGGCCGTGGTTCTGGCCGAGGGGGAGATCGTGGCCGACGGACCGGCCAGGGACGTGGTGTGCCACTCGCCCGTGTTCTCCCCTCAGGTGGCGAAGATCCTGGCGCCGGAGGCCTGGCTGACGGTGGACGAAGTGGTCAAGGCCCTGTCCCGGGCGGACCGTGGGTAGGTCGAGCCGGCGTCCCGGCGCCATCCGGTTCCGCCGGCGCGCCTCGGTGCTGGTGGCCCTGACCTCGGCCGTCGGAATCGTCGGGTTCTGCTGGCCGCTGCTGATCCAGAGCCGTTCGAGCGCCAACCTGGCCCATTCGTCCGACGCCCCATGGTTGTTCGTGGCCGTCCTGCCCCTCCTGCTCGCCGTGGTGCTCGGCGAGCTGGCGGACGGCTCGTTCGATGCCAAGGCCGTCGCCCTGCTCGGCATCCTGGCCGCTTGCGGTGCCGCACTCCGGATCCCGAGCCCGGGCATCGCCGGGTTCGAGCCGGTCTTCTTCCTGCTCATCCCGGCCGGCCGCGTCCTGGGTCGCGGCTTCGGCTTCGTGCTGGGGGCCATCACCATCGTGGCTTCGGCCCTGATCACCGGGGGCATCGGCCCCTGGCTGCCCTTCCAGATGTTCGGCGCCGCCTGGATGGGCTTCGGGGCGGGCTGCCTCCCGCCGGCCAAGGGACGCGCCGAGCTGGCCATGCTGTCGGGCTACGCCGCCATCTCGGCCGTCGCCTACGGAACGCTCCTCAACCTGTGGTTCTGGCCATTCGGAGCCGGCACGACGTCCTCCTTCTCCTACCTCCCGGGTGCCGGCGGGTGGCACAACCTGCACAGCTTCGTCTTCTTCGACCTCACCACCTCACTGGGGTTCGACCTCTCCCGGGCCGCCACCAATGCGGTGCTCATCCTGTTGCTCGGGCGCCCGGTCCTGGCTGCCCTGCGACGCGCCTCCCGTCGCGCCGCCTTCGACGCCCTGGTCGTCTACGACCGGGACGAGGACCGACCGGTCGGGGCGGGCTCACTCGACACGGATCACTCCGTCGAGGTCCACGGCCTCGAGAACGCGCCGCACCGCCGGTCGGGGCGATCGGAGCGTGATGCCACCGCCGCCACGTCGGGCCCGATTGGCTGCGCTGACCAGGGCACCGATGCCGGTGGCATCGATGAACTCGACCTTCGTCATGTCCAGCGTGAGCTGGCTGGCCCCGTGGTCGAGGGCATCGAACAGCGCCCGCCGGAGCTCGGGTGAGGTGGCCAGATCCAATTCGCCGGCGATGGACAACTCGCCGGCCCGGCGGCCGGGGGCGCGGCCTGACCTGCCATTCTCATGGATCTCGAACTGGCCGTACTCGGTCACTGCGCCTACCCCACATGTTCTCACGGCCCACACGTGGTCAGAATGTTCCAAGCCGCAGCACAGATTTTATCCTCCGGCCGCGCCCCTGCGTCTACACCCGGTTTGACCAGTTCCGCCCGGGGTAGTTCGATGGATCCCGTCCATGACGCCACACTGGTCCGAGCCCGGCCCGGGACGGACCATGGAGGACGGCAGGAAGAGACAGGGCAGGGAGAGACAGGGCAGGAAGAGACAGGGCATGCGCGAACCGCCCACCGAGACGACCGACCGGCTCCTGGACGAAGCCCTGGAGGAGACGTTCCCGGCCAGTGACCCCCTGTCGTTCTGGTCGGGGAGAGACCCGGCCGGCAGGATGGCGGAGGTGCCCGAGGCCGTGCCCGAGGCGGACGACCCCCGTACGGTGCGCGCCTGGGAGGAGTCCGAGGCCATGGAGGGCCCTGCGCCCACCGGCTAGGGCACGAGCCCGTCGGGCCCCACCCGGAACCACACCCGCTTGCCGTCGGGGAGGCCATCGATGCCCCAGTCGTCCGAGAGGGCGTCGACGATGGCGAGGCCCCGCCCGCTCTCGGCGACGGGGGCGGCCGCCCGGAGGACGGGCACGCCCGGTCCGGTGTCGGTGACCGCCACCGTCACCCCCCGGGTATCCCGGTGGATGGCGAGCAGGATCGGCGGCCGACCGTGGGTGACGGCGTTGGCCACCAGCTCATCGGTCAGGATCGCCGTCGTCTGGACGCGGTCGTCATCCGAGTCCCCCAACACCCGGTGCACCAGGTCGCGACCTTGTTTGACCGATCGGGCCGTCGGCTCCAGTGTGAGTTCCCAACTGACCATCTGACCCCATCTGTCGGTGCCGCGGGCCATACCCGCGCCGGGAGGGCCGCGCTGTCCCCGTGAGGCGGGAGCCCAGTGCCGCCGGGCTCATCGGCGGCCCGGCACGACCCGTCTCCCGTACGGCACACAGGACTAGGTACCCGGACCTCCAGGATCTAATCCGGCCACCGGAGGACGCGACGGTCCATCATGGGGACGCGACAGTCCATCATGGGACGCGACGGGGCCGAGCGGGAAGGGTGCGAACACCTGTGAGTCTAGACGAACACATGTTCGTCTAGACTCACACCGCCATGGTCGCCCGGCAGCCCACTCTCTTCGACGACGGCGCCGCCGGTCTGCGCCCCCTCGACGGCGACGTGGAACGGGCCGACCTCGGCCGCGGGGCGTGGGTGGAGCTGCGGCGGGAGTGGGTCACCCACCCGGCCGTGCTGTTCGACCGGCTGTTCGGGTCGGTCCCCTGGCGGACCGAGCAGCGGGTGATGTACGGCAGGGTGGTCGACGTGCCGCGCCTGGTGTGCTCGTTCGGTAAAGGGGCGGCCCTGCCCGATCCGCTGTTGGACGAGGCCGTCACGATGCTCAACGGACGCTACGGCGAGGACGATCCCTTCACGACGGTGGGGTGTTGCCTGTACCGGGCGGGCGGCGACAGCGTGGCCTGGCACGGTGACCGCATCGGTCGGGGTGCGACCCACGACACGGTCGTGGCCCTCGTCTCGCTGGGTGGTCCCCGGCGGTTCCTGCTCCGCCCGAGGCAGGGTGGATCCGCCGTCCGCTACACCCTCGGCAGCGGAGACCTGCTCGTGATGGGGGGGAGCTGCCAGCGCACCTGGGAGCACGCCGTGCCGAAGACCTCGAGGAGAGTCGAAGCGCGGATCAGCGTGCAGTTCCGGGCCGCCGGCGTCGGCTGAGGGAGCCGACGTCAGGACGGCCGCAGTCGGGCGTTTGGGAGCAGTGGCGGCGGGTATCGATGCCGCGTGGGCGAGGAACGCGCCGAGCGGGAGGAGGTCATCCGTCTGCTCGAGCGCGACCACCAGGACGTCCGTCGGTTGTTCGGGATGTTCGACGGCCGGGCGCCCGACATCGCCGCCGAGCTGTTCTGGATACTGGCCGACGACCTCATCCGCCACGAAGTGGCCGAAGAGGTCGTCGTCTATCCGCATCTCCGCCAGGGGCCGGCCCCTGCTGACCGGGGCCTCGCCGAGCAGATGGCGATCGAGCAGCAGCTGACCCGGATGGAGACCTTGTCGACGGGCAGCCCCGAGTTCGCCGATGAGTTCGCCGCCCTGCGCCGTCGGGTCGGCGAGCACATCGGGCACGAGGAGGGAGAGCTGCTGCCCAACCTGGCCCGGACGCTGTCCGTCGAGCGACGCCGCCAGCTCGGCCGTCGGTACGTCGAGGTCAAAGGGACCGCTCCAAACCACCGCTACCCGGGCGCAACGGGCGGCACCATCGTGGGCCGGGTCGCCGCACTGTCCGACTGGATCCGTGATTCGGCCAGCCGGGACCTGTGGCGGGCCAGCCGGGACCTGTGGCGGGCCAGCTGAGGCCGGGGCGGGTGGGCGCCCGCACCCCTCGATCCGGCCGGTAGTGGCACCGGGCCGGCCGGTCCCGGCATCTCCCGCGGCTGGGGAGTGACGTTGGCTACGCTTCCGAGCCGGGACCCAGGCCCGGGTGAGCCAGGGAGCATGTCCAGGAGGTTCTTCAGTGGCCCAAAGCGCCGGATTGCACGAGCCCGAGGACAGCCTGTCGCCGGAGACGGTCGACCGGCACCGGGCCATCACCTCGGTCCAAGAGGAGCTCGAGGCCATCGACTGGTACGACCAGCGGGTCGATGCAACGTCCGACACCGAGCTGGCGGGCATCCTGGCCCACAATCGAGACGAGGAGAAGGAGCACGCGGCGATGACCCTCGAGTGGCTCCGACGCCGGGATCCCGTCCTCGACCGCCACCTGCGGACCTATCTTTTCACCACCGAGCCCGTGCTCGGCCTCGAGGATCGGGCGCCCGGCCCGGCGACCGGCCACGGGGAGGGATCGCTCGGCATCGGCCACCTGGAACCCGACGGTTAGGCCGAGCTCCCGTCCCCGACGGGGGCAAACAGGTCACCGAACCGGTCGACCCGTTCCAGCACCTCTCGGGCCGTGAAGCGAAGGCGGTCGGGATCCCCGTCGTCCGCACACGCCTCGACCTCCTGGCGGGTGACCGGAGTCGACGCCGTGGGCTCGGTTTGGGCCCGGAGCGAGTACGGAGCGACGGTGGTCTTGGCCGGATGGTTCTGGCTCCAATCGATGAGCACCTTGCCGCGGCGGAGTGATTTGCGCATGTTGGACACGACGAGCTCGGGGTGGGCATCCTCGATCCGTTCCGCCATCCGGTAGGCCTCGTCGCGGAGCTTGGCCCACCCCATCCGGCGGTCGACCGGACGGTAGAGCTGGAGGCCTTTCGCCCCGCTCGTCTTGGCGACGCACGTCGAGGCCGGACCGAGCGCCTCGAGGATGAGCGAGGCCACACGGCAGCACTCCACGATCGTGGTCCCCTCACCGGGATCAAGGTCGAAGACCATGTGGTCCGGAGGAGAGGGAAGGGTGCGCCTTCGTCCGACCCGCCAGAGCGGGACATGGAACTCGATGGTCGCCAGGTTGGCCGCCCAGACCAACGAGGGGACGTCGCACAGGACGCAGTAGTCGATGGACCCGCCCTCGTCATTCGAGGGGACCGAGACACTCCGCACCCACTCCGGCGCGTGCGACGGGCGGTGCTTCTCGAAGAAGTACTGACCCTCCACGCCGTTCGGGAACCGCTTCATGGTGAGCGGGCGGTCGCGGACGTGGGCCAGCATCACCGGGGCGATGCGGGCGTAGTAGTCGATCATCTCCCCTTTGGTGAACCCGACGGCGGGGAAGAGCACCTTGTCCAGGTTGGAGATGCTCAACTCGTGGCCGTCCACCCGGGTCCGCACGGACGATGTCCGGTCAGGACTCACGGACCACGTCCACCGGTGTCTTGTCCATCCTGAGGCCGCGCCAGACGGGATGACGGAACCGGAGATCGGGTGTCAGTTCGCTGTATCGCACTTCACCGACCAGAACCGGTCGTACCCAGTTGATGTCGCCACCGACTTCGCGCCGGAGATCCTGGTCGAACGGGCTGGTCTTCCGTGCCAGTGGTCTGAGCCGGGCCAGCACGTCCTCCATGGCCGACTGGGTGAACCCGGTGCCGACCTTCCCCGCGTAGCGGAGCGTTCCCTTGTGCCCGGCGACGGGGAGGCCGAGGAGGAGCGAGCCGAAGAGCTGCCGGCGGTTGCCCTGACCCGGGGTCCAACCTCCGATCACCACCTCCTGGGTTCGCTGGCTCTTGACCTTGACCCAGTCGCGGCTGCGGATCCCGGGGCGGTAGACACTGTCCCGCCGCTTGGCCACCACCCCCTCCATGCCCACCTCGGTGGCGATGCGGAGCGCCTCGGCCCCCGACTCTTCGGTGAATGCGGGTGTGACCACCCACTGTGGACCGCCGAGGCCCAGTGACTCGAGCTCGCGGCGTCGTTGGTGGTAGGGGCTGGCCAGCAACGACCTACCGTTGTGGTGGAGCAGGTCGAACAGCACCAGGCTGGCCGGCACGGTCGCGGCCACTCGCCGCACGCTGGCGGCCGACGTGACGTGCATCCGGCGCTGCAGGCGGGAGAACGAAGGGTGTCCGTGCTCGTCGAGGGCGACCAGCTCGCCGTCCAGCAACAGCTGGTCCGATCCGGCACGCTCGCCGAACTGGCGCAGCTCGGGGAACGAGCCGGTCGTATCGTTGCCGTTGCGGGTGAGGGCCCGAACCCGGCCCCCCTCGACCCACAGCAGCACCCGGATCCCGTCCCATTTGAACTCGTACGACCAGTCCTTCCCCTCGGGAGGCCGATCGCCGGAAACGGCCAGCATGGGGGAGAGTCGTTCCGGAAGGGGCGCCCAACCCTCGGGTGCCGGGTCCATGCGATGCACCATCCAGTTCTTCCCGGTGGCAAACAGCACATAGCGACCCGTGGCCCTCCGGCCGTGGAGGACCACCATGACCTCGCGGTCGGTCCATTTCTCGCATTCGTACCGGCCGTGGTCCCAGATCGTCACCTCGCCCCCGCCGTACTCGGTGGCGGGTATGGTACCGCTGAAGCCGGCATAGTCGAGGGGGTGGTCCTCGGTCGGGACGGCCAGATGGTTGTGTGCCGGGTCCATGGGGAGGCCCTTCGGCAAGGCCCATGACACCAGCACCCCGTCCCGCTCGAGGCGGAAGTCCCAGTGGAGCGAGGAGGCATGGTGCTCCTGGATCACGAAGGATGCCCCGGCGCCGGTGTCCCGCTTGAGCCCGCGGCCCGAAGGCACCGGCTCAGGGGTTCGAGCAGGGTTGCGTTTACGCCGATAGGTCTCGAGGGAAGAATCGGGCATGGTCTGATCGGTACCCGCAGTCACCGCGCCCGTAACAAGGGTGGGACGGCGCGGACTCCCGGCTCGGGCGAGCGTAGCCGCCGAAGGCGGATTTGGGGTGGGCTAGCCTGATCAGGGCTGCCGTCCTGCTCCTCGGTGAATCGGACCCGAGCCGGGTGTGGCTGGTGCCGGGGCGACGCCGCTGGACCGGGTTGCGACACCCAGGATGACGAGACCGGGTGACAGGAGAAGTCGAGTATGGACGAGCAGTTCGAAACGTCGGAGGACACCACCGACCACTATGCCGTGGTGGGGGTGACCGGGGAGGTCGACGTGGCCACAGCCCCGACGCTCCGCGGTCGGCTGGACGCGGCCATCGACCGTGGAAAGCCACTTCTGGTCGTCGACCTGCTGTCGGTGACATTCATCGATTCGACCGGACTGGGTGTCCTCATCGGGGCCTCGAAGCGGGTCGATGCCGATGGCGGCGCCATGCGGCTGGTCGTCGCCGAGCCGCGCATCCTCAAGCTCTTCGAGATCACCGGACTCATGGAGGTCTTCTCCGTCGTCCCCTCGCTGGAGGAGGCGATCGGGGCATGATGGCGTTGGGTGCGGCCCAATGAGTGACATCGTCGAGCTGAGCATCCCGGTCCGGGCCGACCTGGTGGTCTTGGCCCGGCTGACGGCGGCCACCGTGGCATCGCGGGCCAGCTTCGATGTCGAGGAGATCGAAGACCTGAGGCTGGCCGTCGACGAGCTCTGCGTCTCGTTGGTCGACGAAGGGGCCGAGGGCCGTCTGGCCTTGCGGTTCGTGCGGGGCAGTCAGGAGATCGAGGTCTCGTGCATCTATCACCCCGAAAACGGCAACAAAAGCGCCACAGCCGCCGTCCCGGATGGAGCGGAAGAGGACGCGTTCTCCGACGGGCTGTCGGCCAGGATCCTCGACGCCCTGGTCGACGAACACGGGCGGGACAGCGAGAACGGACATGAGCGGATCTGGTTGCGCAAGCGGCGTGCTCAGCCGCAGGCCTGATGTCGTCGCCGGTGCGCCCAGCCCGGGAGACGCGGGAGAGATTCGTCGAGTTCGCACAGACGCGCGACAAGCGGCTGCGCGACGAGTTGGTGGAGACGCACCTGGGTCTCGCTTACCAGCTCGCCCGACGCTTCTCCAACCGGGGTGAGACCTACGACGACCTGGCCCAGGTGGCATCCATCGCCCTGATCAAGTCGGTCGACCGGTTCGATCCCGAGCGGGGCGTCGAGTTCAGCACCTTCGCCACCCGGACGGTGATCGGTGAGCTGAAGCGGCACTTCCGGGACAAAGGCTGGGCCGTCCGGGCCCCCCGGCGCATCCAGGAGCTCTACCTCGAGCTCGGTCACGTGATCGAGTCCCTCTCCCACTCGCTGGGTCGCTCGCCGACGGTGGCCGAGATGGCCGAGGCCACGGGTTCTTCGGAGGAGGCCGTGCTGGAAGCGCTCGAAGCGGGACAGAGCTACCGCACGACGTCGATCGACGCCCCGGACCGGCAAGACAGCACCATGGCCAGCCGTCTCGGCGACATCGACGCCGGGTTCGGCGGGACGGAGGACCGGATGGTGCTCGCCATCTCGTTGGCGGAGCTCTCCGATCGCGAACGGACCATCCTCAACCTGCGCTTCATCGACGGTCTGACCCAGTCCCAGATCGCCGCCCGGATCGGGGTCAGCCAGATGCACGTGTCGCGTCTGCTGACGGCCAGCCTGGCCAAGCTGCGTGAGTCGTTCGCCTCGGGGGAGTAGCAGGGTCACGCCCCGATGACCCGGGCGGCGCCCACCGCCGGCTCGGTGTTCTCGCCGGGATCGGTCTCGCTGCGCTTGTACCCGCACAACGAGCTCCGTCCGTCCGAGGTCGTCGCCCAGCTGTGCGGGCAGGCGGCACTGGCCGAGACAGCCGGCTTCGCCGGCATCATGCTCAGCGAGCATCATGGTGGCTTCCCGGGGTACCTGCCCAACCCGTTGCAGACAGCGGGCTTCATCCTCGAGGACTGCCCCCACCTGTGGGCCGCCGCCTGCCCGATCCTGCTGCCGTTGCGACCCACGGCACTGGTGGCCGAGGAGGTGGCCTGGTTGGCCGCCCGACACCCCGGCCGGGTCGGACTGGGTGTCGCCGCCGGATCCCTCCCGTCGGACTTCGAGGTCATGGGGGTGCCGGCCTCGACGTCGGCCACCTCCTTCAAGGCCGGATTGCCCCGCATCGTCGACCTGCTGAGAGGCCGTGGCCTCGGACCGTTGGGCCAGGACCCGGCCCTGCGGGCGGGAGCGGCGGCCCCGGTGCCCGTCCTCAGCGCGGCGATGTCCCCGGCGGCCGCCCGGCGGGCGGCCCGATGCGGGGCGGGCATCCTCATGGAGGGGATGTCGGCCCCCCGGTCGCTGGCCCGTCTCACCGCCGCCTACCACGAGGCCGGAGGGTCGGCGACGACGGTGCTGGTCCGCAGGGTATGGCTCGGAGACCTGCCCTCCGAGCTGGTCGACCGACAGCGGAAGGTGTACGACACCTACGCCGCCCGAGGACCGGCCACCTTCGGCGAGGACCAGACGGTGACCGCCACCGACCCGGCGCGGCTGGCCCGGCTGCTCGAGGTCGCGGCGCGGGAGTCGGGGGCCGACGCCCTCAACCTCCGGGTCCACCTGCCCGGGGCGTCGCCCCCGGCGGTGCGCGACCAGATCGCCCGGCTCGGACGGGAGGTGCTCCCCCTGCTCCGGCTGCAGCCCCCGGTGCCACCGGCATAGATTCGGGCGGGGCTCGTCCGGGCCCGGTGGGGAGCCAACGCATGGGTGAGTGGAGCCGGAAGGAGATCGAGGGGGCGTTCGCCCACTATCAGGAGGTGGCGGCGGCCGCCGGCGCGTCGGGTCGATGGAGGGACTGGGTCGATCTGTTCACCGAGGACGCCACCTACGTCGAGCACCACTTCGGGACGTTCCACGGGCGGGATGCCATCTACGAGTGGATCAGCTCGTGCATGGCCGGCTACCCCGGTCGGGAGATGCCGGAATTCCCGATCGAGTGGTCGGTGGTCGACGAGGCCCGCGGCTGGGTGGTGTGCCAGGTGTGGAACCGCATGCGGGACCCGGGAGACGGCTCCGTCCATCAGGAGTACAACTTCACCCTCCTCAAGTACGCCGGGGACCAACGATGGTCCTACGAGGAGGACATCTACAACCCGCTGCGTTTCGCCGCCATGGTGGAGGGCTGGGAGGCAGCCCGCCAGGCGACAGCGGACTGAAGGTCGAAACGGACCCCCGCCTCCGGACTCGCCGCACTACCCTGCGGGTGTGGAGTTCCGGAGACTGGGGAGGACCGGCCACCGGTCGTCGGTGGCGGTGCTGGGCGGGGCGGCGTTCTGGGACACCGATCCCGATGCGGCGGGACAGGCGCTCTCCTCGGCGGTCGACGCCGGGGTCAATCATCTCGACGTGGCCCCGCAGTACGGGCGGGCCGAAGAGGTGCTCGGGCCGCACATCCCGGCCCACCGGGATCGTTTGTTCGTCGCCTGCAAGACCCTGCGCCACAGCCGAGACGGGGTGAGGGCGCAGCTGGAAGAATCCCTTCGCATCCTGCGTTGTGACCGGTTCGACCTGTATCAGCTCCATGCCGTCACCGATCTGGTCGAGCTGGACGCCCGGGCCGGCGCGCTCGACGCGCTGATGGCCGCCCGCGATGAGGGTCTCTGCCGGTGGATCGGCATCACCGGTCACGAGCTCAGCGCCCCGGGCGCCCACCTCGAGGCGTTGCGGCGGTACGACCTCGATACCGTGATGTTCCCGGTGAACCCGCAACTGTGGTCCGACCCTGCCTATCGGAGGGACGCCGAGGCCTTGCTCGCCCACGCCACCGACCACGATGTCGGCGTCATGGCCATCAAGGCGGTGGCCGCCCGGCCCTGGGCCGGGCGGACGCACACCACGGCCACCTGGTACGAGCCTCATGTCTCGGCGCCGGGGCTTTCCCGCGGGATCAGGTTCGCACTGTCCACCCCCGGCGTCCACGCCATCTGCACGCCGGGCGACCTCGCCCTGCTCCCCTCGGTCCTGCGCGCCGCCCAGTCCCCGGCGCCGATGAGCGAGATCGAACGCGAGGAGGCGATGGCGGCATCGGCCGGTGAGCCCACCATCTTCCCGATGCCGACGGGCTGACGGTGGCGGAATCGGCCAACGAGCCCGACCGCAGGCTGGTCGCGCCGTTGCAGGGCACCGTGGTGTCGGTGGAGGTCGGGGTCGGGGACGGCGTCCGCCTCGGGCAACCGCTCGTCATCATCGAGTCGATGAAGATGGAGCACCCGGTGACGGCCCCGGCCCCGGGCTCGATCCTCTCGCTGTCCGTCGAGCCCGGGACGTTGGTCGCGGCCGGCGACCCGCTTCTCGTCATGGAGGACGGACAGGGCGGGCCTCCCGACGGCGGACCAGTCACGGAGTGGGTGTGCCCATCGGAACCCGGCCGGACCTGGCCGAGCTCCGTGACCGGCGAGCGCTGGTGCTCGACCGTGGCCGTCCCGAGGTGGTGGCCCGCCGCCATGCCGAGGGGCGCCGCACCGCCCGGGAGAACGTCGACGACCTTTGCGACGCGGGGAGCTTCACCGAGTACGGCCCGCTGGTCATCGCCGCCCAGCGTGGCCGCCGGTCGGTCGAGGAGCTCATCCGGCAGACCCCGGCCGACGGGATGGTCGCCGGGATCGGTCGGGTGAACGGGGGGGTGTTCGGCGACGACCGGGCCGGCTGCGTCGTGCTCTCCTACGACTACACGGTGCTCGCCGGCACTCAGGGTCAGCAGAACCACCGGAAGAAGGACCGCCTCTTCGGCCTGGTCGAGCGGCTGCGGCTGCCTGTCGTGCTGTTCGCCGAAGGGGGAGGAGGGCGCCCGGGGGACACCGACTACGCCACGGTCACCGGCCTCGACACCATGGCGTTCGCCCTCTTCGGGGGGCTCAGCGGTCTTGTCCCGTTGGTGGGCATCGCCTCGGGTTGGTGCTTCGCCGGCAATGCCGCCCTCCTCGGGTGCTGCGACGTGATCATCGCCACCCCGGGCACCTCGGTCGGCATGGGCGGTCCGGCCATGATCGAGGGAGGGGGTCTCGGCACCTACGAACCGGGGGAGGTCGGACCGCTCGCCGTCCAGGTGGCCAACGGGGTGGTGGACGTCGTCGCCGAGGACGACGCCGGCGCCGTGCAGGCGGCGAAGCAGTACCTGTCGTATTTCCAAGGGGACGTCGACCACTGGACCTGCGCCGACCAGGACCTGCTGCGCACCTGCATTCCCGAAGAGCGTTCGAGGGTCTACGACATGCGCCATGTGATCGAGGTCCTGGCCGACGCCGGCTCGGTCCTCGAGCTCCGGCGGGGCTTTGCCCCCGGGATGGTCACCGCCCTGGCCCGCATCGCGGGCCGTTCGATCGGCGTGGTGGCCAACGAGCCCGGCCACCTGGGTGGGGCCATCGACAGCGACGGGGCGGACAAGGCCGCCCGCTTCCTTCAGCTCTGCGACGCCCACGACATCCCGGTTCTGTTCCTGTGCGACACGCCCGGCTTCATGGTCGGGCCCGACGCCGAAACGACGGCCCAGGTCCGGCACTTCAGTCGCCTGTTCGTCGTGGGTGCCAGCCTCACCGTCCCCTTCCTCACCGTGGTGGTCCGCAAGGGCTATGGCCTCGGTGCCCAGGCCATGGCCGGAGGGAGCTTCCGCTCCCCGATCATCACGGTGGCGTGGCCCAGCGGGGAGCTCGGAGGGATGGGGCTCGAGGGCGCCGTGCGGCTCGGCTTCCGACGCGAGCTCGACGCGGCCCCCGACGACGAGGCACGCCAGGCCCTCTTCCAGGCCATGGTGGAGCGGGCCTACCAGCACGGCCGGGCCGTCAATGTGGCCACCTCCTTCGAGATCGACGACGTCATCGACCCGGCGGACACGCGGCGGACGATCGTGGAGGTGCTCCGGGCCGCCCCCCGCCCTGCTCCCCGGACCGGCAAGAAGCGCAACTGCATCGACGCCTGGTAGACGCTCCGACACGGCTCCGGGCCCCGCGTCCGCCGCCGACCGACCCGGTTCAGCCGCCAGGGGGGCGGTAGACGACGACCGGGGACGCGGCCTGGGAGATGCAATGCTGGCTCACCGAACCCATGAGCAGCCCGGCGAGCTCGCCATGGCCACGGCACCCGACCACCAGGAGGTCGGCGTGACGAGAGGCTTCCACCAGGACCTCGGCCGGGTGGCCCTCGACCGTGCGGGCCCGGACCGACACGGATGGGAACTCCTCGGCGAGCGGGGCGACGATCTGGTCGAGCAGCGCCCGGGCGTCCTGGGCCGGGTCGAAGCCGGCCGGGATAGGGATGGCCGTACCCAGGCTCATCGGCCACTGCCAGGCCATCATGGCATCGACGCTGGCGCCGGTGAACGCGGCCTGCTCGAACGCCCACCGCAGGGCGGCGATCGAGGTGTCCGACCCGTCCACCCCGACCACCGTCTTCGTCGGGCGGGTCATCGACCCGGACCCTCGAGGGCCGCCCGCCACCGGTCGCTCAGCCCCTGGACGTAGGCCCGGTCGGGTCCACCCTCGGTCACCGGCTCGGTGGGCTCGGCCGCCCCGACCAGGGCGCCGATGGTGGCCGAGGTCGAGGTGCGCAATGCGGCCAGGTCGTAGCCGCCCTCGAGAAAGAGCAGCAGACGCCCCGGCCCTGGCGCGTAGGCCCCCACCCGCCGGGCCAGGTCGGCGAAGTCCCCGCCCGAGAGGTCCAGATCGGCCAACGGGTCGGCCCGGTGGGCGTCGAACCCTGCCGAGACGAGCACCCAGGTGGGGCGGAAGGAGGCCACCGCCGGATCGACCATCAGCTCGATGGCCAGACGTAGCGCTTCACCCGTGGATCCCGGGGGCAGGGGCACGTTGACCGTTGTCCCGAGGGCGGATGGGCCGCCGACGTCCTCCACCCGTCCGGTGCCCGGGTAGCAGGGCCACTGGTGCGTGGAGACGTAGAGGACCCGGGGATCGTCCCAGAAGAGCTGCTCGGTGCCGTTGCCGTGATGGACGTCCCAGTCGACGATGAGCACCCGTTCGCCCTCGGCCGCCAACGAGGCGGCGGTGACGGCCACGTTGTTGAGGAGGCAGAACCCCATGGCCCGGTCGGCCAGCGCATGGTGCCCCGGAGGCCGTGCGGCGACGAAGGCCGCCGCGGCAGACTGGGCGCGGAGCGTGTCGACGGCGACCAACCCGGCTCCGGCGGCCTGCTGGGCCGCGTCCCACGAGGCCGACGTGGCATAGGTGTCCGGATCGAGGGCCCCGCCGCCGCTCCGGCAGAACTCCCGGAGCTGGTCGAGGTAGCGTCTCGAATGGACCAACTCGAGCTGGGCGGCGGTGGCCGGCCGGGAGTCGAGCTGGAGCAGGTCCTCGCCGAGGTGGAGGTCGGCCAGCCCGTCACGCACCGCCCCCAGTCGGTCGGGCCGCTCGGGATGGCCGCGGTGGGCGTGGTCATCGGATGCGATCGGTCCGACCACGATCAGCGAGCTCGGCACAACAGGACAGTCTGCCCGTCCCGTGCCCGGTGCGTCACGCGGCGCCGTCCCCGGTCGTCTGGAGGCACCCGCGTAAGGTGAGGAAATGTCGTTGCGGCCGATTCCCTGGTCGCTGCCGGGATGGTGACGGTCATGGTGTTCCCGGCCGTGGGGTTCTGGCGAATGCGCACGGTCGGGCCGACCGTGGAGGAGCCAAGGACCTCGTCCGCCTAGTGGCGTCTCCTCGAGGTGGGGCCGATGGGGCCGGGGCCTAAGGCTAGGGGGTCTCCCGCTGCACCGAGAACCAGTCGCGGGCGTCGAGGTAGGGCTTGAACGCATTGACGATGGTGTCGACGTCGGCTGCGGTCTTGGGCCGCTGGAGCTCGTACAGATGTGGGTAGTCGAGCCAGCCCGTGACGTGGTCCCAGAGCCGCACCGCCTCCTCGCCCGACGGCGGGTCGACCAGGACCGGACCGAACAGGGCCTGGCCGTCGTCGAAGAGCAGGGTGGGTACGCCGAACCCTCCTCGGGCCCGGACCGCCTCGTGCTCGGCGAGCACCTCGTCGCCCGTGGTCGGGTCGTCGAGGGCGGCTTGGACGATGCCCGTGCCGAGCCCCATCTCGACGAGCAAGGCCTCGGCGACATCGGGTCGGTGCGGCTTGCGACCCTCCACGTGGAGGGCTCGACCCGCCGTCTCGTACCACCGGTCGAGAAGGCCCATGTCCTTGCGCCGGAGGTAGGCACCGATGCGCATCATCGACCAGCCGTAGGACCATTCTCGCTCCCAGGGATGCTTCTTCCCCTCGGCCCGGTTCACCTCCTCGAGGCTGAAGAACCGCCACCGCACCTCGACGCCGGCCGTGTCGCGGACCTCGCGCATCCACAGCGATGTGAGGTAGGCATAGGGGCACATGATGTCGAAGTGGAAGTCGACTGTCTCCGGTCGGCCCACGGACGCCACCTCCTCTCGTCTTGGTCCGGCGCGCCTCTCGTCCGAGCGGGCACCCCGTCCCGGCCGGGCCCCAGCACCGTACACGCCGGTGGGGTCAGAAGTGCCCCAGCACGGGGTGGGGCACGTACGGCTCCTCCAGTCGCTTGACCTCTTCGTCGGCGAGCTCCAGCTCCTCGGCGGCCAGCGCGTCGGCCAGGTGCTCGGGCTTGGTGGCGCCGACGATCGGGGCGCTGATCCCAGGGCGTTGGAGGACCCAGGCCAGGGCGACCTGGGCGGAGGATACGCCCCGCTCGGCGGCGACGTCCGCTACGCGCTCGACCACGTCGAAGTCGGTCGGCTGGCTGTAGAGGTAGTCGGTGAAACTGTCGGTGTCCGACCGGGTGGTTCGGCGAGCCCCGCCGCGGTCCCTGTTCCCGGCCAGCACGCCCCGGGCCAGCGGACTCCACGGGATCACCCCGACGCCCTGGTCGATGCACTGGGGGATCATCTCCCGTTCCTCCTCGCGGTAGATGAGGTTGTAGTGCGGCTGCATGGAGACGAAGCGGGTCCAGCGATGGAGTTCCGCGACGTGCTGGGCCTTGGCGAATTGCCAGGCGAACATGGAGCTCGCCCCGATGTAGCGCGCCTTGCCGGCGCGCACCACGTCGTGCAGCGCCTCCATTGTCTCCTCGATCGGCGTCCTGGGGTCCCACCGGTGGATCTGGTAGAGGTCCACGTAGTCCATGTTCAGCCGGGCCAGCGAGGCGTCGATGCCCGAGAGGATGTGCTTGCGGGAGAGACCCGCACCGTTCTCGCCCGGCGTCATGGGCATGAAGACCTTGGTGGCCACCACCAGCTCGTCCCGGCTGAGGTACTTAGGCAGCAGCCGCCCGGTGGCCACCTCGCTGGCCCCGCCCGAATAGGTGTCGGCCGTGTCGAAGAACGTGATCCCGCCCTCGACCGCCGCCCGTACGATCGGTTCGGCGTGGTCCTCGTCCAGCACCCAGGGACGGTCGCTGCCGTTGCCGAAGCTCATCATCCCGAGGCATATCCGGGACACCCTCAGGCCGGTGCCCCCGAGGTTCGCGAAGTGCATGGTCTCCTCCATCGGTACGGGAACGGGCCCTTCGCCCCGGGCCCGTCACGCCTGTGTCGTTCCCTCTCGCCGACCTTAGGCGGCCACCGTCCAAGGCGGCCCATCCCAGCGCCGACGTCCGGGAACCACCCATGTTCTCAGGAACCACACAGGTGACTGTTTCCTGACATAGAGGTTCGCGGGCTTCGATGGACCAGCCTCTTCCGGTCGCCAGCAGGGCCGCGCCCGAGAGGCCTCATGGGGGCCAGCCCCCCGGCGGTCGACAACGAGCGAGGTGTCAGTGGGAACCGGGTCCAGGTCGTGGCTCACCAAAAAGCCGGCCATCGCCGCCGCCGTGGGTGTGGCCCTGTGCGGCGCCGGGGTGGGCATCTGGCTCGCCACCGGCAGCTCGGGAGCCTCGCCGCTGGTCAGCTCCACCACCTCGGTCCAGACGGTGACGACGGGGACCATCACGAGGACGGTGTCGTCATCGGGCACCGTCGAACCGGCCAACCAGGCCAATCTCGACTTCGCCGTCTCCGGGCGGGTCACCGCGGTCGACGTGAGTCCGGGGCAGACGGTGGCGATCGGCCAGACGCTGGCCACCGTGGACGACTCGACCCTGTCCGCGGCGCTGGCCCAGGCCCAGGCATCACTGGCTAACGATCAGGCCCTGCTCTCCGCCGACCAGGACAACGGCGCCTCGACGGCCCAGATCACGTCGGACAGCGCGGCCGTGGCTTCGGCCCAGATCCAGGTCACCTCGGCGCAGACCTCGCTGGCCGACGCCACGCTGGCCTCGCCGATCGCCGGCACAGTGGCGTCGGTCGCCCTGGCCGTGGGCCAACAGGTGACCGCCTCGGGGACGACCTCAGGAGCGGCCTCCTCGACGGGCTCCGGTGCCGGCTCGGGCAGCAGTCAGAGTTCGGTCGCGGCGTCGCCGTCCGGGGGATCCTCGTCGGGCGGCTCGTCGTCGGGCGGCTCGTCGTCGGGCGGCTCGTCGTCGGCCTCGAGCGCGTCGTCGGCGCAGGTCGTGGTGGTGTCCACGGGCGCGTACCTCGTCAATTGCACCGTCGACAGCTCACAGGTGAGCCAGGTGAAGGATGGCAACCAGGCGAACATCACCCCGGCCGGGGGGACGGGTCCGGTCTACGGGACAGTGGGGTCGGTCGGGCTCCTGGCCTCCACCACCTCGGGCGTGGCGTCGTTCCCGGTCGTCATCGACGTGACGGGCAGCCCGGCCGGGCTCTACGGGGGATCCAGCGCCACCGTCTCCATCATCACCGAGGAGCTCTACGACGTGGTCGTCGTCCCGACGCCGGCCATCCACTACAGCGGGAACGGCACGACCGTGCTCCTCGACGCCGGTGGAAGCCAGGTGACCAGGGGCGTGACCATCGGCGCGTCGTCAGGAGGCGAGACCCAGGTCACGAGCGGCCTCGCCGTGGGGGACAAGGTCTTCGTGACCGAGGTCAGCTTTCGCGGCAACCCGGCGGCCGGCTCCGGTCGATCGGGGTTCCTCGGTCGTTCGGGGGCAGGTGGTTTCCCGGGTGGCAGCGGTTTCGGCGGAGGTGGGTTCGGAGGATGACCACCTGCACCGGTGACGCCGGAGGTCCACGCCCGCTCGTCGACACCACCGAGGTCTGGGTGGAGGCCACCGGCCGGTACCCGGTCGCCACCCCGGCGGTGATCGACGTCCGCGACGTGAGCAAGACCTACCGGACCGGGTCCTTCGAGGTCGAGGCGCTCAAGACGGTGACCTTCGAGATCCTGACCGGCGAGTTCGTCGCCATCATGGGCCCCTCGGGGTCGGGGAAGTCCACCCTCATGCACATCCTGGGGTGCCTCGACGTGCCGACGTCGGGCACGTTCCGCCTGGCCGGCGAGGACGTAGGTGCGATGTCCGAGGACGAGCTGGCCCATGTCCGGAACCGGAGGGTCGGCTTCGTCTTCCAGCAGTTCAACCTGTTGGCCTCGCTCTCGGCCTGGCGGAACGTCGAGCTCCCGCTGATCTACGCCGGGGTCGATCGGACCACCCGCCGGCTTCGCGCCCTCGACGCCCTGGAGCGGGTGGGCCTCGGCGACCGCGTCGAGCATCGACCCGGGGAGCTTTCCGGCGGCCAGCAGCAGCGTGTGGCGGTGGCCCGGGCGCTCGTCACCGACCCGGCCATCATCCTCGCCGACGAGCCGACGGGCAACCTCGATTCGGTCTCGGCCCGTGAGGTCCTCGACCTGTTGGACGAGCTGCACCGGAGCGGTCGGACCGTCGTCCTCATCACTCATGACGCCGACGTCTCCGGGTCGGCTCAACGCATCATGCGGATCCGGGACGGCCGGATCCTCGACCCGGCCCCGGCCCCGGCCGGAGCCGGAGGTCCGGCATGAACGTTCTCGAGACGTTCCGTACCGGGTTGGAGGCGGTGGTCTCGCACCGTCTGCGCTCCACGCTCACCGTCCTCGGCATCATGATCGGCATCACCGCCGTCATCCTCACCGTGGGGCTGGGCGAAGGTGCCCAGCAGCAGGTGGGCTCGGAGATCTCCTCGTTGGGATCCAACCTCCTCACCGTTTCGCCCGGGAGCAGCACGTCGAGCGCAGGCATCCGGGGCGGTCTGGGCTCGGCCTCCACCCTGACCGCCGGAGATGCCGCCGCCCTCTCCTCGAAGACGGTGGCACCGGACATCGCCGCCGTGGCCCCGGTCACCTCCCAATCGGAGAGCCTCCAGGCCGGGACGACCAACTGGACCACCACCGTGGTGGGCACCAATCCGTCGTGGCTCTCGGTCCGGGGTCGATCGATGGCCGAGGGGCGGTTCGTCGCCGGCCACGACCTGAGCACCAGCGCCGATGTGGTGGTCCTCGGTTCGACCACGGCCGACGAGCTCTTCGGGTTGCGTGAGGCCGTCGGTCAGACGGTGACCGTCAACGGGCTGCCCCTGACCGTCATCGGGGTGCTGGACACGGTCGGCTCATCCGGAGGATCGGGCTCCTCCACGTCCTCCGACCAGGACGACCAGGCCGTGGTGCCCATCACCACGGCGTCGACCCAGCTGTTCGGCGGCACCAACCGCAACGCCGTAGGGCAGATCCTCATCCAGGCCACCACGTCCTCGACCCTGTCGGCCGCCTATCAGGAGGCCGACAACGAGCTCCTCAGCCTCCACGCCATCACCACGCCGACGGAAGCCGACTTCACCATCGAGTCGCAGCAGCAGCTCCTGTCGACCGCCACGTCGGTGGACCGGACCCTGACCGTGCTCCTCGGAGGGATCGCCGGCATCTCCCTCCTGGTGGGCGGCATCGGGGTGATGAACATCATGCTGGTGTCGGTCACCGAGCGCATCCGGGAGATCGGGCTGCGGAAGGCCCTGGGGGCGACCCCCCGGGTGATCGGCCGGCAATTCGTGGTGGAGGCGTCGGTGCTCGGCCTCGTCGGCGGCCTGCTCGGAGCGGCGCTCGGGCTGCTCGGGGCCGAGATCCTTCCCCATTTCATCTCCGACCCCATCGCCGTGTCGCCGGTGGCGACGGTCGGGGCGATCGCGGTCGCCATCGCCATCGGGATGGCCTTCGGCGTCTACCCGGCCGGACGGGCCGCCCGGCTGGCGCCCATCGATGCGTTGCGGAGCGAATGATCCGTCACCACCAATGACCAACGACCACCGAGACCCCTCCACGACAAGGAATGCCGATGACCAAGGACAAGGAATACCGATGACCCGACACCCAGGAATGCCGATGACCGGAGGAACCCGAATGCCGATGACCGGACGGACCCGCCCCTCGACCCGCGGTAACGGCGCGGCCGGACCGCTCGCCGCCTCGCGCCTTGCCGTCGTCAGCCGGACGGCGGCATTCTCCGCCCTGGTGGTGGTGGCCATCGCCCTGGCCGCGTGCAGCACCTCGTCTTCGGCGTCGACCACGTCGTCCACCGCCGCCCACCCAGGAGGAGCGACGGGCGGTGCCGCCCGACCGTTCCCGGGCGCCTCGGGCACCATCGCCGCCATCAACGGGAATTCGTTGGAGGTGCAGAACCCGCGTACCGGACAGACCACCGTCACCTACACGACGGCAACCACCTTCGACCAGACAGTGGTGGCAAACAGCGGCGATGTGACCATGGGCGTCTGCATCTCGGCCTTCGGCAAGCCTGCCACCGGATCGTCGACGGGGGGGCGATTTGGTGTCCCGGTGACGGCGACGTCCGTGTCCATCGCCGAGCCGGTGTCGGGAAGCTGCTCGTCGGGCTCGGGCGGCTTCCGGGGTGATGCCGCCTCCGGTGCCCCGCCGGGTGGTCCTGGGCCCGGGGGGACGTCCGGAGAACAACCGCCCGGTCCCGGCCAATTCCGAGGCCGCGTCCCCGGCCAGTTCGGGGCGGCCTCGGGACTGGTCACCGCGGTCGACGGCTCGCAGGTGACGGTCAGCGAGACCAACCGGTCGACGGGCGCCTCGACCAGCGTCGTCGTCACCCTCACGGCCGCCACCACCTTCACGCAGCGAACGGCGGCATCGCCCTCCGACCTGGCGGTGGGCAAGTGCACCCAAGCGACCGGAACGGCCGACGCCACCGGTGCGATCACGGCACGCTCGATCACCGTCTCCACTCCGGGGGCGAACGGGTGTGCCGCCCGCCTCGGTGGGCCCGGCCGGTTCGGTGGGTCCGGCGGCCCGGGGAGCAGCACCGGATCGGCTAGTGCCTGATCCGGACCGGGATCCGGATCCGGACGTGGACCCGCCGTCGGACGGGGGGCCCACCGGCCATGCCGGGTGGGGGAGGATCTCGGTCCTCCGCATCGGGGTGGCGGTCCTCGTCGCCACGGCCGCCATCGCCGCCTGGGCGCTGACTCGCGGCTCGGCCCCCTCGTACCGCACGTCGCTGGTCCGGACCGCCTCGGTGGAGGCCACCCTCGACCCGGTCGGCACGATCACCCCGGTCAACCAGGCCGATCTCGCCTTCAATGTGTCGGGCAAGGTGAGCGCGGTCGACGTCACCGTGGGTTCGGCGGTGACCGCCGGTCAGACGGTCGCCTCCCTCGACCCGACGGCGCTCAACGCGTCGGTGGTGTCGGCCCAGGCCACGTTGGCCGCCGACCAGGCCACCCTGGCCGCGGCGGAGGCGAGCCAGTCGACGCCGGTATCGACGACGCCGGCGACGCCGAACGGCGTGCCGGCCGCCACGCCGACCACCACGCCTTCATCGCGCTCCGGGCAGCCCTCCCCGAACGCCCGGGAGATCGCCCAGCTGCAGGGGACCCTGGTGGCCGACCAGGCCCAGGAGGACGGCGACTCGTCGCTGGCGAGCCAGACCCTCGACACGGCCACCGGCCTGTGCGAGGCACCCGCACCGGGGACCGGCTCGACCACGACCACGACCACGCTGCCGGCCGGGGGCGGTGGCAGTGCTCCGGCCACCTGCGCCGGGGCGCTGACCCAGGCCTCGGCGGCCCGTGACCGGGTCTCCGCCGACATCGAACGGGTGGCCGCGGACGAGTCGGCCCTCGATGCGGCGCTCCAGGCGGCCGCGGGCGTAGCGGCCACCGGTGCGACGACCGGCACCGCAGCCAGTGCGTCCACCACTGCCCTGTCCACGTCCACGACGGCCGTCGTCGCCAGGGACGTCAGCGTCCCCTCCTCGGCCGGCGGCAGCTCGAGGTCCCCGGTGGCCACCCCGCAGCAGTTGGCCGTCGACCAGGCCGCCATCGACACCGCCCAGGCCGAGCTCACGGACGCGCAGCGGGCCCTCGAGGGCGTCGACCTCGTCAGCACGATCTCGGGCACGGTCGCCTTGGTCTCCATCGCGGCCGGCGACCAGGTCACCGTCGGAACGGGGGCGAGCCCGGCCGAGGTGGTCGTCATCGGCCCGGGGTCCTCCTACCAGCTGGTCGCCCAGGTACCGGTGGCGGATATCGCCCGGGTGGCAGTCGGCCAACCGGCCACGGTGACCCCCGACGCCACCGGCAGCCGACTGCCGGGCACCGTGACCTCGATCGGGGTCCTGCCCCTCAGCGGCTCGACCGGCACGACCTATCCGGTCACCGTCTCCCTCACCTCCTCGGGACTCGGTCCGTTCTCCGGCGCCGACGCCGCCGCCACCATCGTGGTCGGGCGGTCGGACGACGTGACGGCGGTGCCCACCTCGGCGGTGCGGACGGCCGGCGCCGCCCATCTGGTCACCGTGGTGACGGGCGACACCACCAAGGTCGTGAGGGTCACCCTCGGCACCGTGGGCGCCGTGCTCACCCAGGTCACCTCGGGCGTGAAGCCCGGCGAGGACGTGGTCCTCGCCGACCTGCAGCGGCCGATCCCCACCGCCCCGACGGGCGTCACCCGGTTCGGGGGCGGACTGGCCGGCACCGGCTTGGGGCGCGCCGGATTCGGAGGCGGGGGCGGCTCAGGGGCCGGGGGCTTCGGGGCGGGCGGCCTCGGCGGCCGGTAGCTGTTCTGCCACCGGGCGGGAAATGGCGGCACCTTCCCGGTACAGGTAGGTTCTCCACTCGCTGTGAGGAGAGGCCGTCACGTCGAGGGGGAGACCGAAAGGCTCCGCGGTCGCACCAGCCCCCGGCCGCCATGACCGGGCCTGACCTCGACGGGGTCCCCTTCGCCGAGCGGATCCGGGTCCTCGGCCGGGAGCGGCGGGATGCGGTGGCCGTCACCTTCGTCGACCAGCATGGCACCAAGCGGCCGCTGACCTGGGGCCATCTCGACCGACGCTCCAACCAATTGGGCCGGGCCATGGCCGCCCGGGGAGTGGGCCTCGGCGATCGGATCGGCCTCGAGCTGCCCAACTCGGTGGAGATGGTCGAGGCGGTGCTGGCCGCCTGGAAGGTGGGGGCCTCCCCGGTGCCGGTGCGCTGGGACCTGCCCGACTGGGAGCGGGGCCGGGTGGCCGACGTCCTCGGCGCCGCCCTGATGGTGGGCACGGACGGCCCCGACCTCTTCGCCGAGGCCTCGGCATTGTCCGACGACCCACTGCCCCTGGTGGTGTCCCCCAGCGTCAGCGGCATCTGCTCGAGCGGGTCGACCGGGACCCCGAAGATCATCATGGACCACACCCCGGCGGTGCTCACCGCCATGAACGCCCAACCCTTCCCCACGGCGTGGGGGGTGGACGTCGGCCCCCAACGGATCCTGATCCCCACCGCGCTCTACCACACCAACGGCTTCGCCCAGTTCACCTATCTCTTGGTCGGCGACTCGCTCACCTTGATGGTCAAATTCGACGCCGCTCTGGCCGTCGACCTGATCGAGCAGGAACGCATCACGGCCTTCACCGCCACTCCCACCATGCTGGCCCGGATGGCCCGCCTCCCCGACATCGAACGGCGGGACCTGTCGAGCCTCGTCTGGGTCCAGCAGGGGGCGGCGAGCTTCCCCCCGGCCTTGGTGCGGACGTGGATCGACCTCATCGGTGGGGAGCGCCTCTACATGTGCTACGGCATGACCGAGCGGTTGGGGCTCACCGCCATCCGGGGTGACGAGTGGCTCGATCATCCCGGGAGCATCGGACGGGGGTTCCGCGGCACCGAGCTGCGCATCCTCGACGAGCAGCAGCGGGAGGTGCCGGTGGGCGAGGTCGGCGAGATCTACCTGCGGTCGCCCAGCACCGGCAAGTACGGCTACCTCGGTTCGAGCCGGGCCCTTCCCATGACGGCCGACGGGTTCGCCACCACCGGCGACCTGGGGCGGCTGGACGACGAGGGCTACCTCTACATCGCCGACCGGAGGGTGGACATGATCGTGAGCGGCGGCGCCAACGTGTTCCCGGCCGAGGTGGAGGCCGCTCTGTCCGAGCATCCCGACGTCGCCGATGTGGTGGTCATCGGTCTGCCCGACCCGGAGTGGGGTCACCGGGTCCACGCCATCGTGGAGCGGGAAGGGTCCGAGCCGCCCGTGGCCGAGGAGGACATCCGCCGGTTCGCCAAGGAGCGACTGGCGCCCTACAAGGTGCCCAAGTCGGTGGAGTTCGTGGACGCCATCCCCCGCAGCGCCGCCACCAAGGTCAATCGGGCCAAGCTGGTGGCCGAGCGGGTGGGACCCCCGGTGGCCGACGACCTCACCGGCTGAGGATGACGACGCTGGCGTTGGCCCCCCGCCCGATGGTGTGGGCCAGCCCGACGCGGGCACCTTCGACCTGCCTCGGCCCGGCCCGGCCCCGCAGCTGACGGGTGACCTCGACCACCTGGCCCAGGGCGGAGGCCCCGAGGGGCTCGCCCTTGGACAGCAGGCCGCCGCTCACGTTCACCGGGATCCGGCCACCCAGGGCCGTCGACCCGTCCCGCACGAGGGCGGGGGCGCC
Source organism: uncultured Acidimicrobiales bacterium (assembly GCA_963806455.1). GTDB lineage: Bacteria > Actinomycetota > Acidimicrobiia > Acidimicrobiales > RAAP-2 > Bog-756. The sequence goes on from CAWDXZ010000002.1 coordinate 299,228, forward strand.
GCCGGGGCCGCACAGGCCGAGCTCCTCGTAGGAGAGGAGCTCACGGGCCGCGTCGGTGTCCTGGCACTCGACGAGGTCGAGGTCGTCCGGTCCCACGCCGGCCTGCTCGTAGGCGGCCAGGGCCGCCCGGCGGCTCGGAGCCGGGATGGTGTCGTCGGGCAGGCCTGACAATGGGGTCGACTCGCTCAGCACCGCTCCGGGCAGGTGCGAGGTCACCACCGAGGCTCCGAGCCGGACGCCCGTCCCGCCGGCCTCCCCCCGGCGCAGGACCACGGCGGCGGCGCCCTCGTTGGGAGAGCACAGCATCCACAGCCGGAGCGGCGGGCAGACCACCCGCGACCCGAGGACCTCCTCCACGGTGACCTCGGACCGGAACATCGCGTCGGGATTGGCCACCCCGTGGCGCCGGTTCTTGACCACGACGGCGGCGAGGTCCCCATCGGTGGCCCCCGTGGTGACCATCAGCCGCTGGGCTCGCAGGGCGAAGTAGGCCGGCGTGGAGGTGAGGCCGGCCTCCTCCTGCCATGGCTCGAAGAAGGACGAGCGGATGATCCCCTTCGGCATCTTCTCGATGCCGAAGGCGAGGGCGGTGCGGTACTGCCCGCTCCGGATGGAGGAGGCGGCCAGCATGAGGGCGGCGGCCCCACTGGCGCACCCGGCCTCGACGTCGATGATCGGCATGCCGGTGAGCCCGAGGCGCCCGAGCACCTTGTGGCCCGAGGCCACACCCCCGTAGGCCGTTCCGCAGAACGCCCCTTCGATCTCCCCCCGGCCGATACCGGCATCGGCCAGGGCCCCCCGGACGGCGACGACGCCGAGGTCGGTGACGGTCTGGTCGGGGAAGCGCCCGAACGGGTGGATCCCCACGCCGGCGACCTCGACCGCGGTCATGAGGGGGCGAAGGCCCACGACACCACGGTGTCCCCGTCCCGCTCGCCGACCTCATCGACCACCAGGCGCATCGCCTGGCCCGGATGCAGGGCCGTGACGTCCGGCTCGGTGATCCGGGTGACCACCCGGATGGTGTCTCCCAACTCGACCACGCCGAAGCCGAAGGGGACCGGGCCGTCGTACCCGGGGGGGGCGGCGGTCACCGTGGTCCATGCCCAGAGGCGGCCCTCGGTCGGCAGCGTCACCGGATCGACCTCGCCTGAGCCGCAGTAGGGACAGGTCGGCGTGCTCGGGAACTGCTGTCGTCCGCAGGCCCGACAGGTGGCGCCGATCAGGTGGGGCTCCGTCCCGGTGGCGAACAGGCCGGCGTGAACGGGAACGGATGCCACGAGCCGGAGCGTAGCAACGGGTTCGCACCCCGGACCGGGAGACCGGGCGGTCAGATGGTCCCCGCCGCCAGGTGGGCCCGGAAGGACTCCTCGTCCAGCCCGACGAGGCCGCACCAGACCTCCCGGTTGTGCTCCCCGAGGGCGGGGGCCGGCGCCGGGGCGACCGGCCGACGACCGTCGAGGCGGGGATAGGGGGCCTGTTGCAGATGGGGGCCGGCCACCGGGTCGTCCACCTGCACCAGGTCACCCCGGGAGGCCATGTGGGGATCGCCGATGATCTCGGCGGCGTCGTAGGCGATGCCGACCGGGACGCCGTGGGCCACGCAGGTCGCCTCGAGCTGGCGGGCGTCCAGGGTGGCGGCCCACTCCGCCACCATCCCGTTGATGACGTCCCCGTCCTTCGCCCGGCGGCTGAGGGTCGACCAGCGGGGGTCGTCGGCCAGCTCGGGCCGCCCCATGGCCCGGCACAGCCGGCGGAAATTGGCATCGGAACCTCCTACGATGCAGACATAGCGCCCGTCGGCCGTGGCGTAGTTGTCGAGGGGGGCCGAGTTGGCCAGGCGGTTGCCCTGGCGCTCGCGGGTCATGCCGAGCCGGTCCTGGGCGGCGACGGTCCACTCGAGGACGCGGAGGATGGACCCGTACAGGGGGGCGTCGACGACGCCACCCCGCCCGGTCCCCCCGGGCCGGTCACGGCGATAGAGGGCGGCCACGACGGCCTCGGCGGCGAACGTTCCGGTCAGGTAGTCCGAAATGGTGACGCCCGGCCGTACCGGGGGACGGTCGGGATAGCCGGTCACGGCAAGCAGGCCGCCGTAGGCGATACCCATGCGGTCGAGGCCGGGACGGTCCGAGTACGGGCCGTCCTGGCCGAACACGCTGATTCGGGCCCACACCAGGCCGGGATGGCACGACGCCGGCCCGATGTCCCAGGCCTCGAGGGTGCCCGGCCGGAAATTCTCGCAGACCACGTCGGCCTGGGACGCCAGGCGCCGGAACAGCTCCTGACCCGCTTCCTGCCGGAGGTCGAGCGTGACCCCTTTCCGACCGCGTCCTTCGACCGCCCACCACATCGAGTAGGGCGTGCCCGGGACGTCCCCGCCGTCGGCGGCTTCCCCCGCACCCTCGACGAAGGGCCCGATGGTCCGCATGAAGTCCCCGCCGACGGGGTCCTCCACCTTGATCACCTCGGCACCCATCTCGCCGAGCAGGCCGGCGCAGAACGGGGCACTGATCCGGGTGCCGACGTCGATCACCCGCAGCCCGGAGAGCGGGCCGTCCCCCGCCGCCGGGCTGGCCGCCTCGGGCCGATCGGTCAAGACAGGCCCGGGAAGTCGGGTGGGCGGCGCTCCTTGAACGCCGCCATCCCCTCGGCCATCTCCGGCGAGGTGGCCGCCATGGCCTGGGCCAGGCCCTCGCGCTCGAGCGACTCGGGCAGCGCGGTCTCGAAGCTCGAATTGAGGAGCAGCTTGGACAACCCGAGCGAGCGGGTCGGTCCGGCCGCCAGGCGCCCCGCCAGCTCGGACGCCAGCGTGGCGAGCTCCTCTCGGGTCGGCACGCACCGGTAGGCCAGTCCGAGCTCGACGGCCTCGGCCCCGTCAGCACCGTCGCCCAGCATGACCATGGCCTTGGCCCGCGGCAGCCCGACCAGCCGGGGCAGGAGGTAGGCACCGCCGGCGTCGACCACCAGCCCCCAGCGAGCGAACGACCAGATGAACCGGGTCTGGTGGCACGTCAGCACCACGTCGCAGGCCAGGGCCAGATGGGCCCCGGGGCCGACGGCTGAGCCGTTGACGGCAGCCACCGTCGGTTTGTCGAGCTCCCAGAGCTCGCGGATGAAGGCCTGGACACCTGCCCGGAGGGCCTCGCTGGTGTCACGGGGATCGAACCCGGCAGCGCCGGCCGACCCCACCGTGGACTGCCGGAGGTCCATGCCGGAGCAGAACGAGTCGCCCACGCCGGTGATCAGCAACGACCGGACCTGGCGGTCGCGCCGGGCCTGTCGCACCCGGGCGACGATGTCGTCGCGCATCTCGACGGACAGGGCGTTCTTCGCCTCGGGGCGGTCGAGCACGAGGCGAGCGACGTGGTCCTCCCCGACCTCGTAGCGGATCATGGCGTCTCAGTGTAACGACGGCCGCCCCGGTCGTTCGGGCCTGGCCTCAGCTACGGTCTGCGCCAGTGCCCGCCGACCGACGACATCCGTGAGCGCGCCTGTGGTCCCGCTGGGGGAGGCGGTCGAGCGCCATGTGCGGTCGGGCGACGCCATCCATGTGGTGACCGGTCACTCCCGGTGGACGGCGGCGGCCCGCGAGGTGGCTCGGCAGTGGTGGGGCAGGGATCCCGGGTTCACCCTGGTGATGCTCAGTCTCTCGAGCCTCGGGGCGGTGCTCTTCCGGGGCGGGTTGGTGAAACGGGTGCTGACCGGCTACTCGGGCGACGTCTTCCCCAACTTCACGCCCAACCGGTGGTTCGGCGATGCCTATCTGCGGGGCGAGGTCGAGGTCGAACACTGGTCCTTCCTCACCTTCCTGCAGCGGCTGGAGGCAGCGGCCCGCGGTCTTCCGGCGGTGACCACCGCCTCGCTGCGGGGCTCGTCGATGGAGGCAAACGCCGGGTTTGCCGTCGTCGACTCGCCCTTCGGCCGGGTGGGCCTCCTCGCTCCCTACGCCCCCGATGTCGCCCTGGTGCACGCCCCGCTGGCCGACCGGGCCGGCAATGTCGCCCTCAGCCCGCCGCTGCTCGAGGGGGTCTGGGGGGTGCTGGCGGCCCGACGCGGCGCGGTGGTGACGGTGGAGCGCATCGTCGACGACATCCGTCCCTGGGCCCACCTGGTCAAGATCCCGGGCCATCGCGTGTTGTCCCTGTCGGAGGTGCCGATGGGCGCCCACCCCGGAGGCCTCTACACCCCGCACCTCCCGGTCGAGCCGTACGGCGAGGATCTCGAGTTCTGGGAGCAAGTGAGGGATGCCAGCCGGTCGGACCACTTCGACGACTGGATCCAGCGCTGGATCCTCGGGCCGAGCGACCAGCAGGCCTATCTCGACCAGCTGGGAGAGGCGAGGCTCGCCCACCTCCGCCGGCGGGCCCGGCCCGACTCGTGGCGCGACGACGAGGCGGACCACCCACCCGACCTGGAGGCCCCGGTCGGCGCCTGGGAGCGGGCCGCGGTGTACGGGGCCCGCCACGTGGCCTCCCGTGTGGTCGAGGGCCGCTTCGATGCCGTGCTGGCCGGGGCGGGGGTAGCCAACCTGACGGCCTGGTTGGCGGTGGCGAGGGCCCGCGCCGAGGGCTCACCGGTCGTGCTCACCGCCGAGCTCGGGCTGTGGGGCTATGAGCCGACGCCGGCCGACCCGTTCGTGTTCAACCACCGGAGCTTCCCCAGCGCCACCATGGTCGCCGACAGCGAGACGGTGCTGTCGACCCTCACCGCCGGCCCCGGGACGCGCCTCCTCGGCTGCCTCGGCGCGGCCCAGATCGACCGGACGGGCAATATCAACTCGACGGTCGTCCCCGGTCACGCCTTCCTCGTCGGGTCGGGTGGCGGGAACGACGTGGCCAGCGGGGCCGACGAGGTCGTGGTGGTGGCCACCCTGGCTCCACGCCGCACCGTCGAGGCGGTGCCGTATGTGACGTCACCCGGCGACCGGGTCGGTGCCTTCGTCACCGACCACGGGACCTTCGAACGGGTCGACGGGTCATTCGTGCTCACGGCCGTCCCCGACGGTCCGGGCGACCTCGCCCAGCGGGTCGAGGCGGTCCGGGCGCGGTGCGGTTGGGAGCTGGTCGTGGCCGACGACCTCGTCCAGCTGGCCGCTCCGACCGCCGGCGAGGTCGGGGCCCTGCGGCGCTGGGACCCCGAGCAGCGTTTCCTGCGGCCCGACCGGGACTGAACGACGACGGCGGCTGCCACGCCGCCACGCCGCCACGCCGCCCCGGCCACGGACCGTTACGATGCCTCCATGTCGCACTCGGGCGAGGACCCCATGGGCGAGGACGGCGATCAGACCGCGCTGCGGGAGCTGGCCCGCCAGATCGCCACCCGGGAGGTCGGGCCCCGGGCGTCGGAGGCCGACGAGTCGGGCGAGGTGCCCTGGGAAGCGGTCAAGGCCCTGGCCGCCGCCGACCTGTTCCGGGTGACCATCGGGGCCGAGTGGGGGGGCCTGGGACTCGGCGACGTCGAGGCGGCCATCGTGCTGGAGGAGGTCGCCCGCTTCGACGTGTCGACGGCCATCTGCTGCCAGCTGGCCTACAACGGGCCGAGCCGGGGCATCGAGCATCTCGGCGGCCCGGCCCTGAAGGAGCGGTACCTCCCGGCCGTGGCGGCGGGGGAGTGCATCATCAGCATCGGCATCACCGAACCCGACGCCGGGTCGGCCGTCCAGAACATGCGGGCCGCCCTGGAGGACGACGGCCCCCGACGTTGGCGGCTCCGGGCCTACAAGAACTACTCGACCCTCGGGCACGTGGCCTCCGCCGTGCTGGTGTGGTGCCGGTGGCCGGGCGGCGAGGGGTCCCGGGGCATCGGGGCGGTGGTGGTGCCGACGGGCCGGGACGGCGTGACCGTGGCCGGCCGTCACCGGGGGATGGGCATCCACGCCGCCACCGAGGCGGAGATCGCCTTCGACGACGTGGCCATCACCGAGGACGACGTGCTCCTGGCTGGCGATCCGGGGTCGAACGCGTCGTTCAAGGTCTTGCTCGACCATCTCAACCACGAGCGCTGCGGCAACGCCGCCATGTGCATCGGCGCGGCCCAGGGGGCGCTCGAGCACGCGGTGGCCTACGCCCGGGAGCGCAACGTCGGGGGGGCCCCCATCGCCGATCGCCAGGGCCTCCAGTGGAAGTTCGCCGACATGGCGGTGGCCCTCGAGGGCGCCCGGCTCCTGCTCGGACGGGCCGTCCGCCTGGCCGGCCCGGGCGGCACCCCGCCGCCGCTCGAGACGGCGTTGGCCAAGACGGCGGCCAACCTGGCGGCCAAGCTGGTGTGCGACGAGTCCATGCAGATCCATGGCGGTTACGGCTACAGCCGCGAGTACCCGGTCGAGCGCGCCTACCGGGACATCCGCGGCCTGTGCTTCGGCGCCGGCACCGTGGAGGCCCAGAAGAACTTCATCGGCGCCGCGGTGACCAGGGGGCGGGCCACCAGCTCCCCGGGCTGGCGGGACCAGAGCGGAGGCTGACCCCGGGCGGTCCCCTGCGGTCAGCGCCACCTCCACTCGGGCGGGCGCTTCTCGGCGTGGGCGGCCCGAGCCTCGGCGGCATCCTCGAAGGTGGACAGCCGGGCCGTGTAGTCCTGCTCGGTGCGGTAGGCCTCCTTCAGTGGAAGGTGCTCGACCCGGTTCATGGCCTCCTTGGCCAGGCGGAGGGCGATCGGGCTCTTGGCGGCCAGCTCCGCGGCCAGGGCCCGGGCCGTGTCCATGAGCTCGGTGCGGGGCACCACCGACCGCACCGCACCGAGACGGTAGAGCTCGGCGGCGGGGACCCGCTCGCCGGTGAAGTACATCTCCCTCGCCTTGTACCGACCGACCAGCATCGAGAGATGAGCGCTGGCCCCGAGCAGCCCGACATTGATCTCGGGGGCGCCGAAGGTGGACCCCTCCGCCGCCACCAACATGTCGCAGCAGGCGGCGAAGGCCAGGCCGGCACCGAGCGCCGGGCCGTTGATCGCACCGATGATCGGTACGGAACAGTCGATGATGGCCCACATGGCGTCTCGGGTCACCCGCGGGGGGTCGGTCACCAGCGTGGGCGGTTGGCGGTCGCGGTCTCCGTCCCGGCCGTCCACCGAACGGAGGTCGACCCCGGCCATGAAGGCCCGATCGCCGGCGGCGGTGAAGATGGCCGCCCGCACGTTGCGATCGTCGTCGAAGCTGCGGAAGGCGTCCCGGATCTCCGCCATGGTGGCCCGGGTGACGGCGTTCACCGGCGGGCGGTCGATGGTGACCGTGGCCACATGGCCATCGACCACCACCGTCACATCCGGCACGGGCGCCCTGGCTCGGCGTCGGGAGACGGCATCCGACGAGGATACTTGGTGCGGCCCGGCCGGCCGGGTCCCGCCCCACACCGGGGTGGGCGCCGGCCGATTCTGTAGTATCCGGGCGATCCGGCCACCACGGCCCGGCGTCCAAGGAACGGAGGAGCCCTGTGGAGACCAACGCCACGGATCTCGCCCTGCTGGTCTTGCGCGTGACGGTCGGAGGGATCTTCCTGGCCCACGGCTTCAATCACGTCTTCGGCGGGGGCAAGATCGCCGGGACCGGCCGGTGGTTCGAGAGCCTCGGCATGCGGCCGGGCTGGATGCACGCCTGGACGGCCAGCCTCACCGAGATCGGGGCGGGAGCACTGCTGGTGGCCGGACTGCTGACCCCGGTCGCGGCCGCCGGCGTGGTCGGGGTGATGCTGGTGGCGTGGATCACCAATCACCGGGGCAACGGGTTCTTCATCTTCCGCCCCGGTGAGGGATGGGAGTACGTCATGACCCTGACCATGACCGGGGTGGTGATCGCCATGCTCGGACCCGGGCGGTGGAGCGCCGACGACGCCGCCGGGCTGTTGGGACTGAACGGATGGACCGGGCTGTGGATCGTCCTCGGTGCCGGGGCTGGGGGAGCGGCCCTGCTCCTCGCCGGGTTCTGGCGGCCGGCGCCCAAGGCCACCGAGGCCCAACCCTGAGGGTTGCTTCCCGCGGCGTCACCGCCGGGGGACGGTCGGCTCAGCGGAACGAGGGCATGACCTCCTCGGCGAACAGGCGGAGGGTGGCCGGGTCGGCGCGGTCGTGGGTGAAGAACACGAACTGGGTGACGCCCTTGTGCACCATGGACGCGATCCGGTCGGTGACCATGGCCGGGGTACCGACGTAGCCACCCGCCTCCAGCCCCCAGCCCTCGCTGCCGTAGCGCCGCTCGGCGCCGGCCCGCGCCGCAGCCAACGAAGCGTCGTCGGGGGCCAGCACGAGGACCGCCTCGTGCGATGTGCGGATCGTCCCCGGGTCGCGGCCGATGGCGGCGCACTCCTCCGCCAGACGACGTTCGGCCTCCTCCCAGCTGCGCAATCCGTAGGTCGGTACGTTCCAGACGTCGGCGTACCGCGCCACCAGGGGCAGGGTCCGCCGGGGCCCGATCCCACCGATGTGGATGGGGGGGTGGGGGACCTGCCTCGGGGCGGGGCGATTGGGCAGGTCCGCGACCCGGTAGTGCCGGCCGGCGAAGGTCGACGGTTCCCCCGTGAACATCCGGAGGAGGATCTCCAACGTCTCGGCCAGCCGCTCGGACCGCTCGAGCGGGGCGCCCCAGGGCAGGCCGGCCTGCTCGTGCTCGGTGGCCACCGACCCGCTCCCGAGCCCGAGCTCGAGGCGCCCGTCGGAGAGGACGTCCAGGGTCGTCACCATCTTGGCCAGCAGGGCCGGGTGCCGGAAGTTGTTGCACAGCACCAGGTGGCCGACCCGCAGGCGGTCGGTGTGGGCCAGCAGGTAGGTGGCCAGGGTCCAGGCCTCGAGGGAGGGTAGGTCGGGCTGGCCCGGGCTGTAGAGGTGGTCGTAGAGCCACAGGGAGTCGAACCCGAGCGCTTCGGCTCGTCGGGCCGTTACCAGGACCTGGTCGTAGTCCACGGCGACCTGGGGGACGTAGAGCCCGAATTCGATCGCCGGCCCGGCTGGGTGCATGGACGTGGCGGGGCGGTCGACGGCCGGGACGTCAGCCCGCGGCCAACCGGGCGACGATCTGTCGCCGGAGCAACTTCCCGGTGTCGGTCCGGGGGAGCTCCGGCCAGAACTCGATGGACTCGGGCGTCTTGGACGAGCGGAGCTGGCCGCGGACCGCCCCCTTGAGCTCCTCGGCGGTCACCTCGGCGGGGCCCTCGGCGACCACGATGGCCACCAGTCGCTGTCCCCACTCGTCGTCGGGCAGGCCGACGACGGCGGCGTCGACGATCCCGTGGCAGGAGAGGAGGACGTCCTCGATCTCCGCGGGGGCGATGTTCTCACCGCCGCGGATGATGGTGTCGTCCGCCCGGCCCTCGATGAACAGGTAGCCCTCGTCGTCGATGTGGCCGCGGTCCCGGCTCGAGAACCATCCGCCCTCGTCGACCACAGGGTGGCCGGCGTGCTCGCCGGCGTACTCGCCGGCGATCTGCTCGCCCCGGAAGAAGAGGAGCCCGGTCTGGCCGGCCGGAAGGCAGCTGCCCCCGTCGTCCCGGACCTCGAGTTCGATCCCGGGCAGGAGCCGGCCGACCGATCCCAATCGGACCCGGACGGCGGGGTCATCGGAGGCGAGGGCGGCCCGGTGGTCGTCCGGGCCGAGGAGGGCGACGGTCGAGCTGGTCTCGGTGAGCCCGTAGGCGTTGACGAAACCGGTCCCGGGGAAGAGCTCGATGGCCCGTTGCAGGACCGGGGTCGGCATGCGCGCCCCGCCATAGGAGAGCGATCGGAGGCTCGGCGTGTCGGCGTCGACTGCGCCCTCGAGATGGCCCACCACCCGGGCGAGCATGGTCGGGATCACCATGGCCTGGGTGACCTTCTCGTCCCGGACGGTCCGGAGCCAGACCTCGGGGTCGAACCGGTCGAGATAGATGATCCGGCGCCCGGCGAAGAGGTTGCTGAGCAGGTTGGCCACCCCGGCGATGTGGTAGGGCGGCACCGAGACCAGTGCGGCCTCGCCCTCCTCGGCGCTGGCGAACTCGACCGTGCCGAACAGGTAGGACATCAGATGACGATGGCGTAGCACCGCCGCCTTGGGCGCCGCGGTCGTCCCACTGGTGTAGAGGAGGACACAGGGGAGCTCCGGGTCGACCGGCGGCGGCGGCTCCGCCGTCGCGCCGTCCAGCGCGTCCAGGAAGGTCTGACACGAACGCGCCCGGTCGGGATCGGCTCCGGCCGGCACGGTGCCGGTGTGCACGATGAGCGAGCCCGGGTGGGCCTCGATCTGGGTGGCCAGCCGGTCGGCGCCCAGCCGGTAGTTGATCGGGATGAACGGCACCCCGGCGCCGGCGGCACCGAACAGCGCCACCGGGTAGGCCAGGTGGTTGCCGCCGACGTAGACCACGGACGACACCCCGAGGTCGTGGCAGAGGTTCGACGCCGCCCACGAACGCTCGGCCAGCTCGTCATAGTCGATGGCATCGTCGCCGACGGCCACCGCCGCCCGGTGACCGTACCCGGAGTGGACCATCTCGAGGAGGAGGCCGAGGTGCACCGTTCGGCCTCAGTCCGACGATGGGAGCGGCTTTGCGCTCTTGAGCTGGAGCGGACGGCCGTCCGCCGCCAGGGCCCCGCCCCCGGGCTTGGTGCAGAGGAGCTCGAGGCTGTCGTCGTCGTCCACGTAGCGTTTGCCCAGCAGGACCTCCCCTTCCTGCCCGGACTGGACCGTCCCGAGGGGGCCGTCCTCGCCGGGACGGCGGAGGGGGACGCCCCCGCAGGTGAGGGCGACGTCCACGCCGCTGGCCCGGATGACGATGACCTCGGTGTCGCTCACCGCACTGCGCAGCCGGTCGCCTGCCTTCAACTCCATCGAGTACCCCCTCCTCGGGTCATCTCGGGCATCGGGTCCCGAACCCCGGGCACCCGCTGCCTCCTGACACGACCAGCATCGTGTGGCCGTGGGCCGCCGCGCTCCCCGACCACGTCGGACCACGCCCGACCGCCGATGCCGAGCGGGGTCGTTCGGCCGACTCCCGTCGCCCAGGTCTGGCGGCATCGTAGCGTGATTCGTTGCTCGCTAGTCTCTGCCCGTGCTGGTCCGTCGAGCCCCCGCCGTGGAACGCCGAGCCCCGGCGATGGACCGGTCGACAGCGGTGACGGTCGCCCTACGGCTCGCCTCCGCCCTCCGCAGCTCGGGCATCACCGTGCCCCGGGTCGACGGGCTCGGGGACGAGCCGACCTGCCCGGTGCTGTCGTGGGCCGCGTCGGGCGCCATGGGCCTGACCGGTCGGGCCGACCGACCTCCCCAGTGGCCCACCGGGGACGTGATCGGGGCGCTCAGCGGCACGGCCCACCTGCTCGGAACCCTGGCCCGCACGGTCGCAGCCGATCTCGGCCCGCTGGACATCGGTGTGCTGCTGACCGGTCGCGCCGCGGCGCGGGGTGGGGCCCGTCGGGGACCGACCTCGGTCGGGGGCCGGAGCCGGATCGTCCGGGCGGCCGACGGCTGGGTCGCCGTGACGTTGGCCCGTCCGGACGACCTCGACCTCCTGCCGGCGCTCGGCCTGGGCCCGGACTCGACCGACCGGCCCGCCGGGGACCCCGATGGCTCCGGGGTGCACGACGGGGTATGGCAGAGGCTGGAGGCGTTCAGCCGGGGCCGGCCGGCCGGGCGGCTGACGATGGAGGCCCAGCGGCTCGGACTGCCGGTGGCGCCCGTGTCGGCGCCGGGCGGCCCCGTCCTGCCCTGGTCGATCCGGCGGCTCGGCCGATCCCTCCCGGCCGGGCCCCGGCCCCTCAAGGTGGTCGACTTCTCCGCCATGTGGGCCGGTCCGCTCTGTGCCCACCTCCTCGGTCGCTGCGGCGCCGAGGTGGTGAAGGTGGAGCACGCCGGGCGACCCGACGGGGCGAGGCGCGGTGATCCGTGGCTCTTCGACCGGCTGCACGACGGGCACCGGCAGGTGACGCTCGACTTCGGGTCGGCCACGGACCGACGGACGCTCGGCCAGCTGGTCTCCGATGCCGACGTGGTGATCGAGGCGTCGCGGCCCCGCGCCCTCGGTCATCTGGGGATCGAACCGACCTCCTTCCTCGCCTCCCGTCCCGGACGCACCTGGGTCTCGGTCACCGGCCACGGCCGGGCGGGGCTGCGTTCGAACTGGGTGGCCTTCGGCGACGACGGCGCCGCCGCCGGGGGGCTGGTGGCGGTGGGCGATCGGCGGGGCCCGGTCTTCTGCGCCGACGCCATCGCCGATCCCGTCACCGGGCTGAGCGCGGCGACCGGGGCGCTGGCCTCCATCGCCGCCGGCGGTGGCCACCTGGTCGACTGCTCGATGCGGGCGTCCAGCGCGTTCGCCAACCGTTTCGGTGCCTGCGGTGGGGGCCATCAGGTGGAGCGACGGGGCACAAGCTGGTCCGTCGCCCACGGTGACGACTCCCGGGCGGTCGCCCCACCGCGGTGGGAGGCGATGGGGTCCGAACCGGCATCGGTGACCTCGGCGCGGTGAAGTCGTTCGCCGGCGCCGGCGTCGGCGCCGGGAGAACGACCCGGACGTGTGCACCCGGATGAGCCGGCGGCGGACATCGGCGGCCAGGGTTCGCGGGGGAGCCCTCCCTCCGGCCAGGCCGCGGAAGGGGCGGAGCCGCTAGCATGCCGCGGGGCACGATCCGAACCAGGGCATGGCCGGACGGCCGATGACGGGAGGGAACTCATGACGACGACCGACAGCGCCACCGCTCCCGTGGTGGGCGAACAGCGGATGCTCATCGACGGCAAGCTGGTCGAGGCCAGGTCGGGGAAGCAGTTCACCAACACCAACCCGGCCACGGAGGAGGTCCTGGGCCAGGTGGCGGACGCCGGCTCCGAGGATATGGACGAGGCCATCGGGGCCGCCCGGCGGGCGTTCGACGAGTCGGCTTGGGCCGACGACAAGCAGTTGCGCCAGCGCTGCATCCGGCAGCTCCAGGCCGCGCTCGAGGAGGAGCGAGAGCTGTTGCGATCCGAGTTGGTGGCCGAGGTGGGGGCCCCGATCCTCTTGACCTACGGCCCGCAGCTCGACGCACCGCTGGCCGAGGGCCTCAATTGGCCGGCCAACTTCATCGACGAGTTCCCGTGGGAGCGCGACCTCCCCGAGGGAACCGCCTTCGGCACGCGCAGCTGGCGCAAGGTGGCCAAGGAGCCGGTGGGGGTCGTCGCCGCCATCGTGCCCTGGAACTACCCCTTCGAGGTCACCATCAACAAGCTGGGCCCCTCGCTGTCCACGGGCAACACCGTGATCCTGAAGGCCGCGCCCAACACGCCGTGGAACGCCACCCGCATCGGCCGCCTGGTGGCCGAGCGGACCGACTTCCCCCCCGGCGTCCTCCAGGTGGTCACGACCTCGGACAACTCGGTGGCCGAGGAGCTGGTGGTCGACCCGCGTGTCGACCTCATCTCCTTCACCGGGTCGACGGCGGTCGGCCGCCGGATCATGGAGAAGGGTGCTCCCACCCTCAAGCGCCTCTTCCTCGAGCTCGGTGGTAAGTCGGCGGACATCGTCCTCGACGACGCCGACTTCCAAGCCAAGCTGTCCATGGCCTGGACCGTGTGTGTCCACGGCGGCCAGGGTTGCGTGATGCTCACCAGGATGCTGCTGCCCCGCTCCCGCTACGACGAGGGCATGGCCATCATCGAAGCGGGCTTTCGGAACGTGCCGTACGGCGATCCGACCGATCCGGGCAACTTGCAGGGCCCCCAGATCAGCGCGGTGCAGCGCGACCGGGTCCTCGGCTACATCGAGCGCGGCGTGGATGAGGGAGCCCGGCTGGTGGTGGGGGGAGGCCGGCCGTCGCAGTTCGACAAGGGCTACTACGTCGAGCCCACGCTCTTCGCCGACGTGGACAACTCCATGTCGATCGCCCAGGAGGAGATCTTCGGTCCCGTGCTCGTCGTGGTCCCCTTCGAGGACGATGACGACGCCGTCCGCCTCGCCAATGACAACCAGTACGGGCTCGGCGTCGGCGTCACCTCGGGCTCGGAGGAGCGGGCCCTGGCGGTGGCCCGGCGGGTGCGGGCCGGGACAGTGGGCGTCAACGGCGGCGTCTGGTACGGCGCCGACGCCCCCTTCGGGGGGTACAAGGCCAGCGGGGTGGGGCGCCAGAACGGCCTCGAGGGCTTCGAGCAGTACACCGAGACCAAGACCTACGCCGGAGGGCTTCCCCCGCTCGAGGGTTGACCTCGAGGACCACCGGCCCGACCGGCCGTCGGCACCGAGCCGACCGGCCACGAGGAAGGCACACACGTGGACGTGAGGTCGATGCAGGACGTCAGCCCGGTGGTCGAGCACGGCGGGACCGTGCCGGTCTGGTGGCTGGTGCCGCCTCGTGAGATGCAGGAGGCGACCGACGGCGGTTTCCTCGAGCTGGTCAGCGAGTGGATCGTCGAGGGCGGCGGCCGAGTCGACCCCCACTCGCACCCGACCCACGAGTACTACTACATCGTGTCGGGGCGGGGTGTCATGAGGATCGGGGACGAGGAGCGGGAGGTGGGCCAGGGTGACCTGGTGTACACGCCGCCCGACACCGTCCACAGCATCTGGCCCGCCTCGCCGAACGCGCCGCTCCACGGGCTGGCGTTCGCCATCGGGGTCAACGGGACCGGCCCGGTCGACTACACGAGCTGAGCCCGACCCCATAGGGCGTCGATCGGGCGGCGTCGATCCGGTGACGTCGATCGGCCCGGGGCTCAGGCTCGTCGGGCCCGGGCTCAGGCTCGTGCGTCGCGGTCGGGATACGGCTCCACGAAGCCGGCGTCTCCCACCGTGGCCAACCCGTGGTGGAGCTCCTGGGGGGGTACCGTGCCCTGGGGCGACGGGACCTGGGACGCCATGATGCCCTCGCGCCGGCGAAGGGCGAACATGCTCTCCCTGCGCCCCGAGTACCCGGAGGGCTGGCGCAGCATCCAGACGATCCCTTCCGCCGCCACCGAGGGCGGTTCCCAGGTGGAGTGGTCCACGCCGGGGGTGTTGGCCAGGAACCCCTCCGAGGCCACCGCCACGTCGATTCGGAAGCAGTTGACGGCGATGTTGGCCGCGGCGAGCTGGGCCGCGGCATCGACGGTCAGGCGTTCGAGGCCGATCTTCGACATGCCGTAGGCCATGAGGGAGGCGTGGGGGAACAGGGCCGCCACCGACGAGACGTTGACCACCGAGCCGCCCCCGGCGGCGCGCATGGCGGGCGCCGCCTCCCGGATGGCGATCAGGGGGGCCCGCAGATTGACCTGCATGATCAGGTCGTACCGGTGGAGCGGGATGTCGAGATCGCCGACGAAGGTGATGGCGGCATTGTTGACCAGGATGTCGAGCCGGCCGAAGTGCTCGACGGTGCGGGCCACCATGGCCTCGACCTCGGCGTCGACGGCCAGATTGGTGGGGACGGCGAGCCCTCGGCGCCCCACCCCGCCGATCCGATCCACGGTGTCGTCGAGGGTGCCGGCGGTGCGCTGGGGCGCGGCCCTGGTGGCCCGGGCCGCGCAGGCCACATCGCAACCGGCCTCGGCCAGCATGAGGGCGGTGGCTGCGCCAACTCCGCGGCTGGCACCGGTGACCAGGGCCACCTTCCCTTCCAGATCGTCCACGGCTCTCCGTCCTCCCGGCGCCCCGACGCCGGTGCCAAACAGTATGTATGTTGGATACGAAATGCATCAACTGCTCCGCAACGCCGGATCACATGGGTGACGGCCCGGGGCCGGCGACAGCGGTGCCGGCCGGCGCGGTCCGGGCCGGCGACCGCCCCGGCCTGCGGGCCGAACAGGTGGCCGGCACCCGCCGAGCGTTGCTCGCCGCCGCCCGGGAGCTCTTCGCCCGGAACGGGTTCGGGGCCACCCGGACCGAGGAGGTCGTCCAGTGGGCCGGCCTCACCCGGGGCGCCCTCTACCATCACTTCCGGGACAAGGAGGACCTGTTCCGCGCGGTGTTCGAGGAGGTCTCCGGCGAGGTGGTCCGTCTGCTCCGTCGCCGTTCGGACGACCCGGACACCGGGGCCTGGGCCCTCTTCCGGGCCAACAGCGAGATCTACCTCGAGGCCGCCTCGACCAACCCGGCCTACCGTCAGATCGTCCTGGTCGACGGGCCCGCCGTGCTCGGGTGGACGGCCTGGTCCGAGCGGGGGGACGGACCGACCCACAAGATCAAGGAGTACCTGCGCCAGGCCATGGCCGAGGGGGTGCTCGAGCCCCAGCCCGTCGACCCCCTGGCCCACCTGTTGTCCGCCCTCGGCGTGGGGTCGGCCATGTACGTGGCCTACGCCTCGGACCCGGTGTCCGCCCGCCGGGAGGTGGCCGCCTGTCACGAGCGCCTCCTCTCCGGCATGGGGCCGCACGTGGAGGCGGCCGGGCCCCGGCCGACGGCGCCGCCCTCCTCCCCGTCATGAAAGGACCACCATGAGTTGGGATTTCTCCACGGAGCCGGAATTCCAGGCCAAGCTGGACTGGGCCCGGCAGTTCGTGCAGGAGCGGGTCGAGCCCCTCGACCTCTTGTACCCGCACCGCCAGTTCCATCCGCTGGACGACGAGCTCCGGCCGATCGTCGACCCGATGAAGCAGGAGGTCCGCGACCACGACCTGTGGGCCGCCCACCTCGGCCCCGAATTGGGAGGCCGGGGGTACGGGCAGCTCAAGTTGGCCCTCCTCAACGAGATCCTCGGGGTGTCGAGCTGGGCGCCCATCGTCTTCGGCACCCAGGCCCCCGACACCGGCAACGCCGAGATCATCGCCCACTACGGGACGGACGAGCAGAAGGCCACCTACCTGCAGCCACTGCTGGACGGTGAGGTGTTCTCCTGCTACTCGATGACCGAGCCCCAGGCCGGGTCGGACCCCAAGCAGTTCACCACCCGGGCCGAGCGCGACGGGGACGAGTGGGTCCTCAATGGGTGGAAGTTCTTCTCCTCCAACGCCCGCACTGCCGCCTTCCTGATCGTCATGGCCGTCACCGACCCGGACGTGAGCGTCTACCAGGGGGCATCGATGTTCCTCGTGCCCGCCGACACCCCCGGGGTCAACATGGTGCGCCACGTCGGCCTGGCCGGCGAGCCCGAGGACGAGGGCATGCACGCCCTGATCCACTACGAGGACGTCCGCGTCCCGGCTGACAGCCTGCTCGGGGGCGAGGGTCAGGCGTTCGCCATCGCCCAGACCCGCCTCGGCGGCGGTCGGGTCCACCACGCCATGCGGACCGTCGCCACCTGCCAGCGGGCGCTCGACCTGCTCTGCGAGCGGGTCCTCAGCCGCGAGACCCAGGGGAGCCTGCTGGCCCGCAAGGAGTTCATCCAGGGCGACATCGCCGACTCCTATGCCGAGCTCGCCCAATTCCGTCTGCTGGTGCTGTACACCGCCTGGGAGATCGATCGGTACCAGGACTATCAGCGCACGCGCAAGAACATCGCCGCCATCAAGGCCCTCACCCCCAAGGTCGTTCATGACGCCGTCTGGCGTTCGATGCACGCCCACGGGGCCCTGGGCGTGTCGAACGAGATGCCCTTCGGCGGCATGTGGATGATGGCTCCCATCATGAGCGTGGTCGACGGGCCCACCGAGGTTCACAAGATCACCGTGGCCCGCGAGGTGCTGAAGGACTACGAGGCGGCTCCGGGCCTGTGGCCGACGGCCCACCTGCCGGCCCAGCGGGAGGCCGCCCGGGCCAAGCTGGCCGACCACCTCGAGCACGTCGTCGGGAACTCCTGAGGACGACCTGCTTGCGCGCCGCCCGCTGCCGGCACTACGGCGAGCCGTCCTCCGTCTCCGTCGAGGAGATCGGCGATCCGCGGCCGGGGCCCGGAGAGGTGGTGGTGGACGTGGCCGCCGCCGCCGCCAACTTTCCCGACGTGCTGCTGGTGGCCGACCGCTACCAGGTGCACGTGCCGGTGCCCTTCACCCCCGGGAGCGAGTTCGCCGGGACGGTGAGCGCGGTCGGGCCGGAGGTCGACCGGCCCCGGGTCGGCGACCGGGTGACCGGGGCCGTGCTGGTCGGCGCCTTCGCCGAGCGGGTGGTGGTGTCCGCCGCGTCCGTCGAGCCGGTCGAACCCGGCGCCGACCTCCTGCTCGCGGCGGGGTCCGGCGTGGCCCATCGGACCGCGTATCACGCCCTGCGGAGCGTGGCCCGGGTCGGGCCCGGTGAGTGGGTGGTGGTCCTCGGGGCGGCCGGTGGCGTCGGTCTGGCCGCCGTCGAGATGGGCCGTGCCCTCGGGGCCTCGGTGTTGGCCGCGGCGTCGTCCCCCGAACGGCTCGAGCTCTGCCGCCGGAAGGGGGCGACCGAGGGGGTCTGTTACCGGGACGAGGACCTGAAGGAGCGCATCAAGGAGGTCACCGGGGGCGGGGCTCACGCCGTCATCGACCCGGTGGGCGGGGCCTACGCCGAGCCCGCCCTGCGGGCCCTGCGCTGGGGTGGGCGGTTCGTGTCCGTCGGCTTCGCCTCGGGTGAGATCCCCCGGATCCCCCTCAACCTGGTGCTGCTGAAGGGCGTCGAGATCACCGGGTTCACCATGGCGGGCTTCGCCCGTCACCGGCCCGAGGACGAGGCCCGGGACCGGGCCGAGCTGGCCGACCTCACTCGGGCCGGGCGGGTGACACCCCACATCTCGGCCGTCTACCCCCTCGAACAGGCCGGCCGGGCCCTGGCCGACCTGGCCGAACGCCGGGCGGTAGGGAAGGTCCTGGTGGCACCGAGCGGGTCGGAGCCGTGAGGCGGGGTCACGGTAACGTCGGTGGGGCCGGCGGCCGATCGCCGGCCCGGTGGGCCACGCGCCCGTGGGGTGTGACCATGAGATCGCCGACCGTGTCCGACGCCGTCACCGTCCCTCCCCGCACCAGGTGGTCGCCGCCGTGCTGCTGATCCCCGAGGCGGCCGGGCCGCACGAGCCTGTCCGGGACACACCCGATCGCCGCCCTGGATCGGTCCGACGGACCTCCAACATCGACACGTGGCGACCGGACGGTCCCGCCGGCGAACTCGTCCTCAGGGCCCGGGCCCGCGATCTCCGCTCGGGTCCGAAGGGGGTCGCGTCGGTGATCGCGGAGGCCGAGCTCGAGGGTCGGGCCGACGGCGCCTCCCGCCGGCTCCTCTCGCTGTCCCTGTCTCCGTCCTCGGCCGCATCGGGACGCCTGGTCGGAGCCGTGGTGGGACCCGGTTTTCGGGGACGTCTGGCCGATACCGGCCCGGGCGGCCCGGCGGCGGGCTCACTCCTCCATCTGGTGCTCGACGACCTGCCGGGGGCGGCACTCGTCTCGGGATACGCCGTCCAGCGGGCCGGCGGGTTCGAGGAGGAAGGTCCCCGGCCGCGCCCGGATGCGACCGCGGCGCGGGCCCGGGCCACCACGGCCACCATGGGTGACGACCGCTGTGCGGGCTGGGCCCACGGCGCCACCATGATGGTCACCATCCGCCGCCGAGGGGTCGTTCCCGTCTCCCAGGGCCCACCCGCCCCCATCCTCGAGCCACCCGGCGACCCACTGGCCTGGCACGCCATGGAGCCGCTCGTCCCCCATGCCATGCGCCGGCGCCGGCGGCTCGACGTGCTCGCCCCGGACGGGCCCGGTGCTCCCTACCGCATCGACGCCCATTTCCGTGACAGCCACGTGGCCGAGGACGGGTCGGAATCCGTGCTCCACGAGTACACGGTGTCGGGCACCGTCGACCACGACGGGGAACGCGTGGTCGAGGTGTCCGCTCGGGCGCGGGTACTGCCGTGGATGGAGTGTCCCCAGGCCGTGGAAAGTGCCACGCGGCTGGCCGGGATGGCGGTGGGCGAGCTGCGGAACCGGGTGCGGCGCGAGCTGGTCGGCGTCTCCACCTGCACCCACCTGAACGACACGCTTCGCTCGCTCGACGACGTGGGCAGGCTGGTCTCGATCCTGCGGGACGGGTGAGCCGACGGCCGGGCCTGGTCGTCCCGTCCGGCGCCACCCCGAGCGGGCCGTCCGTCGTTGTGCCACAATCCCGGGCCGCGGGACCACCGAGAGCGCATGCTCTCGTGCGCGGTCGACCCCGCGGGGAGAGGTGTCTGAGATGTCCGTTCGGTCTGGATTGCGCGCCGCGCTCGACCTCGAGCCGGTGGGCGAGGGGCGGTTCCGTGCCCGCAATGTCGACACCGGGTTCGGCGGTGTCGTGTTCGGCGGCCAGCTCCTGGCCCAGACCATCGTGGCCGCCGCCACGGTGGACCCGGGCAAGGAGATCAAGACGGTGCACACGGTGTTCGCCCGGGGCGGCTCGCGGGACGAGCCGCTCGACATCGACGTCGAGCCCATGCACACCGGGCGCGCCCTGGCCAGCGCCACGGTGACCGTCCGGCAGGGCGACCGGCTCTGCACCCGCTCGCTCTGCCTGCTGAGCGCGCCCGAGCCGGACCTCATCCGCCATGCGGCGGACGCCCCTCCGGCGGGCCGTCCCGGTGACGCCCCGCCCGGGGGCCCCGAGGGTGGCTTCTGGGAGACCAGGATGGTCGACGGTGTCGACATCGCCGACCCCGAGGCGGTCGGCCCGGCCGAGCTGCTGGTGTGGAGCCGGTTCCCTGGGCCGGAGGAGACGGGGGTGGTCGGGCAGGCCCTGCTGGCCTACGCCACCGACGGTTTCCTCATCGGGACGGCCATGCGGCCGCACGCCGGGGTCGGGCAGTCGATGGCCCATGTGTCCATCTCGACCAGCGTGTTGAGCCATACCCTCACCTTCCACGAGCCGGTCGACGCCAGCGCCTGGCACCTCCTGGCCCACCGGAGCCCCTATGCCGGGCGCGGCCGCTCCTACGGCCGGGCCGACATCTTCACCGAGGAGAGGCATCTGGTGGCCTCGTTCGTCCAGGACAACATGATCCGGGCCTTCCCCGGGGGCCAGCCGGCCCACGGCGGGCGGTCGACGTTCTGAGACGGGCCTTCGATCGACGCGGGCCCGACCGGAGCCGCACCATGGCCCCGTTACGAGCTGAGCGAGGGACGGATCCGTTCCCGCAGGAAGGACAACACCGCCTCCGAGAAGGCGTCGTTGCGATCGCCGGCGATCATGTGCGCGGCCCCGTCCACGTCCGCCACCGACGCCGTCGGGATCCTCGACAGCAGGTCGTCCACCCCTTCATCGGTGACGACGTCGCTGAGCAGGCCCCGCACCAGCAGGGTGGGGACGTCGATGTTGCCCATGGCCACGTCGAGCAGGCCGGCCAGGCGCTCCGGCACCACCTCGGTCCGCTCCTGGCTGATGACGAGGGGATCCCAGTGCCAGTACCAGCGGCCTTCTCGCTGGCGGAGCACCTTCCCGAGCCCGGCCGGGTTCACCTTCCTCTTCCGCTGGGGGGTGTAGGCGGCGATGGCGTCGGCCGCCTCCTCGAGGGTGGCGAACCCGCCCAACCCGGACTGCATGAACGACGCGATGCGCTCGATCCCCTCCGGGTTGGTCTTCGGGGTGATGTCCACCAGCACCAGGCCACTCGAGACGGTGCGGTCGCTGGTGCCCTCGGCCAGCATCGCCGCCATCCCTCCAAGCGAGGCTCCGATGAGGACGGGAGGGCGCCCGAGCCGGTCGACCACGGCCAGGCAGTCACCGCCGAAGGCGGTGAAGGAGTAGTCGCCGTTGGGCGCCCAGTCGCTGTCGCCGTGGCCACGGAGGTCGAGGGCGACGGTCCGCCACCCGTCGGCGGCCACCGTGGCCGCCGTCGACCCCCAGGCGTGGCGGGTCTGGCCCCCGCCGTGGAGGAAGAGGACGGGCCAGGCGTCCGGATGGCCCCTGACGTCCGCCGCCAGGCGGACCCCCTCGAAGCCGGCAAAGTCCACCCGTTCGACGTCCATCCACTCATCGTCGCATCCTCGGGCGGCCCCGGCCGTTTGTCACGGCCCGAGGACCGTTGCAGAGTAGTGGTCGGGACCACCACCGCCGACGAGGAGAGCCATGGCCGATGAGGGTGCGGGCATGATCCCTGACGCCCTGCTGGCCGAGGCCGTGCACGATACGGCTGTGCGCCGGCTGCAGCACGCCTACGCCGACGCGGTGAACCGGAGGGCGTGGTCCGCGCTGGACCGGCTGTTCGTCGCCGGTGCCCCGGTTCTCATCGACCGCCGGGCCGGGGCGCCGCTCCATCTGGTCGGAGGCGACGCCGTCGCCGGGTTCATCGCCGACGCCATCGCCCCGTTCGAGTTCTTCGAGTTCGTGATCCTCAACGCCCACATCGTCTTCCCCCACGGTGCCTCCGACGGCGAGGCCTCGGGCCGGCTGTTCATGTGCGAGCTGCGTCAGCACCGGGAGAGCGGCGGCCTGACGACGGCCTTCGGCCTCTATCACGACCGCTACCGGCTCGTCGGGGACCGGTGGCGGTTCGCCGAGCGGCGGTACCACTCGCTGGCCCGCGGCGGTCGGGAGCTCGAGACGTTCCCGCTTCCCCTCGATCCCGGCATCGAGGTGCCCGACCTCTCCGACTAGGCATCCCCGCCGCGCCATCGTCCCCGTCCTGCCCCGGGCATGGCAGCATCGTGGGCATGCCCCTGTTGCTGGTCCGGCACGGCCATGCCGGGAGACGGAGCTCCTTCGAGGGCGACGACCACCTGCGGCCGCTGTCGAGACGGGGCCGCGCCCAGGCGGTGGCCCTGGTGCCGATCCTCAGCGGGTACCGGCCCAAGCGGATCCTCAGCAGCCCCTACGTCCGCTGTTACGAGACCGTCCGGCCCACCGCCGAGTCCCCCGCCCTCTCCCTGCCCGTCGAGTCGGTCGACGAGCTGGCCGAAGGGAACGGAGCCGAGGCGGTCGGACTCGTCCGTCGGATGGCCGGTGAGCCCGCCGTCCTCTGCACCCACGGTGACGTCGCCGTGGCCGTGCTCAAGGCGCTGGTGGCCGACGGCGGTGCCGAGCCGGACCAGGCGCGGCTGCAGAAGGGTGATGTGTGGGTCATGCGGTCGAGCGGGTCGTCGCTGACCATCGTCGAGCACATCCGGCTGCCCAAGCCCGCCGAGACGTGACCTCCGGCACCCGGGTCGCGACACCGGTGCCACCCGGGGGCAACCGCCCGCGTGCCGCCGACCGGTACGCTGAGGCGGCCATGAACGACCCAACGCGGTTCGACCCGGGCGCCTTCAAGGCCTTTCGGGTCCTCGACCGGTCGTTCGACCAGCGCTCGGGGACGGCGGTGCTGGGTTACGGGCTCGACGATGGTCCCACCTTCGTCGAGACCCTGACCTTCGAGACGCCGCCATCGGGTCCGGTAGACGAACGAGCCGTGCAGCGCGCCCTCGTCCACCTGCACATCGCCGCCGGGACCAGCTACTACAAGACGGCCGCCCCGTCGGTGGTGCGCGTCGAGTCCGCCTCGCTCAGCCCGGCCGAGGCCGACTTCCACCGTCGCCTCTACGACGAGGGGCTCCGGGAGTTCGCCGTGGCCAACGGCTTGCCCGTCCCCCGACCGGTGTCGATCGAGGCTTCCTCCGAGGGTCGGCTCACCCCCGGGGACGCCCCCGGGGACGCCCCCGGGCCGCACCCGGGGGGACTCGTCGTACCCATCGGAGGGGGGAAGGACTCGATGGTCCTGATCGAGGCGGTGCGCTCGCTCGGACCCCGGCTGCTGGCCGTCAACCCCCACCCTCTGGTCTCGGACCTGGCCCGCCGGGCCGGCCTCGAGCTGCTGGTGGTGCGGCGCGAGCTCTCGTCCAACCTGGCCGAGCTCAACCGGTTCGGAGCCCTCAACGGGCACGTGCCCATCACGGCCATCGTGTCCCTCGTCGCCCTCCTCGGGAGCGCCGTGTACGGCTACGACACCGTGGCCATGGCCATCGAGCGGTCGGCCAGCGAGGAGACGGTACGGGTGGGGGGGGTGCCGGTCAACCACCAGTACTCGAAGAGCCTCGAGTTCGAGCGGCTGCTGTCCGGCCTGGTCACGAACTCCATCCAACCGGGTCTGACCTATGGCTCGGCCCTCCGGCCCTACTCGGAGCTGGCCATCGCCCGGGTGTTCGCCGGCCTCACCGAGTACCACCGATCCGTCTGCAGCTGCAACGCCCCCTTTCGCCGCTCGGCCCCGGCCGGCGCCCGGTGGTGCGGGCAGTGCGCCAAGTGCCGCTTCGTCGGCCTCGTCCTCGCCCCGTACATGACGCCGGAGGACCTGACCGCCCTCATCGGGCGCGACATGTTCGCCGACCCCGACGAGATCGGCGGCTTCGCCGCCCTCATGGACGCCGAGGAGAAGCCCTTCGAATGCGTCGGGGAGCGCCGCGAGTCGGCCGTGGCCATGAGGCTGCTGTCGGACCAGCCCGCCTGGAACGGTTCCCCGGTGGTGGCCGCCCTGGCCGCCCGGGCCCGGGCCATGGTCTCCGACCGCGACGCCGAGGACCTGCTCACCCCCGACCCGTCCCTCCGTTTCCCCCGTTCGGACGTGGCCGACGCCGTCGAACGCTTCATGGCGTCCGGGCCGTGACCCTCGACGAGCTGTGCCGCCGGCCGGTGGCGATCTGGGGTCTCGGGCAGGAGGGCCTGGCCCTGGCCGACCTCCTCGGGCGCAAGGGCGTGACTCCGCTGCTCATCGACGATGACGCCGAAGGAGCCTCGGCCCGGGTGCGCCGGGCACTCGGGTCCGACGTCTCGGTGGTGGAGCCGGACTCGGCCGTCTGGGAGGACGTCGGCACGGTGGTGCGCGCCCCCGGGGTGAGCCGATACCGCCCCGAGCTGGTGGCCGCCGGCCGCCGGGGCACAGTGGTGACCACCGCCATGGCGATCTGGCTCGAGGACTTCGCCGATGCCCGGGTGGTGGCGGTCACCGGCACGAAGGGCAAGAGCACCACGGCTGCGCTGACCGCGTCGATCCTGCGCCACCAGGGGATGGCGGTCGAGCTCATCGGCAACATCGGGGTGCCGGTGACCGACACCTACGACCGCTCGCTGGCCGATGCCTACGTGGTCGAGGTCTCGTCGTACCAGGCCGCCGACGTGACGGTCACCCCCGGGGTGTGCGTGCTGACCAGCCTGGCTCCGGACCATCTCGATTGGCACGGCAGCGAGGAGGCCTACTACCGGGACAAGCTGCACCTGGTGGAAGCGGGACCGCCCGGCGCTCTGGCCGTCAGCGCAGCCAGTGAGGAGGCCGTCCGGCGCACCGAGCAGCACCGGTGCCGCACGCTGTTCGGTCCCTCCGGCCGGGTCCGGCTGGCCCCGTCGGGGATGATCGAGGCCGACGGCGAGCCGCTGGTCGCCTCGGACCGGCTCCGCCTTCCCGGGCGGCACAACCTCTGGAACCTGTGCGGCGCCGTGTCCGGCACCCTGCTGCTCGGCGGCGAGCCACCCCCGGTCGATGCCGTGGCCCGGGCGGTCGATGAATTCGACGGGTTGCCCTCCCGTTGCCGGACCATCGGCCGCAGCCACGGCCTGACGTTCGTCGACGACGCGCTGGCCTCCAATCCCTTCGCCACGGCCGCCTCGATCGAGGCGTTCCCCGGCGTCCCGCTCACCGTCATCCTCGGCGGTGCCGACCGGGGGATCGACGTCCGGCCGGTGGCCGAGGCTCTGGGCCGCCGCCGCCCGCTTCCGACGGCGGTCGTCCTGTCGTCGGGCGCCCCGCGACTGCTCGACGCCCTGGCCGGACCGGCCGGTCCCGGACGGGCCCAGGGGATGGTGGTGCACCAGGCCGACGACGTGGGTGACGCCGTGCGGGTGGCGGTGGCCTCGACCGAGGCCGGCGGAGTGGTGCTCTTCTCTCCGGCCGCCCCCACCCCCGACGGCGAGGGTGGGTACCGCGAACGCAGCCGCCAGTTCGCCCGGGCCGCCGGTATCGGCCTTCGTTGACCGACCGGCCTGGCTCGGGACACGGAGGCGGGAGGAGGATGGACGGCGTCATGGGCGAGATCACCGTCATCGAGGAACGGGCGCGGACGGTGGCCGCCGGGCCCGACGCCGAGCGGTCCACCTTCCTCGTCGAACCCCACCGACTGCCCGACGTCCTGGGGTGGGAGCTCGGACCGCAGGGGCTGTGCCAGGGTGAGCGCTGCGTGCCCGTGGTCCGGCCCGAGTCCCTGTGGGTCGGTGACCGGATCGACCTGTCGGCGGTGGCCCGGGCCCTCCGGCGCCCGGCCGTGGTCGACGTCGAGGCGGGACTGATGGCGGTGGCGCTGCCGGCCGAGCGGCGCCACGGTGCCCTCGACGGTCTGACCGCACCCGGGTTCGCGCTCCCCGACCTGGAGGGCACGTTCCACCAACTCGACGAGTGGTCGGGGTTGAAGCGTCTGCTGGTGGCCTTCGCCAGCTGGTGCGGCTGCCGCTACGACCTGCCCGGGTGGCAGGCCGTCCAGGACGAGCTGGGGCCATCGGGGTTCACGGTCATCGCCGTGGCCCTCGACCGTCGTCCCGAGGACGTGCGCCCCTGGGTGGATGGCCTCACCCTGCCGGTGCTCTACGATCCCGAGCACCTCCTCACCGAGCTCTACGCCATCTCCAACGTGCCCGCGGTGGTGTGGATCGACGAGGGGGGCGGCATCGCCCGGCCCACCGGTGCCGCCCACGGCACCGACCTGTTCGCCGAGTTCACCGGCATCGCCGCCGGCCCCCATCTCGACCAGCTCCGGCGGTGGGTCCGCCACGGCTCGGTCCCGCTCACCCGGGACGAGGCCCGCCGGTCGGTGGCCGACCTGACCGAGGACGAGGTGCTGGCCCGGCTCCACTTCCGGGTGGCCTCCGAGGCCCACCGGCGGGGGGACGGTGAGACCACCCGCCGGCACCTGGCCGAGGCCACCGAGCTCGCCCCCGACGACCTCACCATCTGGCGGGCGGGGATGCCGCTGGTGGGCGAGGACCCCTTCGGTGACGACTTCCTGCGGCGCTACGAGGATTGGCGACGGCGGGGGAGCCCCGCCCACGGCCTCCCCCCGGTGGCCGCCGTACCACCGGGCTGGAGCAGCCAGGGAGCAGCCAGGGTCCGGCTCAGGGTCCGGCGGCCTCCAGCCGGAGGGTGACGATCTCGAAGGGCGCCAGGCCGAAGCGCACCGCATCGCCCTCGCAGGCGACGGGGGCCTCCTCGCGCTCCAAGAGGTCGGTGCGACTGGCTCTCGACACCGGCCACGGAGCGGACAGGGTCACCGGACCTCGCGCCCCCCATGCCTCGTACAGGCGGACCACCAGTGCCTGACGCCCGTCGTCGGAGCGCTTGACGGCTTCGATCACCGCGTTCGGCGCGTCCACGGCGAGGAACGACCGGCACCGGCTCCCGGCTCCCGGGGCACCCGCCGCCGGGACGACCCGGAGCGGCACGTTGAGGTCGTAGCCGGCATCGATGACCCCGGCCCCGCGCAGGTCGCCGGCATGGGGGAGGAGCTGGTAGGTGAACCGGTGCACGCCCCGGTCGGCGTCGGGGTCGGGCCAGTTGGGGGAGCGCAGCAACGAGAGCCTCATCACGTCGTCACGGATGTCGTAGCCGTACTTGCAGTCATTGAGGAGGGCGGCCCCGTAGCCCGGCTCGGAGTAGTCCGCCCAGCGGTGGGCACAGACCTCGAACCGGGCCGCCTCCCAGCTGGTGTTGGCGTGGGTGGGCCGCTCGACATGGCCGAACTGGATCTCGTAGGTGGCCCGCCGGCTGTGCACCGAGAGCGGGAAGGCCACCTTGAGCAGCCGGTTCTCCTCGTGCCAGTCGACCTCGTTGTACACCTCGAGCGCCGGCGAGCCGGCGGTGAGCCTGATGGTCTGGGCGATGGACGACCGCCCGAAGGACCGGGTGACCTGGAGGGCGGCCCGGACCGGGCCGCCCTCCACCACGTCGATGGTGTCGACGGCGGTGATGTCGTCCACTCGATCGCGATACCAGGGGTCGATGTCCCAGGCGTCGAAGAAATTCGGGTAGTCAGGGTGCAGCTGGAGGAGGTTGCCCCGGGCTCCCGGAGGGAGCACCTGGCGCCCCGCCGGCCGGTCGAACACCGAGGTGAGCAGCCCGTCGTCGTCGAGCTCGACACGCAGGTGCTCGTTCTGGAGATGGCGCGGTCCGGCCTCGGCCGACGCCCGGGCCCGGTCGGGCGCCGCGTCCACCAGGTCGTAGACGTGGTAGCCGCACGGCGGCACGGTGGCGAGGAACAGGGCCCGTCCCCCGCCCACGCCCTGGACGGGTGCGGTACGGCCGTGCTCATCGCGCACCGCCGTGGCCCCGTCGGGCCGCACCGTCTCCACCAGCCCGGTGCGGGGATGGGAGAGGGAGTTCCACACCACGAGCGGATGGGTGGCGCCGCTGGTGTCGATCCCCCGGGTGAGCCCGGCGAGGGCGCGTCCGGTGACGGCCTCGGCCCGCCGGGCGACGTCGGCATGGTCCCGTCGGGCGTCCTCGTACACCCAGTGGATGCCCGAGCCGGGGATGATGTCGTGGAACTGGTGGAGGAGGAGCGTGCGCCACGCCCCGTGGAGCTCCTCGGCGGGGTAGACGTCCTCGGCCAACGAGGCCCACAGCTCGGCGTCGCGTAGGGCCATCTCGCCGCGTCGATTGCCCTGCTTGGTCGCACCCTGGGTGGTGTAGGTGCCGCGGTGGTGCTCGAGATAGAGCTCGCCGGCCCAGACGGCGGGGTCGACGATCTCGGATTCGGCCTGGTCGAAGAAGGACCTCGCCCCTTCCATGGTGAGTCGCGGCAAGCCGTCGGAGTCGGCCAGGCGCCTGGCCGACTCGAGCATGGTGGCGGTGGGGCCACCCCCGCCGTCGCTGTGACCGAAGAGGTAGAGCGAGCGGTTGGCGTGCTCGTAGTCCCGGAAGTTGTCCGCATTGTGGCGGAGCTCGCGTACGGTGACCTGGCCACCGTAGGTGTCGGCCGGCGGGAAGTGGGTGAAGACCCGCGAACCGTCGATCCCCTCCCAGTGGAAGCTGTGGTGGGGCATGTCGTTGTACTGGTTCCACGACAGCTTCTGGGTCAGGAATCGCCGGACCCCTCCGAGGCGCATGATCTGGGGCAGCGCCGCGGAGTAGCCGAAGACGTCCGGCAGCCAGACGTCATCGGTCTCCAGCCCGAGCTCGTCCAGATAGAAGCGCTTCCCGTGGACGATCTGGCGCACCAGGGACTCGCCCGAGGGGATGTTGCAGTCGGCCTCGACCCACATGCTCCCGGTCGGTTCGAGACGGCCCTCGGCGATGCGCTCCTTCATGCGGACCCACAACTCCGGGTAGTGGTCGCGCATCCAGGCCAGGTGCTGGGCCTGGGAGACCACGAAGTGATACTCGGGGTAGCGGTCCATGAGGGCGAGCACGGTCGAGAAGGTGCGGGCGCACTTCCGCACCGTCTCGCGCAGCGGCCAGAGCCAGGCCGTGTCCAGGTGAGCGTGGCCGACAGCGCTCACCCGGTGAGCGGAGGGCGAGGCAGGCTCGGCCAGCAGGTCGCGCACCCCCTCGGCGGCCTCGGGCCAGGTCGCGGTGACGTCGGGGAGGGCCAGCCGGTTACAGGCGCGCTCCAGCCCCGCCAACAGGCGGGCCCGGCGGGGCTCGCCGTCCGGGAGCTCCATCAGCAGTTCGACGGCCACCCGGAAGTCGTGGAAGAAGGACTCGAAGGCGGCGTCCACGGTGACCAGGTCGGCTCGGGCCAGGGTGAACAGCGGCGTCCCGTGCGGGTCGGCCATCAGTCGCGGCCAGGGGTTGGCCCCGAAGGGTGACGGGGGGTTGGCCGCGGCCTCAACGTAGAGCTCGACGCCCTCGCCCCCTTCGGCGCGGCCCGTCAGGGGATGGGCGCGGTGGTTGGGGGACAGGCCCTGGACGGGTCGGCCGTCCCGGTAGAGCAGCGCCTCGGCGCCGAACCCGGTCTCGCCGGCATTGCCGATGGCGAAGCGGAGGTGCACCTCCTGGCCGCGCCATTCGGTCGGGACGGACCCCCTGAGACGGAACCAGGTGGTGTCCCAGGCCGGCCCCCAGGCCTGCCCCACCCCGAAGGGCTCGTAGGCGGCGGCGAGAGCCGTCTCGGCCGGGACCGGCTCCCCGTGCACGTGGAAGGCGCCCACCTCCAGGCTGCGCACCTGACCCTGCCGTGCCGGTCGGATGAACTCGTTGAGGACCCGGAGAACCCGGCCGACCCGCAACGAGTCCTCCTTGCCCATGTCGGCGCAGTATACGAGGGCGCTCATCGCCGTGACCGGCCCGGCGCCGGCGCGCTACGGTGCCGGGCGGGCACCGGAGGCCCCCCGGTGGGCGGTCGCCGCCGCCGGCCCGATCCGGTGAAACCCGACGAAGGGAAGGAGCCCGAGTGGCAGACGACGACGTCCTGACGAAGATCATCGGCCGGCCGACCGGTACCACGGTGGTGACGGTGGAGCGCGGCCAGCTGGGCCTGTTCGCCCAGGCGGTGAAGGACGACAGCGCCGTCTACCGCGACCCCCGGGCCGCCGAGGCGGCCGGACTCCCTGGGATCCCCGCACCCCCCACCTACCCGTTCGTGATGGGCAACTTCGGTGCCTTCCCCGAGCTGCAGACCGAGGAGGCCCCCAGCGGCAACCCGATGGCCGAGGTGCTCGGCCCGCTCATGGCCAACGGTGGGCTGATCCTCCACGGCGAGCAGGAGTTCACCTACCGGCGGCCGGTGCTCGCCGGTGACGTGCTCGTCGGCCGCGGGGTCGTGGCCGATGCCTATCGCAAGGAGTCCAAGGGCCGGACCATGACCTTCGTGGTGGTCGAGACGGAATGGAGCGAACGGGACAGCGGCGAGCCGGTCTGCACCTCGCGCATGAACATCATCCACCGTCTCTGATGACCGGCGGCGCGGTCACCGCCCCCGTGCTCCGGCGGGTCGAGGACGGGGTGGCGTGGATCACCCTCAACCGGCCCGATGCCGGCAACGCCATCACCACCGAGATGCGGGAGCAGATCGTGACCTGGCTGGAGGAGGCCTCCGCCGACCTGGCCGTGCGGGCTGTGGTGCTGACCGGTACCGGCGACAAGGGCTTCTGCACCGGGGCCGACCTCCGGTCGCCGGTCGCCGGTCCACCCCGCCCGCAAGGAGCCCCCGATCGCACCATGGGTGAGGCGGCCCGGATGATCCGCACCGGGTGGCAACGCCTCATCACCGCCGTCCTCGACTGCGAGAAGCCGGTCGTGGCCGCCGTCAACGCCACGGCCGCCGGCGGCGGCCTGAGCCTGGCCCTGGCCTGCGACCTGGTCGTGGCGGCCGAGGATGCGTCCTTCATCGCCGTGTTCGTCCGGCGGGGCATCGCCCCCGACGCCGGTGCCGTCTACCTGCTGACCCGGTTGATCGGGCCCCAGCGGGCCAAGGAGCTCTGCTTCTTCGGGGACGGCGTCCCGGCCGGTGAAGCCGAGCGCCTCGGCCTGGTCAACCGGGTGGTGGCGGCCGACGAGCTGGGGGCGGTGGCCGGCGAATGGGCCGGGCGGCTGGCCGCGGGCCCGACCAAGGCCATCGCCGTGACCAAGCAGCTGGTCAATCGGGCCCTCGACACCGATCGGGCCACGGCCCTGGGGGAGGAGGCGGTGGCCCAGGAGCTGGTCACCGGCACCGACGACTGCCGCGAGGGGCTGCAGGCCTTCGCCGAGCGCCGGCCTCCGGCATTCAAGGGATGGTGAGGCCGGTGCCCCGGGCCCGCCTTCTCGGGCCGGCCCCTCGACTGTGGCACTATCTCGGTGCCGTGCGACACCAGAGGGAGGCCTGATCGATGGCTGAGACCGTGCTCTACTACGAAGACGTGGCCGCCGGCGACGAGGCGCCGGTGCGGTCCCACCGGCTCAGCCGGACCGATCTGGTCGCGTACGCCGGGGCGTCGGGGGACTTCAACCCCATGCACCACGACGAGGTGAAGGCCAAGGCAGCCGGCCAGCCCAGCGTCTTCGGGCACGGCATGTTCTCGATGGGACTGCTCGGGTCGGCCATCACCGACTACGTCGGCCCCGGGCACGTGCGCCGGTTCCAGGTCCGCTTCGCCAAGCAGACCTGGCCCGACGAGGAGCTGCAGACGTTGGTCGTCGTCACCGGCAAGCGCACCGAGGGTGACGACCACCTCGTCGACTTCGACGTCCGGCTGCACAACGCCGACGGCGAGGAGAAGGTGGTCGGCGAGGCGACGGCCGTCGTTCCGTCCCGCACCTGACGGGTCTGGCCCGCGGCCCGGTCGACGGCTCCCGCCGGCCGCCCGGGCGCTCCCCGGAGGGTCGGGCGGTGCCGGAGGGTCAGGCGATGCTGAAGGGGGGCACGCCCGACGAGACCCCCTTGAACAGCTCACCCTTGACGCCGGCCAGCTCCTGCGGGGACCACATCGAGTCGCGGTGCACCTCACCCACCACGTGGAAGCCCCCCATGGCCCAGATGTCCCCGCCGTAGACGACGAAGTTCTGACCGCTGATGTCGGCTGCCTCGTCCGAGGCCAGGAAGGCGACCAGCTGGGCCACGTTGCGCGGGTCGAACTTGTCGAATCCCTCCTCGGCCCTGGCCATGTCGCCGAAGAGGTTCTCGGTCATGCGGGTACGCGCCCGGGGCGAGATGGAGTTGACCGTGATGCCGTAGCGCTGGAGCTCCCGGGCGAGCACCCAGGTCATCGAGGCGATGCCCGCCTTGGCCGCCGAGTAGTTGGCCTGGCCGGCGTTGCCGAACAGGCCGGCCTCCGAGGAGGTGTTCACGATCCGGCCGCTCACCGTCTCGCCCGCTTTGGCCCTCGTCCTCCAGTAGACGGCGGCATGGTGGGAGGGGGCGAAGTGGCCCTTCAGATGGACCCGGATGACATCGTCCCAGTCCGACTCCTCCATGTTGAAGCTCATCTTGTCGCGCAGGATACCGGCATTGTTGACCAGGATGTCGAGCTGGCCGAACGTATCGATTGCCTGGCTGACCAGCTCCTTGGCGCCCTGCCACGAGCTCACGTCCGAGGCGTTGACCGCGCCGTCGCTGCCGCTCGACTTGATGAGCTCGACCACCTCTTCGGCCGGGTGCTTGTCGCCCCCCTCACCCTGGAGCGAGGCGCCGACGTCGTTGACGATCACCTTGGCGCCCTCCGAGGCCAGCAGCAACGCCTCTTCGCGCCCGATGCCCCTCCCCGCGCCGGTGACGATCGCCACCTTGCCGTCGAGCATTCCCATGATGTCCTCCCGTATCCGATCCTGAGTGGCCGTGCACGTCCATGGCACGACGGAACCGGGGAAGCATGGCCGAAAACGCCCCTCCGGGCAAGGCCGGCCCCGGCTGGGCCGGCCCTACGGGGTGGGGAGGGCCACCGGATGATGGCGGACGTGGGGGAGGACCTCGTCGGCGAAGCGCCGGATGCCCTCGACCGCCTCCGAGCCCCGGCCCCACGGCTTGACCAGGGCTCGCCCCACGCCGGCGTCGGCATGCCGGCGCAGGCCGTCGCGGTCGCCGGCCCCGGCTCCGAGCGTGATCTCGGCCGTGCCCGGCCGGCCGGCCTCCTGGCGCAGCCGGGCGATGTGGGCGGCGGCGACGGGGATCTGCTCCAGCGTGTGGTTCATCGGGATCCAACCGTCACCCGCCAGCGCCGCCCGGCGCAGGGCGGCGGCCCCGTCGCCTCCGATGTGGAGCGGTGGCCACGGGGCCTGTAGCGGCTTTGGCTCGAACATGACCGGGCCGAAGTCGAAGAACTCCCCGTGGTGCTCGACCGCCCGTTCGCTCCAGAGCCGCCGGCACACCTCGATGGCCTCGTCCACCCGGCGCCCGCGGCTGGCGAACTCCAGCCCGACCGCCTCCCACTCCTCTCGCAGCCAGCTGGCCCCGATGCCGAACTCCACCCGGCCGCCGGAGACCACGTCGAGGGTGGTGACGGCCCGGGCCACCGCGAAGGGGTGGCGGAGCCCGATGTTGTAGACCTGCGTCCCGAGGTGGATCTGCTCGGTCCGAGCGGCCAGGTAGGCGAGGAAGGCGAAGACGTCGAACACCGGGACGTCGGACGGGATGGGCGGGTGGTCCGAGCCGGCGAAGGGGCTGCCGGCCACCTGTACCGGGATGACCAGGTGCTCGGGCATCCACACCGATTCGTAGCCGAGCCGGTCGGCCTCACTGGTCACCTCGGCCCACAGTCCCGGCCGGAGCTGGCCGAGCGAGATCCCGATCTTCATCGGCCGAACCGGGGACGTCCGCCGGCGGGCTCCAGGGCGGGCACCGGCCGATCATAGGCAACCGGGCCCGTCCCTGACGGAGGCGTCAGGAACGGCCGGTCGGCGATAGCATCGCCCCACTGCCGGGCGTCGGTCCGGCCCTGCCCCGAGGATGCCGATGGACTCCGCCCTGGACGACGACTCGACGCCCCCGGCGCCCGCCGTCGCCGAGGGCCGACGATGACGACCATCGGCCGGGTCCGAGCCCGGCTCGTCGTCCTGGGCCTCGAGCTGCACGGGCCCCATCCACCCCACGACCCGCTCGACGCCGTCGTGGTCCACGACGGCGTGGCCCGGACCTCGGGCCAGCTCCCGCGCATCGACGGCGTCCTCACCTGCACGGGCACACTGGGCGACACGGTGTCGGTGGAGGAGGGCCGGGCTGCCGCCGCGGTGTGCGCCCTCAACGCCCTCGCCGTGCTCGAAGCCGCTCTCGGCTCGCTCGACCGGGTGGGGCGGGTGCTGTGGGTGACCGGTTTCGTCGCCTCCGACCCGACCTTCCACGAGCAGCCGTCGGTGGTCGACGGCGCCAGCGGCCTGCTCTTCGACGTCTTCGGTGACGCCGGGCGCCATACCCGCTCGGCCATCGGGGTGGCCGCCCTCCCCCGGGGTGGGGCCGTCGAGATCGAGCTGGCCGTCACCGTCGGGGGTCCTCGGCCATGATGAGGGGGTCCGACGGTGGGTGAGGCCGGCCCCGGCTCGGGCCGCCACCTGGAGGCCCGGGCCGCCGAGCTCCAGATGCTCGGGGCCGCCACGCTGGGGGAGAGCGGCGCCCGGACCCTGCCGCCCCGGCTCCGACCGGTCTGGCGGGGGGCCGCACTGGCCGCTCCGGCGTTCCCGGTGCGCTGCACGCCCGGCGACAACCTGGCCGTGCACGTGGCGGTGGCCCGGGCACCGGCCGGCTCGGCGCTGGTCGTCGACGTGGGTGGGGTGGCCGGGCGCGGCTACTGGGGCGAGGTGCTGACCACCGGGGCCCAGGCCCGAGGACTGTCCGGGCTGGTCATCGACGGCGGGGTGCGGGACGTGGCCGCCCTCGAGTCCCTCGGCTTCCCGGTGTTCTCGTCCCTCGTGGCCCTGCCCGGGGCCACCAAGTCCGGGCGGGGATCGGTCGGTGCACCGGCCACCGTGGCCGGCGTCCCGGTGAGGACGGGCGACTGGGTGGTGGGGGATGTCGACGGCGTCGTCATCGTGCCCGGCGCCGACCTCGACACCGTG
Organism: uncultured Acidimicrobiales bacterium; assembly: GCA_963806455.1. GTDB lineage: Bacteria > Actinomycetota > Acidimicrobiia > Acidimicrobiales > RAAP-2 > Bog-756. Next base: position 334,400 of record CAWDXZ010000002.1, read on the forward strand.
GTGGCCGCCGCCCGGTCGCGGGCGGCCAAGGAGCAGGACTACTTCGAGGCCTTGCGGGCCGGCGCCACCACCATCGAGCTGCTGGGGCTCGACACCGCGCCGGTAGAGGTGGACCCGGCCGCCGGCTGACCGCCGGCGCAGGTGGCTCAGACCCGCACCGGGTGCTCGGGAGCGGCCCCGGCCAGGACGTCGCAGATGGCCCGGCTGGCCATCTGGGCCATGGCCGCCCGGGTCTCGACAGTGGCGCTGCCGATGTGGGGCAGGAGGACGGTACGGGGGGCGACGAGCAGTGCAGGGTCGATGGTCGGCTCCCCCGAGTAGACGTCGAGACCGGCGGCGAAGATCGTGCCCTCCACGAGGGCCCGGCCGAGAGCCATTTCGTCGACGACCGCACCGCGGGCCGTGTTCACCAACACGGCGCTGGGCTTCATGATCGCCAGCTCGGCCTCACCGATCAGGTGCCGGGTGGCGGGCGTCAGCGGGACGTGCAGGCTCACGGTGTCGGCCCGGGCCAACAGGTCCGGCAGGGCGGCCACGTAGCCGGGGTGGCCGCGGTCGGTCCGGGTGTGGTGGAGGACCTCCATGCCGAACCCCTCGGCCCGCCGGGCGACGGCCCGGGCGATCCGCCCGTAGCCCACCAGCCCGAGGCAGCTGCCGTGCACGTCGCGGCCGAGGTGGTCGGTGATGCCCCATCCCTGCCAGCGCCCGGCCCGGAGGTCGGACTCCGCGCCGGAGGCCAGCCGGCCGGCGGCCAGGATCAGCAGAAAGGCCAGGTCGGCGGTGGTCTCGTCGAGGATTCCGGGTGTGTTGCAGACGGTGATGCCGAGGTCGGTCGCCGCCGCCACGTCGATATTGTCGTAGCCCACCGCCGCCACACTGACCACGCGCAGCCGGCCGGCCACCCCGGCCCGTAGGAGACCGGCGTCGATGGGATCGGTGAGCATGCACAGCACGCCGTCCACATCGCCGATCTCGCCCCGGAGGTCGCCCGAGCCGTCGCCCACCACGACCTCGTGGCCGGCCGCCGCCAACGGGTCGGTCCACCCCTCCGGGAGGGGACAGGTCACCAGGACGCGGCCCACTCAGTGATGGGTGTAGTCGATCGGCCCGGCGTCCGGGGTGCCGATGGCGAAGCAGAAGCAGTGGATGGCGGCATTGTCGCTCACCGGGCGCAGGGTGTGCACGGCGTCGGGCGGGATGTAGACGAGGTCCCCCTGGGCGACGGGGCGATCCTCGTCGCCGATGGTCATGACCCCCCGCCCCCGCAGGACGTAGTAGAACTCGTGGGTCGGGTGGGAATGGGGCTCCACCCGCCCGCCCCCCGGTACCTCGAACTCGTTGACCAGCTCGAGGAAGCCCCCCTGGGTGATGTCCTGGAGCTCGCGGGGGTTGACCATCCACCACACCGGGACGGTGCCGTTGTGCTCGACGACCGGTGCCGTGTCCTCGATGTTGCGTACGTCCATGGTCATGGCCGGGGCCACCTCCGCTCACTAGGATTCAGCCGGGCCCGGTCCGGACCGCGGTGTTCAGGCCAGTTGCCGGTGTCAGGTTAGATCAGCCGTCGTCGGCGGCGTCGCCTCGGAGCCGCATCCCGGGGCGCCACGAGAGGAGGACAGGTGGAGGGCATCGCCACCCGTATCAGGCCGCAGGACCTCACCCCGGAGGGCTGGTCCCGTTTCGGCTGGCTGCCGGTGGCCGACATGGACCCGGCCGACGGCCGGGAACGGCTGTCGTTCGAATGGCACGACGCCCACGTCAACCTCATCGGCCATGTGCGGGACGAGGTGCCGGCCGTTCCGGGTGGGCTCCGGTGCCAGGTGCTGTTCCGGCATGCCACCCACACCCAGGCCCTGATGGCCCTGGACCATCCGGCGGTGATCGTGGTGGCCCCGGCCGAGGTGGACCCCGGCTCGCCCGAGGGCGCCGGGTCGATCCGCGCCTTCGCCCTCCCCGTCCTGGCCCCGCTGGTGCTGCACCGGGGGACCTGGCACTGGGGCCCCTACCCGGTGGGGAGCGACTCGGTCCAGCTCTTCAACGTGCAGGGGCTGCGCTACCGGGAGGACAACGACAGCATCGACCTGCTGGCCCGGGGGGCGCCGGTCGACGTCATCCTGGAGTGAGCGGCCTGCCCGGCGCTTAGCGGGGCGGGTCCCCGGCGGCGGGGAACAGGGCGCGATGGACCATGGTGGTGAGGGTGTCCAGCGCGGCATTGTCGACCGGTGTGCCCATGAACTCCGACATCAGATGGAAGCGGTCGAGCATGGCGATGACGGCCAGCCCGGCGACACCGGGATCGAGGTTGCCGGTCGGCCCCGAGGAGGAGATCCGCGACGCCATGGCGTCGATGTGGGCGGCCACCATCGCCCTGGTCTGGTCGACGACGGCACGGTCGACGGACGCGAGGTCGATCCACGACCGGAACAGGGGCGCGTACCGGCACCACAGGGCGGAATAGTCGCCGATCCACTGGCGCAGGCTGTCCCAGCTCTCGATGTCCAGGGCATTGCCCGCCTCGGTCACCGCCCCGTAGAGCCGCGAGGCCTCGGTGGTCGCCTCGATGGTGAGCGCCCGCACCAGGTCCTCCTTGTTGGAGAAGTACAGGTAGAAGGTGCCGTGCGAGGTGTTGGCGATGTCGACCACGTCCTTCACCCGGGTGCTGTGGTAGCCGCGCTCGTCGATCGCCTCCATGGCCGCGTCGAGCAGCCTGCGCATCGTCTCCTTGCCCTGGCTGCGCAGCGCCCGCTTGCTGGCCGGCTCGCCCACGGCCACCTCGGGCCCGGACGGACCGGCCGGCCGCCGGGGCTGGACCCGCCCTCTGCCCGCCTTGGCCGCCACCGGTTCGAGCCCCAGTCGTCCCGGTCAGTCCGGCTCGGAGGACGATCCGACGGTACGGCTGGCGAGAATCCGTTCCATGGCCCCCTTGGCCCCCTCCGCCAGCCCGGCGTAGGCCACCGAGCCGTGCTCGAGGATCACCGCCTCTTGGGCCAGTCCGACGGCGCGGTCGACCTGCTGTTCGACGACGAGCAGGGCGGTACCTGCCCGGTTGATCCTGCGCAGGCCCTCGTAGACCGTCTCGATGACCACGGGGGCGAGGCCGAGGGACAGTTCGTCGGCCACGAACAGCTTGGGCGGTGCCATCAGCACCTTGGCCAGCGACAGGAGCCGTTGCTGCCCACCCGAGAGGGTGCCGCCGCGCTGCTTCCGGCGCTCACCGAGGATGGGGAAGGCCTCGTAGGCCTGGGCCAGCGCCTCGGTTGTCTTCTTTCGTCCCAGTCGCTGGCGGAAGACCAGCACCAGGTTCTCCTCGACGGTGAGGTTGGCGAAGATCCCGCGGCCCTCGGGCACGTGGGCCATCCCTACCCGAGCGATCCGGTAGGCCGGGTCCCCGGTCACATCGGTTCCACCGACACGGATCGATCCCTCGGTGCACGGCATGAGACCGCTCACCACCCGGGCGACGGTCGACTTGCCGGCGCCGTTGGATCCGAGCAGTGCGGTGATACCCCCGGCCGGCACGGTGAAGGAGACGTCGAACAGGGCCCGGTAGGGTCCGTAGGCCGCGCACACGTGCTCCACGTCGAGGGCAGGTGCAGCGTTGCCGACCCCAGGACGGTTGCCGTTGGGACTAGTGGTGTCGTAGTCGATGGTCATGCGCTCGTACCGAGATAGGCATCGCGCACCCGAGGGTCAGCCATCACCTCGTCGAAGGTGCCCTCGGCCACCAGCGAGCCGAGGTCCATCACGACGGTGCGGTCGACGACGGCTCCGACCATGGTGAGGTCGTGCTCGACGAGGAGGACGGCCATGCCGTGCTCCCGCTGGAGTGTGCGTAGCACGTGGGCTAGCTCCTTCGTCTCCTCCACGTCGAGTCCCGAGGAGGGCTCGTCGGCCAGCAGCAGGACCGGTTCGCCGACGAGGGCGCGGGCCAACTCGACAAGGCGGCACAACCCGAGTCCCAGGGCGCTCACCGGGGTGTCGGCCCGATCGGCGATCCCGATGAGCTCGAGCACGTTGTCAACCCGGGCCATCTCGTCGGGGGCGGGTCGACTCCGGTAGCAGAGATCGCGCCACAATCGCCCGTCTCCCCGGCGCGCCCGCTCGGCCACGAGGAGGTGCTCCCGCACGGTCATGTCGGGGAAGACCTCGACCCGCTGGTAGGTCCGTCCGATCCCGAGGCGGGCCCGGCGGTAGACCGGGAGACCGTCGATGACGGTACCGGACAGCTCGACCCTTCCGTGCTCGGGCCGCAGCTGCCCGCAGATGCAGTTGAACAGCGTGGTCTTCCCGGCGCCGTTGGGCCCGACCAGGCCGACGCTCTCCCCGGCGGAGACGGTCAGACTCATGCTGTTGACGGCGGCGATTCCCCCGAACGACTTGGAGACGTCGGTCACCTGGAGGAGCACCTGGGCGATTCCGTTGCGGGCTGGGCCCGCTGCCGCGCTCTCGGCCGACCCGTTGCTCATCGACCGGCTCCGAGCGACGGATCCCCGGCCGAGAGGTCCAGGGTCATGTTGCTCACGGCCGAGGGGCTCCGGCCGGGGCCCGACCCGGGCGAAGGGGGCCCGAGGGTGGCTGGGGACGCCATGGCGCCCGAGTCCGGGTCGCCGAAGAGCAGACGCTCGAAGCGCAGGGTCCAGCGGCGCTTCTGGTACTCGAGGATGCCCTCTGGATGCGCGGCGTACGTGAGGGCGCCGAAGGCGAACAGTACGATGGTCAGGCTGTTCCCACCGAAGCGGGGCGGGAGGTAAGTCAGCAGCTGCTGGATGACCACGAATCCGATACCGCCCTGTATGGCCCCTTCGACGGTGCTCACCCCGGTGGTGACGACGATGACCACGAAGGCCAGGGAAAGGGCGTAGACGAACTGGGAGGCGTTGACCGACTCCTGTTGGATGACGAGCATGGTGCCTCCGATACCGGCCACAGCCCCGGACAGAGCGAAGATGAGGATACGCTGCCAGGTGAGGTTGATGCCGAGGCCGGCGGCGGCCGTCTCGCTGCCGCGCATGGCCGACAGGTACCGGCCGGTGGTGCCGCTGCGCACCAGGAGGACCCCGAGGGTGCAGATCACCAGGACCACCATCTCGAGAATGAAGAGGCTGTGGCCGTTGGGGTTGAACAGGCCGAGCCCGACCCACTTGGGCTCCACGGTGAGGGCGTGGCCGTTGCTGATCGTTCCCTGGGTGAACACCGAGTTGTCGAAGAAGAGTGCGGCGGCGATGGTCATGAGGGCAAGCCCGAGCCCCTTGAGTCTCAGTGAGGCCAGGGCCAGCACCACGGCGACCACCGCGGCCAGGACGGCGCCCACGATGCCTCCGACCAGCAGGCTCAGGCCCAGGTGGTTGGCCAGCTGGGCGGCCGTGAACGCCCCGACCCCGGCCAGCGTGGCCTGGCACAGCGAGAGCTGCCCGCCCATGCCGGTGATCAGGGTGATCGAGAGGAAGATGGTCGAGAAGGCGAGACCCTCGTTGAACACGCTCTCCCACGTCTGGGGGATCCAGGTGAGCATGGACACGCAGAAGACCGCGAACAATAGGTACCAGGCCGGGCGGATGATGCGGCTCAGCTGGGGCGCTCGCGACGTGGCCGTTGTCGGGGGTGGTGGCGGGTCGACCGAGGCCAGAGGATCCTTCGAGTCATCCAGGCGCCGCATGCCCGGTAGCAGGAGCAAGGCACCGACCAGGACGATGAAGGGCAGCGAGGGGATGACCGCCGCCGACAGGGTGCTGCTCGCCGGCAGGTATCCCTGGAGCACGGTGTCGGCCACGCCCATGAGGATGCCGACCAGGGCGGCTATCGGCAGGGAGCGCAGCGAGGCCCAAGCGGCCGCGGCGAAGGCCGCCACCAGCAGGGTGGCGTAGTCCTCGAATTGGAGCTGGTTGTAGAGAGGGGCCAGCATGACCCCGGCCAGCCCGGCCATGAAGCTCGAGACGGCCCAGGCGGTGGCCACCACCGCGCCTGCGTTGACCCCGTCGAGGGCGACGAGACGCCGGCTCTCGACCGCACCCCGCATCTGCAGGCCGAGGTTGGTGAAGCGCATGAGGATCACCAACGCGATGAGCACGGCCGCGGTGACGACCATCGCGCTCAGGTAGATGCCGTTGATCGGCGTCCCGAAGATGTGGAAATAGACGATGTCCGGGTTGAAGAGAATGCTCGGTGAGTTGTAGAGGTTCTGGCTCCCGAACAGCACCGGTAGCAGGAAGGGGATCCCGACGAACAGGCTGATCCCGGTGACCAGCTTGGCCGTGGTGTTGGTATTGGGGATCTTCCGGAAGAGGAAGTGGTCGAATGCCAGTCCGAGCAGCGGAGCCAGCACCACCACCGAGATGACGAAGGCCAGCCAGATCGGCAGGTTGTCGTTCTGGACCAGTTTGGTGTAGACGAAAGCCGACGTATAGGCCTGGGCCCCGAAGGCGAAGTTGAATACCCCGGTGGCCTGGTAGGTGAGCACCAGCCCGACCGCCACGATGGCGTAGGTGCACCCGTAGGGGATCCCGGGGATGGCGAAGCCGAGGAACTGGTGCACCGACCTGTCCCTAGGTCCCTTCTCCGGATGCCCTCAGCTTCACGTGCCGGGGGTCCCGGCCGGCGGGGTGGCGAGGGCCGGGTTCTTGAGATCGACCGTCTTGGCGAAGCACACGACCGTCTGGGGAGACGCCGCTACGGCGGGGACGAACTTGGTCCCACTGACCTTCACGAAGGTCGAGCAGCCTGGGAACGAGGTCAGCGTGTTCGTGTGCAGCCTTCGTCCAGTCGACGACCGTCGAGACCCCCCCGGCGTTGAAGTTGGTCAACTGGTTGATCTGGTTGATGACGTTGGCCTGCGTGACACCACCGCTGGCCGCGGCCTTCTGGATGCCTTCGGCGAGCAGGGCCGCCGACATCCAACCCTGGAGGGCCACGTCCGAGTAGGTGTACTTCGGCTCGTACTGGTTCATAGCCTGGAGGTACTGGGCCATACCGGGGTACTTGCCGGGGAACGCACTCGGTGCCTGGAACGGGATGTCGCTGTTGAGGTTGAGGTAGACGTTCTTCATGAGGCTGCTGTACTGGGCCAGCAGGCTGTTGTCGTAGCCGTTGAACCAGAGCTGGTGCGGGTTCAGTCCGTACTGGTTGAGCGCCCGCGACATCGTGATGTTGTCGGAGTCCTGCATGCAGGTCACGACGAGGTCGGTTCCGGCCTGCTGCATGTGCTGCGCAGCCGCCGAGAAGTCGCCCCCGAGCTGGGCGGCGAGGTCGGTGTAGCCGACGTTGATCCCCGCCGCCGACAGCTGCTTGGCCTCGGTGCTGCAGGCGTCGTACGAGGAGGCGATCGCCGGGCCGTAGCTGAGCACGGCGATCGACTTGGCCTTGAGCTGATGGAACAGGTAGGCGACGGCCGGCGCGCCGTAGTTGTAGTCCTGGGTCGACCCGCCGGCGGCGAAGAGATTGGGGGCGGGCGTCCAGTTACCGCTCACGTTGTAGCCGAACGTCGGGGTGTTGGTCTGGACGAACAGGTTGGGGCTGAACCAGAACGTCGAGGCGAACGCAGCAAAGACGCCGTCCTGCTGGATGAGCGTGTGGGCCAGCTGGGTGAAGGTGGTCGGGCTGCCGCCGTCGTCGAGGTTGTAGGCCAGCTGGATCTGGTGGCCTGCGACCCCACCTTTTGCGTCGACCATCTTGAGGTAGGCCTGGATGCCGGGCACGAAGGCGTCGAAGTCGGAGGAGATCGGCCCGGTGAGGGTCGAGATGGCGCCGATCTTGATGGCGCCGGCCGGTGTGGCCGTGCTGGCGCTGCTCGACGACGATCCCGAGGTCGTGGTGGTCGTGCTGCCCGACCCAGACGAGCTCGAGCAGGCGGCGATCAGCGTCCCGGTGAGCAACACCGTGCCGAAGACCGCCGCAATCCGTCCACTCGATCCACCAGTGCCGTGTCGCATCCATCCCCCAATGATCTGTGCAATATGTGAATTGCGGTCACTATCCTGCCTTCCGGCAATCCCCCCGATGATGCCGGGTGCCGACGAACGTACTCGGCGCCGAACCCGGCGTGCTTTGTATGATAACCGTGTCAGGGTCCGCGGTGCAGGGGGAGATGGCGGGTCTCAGTCATGGTGCCGGTGGCACCTGATGTCATGGTGTCCGTGGCACCCTATCCGCCTCCACACTGCGGAGCCGCAGCGCGGCCGGCCACCGCTGGGGCCGACGGGGACCCTCCGGCCGGCAGAGAGACGATGTGATGGTGCTCGACAGCAGCGATGAGGACGTGGCCGTCGAGGTTGCCGATCTGATCAAGCGCTACCCGAAGGCACCGGTCGACTCGGTGGCCGGGGTGAGCTTCCGGGTGCGCCGTGGCGAGGTGTTCGGCTTCCTCGGCCCGAACGGCGCCGGCAAGACCACCACCATCGGCATCCTGACCACCAGGATCCGACCGACCGCCGGCCGGGCCAGCGTGGCCGGCGTGGACGTGGCGTCCGACCCGGTGGCCGCCCGGAGGGTCCTCGGTGTCGTGCCCCAGCAGAACAACCTCGACCGGTCGCTCTCCGTACGCCAGAACCTCCTTTTCCACGCCAGCTACCACGGCGTGCCGAGGGTGGTCCGGCGGGCGAGGGCGGACGACCTGCTGGCCCAGTTCGGGCTGGCGGACCGGCAGGACGGTAAGCCCGACGACTTCTCGGGCGGGCAGATCCAGCGGATGATGATCGCCCGCGCCCTCATGCACGAACCGACCGTGCTCTTCCTCGACGAACCCTCCACCGGCCTCGATCCGGCGGCCCGGCTCTTCACCTGGGACCGGGTGGCCGAGCTGCGGACGGCCGGGACCACGGTGGTCATCACCACCCACGACATGGAGGAGGCGGCCACGCTGAGCGACCGGGTGGCCATCATCGACCACGGCCGGCTGCTGGCCCTCGACACCCCCGAAGCCCTGGTGAGGGATATGGCCGGGGAACGGACCCTCGACTGCCTGGTCGAGCCGGTCACGGCCACCGGGACCTCGAGCGTGCAGGCCGCGCTGGAGGGGCTGGCCCCGTCGGATCGGGTCGAGGTGCTCGAGGACCCCACCCAGAGCGGCTGGCGCTTCCGGGTCTACGTGCAGGTCGACCCGGCCTCGTTGGTGGCGATGGTGGCGCAGTGCATCGAGGCGGCCGGCGCCCGGCTGGTCGACGTGCGCCTCGGGGAGCCGACGCTCGAGGACGTGTTCATCCATCTCACCGGGCGGTCGTTGCGGTGAGGGTGGCCACCCGGGACGGTGCTGCCGGGCTCGTTGCCCCCGAGCGCCGCCGCCCCTGGAGCCCATGGAGGACGGCCCTGGCCATCCTGCGCCGTGACCTCTACGTCACGGGGCGGGAGTTCCCCATCTTCCTGGCCCAGGTGATCCTCCAGCCGCTGTTCCTCCTGTTCGTGTTCGGCAAGGTCCTGACCCAGCTGGGCTACGCCCGCCCCGGGTACGTGGACGTGCTCTTCCCCGGGCTGGTGGCGTTGGCTGCTGTGCTCACCGGGCTGCAGTCCACCGCACTCCCGCTCGTCATCGAGTTCTCGTACAGCAACGAGATCGAGGACCGGTTGCTCGCCCCACTCCCCATCGGGGCGGTGGCCCTGGAGAAGGTGGTGGTGTCGGCCATGCGGGGCACCATCGCCGCCGCGGTGATGTTCCCGATCGGTGTGTGGTTGCTCGGCTCCATCCCCTGGAGCGCCGGGGCGGCTGCCGGTGTGGCCGTGATGACCGTGCTCGGCGCCCTCCTGGGCGCGGCCATGGGTCTCGTGCTCGGGACCTTCGTCTCGCCCAACCGCATCAACGTCACCTTCGCACTGGTGCTGACCCCGCTGCTGTTCACCGGCTCGAGCCAGTACCCCTGGCCCTCACTGGCCCACATCCGCTGGTTCCAGGTGGTCTCCGCCCTCAATCCCATGACCTATGTCAGCGAGGGGCTGCGCGGGTTGATGGCGCCGAACGTGCCCCACATGCAGACCTGGGTCTGCTTCGTCGTGGCCATCGGCTCATTGGTGGTCCTCACCACCATTGGTATGGTCGGATTCCTGCGCCGCGCCCTGGGTTGAGTTGCGGTGCAGAGGACGGGAGGATGAGGTGGGAGCGCAGTGACCGGCGACGGTGATCGATCAGTCGTCCAGGTGGACCAGCTGGCGGCCATGGCCGAGAGGTATCCCGACGAGGTCGGCTACCGGGTCCTCGGCCGAGGGCAGCTGACCTTCGCCCAGTGGGACGGCGAGGCCAACCGCCTGGCCCGCGGACTCACCTCCCTCGGGGTGGCCCACGGCGACCGGGTGGCCATCCAGCTGGAGGTGGGCAACGCCCTCCGGTGGGTCGTCGCCTATGCCGCCATCCACAAGGCGGGCGCGGTGGCCGTGCCACTCGACCCGAGGCTGGCCCCGTCCGAGGTGACCCACATGGTCGAGCACGCCCGGGTGGTGGCCCTGATCGCCGACGGTGAACGGACGGCGAGCGGGGCGGCCGGGGGAGGGGGCACCACGTCCCTTGCCCCGTCGCTCGCCCTGGTGATCGACGCCTCGACCGACGGCCGGTCGGCGGCGGCCCCGCCGGGGGATGGGCAACGACCCCGGGTCCTGTCCTGGGGCCAGGCCCTCGACGCCGACGGCTCGCCGTTCCGGGCGCACCTCGACCCCGACGACCTGGCCGACATCATGTTCACCTCGGGGACCACTGGGCGCCCGAAGGGTGTGGCCGTGCGGCATGTCAACGCCTCGACCGTCCCCAACTCGGCGCCGGTGTGGAGCGGGAGCCTCTGGCTGCACGCCAGTCCCTTGACCACCTTCGCCGGCCTGGCCTTCGTCTACGCCCCGATGAAGCTGGGCATGACCTGCGTGTACCAGCCGCGGTTCGATGCGGACGAGTGGCTCGACGTTGTGGAGTCCGACGCTCCCGAAGCCGTCTTCCTGGTGCCGGCCATGGTCCAGTTGCTGCTGGGTAACCCGCGGTTCGACCGGACGGACTTCTCGTCGGTGAAGCTGTGTTCGGTGGGCAGCGCGCCCCTGGCGCCGACAGCCATCGACCGGCTGCAGACGCGGATGCCCGATGCCGTGGTGTCCAACAACTACGGGATGACCGAGGCTGGGTCGGTCTACTGCCTGATGCCGAAGGGTGAGGCGGTGCGGCGCCCCGGCTCGGTGGGCAAGCCACTTCCCCCCGCCCAGGTCCGCTGTGTCGACGGTGCCGGCCACGAGGTCGCCCCCGGCGAGTATGGCGACATCGAGCTCCGGATCCCCGGTCGCCAGCGCGAGTACTTCGAGGATCCCGAGGCGACCGCCGAGACCTGGGTCGACGGTTGGCTGCGCACCGGCGACATCGGTCGGGTGGACGAAGACGGCTACCTCTACATCGGGGGGCGGGCCAAGGACGTCATCATCCGGGGCGGGACGAACATCTACGCGGTCGACGTCGAGTACGTGATCCTGTCCCACCCCGATGTGGCCGAGGTGGCGGTCATCGGGGTGCCCCATGACGTGCTGGGTGAGGACCTGGCCGCGGTGGTGGTGCTTCGGGCCGGCTCGGAGGTCGGCGCCGACGAGCTGCGGCGCCACTGCCTCGAGACGCTGGCCGCCTACAAGGTGCCCAGACGATGGGAGTTCGTCGACCAGCTCCCGCGCAATCCGGCGGGCAAGGTGCTCAAGCACGAACTCCAGCACCGGTTCACCGGCACCCCACCGGTGGTCGAACCCACATGAGCTCGGCGACCGGGGGCGCCCACCCGATCGGCGCTGGCCCCGGTCGCAGTGCCGGCGCTCAGTCGCGCTTGCCCAGCAGCGGATGGCTGGGCATGCCGACCGGCTGCAGGTGCTGTCCGAGCACCTCGTGGAAATGGCCGGCGACCTCATCGGGAGTCCATCCCCCCTCCCGCCACATGGCGGCGATCTGGCGCGGCGTCTGGAACAAGGTGTAGGCGTAGCCGGTCCGGCCGAGCACCTGGCCGTTGACGAACGAGGCGGCCTCGGAGGCGAGGAAGGCCACCAGTGGCGCGTTGAGCGCCGGGTCCTCGTCGGCCGGCGGCTCCTCGCCCCGGTAGAGGCCCTCGGTCATCCGGGTGAACCCGGAAGGGGCCACGGCATTGACGGTGATCCCGTACTTGTTGAGCTCGACGGCCCACACGAAGGTCATCCCCATGATGGCCGCCTTGGCCGCACCGTAGTTGGTCTGGCCGAAGTTCCCCCGGAGGCCGGCTGACGACGTCATGTTCACGATGCGCCCGTACCCACTTTCCTTCATAAGGAGTGCGGCATGCCGGGTTGCGTTGAAGGTGCCCTTCTGATGGACCGCCACCACCGAGTCGTAGTCCTCTTCGGCCATCTTGAGCAGCGACCGGTCGCGCACGATCCCGGCGTTGTTCACCAAGATGTCGAGCCTCTCGAACGCCTCGAGGGCGGTGTCCACCATGCGGCCGGCCGCCTCGAAGTCACTGACCGAGTCGTGGCTCACCGCCGCCTGCCCGCCGGCCGAGACGATCTCGTCGCGCACCAGGGAGGCCGGGTCGGCACCGGCGCCCTCGCCGCCGCGCCCGTCGAGGCCCACCCCGATGTCGTTCACGACCACCTTGGCCCCCTCGGAGGCCAGGCACAGGCAGACCTGTCGGCCGATGCCCCGGCCGGCTCCGGTCACGATGGCAACCCGGTCGTCGAGGAGGCCCATGCGGTCAGGATAGCCAAGTGGGCCTGATACTGACAGCCGTGTCAGGCACCCGTCGCGGCCCGGGCGGCTGGCGCCGGCTAGCGGCCCACCCAGACCGGCGGGCGCTTCTCGGCGAAGGCCTTGGGCCCCTCTTTGGCGTCCTCGCTGCCGAAGACCTCGGCCGCCAGCTCCGACTCGATGCGGTAGGCCTCCCGCATGTCGGTGGCCAGGCCCCGCAGCACCGACTCCTTGGTCTTGCGCACGGCGAGCGGGCCGTTGGCGATGATGCGCGCCGCATAGTCGTCGGCCCGCTCCATCAGGCGGTCCGGCGAGGTCACCTCGTTGAGCAGGCCCATGTCGAAGGCCCGGGCGGCATCGATCCGGTCGGCGCACAGGAGGAATTCCATGGCCGCCGGAAAGGGGACCTGACGGGGGAGCCGGACGGTGGTGCCCCCACCGGCGAAGAGCCCGCGTTTGGGCTCGAGCACGCCGAAGGTGGCGGTGTCGGACGCGACCCGGATGTCGCAGCCGCCCAGCATCTCCATCCCGCCCGCCACGCAGGTGCCGTTGACGGCGGCGATGATCGGCTTGTACAGCTTGACACCCCGCAGGACGGCCTTCACCCCGTCGTCGAGCTGGTAGCCGCCGAGGTCCGAGACCTCACCGGCGGCGATCTTCTTCTGGTGTTCGGTGATCTGGGGGATGTAGGTCTTGAGGTCCGCCCCGACCAGGAACGAGTCGCCGACCCCGGTGATGATGGCCACCCAGGCATCCTCGTCGCCGTCGAAACGGTCCCAGGCCGACCGGAGCTGGAAGAAGTGCTCCATGTCCATGGCGTTCTTCGCCTCGGGACGGTCGACGGTGATGCGGACGACATGGTCGTCGCCGACGCGGTAGTGGATGGGCACGGCTCTGTCCGATCTCGGTGGTGGGCTCGGTCGCTCGGTCGCTCGGTTCGGGCGGCGCCCCGGCCCGTCAGTCCGACGACTTGGTGAGGCCGTTGAGGTCGGTCGCCCGGACGCCTTTTGGACTGCCCGTGGCGCCGGACGACCGGTGCATGACGGACAGGTCGACATCGGGGGACTCGGCCCGCAGGGCGGCCACGGTGCACTGCTCGCGGGGTCGCACGCTGAACGGATCGTAGGAGAAGTGGCGCATGGCGTTGAGGTGGGTGATCTTGTCCACGACGTCGTCGGGCACACCCTCGAGGTACTTCATGGCGATCTCGGGGGCCTGGGGCCAGGTCGAATCGGAGTGCGGGTAGTCGCACTCCCAGGTGATGTTGTCGATGTTGAGATAGTCCCGGTTGGCCACACCGAAGGCGTCGTCGATGAAGCAGGTGATGATCCGCTCCTTGAACAGCTGACTGGGCAGGAGGTCACCGAAGTCCTGGCCGGTCCACGCCTTGTGGTGGTGATAGACGTAGTCGACCCGCTCGAGGAAGTAGGGGATCCACCCGATGCCGCCCTCGGACAGGGCGAAACGCAGGTCGGGATAGTTGCGCAGGACCGGCGACCACAGGAGATCGGCCGCGGCCTGCACCACGTTCATCGGCTGGAGGGTGATGAGGACGTCGATCGGAGCCTCCATCGACGTTATGACGACCTGTGATGAGGAGCCGATGTGCAGGCAGAGCACGGTCCCCTCGTCGGAGCACGCCTCCCAGAGCGGATTCCAGTGCTCGTTGTGGAAGCTCGGCCAGCCGAGCTTCTCCGGGTTCTCCGAGAAGGTCACGGCGTGGCAGCCCTTCTTGGCCACCCTCCGCACCTCCTCGGCGGCCAGCTCGGGATCCCAGATGGCCGGCAGGGAGAGCGGGATGAAGCGGCCGGGGGCAGACCCGCACCAGCCGTCGATGTGCCAGTCGTTGTAGGCACGGAGCATGGCCAGGGCCACGTCCTTGTCCTCGGTCCGGGCGAAGAGCTGGCCGCAGAACTGGGGGAAGGACGGGAAGCACATCGAGCCCAGCACGCCGTTGACGTTCATGTCGCGCACCCGCTCGTCGATGTCGTAACACCCCTTGCGCATGTCGTCGAGCGACGTGGGCTCGATCCCGTACTCCTCGGGGGGCCTCCCCACCACGGCGTTGAGACCGATGTTGGGGATCTCGTTCCCGTCGTAGATCCACACGTCGGTGCCGTTGTCCTTGCGGATGAGCTTGGGTGCCAGATCCTGGTACTTGGCCGGCAGGCGGCCGTCGAACAGGTCGGGCGGCTCGACGACATGGTCGTCCACGCTGACCAGGATCAGGTCCTCGGTTCGCATCTGGCTGTCCTCCCCGTGCTCGGCCCTGGCATCGGTCGAAGCTGACGCCCGTATCACAAAGACTAGCTACAGCCGGGCTTCGGTGTGCCCACCGGTTGCCTTCAGGTGGACGGTCCGGCCGATCAGCTCGGTGCGTTCGCCCTCGGCCAACGCGTCGGGATCCGTCAGCCGGGCATAGCACCGGACCGGAGGCCCGGCGGACTCCCCGCCGAGGGGCGGGTCGACGTCACACACCAGGGCGGCCCATTCGGGGGCGCCGTCGCGACCGTGGACCACCGAGTAGGTGGCCACCCGGGCGGGTCCCTCGAACGAGTCCACGACGGCGGCCTCGGGCTCGGCCGCCTCGGCCGCCACGGCGGCATCGTCCGGGGGGGCGAGGGCGCCGGGCTCGGTGGAGTAGACGCCAAAGGCGTGCTTGTGCATGTGCATCCCCACCCCGCTGACCACCCCGACGGAGCCGGGGTCACGGCGGAGGGCGTCCACCATGGTGGCTAGGGAGTGGGTCAGGTAGTTGCTCCCGGGCCCGCCGTGGTAGGCAAGCCCGCCGGTCACGGTCACGGTGCACTCGGGGGACACCCCCGGCCCGGGGCTTCGGGCCGCGGACGGATCGATGCCCATGGCGTCGAGCGCGAACTCGATCGAGCTGGCGAAGCACGAGTACAGGTCGAAGTGGGCCACGTCGGCCACCCCGACACCGGCGCCTGACAGGGCGGCGGCGGCCGCCGCCTGCATGGCGCCCGACCGCCAGAGGTCGACGCGCTGGGCCACCGCCGGGGGATCCTCGGCGTACCCCCACCCTCTGAGGTAGACCCGCTGGTCCTGAGGTACACCGAGCGAGTCGGCCATGGCGTCGCTCGCCACGATGACCGCCGCCGCCATGTCCACGTCCATGATGGCCGTCATCAGCTTCGAGTAGGGGTAGCCCACCATGCGGTTGGCAGGGGTGGGCCCGAGGATGTCGTCCACCGTGCGGGCCGTCGGGAACCAGGCATGGGGGTTGGAGGCGGCCACCGCCGTCATGGGGGAGAGCAGCTCACCGAGCCAACGGCGGTAGGTGCCGAGGTCGGTGGCCAGATGGGCGCGGTCGGGCGTTGTCGAAAAGGGCAAAGGTCAGCCAGGCCTCGAAGATGCTGTTGGCCACCTCGCCGGGGTGGGGCGGCACGTCGAGAGGGAAGGGCCGCCGCTCGTCGGGCCGGAAGCTCCACTCCGGCTTGCGGCCCTCCTTGGCCAGCCGTCTCCGGGTGGCCAGCGCCTCGGCCCCGACCACGAGGGCCAGATCGAGGTCACCGCGGAGCACGTCCCGGGCCGCCCCGGCGACCAGTGTCTGGGGGACGTTGCCCCCGATGCCCGAATAGGCGGCCCGGCGGGGCCGGGCGGCGAGACGCTCGGCCAGCCGCGCCGCCGGGTCGTCGTACTGCCAGGCCTGGCAGTAGACCACGTCGATTCGTTCGAGCCTGCCGAGCGCAGGGGAGCCCCCCGTGTCGTCGTCGGCCAGTCGGGCCACCTCGTCCCACATGGCCAGGGGCTCGGGGGCGCCGTCGGGCCCACAGTCGTCGGGACGCCACGTCCGGCGCCCGGCTCCGATGATGCAGGGGGTGCGCCCGTCCCGCTGCCCGACCACGCCGTCGACCGTCAGTTGAGGCGGGTCTGACCGGGCAGCTTGATGGCCCGGTCGGCGATGATGTTCTTCTGCACCTCGGTCGACCCGCCGCCGATGGTGGTGTAGCGCTGGAAGGAGTAGAGCCGGGTCCACTTGCCGCGGTCGACGGCGTCGGGGCCGCCCCGGGCCAGCAGGCCGGCCGGCCCGAGCAGGTCGACGGCCAGCTCGGCCAGGGTCTGGGCCAGCATGGAGTACTGGAGCTTGGAGAACGGCACCTCCGGCCAGTTCTTCTCCCCGCGGATGACCTTGCTCAGGGCCCGGTAGACGAGGAGGCGGGTCAGTTCGATCTCGGTCCAGGCCCGGGCCAGCCGGTCGGCGATGCCGGGGTCGTCGAGGGCGGCAGGGTTGACGGCGCGGGCCGTCTCGATCATGGCGCGGAGGTCGGCGGCCAGGCCGGTGATCTGGCCGGCGATGCCGACCCGCTCGTGGCCGAGGGTGCCCATGGCCACCATCCACCCCTCGCCCTCGGCACCGAGCCGGTCGTCCACCGGCACGTGGACGTCCCGGAAATAGACCTCGTTGAACATCTCGTCGCCGGACATGTCCCGGATCGGGCGGGTCTCCACCCCGGGGGACTCGAGGTCGACGATGAACGCGGTGATGCCCTCGTGCTTGGCCCCGCGTCCGATGGCGGTCGGATCAGTGCGGAAGAGGAACAGCCCCCATTTGGCCAGGTGGGCAGTGGAGATCCAGATCTTCTGGCCGTTGACCACGTAGTGGTCACCGTCCAGGATGGCCATGGTGCGCAGGTTGGCCAGGTCGTTGCCGGCGTCAGGCTCCGAGAAGCCCTGGCACCAGTGGTCGTCGGCATTGATGATCGACGGGAGCCACCGCTTCTTCTGCTCCTCGGTGCCCCACTGGATGAGCATGGGCCCGATCTGCCAGATGCCGTTGGCGTTGTACACCCCCGGCGTCCGGTACTCGGCCATGATCTCCGAGTAGAGGAGGCGTTGGACCGGGGTGGTCTCCCGCCCGCCCCATTCGGTGGGCCAGTGGACGGCCGCCCAGCCACCGTCGCTGAGTCGGTGCTGCCAGGCCTTGCGCCTCTCCTGGGACGGGACGCCGGCCGCCCGTTGCTCCTCGTCCTCGGTCTCCTCCAGGAACCGCTCGAGGTTCTCGTCGAGCCAGCCGCGCAACTCGCGGCCGAATGCCTCGTCTTCCTCGGTCAGGGAGAAATCCACGGGCGAAGTGTAGCCAACCGGCTGGCCGGGCTCAGGAGGTGAAGCCCGGCGGGAGGGTCTCGGGGTGGGGCGATTGGGGGTGGCGCGCCGCCAGCCGCGGCGTGAGCAGGTCGCCGGCGGCGGCCTCTTCCCCCTTCAGCATGGTGACGGCCGACGAGTGCGACAGCACCGAGCCTCCGACCACGAGCAGCAGGAGGGAGAGGGCCTCGAGGGGGCCTCGCGCCCCGCCGGTCTGCAGGTTGTCACCGAACAGCGTGATGCCGATGGCGATGCTGACCAGGGGATCGACCAGGACCAGGGCCGCCTGGGAGGCGCCGATGGGCCCGGCGTGGAAGGCGTTCTGGGTGAGGAAGAAGGAGAAGGCCCCGAACAGGGCCAGGGCGTAGGTCTGCCAGTGGGAGAAGATGCTCATCCAATCGGCCGCGGCGAAATGGGTGACCACCTTGGTCAGCGAGGCGGTGAAGGCGAACCCGATGGCCGCCGCCGCCCCGAACATGGCCGCCCTCCACCAGCGCGGGCCCCGGCGGGCGAGGGCCACCGTGAGGGCGATGGCGGCCACGCACAACCCGCCGACCACCGCCCACCCGAGGTTGCCCGGCACGCCGTCGCCCCCGGTCGGTGCGGAGAAGGCGAGGAAGCCGGACAGCCCGGCCGAGGCCAGGAGGACGCCGAGCCACTCGCGGGGCCCGACCCGGTAGTTGAACCAGGTGGAGAGGATGAACACCAGGAAGAGGAGCTCGGTGACGAGGATGGGCTGCACCTCCGAGAGGTCGCCGAAATGCAGCGCCAGGGCCTGGAACAGGAAGGCGGACAAGATGAACACGAACCCGGCCAGCCACACCCCCTTGCGGACGGCATGGGCCAGCAGGCTGAGCCTCATGGTGTCGTCCGCCTTGGCGTCCTCCACGCCCATACGCTGGAGCACGCTGACCAGCGCGTTGGACAGGGCGGCGGCGAGTGCGAGGAGGTAGACCATGGCCGTGCGGCCAGTGTAGGAGAGCCGACATCCTCGCCGTCCGGATGGGCCTCCGGGGCTCGTCGCTGTCGCGTTGGTCCCCGACCCGGTGCGCCCGGCGGGACGAGGTCTACACTGACGACGGTGTCAGGGTCCGCCCGGCGCGGGTCGACCAGGGAGAAGGCGAGGCCGGAGCGAGCGATGGACTTCACATACGACGCCGAGCAGGAGGCGCTGCGGGAGGTGGCCAGGCAGGCCATGGACCGCGAGGTCGGGGGCGAGCTGGTACGCCGGTTGGCCGACGACCCGGTGGGACAGGACGACCGGCTGTGGTCGACCCTGGTCGAGCTGGGCTGGACCGGGCTCGTGATCCCCGAGGAGCACGGCGGCGCGGGCGGGGGCCTGTCCGATCTCTGCATCGTCCTGCCCGAGACGGGGCGGGTGCCGTTACCCGGCCCGTTCTTCTCGTCGGCGGTCTTCGCCACGCTCGCCGCCCGTGCTCTCGGCGCCGACGAGCTGCTCGCCGACCTGGCCTCGGGCCGGTCCCGGGGCACGGTGGCCCTCCACGAGTTCGGCCACGGCGACCCGCTCGGCTCGGTGCACACCCGGGCCCGGCGCCGGGGGGCGGGATGGGTCCTCGACGGAGTGAAGCCGCTGGTGCTCGACGGTCACACCGCCGACTGGGTCATCGTGGTGGCCGGCACCGAGGAGGGCCGGAGGGCCTTCGTGGTGGAGGAGCCGGTCGGTACGGCCGTGCCCGCCCTCGACCCCACGCGCAAGGTGGCCCGCCTCGAGTTCCACGAACGTCCTTGCCGGCCGGTCGGCCCCCCGGGCAATCAGGCGTCGGTCTGGAGGCGCATCATGGACGACACCGCGGTGGCCCTGGCCTCGGAGACCCTCGGGACGGCGGACCGGGCCCTCGAGCTGGCCATCGACTACACCAAGGAACGGATCGTGTTCGACCGGCCGGTGGCCTCGTTCCAAGTGGCCAAGCACAAGATGGTGGACATGTTCCACTTGGTCGAGATGGCCCGGGTGGCCGTGCAGTTCGCCGCCTGGGCCTCGGACGCCGACGACCCGAGGCGCGAGCGGGCCGCGGCCATGGCCGCGGGCTACACCGGCGAAGCGGCCATCAAGGTCACCGGGCGACGACATCCAGCTCCACGGCGGGGTGGGCTTCACCTGGGCCAGCGACGCCCATTTCCTGTTCAAACGGGCCAAGCAGAACGACGTGTGGCTGGGTGGCCACGCCAGCCACCGCCAGCGGCTGTCGCACCTCCTGCTCGACACCGCCTGACGGCTCGACACCGCCCGGCGGCTTCCCGTTGCCGGGGGGATGGGCCCGCGGGCGTCAGTGGCAGACCGTCGGTGGAGGGACGTCGAGGGCGGGGTTGGCGTCGAAGAAGCCCACCGGGACGAGGTGGAAGCCGCAGTATTCGACCGGCATGACCGGCCAGTCCTCCGGACGGGGGACATGGGTGACCCCGAAGGTGTGCCAGGCCACGATGTCGGTGCCGATCAGCGGGCGGTCGGCCGACGTCCAGGCCGGCAGCCCGTCCCCGCCCTTGTGCTGGTTGGGGTAGTCGCCGGCACCCCGCCGCTCGTCCGGGTCGAACGGCGTGACCCACAGGTTGTAGCGGGCGAACCCGGCCCGTCGCCCGACACTCGACTCCGGGCTGGCCAGCAGGGTCGGCGTGGACGAGGGGAGGAGCTTGTAGGCGACCGGTTCGCCCAACCGGTTGGGGACGCCCGGGTTGACGAACTTCCAGTAGCGGCTGGAGGCCGGGTCCACGTTTCGCCGTGCCTCCAGCTCGGAGTCGAGGCGTCGGGCCACTGGTACGAACCCGTTCGACCACGGGTTGTCCGGCCCGGCCGCCAGCGGCTCGCTCGACACCTCGAAGGCCTCGTTGACCGGGCCGTCGACCTCGAGGTCGAGCCGGGCGCAGAAGAGGTGCTGGTGGACGGGGGCGGCCAGACCGGGCGCGATCGGGGGCGCGAAGGGCGACCGCTCTCCGGGTGCAGTGGCCTGGGTCGAGAGGATCCCGGTCAGCTTGACCTCGAGCTGGATGGTGCCGTCGAGGTAGAAGTACCAGTAGAAGCCGTACTCGTAATTGCCCACCGTGGAGATGGAGGAGACCACCAGCCGCCGCGACCGGCGCACCTCGGTGCGCCCGATGTGCATGTCCTGGTGCTTCCACAGGATTCCGTAGTCCTCCTCGTGGATGCACACGGCGTTCTCGACGACGTAGGGCTCGCCGCGCTCGGTGGAGAAGGTGGCGTCGAGATAGGAGATCACACCGAGACAGTCGCAGCCCAGCCGGAGGGAGTTGACCATGCGGCCGAGGCCCCACTCCCCGGCGTCGAACGCGTTCTTCCAGCCGTGGGCCGGCCCGGGGTCGCCGTAGGGGACGACCATCTCGGTGATCGAGGCCCGGTGCAGCACCGGGCGAAGCCGGTCCCCGTCGAGGTAGCCGACCGTGTGCAGGACGAGGCCGTCGTTCGGGTCCATCGACACCCGCATGGACCAGCGTTGCCAACGGATGAGATTGGACTCGACGGTGAAACTGGGCCCGTCGGGCTGGACGATCTCGAGCGGGCGCAGGTCGGCGCGGGCCGGCTGGTGGTCCTCGGGGTAGTAGCTGCCCGTCTCGGGGGGCAGCGGGACCACGCCGTAGTCGACCATCTCGAGCACCTCGCCGCGGGCACCGTCGACGGTGGCGATGACTCCCTCGACGGGGCGGGCGTAGCCGTTGTCGGTTGGACTCTCCCGGTAGTAGGAGAGGCAGCGGGTGACGCGCCGGTGCTCCTCGATGGGCCGTTCGAAGTTGCCGGTCGGCCACGGGTCGATCTGCACCTTGTCGAGGTCGGTGATGCCGCGACGCTCCATGGCCGCCTGCCAGTCGGGGTCGGCCCGCAGGGCGGTGATGGACCGGAGCGCATCGTCGAACAGCAGGGCGGGCCGGACGTCCTGCCGCGGCCGCCAGGACAGGACTTCCCCCGCGCCCACGTCGACGAGGGCCTCGATCACCGTCGAGTCGCGACCGGGCACGATGACCAGGTTTACCCGGCGCACGACCGGGTCCCCGGCGCGGTGGGCGGCGAGCGCTTCCTTGGTCGGGGGCTCGAGGGTGACGGCGGCGAAGCGGGCGTCCTGGCCGAGCCGCCCATCGGCTCGCACCGCCGACACCGCGGCGCGGATCTCCTCGGCGGTCAGGGCTTCCAGCGGGTGCCCGATCGCCGGGGCGACCGTCCCGGTCTGGTCCGTCGGCGCCTCAGCCACGGCGGCACCGCTGCTCGACCGCCGGTCGTCTCATGAGGCTGCCTCCGTCCCGTCTTGCATGCTGCGGTCCCCCCGTCGCGCCCCGTCGGCGTGCGGGTCGATCATAGAGGAGGGCTGTCGACCCCCCATCTCGACGCTCCGGGGGCGAGCCCGCGGTGTCTAGCATCGCCGGACATGGAGCACGCCACCGACACCGGGGCCCGCGGGGTCACCGAGCACGCCCGGACCCGTCCCCACCATCCGGCCATCGTGGTCGGGGAGTCGGTCCTGACCTACCGGGAGCTCCAGGATCGCGCCAGTCGGCTGGCCTCGGTCCTCGGTGAGCGCGGCGCCGGACCGGGCCGGCCAGTGGCCACCGTGCTCCCGAACGGCGCCGAGCAGTTCGAGGTGGCCACGGCGGCGGCGATGCTCGACGCCCCCTACCTGCCGGTGAACTGGCATCTCAAGGCGGCTGAGCTGGCGTACATCCTCGATGACGCGGACGCCGCCGTGGTCGTCGGTCACGCCGATTTCGAGGCCGCGTTGTCCGGAGCGGCCGCCCAGTCGCGGCGGTCGGCCCCCCAATTGCTGGTCGGGCGGGACTACGGGCCGGCGGTGTCCACCGCCGACCCGCTGGCCGGCGCCGACAGCGGGTCGGGCCCGGGCCTGATGTTCTACACCTCGGGCACCACGGCCCGGCCCAAGGGGGTGGTGCACGGGGCCATGGCCGATCCGGCCAACCGCCGGCGGGGGACCGAGGGTCAGGTGGCGCTGTGGAGCTGGACGCGCCATGACGTCTACGTCATGAGCGGGCCCTCGTATCACGCCTCCCATGCCGGCTGGGCACTGTGCGCCCTCTACATCGGTGCCACCACGGTGATCACCGATCACTTCGAGGCACGTTCCTGGCTGGCCGAGGTGAGCCGGACCGGTGGCACCCGGTCGTTCATGGTGCCGGCCCACTTCATCCGGATCCTCGAGATCCCCGAGGACGAGCGCGCCGCCATGGATCTCTCCAGCCTCACGCTGATCGTCCACGCCGCCGCACCGTGCCCCGTCGTGGTGAAGCGCCGGATGATGGAGGCGTTCCCCCACACGGAGATCCACGAGCTCTACGGTGCCAGCGAGGGGGGTGCGACCAAGATCTCGCCGGAGGAATGGCGCGCCCGCCCCGGGAGCGTGGGCCGGCCCTGGCCCGGGGTCGAGATCCGCATCCTGGCCGAGGACGGGCGACCGCTGCCCCCCGGCGAGACCGGCCTGGTCTACATCCGCCCCCCCGGGGGGCAGCGGTTCTCGTACCGGAACGACGACGACGCCACATCGCGGGCCTGGAAGGACGACGCCTTCACCGTGGGTGACATAGGCCATCTCGACGAGGAGGGCTACCTGACCATCACCGACCGCGTCTCGGACATGGTCCTGTGGGGAGGGGTCAACATCGCCCCGCGTGAGATCGAGGAGGTCCTGTACCAGCACCCCGCGGTGATCGACTGTGCCGTGTTCGGCATCCCCGACGAACGCGACGGCGAGCACCTGAAGGCGATGGTCCAGCTCCGCCAGCCGGTCACCACCGAGGAGCTGGCCGCCCACGTGCGGGACCGCCTGGCCGGCTACAAGGTGCCCCACGTCTGGGAGGTCGTCGACGAGCTGCCGAGGGACCAGAACGGCAAGGTGCTGAAGCGGCTGCTCCGCCGTTCCCACGCCGCGGAGGCCTGACCGCGCCGAGCCCCGGATGCGGCGGAATGGCCGGCGCCATGGGACGATGGTGGCCACTGCGAACCGGTCGAAAGGTCCGACATGTCCCTTGCCATCTCCGAAGAGCACGAGGCCCTGCAGGCGACCACCCGTCGCTGGCTCGACACGCACTGCCCGCCGGCGGTGCCACGGGCCCTGCTGGACGCCGACGAGGAGGAGCTCCAGCCGGTGTGGAAGGAGCTGGCGGCCCAGGGATGGCTCGGCATCCACCTCCCCGAGCGCTGGGGCGGCCAGGGATACGGGCTCTTCGAGCTGGCCGTGGTGCTCGAGCAGACCGGCCGGTCCCTGCTGCCCGGGCCGCTCCTCCCCACGGTGGCCGTGTCCGCTCTGGTCGCCGAGGCCGGGACCGAGGCCCAGGCCGGCGAGCTGCTGCCCGGCTTGGCCGACGGGACCACGACGGCTGCGCTCGCGGTGGGAGCCGGACTCCTCGAGGTGGTCGAGCGCACCGCCCACGGCGGACTGGTGGTCTCCGGCCACCTCCGCCCGGTGCTCGGTGCGGCCACCGCCTCGGTTGCCCTCGTCCCGGTCCGGGACGGCGGCAGGAGCGACGCGTGGTGCCTGGTCGACGTCGCCACGAGCACAGACGCGGCGCAGGTCGCTCCGCTGGACAGTCTGGATCCGACGCGACGCGTCGGCATGCTGACAGCCGAGCGTGTCACCGTCCCCGCCACGCGCCAGGTGGCGGCGCTCTCCACCGAACGGGTGCGCCAGGTCGCCGTCGCCCTGAGCGCGGCCGAGCTGGCCGGCGGCGCCCGGTGGTGCCTCGAGACGGCCTCCGACTATGCCAAGGTGCGGCGCCAGTTCGGGCGCCCCATCGGGCAGTTCCAAGCGGTCAAGCACCGGCTGGCCGACATGTTGGTCCGGGTCGAGCAGATGACCGCGGTGGCGTGGGACGCCGCCCTGGCCGCGGCGGCTGGGCCCTCGGAGGAGGCCGGGCTGGCCTTGTCCGTGGCGGGTGCCATCGTGTTCGACGGCTACGTCGACTGCGCCAAGGACTGCATCCAGCTCCTCGGCGGCATCGGCTTCACCTGGGAGCACGACGCGCACCTGCACCTCAAGCGGGCCCTGGCCGCTCGCCAGTTGCTGGGTGACACCGACCGCTGCCTGACCGAGGTGATCGAAGCCAGCCTGGGCGGCACTCGCCGGTCGCTCACCGCCGACCTCCCCGAGGAGTCGGATCGGGCCCGCGCCGAGCTGGCTCCGGTCTTCGGGGGCCTGCGGGGCCTGGAGGGTGCCGAGCGTCGCCGGGCCCTGGTCGATGCGGGGCTGGCCGTACCGCACTGGCCGCGCCCGTGGGGTCGTGACGCCAACGCCGTCGAGCAGGTGGTGATCGACCAGGAGCTGGCCGCGGCCGGCCTGTCACGCCCGCACATCGGAGTGGGGGCGTGGGCGCTTCCGGTGATCATCGCTCACGGCACGCAGGAGCAGCAGGACCGGTGGGTCCGCCCGACCCTGCTGGGCGAGCTCAAGTGGTGCCAGCTCTTCTCTGAGCCCGGGGCCGGATCTGACCTGGCCAGCCTCACCACCCGGGCCGACCGCGCCGAGGGCGGCTGGGTGCTGAACGGCCAGAAGGTCTGGACGTCGATGGCCCGGGAGTCCGAGTGGGGGATCTGCCTGGCACGGACCGACCCATCGGTGCCCAAGCACGACGGGATCACCTATTTCATCGTCGACATGCGCTCTTCGGGGCTCGATATCCGGCCGCTGCGCGAGATCACCGGTGACGCCATGTTCAACGAGGTGTTCATCGACGACCTCTTCGTCCCCGACGACTGCGTGATCGGCGCCGTGGGCGACGGGTGGAGGATCGCCCGGGCGACCCTGGCCAACGAGCGGGTGTCGATGTCCTCGGGGTCGACCTTCGGTGTTGGCGTCGAGTCCCTCATCCGGCTGCTGGCACGCCAGGACGCACCGGTCCCCGAGGGCACCCGGCTCCGGCTCGCCTCACTGCTGGTCGAGGCCCAGTCACTCGGGGTCATGGCCCACCGCTCGACGCTGCGCACGCTGGCCGGCACCGACCCCGGACCGGGTGTCAGCGTGCGGAAGCTGCTCGGGGCCGAGCACGAGCAGCGGGTCCAGGAGATGGGACTGGTCATGTTCGGACCGCAAGGCGCGGCATTCGACGGGCACGCCCGGCGCTGGGCGCACGGGTTCCTCGTCACCCGGTGCTTGACCATCGCCGGGGGGACCAGCGAGATCCAGCGCAACGTCATCGCCGAGCGCCTGCTCGGGTTGCCGCGGGACCCCGAGCCCGGCGCCTGACCCTCCTCGATCGTTCCCGCCGGCGCGCCCCGGCCCCCACCTCGTTCACGGGAGAGCGGGCACCGACGGGCCAGCGGCGTCCGGGTGCCTGCCGAGCTACCCCGGTGACGAAGGCCCGAAGGCGGCGATGCCCACGACGGGGGCGGCCAACGCGCTTCCGCCCATCGACCCATCGAACGGGGCAGATCCGAACGAGAAGACGCCACCGTCGGCCGCCGCCAGCCAGTAGCCGTGGCCGTCCGGCGTGGCCGCCATCCCGGCCACCGGGGCATTCAGGCGTATGCCGCCCATCGATCCATCGAACGGGGCGTCGCCGAAGGCGAAGACCCCTCCATCGGCGGCCACCAGCCAGTAGCCGTGGCCGTCCGGCGTGGCCGCCATGCCGACGACGGGTGCGTTGAGCCGCGTGCCCCCCATGGAGCCGGCGAACACCGCGTCACCGAAGGCGAAGACCCCCCCGTCCGCCGCCACCAGCCAGTAGCCCCTGCCGTCCGGCGTGGCCGCCATCCCGACCACCGGGCCGTTGAGTGCCAGCGATGTCACGCCCCCGAGGGGAACGGCGTCCCCGCAGCCGGCGACAGCTCCGTTGGAGCTGACCACCCAGATGCCGGCGCCGGTGGTCGACGAGGCGAGGCCCGTCCAGAGTCCTTGCGCACCATTCAGCGACGTGCACCCGGTGCCGGGACCGCCGAACTGGGCGGCCTGGCCGAACGGGTGCGGAGGGAAGCGGGAGACGTTGAGCAGCCAGTAGCCGCTCCCACTCGGGGTTGCCGCCAGGGCGTCACAACCAAGGGCGGCATTGAGCGGGCTGGGTGACTGGGGAGTGAAGCTGCACGGCCCCGGGGCGCCGGGGTGGAGGGCCCCCGAACCGTAGAACGGAGCATGGAAGGCGAAGACCCCACCATCGGCCGCGCCCAGCCAGTACCCGGGAGGCGGGGGAGCAGCGCCGGCCGGCAACGGTGCGATCAGCAGGACCGAGGCGACGGAGGACACCACGATGGCCACGGTGCACCGCCATCCCTGCATTCCCCTGTCACCTCGCAGGCGGGCCACCACCGGTCGCGACACGGGTGCGCCCGAGCTGAAACTGACCATGGCGGTCCTCACCCACGGGGCAGGCCGAGCACCCGCTCGCCGACCAGCGTGCGCTGGATCTCGTTCGTCCCCGAGAAGATGGACGACGCCTGGTAATAGAGCCACGATCGTTGCCACATACCGTCACCCGGGTTGTGGGCGGCGCCCTGCCACAGGCCGGCGCTCGGTCCGAGCACGCCGAGGACGGTCTGGTGGAGGCGCTTGGACATCTCGCTCCAGTACAGCTTCAGGGCACTCCCCTCGGGACCGGGCGGCTCGCCCCGTTCGAGCCGGGTGAGGGTCCGCCAGTTGTTCAGCTGGAACATCTTCACCTCGATATAGGCCTCGGCCAGACGCTGGCGCATGTCCCGGTCGGCGAAGCCGTGGTCGCTGTCCCGGGCCAGCTCGAGCAGGCCCAGCAGCAGCTGGCAGTGGATACCGAGCTGGCGGGGGTTGACCCCTCGCTCATGAGAGAGCGTCGAGTTGGCCACCGTCCAGCCCGCGCCGGGCTCACCGATCACCTGGTCGTCGGGTACGTACACCTCGTCGAGGAAGACCTCGTTGAACTCCGCCTCGCCGGTCATCTGCACGAGGGGCCGGACCTCGACCCCGGCGGCGTGCATGTCGACGACCAGGCAGGACATCCCCAGTTGGCGCTTGGGCGCTTCGGGATGGCTCCGGGCCAGGCACAGACCCCAGTCGGCGAACTGGGCGTAGGACGTCCAGACCTTGCGGCCGGTGACCAGGTAACCCCCGTCGACCCGTTCCGCCCGGGTCGCCAGCGAGGCCAGGTCGCTCCCCGCGTCGGGCTCGGAGAAGAGCTGGCACCACAGTTGCTCGGCCCCGAGGATGGGTGGGAGCCAACGACGGCGCTGTTCCTCGGTGCCGCTGGTGAACAGGGTGGGTCCGACCAGGTTGATCCCGATCCGCCCGACCAGTTCCGGGGCCCGGGCCCGGGCTAGTTCCTCCGTGACCACGAAGTGCTCGGTCGGGCCGAGCCCCCGTCCGCCAAGCTCGGCGGGCCAGGTGATGCCCACCCAGCGCTCGGCGGCCAGCTGCGCCTGCCACGACCGGCCGAACGCCACCTCGGCATCGAGGTCGGCCGAACGCGGCGGGAGCCCGACGCCGTATTCCCATGGGAGGTGCTCCACCAGCCAGTCGTGCAACTCCTGACGGAGCTGCTCCTGTTGCGGCGTCATGCCCAGGTCCACGACCGCCCAGCTTGGCACACGCTCCGTCCGGACGGAGGAGCGCCGCCGGTCTCGAGCGCGCCCTCGTAGACTGCCGGCTCGTGGACTTCGAGTTGTCGCCGGAACAGCGGGACCTTCGCGACGCGGCCGCAGGTGTCCTCGACCGTTACGCCCCGAGCTCCCGGGTCCGTGACTTCGTCGGGACGCCGGACCGCGCCGTGACCGAAGGAGGGTTCGACCGCGACCTGTGGGCCGTGCTCGCCGACCAGGGTTGGCTGGCGGTCGAGCAGCCCGAAGCGGACGGCGGGCTCGGGCTCGGCATGGTGGAGGTGGGCATCCTCTCCGAGCAGCTGGGCCGCCACGCGGCCCCGGTGCCCTTCTTCGGGACCAACCTGGCGATCCACGCCCTCCGGTCGGCGGCGGCCGACGAGCGCCTGCCGGCCGAGACGAGAGAGGCCGCCGGCGGATGGATGGAGCCCCTGCTCACGGGGGAGTCGGTGGGATGCGTGGCGTGGTCACCCGGTCCGGCCGCCTTGGCCGCCCGAGACGGCGCCGGCGGCGCGGGCCTCCTCTCCGTGCGCACCGAGCCGACATTGTTCGCCTCGGTGGCGGACGTGGTCCTGGTCGTGGCGGAGGACGGCGTCTACGCCTTTTCGCTCGAGCGCGGGAGGCCATCGCCGGAGCCGGCCATGGACCGGACCCGGTCCCTGTCCTGGCTGGAGGTGGAGGACACCCCGGCCCTGCACCTCGGCGGCCCGGAGGTGGCCGGCGCCATGCTCGATCGGGCGGCCACCGCGCTGGCCGCCGAGATGCTCGGTGCCGCCGGTCGGGTGCTCGACATGAGTGTCGCCTACGCCAAGGAGCGCCGGCAGTTCGGCAAGCCGATCGGCAGCTTCCAGGCGGTGAAGCACCGACTGGCCGATGCGTTGGTGGACGTGGAGGGCATGCGGTCCAACGTCTATTACGCGGCATGGTGCATCGCCGTCGGCGAGGTCACCAGCCCCTTGGCCGCCTCCGCTGCCAAGGCCTGGTGTGGCGATGCCGCCGGGCGGGTGATGGCATCGGGTCTCCAGGTGCACGGGGGCATCGGGTTCACCTGGGAGCACGACCTGCACCTCTTCGTGAAGCGCTCCCAGCTCGACCAGACCAGCTTCGGGGACGCCGTCTTCCACCGCGAGCGCATCGCGTCGATGCTCGCCGGCTGGAAGCGATCGGACCCGAGCCTGTTCTGAACGGCCCGCTTTCTTCATCCTGCCGCGGGCGGCGGCTCAGCCGGCGCCGCGTGTCAACAGCATCGAGCCGGCGATCGGCCCCCCGCCGTTGGCCACCGCGGCCACCTCGTGCCGACCGGGGACCTGGCGGGGGCCGCCGTCACCGCGCAGCTGTACGCAGGCCTCGTGCAGGAGGCCGAACCCGTGGAGGCGCCCGCCCGACAGCTGGCCCCCGGCGGTGTTGAGGGGAAGCGGGCCGTCGATGGCGATCCGATCCCCCCCGTCGACGAACGGCCCGCTCTCCCCGCGTCCGCAGAAGCCGAGGGCCTCGAGCCATACCAGGGCCAGCACGCTGAAACCGTCGTAGAGCTCGGCGACGTCGACATCATCGGGTCGCAACTCGGTGCGCGTCCACATGCTGGCGGCTGCATCCCTTGCCGCCATGGTCGTCATGTCGTCGAACTGGTCCCAACTCGGCCGGCCCCACAGCGCGGTCCCGACCGAGTTGACATGGCAGGCCGGACGGGGCGCGTCGGCGGCATAGTCGACATGCGACACCACGAGGGCGGTCGAACCGTCGCAGGGAGCATCGCAGTCGAACAGGCACAGTGGCGACGAGATCATGCGGGCGTTGAGGTAGTCGTCCATGGTCAGCGGGTCGCGGTAGATGGCCTTCGGATTGAGCGCCGCATTGCGCCGGCCGTTCAGCGCCACCTGGGCCAGCTGTTCGCGGGTGAGTCCGAACTCGTGCACGCGGCGCTGGCCGACCAGTGCGATCCAGTTGGCGGCGGACACCGCCCCGAACGGGAGCGACCACTGCAGGAACCCCGAGAAACGGGGCGCGCCACCGGAGCCCCCGCCGCCCCCGCCGATCCCCTGCCGCCCGCCCCCTCCCTGGGCGGTCGACTCCGAGACCGTCCGGTAGACGAGCACGTGGCGGGCGGCCCCTGCCGCCACGGCGAAGCAGGCGGCGATGACCGCCCGCATCTGGCCGGGGCCCTCAGACCCGCCGTCGTGCCAGTTGAGGCGCAGGCGGAGGGCGTCCTGGACCTCGGGGGTGCCGGGGCCGGCGAAGCCTCCTGTTCCGAGCCCGCCGCCGGGGTAGGTGGCCAGCCCGTCGATGTCGTCCCTGGTCAGGCCGGCGTCCTGCATGGCGTCGAGGCACGCCTCGAGGGTCAGGTCGAGGTCGGTGCGGCCGAGGCGCCGCCCGACCTCGGACTGCCCGATGCCGGTGATGGCCGCCTGTCGTTCGGCGGGCGGGCTCACGGCCGGCCCCCCGGGGAACGTTCGCCCTTCTCGGCGACGGGCTGGAACAGAGGCAGGTACACGTCGTCGTTGTGCTCGAAGAGCACCTCGACCGGTCTTCCGATCAGATCCTCATCGGGTTCGCACCCGACCAGGTTGGTCATCAGCCGGACGTCGGGCTGCTCGTCGATGGACACCAGGCCGATCAGATAGGGATCCGAGCCCGGAATCCACTGTTGATAGTTGGCGGTGAACGAGTGCACCGTCCCCCGGCCGCTGACCGCCTCGGGTGCCAGGTCGTCGCTCAAGCAGTCGGGGCAGCGGGGGACCGGCGGATGGACGAAACGGCGGCACGAGCCGCAACGCAGGAACCGCAGGACCCCGTCTTTCCCCCCGGTCCAGAAGAATTCGTTGTCGGGATCGAGGCGGGGGAGCAGTCGGAAGGCGGGTCCGTTGGCGAACATCAGGGGGATGCTAGCCAAATCGGGGTCCGAGCCGTTCTGTTAGTTTCCCCCGGGTGGCGAGCTGGTTGACCGACGGCGAATACCGGACCTTGACCGCCGTGTGCGAACGCCTCATCCCCGCCGATCACACTCCGGGAGCGACCGATGCCGGCGTGCCCGACTACATCGACGGCCTGCTCGGGGCGTTCTCGTTCGACCCCCCACGTATCTGGGCCGGTGGACCGTCCTCGGGTCGACTCGGCGGTCCGCCCGGGTTCGCCCGCTTCCTGCCCCTGACCGCCCTCGACGAGCTGGCCTGGCGCACCCGCATCGAAGGATCGCTCGGCCGGCCCGAGCGCGAGTTCAACGGCCCGGTGGTGGGGCTCCAGGAGCTGTACCGCGCCGGTCTGGCCGCGCTCGGGCCCGACTTCTGCGACTGTGCCCCTGAGGAACAGGACCGGCGGTTGCGCTCCCGACGGGAGTTCACCGAGCTCGTCTACGGGCATGCCTGCGAAGGGATGTACGGGGCGCCGGAGTATGGCGGCAACCGCAACGGGGTCGGCTGGTCGAACATCGGGTTCGTCGGTGACGTCCAACCGCGCGGGTGGAGCGACGCGGAGGTCTCGGGACCATGACCGTCGACGCCGTGATCGTGGGGTCGGGCCCGGGTGGGTCGACAGTGGCCGACGTGCTGACGGCCGCCGGCTGGTCGGTGGTCATCTTCGAGAAGGGCCGGAACCACCTCATCGATCTCGACGAACCGAGCCGGCTGCTCGGCGACTTCTCCAACGACGAGATCAAATTCATCGACCGTCACTTCCTCGGTCCGGACCCCTTCCTCGAGCCCCGCACCTTCCGGACCGGACCCGACGACGGTGACCATGCATTCGTGGGCGAGGTGAACTCGATCCCTTCGACGGTGGGCGGCGGGGGCACCCACGCCGACGGCAAGGTGCCTCGCTTCCTGGAAGAGGACTTCGTCATGCTGTCGTCCCGCGGCCCCCAGGATGGCGCCTCGGTCGCCGACTGGCCCCTCGACTACGCCGAGCTCGAACCGTTCTACGCCGATGTCGAGCGCCGTATCGGCGTGTCCGGTCTGGCCGGGGCCAACCCCTTTGCCGCCTGGCGTTCCGGCCCCTACCCGATGCCTCCGGGGCCTTCGATGTACGGCTCGACCCTGTCGTCGGGCACCGCCGAGTCCCTCGGCTTCCATCCCTACCCGGCCCCGGGGGCGACCAACTCGGTGGTCTACGACGGCCGGCCGGCCTGCAACAACTGCGGCTTCTGCGCCTTCTTCGGCTGCCCCATCCACGCCAAGGGGGACCCGGTGGCCATGCTGCAACATGCCCTGGTCAGCGGCAACGCCGAGCTCCGGCCGGAGACCTTCGTGTCGCGCATCCGGACCGACGGCAGCCGGGCCACCGGCGTGGACTTCATCGGGCCGGACGGGGTCGAGCGCTCCATGGACGCCCGCCACGTGGTGGTGGCGGGCGGCGCGGTCGAGACGCCGCGCCTCCTGCTCCTGTCCGGGTTCGACCATCCGCTCATCGGGCGGCACCTCATGACCCACTTCCAGACCATCGTGGTGGGCGGCTTCGCCGACCTTCGCTTCCACGGCGAGCGGGGCCGGGCCGTCACCGAGATGCACGACGATGCCCTGATCCCCGACGACGGGTCACGCGCCGCGGCCCGGGAGGCGGGTCTGCCGTGGCTCCGAGGCGGCATGGTGGAGCACGGCGGCCCGGCTCTGCCGATCCTCGAGGCCAAGATCTACCGGTGGGGCCGCCTCCACAAGGAGAGCATGCGGTCGTCGCCCATGCGCGACAGGCTGTGGGCCTTCACCATGCAGGGCGAGGACCTTCCCGTGCCGACCAACCGGATCGACCTCGATCCGACCGTCCGCGACGTGCGGGGGTTCCCGGTGGCCCGCTACACCTACCGGCCTCACCGGCACGAGCTGGCCGCGTCGGCCCATCACGGGCCGAAGCTGGCGGCCATCCTCGAGACCATGGGGGCGGAGTGGACCTCGATCGTGACGTCGCCGGGCACCTCGGGTGGCCCGGGTGGCCGGACCTCCGAGCAGGCGCCGATGAGCCGGCACGTGATGGGAACGGTCCGCATGGGCGACGACCCGGCCAGCTCGGTGGCCGATGGCGTCGGGCGCCTCCACGGGCTGGAGAACGTGGTGATCGCCGACTCGTCGGTGTTCGTGACCTCGGCCGGTTACGGTCCCACCCTCACCCTGGCCGCCCTGGCCGCCCGTTCGGCCGCGGCCATGCTGTGAGTACCCTGCCCTCGGGCGTACCGGGCGGTACCTCCCTTGGCTACCGTGTCTCCCATGCCGAGTCGCGAAGGTGCCGTCCTCGTGGGTGAGCGGGTGGACGGCGGCCGCCCGTGAGGGCCCTGGTGTTCGGGGTCCCGCGTCCCCCCGGCGACAACGGGGGCAGCGGGGACGACCGCGACGAGCTGGACCGCCGGCTCGACGCCCTGCCGTTCGGGCTCCACCAGGTCGACGAGCCCACCCTGGTCCGCCCCGACTGGGTCATCACCAGGCCGCTCCTGGCGGGAGTGTGCGGCTCGGAGACCAAGCTGGTGCTGGGCGACTTCGACTCCGGAGACGTCGACAACCCCATGGCTGCGTTCTCGTCGATCCCGCACATCCCCGGGCACGAGGTGGTGGCGGAGGTCGTCGCCCTGGGAGCCGAGGCCGAGGGGCTCGAGGTCGGCCAACGCGTGCTGCTCAACCCCTGGCTGACCTGCGGACCCCGGGGTATCGACCCCCCGTGCCCCGCCTGTCAGCGGGGCGAGCTGAATCTGTGTTGGAGCTTCACCGAGGGTGCGCTCGGCCCCGGCGTCCATGTCGGGGTGGCCAGCGACGCCCCTGGGGGCTGGGCCGACCTGATGGCGGCCCACGACTCGATGCTCATCCCCGTCCCCGACGCGGTGAGCGACGAGGAGGCGGTCCTGGCCGACCCGTTCGCGGTGTCCCTGCACGCCGTCCTCCGGTGCCCGCCCCCGGCCGGCGGCCGGGCCCTGGTGTACGGGGCTGGGGCATTGGGGGTGACGAGCATCGCCATCCTGCGCGCCCTGTATCCGGAGGTCGAGGTGGCCGCCATCGCCCGTTTTCCGGCCCAGGCCGAGCTGGCCGCCAAGTTCGGCGCCGGCCTGGTCCTGGCGCACGAGCCCCGGCTGGAGGTGCTCGAGTCACTGGCGGCGTGGTCCGGCGGCGTCCTGCACCACGGATTCGCCGGGTTGCCGATGGCCCATCCCGGCGGCATCGACGTGGTCTACGACACCGTGGCCAGACCGGAGACGCTCGAGCTCGGCGTCCGGGTGCTGGCCGAGCGGGGCACGCTGGTTCAGACGGGGGTGCACACGCCGGGCCGCTGGGAGTACACCCCGATCTACTTCAAGGAGCTCTCCATCGTCGGGTCCAACGCCTTCGGCGTGGAGGAGATCGACGGCGTGCGACAGCACGCCATCCGTCACTACCTCGACCTGGTGCAGGCCGGCCGGGTCGATCTCACCGGCATGCTCACCCACCGCTTCCCGCTGGACCACTGGCACGACGCCCTCCGGGTGCTCTCCACCCAGGAGGACAGCGGTGCGGTGAAGGTGGCCTTCGAACCGGCCGCCGACTCCTGAACGCCTCGGACCGTCACGGACCGGACCCGAGGGCCGTGAACCGCTCGAACCGCCTGGCGGCAGCCTCCTGCCAGGCCCGGTCGGGCTGGACCCGGTGGCCGGGCCGGGCCCAGTCCAGCGAGCTGTCCAGCGACGGCTCGAGCCCGGCCGCCAAGCGGGCCAGGAAGGCAGCACCGAGCGCGGCTCCCTCCGGGACCGCCACCGTCTCGACCGGCAGGCCGGTGGTGTCGGCCATGCTGGCCATCCACGCCGCCACCCGGGTGCCGCCCCCGCTGGCCACCACCCGCCGGGCGGCGACCCCGGTGCGCTCGATGATGCTGCGCACGACGAAGCCACTGGCCTCGTAGGCGGCGCGCGACACTCCCGAGGGACCGTCGGTGATGTCGAGGTCGAACAGGCCGGCCCGCAGCGACGTGTCGTGGAAGGGCACCCGCTCGCCGCGGAGATAGGGCAGCCACAGCGGCACCCGCCGCGGGTCGCCCGACCGCCCGTCCTGGGTCGAGTCCACCGCCCGCGGCCGGGCGAGCATCGACTGGGCCCAGTCCACGAAGAGGGCGCCGGCGTTGCTCGGCCCGCCGATGAGGACCCGGCCGGGCACGGTGTGGGGCACCGTCCACAGCCCGGGAACCTCGATCCAGGTGTCGGTGACCACCCAGACGATGAGCGTGGCGCCGAAGATGACCAGGACGTCGCCGACCTCGCCGGCCCCGGCCACGATCTGGTCGCAGAAGGCGTCGATGGTGCCTCCCGCCACCACCGCGCCGGCGTCATCCCAGACGGCCGAGGAGCCGCCGCCCGCCGCCCCCGCCGGACGGCCGCGGCGCAGCTCGCCGGCCGACTGGCCGGTCGGCACCACCCGGGGGAGCCGGGCCGGGTCCACGCCGAGGTCGCCCGAGCAGGTCGTCGTTCCAGCGCCCCGCCTTGTGCAGTTCACCGAGAGTGGAGGCCACCGCGGTGTCGATGACCGCCTGACCGGCCAGAGCGTGGGTGGCCACCGCCTGGGCGGGCCAGTAGCCGTAGGCGTCGGGCATCTCGTTGGCCGTCCACACCAGGAAGCCCTCGGCGTCGGGCATGGCGCCGTGCTCGGGGCCGGCCGAGCGCTCGGCGCGGCCGCGCCGGTCACCGTAGAGGAGGCCCGGTGTCCGCGGAATGCCCCGCCGGTCCACGGCCGTGAGCGACGGGACCATGCCCGCCACGCAAATGCCCGCCAGACGCACCGGGCTCCCGTCCGAGCCGGCCACCGCCTGCTGCAGGGCAGCCAGGGCGCGGCGCGGTCCCCGCCGCCATGCGAGGCGGGCGTCGTGCTCCATGTGGTCGCCCGAAGCGTGGATGATCCGGTGGGGTATCCGCGACTGCGCCACCACCTCACCGCCGGCCGCCACCGCCAGGGCCTTCACCGATGTGGTCCCGATGTCGATGCCCACGGTGATGGACCGCCGGTCACCGTCGGCCCCTTGGCTCGGGCCGGTCGTCATGGGTGGTCATTATGCATGATCGTCCCCCCGGCCGACGGCGGGGACGGACGAAGACCGGCCCGATCACCCGTTACGCTCGCCGTGATGCCTCCCCCCGGTCCGTCGGTGCTCGGCGTGAAGGCCGCCGCCGAGCTGGTGCGGCAGGCCCGGCACGGCTGGGCCGAGGCGCTCGGGGCGCTGGCCGGTCAACCCATCCTCGCCGTGGACCTCGCCACCGACGGCGACGTCCTCGAGCTGTTTCCGGCCTTCCCCGGGGTAGTGGTGGGAATCGGCCCGGCCGCCGCCGGCCGCGACTCGCTGAACGGCGTGGACGTGGCCCTGACCGACACACCCCGTCCGCCCGCGCCCTGGGTGGAGGTCCCTGACCTCGACGGCGAGCTCGACGCTCTGGCCGGGGCGGCCGGGCGCTCGCCGGTGGCGGCGGTGACCCTGGCCCAGGTGCTGCGCCTGGCCGGCCGGCACGGACTCGGGCACGACATCGTCGTGGAGTCGTTGGCCTACTCCAGCCTGCAGGGAGGTCCGGAGTTCGGTGCCTGGCTGGCGGCTCGGCCGGTCCGGCCCGCTCCGTCCCCGGCCGGGCCCGACCGGACGGTGGTCGCCGAGCGAACCGGTGACCGGCTCGACCTCACCCTCAGCCGATCCCGGGTCCGCAACGCCTACAGCTCGGCCATGCGTGACCAGCTGTGTGAAGCACTGGCGGTGGCGTGTGCCGATCCGACCATCGCCGAGGTGCACCTGCGCGGCGAGGGCCCTGACTTCTGCAGCGGAGGCGACCTCGACGAGTTCGGAGCGCTGGTCGATCCCGCCACGGCCCACCTGGTGCGCACCACCCGGAGCGCGGCTCGGCTGCTGGGGGTGGTCGGCGACCGGGTCATCGCCCATCTGCACGGTGCGTGTGTGGGAGCCGGGGTGGAGCTCCCCGCGCTGGCCGGGCGGGTGCTGGCCGCCCCCGACACCCGGCTGCGGCTGCCCGAGGTGGCCATGGGGCTCATCCCCGGGGCGGGCGGTACCGCCTCGCTGCCACGCCGCATCGGTCGACACCGGACGGCCTGGATGGCGCTCACCGGCCAATTCGTCGACGCGGTCACCGCGCACCGCTGGGGGCTGGTCGACGAGCTGACCCCGGTCTGACACTCGTCCGGCCGGCGGGACGGGACCGCCGCGGTAATGTTGGTGAAAAGCCGGTTCTCACCCCCCGTGTCCCTCGCCGCACCCCGGCGGGACGCGTCCACAGGAGGAAAGCCATGCCACAGGCCGAGGAGTCGAAGGTCTTCGAGGCGGAAGGGTTCCTGGACCCCGAGGTGAGTGCCAATCCACAGCCCTACTACCGGCGGGCGCAGGAGCAGGGCGCCGTGGTGCCGGGCACCTTCGGCCCCCAGGTCGTGCGGCGATCCGCCG
This sequence comes from uncultured Acidimicrobiales bacterium, assembly GCA_963806455.1. Classification (GTDB taxonomy): domain Bacteria; phylum Actinomycetota; class Acidimicrobiia; order Acidimicrobiales; family RAAP-2; genus Bog-756. Next base: position 372,043 of record CAWDXZ010000002.1, read on the forward strand.
TCGAGTACGTCCTCCAGCACCCCGAGGAATTCTCGTCGGCCATGGAGACGGTCGACCTGGGCCAATCGGTACCCCTCATCCCCCTGCAGGTGGACCCGCCCGACCACCGCAACTACCGCCGACTGCTCGACCCCATCTTCGCCCCCCGCCAGATGAACGCCCTCGAGCCCGACATCGCCCGCCTGGTCAATGAGCGCATCGACGGGTTCATCGACCGGGGGGAGTGCGACTTCGCCGAGGAGCTGGCCGTGCCGCTGCCCTCATCGGTCTTCTTGAGGCTGGTGGGCCTGCCCCTGTCCCAGCTCGACATGTTCCTCGGGATGAAGGACGGGATCCTCCGGCCCGCCGGCGACGACCTGGACGAGATCGTGGCCAATCAGAAGGTGGCGGCACGGGAGATCGAGGACTACTTCACCGGGGTCGTCGAGGAGCGCAAGAAGAGTGCCAAGGGTCAGGACGACATCCTCACCATGTTCCTCACCGCCGAGATCGAGGGACAGCGGTTGACGGTCGACGAGATCGTGGGCATCTGCTTCCTCTTCATCCTGGCCGGGCTGGACACGGTGACCGACAGCCTCGAGTGCTTCATGTCCTATCTGGCCCGGCATCCCGACCAGCGTCGGCGCATCGTGGACGATCCCTCCATCATCCCGTCCAGCGTCGAGGAGCTCCTCCGGTGGGAGACGCCGGTCACCACGGTGGCCCGCACGGCCACCGGGGACATCGAGCTCGAGGGCTGCCCCATCAGGAAGGGCGACGGGGTCGGTGTCAGCATCGGGGCTGCCAACATCGACGAGCGGGCGCTGCCCGACGCCTTCACCGTGGACCTGGTGCGCAACCCGAACAAGCACTTCGCGTTCGGCGGCGGCATCCACCGCTGCCTCGGTTCCCACCTGGCCCGGATGGAGCTCCGGGTGGCACTGCGGGAGTGGCACCAGAGAATTCCGGACTACGCCATCGCCCCCGGCGCCGAGCTCGTCTACCAGCCGGCCCTCCGCCAGATCGAGGCACTTCCGCTCGTCTTCGCCGCCGGCGGGCAAGGATAGGGACGGAGTGGACCTCCGCCTCACCGACGATCAGCAGCTGCTCCACCAGACGACCCGCAAGTTCCTCGAGAGCACCTGTACTCTCGAGACCGTACGGCAGCTGGCCGACGCCGAACCGGCCGGGTTCGACACCGCCTGGTGGAAGAGCGGCGCCGAACTGGGCTGGACCTCGCTCCTCGTGTCCGAGGTGGACGGGGGCGGCAGTGTCTCCGGACATGGCCTCCTCGACCTGGTGCTGGTGGCCGAGGAGATGGGCCGCATGGTGTCTCCCGGCCCGCTCCTGCCGGTCAACGTGGTGGCCGAGACCGTTTCGCGGGCCGGGTCGCAGGAACAGCGCCGCCAGCTGCTCCCGGGCCTGCTGGACGGAACGGGGACAGCCTCGTGGTGCCTGGGTGCGCCGGTGGCCGGTATCGACACCGGCGGGGCCGTCGAGGCCACGCCGACGGCCGAGGGGCTGGTGCTCGACGGGACCAGCGGGCCGACCGAGGCGGGCGGCCAGGTCGACGTCCACATGGTGACGGTGCGAACGGACGGGGGGATGACCCAGGTGCTGGTTCCCTCCCGCCACCCGGGGGTGAGTGCGAAGACGATGCACAGCCTCGATCTGGTGCGGCGGTTCGCCCAGATCTCCTTCGACCGGGTCGAGGTGGGGCCGGACATGATCCTCGGGGAGACGGGGGGAGCGGGGGACGACGTCGAGCGCCAACTCCAGACCGCGGTGGTCCTCCAATGTGCCGAAATGGCCGGAGCCATCGACCGGGTGTTCGAGTTCACCGTCGAGTATGCCTCCGACCGCTATTCGTTCGGGCGCCCCCTCGTGTCGTACCAGGCGCTGAAGCATCGTTTCGCCGACATGAAGATGTGGCTCGAGGCCTGCCTGGCCACGGCCGGAGGCGCCGCCCGCAGCGTCGACTCCGGGTCGAAGAACGCAGCCGAGCTGGTCAGTGTGGCCAAGGCCTACATCGGGGAGCGCGGACCGGCCATCCTGCAGGACTGTGTGCAGCTCCACGGCGGGATCGGGGTGACCTGGGACCACGACCTTCACCTCTTTCTCCGGCGGGTGATGGTGGACGTGAGCCAGCTCGGCACGCCCCGTGACCATCGCGAACGGGTGGCCCGGTGCATGGGGATGGGAGGCGAGGACCGGTGAGCCAGCCCCAGGGATCGGCCGTGCCCGAGGGGGACGGCTCGGGCCCGGACGTCGAGGCGTTCCGCCAGCGGGCCCGGTCCTGGCTGGCCGAGAACATGCCGCGGTTGCCGACCGGCTCCAGCAACGCCCTGCTCAGCCGCCAGGACGAGTCCGGCGAGCACTCCCGCCGATTGCAACGGACGCTCTTCGAGGGAGGGTTCGCCGGCATCTGCTTCCCGTCCGCCTATGGGGGCCAGGGCCTGTCCCGGGCCCACCAGCGGGCCTTCACCCAGGAGTCGCTCGACTACCAGATGCCGATCCAATTCAACGTGCCGACCCTCAGCATCCTGGCCGCCACGCTCCTCGACTTCGGCACCGAGGAGCAGAAGCTGCGACACATCCCGGCCATCCTCCGGGGTGACGAGCTGTGGGTGCAGTTCCTCTCCGAGCCCAGCGGAGGTTCCGACCTGGCCGGCCTGGTCACCCGGGCGACGCCGGATGGGGATGTGTTCATCCTCAACGGATCGAAGATCTGGAGCACGGGGGCGTTCCGCTCCGACTACGCCATGTGCCTGGCCCGCACCGACTGGCATGTCCCCAAGCACCGGGGGCTCACCATGTTCATCATGAAGATCCACCAACCCGGGGTGGAGGTCCAGCAGATCAAGATGGTCACCCGGACGGCCGAGTTCTGCCAGGAGTTCTTCGACGACGTGCCCATCCCCGCCTCCGACGTCGTCGGCGAGGTCAACGACGGCTGGACGGTGGCCTCACGGCTGCTCTTCCACGAGCGGGACGCGGTGGGCGGCGGCTCGCCCTTCACCAGCGGGGTGGCCATGGTGTCCCCCGGGCAGCGCGGCCAGCGCTCGGAGCTGTTCGAGCTGGCCAAGGAGACCGGCCAGCTGGCTGACGGGCGGGTCCGCCAGCTGGTGGCCGAGGACCGCGTCCACCAACGGGTCCAGGGCCAGCTCACCGAGCGGATCGCCACCGGCATCCGCACCGGTGCGTTCCCCGGACCAGCCGGGGCCATTCCCCGGCTGCACGCCGCCACCAACACCGAACGCAACTTCGACATCGCCGTCGAGATCGCCGGGTCCGAGGTCGGGGCCTGGAGCCACGACAACGACTTCAATTGGGGGGAGGCCTACCTCAACCGGCAGGGGGGCAGCCTCGGCGGGGGCAGCACCGAGATGCAGCGCAACATCATCAGCGAGCGGGTGCTCGGCATGCCGCGGGAGTATGCCGCCGACCGCGATCGCCCGTTCGACGAGGTGCGGCACAACTAGGCGCGGCCGAGGCCGCCCCGGCATCGCCGAGGGGGCGACCCGTGCCGGGTCAGGCCGAGTGGGCGAATACCCCCACCGCCGCCGACCCCGATCGCTTGGCCCGGTACATGGCCTGGTCGGCCTGGGCCACCAGCTCGTCGGCGCTGACCGGTTCGACGCCCCAGGCCAGCCCGATGCTGGCCCGAAGGTCGATCGACCCCGGACCGACGCTCAGCTGGTCGGTGAGGGCTCGACGTATGCGTTCGGCGATCTCGAGGGCAGTACCGTCGCTGTCCACGCCCGGGCAGACGACGAGGAACTCGTCGCCTCCGAACCGGCCCACCCGGTCGCCCTCTCGGACCGCGGCCCGGAGCCGGTCGGCGGCCAGCTCGAGCACGAAGTCCCCGACGGTGTGCCCGAAGGTGTCGTTGACCGCCTTGAACCGGCACAAGTCCACGAAGATGACACCGATGCCCGTCGTTCCGCCGTCACTCCGGCGGATGCTCATGGCGAGGGTGTCGAGGATCGCGGCCCGGTTGAGGCACGAGGTGAGCTCGTCCGTGGTGGCACGGAGCTCGAGTTGGCGCCGGAGGTGAACCTGTTCGGTCACATCCGAAAGACAACCGACGGCACCGGTGACGTTCCCGACGGCATTGGTCAACGGCCGCATGCTCAACACGCAGACGTGCTCATCGGTCGAGTCGTCGAGCGAGCGGACGAATCGAAGTTCCACGTCGTCGACGGCCTGGCCGTCCAGTACCCGGTCGACGGCATCGGCCAGTATGCCCTGGTCGTCCCCTTCGACATGGGAGAACTCGGCCTCGACGGTGGCCGACACCTCGTGGCCGAGGATGGAATGGAAGCGGTCGTTGGTGAACGTGATGTTCCTCGTCGCGTCGATCTGGAACATGCCGATGGGCATGGCCTCCGAAAGGCTGCTCAACAGCTCTTTCCGGTCCCTGAGCTCTTCGGCCAGGCTCACCTGGGGCACGGCGGTGGCCCGCATGGTGGTGACGACGGCCGGGGATACCGGGTCGTCGAGCCGGTTCACGTTCACGCACTCGATCCACCGCCACCCGCCGTCCCGGGTTCGGTATCGGCCCTGCCACCGGCGCGGCTCGCCGGGGGACTCGATCATCTCGAACCAGGCGGCGATGGCATGGCCCTGGTCATCGGGGTGGATGAACTCCGTCGAGGGGCGCCCGACCAGCTGGTGGGGGGACCAGCCGAGGACGTCGGCCATCTCGGGGCCGACGGAGATGATCACGGCGGCCGCGTCCCGGGTGACCGTGACGGCAATCCCCGTCCCTTCCGGCACGGCCTCGCTGCCCATGCCATGGTTCTCGCTGCCCATGCCATGGTTATCGTGCCGTTCCGGCCTGACCCTGAGCGCGCCGCCGAACTGGCCGGTCGGCCCATCTCAGGTGTGTCCGCCCCAGCTGACCGGCCTCAAGTGGGTCACGGCCGCCGCACCCGGTGCCGAGCCGTCAGGCGGCGGCGTCGAAGCCCATCAGGCGGTTGAGGTTGCCTCCCATGACCTTCCTGACCGCGTCAGCGGGCAGGTCGGCGAGCTCGTCGACGAAGCTCAGCGGATCGGCCAGTCCCTCGGGGTGGGGATAGTCCGACCCGAACAGCACCCGGTCGGCGCCCAGCAGATCGATGAGGCCCATCGGGTCTTCCTCGTGGAAGGGGTGCACGTAGATGTTGCGCTTGAACACCTCGACGGGGTCCTCGGTGAACGACTTGGGGGCGGAGTGATAGGCGGCGGCCATGTGCTCGAGGATGGGCCGTACCCAGTTGCTGCCGTTCTCGACAGGGGCGAAGCGCAGGTCGGGGAACCGGCTGCAGAGGCCGTGGCCGATCAGCGACGCGATGGTGTCCATGATGGGGCGCCCCTGGTGGCCGACGATGGCCATGAAGCCCGAGCCGCCCTTGAACGGCGTCATCTCCCCGTGGCGGTTGCCCTCCCACTCGTCGAAGTAGCGCTGGTAGCCACTGTCCGAGGCGTGCATCCCGACCGGGATCCGGGCCTCGTCGACCTTCTTCCAGAAGGGGTCGAACTCGGGCAGGGCGAAGGAGCGGGGACCGAGGTAGCCATAGACCGGCGCCGGACGGATGAGGATGATCTTCGCCCCGCGCTCGAGCACCCACTCGAGCTCGGCGATGGCCCGGTCCACGATCCCGAGGTGGATGACCGGCGTGGGAAAGATCCGGTTCTCGTAGTTGAACGTCCAGTGCTCGTGCATCCACTGGTTGAGGGCATGGATGACGGCATGGACCGCGTCGGGCTCGCCTCGCAGGCGCTCCTCCAGCAGGCTGGCCAGCGTCGGCCACATCAGCGCCCGATCGAGACCAAGCTCGTCCATCAGCTTCAGCCGGGGCTCGGGTGCCATGAAGGCCGGGAGCGACTGGATGGGCTTGCCCATGATCTCCCGGCGCGACTTGCCTTCCGGGTTCCCGATCTTGAAGTACTCCTCCTGGGCGCCGGGGGCGGCCACCACCTCGAAGGTGGGATTGGGGATGTAGTTGCTGATCAGGCCGTTCACGGCGATCTTGGTGCGTCCGTCGACCTCGACGTAGCGGACGAGACCGTCGTACTCGGGAGGGAGGAACTTGGTGAACGCCTCGGTGGTCTCGTACATGTGGTTGTCGGCGTCGAAAACCGGGTAGTCCAACACTCTCGGAGACATGGCCATCGCCTTTCTCGTGCGTCTCATGCGTCTCTGCTGCAACGGTCCCGAACGCGCCGAGCGCCTCGGACGGCCGCTGCCCGCCAGCTCGTCCCGGGACCCGATCCCATGCTAGCAGCGCGGGCCGCAGGAGCGGAAATGGCATTTTCGCTCCTGCGGCCAGGGCGGAGACAGCTCGTCCCTCCCGGGTGCCTTGGGTATGCTCCTCCCGATGCGGGTGGTCGTCGACTGGGGCCGGTGCGAGTCGAATGCCCTGTGCATGGCCGTCGCACCCGAGGTCTTCGAGGTCCGCGACGACGACCAGCTCCACGTGCTCAAGGAGGAGCCCGGCGAGGAGCTGCGGGCCAAGGTGGAACAGGCCGTGCGGTCGTGCCCGAAGGTGGCGCTCAGCATCGTCGATTGAGCCGGGTCGCACGATCCGAGGGGCGGACCGAGAGCGTCTTCCACGGTGCCCCCGCCGCCGACGGACGACCGAGGCCGGACGGCCGGCGCCGACCGGCCGTTCCGCAGCCACGCGGTACCGTGGCGCCGGTGACAACAGAACAGGAGCTGGAGATGAGCGAGTACAGGTTCGTCACGTACGAGGAGCTGGAAGGCGGCGAGGTCGTACGCATCCTGCTCAACCGGCCCGAGACGCGCAATGCCCAGAGTCGGGGCCTCCTGGTCGAACTGGATGAGGCATTCATCCGAGCCGAGGAGGATGACAGGGTCCGGGTGGTCATCCTCGGTGGGGTGGGGCCGCTGTTCTCCTCCGGCCACGACATGGGATCGAAGGAGTCCCGGGCCGAACGTGAGCCCGGCCCGGCCCAGCACCGGACGTCGACCATCAACGGGGCTACCCGTAAGGGCACCGAGTCCCTCATGCTGCAGGAATGGCACTACTACTTCCAGAACACCCTGCGCTGGCGCAACCTGCGCAAGATCACCGTCGCCCAGGTGCACGGCACGGTGTACTCGGCCGGGCTCATGCTGATGTGGGCCTGTGACCTCATCGTCGCCGCCGACAACGTGCTCTTCGCCGATGTCGTGGGCACCCGGCTCGGCATGTGCGGTATGGAGTACTTCGGCCATCCGTGGGAGTTCGGCCCCCGCAAGACCAAAGAGCTCATGCTGACCGGCGATGCCATCGACGTGCAGGAGGCCCACCGCCTCGGCATGGTCAGCAAGGTGTTCCCGGCCGATGAGCTGAGCGAGCGAACCCTGGCCTACGCCCGCCGCATCGCCCGGGTCCCGACCATGACCGCCCTGATGATCAAGGAATCGGTCAATCAGACCGTCGACAACATGGGCTTCTACAACTCGCTCCAATCCTGCTTCACCCTGCACGAGCTCAACCACGCCCACTGGGCGGGGATCCATGAGAGCAAGTACCCGGTGGCCGAGCCGGACGACGGCATCCCGAGCTGGCGCGAGGCACCTCCGGTCCGACTGGCCGTCCCCGACGTCGTGGAGGGGCCCGTCCCGACCCCGTGACCCTCCGACCCTCCTACCGCCAGGCGGACGCCACGCGGTACCTTCAGCCCGGGGGGGCCTGGGATGGGCCCACCCTCGACCGGCTGCTGTCGTCGGACCGGCCGACGCGCCGCCTCGCCGTGGTCGACGGGGACGTGCACCTCGACGTCGGCTCATTGGATCGGGCGGTCGGCGGACTGGCCGGCAGCCTCACGGCATCCGGCGTACGCCGGGGGGACGTCGTCGCCTGGCAGCTTCCCAACTGGTGGGAGGGAATCGCCCTGTTCCGGGCCGTCTGGCGCTGCGGCGCGGTGGCCGCGCCCATCCACCACCAGGTGGGGACGACCGAGGTGGCACGCATGCTGGAGTACCTGCGCCCGACGCTGTCCCTGGCCGCGGACGGGATGCCGCTCGGCGATCTGACCCCGACGGTCGGGGTCCGGGGGTCCCGCCCCGCCTTCGACGACCTGCTCGGCGGTCCACCCCTCGGGTCCGGCCCGGCCAGGGGTGTCGACCTGGCCGTCGTCCTGTTCACCACCGGCTCGACCGGCGAACCGAAGGCCGTTCTCCACACGCACCGCGGCCTGGCCTACAAAGCCCGATCGATGGTCCGGGCCCACGGGCTGTCCGGAACCGACACCGCGCTCATGCCCTCCCCGCTGGCCCATGTCTCGGGACTGTTGAACGCCGTGCTCGTGCCGGGGACGGCCGCCATGCCGGTGGTGCTGATGGAGAAGTGGGACCCCGAACGTGGCGTCCGGCTGGTCGGGGAGCATGCCGTCTCGTTCATGATCGGCCCGCCCACCCTGTTCCTCGGCCTGATGGACGTGCCCGGTACGCAGTCGTCGATGAAGAGCCTCCGGGTGGTGTCGTGCGGCGGGACCGGGGTGAGCCCCGAGTTCGTGGAGAGGGCGCGCCGACAGCTCGGGGCCACCGTGAAGCGGACCTACGGGTCGACCGAAGCCCCCACGGTGACGACGTGCACGGCCTCCGACGACCCGGACAGGGCGCGCGACACCGACGGGCGGTCGGTGGGCGACGCCGTCATCCGGGTCGTGGAGCCGGGGACCAACCGGGCGGTGCGGCGGGGGAGGCCGGGCGAGGTCCTCCTCCGTGGGCCCGAGCTCTTCGTCGGGTACGGCCGGCCCGAGCAGACCAGCCGGGCCGTGCGTCGCGGCTGGTTCGCCACCGGGGACCTCGGGACCCTGGACGACGACGGCTGGCTGACCATCGTGGGCCGGTGCAAGGACGTGATCATCAGGGCCGGCGAGAACATTGCCGCGGCGGAGGTGGAGCGGCTCCTCGAGCTCCACCCCTCCGTGCGGCAGGCCGTGGTGGTGGGATGTCCCGACGAGCGGCTGGGGGAGCGGGTGGCCGCCTTCGTGGTGGGGGACGGGCGCCTCGACGTGGAAGAATGCCTCGACTGGTTCTCGTCGCACGGCGTGGCCCGGTTCAAGACGCCGGAACTGGTCGTCCACGTCGACGAGATCCCACTGCTCGGGATCGGCAAGGCCGACCGCACCGCACTGCGCCACCGGGCCGCCCGACTGGCCGGAGCGGCACGGTGACGGCGCCAGGTGGAGGGGAGCACTGATGACAGCGGGAATCGTTTCGTGGGGCACCTACCTCCCGTACTGGCGCCTGCAGCGCCAGGCGATCGGAGCGGCCCTCGGCACCGGCCGGGGCAAGGGAAGCCGCGCCGTGGCCTCCTACGACGAGGACACCACCACCCTTGGGGTCGAGGCGGCACGCCGGGCCCTCGAGCCCGAGGCCGCCCCGATCCCCGAGGACCTCCTGTTCTCCACGCCCGACCCCCCTTATCTGGACAAGACCAACGCCACCACCATCCATGCCGCCCTGGGACTGGACCGGGCCGCCGGGGCGTACGACCTGTGCGGCTCGGTGCGGTCCGGCTGGGCCACCATGCGGCTCGCCGCGTTGAACGGGGCCCGTCGTCCGTGCCTGGCCGTGGTGTCCGACCTGCGGACAGGGCTGGCTGGAGGGACGGAGGAGAGCCAGGCCGGAGACGGGGCCACCGCCTTCCTGTTCGCCCCCACGGGCGGGGTGGCCGAGGTGCTCGGCCAGGCGTCCGCCACCGACGAGTTCCTTGACCGATGGCGGGTCCCGGGTGAGACGGCGTCCCGGCAGTGGGAGGACCGGTTCGGGGAGGAGGCCCTCGTCCCGCCGGCCCGGGCGGCGTTCGCCGAGGCGCTCCGGCTCGCCGGGCTGGATGCCGGGGACGTCGACCACCTGGTGGTGGCCGGACTGCACGCCCGGGCCGTGAACAGCGCACGGGGCTCGCTCGGCGTCGACCCCGAGCACTGGGCCCCCGACTACGGGCCGCTCATCGGAAACCTGGGGGCGGCCCAAGCCGCCACCGGACTGGCCGACGGGCTGGAGCGGGCCACACCGGGGCAGGTGGTCGCCGTGGTCGGGCTGGCCGACGGCGCCGACGCCATCGTCCTGCGTACCACCCCGGCCCTGACCGAGGTACAGGCGGCGCGCCGGCGGGCGGGCCTGGTGACCGTGGCCGAGGCCGCCGAGCAGGGCCGTGGTGACCTCCCCTACGCGCTGTTCCTCACCTGGCGGGGGCAGCTGCGACGCGAGCCGCCCCGTCGCCCCGACCCCGAGCGACCCGATGCTCCCGCCATGCGGCGCAACGAGGGTTGGAAGTTCGCCTTCGCCGCCAGTCGCTGCCTCAAGTGCGGGTTCGTGCACCTCCCACCCACCCGGGTGTGCCTCTCGTGCCGGTCGGTCGACCAGATGGAGCCCCAGCGACTGGCCGACGTGCGTGGCACCATCGCCACCTATACGGTCGACCAGCTGGCATTCAGCCTCTCGCCGCCCATGGTCGGGGCGGTCGTCGACTTCGACGGCGGGGGCCGGTACCGCGGCGAGATGACCGACGTCGATCCCGGTTCGCTGGCCATCGGCACCCGGGTCGAGATGACGTTCCGGCGGTTCTACACCGCCCAGGGCGTGCATAATTACTTCTGGAAGGCACGGCCCGTCGCCGATGAGCCCCCGGCGTCGGGGCCGGGGTCGGCGTCGGGGGAGACGGTGGCCGCCGGGGTGCGCCCAGGAGGGAGAGGCTGACATGGCCAGCAGAGGCATTCGTGACCGGGTGGCGATCGTCGGCATGGGATGCACGCCGTTCGGCGAGCTGTGGGACAAGAGCGTCGACGACCTGGTGACCGACGCCACGGTCGAGTGCGTCGGATCGGCCGGCATCGAGCTGAGCGACGTCGACGCCTTCTGGCTCGGGACGATGGGATCGGGCCAGTCCGGGCTCACCCTGTCGAAGCCTCTGAAGATCGGGTACAAGCCGGTCAGCCGGTTGGAGAATTTCTGCGCCACCGGGTCCGAGGCGTACCGGAACGCCTGCTATGCCGTGGCCTCGGGGGCCTACGACCTGGCCATGGCGGTCGGGGTGGAGAAACTCAAGGACTCCGGCTATTCGGGGCTCACCGGCATCCGGCAGGTGGGTGACGGGACCAACGCCGGCCTGAGCTCGCCGGCCGCCTTCTCCTTTCTGGTGCCCGCCTACGCCCACAAGTACGGGGTGGACGTGGACGAGCTCAAGGCGGTGATGAGCCGGATCGCCTGGAAGAACCACCGGAACGGCGCGGTGAACCCCCGGGCCCAGTTCCGCAAGGAGGTCTCGCTGGAGAAGATCGCCTCCTCGCCCCTGGTCGCCGGCGAGCTGGGCGTGTTCGACTGCAGTGGCGTGAGCGACGGCGCCGCCGCCGTGGTGGTGTGCCGGGCCGAGGACGCCCACCGGTACACCGACTCTCCCCTCTACGTGAAGGGGCTCAGTTTCGTCGCCGGCCCGGCTGCCGGCATCATCGACCCCGACTACGACTACACCACGTTCGAGGAGGTGGTCAGGTCGGCGGCGGATGCCTACCAGCAGGCCGGTGTCACCGACCCGAGGGCGGAGCTGGCCATGGCCGAGGTGCACGACTGTTTCACACCGACCGAGCTGGTCCTGATGGAGGACCTGGGCTTCGCCGACCGCGGCACCGCCTGGAAGGAGGTGCTGGCCGGAACCTTCGACCGAGACGGCGAGCTGCCCGTCAACCCCGACGGCGGACTGAAGAGCTTCGGGCACCCCATCGGGGCGTCGGGCCTGCGCATGCTGTTCGAATGCTGGCTCCAGCTGAGACGGGAGGCCCCACCCGAGCGGCAGATCGCCAGCGTCACCGAGGCGGGCCGCACCCTCGGGCTCACCCACAACCTCGGCGGGGGGCCCGGTGAGTGCGTGAGCTTCGTCGGGGTGGTCGGCAGCGAGCCCTCGGACTGAGGCCGCGTCGGACCGTGTCGCCGTCAGGTGAGGAGCCGTTCGGACGACTGATCGAGCGGGTGTCGGTCGACGAGCCCGAGCGGGTCGCCCTCATCATCGGCGGTGCCCCGACCACCTACGGCGAGCTGGACGCGGCGGTCCGGTCGTGTGCCGCCGCCCTCCGGTCGGCCGGCGTCGAGCCCGGATGGCGGATCCCGTTGGTGGACGACACCAGCGTCCTCTCCGTGGCCACCCTCATCGCCGCGGCCCGGATCGGCAGTGCCGCGGCACTGATGAACCCGCGCCTCACGCGTGACGAGCTCGGCGTCCTGCTGCAGGTGGCCGGGACCGGTCCCGTCGGGGTGGCCGGTGATCCCTACGCCGCCCTCCTCCGAGGCACCGGTCAGACCAGCGTGCTCGGACCGCGCCAATTGGTCGCGCACCGGGCCGGGGACCACGAGCCGGTGCGGTCGCCCGGCCCGGACGACGAGGCCGTCGTGCTGTTCACCAGCGGCACGACCGGGACCCCGAAGGCCGTTCCCCTCCCCCACACCCTGGTGCTCTCGAGGATCGACGCCTATGCGCCGAAGGTGGACCCGGTGCCGGCCGTCTCGCTGATGTGCGTGCCCTTCGTGCACATCGGCGGGATGCTGGGGCTGATGGTGGCGCTGGCCCGGGGCTCGACCACGGTCGTGCAGACCAGGTTCGACGCCGGGGAGTGGCTGACGCTGGTCGAGCGGCACGGGGTGAACACCTCGTTCGTGGTGCCGACCATGCTCCACCGCATCCTCGAGCATCCCGACTTCGCCACCACCGACCTGGGTTCCCTGGTCAGCCTGACCTACGGCGCGGCGCCCGCCTCGCCCCAGCTGATCCGGGCGGCCATCGGGGGACTGCCCGGCGTCGCCCTGACCAACACGTTCGGTCAGACCGAGACCATGGGCTCGATCACCTCTCTCGGACCCGGCGACCACCCGGCCGAACGCCTGTCCTCGGTGGGCCGGCCCCTCCCCGGCGTCGAGGTGCGCATCGTCGACCCGGCCACGCTGGAGACCCTGCCCACCGGCACCGTCGGCGAGTTGTGGGTGAAGAGCGAGTCCAGCGTGGTCCCCGCCTCCCTGTCCACCGACGGCTCGGTGCCCGCCGGGTGGTTCCGCACCGGGGACATGGTGTCCGCCGACGAGGACGGCTATCTCTACCCCTCGGGGCGGCTGGTCGACACGATCAACCGGGCGGGCGAGAAGTTCTCGCCGAGCGAGGTGGAAGAGGTGGTGAGGACCCATCCACTGGTCCGCGACGTGGCGGTGGTCGGGGTGCCCGATCCGGAGATGGGCAATCGGGTGGGCGTGGCCACGGTGGTGCGCGAGCCCCTGACCGTCGACGAGCTCCGGGCGCACTGTGCCGAGCAGCTCGCCGCCTTCAAGCTCCCCGAGCGCCTGGTCGTCGTGGACGAGATCCCCTACAACGACTTCGGCAAGGTGGACCGCAAGCGGCTGCGCGCCCGATTCGAAGCGGCGTCGCCGGCGTGAACCCGCCGGAGGGGAGCCGGGGGCAGGGCCCGAAGGGGAGCGACGGGCTCCCCGAGGCGGCGGCGCTCCGCATCTACCGGACCATGGCCACCATCCGCGCCACCGAGGACCGGATCGTGCAGGGCCTCAACGCCGGGGAGTTCCGTATGACCTACTACGGCGTGAGGGGCCAGGAGGCCATCCCGGCCGCCGTCTGCGAGTACCTGCGACGGGACGACTACATGGTGACCACCTACCGGGGGATGCACGACTGCATCGCCAAGGGGGTACCCCTCGACGAGCTGGTGGCGGAGATGTGCGGCAAGGCCACCGGCACATCAAAGGGGAAGGGCGGCCCGATGCACGTGTCCGATCCGAAATCGGGCCTCATGGTGACGACCGGTGTGGTCGGGGGCGGTCTGCCCATCGCCGTCGGTCTCGCCCTGGCCTGCCGGCTCCGGTCCACCGACCAGGTGGCGGTGGCCAACTTCGGCGACGGGGCCACCAGCATCGGAGCCACGCACGAGGCCTGCAACCTGGCCGCCCTGTGGGAGGTGCCGCTGGTGCTGGTGTGCCAGCACAACCAGTACGGCGAGCACACCAGGTTCGCCGACTTCACCCGCACCGGCAGTCTGGCGGACCGGTTCCGCGGCTACGGGATGGTGGCCGAGACGGTGGACGGGAACAGCGTCCCGGCGATGGCTGCGGCGGCCGAGGAGGCCGTCGGACGGGCCCGGGCCGGGGGAGGGCCGACCTTCCTCGAGTGCATGACCTACCGGCTGGGCGGCCACACGTTCGGCGCCACCACCGTGTACATGGACCCGGCCGAGATGGAGCAGGCCGAAGCGGACGAGCCGGTGGCCCGCTACCGCCGGTGGCTGGTCGAGGAGCGCCAGGTGGCCGGGGGCGTGCTGGCGGAGATCGACGGCGAGGCCCGCCACGCCGTGGAGGCCGCCTTCGCCGCCGCCGAGGCGGCCGGCCCGCCCCCGGCCGGCGACCTGTTGACCGACGTGTTCGCCGACCCCGGCGGCCTCCCGCGATGAGCGCGGACAGTGGGCCCGAGGAGCCGGCGGTCGGCCCGGTCCACACCATGTCCGAAGCGATCAACCAGGCCCTCGACCTGGCCATGTCCACCGACCCCGAGGTGTTCCTGCTCGGCGAGGACATCGAGGACCCGATCGGTGGGGTGATGAAGGGGACCAAGGGCCTGTCGACCACGTACGGGCGGGACCGCGTCCGCAACACGCCGATCTCCGAGCAGGCCATCGTGGGCGCCGCCATCGGCGCCTCCCTGGTGGGCATGCGCCCTGTCGCCGAGGTGATGCTCATGGACTTCTTCGCCGTGGCCATGGACCAGGTGGCCAACCATGCGGCCAAGCTCCGCTACATGTCGGGCGGGCGCACCAACGTCCCCATCACCATCCGCACCTCGGTCGGCGGGGGACGCCAGTTCGGTGCCCAGCACTCCCAGTCCCTCGAGGCGTGGATGATGCACATCCCCGGGCTGAAGGTGGCGGTACCCAGTACGCCCCGCGACGCCAAGGGGTTGCTGACCGCCTGCATCTTCGACGACGACCCCTGCATCTTCATGGAGACGATGTCGTTGCTGTTCACACGCGGACCGGTCCCCGTCGGCCGCTTCGAGACCCCGCTCGGCCTGGCCGACATCCGCCGGGCGGGTGACGACGTGACCGTGGTGACCTGGGGATGGCAGGTGCCCGAGGCACTCGCCGCCGCCGAGCAGCTCGCCGAGGAGGGCATCGGCACCGAGGTGATCGACCTCCGGACCCTCGTGCCGTTGGACCGCGACACCGTGCTCGACAGCGTGGCCCGGACCACCCGGTTGGTGGTGGTCCATGCCGCCACCCAGTTCGCCGGGCCCGGGGCGGAGATCGCCTCGATGGTCGGGCACGAGCTGTTCGGCCGGCTCGCCGCCCCGGTCGAGCGGCTCGGGGGGGTGTACTCGCCCGTCCCCTACGCCGCCGGCCTGGAGAAGGCGCACTTCCCCGACCGTGTCCGCATCGCCGAGCGGGTGCGGGCCCTGGTCCGCGACGTCTGAGGCCGTCATGGGCGACCGAGGCCGGACCCCGATCAGGATCCCCCAGGCCGGAGTGGCGATGACCGAGGGCACCATCGTCGAATGGCTGGTGGCCGATGGTGAACGGGTGACCGAGGGCCAGGTGCTCTATCGGCTCGAGACCGAGAAGGTGGAGCTCGACGTGGAGTGCCCGGCCTCGGGCGTGGCCCGTCTCACCGGCCGCGTCGGCCACGTCTACCCCGTGGGCGAGGACATCGGGCACATCGAGGCCACCTGAGGGCAGAACCAGGCGCACAGTACCCTGTTGGCCCGACGACGAGGAGGACGCGTGGAAACGACCGATCTGGAGACGATCATCTACGAGAAGGACGGACCCATCGCCCGCATCGTCCTCAACACGCCGGAGAAGGCCAACATCCAGACGGCCCAGCAGGTGTGGGACTTCGAGGACGCCCTCAAGTGGGCCGACCGCGACGAGGAGGTGAAGGTGCTCGTCCTGAAGGCCAACGGCAGGGGGTTCTGCGCCGGCCACGCCATCGTCGACCCGGGTGAGATGGCCGAGGTCTACCCGACCACCGGGCCGACGCCCGAGCGAACCTGGAAGAAGCACAACTACGACCTGTTCGTGTGGCCCCCGCTCAACCTGTGGGAGTTCTCGAAGGCGACCATCGCCCAGGTCCACGGCTACTGCCTGGGTGGCGGGACCATCTACGGCTACCTCACCGATCTGACCATCGCCTCGGATGACGCCTACTTCCAGATGCCGTTGCCCCAGGGGTTCGGACTCCCGGGAGCGCAGACCCTGGTCGAGCCCTGGGCCCTCATGAACTGGAAGCGGGCCTACGAGTACCTGTACCTGTCGCCCACCCTGTCGGCCGAGGAGGCGATGGAATGGGGACTGGTCAACCGGGTGGTGCCGCGGGCGGATCTCGAGGCCAGCGTCGAAGAGGCGGCAGCCACGATCGCACGGATGCCGCTCACCACCATCCTCACCATCAAGGCGGGGGTGAAGCGGGCGTGGGAGACCATGGGCATGCGGGTCCACCTGCAGAGCACGGCCGACTTCACCTCCATCGCCAGCGCGGCCACCGACGTCCGGGAGTTCATGGCCAAGCGGGGTGGGCGCCTCCCCCGCCAGGTGGCCAGGGATGGGGGCGGCCCGCCGGGGTGACCGGGCCCCGGCCGGTCACCCGTCGCGGGTGAAGGTGCGACGGACGAAGAGCCACGCCCCACCCTCCCGGACCAGGGTGTCGGCATAGGTGCCCGACGCACCGATCTCGTGGCGGGGCGGCTCACCGGTCATGACGTACATCTGGACGTAGGCCCGCAGCTCGGCGTGGTCGCCGTCCCCGTCGATGACCAGGCTGGTGGCGATGTGCCGGGGGGCCCGCACCGATCCGGCGAAGGTCCGGGCGAACTCCTCGAGGGCGTCCCGCCCTTCGACGACCAGCTCGCCGGCGTCGAGGACACCGTCGTCGACGAAGGTGTCGGCGTAGGCCGCGCCGTCCCCGCTGTCGATGGCGTGGTTGTAGCGCGCCGCCAGGTTCTGGATGGCCAGTTGGTCCTCTGCGGTCAGCACCGTGCCCCCTCCGTCCGTCGGTTTGGCGCTGCTAGCGTAACGTCCGGCGACCGGGGAGCAGGTGGGTTGCATGCGGGGAGGGCGTCGGCGATGAGCGATGGTGGGGACCGGGCGTCCCTCGGCGAACGCGTGGCCGAGCTGGCCCAGCTGCCGCACCGACCCGGGGTGGCGCCGTCGCCGCCGGTGCCCCGCCGCACGCCCCCCGAGAACTGTGGGGTGGTGGTGGTGGGGAGCGGGGCGGCGGCGATGTCGGCCGCGGCGGGCGCCCTCGCCACCGGGGCCTCGGTGGTCATCTGCGAGAAGGGTCCCGTGCCCGGCGGCACCACCGCCTCCTCGGGGGGTGTGGCCCACATCTACGGCAATGCGGTCCTGCGGGCGGCCGGCATCGACGACCCCCGGGCCGAGGCCCTCGCCTACATGGCCCGGGTCGGCTATCCGGGTGCCTACGACCCGGAGGCGCCCTGCCTGGGGGTGCCAGCGGCCGACTTCGCCCTCCTCGAGACCTACTACGACCGGGGCGCCGAGGTGATGGCCCGGCTGGCCGGGCTGGGTGCGGTCCGGATGGAGGCGCCCTGGATGGCGTGGGACGGGCAGATGTTCCCCGACTACTACGAGTTCCCCGAGAACCGGGCCGTGCGGGGTCGGGGGATCCAACCCGTGGCCCCGGAAGGCGGTGCCGGCAACGGTGGCGAGCTCGTCCGCCAGCTCAGCGCCTACGCCGCCCTCCGAGGGGTGGAGATCCGCCTCGGCCATCGGGTCGTCGACCTGGTCACCGACGGGCCCGAGGTCACCGGAGTCGTCGTCGACGACGGCACCGCCTCGCGGACCATCCTGGCCCGGGGCGGGGTGGTCTTCGGCTCCGGGGGCTTCGCCCACGACCCCGAGCTGCGGGCCCGGTTCCTGCGCGGACCGATCGCCGGCGGCTCGGGGACGCCGGCCAACACCGGCGACCTGGTCGGGATGGCCACCCGTGCCGGCGCACAATTCGGCCGGATGCACAGCGGATGGTGGAACCAGCAGGTGATCGAGGCCGTCGACGACTACGCCACCACCGTGCTCGACATCTGGGCCATCCCCGGTGACGGCATGGTGCTGGTCAACCGGTTCGGGGTGCGGGCCGTCGACGAGAAGCGCGAGTACGAGTCGCGCGGACTGGTGCACCACGCCTACGAGGGTGACGAGTACGTGAACCGGGTCATGTTCATCGTGTACGACGAGCGGACGGCCGACCGCTTCGGCGGGCGCTACCCGATCCCGCCGCCGGGGGCGGTGGCCGACCACGTGGTGAGCGGCACCGGGGTACCCGGCCTGGCCCGCGCCCTGAGCGACCGGTTGGAGCACCGGACCCGGGCGGCCATGCCGGCCGGTATCGCTCCGGTGTCCCTGGCCCCCGGGTTCGAGGACAGCCTGGTGGCCACGCTGGCCAGGTTCAACGCCATGGCCGAAGCCGGATGCGACGATGAGTTCGGCCGCGGCTCCAAGGCGGTCGAGTTCGCCTTCCACGGTCCGGCCGCCCGCGACAACCGGCTGCCCAATCCGCTGATGCACCCCGTCGACCTGGCCGGGCAGTTGCACGCCATCGCCGTGGTCGGGACCACCTTCGACACCAACAGCGGTCCGCGCACCGACGGAGAGGGACGGGTCCTCGGCCGCACCGGGCCCATCGACGGCCTCTACGGAGCGGGCAACTGCGTGAACAGTGTGTTCGGGGAGGGCTACCCCGGCGGCGGCGCCACCATCGGCCCGGGCATGGTCTTCGGCTTCCTGGCCGGGACGCACGCCGGGAACCGGTCGGCCCGGACGGGCGGCGGCCGATGAGGCTGGCCTACCGGGACGTGGCGGCCGGCGCGGCCGGCCGGCCGGCGGTGGCGCTCCACCACCGGGGGGCCTCCTCGGTGGACGACGTCGTGGCCCTGGCCCAGGCCGGTGGGGCGGTGGGCCGGGTGGTGGCGCCCTTCGGCGACTACGGCTTCACGGCCAGCGGCATGGAGCTCGCCGGCATCTGCTGGTACCGGACCGTCCCCGGATATGGCCCCGCCGACCCCCTGACACTGGCCAAGGCGGTCGTGCAGGTGGCCGACCTCCTCGACGAGCTGGACCTCGACGGCCCGGCCATCCTGGGACGGGGCGAGGGGGCGGTGGTGGCCCTCGGCGCCGCGCTCCTCCGGCCCGACCGGGTCGTCTCGGTGGTCTGTGTCGACACCCCGCCGAGTCACGTGGAGGCACTCCCGGCCGCTCTACGTTCCCCGGGTCGGGGAGCGCCGCCTGTCCTGCTGATGAGCAGCGACGTGGCCGAGGACGCCGACCTCGACCCGGTGGGGGACCGCCTGGCCGGTCGGGGCGTCGCCACCTCCCGGTGGCCGGAGCCGGGTGGGGGTGGCGACGAGGACCGGCCTGAGGACGAGGACCGAGACAAGGCGGCGGCCGAACGGATCGGGAGGTGGCTGGAGGATGGGTGACACCACGCCGGAGGCGGGGACGCGGGCGGCGCGCCTGCCGGACCGGCCTCCGGGGCCGGAGGTGCCGACCCGGTGGCGCCTCGGTCCCGCCTTCGTGCCCAAGGGCCGCTACATCGACCCGGCGTTCCTCGCCCTCGAGCTCGAGCGGCTCTTCCCGCGCACCTGGTTGAACGCCTGCCGGTTCGACGAGGTCGAGCAGGTGGGCCAGTACGTCGACTTCGAGATCGGCGGCCAGTCGATCGTGGTGGTGCGCACCGACGCCGGGCTCAGGGCCTACTTCAATTCCTGCCGTCACCGCGGCACACGGCTGGTCCACGGGCAAGGACGGATCGGGGAGTTCCGCTGCCCGTTCCACGCCTGGCGTTGGCATCTGGACGGCAGGCTCAAGTTCCAGACCGATGCGGGCAATTTCGACCCCCGTCCAGCCGGCGACCTCTGCCTGTCCGGGTGTCCGGTGGCGACCTGGGGCGGATGGGTGTTCGTCAACATGAGCGGCGACGCCGGGCCGCTCGAGGAGTTCCTCGACCCGATCCCGTCGCGGTTGGACGGGTTCAAACTCGAGGACATGCGGATCGCCTGGTACAAGTCGGTCGTCCTCCCGGCCAACTGGAAGACGGCGCTCGACGCGTTCATCGAGAGCTGGCACGTGCCGGGCACCCACCCCCAGTTGCTGCGGCCCGACAAGCGATCGACGCCTCCGACCATCGCCGAGTGCGAGCAGTACGGGGCCACCTTCAACGAGCTGTTCCGGTTGCATTCCCGCCATGCCGACACCTTCCGCTACGGCCCAGAGGGTGACGCCACCAAGCTCAGGGGCAGCTACCGCTCCGATCCGGCGGCCATCCGGCGGAACGTCGAGTACTCGCTGCGCGAGCTCCGGGCCCTCTATCTCCGGTCCGACCTGGCCGCCGCGGCCGAGCTGGAGGTCACCGAGGGCGCCGACGGGCCCATGGGTAACGCCATCTACCAGCGGCTCCGCCGGGACCATGCCCGGGGGGCGGGCATCGACTACCCGGGGGTCAGCGACGAGCAGCTGAAGGGGGCGATGTACGACTGGCACGTCTTCCCGAACACAGTGTTCCTCATCGACATGGGCTGCTGCCTGACGTACCGGGCCCGGCCGAACGGATCGGATCCCGACAGCTGCATCTTCGACATCCAGGGGCTCGAGCTGCCGCCGAGCGGGGGGCTGGCCACCGCCGCCCCCCGGCGGTTCGACGACTGGCGCCACGGGGACATGGGGGAGATCCTGAGCCAGGACTTCTCCAACATGTCGGAGGTGACCTCTGGCCTCCATTCGCTGGCCTACGACGGCCACCGGCTCAACACCGCGCAGGAGATGACCATCTGGAACTACCACCGGGCCATGGACGACTATCTCTTCGGCTGAGTGGCCGCCTCTTCGTCCGAGTTGCGGGGCGTCCGCACTGCGGCGGTCCGGGGGGCCCCGGTATCCTGCACGGGTGCCCGCCGTCGCCGACGACTCCGTCTCCGTGGCCCGGTTGAGCCCGGAGTCGAAGGCGGAGCGGGGCCAGCTCATGGATGCCGCCTTGAAGGTCATGCGGCGCAACGGCTTCCAAGGGGCCAGCGTGCAGGACATCCTGGACCATGCCGGGCTGTCGACCCGGGCCTTCTACCGCCAGTTCCAATCCAAGGACGATCTCCTGTTGGCCATGTTCCGCACCGCATCGGACCCCGATGTCGAGCTGGTGGCCCGGCGGGTCGACGCCGCCCCGACCGAGGTCGAGGCGGTGCGGGTGTGGATCGACGAGATGCTGGCCATCGCTTACGACCGGCGTCGCATCCAACGCCTGGTGATGTTCAACGCGGTGGCGCGCCAGGCGGTCGGCTACGACGCCGAGGAGGCCTCCCTCCAGGACCGACTGGTGTCGCCGTTGCTCCAGGCGGTGCGCCGAGGCTCAGCCGACGGCTCGTTCCCGGACACCGACCCTTTCCCCGACGCCTACTCCATCTTCGACCTGGTCTGGAGCGTGGCCGGCCCGCACGCCCGGGGACGTCGCCCGATGGACCGCGACCGGGCCCGCTCCCACATCCTGCGATTCTGCCTCCCCGCCCTCGGCGTGGAGCAAGACGGCTGACGGGCCCCTTCCTTAGGATGGTGGCGTGAGGATCGAAATCGACGACGATCGCTGCACCGGCCACGGACGGTGCTACTCGTTGGCCCCGGACCTGTTCGACTGCGACGAGCGCGGCTATGGGACCGTGCTCCACCCCGAGGTCCCGGGCGGGCTCGAGGAGCAGGCCCGGGCGGCGGTGGCCAACTGCCCGGAGCGGGCCATCACGCTCGGGGAGTGAGTGGTCGGCGCCGGTGAAAACGGGATTGTCGCCCGCCGGGGGCCTGGGCTAGCCTCGCCGATCGTGCGAATTGGCAGCGCCGGCCGGACCAGGGGCGGTCGAGGGGGGTCATGGGCGCCGAGGGATCGGTAGCGCTGGCCCCCGGTGCGCCACGGTTGGCGGCCGATCCGGGACCTTCAGCCGCCTCCGAGCTGCGCCGCCGGCTGGCCGGCTGGCTCCGGGCCAACCTGACTCCGGCCGTGGTGGCCGCTGGGCAGGTCGGTGCCCTCGACCGCGAGTCGTTCGAGGTCCTCCGGGCATGGAACCGCAGGCTGGCCGATGCCGGCTGGGCGGCCATCTCCTGGCCGGCCGAGCACGGCGGGCGTGACGCCTCGGTCGCCGAGCAGCTGGCCTTCCACGAGGTGATGGCCGAGCACCGGGCCCCCGGCCCGGTGAACGTCATCGGGGTGGCCAACATCGCCCCGGCCATCATGGCGTTCGGGACCCCGGAGCAGAAGCGACGCTTCCTCGCCCCGATGCTCCGGGGGGACGAGATCTGGTGCCAGGGGATGTCCGAGCCCGATGCCGGGTCCGACCTCGCATCCCTCCGGGCCAGTGCCGTGCCCGACGGCGACGTGTACGTGGTCAACGGCCAGAAGACCTGGAACAGCCTGGGGCAGTACGCCGACTGGTGCCAGCTGTACGTGCGGACCGACCCCACCGTCCCCAAGCACCGGGGTATCAGCTGCCTGCTGGTGGACATGCGGTCGGAAGGGGTGGAGGCGCGTCCGCTCCGGACCATGACCGGTGAGTCCTCGTTCTCGGAATTGTTCTTCACCGACGTCCGGGTTCCGAGGGCGGCCCTGCTCGGCCCGTTGGACGACGGTTGGCGGGTGGCGATGACCACCCTGAGCCACGAGCGGGCCGGCGTGGCGCGACTCCACCTCAGTCTGACCGCCCGCTTCAACGACCTGCTCGAGGAGGCCAGGCAGGCCGGGGTGAGGGCCACACCGACCACCCGGGACCGCCTGGCCCGCCTCTTCGCCACCATCTCGTGCATGCGGTGGACGACCTCGCGGGAGCTCGAGGCGGTGGGGCGTGGCGGCCAGCCCTCGCCCGCCATGGGGAGCCTGGCCAAGCTCATGTGGGCCGGCGCCACCCAGGAGCTGGCCGATGTGGCCGTGGACCTGCTCGGCACGGGTGGCCTGGCCGGGCACTGGACGACCAACCTGGTGGCGGCGCCATCGGTGTCGATCGCCGGGGGAACGGGCGACATCAACCGGAACATCGTGGCCGAACAGGGCCTCGGCCTGCCGCGATGACGGCCTGGCCCCGGTCGGCCGATTCGAGCGCGAAAGTGGGGCGACTATGACCTCCGTCTGGAGCTACGAAGGCAAGCGGGTCGTCGTGAGCGGTGGCGGGGGCGCCGGGATGGGCGCCGCCACGGTGAAGGAACTGGACCGGCTGGGCGCCGAGATCCACGTCCTCGACCTCAAGGAGCCGCCCATCGGGGTGGCCGGCTACCACTCCGTCGACCTCCGGGACCCGGCCGCCATCGACACCGCCGTCGATGCCATCGGAGGCCGGATCGACGCACTGTTCAATTGTGCCGGCCTGCCCGGCGGCCGTTTCTCGGACCTCGACACCATGGTGGTCAACTTCGCCTCCATGCGGCACCTCACCGACCGCGTGGTCGGGCGTATGGAGGCCGGTGCCGCCATCGCCAGCATCTCCTCGGGGGCCGGGGCCGGCTGGATGGGGAGCGTGGCCAAATGGATGCCCCTGGTCACCTGCGACGGCTTCGAGGAGACGGTGCGGTGGCTGGAGGGCCACCCCGAGGAGATCGCCAGCGGGTACGCCCCGTCCAAGGAGGCCATCATCATATGGACGATCTGGCGCTCGTTCGAGCTCGGCAAGTTGGGCATCCGGATCAACTGCACCAGCCCCGGACCGACCGACACGCCGATGATGCCGGACTTCGAGGAGCAGGTGGGCAAGGCGTTCATGGACAACTACCCGATCCCACTCGGTCGGCGCTCCACCCCGGACGAACAGGCCTTCCCGCTCATCTTCCTCAACTCCGGTGCCGCCGCCGCCATCACCGGCGAGAACATCCTGACCGACGGCGGCACCATGGGGGCGATGGCGGTCGGCACCCTTGACATCTCGGCCTTCTCGTTCCCCGAATGAGGCGGGGGGCCCGTGCGGTGCGGGATCCGGCCGCGACCACGTCCACCGGGAGCAGAACGACCACGTCCACCAGGAGCAGAAGGAGAGTGCAGTGAAGGGCATCATGAACGGGATACGCGTGGTCGAGGTGGCGGCCTGGACCTACGTGCCGATTGCCGGCACGGTGATGGCGGAATGGGGTGCCGACGTGATCAAGGTCGAGCACCCGGAGGTCGGGGACCCCCAGCGGGGCCTGGTCACCTCGGGTCTGGTCCCGAGCGGTCCCGGCGGCGTGAACCACATGATCGAGCTCCCCAACCGCGGCAAGCGGAGCGTCGGCCTCGACCTCAAGTCCGAGGAGGGCCACGACATCCTGCTTCGGCTGGCAGCCAGCGCCGACGTCTTCCTGACCAATTTCCGGCCCCAGGCCCGCCAGAAGCTCAACATCGACGTCGCCGACATCCGGGCGGCGAACCCCGACATCATCTACGTGCGCGGCTCCGGCCTCGGCCAGCGGGGACCGGAGGCGGAACGGGGCGGGTACGACAACTCGACGTTCTGGGGTCGCGGTGGGCCGGCAGACATCATCACGCCACCGGGGGAGTATCCCTCCAGCCAGCCGGGCCCGGGGTTCGGGGACGTCATCGGCGGGCAGATCATCGCCGGCGGCATCGCCGCCGCCCTCTTCCACCGACAGCGCACCGGGGAGGCGGTGATCGTCGACAACTCGCTCCTGGCCAACGGGATCTGGTCCATCGGGGCCACGGTGCTGGCCGCCGACCTCTTCGGGTTCAGCCGCATGCCCCG
The DNA here is from genome assembly GCA_963806455.1 of uncultured Acidimicrobiales bacterium. Taxonomy (GTDB): domain Bacteria; phylum Actinomycetota; class Acidimicrobiia; order Acidimicrobiales; family RAAP-2; genus Bog-756. The sequence goes on from CAWDXZ010000002.1 coordinate 396,762, forward strand.
CGGGGACCGCACCAGAATGCCCAACCCGCTGGTCAACAACTTCAAGACCCGAGACGACCGCTTCTTGTCCCTCATCATGCTCGAGTCCGACCGCTACTGGGCCGACCTGGTGACCAAGCTGGGTCGCCCCGAGCTGGCCGACGACCCGCGCTTCGTGGACTCGGCGGCGCGGGCCGAGCACTGCCAAGAATGCTGCCGCATCCTCGACGACATCTTCGCCAGCCGGACCCTGGAGGAGTGGAAGCCCGTCCTCAACGAGGTCAAGGGGGTGTGGGCCCCGGTGCAGACCGCCGACGAGCTGCTGACCGATCCGCAGGTGGTGGCCAACGGCTACCTCCGCGAGGTGGTGTCCTCGTCGGGGACGACGTTCCACATGGTGCCCTCGCCCCTCCAGTTCGACGAGGAGCCGCCCGACCTCACCCGGGCGCCCGACCACGGTGAGCACACCGACCAGGTCCTCGAGGAGCTGGGGCTGGACACCGAGGCCATCCTCGACCTGAAGATCAAGGGAGCGGTCCTCTGATCAGCTCACCGGAGCCGCCACTCGATCCGCTTCCCGGAGGCGAACCGCTCCTGGCCCTCGGCCAGGGATGCGGCGTCGGTTCCGATGTTGGTGAAGAGGAAGGCATGGTCGAGCGCCTGACGGCGGGAGAGCTCGAGCCCCGTCCACAGCGCCCGGACCGTGCCACCGACGGCCAACGCGGGCTGTTCGGCGATGGCCCGTGCCGCCCAGGCGGCCCGGTCGCCCAGCTCCCCGAGCGGGACGACTTCGGAGACCAGGCCGACCTGGTGGGCTCGCTGGGCGGACATGCGCTCGTGCGCCCCCAGCAGAGAGAGCCTCACGACCTCCTGGAAGGGCATCTTGTGCAGCAGGTTGATCGGCTCGAAGGCGGCGGGCATGCCGTAGGTCACATGGGGGTCGAAGAAGGTGGCGTGATCGGCGGCGATGATGAAGTCGACCTCGCCGAGGATGTAGAAGGCACCGCCGCAGGCCATGCCGTTGACGGCGGCGATGACCGGCTTCCAGAGGTCGTTGGACTTGGGGCAGACGGACTTGCCCGGGTCGTCGAAGTCCCAGGGAGTGTTGTACCCGGGCAGCTTGCCGGGGGGGAGGTCGTCGATGGATTCGATCTCTCCACGATCCAGCCCGGTGCAGAAGGCCTTGTCCCCGCGCCCGGTGAGGACGACGCACCGGACGTCGTCGTTGGTCCGGAGCATGGACCAGAGGTCGCGGAGCTCCGCTTGCATCACCGCGTCGAACGCGTTGTACGCCTCGGGCCGATCGAGCGTGATCCATGCCACGCCCTCTGACTCCTCGTAGTGGAGCGTCTGCAGTTCTGACATGGGCGAGATGCTACCGGCGCGGCGCCCTCCGGCCCGGGGCCGTCGATCGTGCCGGGGGCCGGAGATGATCGAGGAGCCCACCTGGGGAGAGGTGGAGCCCGAGGCGCTCACGTCACTGGTGGTGGTCTCACCGCACTTCGACGACGCCGCCCTCGGAGCCAGCCATGTGCTTGCCCGACATCCCGGCTCGACGGTGGTCACGGTGTTCGCCGGCCGGCCGTCCCGCTACCCTGAACCGCCCGGCCCCTGGGACGCGGCGGGCGGGTTCCGCCGCGGGGACGATGTGGTCGCCACCCGCCGGCAGGAGGACCGCCGTGCCATGGAGGTGTTGGATGCCCGGCCCGTCTGGTTGGACTTCGTCGAGCACCAGTACCTCGAGCCGGCCGACCGGCCCACGGCCGACCGGATCGCGCCGACGCTGGGCTCGGCCATCACCGAGGCCGGTGCCTCGGCCGTGTTCCTGCCCATGGGACTGGCCAATCCCGACCACGGCACCGCGCACGAAGCCGGGCTGCTGGCCCGCCGGCAACTGCCCGACCTGGCCTGGTTCTGCTACGAGGACGCCGGCTACTCACAGATCCCGGGCCTGCTGGCCTGGCGGGTGGCCAAGCTGTTCAAGAGCGGGCTGTGGCCGACGCCCGCTCTGGTGCCCCAGTTGCCCGACGCGACGCGCAAGCGGCGTGCCATCTGGTGCTACGCCAGCCAGATCCCACCCCTCGAGGCCGAGCACGCACTGTCCCGCCGGCTGGCGGCCAACACGGGTGAGCAGTACTGGCGCCTCGCTCCTCCCCCGACCGGGTGGGAACCGTTGGCCGACGTGCCGTAGCCGGCCACCGGCGCGCTAGGTTCGCATCCGGGACCGACCCGGCCGGGCCCCGGCGGAGCCCACTGACCAAGGAGAGACGAGATGGCAACAGCTGGTCGCGACGCAGTCATCGTCGACGTGCTCCGCACGACGTTCGGGAAGCGTGGGGGGGCGCTCGCTCACTGGCATCCCGCAGACCTTCTCGGGTACGCCCTCTCCTCCCTGGTCGAGCGCACCGGGGTGGACCCCGGGCGAATCGACGATGTGATCGGTGGCTGTGTCGGGCAGGTGGGGGAGCAGAGCACCAACGTCACACGCAATGCTTGGGTGGCGGCCGGGCTGCCCCAACACGTCCCGGCCACCACGGTCGACCGCCAGTGTGGATCCTCCCAGCAGGCCGTGCACTTCGCTGCCGCCGGGGTGATGGCCGGTCACTACGACCTGGCCGTGGCCTGCGGCGTCGAGTCGATGAGCCGGGTCCCGATGGCGAAGAACGCAAGGGGTGGCACCGGTCCGTTCCCGCCCTCGTTCCTGGCCGAGGTGGACGGACGGCTGTGGACGCAGTTCCGCGTGGCCCAGGTCCTGGCCGACCGCTACGACATCACCCGCCAGGAGATGGACGCATTCGCCCTCGAGAGCCACCGCCGCGCCGCCGCCGCCTGGGACGAGGGCATCCGCAAGGACGAGGTCATCCCGGTGCCGATCCGGGCGGAGGACGGGTCGATGACCGGGGCGGAGCTGGCCGTCGACGAGGGCATCCGCCGGGGCGGCTCGCTCGAGTCGCTGGCCGCCCTCCAGCCCGCCCAGTCCTGGGAGCCCGAGACGGCGCCGGACATCACCGCCGGGAACTCCTCGCAGATGAACGACGGGGCGGCGGCCATGCTCGTCGCCGAACGGTCGGTGGCCGAGCGCCTCGGGCTGCCCATCCGGGCCCGCTTCGCCCACTTCGCGGTGGCGGCGGAGGATGCCGCCATCGTGCTGTCCGCTCCGGTGCCCGCCACCCACCGCCTGCTGGAACGGTCGGGGATGAAGATCGGCGACTTCGATGCCGTGGAGTGCAACGAGGCCTTCGCCGCCATCGCCCTCATGTGGGCCCGGGCCTTCGACCCCGAGCCGGAGGTGCTCAATCCGCTGGGTGGCGCCATCGCCATCGGCCACCCACTGGGCGCGTCGGGCGTGCGCCTGACCGGCTCGTTGCTCACCCGCCTCGAGGCCATCGGCGGCCGCTACGGCTTCCAGACCATCTGCGAGGGCGGGGGCCAGGCCAACGCCATGGTCATCGAGCGGGTGGGCTGACCACCCACCGGACGGCCGAGCGGGGCCGTCGCCGGACCGACATTCGCTGCGCGGCGGCGGGCCGATGCTCGCTACTCGGCGGCGGGTCGGCTCCGCTCGAAGAGCTCGGCCGACTCGCGGGCGCGTTGGCGGAAGACCTCGGCCGGGTCGGCACCGTCGTCGACGAGCACCCCGGCGACGTGTTCCATGAACATGCCGACCAACATGGCCCGCAGCATCCGGGCCATGGCCACCCGCTCCCCGGGCCCGCACAGGTCGGGCCGGTTCTCCTCCAACCACCCCTCCAGCGAGACCTGGGTGGCGCGGAAGAGGTCGACGCCCACGGCATGGGCCGTCTCGTCCCCCCGGAGGACCTCGCCGAGCATCAGCCGGACGAAGTCCTCGACCTCCAGCATCGAGTCCAGGATGTCGGCCAGCAGGTCGTCGAGCCCGGTGGCCCGGTCCCGGGCCAGGGACGGGGGCGAGGCGGCGACCAGGCTGTCCACGAAGCCGTGCTCCTCGAGGACGGCGACCAGCAGGTCGCGCTTGGACGGGAAGTAGTGGTACAGGGACGCCACGTTGAGCCCGGTGGCCCCGGCCAGGTCCCGCATGCTCGTGCCGTCCACCCCGTGCTGGGCCATGAGCGCCAGGGCGACGGCCAGGATGTGCTGGCGCTGGTTCGAGCCCTCGGGCCGAGGGGTCGGTCTGGCGAGGGGGGGCGGTGGGGGCACCGCACCATTGTCGGGCCATTTGCCGCCCCCGTCGAACGCCCGCCCCGGGACCGGACGGGGAGCGGCCCGGGCCGGGGGGAAAGGGGGGTGGTGGCTAACCTAACGAACGTTCGATTATGGTGGGCATCGGCCACCGGTCCCGCCGGGCCCGACCGACGCCGAGGAGGCTGAACCCATGTCGACGATGACGGGACGCTCCGAACCCGACCAGCAGGTCGCCCGGTTCGACCCCTTCGAACTGCAGGACACCGTCTCGGGGAACATCCGCGACCCGTATCCCCGGATGCACGAGCTGTGCCGGCAGAGCCCCGTCCACGTGGGAGCGGTCGACCTCGGTGACGGGGAGGACCTGCCCGAGGTCGGGCATCCGCTGCCCGTCACGGTCTTCGGGTACGACGAGGTGGTCCAGGTCCTGCGCGACAGCGAGACCTACTCATCGACGGTGTACGAGGGGGTGATGGGCCTGGTCATGGGGCGCACCATCCTGCAGATGGACGAGCCCGACCACCGGCTGCACCGCGCCCTGGTCTCGCCCACGTTCCGGTCGAAGATCCTCCAACGGTGGGAGGAGGGTCTGGTGCGCTGCGTGGTGGACGAGCTGATCGACGGCTTCATCGATCGGGGCCATGCCGACCTGGTGCAGGAGGTGACCTTCAACTTCCCGGTCCAGGTCATCGCCCGCATCCTCGGGCTGCCGCGCGCCGACTTCCCGGTGTTCCAGCGCTGGGCCATCGAGATCACCAGCGTGACGGCCAACTGGGAGCGGGGCCTGGCCGCCTCCGAGGCCCTGCGTGCCTACTTCGCCGATGTGTTGGAGGAGCGGCGGCGCCGTCCGGCCGACGACCTGATCAGCGAGCTCGTGGTGGCCGAGGTCGAAGGGCGGAGGCTCACCGACGAGGAGATCTACTCCTTCCTGCGGCTGCTCCTGCCGGCCGGGGTGGAGACGACCTACCGCGCCTCGGGCAGCATGCTCTACGGCCTCCTGACCAACCCGGACCAATTGGCCGCGGTCGTCGACGACCGGGACCTCATCGGCCAGGCCTTCGAGGAGACCATCCGCTGGGAGCCCCCGGTCACGGTCATCCTGCGCCGCGCCACCAAAGCCACCGAACTGGCCGGGGTGCCGGTCGAGGAGGGAGCCGATGTGGCCCTCCTCCTCGGGGCCGCCAACCGGGACGAGCGCAAGTACGAGGACCCCGACCGGTTCAACCTGTTCCGGGAGTCCCGCCAGCATGTGGGGTTCGGGTTCGGCATCCATGTCTGCCTCGGCATGCACCTGGCCCGGATGGAGACCCGGGTGGCCATGAACACCCTGTTCGACCGCCTCCCGGACCTACGCCTCGACCCTGCGCCCGACCAGGACCTGCACATCAAGGGCATGGCCTTCCGGTCGCCCATCGCCCTCCCGGTGGCCTTCACCCCGGCCTGACCGGCGTCGGGGGCACCGCACCGGCTCAGGGCGCGGCCAGCACCTCGGGGTTCACGACGTGGAGCGGGCGAGCCCCGGCCAGCAGCCGGCAGAGGTCCTCGGCGATGATCCGGGTGTGGTTGGACTCGGTGTCGTAGGTGGCCCCCCCGATGTGAGGAGCGAGGACCACCGACGCGAATCCGGTGAGCGGATGGTCCGGGGGGAGTGACTCCCCTTCGAAGTGGTCGAGCCCGGCCGCCCCGACCTTGCCCGACCGGAGGGCCTCCACCAAGGCGTCGGTATCGTGCAACGCCGCCCTCGCCGTGTTGAGGAACACCACGCCGTCACGCATGGCCGCGAATTGGTCGGCTCCGATCATTCCGGCGGTCTCGGGCGTGACCGGCGCATGCATCGAGATCACATCGGACCGCTCCAGCAGCTCCTCCAGAGACACGGTGGCCTCGTCGGCGTAGGGGTCATAGGCCAGCACCTCCAGGCCGAGGCCGCGCAGTCGCCATCGCAAGGCCCGCCCGACGGCGCCCAGTCCGACCAGTCCCGCCGTCCGGCCCGCCAGCTCGAAGGCGCGGAACCGCTGGTAGGGGATGGTCCCGTCCTTGTAGATCTGGCCGGCGCGCACGTCGGCGTCGGCGGCCACCACCTGGCGCGTGCAGGAGAACAGGAGGGCCACGGCCAGCTCGGCCACGCCGTCGGCGTTGCGCCCCGGGGCCCGCAGCACCGGGATGCCGGCTGCGGTGGCGGCGGCCACGTCGACGTTGGTGGGGTCGCCGCGGCAGCTGCACACGGCCTGCAGGGGGAGCTCGAAGAGGGGCCCGGCGCACCGGTCACTCTCCACCACGACGATGGAGGCACCCTCGTCCGACACCCGCTCGGCCAGCTGCTCGGCGTTGAAGATGCGTAGGCTCGGCTGGTCGAGCCACGAGTCGATCGTGAGTTCGGCCAGCTCCGAGAGGAGCTCCAGCCCCGGACCGCGTACGGCGGCGGTCACCAGGGCCTTGGGTCGGGCCTTCGGCATGGGGTCAGCGCTCCTTCTCGTCTTCTCGTCGGGTGGGCTCGTGGGTATGCCGTCGGGTGGGCCGTCGGGCGGGCCCGTCGGGGTGCTCAGTGCCGGCTGCTCGAGGTCGGGTCGGTGGTCCGGGCCACCGCCTCCTCGTCCACCCGGCCCTCGGCCATGGCGATCATGCCGGCGACGAAGCTGTCGAAGTCGGAGGTCTTCATCTCGACGACGGCCTTCATGTCCGGCAGGTAGTGCTCGAACGACGGGCTGGTGATGCAGTCGACGATGCCGGCGGCCACCTCGTCGGCAGGGACCAGCGGGCCGACGTACAGCGGGGGATCGTTGTCCGGCTGGTCCCAGATCTCGGTGTCGATGGCACCGGGCAGCACCAATCGCACTGACACCCCGGTACCGTGCAGGTCGGCGGCCATCGCCTCACTCCAGCCGGCCAAGGCGAACTTCGACCCGCAATAGGCGGCCTCGCTGGCGATCCCGAGCCGTCCGCCCAGGCTCGACACGTTCACGATGGTCCCGGCGCGCCGGTCGAGCATGCCGGGGAGGAGGGCGAGGGAGATGGCCACGGGGGAGAGGTAATTGACCGACATGGTCCGGCGAACCTCGTCCATGGTCAGCCGATGGACCGCACGGCGCATCGGTGCACCGGCATTGTTGACCACGACGTCGACCGGGCCGAGCTCGGCCTCGATGGACCGGGCCACCTCGGCCGCGTGCTCCGGGTCGCCGAGGTCGGCCGGCCACGACCGTGACTCCGGAGCGCCGGTCACGCAGTCGGCCAGCACCTCCGCCAGCCGCTCGGCCCGGCGGGCCACCAGCACCACCGTCGTCCCACCGGCCGCCAGCCGGCGGGCGGTGGCGGCCCCGATGCCCGACGACGCACCGGTGACCATGGCCACCGACCCCGGTCCCAGCTGCGTCCCGCCCGTGCTCACGGCGACGGCCTCCTCGGTCGTGCTCCGGTGCGCCCTCCCCGGCCGGACCGGACGGCGTCCCTCACCGCGATCCCCCCGGCACCGTCACCGTGTCGGTGTCGGTGCCGGAGCGCAGCAGTGTCCCGGGCAGGTTACCGGTGAACGATCCCCGGGTGGAGATCTCGACGCCGTTGACGAGGACATGCTCGATCCCGACGGCCTCGGCGTACAGCCGGTTGGCGGCACCGGGCAGGTCGGCCCGCGTGCGCTCGGGTCCATGGCCCACCGTCTCGGGGTCGAAGAGCACGAGGTCGGCGCAGCATCCGGTGGCCACCCGCCCCCGGTGCCGGAGGCCATAGAGTCGGGCCGGCACCTCGGTGAGCTGGTGGACGGCCGACTCCCAGTCGAGGAGCCCGCGCTTGCGTACCCCCTCGCCGAGCAAGGCCGTCGAGTAGATGGCGCCGCACATGACGTCGAGGTGCGCACCGGCATCCGAGCCCCCCACCACGGTGCGCGGATCGAGCCAGGCCCGGGCCCGGAGCGCCCAGTCGGCCTCGTTCTCGGGAATGGGGGGCCGGAGGCCCGTCCGGAGCTCGTCGGCCACCACCACGTCGAGCATGGCGTCGAAGGGGGCCTGGCCTCGCTCGGCGGCCACCTCACCCACCGTGCGGCCCTCGCACGACGCGTTGGCCGGGGCGAACACCTCGTCGAACCGCAGGGTGGGCCAGTTGGCCAGGGCGCCGAGGATGCCGGCCTCCTTCGAGTGCGCTCCCTCGTCGAGCCGACGCCGGACCTCCGGATCGGCCAGGGCCTCGATGCGCTCGGGGAGCGGGAGGGCGAGGGGCTCGCGCCACCCGGGAAGGCCGTCGAGGATGGCCCCGGTGAGGAACGACAGCCGGATCTGAAGGGTGTGGGGCATGGTCAGGGCGACCACCGTCGCCCCCCGCTCGGCGGCGGCGGTGGAGGCGGCCAGCTGGTGGTCCATGGCACCCGGGTTGAGCGAGGAGACCCCGAGCACGTTCCAGTTGACCGGCCGGTTGGCCAGCAGGGAGAGGGTGGCCATCAGCTCGACCTCGTCCTCACTGAAGCCGTTGAGGCATCCCGGCACGATGAGCTCGAGCGTCGTGCCGTCGTGGTCCCGGACTGCTCCGGCCAGGGCCTCCAGCTCGTCGCGGCCGGCGGCGCGCGACGGCACCGGATGCCCCTCACCGTCGTGGTGGGTGTGGGCCTTAGACGTCGACAGGCCGAGGGCCCCCTCTTCCATGGACCGGTGGGCGAGCGCCAGCATCGCCTCGATGTCCTCGGGGCCGGCCCGCCGGCTGACGGCGTCGTCGCCCATGGCGGCCCGACGGAGGGTGGAGTGCCCCACCAGGAAGCCGGCGTTGACCCCGAGCCGGCCCTCGAGCCGGCCCACCCAGTCCCCGAAGCTGGTCCAGGACCAGTCGAGGCCCTGCTCGAGGGCGGCCAGGGGCATGCCCTCGACCCTGGCCATCATGCGTGCCAGGTAGCCGGCGTGATCGGGACCGGCCGGCGCCAGCGAGAAGCCGCAGTTCCCACCGATCACCGTCGTCACCCCGTGCAGCGGTGAGGGGCTCGCCGTCGGGTCCCAGAAGAGCTGGGCGTCGTAGTGGGTGTGCAGGTCGACGAAGCCCGGTGCCACCATCAGCCCGTCGGCGTCGATCTCGCGAGCGCCGTCCTCGGTGACATGCCCCACCGCCGTGATCCTCCCGGCGTGGACGCCGACGTCGGCCCGGCGCCGAGGGCCTCCGGTACCGTCCACGACCGTTCCCGACCTGATAACCAGATCCAGCACGGCCTCACCTCCCCCTGTCTGGCACCGCGTCGACCCCCTGGGCCGACGCGCCTGTGGCTCGCCGCCCGAGGCGCGGAGGGCCTCGGCGATGAGAACGTCATTTTCGGACCACATGATAGCTTCGTTACCGCGATGGCGACCGAGACAGCCGACGGCAGGGACACACACGCCGGGGGGGGAGTGGGCGGACCGGCGCTGCTGCCCGATCCCGCGCCGCGGCCGATCCTCGTCCCGGTGATCTCGGTTGACGACCACCTCATCGAGCCGCCCGACCTGTTCGACGGCCGCATGCCGGCGGCCCTGGCCGAGCGGGCCCCGCGGGTGGTGGAGACGGCTGGCGGGCCCCAGGTCTGGGTGTTCGAGGAGCGGACCTACCCCAACGTCGGCCTCAACGCCGTGGTCGGTCGGCCGCGGGAGTCGTGGAGCATGGAACCGGCCCGTTTCGACGAGATGCGGCCGGGCTGCTACGACATCGACGCCCGGGTGGCCGACATGGATCTCAACGGGGTATGGGCGTCGCTCTGCTTCCCGTCACTCGTCGCCGGGTTCTGCGGCGCCGTCTTCTCCGGCTCCCGCGATCCCGATCTGGGACTGGCCTGTGTGCGGGCGTGGAACGACTGGCACGCCGAGGTCTGGTCCGGCACCCACCCCGAGCGGATCATCCCGCTGCAGCTCCCGTGGTTGCCGGACGCCTCGGTGGCCGCCGCCGAGATCCGGGACAATGCAACCCGTGGGTTCAAGGCGGTCAGCTTCCCCGAGTTCCCCGCCCAGCTGGGCTACCCGTCCATCTTCACCCGGGCCTGGGACCCCTTCTTCGCCGCCTGTGAGGAGACCGGGACGGTGGTGTGCTTGCACACCGGGGCCTCGGCCTGGGCACCCCTGCCGTCCCCCGATCCCCCCTTCGAGCTCCTGCCCACCCTGTTCACCGTCAACGCCCTGGTGGCGGCGGCCGAGTGGATCTGGTCCGGGGTCCCGCTCCGCTTCCCGAACCTGGCGGTGGCCTTCTCCGAGGGCGGTATGGGTTGGGTGCCGATGCTCCTCGACCGGCTCGACTTCGTGCTGCACCATTCGGGCTCCGGGGCCGATCAGGACCACTGGCCCTCGGACCTCCTGCCGAGCGAGGTGCTCAAGCGCAACTTCTGGTTCTGCACCATCGACGATCCGTCGGTCGTCGACCTGCGTCACCGGATCGGGGTGGACCACATCATGGTCGAGAGCGACTATCCCCACGCCGACTCGACCTGGCCCGACACCCAGGCGGTGCTGAAGGCCAGCATGGGCCACCTCCCCTCCGACGAGCTGCGCCGCATGGCCGCCGGCAACGCCGCCGCCCTCTTCCGCCATCCGTTGCCCGAGGAGGACGACTGGCGCCCGGCCGGTCATCGCCCCGCGTTGGCGCCGTGACCCCTGGGCCCCGGCCCACAGGCCGGAAACGGGACGCCGCCATCGGCGACCGGCCGGCGGCCGACCGAGGCATTCCGTCAGGAGCCCACACCCCGTGACCACCCGCACCGCCGAGTTCGACCCCTTCTCCGCCGAGTACTTCGACGAGCCCTACGACCTCTACCGGACGATGCGGGACGAGGCGCCCGTGTTCTACAGCGAGAAGTACGGATTTTGGGCCCTCTTCCGCTACGGGGACGTGTGCGAGGCCCACAAGGAGTGGCAGACCTTCTCGTCCAGCCACGGGGTCGACCTCTCCACGTTGAGCAAGCCACCCGAGTTGATCCGGCAGCTGCAGAGCATGATCATGCTGGACCCGCCCGAGCACGACCGGCTGCGGGCCCTGGTCAGCCGGGCCTTCACCCCCCGGGCCGTGGCCTCCCTCGAGCCCGTGATCCGCCAGGTCATCGTCGGCCTGCTCGAGGCCTGCGATCCGGACGGCTTCGACGCGGTGGCCGACTTCTCCGGACCGTTCCCGGTCGAGATCATCTCGAGGATGCTCGGTGTGCCGGCACCCGACCGGCAGCAGATCCGCCACTGGCTGGACGCCATGCTGCACCGCGAGCCGGGTCAGATGGACCCGACCGAGGGGGGCACCACCGCCGCCCTCGAGACCGTCGCCTACTTCCTCGAACTGGTGGCCGACAAGCGCCGGCACCCGGCCGACGACATGATCAGCCGGCTCATCGCCGCCGAGATGGACCGGGGCGACGGCAGCCCCGCCCGGTTGAGTGACGACGAGATCGCCGGGTTCGCCTCACTGCTCGGCGGGGCCGGCGCCGAGACGGTGACCAAGCTGGTGGGCAACGCCGTGGTGCTGTTCGCCCGCAACCCGGGCGAGTGGCAGAAGGTGCTGGACGACCCCGGGACCATCCCCGGCGCCGTCGAGGAGATCCTCCGCTTCTGGCCCCCGTCCCAGTACCAGGGCCGGTTCTCCGTCCAGGAGGCGACCTACCGCGGGGTCACGATCCCCGCCGGCCACCCGACCATCCTGGTCACCGGGTCGGCCAGCCGCGACGAGCGGTTCTACGACCGGCCCGACGCCTTCGACATCGGCCGCCCGCCCAGCCTGGCCCTGGGGTTCGGCTACGGCATCCACAGCTGCCTCGGGGCCGCGCTGGCCCGCATGGAGAGCCGCATCGCCATCGAGGAGCTGGCCCGCCGGTGGCCGCGCTACCAGGTCGACGAGCCGGGGTGCCGGCGGGTCCACATGTCCAACGTGGCCGGGTATTCCCGGGTACCGGTGCGCCCGACGGGCTAGCCGGCCGGCGCGGGGCGAGCGGCCGTGCCCGGCCCGGCCCAGTCGGGGTCCTGTTGCAGCTCGATGGTGTTGCCGGCGGGATCGGCCACCCAGATCTGCACCACCTCCCCCTGCGCGCCCCGCCGGTAGGGGACGGCGTCCCGCTCGAGCTCGTCGATGGCGGCGTCGAGGTCCTCGACCCCGAAGCAGACGTGCGGGCCGGTCGGTCGGATCCCTGCTTCGCCGGCGGGGGCGTCGACCAGGTGCACCTGGGCCTCGCCGGCACCCAACCAGCGACCGGCCACCCCGGGGATCTCCGGACGGGGCAGCCCGGGGAGGCTCAACCGCTCGTAGAACCGGGAGCATTCGGCCAGCTGTCCCTCCACGTTGACGCTGTGGTGGAGGATGCGGGTCACCCGCACCCGGGTGTCTCCTCCGGCGGGGGAGCCAACTGCTCCATGAACTCGAGCCGGGTGCCGCCCGGAGCCTCGACGAAGGCGATCCGCCGCCGCCCGAAGGCGCCCTCGACCTCGGCCGGTCCCCACAGCACCGGCCGGCCGGCCAGCTCGCCGTCGAGATCGTCGGTGAAGAGGGCGACGTGCAGGAAGCCCTCGGCGGGAAGGGGCACCGTGTCCTCGTAGATGGCCCGGGTGAACAGGGTGATGAGCACCGGGCCCAGCCGGGCGTCGGCCCGCTCGCCCCCGTGCCAGGGCCCACGGTCCGAAATGGTGGCGCCGGCCTGTTGATAGAAGGAGACGGCGGCGTCGAGGTCGGAGACCTTGACGGCCAGGTTGCCCAACCCGGTGACCGTCACCGCGGCCCACCCCCGGGGTTCACCACCGGCGACCGTCTGCCACTGCCTGACACGGCGGTCAGCGTACCGCAGGGCTCGGGGCCTCCCCCCGGGTCCTCGGGCGCCGGGGGCCGCCTTGGGACAGGCTGGTCAGCGTCGGGCCGGCCAGGGCCGATGGTAGCTTCGCGGCGCCGGACGACGGTGAACGGAGGAACGTGAGCGGCAGCGACGGGAGGGCGGGTCGAGCGGATCCGACCAGCTCGTCATCGGGCGCGGTCGCCGGCCAGGCGTGGCCGCAGGTGAAGCGGGTGAGCCGCCGAGCCCGGCGGGAGGTCGCCCGGCTGCTCGACGTGCCCTTCGAGCAGCTGGCGCCGCGCCAGGCGGTGCGGCTGGCCTACAACGTGCTCCTCCGGCGCGACCCCGACGAGCCGGCGTGGAGCGAGCAGGCCGGTGCCATCGCATCGGGCGCGCTGACCCGGGGCGACGTGATCGACCGGATCCGTTGCTCGAGTGAGTACCGGACCCAGGTCCCGGTGGGTCCGGCCGGCCTGCACAGCTCGCTGCACGCCAGCCGGTGCGAGTTCATCGCCGGCCTGCCGCCGGCCCGCCACATCGTCGACCTCGGTGGAGGCCACACCATCGACCCCCGAGGCGCGTTGGTGGTGCTCGGCTACCCCTACGACTTCGACGAGATCGTCGTGGTCGACCTGCCCCCCGACGACCGGCATCCCCTTTACCGATCGGAGCGGTTCGGTCCCGGCCACACCGACCAGGGGAAGGTGCGCTACGAGTACCGTTCGATGGCCGACCTTTCGTTCGCCGACGATGCCTCGGTGGGCCTCGTCTACAGCGGCCAGTCGATCGAGCACGTCTCCGAAGCCGACGGCGACATCGTGTTGAAGGAGTGCCTGCGCATCCTCGAGCCCGGTGGGTACCTGGCCATCGACACCCCGAACGGCCGGGTGTGCCGCCTCCAGCAACCGTCGTTCATCGATCCCGACCACGAGGTCGAGTACACCCTCGGGCAATTACGGGCCAAGGTGCGCCGCGCCGGGTTCGACGTGCTCACGGAGCGAGGGCTCAACTGGGGTGGGCCGGCGGTGGCCGAGGGCCGGTTCGACCCGGTGGCACTGGCTGGGAACTACGGCGTGTACCACGACGCCGAGTCGTGCTACCTGCTGGCGGTGCTCCTCCAGAAACCCGGTTGACACGGCCCACCTCGGGCGTCGTCGCTGCTCAGCCGGTGGCCGGTTCGAGGACGAACAGCGGGATCGACCGGTCGGTGCGCTGCTGGTACTCGGCGTAGTCGGGGTAGGCCTCGATGGCCCGGGCCCACCACTCGGCCTTCTCCTCGCCGGTGACCTCCCGGGCCACCATGTCGGACTTCACCGGACCGTCCTGTAGCTCGACCCGGGGATCGGCCACCAGGTTGTGGTACCAGAGGGGATGGGTCGGCGCCCCGCCCTGCGACGCGACCAGGGCGTAGCGCCCGTCGTGCTCGACGCGCATAAGCGGGGTCTTGCGGACCTTGCCGGAGCGGGCCCCGCGGCTGGTCACGATGACCACCGGCATCCCCCGAAGGGTCGCCCCCTCGGCGCCACCGGAGCGCTCGTAGGTCTCCACCTGGTCGCGTACCCAATCGGCGGGGCTCGGCTGGTACTCGCCGTCTACGGGCATGGGCCACAGGTTAACGGGCTGGGGTGAAATGAGCGGGGTCCGGTGTTCGCGGGTGCAAGCACTGGCTCGAGCGGGCCCGAAGGGTGTACCGCCCATCCGGCGCTCAGGGGACGGCCAGTGAAGCCGCCAGCTGCTCGGTCAGCAGCTCGAGGGAACTGCGCAGGTGGGCGAAGCGCTGCGGCCCCAGGATCTCTGCGATCCGCAGCTGGGCCGCCCCCGCTTCGGCGTAGATTGTCTGCTCGAGCCGCCGTCCCTTGGCAGTGAGTCGGATCACGCGAGCCCTTCCGTCGGCCGAATCGGGCACGCGCAACAGGTACCCGTGTTGTTCGAGGTGCCCGAGCAGGTCGTTGACTGACTGTTTCGTGATCCCCACCCGGTCCGCAAGCTGGCTAGGACGTAGTCCGTCGAGGCCCGGATAGCGCCAGAGCCCGACGTGCGCGGCGTTCAGATCGTCGAATCCCGCGGCCGCGACGCCCTCATACAGCCGATCACGGACCCACTGCCAAACGACACGCAGCATGGCACCGACGTACGGGCTTCGTTCGTTGGGGCGCTCGAGGGATCCGCTTGACATAGTCATAAGGTTACCATACGATTCTCAATCGTAAGGACTCCTGACTATCTATCGGGACAGGTTCCTGCTAGGAGGTGGGCCGACGTGACGACAGCGGTTGTTGACTCCCCCGAGAACGAACAAGCGCAGGCGTGGTGGTTCCTCGACACCTTGGTTGTCGAGCACCGCCGCGCACCCGAAATGGGTACCGTCGTGCTCGAGATGACCTTGCCGGTCGGCTCGGCGCCCCCTCTGCACGTCCACGACCACCTCGACGACACCTGGTACATCCTCCAGGGCCAGATGGTCGTACGCTGCGGCGACGACGAGCTGGTCGTCGGAGCCGGGCACTGGGTCTCCATGCCCCGCGGTGTGCCGCACACGTTCCGAGTGGTCGGTGAGCACCAGGCGCGGATCCTGCTGGTGCACGACAACGCCAGCTTTCGCGACCTCGTCCGCGATCTTGGCACTCCGGCCACGGCGAGTACGGTTCCGAGCCAACCGGCATTCCCGCCGATGGACGAGCTGGCGCGTACCGCCGCCTCACACGACCTCAGGACGATCGGGCCTCCGATGAGCATCGAAGATGGCGACAGCATCCTGGCTGCCGGCTGACCAGGCGCCGTCGACCCAAGAGCACGCCCCCGTGCACGTGCAAGCCCTTGGTCATGTCGTGCTCAAGGTCCGTGACCTGAACGCTCAGAGAACTTCTACGCGGGAGTGTTGGGCCTGCAGGTCGTCTCGCGGATCGGCGAGCCGCCGATGACTTTCTTCGCTTGTGGGACCCAAGGCAACCACCACGACTTCGCCCTCATGGAACTCGGTTTCCGTGCCCCATCGCCAGAGGACGCCGCCACCGGGCTCGCTCACGTGGCGTTCAGGGTCGGCAGCCCAGGCGAGGAGCCCGCTCTCGTGCGGAACATGCTCCATGACTCACGGACCCCGGTCCTCTACGAGGCGGACCGGGGCTTCGCCAAGAGCGTGCACGTGCTGGATCCGGACGGGAGCGAGATCGAGCTGTACATCGACACCTCGGTCACTTGAGCACGGTATCCCCGACGTGCCGCTACGGCGACGTCAACTGTCGCGGGCGCTCGCGGGGCCGAGCCGACGCACCCCGCTCATCTCCGAAGAGCCGGTGAACGGGTGCGGCCGGGAGTGCGGCCAGGCGGGCCCCGCCGGACTGCGGGGCGCGGCCGGGGCCCGGGTGCGGGCGAGAGGACTCGAACCTCCATCCCCGTGAGGGGACCGGGACCTAAACCCGGCGCGTCTGCCAGTTCCGCCACGCCCGCGGCCCGGCCAGCCTACCGAGACCGGCCCGCCGTCCCAGGGGCCGTCGGGGGTGCTGGCTATAGTCACGCTGTGCCGCCCCCGTCGTCCTCCACGCCCCCGGAGGCACCCGTCCACGGGGCGCCGGTGATCCCGGAGGGGCCGCCGACAGGAGCGCGGGCCGGCTACCTCGACGAGGTGATGGCCGAGATCGACGCCGAGGTGAGGCGGCGGCGCTCCTCGGGCGACCTGCCCGCCGGCCTCGAGCAGGAGCTCGACGAGCTCTTCCTGGAGTTCTCCCCGGTCGGGTTGCACGGCAAGGCCCGGCTCCGCGAGACGCTGGCCCTGGTCGACGGGTCCGCCTACGTGGACATGGCCGTCCCGGTGGAGTCCCAGAAGGCGGTGGGCAGCTATGTGAAGCGGCTCATCCGCCAGTCCATCACCTGGTACATGGGCTTCATCGTCCATCAGATCGTGAAGTTCGCCTGGTCGGTGTCCCGGATGTTCCACGTCCTGGTCGACCACGTGGAGGACCTCGAAGCCGCGGTCGAGACCCAACGGACCCCCGAGTTGCCGGCCAGCGCCGTGCCGGCGACCGACCCCGGCGCGAGCTGGTGGTCGGCCGCAGCGGTGGCGGCGTTCTCCGGGGTGAAGGGCCGGGTGCTCCAGGCCGACTGCGGCAACGGCTCGCTGGTCGAGGCGATGCTGGCCGCCGGCATCGACGCCTACGGGGTCGACGGCGACGAGGCGGCCATCGAATCCGCCCTCGAACGGGGTCTCGACGTCCGGGCCGAGCCCGTCCTCGACCATCTCGAGGTGGTTGCGGACGAGGCCCTCTCCGGCCTGGGCCTCACCGGATCGGTCCAGTGGCTCCATCCCAACGAACGCGACCGGCTGGTGAGGCTGGCGAGCTCGCGGCTGGCCCTCGACGGCGTGCTGGTCGTGCATTCGGCGACTCCCGAGTCCTGGTTGGCGGGAACGGCCCACCTGCTCAGCGACCTGGCTCCGGGCCGCCCGTTGCATGCCGAGACCTGGGGCCACCTGCTGGCCCAGCGCGGCTTCCGGCTCACGAGCCTCGCCCACGGTGGACCGGATCGTCGGCTCGACCACGTGTCCCCGACCAATCCGGACGCGCCGACCATCAACGCCGCCATCGACACGCTCAACTCGGCGCTGCTCGGCCCGGGGGAGTACCTGCTGGTCGCCGTCCGGGAGCGGTGACGGCCGTCCACCAGTTCGTCCCGGCGCTGCTGCCGCGGGACGCGACGGGGGACCACACGCTGGCTCTGCGGGACGCCTTGCGGGCGGCGGGCTGGGCGTCGGACATCTATGTCGAGGCCGCCCACGACGACCTCTGGCCCGAGGCCACCTACTTCGAACGGTATCCCGAACGGGCCCGGCCCGGCGACGTGCTGCTGTACCAGCTCAGCACGGCGTCGCCGGTGGCGGAGTTCCTCATGGCGAGGCAGGAGCCCCTGGTCCTCGACTACCACAACGTGACGCCGCCCTCCTTCTACGAAGGATGGGAGGACCACACCCGCGAGAAGGTGGCCCTGGCCCTCGTCCAGACGGCCGCCCTGGCCCCGAGGGCCGTGCTGGGCATCGCCGACTCGGCCTTCAACGCCGCCGACCTCCGGCGCCTGGGCTGCCCGGCCACTGCCGTCGTCCCGATCCTGGTCGACCTGGACGACCGGCCTCCGGTCACCGACGGGCCCGAGCTCGCCCGGCTGCGGGACGCCCACGGAGGGGCCACGGTGCTGCTGTTCGTCGGCCGGCTGTCACCCAACAAGGCCCAGCACGCCCTGGTCGAAGCCCTCTGGATGTACCGCCGTTGGTATGACCCCGACGCCCGCCTGCACCTGGTCGGACCGGCGATGACCGGGACCTATGCCGATGCCGTGTTCGCCCTGGCCGACGAGCTCGGCCTAGCCGGAGCGGTGCGCCACGGCGAGGACCTCTCCGACGCCGAGCTGGCCGCCTGGTACGCCGACGCCGACGTCTTCGTGTGCCTCTCGGAGCACGAGGGCTTCTGCATCCCGCTGCTGGAGGCCATGCGCGCCGGTCTCCCGATCGTGGCGTTCTCCGCCGGGGCCGTGCCCGAGACCCTCGGGGATGCCGGGATCGTCATCGAGACCAAACGGCCGAGCGTGGTGGCGGCCACCGTCGACCGGGTCCGCCGGGACGGCGCCCTGTCCGACCGGCTGGCGGCGGCCGGCCACCGGCGGCTCCAACACTTCGAGCCGTCGGCCACGCGCGCCCGGTTCGTCGAGGTCCTGCGACCGTGGGTCGAGGCCGCCGACCGGAGGGTGGGGGCGTGAAGCTGACCTTCGTCACCCCGCGGTACGGCACCGAGGTGATCGGAGGGGCGGAGACGGGCGCCCGCATGCTGGCCGAGCGCCTGTGCCGGCGCCCCGGTTGGGAGGTGGAGGTGCTCACCAGCTGCGCGCTCGATCACTTGACCTGGGAGAACAGCGAGCCCCCGGGCACGTCGGCACTCAACGGCGTCACCGTCCACCGCTTCCCGACAGCCAGCCGCCGGTCGCTCGACTACTTCGAGCTGGACGCCAAGCTCCGCCTGTCGCCGACCACCGCCTCGCTGGCCGAGTCGCGGCGCTGGGTGGCCCTCAACGGCCCGATGTGCCCGGAGCTGGTGGACGCGGCGGCGGTCGTTCGAGGCGATGTGCTCGCCTGCTATCCCTATCTGTTCGCCACCACTGTCGACGCCATCACCGTGTCGAGGGCGCCGACCGTCCTCCACCCCGCCGCCCACGACGAGCCGGCGCTGTACCTGGCCGCCTTCCGCCGGAGCTTCCGCGACACCGACGGCTTCGTCTACCACACACGGGCGGAGCGCCAATTGATGGAGTACGCCTACCGCAACGGGTCGCGACCGCAGATCGTCCTCGGACTGGGGGTGGGCGACCCCGCCGGGGCCGGAAGGGACGGAGGGGACGTCCTCGGGATCGGCGGGCACCCCTACCTCTGCTACCTCGGGAGGGTCGATGAGCACAAGGGGTGCGGGATGCTGGCCGAGTACTTCCGGCGCTACAAGGAACGCCACCCGAGCGACCTGCGCCTGGCCTTCGTCGGGCCCGTCTCGGACCAGGCACCCGAGCATCCCGACATCGTGGTCACCGGCACGGTGTCCGAAGCGGACAAATGGGACATCCTGGCCGGGGCGCAGGCCCTGGTGACCCCGTCGGCCTACGAGTCGTTCTCGCTCGTGCTGCTGGAGGCCTGGACGCTCGGGGTGCCGGTGCTGGTCAATGCGTCGTGCGCCGCCACCATGGAGCACTGCCGCCGATCCGGCGGCGGCCTGTGGTTCGACTCCTACCGGTCCTTCGAGGTCGCCCTGGAGCGGATGACGACCGACGGCGGGCTCCGGACCGCCCTCGGGACGGCGGGCCGCCGCTATACCGCTCGGTACTATCGGTGGCCATCGATCATCGACCGCTACACCGGGTTCCTCGAGGGCGTGGCCGAGCGTGGCCACCGGCCGCCCATCTCGACCCGTCGCCTCCCCCTGCCGACCACCGGGCCCGAGTACGTGCGGAGCGGGTGAGCGCCTGATGCCCGAAGGTGGTCTGCCCGCCGAGGAGCGGGCCGAGGATGCCGTCGGTGACGGCGGGCCGGGCCCCGACGAGGAGGAGCTGCTCGCCGTCTTCGACCGCTTGAGTCCCCAGGGCAGCCTGCCGTGGGGGTTCGACGATGCCATGCGCCGCATCGCCCACCCGGAGACCGATGCCGCGGTGGCGCCGTGGCCCGGCCTTCCCGCCGACCTGTGGCAGCGAGGGCGATCGGCCCGCATCGGGCAGCGGTTCGTCGGCGACGTGGCCGGGGTGTTGGCCGAGCTGATGGCGGCGGACGCCCGGGCGGCCGCGGCCGCCGCCGCCGCCGGGACCAACGCGGCCACGTGGGACGCGCTCCGCTATCTGGCCGCCAGGGTCGAGGCCCTCGAGGCGGCCGGTGACCCGGTCGGGCTCGAAGCTGCCGAGCTGCCCCTCGACCCGCCGGACATCGCCGGATGGGCCGGGACGGTGGCGTCGGTGCTCGGACCTCCGGACCCCGACTCGACGGTCATCGTGGGGGAGTGCGGTGACGGCGCCATCCTGAGGGGGCTGCCCGGCCGACGGGTCGAGGGCATCGAGCCTCGGGCGACCGCGGCATGGGCCGGTCTGTCCCACGAGACCTCGGCCGACGGCGACCCCGACCGCTCCCACGGTGGCGCGCGGATCGTACTGGGCGAGGTCCTCGACCACCTGCGGATGGCCCCTGCCGGCGCCGGCGCCGGGGTCGTCCTGGCCGGCTGCGTCGACCGCTCGAGCCTGGCGGACCAGGTCGAGCTGGTGCACCTGGCCGTCGCTGCGACCCGCCCGGGCGGGGCGGTCATCGTGCTCGCCACCGACCAGTCCGCCTGGGATGCGGCCCTCGACCCCCCGGCCCGGGACCTCGCTCGCGGACGGCCCCTGCACCCCGAGACCTGGTCGCTGCTGTTCCGACGCTCCGCCCTGGTCGACGTGGCATGGCACCGGCCGGACTCCGGTGTCGTGCACGCCGTGGCGGGGCGGGTCCGGTCGTGAGGGGGGCGCACCTGTTCGTCCCCATGCTCCACCGCAACGACGCGGTCGGGAAGCACACCATGGCCGTGCGCGACGCCCTGCGGGGCGCCGGGGTGGCCTCCCAGATCTACACCGACCTGCCGGATCCTTCGACGGTGGCCGACACCCGCCCCTACCTCGACTACGAGTCGGCGTCCACCCCGGGTGACGTGCTCGTCTACCAGCTGGCCACCGACACGGAGATGGCCCGGTGGTTGGGCCGCCGCCCGGAGCGGCTCGTCATCAACCACCACAGCATCACCCCGCCGGAGTACTTCGCACCCTGGAACGACGCCATTGCCCGCCTCCAGGTCGGGGCGTTGCAGCGGCTGGCCGTACTGGCCCCCCGGGCCGAGCTGGGCATCGCCGACTCGGAGTTCAACGCCGCCGAGCTCCGCCGGGCCGGGTGCCGGCGGACGGTGGTGATCCCGGTGGCCGGCATACCGGTGCCGCCGGTGGAACCCGGACCGGAGCTCGTGGCCCGGGCACGGGCTACCGACGAGGGCCCCGGGACGCGGTGGCTGTCGGTGGGTCGGTGGGCGCCGAACAAGGCCCACCACCACACGATCGCCGCGCTGTTCGTGGCCCGGGCCACGACCGACCCCGGCGCCCGCCTCACCCTGGTGGGCAGTCCGAGCGAACCGGTCTATGCCCGGGCCCTCCGCCGGTACGCCGCCGCCCTCGGTCTGGCCGGCGCGGTGACGTTCCTCGAGGGGATCAGCGAGATCGAGCTGGCCGCCAATTACCGCGCTGCCGACGTGCTGGTGATGCTGTCGGACCACGAGGGCTTCGGTGTACCCCTGGTGGAGGCCATGGGGCACGGGACGCCGGTCGTGGCCTTCGACGCCGGCGCGGTGGGCGAGGTGCTGGACGGTTGCGGCGTCCTCTTGGAGGACAAGCATCCTCGCCAGGTGGCCCGGGCGGTCTCGGGGTTGATGCAGGACGGTGCGAAGCGGGAGGGCCTGGTACGGGCCGGCCGCCGACGTTTCGACGATCTCGGCCTCGGCGGCGCGGCGAACCGCCTGGTGGAGGCCATCCTCTCGGTGGTGCCGGCCGACGCCACCGGTGGATGAGCGGGGGTCCGTGACCCATCGGCGTGCGTCCGCAGCGGGGCCCCAGCCACTAGGCTTCCGGCCATGGACGACCCCCGTCATGTGATGAGCCATGCCCCGAATTCGGTCGCCGGGCCGACGGCCCAGCTGCAGACCGGTGCCGAGGTGGGCCCGGGTTCGGACATCTTCCAGCGGCTGCTGAAGGAGCGGATCGTCTTCATCGGATCGGCCATCGACCAGAACACCGCCAACCTGGTCTGCTCCCAGCTGATCCTGCTCGAAGCCGAGAACCAGGAGCGCGACATCGCCGTCTACATCAACTCGCCCGGCGGGTCGGTCACCGACGGCCTGGCCATCTACGACACCATGCAGTACGTCAGGTGTGACGTCCGCACCATCTGCGTGGGACTTGCCGCATCGATGGGCCAGTTCCTCCTCTGTGCCGGGGCTCCGGGGAAGCGCTTCGCCCTGCCCCACAGCCGGATCCTCATGCACCAGCCGTCCGGCCAGATGCAGGGGCAGGCCTCGGACATCGCCATCCAGGCCGAGCAGATCATCTACCTCAAGCGGATGATGGCCGAGAGGATCGCCTTCCACACCGGCCAGCCGGTCGAGCGGATCGAAGCGGACTCCGATCGCGACCGGTGGTTCACCGCCGAGGAGGCGCGCGAGTACGGGTTCATCGACG
The DNA here is from genome assembly GCA_963806455.1 of uncultured Acidimicrobiales bacterium. Classification (GTDB taxonomy): domain Bacteria; phylum Actinomycetota; class Acidimicrobiia; order Acidimicrobiales; family RAAP-2; genus Bog-756. The sequence continues at coordinate 419,395 of CAWDXZ010000002.1, forward strand.
AGGTGATCCAGAAGGACGCCATGGACGTCCCGGCAGCCGGAGCGGGGGCCGCCAGCCAGTGAGCGTCAGCGTCGACGAGCCTCCGTCAGCGGAGCCGGAGCGCGTCTCGACCATCGGTGGGAGCACCCGCTTCGTTCCGGGGCAGAGCAACCAGCACGTCACCGTGGTCAACGGCAAGGTGCAGCTGGGCCAGCGGCTCAAGGACATCTGGACCAACCGCGACCTGCTGCTCCTCCTCACCAGGACCGAGCTCAAGGTCAAGTACAAGAATTCGGTGCTCGGCTACCTGTGGTCGATGCTCAACCCGGCGCTGGTGCTGGCCATCTATTACGTGGTGTTCAAGATCATCGCCAAGAACGGCCAACCCAATTTCGCCATCTGGCTGTTCGCCGGGCTGCTGGTGTGGAACCTGTTCAACACGGCCGCCATGGCCGCCACCACGGTGGTGGTGGGCAAGGCAGGCATCGTGAAGAAGGTCGCCTTCCCCCGTGAGCTGCTCGCCCTCTCGGTGGTCGGCGTGTCCATCGTGCTCTTCGCCATCCAGGTCGTGGTCCTCGTCCTCGCCCTGCTGGCCTTCGGCATCACCCCCGACTTCACCTATGTGACCCTGCTGCCGCTGGCCCTGGTCACCCTCGTCGTCCTCACCGGGGCGGTCTCGGTCTTCCTCTCGGCGGTCAACGTCTATCTGCGGGACACCCAGCACCTCACCGAGGTGCTCCTGATGGCCTGGTTCTGGGCGACGCCCATCGTGTACACGTTCGGTCAGATCTCCGGCCAGGTGGCGAACAAGACCCACCTCATGTGGATCAAGTACGCGTACCTCTGCAACCCGGTGACCCCGATAGCCATGACCTTCCAGCGGGCCATCTACGGGCAGACGCAGTACACCTACGGCGGCCAGGTGCACCATGTCCTGCCCAACTGGGGGGTGGGCACCTACGCCGGGCTGCTGGGCCTCGTACTGGGGGCATCGATCGGGTTGTTCCTGCTCGCCCTCGTCGTCTTCGGCCGCCTCGAGGGCAACTTCGCCGAGGAGCTCTGAGCCATGGCCGTGGCCGTCGAGGTCGAGGGGATCTCCAAGCAGTTCCGCCTCTACAACGAGAAGCACACCTCGTTGAAGGAGCGGGTGATCCACGGGGGCAGGATGCCCTACACCCCCTTCTGGGCCCTACGGGACGTGAACGTGGAGATCGACCAGGGGGAGACCTTCGGCATCCTCGGCCGCAACGGCTGTGGCAAGTCGACCCTGCTCAAGTGCATCGCCGGCATCCTCAAGCCGACGTCGGGCGAGATCCGGGTCCGGGGCAGCCTGGCCGCCATGCTGGAGCTGGGTGCCGGCTTCCAGCCCGACCTGTCCGGGCGGGACAACATCTACCTCAACGGGTCGCTGCTCGGGCTGTCCCGGGCCGACATCGCCAAACGGTTCGACGACATCGTGGCCTTCGCCGAGCTCGAGGATTTCATCGACAACCAGGTCAAGTTCTACTCGTCGGGTATGTACGTGCGGCTCGGGTTCGCCGTGGCGGTCAACGTGGAGCCCGACGTCCTCCTGGTCGACGAGGTGCTGGCCGTCGGGGACGCCAACTTCCAGCGCAAGTGCCTCGACCATGTGAAGAAGTTCCAGCGGGAGGGTCGCACCATCGTGGTGGTGAGCCATGGGACCGACGTCATCCGCCAGAACTGCGGCCGGGTCATGGTCATGAACCACGGCCAGGTGATCGCCGTGGACGAGCCGGGTGAGGGGATCCGCGTCTACATGGCCGACCTCCTCGGGGTGGGAACCCGCCAGGGCTCGGAATCGGGGGGCATCGAGGGCAACGTGCTCGCCATCGGCACGGTGCGGGCGGAGCACGGGGGGAGCGGGGCACGGACCCACATGTACCCGGGGGAGTCCCTCACGGTGACGGCCGACGTGGACAGCCTCGCCCCCGTGCCCAATGCGCTCGCCACCATCGCCATCTACGACGACCGCAACGAGCTGGTGTTCGCCTCCGACCCGGACGACCCGGCCTGCGAGATGGAGATCCCCGCCGGTGGGGGGATCGTCCGATTCGCCTTCCCCGAGGTCCCGTTGCTGGACGGGACCTATTCGGTGAGCGTCGGGGTCCGCAGCGCCACCGAGACCGCCATCTTCGACCTCAAGGACCAGGTCACCCAATTCGAGGTGGCCAACCCCGGCCGGGCCACCGGGCGCGTCCGGCTGCCGGTGGACGCCAGCTTCCGCCTCCGCTCGGCCGGCCCCGGCGCCACCGGGGAGGTCCCCGCCGTGAGCGCCGCCTTCACCCCGCTGGCCGGCTGGGAGGAGACCGCTTCGTGACCGTGGCCCGGATCGACCAGGTCATCCCGTCACTGGCCAGTCGCGACGCCATCGGTGGACACGTGGTGCAGCTCCGGGATCTGCTGCGGTCGAGGGGCTACCGGTCGGACATCTACTACGGCAACGCCACGGTGGACCGGCTCGACTTCGGGCATCCCGTCAGCCGCCTCGGCGACCGGTCCTCCGCCGGACGGGTGCTGCTCTACCAGCTGTCCATCGGCAGCGGGGTGGCAGACATCTTCCGCCAGCGCCGCGAGCGAAAATTCGTCAATTATCACAACATCACCCCGGCCGATCTTCTCGAGGCCTGGGTACCCTCGGTCGGTGACGAGGTTCGTCGAGGGAGGGCGCAGCTGCGCGACCTGGCGCCGGTCACCGAGTTCGCCATCGCCGACTCGGGTTTCAACGAGCGGGAGCTGCAGGCGGCCGGCTACCGGTCGACCACCACCGTCCCCCTGCTCATCGACCTGGAGGGGTTCGCCGGCACACCCGACCGGGCGCTGGCCTCACGCCTCGAGCAGGAGAAGGCCGGTGGCGGCGCCGACCTGTTGTTCGTGGGCAAGGTCTCCCCGCACAAGGGCCAGCACGACCTGGTCAAGGCCCTCGCCGCCTACCGACGGCTCTACGACCCCAAGGCCCGCCTGCGCCTGGTGGGCGGGGCCATCAGCGACGCCTACCAGACCGCCGTCGAGCGGTTCGCCGACGAGCTCGGACTGCGCCAGGCGGTGGAGATCGCCGGGTCGGTGAGCCACGAGGAGCTCATCGCCTACTACGGCGGGGCCGACGCCTTCGTCTGCCTCTCCAACCACGAGGGCTTCTGTGTGCCCCTCCTCGAGGCCATGTACCACCGGTTGCCCATCGTCGCCTATACCAACACTGCGGTGCCCGAGACCGTGCGGGGCGCGGGTCTGGTCCTTCCGAACAAGGAGCCGCTCCGCGTGGCGGCCGCCGTGGACCGGGTGGTGCGGGACGAGGGGCTGCGGGCCACCCTGGCCCAGGCCGCGTCGGAGCGGGTGGCCGCCTTCTCGCTGCCTCGGGTGCAGGAGGGGTTCGCGTCGGCCCTCGATGCCGCCTGCGCCGCCTGACCATCTCGTCCCGACGGGCGCGGCAGGGCCCGGCGGGCGCGGCGCCGCGGACGGGTCGCCCCCGATGAAGGTGGCCTTCGTCGTGCCCCGCTACGGGCCAACCGTGGTCGGCGGGGCCGAGACCGCGGCCCGGCTGCTGGCCGAGGGGCTCGTGTCCCAGGTGGGATGGGAGGTCGGGGTCCTGACCGGCTGTGCCGACGATTTCACCACGTGGGAAGATGTGTTCGCACCCGGTGAGGAGTCGATCAACGGGGTCCGGGTCACCCGCTTCGCGTCCTCGGCCGGCCGGGACCCGTCGTTCCATCCGTTCTCCGCCGGGTTGCTGGCCGACCCGTCGACGGCCTCGATCGCCGATGCGGAACGGTGGGTCGACCTGCAGGGCCCGGTGATCCCAGCCCTGACCGAGGCATCGGCCCGGTCCGACGCCGACGTCATGATCTTCTACCCGTACCTCTACTACTCCACCGTGCGGGCCATCGGGCGGGCGCCCTCGCCGACCGTTCTGCATCCCGCCGCCCACGACGAGCCTGCCCTGCACCTGCCCGTGTTCCCCCGGGTCTTCGAGGCGGCGGACGGACTGGTCTTCCAGACCACGGCCGAGCGGGACCTGGTACAGCACACCTTCCCGGTGGCCTCCCGCCGCCAGCTGCTGCTCGGGCTCGGCGTCGACGATCCCGACCAGATGCCACCCCGGACCGTCGGCGAGGCCCCCCCTTTCCTGTTCTGCCTGGGGCGGGTCGACCGCCACAAGGGAACGTCCCTGCTGGCCTCTATGTTCACCACCTACAAGCAGCGCCACCCCGGGCCCCTGCGGCTGGTGTTGGCCGGTCCGGTGGTCGAGCCACCGCCGGACCATCCCGACATCGACGTGGTCGGTACCGTGCCCGAGCCCGAGAAGTGGGCCCTCCTCGAGAACGCCGTCGCCCTGGTGTCGCCGTCGCCCTTCGAGGCCTTCTCGCTGGCGGTGGCCGAGTCGTGGAGCGCCCGGACCCCGGTGGTGGTCAACGCCGCCTGTGGTGCCACGGTCGAGCACTGCCGCCGCTCCGGTGGTGGCCTCCCCTTCGCCGGCTACGGCGAGTTCGAGGCCATCGTGGAGCTGTTGACCCGGGACGACGACACAGCCCGCCGGCTCGGGTCCCGCGGCCGGGACTACGTCGACCGCTGGTTCCGATGGCCCCGGGTGATCGACCGCTACGCCGACTTCGTCGAATCGGTGGCGGCGAGGTAGTCAGATGCCGCGGCCCAGCGGTCGCGGCCCGGCCCGTTGGACGATGGCCACCCCGAGGATGACCACTCCGGGTGGGAGCCGCCAGACGCGATAGCCGCCGATGGGGCGCGGGGTGGCCACCGGGAGGGCGTAGCCCCGGGCGGTGAGCGAGGCCAGGCCGGGGAGGGCGGGCGACGCGACGAGCAGCACCGAGCCGCCCGGCCCGACGGCCGCGGTTCGACCCGATGCGTAGTAGAGCGCGCCGTGCAGCTCGTTGTATACGACGGCGCCCGTCCCGATGAGCGCGATCCGGGCCCCGGGGAGGGCCCACCCGGCGTTGCGATAGATGTTGGGGCCGCCGTCGAGGACGTCGAACACCACCACGTCGCGGTCGGCCTGGATGGAGGGGGCGAGACCGCCGAGGGCGGCGTCGATCTGGTCGGCGCTTCGGATGGCGGCCCGGGTGTCCGGGTAGGGGGCCTGGTAGCGCGGCTGCACGAGCCAGGCCGGCCCGCTGCTCCGGACCCACTGGGTCGGGAGCACACCGCCACCGACCAGGAAGCGCTGGGCCTCCAGGGCGACCACCGCCACCACCCCGAGGGAGGCCAGCGCCATCCACACCGGGGAGGCCCGACGGGCGTCGCCCCGCCGTCGGACCAGCGCCCCGAGGGGCAGGAGGAGGGCGACGGCGGCGGCCGGGAGGTAGGCCAGGAGGTAGCCGCCCTTGGCGAACTGCACCAGGGACACGAGAAGCACCGGCGGGACGATCGCCGCCCCGAGCACGGCGACCCGTCCCTGGTACCACGGGCGGTGCCACCGGGCGAGCACGGCGACCGCCGCCGGCGCCCCCGCCCGACCGGTGGCGAGGCGGCGGCCCAACAGGACGACGGCACCGAGGGCGGCCAGGACGGCCAGGGGGGTCAGCGCCACCACGGTGTAGCCGGCGAAGGTGCCGATGTTGGTGGCACCCCCGGCGGCGTGGTCGAGCACCGAGGTGACCTGGGCGGCGCCCGCCGCCTCGTGCCGGGTGGCCCGGGCCCAGGCCGCCAGGCCTCCCGGTTGCTCGAGGGCCATCGGCACCAACCAGAGCCCGACGGCTGCAGCGCCGGCCACGACGGTGAGGACGAGGCGGCCCCAGCTCCGCGTGGACCCGATCACGGCGATGAGGGCCAGGACGGCGAAGGACTGGACGATGGAGGGGCGGAAGCCGGCCAGCACGGCCAGCGCCACCACCGCCGCCACCCCGTGGCCACTGCCCGGCCGGGCCCGCCAGGCCAGGACGATGAGCAGGGAGCAGGCCAGCATGTCGAAGGAGTAGGTGGCGACCGCCGAACCGCTGAACCAGGCGAACGGGGACGCGGCCACCACGGCGCCGGCCGCCGCCCCCACCCACCAGCCGCCCAGGTCCCGGCCGGCCACCACCGTCAGCCCCGCCGCCGCCGCCGAGGCCAGGGCGGCGACCACCACCAGCGAACGGACCGAGCCCAGCCCGAAGGCCCCGTGGAGGAACCGCCCGGCGACCACGTACAGCCAGTAGCCGGGGGGCTGGGGCTGACCATGGGTCACGTCGAAATGCCCGACAGCCGCGGCGTACTGGGCCGAGTCCCAATCGGTCGGGCCGGCGGCGGCCGTCACCAGGCGGAGGACCAAGGTGGCGGCGGCCACCGTCCAGGGCATGGCGGCCGCCCAACGTCGTGCGGCCGCCCGCCGGCGTCGTTCCGTCCGGGTGGGATGGGGCGTGGCCAGGGGAGACACTGTCGCGGGGGAGAGGTCGGCGGGCTCCGAGGCCATGGCTCAGGGTAGCGAGCGAGCCCGACCCGTCCGGGTACCCCGACGGTGGACCGAGGAACCGGTTCAGTCGACCGGCGTCCGGGCCGATAAGAGAGCGTGTCCGGGCAACCCCGCGCCAGGGCCGGGACACCCGCCCGGCCGACGCCACCGGGACGGTGCCGAGCGCAGGTCGACGATGGGAGCGATGGCATGGCAGACGGTCGTATCGAGGCAGGCAGGCATCCTTCCGGCGCGGCGCCGGCCCCGGTGGCTGGGCGTGACACTGGCCACCCTCGGAGTCGCCGGCCTGGCGACCGTGGCGGCGCCGGCCCGGCCGGCTCCGGCCGCCCCACCCTCCGCCCGCGCCCTGGCCGCCTCGCTGGTCTGGCAGCAGTCGCTGCCCGATGCCGGCTCGCCCATCGGACAGAGCTCACCTTCGATCGCCACGCTGGACGGTGGTGGCCCCTCGGTGGTGGTCGGCGACCGGGCCGGCAACCTGTGGGCCTTCCACCTGGCCGACGGCTCGGGCACGCCCGGATGGCCGGCCCACACCGGGGCCCCGATCGACTCGACCCCGTCCGCCACTCCGGACGGTGCCGGCACCGAGTCGGTCTTCGTGGGCGGAGGCAACGCCGCCCAACCGCGGGTCGGCGGCTATTACGCCTTCAGCCACAACGGCGCCCAACTGTGGGGACGCAACGCCCAGGATCCGAACGGGCTCTACGGGGTCCAGGCGTCGATGTCGGTCGGGGTCCTGAACGGTGTCAATGCCGTCGTCGCACCTTCCCTCGGCCAGGAGGAGTATGCGTTCGACGCCGCCACCGGTGCCGTGCTCCCGGGTTGGCCGTTCTTCACGGCCGACAGTGGCTTCACCACGCCCGCCCTGGCCGACCTGTACGGCAACGGCCAGACCGAGGTGGTGGAAGGTGGCGACTCGACCCAGGGACTGGCCAACGGGGTCAACTACACCAACGGCGGCCATCTGCGGGTGCTCGGGCCGGGTGGGAACCTCATCTGCGACCACGACACCAACCAGACGGTCGACTCGTCGCCGGCCGTGGGCAATTTCCTCGCCGGCGGCCAGACAGGCATCGCCTTCGGCACCGGATCGTTCTATCCGGGGGCGTCCGACTCCAACACGCTCTTCGGCTCCGACTCGCACTGCAACATCGTCTGGCAGACGAACCTGGGTGGGAACACGATGAGCAGCCCGGCCATCGGTGATCTCGAGGGAGACGGCAACGTGCAGGTGGTCGAGGGGGTCGACACCGGGTCGAGCGGCCTGGTGTGGGCCATCAACGGGGCCAACGGCGCCGCCATGCCGGGATGGCCCCAGACCACGCCGGGACGCATCATCGGAGGGGTGGTCACCGCCGACCTCACCGGAGGGGGCTACAACGACGTCCTCGTTCCGACCACCGCCGGTCTGGTCATCTACGACGGCCGCAGCGCCCAGGTGGTAGCCACCTTGGGGGCGGGAACCGTCGGGCTCCAGAACTCGCCACTGGTGTCCATCGATCCCAACGGCACGATCGGCATCACCATCGCCGGCTACAACGCCGGGAACGCCGGGCTCATCCAGCACTACGAGCTGCCCGGAACAGCCGGTCACTCGCTGGGCAAGCGCTCGTGGCCGATGTTCCACCAGAACCCGCAGCTGACCGGCTGGATCGCCCAGGCCGCGCTGGGGCATCTCAACCAGCCAATCGTGGCCATGGCCTCGACCACCGACGGCCGCGGGTACTGGAACGTGGCCTCCGACGGGGGCATCTTCTCCTTCGGCGACGCCCAGTTCTACGGCTCGACGGGCAACCTCCGCCTCAACCGCCCGGTGGTGGGGATGGCCGCCACCCCGAGCGGGAGGGGCTACTGGCTGGTCGCCTCCGACGGGGGCATCTTCTCCTTCGGCGACGCCCAGTTCTACGGCTCGACGGGCAATCTCCGTCTCAACCAGCCGGTGGTGGGCATGGCCGCCAGCCCCGACGGGAGGGGCTACTGGCTGGTGGCCTCCGACGGGGGCATCTTCTCCTTCGGCGACGCCGCCTTCCACGGCTCGACGGGCAACCTCCGCCTCAACCGCCCGGTGGTGGGCATGGCCGCCACCCCCGGGGGGCAGGGCTACTGGCTGGTGGCCTCCGACGGGGGCATCTTCTCCTTCGGCGACGCCGCCTTCCACGGCTCGACGGGCAACCTCCGTCTCAACCAGCCGGTGGTGGGCATGGCCGCCACCCCCGGAGGGCAGGGCTACTGGCTGGTCGCCTCCGACGGGGGCATCTTCTCCTTCGGCAACGCGCCCTTCTACGGCTCGACCGGCAACCTCCGCCTCAACCTGCCGGTGGTGGGCATGGCCGCCACCCCGTCGGGCGGTGGGTACTGGTTCTCGGCCGCTGACGGCGGGATGTTCTGCTTCGGCAACGCCGCCTTCTACGGCTCGATGCCGGGTGTGTTCGCCGCCGCCGCCGGGGCCGGCACCGACTGACCGCAGCGGCACAGTCCGGACCCTCCGGGTACCGGCCGCTCCGCGTGCCGGCCGGAGGGGGCCGGTACGCTGCCGGCAGTCGGCCTGACCGCGACGACAGCCACGGCGGCCGGACGGCGGCGTCGGGCCCGGACGAGGGTGTTGGCCGTGGCCGTCCTTACCGCGACGTGGGGGGCGGGATTGCTCGCCTCCTCCCCGCCGGCCTGGGCCTACCCCTCCGGCTCGGTCTCGTTTGTGGGGCACGGCGATGGCCACGGTGATGGGATGGGACAGTGGGGGCCCTCGGCTACGCCCTGGCCGGGACGGGCTACTCGACGATCGTCGGGCACTACTACGGGGGGACCTCGCTCAGCGGGCTCTCCACCGGCCAGGAGTCGACGTCGGTGCGGGTGGCCATGGCCGAGAACAACGGCAACACGGTCATCGTGACCTCGGCCACACCGCTCTCGGTCACCGGGGTCAGCGGGGCCACCGGCGTGCCGGCCGTGCTGATCAGCCCCGACGGGGTGGGGGGCTGGAACATCCAGGTCGGGCCGGGGTGCGCCGGACCATGGGGACCCTTCGTCGCCACCGGGGTGGTCGATCCCACCGCCACCCCGGCCAGTGATCCCGCCATCGGGGATCCGAACACCTCGAACGAGGCGCTCCAGCTGTGCCAGATCGGCCCGAACATCACCGTGCGGGGGTCGGTCCAGGCCGTCTACAACACCGATGCGTCGCCCCGGACCGTCAACATCGTGCCCCTCGAGCAGTACGTGTCCGGCGTGCTGCCCAACGAGTCGCCGGCCGGCTGGGGGGATCTGGGCGGCCCCGGTCCGCAAGGGCAGCCATGGGGCTTCCAGGAACTGGAGGCCCAGGCCGTCGCCGTCCGCTCGTACGTCATGGCCGGCCTCGGCTCGTACGGCGGCTATGCCGACATCTGCGACCTGTCCTCCTGCAGCGCTACAGCGGCATCCTCGACGAGTCGGCCGTCACCGACGCCGCCATCGCCGACACGGCGGGCCAGGTCATGGAGCTCCCGGGCGGGACGGTCGCCGCCACCCAGTACTCGGCATCGACGGGCGGCTACACCAACCCGGGCACCTTCCCGGCCGTGCCCGACGCCGGGGACTCGGTCTGCGTGGCGGGCGCATGCAACACCGACCACACGTGGACGGCCTCGGTTCCGGTGGCAGCCATCGACGGAGCCTGGCCCCAGCTCGGGACCCTGCAGTCCATCACCATCACCGGTCGCAACGGGTATGGCGACCTCGGCGGGAGAGTCACCACCATGACGCTGGTGGGCTCGAACCAGAGCGTGACCCTGACCGGCGACGCGTTCGCCGCCACCGTCGGGCTCAAGTCGGACTGGTTCGCCACCTCGACCGCCCTGACCGGCCCGGCGGTGGGCATGGCCCCGTTCGGGTCGGGCGGGGGCTACTGGGTGGCCGGCGGCACGGGCGGGGTCGAGGCGTTCGGGGCGACGCCGTTCTTCGGGTCGGCGGACGGGCTGCCCCTGGCCCGCCCGGTGGTGGGGATGGCCCCCACCCCCGACGGCCGGGGCTACTGGCTGGTCGCCTCCGACGGGGGCATCTTCTCCTTCGGCGACGCCGCCTTCTACGGCTCGACGGGCAACCTCCGCCTCAACCAGCCGGTGGTGGGGATGGCCCCCACCCCCGGGGGCCAGGGCTACTGGCTGGTCGCCTCCGACGGGGGCATCTTCTCCTTCGGCGACGCCGCCTTCTACGGCTCGGCCGCGGCCTGACCCGGCGGCCTCGGGGTGCCGTTACGGGCCGAAGGTCACCGCCGAGGTGAGGTCCTGCCACCCGAACGAGCCCACGATCGAGGTGGCCACGAAGGCGAGGCGGCCGCGGGTGTGGACCGACCAGACCGGCTCGGTGAAGCGCTTGTCCGGCTGACGTCGGAGGATGGTGGTGTGGGAGATCGTGAGGCTCCCCCCGTACTGGACGATGCAGGCCTTGGGTGCCCTGTCCTGGCAGGAGAGCGAGTCATCGAAGAAGGTGATGGGCGCCATGCTGTGCGGGCTGCCGAGGTAGATGCCGCCACCCGTGCAGTTGGTGAACGTGATCGGCCCGGTGAAGTACTCGGCGAGGTTCACATGACCGTACGTGCAGTCGGAGATGGCGACATAGCCCGAGCCCATCCCTGCCTCGTCCGACTCGAAGTCGAAGGCGCCGTCGGCCGGCGACACGATGTGCACGTTGGTCAAGGTGGCCTCGAAGACGTCGGCCAGGGTCACGCCCTGACGTCCGGCATTGGTGGAGCTGAACCCGTTCACCACCAGTCCCGACACCGGTGTCCCGATGTGGTTGGTGAGGTCACCCACCAGCTCCAGTCCGTCGCCGAACGTGTTCTGGGTGGTGATATCGGTCAGGGTGACGTCTGACGAGGAGATGATCTTCACGCCGGCGCCGGTGTCGAGGTGGGCATGGTAGGTCCCCGTCAGGTTGGCTCCCTCGATGAGCAGACCAGCGAGCGTGACGTGGGTGGTGTCGTACACCTTGATCACCGGCTTGAGACCGCCGTAGCCGGTCGTCGACCTCGTCGTCGAGTCGTTCCGGAACGTCCCGCCCATGATGGTGAGCGGCTGGATGATCTTGAGTCCCTCGTTCACGAGGTAGCACGCCGACGGGGGCGATGCGAAGGTGGCGCCCGGAGGCAGTGAGTCGAGGTAGGCCCCGAGGGTCGCCGACACGTCGCCGGAGCAGTCCGAAGGGATCGAGGAGAGGGTGGGGGCCGGGGTCGGCGGGGCGGGGACGCCCGGCTGGACGGCCGGGGCGGGGGCGAGGTTCGACCCGGCCACCGGCGGGGCGGTGGCCGGTGCCGGGCCCGGTGCCACCGCCGGGGCCGGCTCCGGAGCAGGACCGGCGGTCCCGGTGGTGGTCGGTGGCGGCTTCGGCGCGGCGGGGAGGGTGGTCGGCGAGGCGGTGCTCGCCGGTGGTGTGCCCGGGCCGGGCGTCGAGGCAGGGGCAGGGGCCGGCTGGGTCGTGGTCGTCGTGGTGGGAGCCGGGTTGGACGCGGGTTGGGTCGTCGTGGTCGGGACCGCCTTCGCCGAGTCGTTCCGGGGGGAGGCCGTGGCACCTTGGACCGTCATCGAGAGGATGACGGCGGCCAACACCACGGGGAGGCCCATGGCCAGGAGGTAGCGGGTGGGAGCCTTTGCGGGTCGGCCGGCCCCGCCACGTTGCCCGTCTGCGCCTCGGTGGTATGACAATGCCCCTCCTCGTCGAGAGGGGCCGTGCATGACGGACTGCTCAGGTGCGCAATCGATCGGCAACCCGGCCAACTCGTTGAGTTCCGTGGTTTTGCGTCCCCTCCTCGCGGAGGGTTTGCCTTGTTCGTCGTTGTCTCTGGTCCTGCCGTCACCCACCCTTGGGAGAGTGGGAACCGGGCCCATGGTACCCCCCCGGCGCGCGGATCGACAAGGTCCCGACGGCCGGACCGGTCCTACCGCAGGCATGTCCGGAGGGCGTCGGGCCAGGTCGTAAGGTGCGGGCTGCGATGGACGGAGTGCACCAGGGCGAGAAGGCCATCCGGTCGGAGGGCGTCGACCGGGCTGTCACCGTCCACCCGGCCGGTGCCACTCCGGACGTGGTGCCCGAGGCGGACGGGGCGCCGGCGGGATCGCCGCGCCGGTCCCGAGGGCGAACCTGGAGGGCCGTCCTCTTCGCCCCCGTCGGCGACGGCCAGACCCGGCGGCGCGGCAGTGATGCGGTCCGCCTGGGCCTGGCCGTCCTGGCCGTGGTGATCGGCTGGGTGGTCACCCGGGCCAACTCCTCGGCGGAGCACACGGTGGCGACCACGATGGCCTCGGCGCCCGAGGGCATCCGGTGGGTGGTCACCGTCATCTGGTGGCTGGCCTCGGCCGGCCTCATCGTCGTCACTGCCGCGCTGGCCCTGTTCTCGCGTCGGTGGTCGGTGGTGCGGGACATCGGGCTGTCCGGCTTGGGCGCCTGGCTGGTCTGCGTGGTCCTCGCCAACCTGCTCGGCTCGAGCGGGGGCCGCCCACCCACGTCCCTGGCTCGAATTCGACGCATCGTTCCCGGTGGCCATGGTGGCGGCGACCGTCGGCATGGCCACCGCCGCGCTCCCGTACCTGAGCCGATGGCTCCAGCTCAGCCTCGAGGTGGCCATCGGGCTGCTGGCCGTGGCCGCGGTGGTCCACGGGTCGGGGTTCCCGGTGGCCGTACTGGCCAGCCTGGGCGCCGGGTGGGGGATGACCGCAGTGGTGCGGCTGGTCTTCGGGTCCCCGCTGGGCCTGCCCTCGACCGGCGAGGTGGCGGCCCTGCTCGGCGACCTCGACATCGTGGCCGCTGACATCGAGCCCGCCCCGCACCAGGACTGGGGCGTCGGCCGATTCCACGGCCGGCTCGGTCGGTCCCCCATCGACGTGTCCGTCTACGGCCGCGACGCCTCCGACGCCCAACTGCTGGCCAAGACGGCCCGCTTCATCTTCTACCGCGATTCGGGGCCGACTCTGGCGCTCACCCGGCGGCAGCAGGTCGAGCACGAGGCGTACCTCACGATGATGGCCGAACGGGCCGGGGTCCGGGTGCCCGAGGTACTGGCCGCCGGGCCGGCCGGCCCCGCCCGTGACGCCCTGCTGGTGACCCGACCACCGCCGGGGCGGCCGCTCGCCGATCTTCTCCCGTCCGCCGCGCCGCCCGAGTCCGTCCGAGGCGACGACGGCGGGCACGGCCCGGCACCGTCGACGGGCACGCCGGAGGGACCTGAGCTGTCCGATGCCGCCGTGGACAGTGTCTTCCGCCAGCTGCAGGCCCTTCGCCAGGCCGGCATCGCCCACGGCTCGCTCTCGATCCGGACCATCGTCATCGCCGAGGGCGGGAGCGCCGGCTTCGTCGACTTCCGGTCCGCCTCCACCGTGGCGACCGTCGACCAGCTCAACCGGGACATGGCCGCCGTCATGGCGGCCACCGCCGTGCTGGTCGGCCCGGAGCGCACGGTGGGCTCGGCCCTCCGGTCCATGTCCCCCGACGCGGTGGTCGATGCCCTGCCGCACCTGCAGCGGGCGGCGCTCGACTCGGCGGCGTCGAAGTCCCTGCGCGGCAAGAAGTCCGTCCTCACCTCGTTGCGCGAACACGGAGCGGACGCGGTCGGCGTCGAAGTGCCGAAGCTCGTCGAGCCCCGGCGGGTCAGCTGGGTCAACCTGGCCATGGTGGCCGGGACCCTCATCGGGGGATGGGCCCTCATCGGGGTCCTCATCAACGTGACCAAGTCCTGGAGCACGATCGCCGGGGCCGACTGGGCATGGGTGGCCCTGGTGTTCGTCCTTTCCCAGGCGGCCTATCCGGCCATCGCCGTCACCACGGTGGGATCGGTCACCGACCCGCTGCCCTACGGGCGGACCGTTGCCCTCGAGGTGGCCGACACGTTCGTAGCCTTGGCGGGCGGCTCGATGGCGGTGCTGGCCACGAGGGTCCGTTTCTTCCAGCAGGAGGGGTACACCCCGACCGTGGCGGTGAGCTCCGGCGTGCTGGCCAGCACGGCCAGCTGGATCGTGAAGGGTGCCCTCTTCCTGGTCGCTCTCCCGCTGGCCATCGGCAACCTGCATTTCCAGCAGCCGACGAGCAGCTCCGGCAGCAACTCGCGGCTGGTGTGGCTGATCCTCATCGCCGTGGCCGTCGCCGGGGTGGCGCTCGGCCTGGTCTTCGCCGTACCGCGTTGGCGTCGGCTGGCGGCCGAGAAGGTCCGGCCCAAGGCATCCGAGGTCTGGTCGCACCTGAAAGTCCTGGCCGGCCATCCGCGCAACCTGGTGGAGATCTTCGGGGGCAGCCTGGCCGCGCAGCTCTTCGTGGCCATGGCCCTCGGCGCCGCCCTGCACGCCTTCGGCGACCACCTGAGCCTGGCCACGCTCATCGTCGTCCTGACCCTCGGCTCGATGCTCGGCGGGGTGTCGCCGGTGCCTGGCGGGATGGGGGTGGTGGAGGCCGGGATGATCATCGGGTTGACCGCGGCGGGGATCAGCGAGTCGGATGCGGTGGCCGCGGTCTTCGTCCAGCGCCTGTTCACCGCCTACCTGCCCCCCATCTGGGGCTGGTTCGTCCTGGTGTGGATGCGGCGGAAGGAGTACCTGTGACCGGGTGGTGCCCTCAGGCGTGACCGTTGCCCGGCCCGGTCGAGCCCAGGCCGGGATAGGCCCGTAGCGCGCCGACCCGCCCCAGCCGGCCGACGTTGACACCGATGTCGGCGGCCCGGAGCATCACCAGGTCGCCGCGACTGTTGCCATAGGCCCAGAGGCGGTCCGGCTCGATCCCCGTCTCGTCGGCCCACTGGCGCAACCGGCGGAGCTTCTCGGCCCCCCGGCAGTTGGCTCCCTCGTACCGTCCGCTGAGCCTGCCGTCGGTTCCCACCTCCAGCCGGGTGGCGATGACGCCGTCGGCGCCGAGCAGGTCGGCGGCCTCCCGGACGTAGACGGCGGGGGAGGCCGACACGATCACCACCCGGTCGCCGCGGCCCCGGTGCCAATCCAACCGCCGCCGTACGTCGGCCCGCAGGTGCCCGGCCACATGGTCTCGCCCGTACCGGGCGGCCACCGCCTCGAGGCGCTCGACTGGGGTGCCGGCCATGACCCGTTCGAAGAGCTGCTCTTTGGCCCGGTCGGCCCGGTCCCCACTGGCCAGAGCCCCGGCGGCCAACCTCGGGGCCAGGGCGGCGCAGGCGCCGACCACCGACGGCCGTCCGGCCAGCGCCGACAGGAAGCCGAAGACGCTGCCCCCGTCGGTCAGCGTCCCGTCGAAATCGAAGGCGGCCAGGTCCACCCTCAGGTGGCCCCCGTGCGGCCGACCCGGTCAAGCGCCGGGATGGTCGACCACCGAACCGTGGCGGCCGGCCCCGGAGGCGAACCCGCGGCTGCCGGCCCCGGCGTCGGGGGAGGCGAGACTGTCGAGTCCGACCCGGAGCTCGGTGCGCATAGCCTCGTCGACCGACCGCCCCCACTGGGCCAGGGCCGAGAAGCGGTCGTTGCGCAGGCAGGTCTGGGGCAGCGCGGCCAGCCGGTGGCCCCATTCGACGGCCTGCGCCAGCGCGTCGCCAGCCGGCACGACCCGGTTGACCAGTCCCATGGCCAGCGCCTCTTCGGCGCCGACCTCCCGGCCGCTCAGGATGAGATCGAGGGCCCGCCCCTGGCCGACGAGCCGTGGCAGCCGGACGGTCCCGCCGTCGATCAGGGGAACCCCGAACCGCCGGCAGAACACGCCGAAGACGGCATCGGTGGCGGCCACCCGCAGGTCGCACCAGACGGCCAGCTCCAGGCCTCCGGCCACGGCGAAGCCCTCGACGGCGGCGATCACCGGCTTGGACAGCGCCAGACGGGTCGGTCCCATGGGACCGGGCCCGTCCTCGGTCACCCGGAGCAGCCGGCCCGCCGCCGCCGCCTTGAGATCGGCGCCGGCGCAGAAGGTGCCCCCCCTCCCGGTGAGGACGGCCACCGAGGCCGACGAGTCCTCATCGAAGGCGGTGAACGCCTCGAGCAGGGCGACAGCGGTGGGTGGGTCCACGGCGTTGCGGCACTCGGGGCGGTCGATGGCCACCACGGTGACCGGGCCGTCGGTGGAGACGTGGACGGTCGTCATGCCCCCAGCATGGTGGAACCGGCGTTCCGGCGCCACGGTCGTCTCGGTAGGATGAAACTCGACCAACTCGGTCGACAATTGGCCGGCTTTCGTCTATCCTGACGGCGCGACGGGATCCCGACCGTCGTCGGGGCGCCCCGCGAACCGGCTCAGAGCACACACACCAAGGAGCAGCCATGGCAATTCGACTGGGCGACACCGCCCCTGACTTCACCGCCGAGACCACCGAGGGCACCATCAACTTCCACGAGTATCTCGGGGACAGCTGGGGGGTGCTCTTCTCCCACCCGAAGGACTTCACCCCGGTGTGCACCACCGAGCTCGGGGCCTTCTCGAAGGCCAAGGCCGAGTTCGACAAGCGGGATACCAAGCTCATCGGGTTGTCGGTCGACGACGTCACCTCGCACGGCAAATGGGCGGGCGACATCGAAGAGACCCAGGGACAGGCCCTCAACTTCCCCTTGATCGGGGACGAGGACCGCAAGGTCGCCGACCTCTACGACATGATCCACCCGAACGCCAGCGACACGGCCACGGTGCGGTCGGTGTTCATCATCGGGCCCGACAAGAAGGTCAAGCTGACCCTCACCTATCCCGCCTCGACCGGCCGCAACGTGAGCGAGATCCTGCGGGTGCTCGACTCACTGCAACTGACCAGCGACTACAAGGTGGCCACCCCGGTCAACTGGACCGACGGCGAGGACGTCATCATCGTCCCGGCCGTCTCCGACGAGGAGGCGAAGGAGCGGTTCCCCAAGGGCTTCGAGGCCGTCAAGCCCTATCTCCGGGTCACCCCCCAGCCCAACCGCTAGCGCCCGGGGCGCACCGGCGACCCACCCCTGAGCCCGGGACGGACCGGGTCCGGCTGAGCCCGGGCCCGGTCCGCCGCGTCCGGAACCGGAGGCGGACCCGGTCGGGACCGGGTCCTGCTAGCATGGGCGGGCCGGCGCGCCCAGTCCGTTGGCCGTACGAGCACACCACAAGGTCGAGTCCCTCTCCATGCCAGACAAGCAGGCCACCATCGCCGAGCACCGTCTCCACGAGACGGACACCGGGTCGCCGGAGGTGCAGATCGCCATCCTGAGCGAGCGCATCACCCATCTGACCGAGCATCTGAAGGTCCACAAGGGCGACCACCACACCCGCCGGGGCCTGCTCAAGCTCATCGGACGCCGTCGACGGCTGCTCGACTACGTCCACAACAACGACGTCGAGCGCTACCGGGACATCATCGGTCGCCTCGGCCTCCGCCGCTAGGCGGACCCAAACGCCCGGCCTCGGCCGGGCGGTCGCAATTTCCCCATCGGTACATCGCCGGTGGGCACAGGTCGGCACGGTGCCGGCCTGCAACAGGGCGGCCCGTCCTCGACGGCAGGTCGCACCACAACCCAGATTGGGCTCCTGCAGAGGTCAGTCACCAGTTGCCGATCACCCCCGCCGCGGCGCAGTGGTCGACAACTGGGAACTGGCTCGAGGGGTCCCCGAGCAACCAAGGAGCGTCATGTCAGACGCCATCACCGTATCGGCACCCGTCAGTGGGACCGACCGCACACTCACGTTCGAGGCGGGCAAGCTGGCCCAGTTGGCCGACGGGGCCGTGCAGGCCCGGATCGGCGACACCGTCCTGCTGGCCACGGCCACCGCCGCCCGATCGGTCCGGGAGGGAGCCGACTTCTTCCCGCTGACCGTGGACATCGAAGAGCGCGCCTATGCGGCCGGGAAGATCCCGGGCTCGTTCTTCCGTCGGGAGGGCAAGTCCTCGGACCAGGCCATCCTGACCTGCCGGCTCATCGACCGGCCGCTGCGCCCCTCGTTCCCCAAGGGCTTCCGCAACGAGGTCCACGTGGTCGGCACCATCTTCGGCGCCGACCAGGTCAACCCCCATGACGTGCTGGCCATCAACGCCGCCTCGGCCGCCCTGATGATCTCGGGGATCCCCTTCGAGGGGCCGATCGGCGCCGTTCGGGTGGCCTATTCGACCGACGGTGAGTGGATCCCGCACCCCACCTTCGAGGAGGGGGACGAGTCCACCTTCGAGCTCGTGGTGGCGGGCAGGGCGCTGAGCGATGCCGACGACGCCGACATCGCCATCATGATGGTCGAGGCCGGTGGCTCCGAGCGCTCGTTCCAGTACTACGAGGAAGGGGCCCCTCGAGGTCACCGAGGAAGTCCTGGCCGACGGTCTCGAGGCGGCCAAGGTCTGGATCCGCGAGTCCATCGTGCTCCAGCGCCGCCTGGTGGACGCCTACGTGGCCGCCCGGGGGGCCATCGAGCCCATCGAGTATTCGACCCTCTCCGACTACGGCGACGACGTGTGGGAACGGGTCGTCGCCACCGGCACCGATGCCGTGGCCGCGGCCAACACCATCGTGGCCAAGGCGGAGCGCAACGCCGCGCTGGCCGAGGCGGCCGCTACCGTCCTCTCGGCCCTGGCCTCCGAATTCCCCGATCGGGAGGGCGAGGTCAAGGCGGCCGTGCGGGGCCTGACCAAGAAGCTGGTCCGCAAGCGGATCGTGGAGGAAGGCCTGCGGATCGACGGCCGGACGACGACGGAGATCCGGCCGCTCTCCGCCGAGGTGGACCTGTTCCCGACGGCACACGGCTCCGCCCTCTTCCAGCGGGGTGAGACCCAGGTGCTCAACGTGACGACCCTCGGCATGCCGCGGATGAACCAGCTGCTCGACACCATCACCCCCGATGACCACAAGCGCTACATGCACCACTACAACTTCCCGCCCTTCTCCACCGGTGAGACCGGGTTCATGCGGGGACCGAAGCGCCGCGAGATCGGTCACGGGCTTCTGGCCGAACGGGCCCTGCTGCCGGTCGTCCCCTACGAGGAGGACTTCCCCTACACGCTCCGGCTGGTCTCGGACGTCCTGGCCTCCAACGGCTCCACCTCGATGGCCTCGGTGTGCGGGTCGACCCTGTCGATGATGGCGGCGGGCGTGCCCCTGAAGGCTCCGGTGGCCGGCATCGCCATGGGCCTGGTGTACGACGACGGCACGTATGTGACCCTGACCGACATCCTCGGTGCCGAGGACGCCTTCGGCGACATGGACTTCAAGGTGGCAGGGACCAAGGACGTCGTGACCGCTCTCCAGCTGGACACGAAGATCGACGGCCTGCCCCTCGACGTGCTGACCAAGGCACTGCTCCAGGCCAAAGAGGCCCGCCTGGCCATCCTCGAGGTGATGGCCGGCGCCATCCCCGAGCCCCGCGGCGAGGTGGCCGAGTCGGCGCCGAAGATCACCTCCTTCGAGATTCCCATGGACAAGATCGGGGAGGTCATCGGCCCGAAGGGCAAGGTGATCAACGCCCTGCAGCAGGAGACCGGGGCGGACATCGCCGTCGACGACGACGGGATGGTCGGCACGGTGACGATCGGGGCCAAGGACGGCACCGCCGTCGAGGAGGCCCGCCGTCGGATCGCCACCATCCTCGACCCGCCGTTGGCCGAGATCGGGGGGACCTACGAGGGCAAGGTGGTCAACATCACCAAGTTCGGCGCCTTCGTCAACATCCTCCCCGGTCGGGACGGGCTCCTGCACATCTCGAAGATCGGGCAGGGCAAGCGGGTCGAACGGGTCGAGGACGTGCTCGACCTGGGTCAACCGGTCGAGGTGCGGGTCGACGACATCGACCCCCAGGGCAAGGTGTCCCTCTCGCTGGCGGGCGAGGCGCCGGCAGAGGATCGTGCCGGTACCGGTACCGACCGTGCCGACCGCGCCGAACGGGGCCGGGGCCGTCGCCAACCGGACTCCGGTGACCGCTCCGAGCGCCACCGTCCGGCCGAGTCCTCCACGGCACCGGCACCGACGTCCGCGGCCTCCTTCGAGGATGCCTTCGCCGTGGAGCTGGCGGAGGAGTTCGGAGACCTCGGCCCGAACGTGCCGGAGCCTGCGGACCGCGGGAGTGGCGGCGGCGGCCGAGGTGGTCGTCGGCGCCGTTGACCGCGCCACGCCACCCAGGGGCGGGCGGGCGGTCCGCGGCGGGCCTTCGCCCGTGATCCGGACCGAGGAGCTGTCGTCGGGCCTGGCACTCGTGACCGAGGAGATGGGTGACGCCCGCTCCGTGTGCATCGGGTTCTGGGTGGGCACCGGCTCCCGGGACGAGGACGGGAGCGAGGCCGGTGCCTCCCACTTCCTCGAGCACCTGCTCTTCAAGGGGACGGCGACGCGTTCGCCTTCCGCCATCGCCGAAGCGGTCGACGAGGTCGGGGGGGACTTCAACGCGTTCACCACCAAGGAGTACACGTCCTTCTACATCCGGATGCTGGCCGAGCACCTCCCGCTGGGGCTGGACATCCTCTGCGACATCATGTGGCAGCCGGCGCTGCGCCCCGAAGACCTCGAGGCGGAGCGGCAGGTCATCCTGGACGAGATCCTCATGCATGCCGACGAGCCCGCCGACCTGGCCTCGGAGCAGAGCTCGGCCCTGTTGTTCCCGCGTCATTCCCTGGGCCGAGAGGTACTCGGCACCGAGGCGTCGGTGAGCCGCATGAACGCCCAGCGGATCCGCGAATTCTTCGGGGAGCACTACCGGCCCGGCAACATGGTGGTCGCCGTGGCCGGCGACCTGGAGCACCGGTCGGTCGTCGAGGGGCTGGAGTCCCGCTTCTCGGGCCCGTCGGGCGGGTCGAAGCCCGAACGGCGCGCCCCGGACGACAAGGTGGAGCCCATCGGCGTCACCCGCCGGCCGACCGAGCAGGCCCATGTGGTCCTGGCCCTGCGGTCCATCGACCGCTTCGACCGCCGGCGCTACGCCCTGGCCGTGCTCAACCACGTGCTGGGCGGGGGCCTGTCCAGCCGCCTCTTCCAGGAGATCCGTGAGCGCCGGGGACTGGCCTACTCGGTGTGGTCCGAACGGGCGGCCTTCCACGACGCCGGTTCGGTGAGCGTCGGCATCGGCACCGCCCCCGAGCATGTGGCCGAGGTGCTCGACATCGTGACGACCGAGCTCGCCCGCCTGGGCGACGAAGGGGTCACCGAACGGGAATTGTCGATCGCCAAGGGGAATCTCCGGGCGGAGACCCTGCTGGCCTGCGAGGACTCGGGGGCGCGCATGAGCCGGATCGGCGCCGGCCTCCTGCTCCACGGCGAGGTGCTCTCGGTGGACGAGCTGCTGGCCCGGGTGGAGGCGGTGGCCCTCGAGGACGTACAGCGGGCGGCGGCGGAGCTGGTGGTCGCGCCCCGGGCCCTGTCGGTGGTGGGCCCCTTCGACGAGGCGGATTTCGACACCCGCGCTCTGCGCCTCGGCTAGGGGGCGTCCGCCGCAGGGTGCCCGGCGCCCCGGTCGGTCGAGAGCGCCCCGATCGGTCGACAGTAGGGTGACCGACATGCGAGTCGGCGTGGTCGGGGCCGGGGGCCGGATGGGACAGGAGGCCTGCCGGGCCGTCCTGGCCCGTGCCGACCTCGACCTGGTGGCGGCGGTCGACCCCGGTTTCGACGGCACCGACCTCGGCTCGCTGGTCGGCGCCCCGGCCGGCGGCACGCTGGTGAGCGCCGAGCTCGCCGCGCTCGTCTCGTCCGGTGTCAAGGTGGCGGTGGACTTCACCCGCCTGGAGGCGGCCCGCGCCACCCTGGAATTCTGTGCCGATGCGGGGATCCACGCCGTGGTCGGCACCACGGGCTTCACTCCGGACGATCTCGACCACCTGGCCTCCCGGTTCGCCGGGCCTGATGCCGGCTCGCCCAACTGCGTGCTGGCCCCCAACTTCGCCATCGGGGCCGTGCTCATGATGAGGTTCGCCGAGCTGGCCGCCCCCTGGTTCGACGGCGCCGAGATCGTCGAGCTGCACCATGACGGGAAGGTGGACGCCCCCTCCGGCACGGCCCTGCGTACGGCCGAGCGGATGGCAGCCGGGCGCGCCGCTCCGGGCCGGGGCTCCTTCCCACCCGACCGAACCACCGTGCCGGTGCTGCCCGGTGCCCGGGGCGGCGAGGGCGCGGCGGGGGTGCGCATCCACTCGGTCCGGCTGCCCGGCCTGGTCGCCCACCAGGAGGTGATCCTCGGTGCGGTGGGGCAGAGCCTGACCATCCGCCACGACGCCTACGACCGCACGTCGTTCATGGACGGGATGGTCCTGGCCGTACGCGAGGTCCCCTCCCGGCCCGGTCTGACCATCGGGATCGAGCCCCTGCTCGGCCTGTAGGAGGGTTCGGCGCCGATGGACCATCCCCGGCAGCGGATCCTCGAGGCCGCCTATGCCTGCGTGGCCCGGCGGGGCATCGCCAAGACGACCATCGAGGACGCCGCCCGCGGCGCCGGGGTGTCCCGGGCCACCGTCTACCGGACCTTCCCCGGGGGTCGCCAGGAGCTGATCAACGCCGTGGTGGCGTGGGCCACCCTCGAGTTCTTCGCCCGGCTCTACGAGCAGGTCCAGGGAGCCACCAGTCTCGAACAGGTGATGGAGCGGGGGATCATGTTCGCCCATCGCTCCATCGTCGAGCACGAGGTCCTGCAGCGGGTGATGCAGACCGAGCCCGAGAAGCTGTTGCCCGCCCTCACCTTCGAGAGCAACCGCATCCGCCACGGGATCGCCGAGTTCTTGGCGCCCTACCTCGAGCAGCGGGGCCTGGCCGACGGCGTCGACCTCGGGGAGGCAGCCGACTTCCTGGCTCGCATGGTCCTGTCCTACATGTCGACGCCAGGCCGCTGGGACCTGGACGACCCCGACCAGGTGGCGCAGCTGGTCCGGGCCGAGCTCCTGGCCGGGGTGGTGGCCGGGCCCGAGCCGGGGGGAGTGCGTTGACAATGAGACAAATTCCGACCTAACGTTCCAACCGTGGTTGTACCGCGGGCCGCACTCCGTGTGGTGGGTGACGAGGACGTGCCGGCCGCCGCTCCGGCGGGGTGGTCCGGGACCCCGCCCGGGGACCGCCACCTGAGCTCGCCCCATCGGGTCGGCATCATCGATGCCACCCTCGACTGCCTGGCCCTCCACGGCACGGCCAAGACGACCGTGGACGACATCGCCCGACGGGCCGGGGTGTCGCGTGCCACCGTCTACCGGGTGTTCCCGGGCGGCCGGGACGAGGTCCTCTCGGCGGCGGTGGACACCGAGATGGCCCGCCTGTTCTCGGCCCTCGGCGTCCGGCTGGGCGAGGCGGGAGACCTCACCGAAGCGCTGGTCGGCGGCATCGTCGAGGCATCGGCCCGGATCCGGGGCCATCGGGCCTTGGCCTACCTGGTCGAGCACGAGCCCGAGATGGTCCTCGGCCATCTGGCCTTCGAGGAGTCCGACCGCCTGCTGGCCACCGCCTCCGGCTTCGCCGCTCCCTTCCTGTCGCGGTGGATGAGCCCGGGCGAGGCCGTCCGGGTCGCCGAGTGGGCCACCCGGATCGTGCTGTCCTACGCCATCGCCCCGTCCCCGTCGATGGACCTCACCCACCCGGCGGCGGTCGCCCGGCTGGTCGAGCGGTTCGTCCTACCCGGGATCCAGGCCCTGCACGCCGCCGAAGTCGGCCCCACCATCGACATCACCCCGTTCGAGTCCGTCCCGGCCGCGTCCGGACCATCCGACCTGCAACCAACCAACGTCACCGACCGTTCCATGGGAGGCACATGATGACCACCGAGATGAGCAGCACCGAGGAGATCATCGGCCGGGCCGAGATCGACGACTTCGAGGCCATCCTGTCGGTGGTCGGCACCGAGGAGGCCGACGGGCGACACGTCGTGCACTCGGACTATGACTCCATCTTCACCTGGGACTACGAGAAGGGGGCCCGGCCCAAGCTCAACAAGCTCTACGAAAAGGCCAAGGGGGCCCAGTGGAACGGCGAGACCGACCTGCCCTGGGACACCGAGGTCGACCAGGAGAAGCTGGTACGCGACCAGGCCGTGGCGGACGGCGGGTTCGCCGCCGGCTTCGACCTCACCGGCACCCCGGTCGAGCACTGGACGGACCGGGAATGGGTGACCTTCGGGGTGGAGAGCCAGAACTGGACGCTCTCCCAGTTCCTCCATGGTGAGCAGGGTGCCCTCATATGCACGGCCAAGATCGTGGAGTCCGTCCCGTGGGTGGATGCCAAGTACTACGCCTCCACCCAGGTCATGGACGAGGCCCGGCACGTGGAGGTGTTCGCCAAGTACCTCGACGAGAAGCTCTCGGGCCACTACCCGGTCAACGCCCACCTCCGGATGCTGCTCGACGACATCATCGCCGACTCGCGTTGGGACCTCACCTACCTCGGCATGCAGATCATGGTCGAAGGGCTGGCCCTGGCTGCCTTCGGGTTCATGCACCAGATGACGGGCGACCCCCTCCTCAAGCAGCTGCTCCGCTATGTGATGGCCGACGAGGCGCGGCATGTCGCCTTCGGCGTGCTGAGCCTCCAGGAGTACTACCAGGAGCTCAGCGCCGGTGAGCTGCGCGAACGGCAGGAGTTCGCCTTCGAAGCAGCCGTGCGGATGCGCGACCGCTTCCTGCAGCAAGAGGTCTGGGACCGGATGGGAGTCGACCCGAAGGCCATCGTGCCGGTCGTGCAGCAGGCCCCCGAGCGTGGCGAGTTCCAAGCCCTGCTGTTCTCCAAGATCGTCCCGAACTGCAAGAAGCTCGGACTGCTCGATGCGGCCGACGGTTGGCTGCGGACCAAGTTCACCGAGCTGGGTGTCATCGAGTTCGAGTCATGGGTAGACACCACCGAGGAGTACGACGCCATGGCCTCGACGCCGCCGAAGGAGCGGCTGGCCTCCTGAGCCACCCCTCCCGGCCGAGCCACCCCGGGGCCGGGCCGGGGCCCGACCGGGCCGGCCCCGGCCGCCGATGCCCGTCCGGCCTGCTGGTAGCCTGACCTTCCGTGATCCGACGCCCGAGTCCGCCTTCACCGGAGTGGGGCTGAGCCGGGTGCCACGGTTCGGGTCCGTCCTCACCGCCATGGTCACCCCGTTCGACCGGGACGGTGCGCTCGACCTCGACGTCTCGGTCGCCCTGGCCCGGCAACTGGTGGCATCGGGCAGTGACGGCCTGGTCCTGGGCGGGACCACCGGCGAGGGACCGGTCCTGTCCGACGACGAGCGGCTGGAGCTGTTCCGGGCGGTGTCCGGTTCGGTCGACGTGCCGGTGATCGCCGCCACCGGCACCAACGACACGGCCCACTCGGTGCGGATGACCGAGGAGGCGGCCGCCGCCGGAGCCGATGCCGTCCTGGTGGTCACGCCCTACTACAACCGGCCCTCTGCCGCCGGCCTGTCGGCGCACTTCCGAGCCGTGGCGGCGGCCACCGACCTGCCGGTGATGCTCTACGACATCCCGGTCCGGTCGGGGAGGCGGATCGGCCCGGGGCTCACCATCGAGCTGGCCCGGGAGGTGAGCAACATCGTGGCGGTGAAGGACTCCACCGGCGACGTGGCCACCGCCGCCACCGTCGTGGCCGAGAGCCCGGACGGTTTCGAGGTCTACTCCGGCGACGACTCGCTCGCCCTGCCCTTCCTCGCCGTCGGGGGCGTCGGTGTCGTGAGCGTGGCCGCCCACTGGGCCGGCGGGCTGCTCGCCGAGATGGTCGCCGCCCATCGGGCCGGGGAGGTGGACCGGGCCATCGCCATCAACCAGCAACTGGCCGAGTCCTACCGGTTCGAGTCCACCGACGAGTTCCCCAACCCGGTTCCGGCCAAGGCCGCCTGCCGGGCGCTCGGCCTGCCGGTGGGGCAGTGCCGCCTTCCCCACCCGGCCGCGCCCGAATCCCTCGACCAGCAGGCCCAGGCGGTCGTCTCGAGGGTGAGCCGGCCGGTCGCGGGCCACCAGTCGGTTGCCTGAGTCCGGGTCCGCCGACCGCGGCTCGCGGCGATCGGGAGGCCGGAAGGGCGCGGCGGGCACCAACGGCACTCCGGGCGACGCCGCCGGGACGGCCCGGTCCGCCGGCGGCAAGGGTCGTCGGGCGGCGCCGGTGAGGATCGTCTTCCTCGGCGGCCTGGGCGAGATCGGACGCAACTGTGCCTGCATCGAGGTCGAGGGCAGGATCCTCGTGCTGGACGTGGGGATCATGTTCCCCGACCCCGACATGCCCGGCGTCGACCTCGTCCTGCCGGACTTCACCTACTTGCACGAGAACGCCGACCGGGTGGACGCCGTCATCTTGACCCACGGCCACGAGGACCACACCGGCGGCCTGGCCTTCCTGCTCCGTGACCTCGCCGTCCCCGTCTACGGCTCCGAGCTCACCCTGGCCCTGGCCCGGAGCCGGGTGGACGAGGCGGGCACCGCCGACCGGGCCCAGTTCATCCCGGTCCGGGACGGCGAGCGCCGGCGGATCGGCCCCTGTGACGTGGAGTTCATCCCCGTCACCCACTCGGTCCCGCACGCCTTCGCCACCGCCTTCCACACGGCCCAGGGGATCGTCCTCCACTCGGGTGACTTCAAGATCGACCTCCACCCGGTGGACAGCCGCTACACCGACCTGGCCCGCATGGGTGCCCTGGCGGCCGACGAGGGCATTCGCCTGCTCCTGTCCGACTCGACCAACGCCGAAGAGCCCGGCTTCACCCCGTCGGAGTCGACCGTGGGGGAGACGCTCCGCAAGGTCTTCCTGGCCCGCCCCGACCGCCGGTTCGTCGTGACCTGCTTCGCCAGCCACATCCACCGGGTCCAGCAGGTGGCGGACGCCGCCGTCGCCACCGGGCGTTCGGTGGCGACCCTGGGCCGTTCGATGCAGAAGAACGTGGCCCTGGCCCGCCGGCTCGGCCTCCTGCACGTCCCCGATCGTTCCCTGGTGGAGATCGAGGACATCGACAAGCTCGAGCCCGGGGAGGTGTGCGTCATCTCCACCGGCTCCCAGGGGGAGCCGATGTCGGCCCTGTCCCGCCTGGCCACCGGCGAGAACCGCCTCTTCCGGCTGCAGGAGGACGACGTGGTCGTGATCAGCGCCCACCCCATCCCCGGCAACGAGTGGTCGGTGGGCCGGGTGATCGACGCCCTCCACCGGCGCGGGGTCGAGGTGATCCATTCGGGCGTGGACTCGGTGCACGTCAGCGGCCATGCCCGCCAGGGCGAGCTCTCCCTCCTGATGTCGGTCTGCCGCCCGGACTTCTTCATACCGGTGCACGGGGAGTACCGGCACATGGCCAACCACGTGCGGCTGGCGGCGTCGATGGGCATCGGTGCCGACCGGGCCCTCCTGTGCGAGGACGGCGACGCCGTGCGCCTCGACCGGTCCGGGCTCCACCGTGACGGGACCGTGCCCGGCGGGTATCTCTTCGTCGACGGCAGCTCGGTGGGGGACATCGGCCACGGCGTGCTCCGGGACCGGAAGGTGCTGTCCGAGGAGGGCGTGGTCATGGCGGTGGCCACCGTGGACCTGAAGCGGGCCGAGGTGGTCGGCCCCCCACAGATCGTCACCCGCGGCTGGGCGGTCGACCCGGACACCGAGGCCCTGCTGGACGAGGCCCGCATCCACGTCACCAAGGCCCTCGAGGAGGCCCTGGCCTCGGGGACCAACGATCACGAGACGCTCAACCGGGTGGCCCGCAAGACCCTCGGCCGCCTGGTGGGGGACCGGACCCGCCAGCGTCCCATGATCGTCCCGGTGATCGTCACGGTCTGACCGGCCGGGGACGGGGTGTCCCCGTGACGCCCACAGACCGGGGGTAGCCTGGTTGCCACTGTGACGACCGCCACCAAGCGACGGGCGGGGCGATCCGGGGCGGGGCGGTCCAGGCGCAGGTCCGCGTCCCGATCCCGCTCGTGGAGGTCGACCTCCGCCAGGCGACGATCGGGCCATGGGGGGCACCCGTCCCGGCGACGGTCCCGACGGGCGGACCCGGGTCTGACCGCCTCGATGTGGGCCGTCGTCGCCGGTCATGCCACCGACCTGTGGGGCGTGCTGCTGGTCACCGTGGGCCTGCTGGGGGCGGTCGCCTTCTATGCCGGCTCGCTCGGCCCGGCCGGCCACGCCGCTCGTGTCGGCGTCGGTGACCTCCTCGGCTGGGGCCGGTTCCTCGTCCCCCCGGTGGCGGTCGCCGTCGGGATCCTGCTGGTGGTGGGGAAGAAGGGTGAGGAGGACGGGCCCCGCGAGGGCGCCGAACCGGCGCGGGCGGTCATCGGGGCCACCGTGACCCTGCTGGCCGTGGCCGGTCTCGCCGCCCTGGCCGGAGGGTCCCCATCCCTGCGGTCGTCGACCTCGATGCTGTCCTCGGCCGGCGGGTGGCTCGGCGCCGTGGCCGGCAACCCCCTCCGGTCGGCCCTCGGGGGGTTCGGGGCGGCCACCGTGCTGCTGGCCCTCCTGCTGGTGGCCACCGTCGTCTTCACCGGAATATCCGTCCGCACGGCGGCCGGCGCCGCCATCGGGGCGGTCCGGTGGGGAATGGCCGCCGCCACCGGGAAGGCGGACGGCGAGGACGAGGAGGGTGACGACGAGGACGAACCGACCGACCCGTTCGGGCGGGCGGTCAGCGAGCCGGTCGGGGTCGAGCTGGCCCCGGAGATGGACCAACCGGAACCGGAGGACCTCGACGAGGAGGATGCCGAGGCAGACAATGAGCCGCCCGAGGCCGCCGTGCCGTCCGGGGTGCGGGTGCCGGCCGAGGCGGCCGCCCGCCCGGGTCAGGGAGCGCACCTCGAGATGCGGCTCGGTCCCACCGTCGGCGAATGGCGTCTCCCACCGGCCAACCTGTTGAAGCGGGCCAAGCCCCAGGCCATCGACGAGCGCGAGGTGGATGCCGCCGGTGCGGCCCTGGTGGACGCCCTGGCCGCCCACGGGGTGGTCACCCACCTGGTGGGCCGGACGGTCGGGCCGTCGGTGACCCGATACGAGCTCGAGCTGGGCGCCGGGGTCAAGGTGGCCCGGGTGACGTCGTTGTCCAAGGACATCGCCTACGCCATGGCCTCGCCCGACGTCCGCATCCTGGCCCCCATCCCCGGGAAGTCGGCCATCGGTGTCGAGGTCCCGAACCGTCACCGCCAGCTGGTGGCCCTCGGCGACATCCTGGCCTCCCCCGAGGCGGTCAAGGCCAAACACCCCCTCGAGGTGGCCCTCGGCCGGGACATCGCCGGCCGGGCGGTGATGGTCAATCTGGCCGAGATGCCCCACGTGCTGGTGTCGGGGGCGACCGGGTCGGGGAAGTCGTCGTGCATCAACTCCGTGCTGTCCTCCATCCTGACCCGGGCCACTCCCGATCAGGTGCGCCTCATCCTGGTCGATCCGAAGCGAGTGGAGCTCGGCCAGTACAACGGCCTCCCCCACCTCCTCACCCAGGTGGTGGTGGATCCGAAGAAGGCGGCCAACGCCCTGAGCTGGGCCGTGACCGAGATGGAGCGCCGGTACGACCTCCTCGCCGAGGTCGGGATGCGCGACATCACGGGCTACAACCTGGCCTTCGACCAGGGCGGCCTGGCCGAGTCGGAGGAGGCCCACCAGCTCCGGCTACGGGGGACCGGTGACGACGATGAGGACGGCGAGGCCACCGAGCCCCGGTTCCACCGGCTGCCGTTCATCCTCATCGTGGTGGACGAGTTGAACGACCTCATGATGGTGGCGGCGAGGGACGTCGAGGAGTCGGTCTGCCGCATCGCCCAGATGGCCCGGGCGGTGGGCATCCACCTGGTGCTGGCCACACAGCGGCCGTCAGTCGACGTGATCACCGGCGTGATCAAGGCCAACATCCCTTCCCGCATGGCCTTCTCGGTCTCCTCCCTGGCCGACAGCCGCGTGATCCTCGACCAGCCCGGCGCCGAGCGGCTGATCGGGAAGGGCGATCTCCTCCTCCTCTCTGCCTCGTCCTCCAATCCCCAGCGTCTCCAGGGTCCCTGGGTAAGCGAGGAGGAGGTCCGTGCCGTCGTGGGACACTGGCAGCGGCAGCGGCCCATGGAGACGGTGGCGGGCATCGAGGACGTCGTGGGATCGGACGGCCCGCGGGGGAGTGGCGAGGACGGGGACGACGACCTGCTCGAGCAGGCCATGGAGCTGGTGGTCCGCTCCCAGTTGGGGTCCACCTCCATGCTGCAGCGCAAGCTGCGGGTCGGATTCGCCCGGGCCGGACGGCTGATGGACCTCATGGAGCGGCGCGGCGTGGTCGGGCCATCCGAGGGCTCCAAGGCACGCGCCGTGCTCATGACCCCCGAGGAACTGGACGAACGCTGATCGACGGCATGGCGGATGGGCCGGGCAGGGGGTCGTCGGCGACCGACGACACGAGGGCGGACCGGTCGGTCCAGCGCGCCCCCACCTCCACGCTGGCACCGGGAGTGGAGGCACCGACGGTGACACCGGGCGGCGGCGGTCCCGCCGTCGAGGCGCACGGGAACGAGGCCACGCCGCGTACCGAGCGACGGGAACGCCGCCGGCGCAGTCGCCGGCGGCTGCTCTGGTGGCTGGCCGTGGTCACGGCGGTGCTGGTCCTCGCCACCGGCGGTTGGGTGGCGGCCCGGCGGATCGACCGGTCCCTTCCCCGCCCGGCGGTGGCAACCGCCGTCCCGGACTCGGTGGTCGTGCCGGGATCACCACCCCCGTTGACCTGGCCCGGCACGGGGCAGGGTGCCATCGCCGTGCCGTCCCTCGGCTACTCCCAGCAATCCGGCCCGGAGTCGCCGGTGCCGGTCGCCTCGCTGACCAAGATGACCAACGCCCTCGTCGTCCTCCACGACCACCCGGTGGCGCCCGGGACCGACGGCCCGGCCATCGCCATCACCGCCGCGGACATCGCCGAGTACGACACGGAGCTGCACAACGACCAGTCCACCGTGCCCATCCAGCTGGGTGAGACGCTGACGGAGCGCCAGATGCTCGAAGCGCTGCTCACCCAGTCGGCCAACGACATCGCCTACACGCTGGCGATGTGGGACGCGGGCAGCGTGGCGGCGTTCGTGGCCAAGATGAACGGGCTGGCCTCGGTGCTCGGTGCCCACTCCACCCACTATGCCGACGCCAGCGGGTACGACCCCGGTTCGGTCTCGACCGCGGCCGACAGCCTGCGGATCGCCGCCGCGGGTATGGCCATCCCCACGTTTGCCGAGGTGGTGGGGATGAGCACGGTCAGCCTGCCCCTGATGGGAACGGTACACAACATCGTGACCGAGGTGGGCTCGAACAACGTCATCGGGGTGAAGTCGGGCTACACGTCGGCGGCCGGTGGCTGCATGGTGCTGGCCGCCAACCATGTGGTGGACGGACGAACGGTCATGGTCCTCGCCGCGGTGGTAGGACAGCCGGTGCCGCCGCCGACCGCGCCCACCACCACCACCACGACCACCACCACGACCCCGCCCACCACCACCCCGCCCACCACCACCACGCCGCCGACGCCGGGGGCGGCGCCACCTCCCGCCACACCCCCCCCGACCGCCGCCCCGGCGACCAGCGCCCCGACCACCACGACCACCATTCCGCGTGACGACCTCAGCGTGCCGGACCCGTTCCACTACACCCGGCCGGCTGCCGAGGGCCTGCTGGCCTCGGTCGCGAACGGGGTGGTCCGACTGCCGCTGACCAGCGCCGACCAGTCGATCGGGACCGTCACGGCCAGCTGGGGCGGGCAGACCCACCGGGTGCCGGTGGTCGCCTCCGCCCCGGCCTGGTTGCTGGGCTGGCCGGGACAGCAGGCCACCGCCACGACCAAGGTCCTGCCGGTGGCGGCGGGGGGCCGGAGAGGCTCACCGGTGGGAACGGCCTCCTACCAGCTGGGCACCCAGGTCGAGTCGGTGCCGCTGAAGCTGGCGTCCACCGTGCCCGAACCGACGTGGTGGTGGCGTCTCGTCCACGACTGAGTGGCGTTTTCCATCCACGCGCCGTCGAGCACACACCGTCGAGTCCTGTCCGGCCCGGCCGGCGACGAGTACCGTGTCGGTGTGCGCGCACGAGCCCCAGCGTCGGCGGCCAATCTCGGACCCGGCTTCGACACCCTGGCCGTTGCGCTGGATCGGTATGTCGAGGTCGAGGTGGAGCAAGCCACACGGCTGGTGGTGCGGTCGGAGGGGGAGGGGGCCGGCCTGTCCGACGACCCGTCGCACCTGGCGGCCCGGGTGGCCATCGACGTGGCCGGCACCGACCGGTTGGCCATCACCGTCCGATCGAAGATCCCCATCGCCCGCGGGCTCGGATCCTCGGCCGCACTGGCCGTGGCGGCTGCGGCGGCCGCCGGGGCGCGCGATCCCCTGGCCGTGGCCGCCCACATGGACGGCCATCCGGACAACGCCGCCGCCTCCATGGTCGGGGGGCTGGTGGCGGCGGCCCGGGTCCGGGGCGGGGTCCAGGCCGTCCGGCTGCCCCTCGACGTATCCCTGGCCTTCGTGGTCATCGTGCCGGACGTCACCCTGTCCACGGCCCGGGCCCGGCTGGCGCTGCCCAGTCAGGTCAGCCGGGAGAGTGCCGCCTTCAACCTGTCCCGGCTGGCGCTGCTGATCGCCGGCCTGGCCGACAGCCGGGTCCTGATCAGCGAGGCCACCGAGGACCGGTTGCACCAGGACTACCGGAGCCCGCTGTTCCCCCCGGCCCCGAAGTTGCTGGCCGCCATGATGGCCGGGGGGGCGATGGCCGTGTGCTGGTCGGGGTCCGGACCCTCCCTGCTCGGCATCGCCCGCGGCACCGACGTCCACAAGGTGCAGGCGTCGGCGGCCGCCGCCCTGGACGAGGCCGGTGTTCCCGGCCAGGTGCTGGTCCTCCATCCCGACATGCACGGGTTGATCCTCGATCGGGACGACACGTCGGCCCCCTACGACTTCAACGCCGACGACTGAGCCGTCGCGGTGACCCGGGCCCGGACCGCCCCCCCGCCCGTCGGCCGTATCCTGGACGACTGATGACCCACCCGGCGTCGACACCCACGTCCGCGTCCGACCCCGAGAGGGGCGGCCCCGGCACCGCACCCCGCACCTTCCACATCCGCACGTTCGGTTGCCAGATGAACGAGCACGACTCGGAGCGCCTGGCCGGTGCCCTGGTGGCCGACGGCCTGGTCGCCGCGCCCGACCTCGAATCGGCCGATGTCGTCGTCCTCAACACCTGCTGCATCAGGGAGAACGCCGACAACAAGTTCTACGGGCACCTGGGCAACCTCAAGACCCTCCGCGAGGGCCGTCCGGGCCTGCAGATCGCGGTGGGCGGCTGCCTGGCCCAGATGGAGAAGGAGCGCATCCGCCAGCGGGCCCCTCACGTGGACGTGGTGTTCGGCACCCACAACCTCGGCCGGGCCCCGGCGCTGCTGCGCCAGGCGGCCGAGGGCGGCCCGGTGGTCGACGTCGGCGACGAGCCGCCCGCCGGCGGCTCCGAGGACGGTCAGCAGGCCGCCGCCCTGGCTGCCGTGCGGGACCTTCCCTATGCGGCCTGGGTGACCATCCAGACCGGGTGCGACAACTCGTGCGCCTTCTGCATCGTGCCGTCGGTGCGGGGGCGAGAGGTGTCCCGCCGGTTCGACGACGTGGTCACCGAGGTGCGGGTCCTGGCCGGGCGGGGCGTCACCGAGGTCACCCTCCTCGGCCAGAACGTCAACTCGTACGGTCGCGACCTGACCCGCCGCCGCCCCCTCTTCGCCGAGCTGCTGCAGGCCGTCGGCGAGGTGGTCGGGATCCGGCGGGTGCGGTTCACCAGTCCCCACCCG
Source organism: uncultured Acidimicrobiales bacterium (assembly GCA_963806455.1). Classification (GTDB taxonomy): domain Bacteria; phylum Actinomycetota; class Acidimicrobiia; order Acidimicrobiales; family RAAP-2; genus Bog-756. The sequence goes on from CAWDXZ010000002.1 coordinate 453,374, forward strand.
AAGGACCTTCGGCCCGAGACGATCGACGCCATGGCCGACACCGAGGAGGTCTGCAACCACCTCCATCTCCCGCTCCAGTCGGGGAGCGATGCCGTCCTGGCCGTCATGCGCCGGGGTTACACGGCCGAGCGCTACCTGGCCCGCCTGGCCGACGCCCGGCGGGCCATCCCGGACCTGGCGGTGACCACCGACCTCATCGTGGGATTCCCCGGTGAGACCGACGAGGACTTCGAACGGACCCTGGAAGTGGTGGCCGAGGCCGCCTACGACAGCACCTACACCTTCATCTTCTCGCCCCGGCCCGGGACCCGGGCGGCCGACCTGGCCGACCGGTTCGTGCCGGCCGAGGTGGTGTCAGAGCGGTTCGACCGCCTGCGCACGGTGGTCGAGCGCTCGGCCCTGGCCCGGCACCGCGACCGGATCGGTCGAGTGGAGGAGGTCGTGGTCGAAGGCCCGTCCAAGCGTGACCCGTCCCTCACCACCGGTCGTACCCGCCAGAACAAGCTGGTCCACTTCCGGCCGACCGGAGACCGGCCTCCCGGCCGCGGCTCCTATGCCGACCTCCGGATCACCGGGGCCGCGCCCCACCATCTGACCGGCGACCTGCTGGCGGTGACGGCACCGCCCACCCACCGGACCCGCATCCCCGTCGCCGCCCGGTGATCCGGGCCACCCCGTGAGCGCCGACCACTGGCCCGCCGGCAGCGCGGGACCCGCCCCTCCCGTGGTCGCCCTGGTGGGTCCGACCGCATCGGGCAAGTCCCGCATCGCGGTGGCGGTCGCCCGGGCCTCCGCGGCCGGACCGTGGCCGGTGGAGCTGGTCTCCGTCGACTCGATGGCCGTCTACCGCGGCATGGACGTGGGGACGGCCAAGCCCGGTCCCTCGGTCCGGGCCGAGATCGCCGTGCACCTGGTGGACCTGGTCGACCCGGACGAGCAGTTCACCGCGGCGCAATTCCAGTCGGCCGCCGCCCAGGCCCTGGCCGCCGTGGCCGCCCGCCGGCATGCCGGGCTGCTGGTGGGGGGGACCGGGCTCTATCTGCGGGCGGTGGTCGACGGTCTCGGTTTCCCGGGGCGGTATCCCTCGGTGGCCGCCGAGCTGGCTGCTCGGGTGGAGCGGGCCGGCCCCGAGGGGAGCGACGGTCGCCGGGCCGAGCTCGCCGCCCTCCACCGTCGACTCGTCCTCCTCGACCCGGTGGCGGCCGGACGGGTGGCGCCCTCCAACAGCCGGCGCCTGCTCCGGGCCCTCGAGGTCACCGTCGGATCCGGTCGCCCGTTCTCGTCGTTCGGGCCCGGTCTCGAGCGCTATCCACCCGAGCGGCTGCCGATGATCGGGCTGCGCCCCGATCCGGCCACGCTCGACCGGCGCATCGCCGAGCGCTTCGCCCAGATGATGGACGACGGGCTGCTCGAGGAGGTCGAGGCGTTGGCGGCCCGGCCCGGCGGCCTGTCACGGACGGCGCGGCAGGCGCTCGGCTACCGGGAGCTGCTCGCCCACCTCGACGGTGACCTGTCCCTCGAGGACGCCGTGGCCCTGGCCGTCCGGCGGACCCGGTCCTTCGCCCGCCGGCAGACGGCCTGGTTCCGCCGCGATCCCCGTATCGTGTGGTTGAGCCCGGAGGACGACCCGGTCGGCGCCATCGTGGGCCGCCTGGCCGGAATGCGCCCCGAGACCGGGCCGGTGGGAGACTGGACCGAACACGATGAACCCGCCTCCCTCTGACCGCCGCCGCCTCCGCCTCACCAAGCACCACGGCGCCGGCAACGACTTCCTGGTCCTCGTCGACCCGGACGAGGAGCTCGAACTCGACACCGCAGTGGTGCGCGCCCTCTGCCATCGCCGGTTCGGAGTGGGCGCCGACGGGGTCATCCGGGTCCTGTCCGGCCGGGACCGGGCCGATCTGGCCATGGAGCTCCGCAACGCCGACGGCAGCCCGGCGGAGATGAGCGGGAACGGGATCCGGTGCCTGGCCCAGGCCGCCGTCGAGGCCGGCCTGGTCGAACCCCCGACCTTCAGCGTGGCGACGCCGGCCGGCGTGCGGGTGGTCGAGTACCGGCCCGGGGCCCACCCCGGGTCGGCGACGGCGACGGTGGACATGGGAGTGGCCGTCCTCGGTCCCGACCAGCCCCAGCAGTCCGCCGGCCGCAAGGCCCGTCAGGTCGACATGGGCAACCCCCATCTGGTGTTGCTCGGACCGGACCCGGCCGAGGTGGACGTGTCCGAGCTCGGGCCTCGGCTCCAGGAGATCCACCCCGGCGGGATCAACGTGGAGTTCATCTCGGTGGGCCCGGACACCGATTCCGTCAAACTCCGGGTGTGGGAGCGCGGCGTGGGCCAGACGGCGGCCTGTGGCACCGGCAGCGCCGCCGCCGCCGCCGCCGCCCGCAGCTGGGGACTGGTCGGTGAGACGGTGGACGTCTGCAACCCGGGCGGTACGCTCCGGGTGGTCCTCGATGGCGACCGGGCCTACCTGAGCGGTCCGGTGCACCGGGTCGCCGCCGTGAAGGTGGACGTGGCCGCCATGCTGGAGGGGGCGAGGTCGTGACCCCGGACGAGTCGGCCTTTACCGACACACTGATCTCCCGGTCGGTCCGGGAGCGCATCGTCCTGGTCGGCCTGGTCCTCCCCCACACCACTCCGGGCGAGACCGAGTCGGCCCTCGACGAGCTGGCCCTGCTGGTGGACACGGCCGGGGCCGACGTGGCGGAGCGCCTCATCCAACGCCGGCCGGCGCCCGATGCGGCCACCTTCCTCGGGGCGGGCAAGGCCGAGGAGCTCCGGTCCATCTGCCTGGCGTTCGACGCCGACACCGTCGTCTTCGACGACGACCTCTCGCCGGCCCAGCAGCGCAATCTCGAGGCCATCCTGGGGCGGACGGCCATCGATCGAACGGCGGTGATCCTCGACATCTTCGCCCAGAACGCCCGGACTCCCGAAGGGCGGGCCCAGGTGGAGCTGGCGCTGCTCCGCTACCGACTGCCGCGTCTCCGGGGCCGGGGCCGTTCCCTCAGCCAGCAGGCCGGCGGTATCGGCACCCGGGGGCCGGGGGAGACCAAGCTCGAAGTGGACCGCCGCCGGCTGGTGCAGCGCATGGGCCGGCTCGAGGCCGACCTGCGACAGCTGGAGCGGACCCGGCGCACCCAGCGCCGGGGCCGCGCCCGGTCCCGCCACCGGTCCGTCTCCCTGGTGGGGTACACCAACGCCGGGAAATCGACCCTGCTCAACCGATTGTGCGGCGCCGACGTCCTGGTCGAGAACCGCCTGTTCTCCACGCTCGACCCCCGTACCCGCCAGCTCTTCCTGCCCGGAGGCGAGACGGTCCTCCTCACGGACACGGTGGGATTCGTGCGCAAGCTGCCCCACCAGGTGGTCGAGGCCTTCCGTTCCACGCTCGAGGAGGTCGGCGAGTCGGACCTGATCGTCCACGTGGTCGACGGGTCGGCCCCCGACCTCGAGGGCCAGGTGGACGCGGTACGGCGGGTGCTCGCCGAAATCGGCGCCGACGACCGGCCCGAACTGCTCGTCGTCAACAAGGCTGACGCGCTGGCCGCCGGGGGCGGCGCCCCTTCGGAAGAGGCCCGGCGGCTGATGGCGGCCCACGAGGGATCGGTGATGGTGTCGGCCCGGACCGGGGACGGCCTGGACCGGTTGCTGACGGCCATGGGCGACCGCCTCCGGGTGGGGGACCGGGTGGTGGAGCTGGTCGTGCCCTGGGCCCGCGGCGACGTCCTCGCCGCGGTGCACCGTGAGGGCGAGATCGTGGGGGAGGAGGCGGGCGAGCTGTCGGCCCGCATCCAGGTGGTGCTGGATGCGGCGGGGACCTCACGCTTCGCCGAGTTCCTCACCCCGTGACATCCGACCCGCACCTCGTGGCGCCCGGTACCGACCCGCCCTCCCCGGACCGCCGGCCGCGGCCGCCCGGCTTCGCCCCGCCGCCGTACCCCTACGATCGCCTGGCCGTCCTGGGGCGGCGGGCCGAGGAGCGGTTCGGCCCCGGGACGGGGACCGTCGACCGGGCCGGCATCGTCGACTGCTCCATCGGCACCCCGTGCGACCCGCCCCCGGCGCTGGTGCTCGAGGCCATGGCCGGCTCGGGCGCCGAGCGGGGCTACCCGACGTCGGCCGGCTCCCCGGCCTACCGGCAGGCGGCCTCCGACTGGCTCGGCCGCCGGTTCGGGGTGTCGGTGGACGCCGACACGGAGCTGGCGGCGTGCGTGGGGACAAAGGAGTTCGTGGCCTCGGTCGCCCAGTACCTGCGCCTGCGCACCCCGGGCCGGGACACCGTCCTGTACCCGGCGGTCTCCTATCCCACTTACGCCATGGGCGCCCAGCTCGGGGGGTGCCGGGCCGTGGCGGTCGGGGCTCGGCGAGGGGGCGGGCTCGACCTGTCGTCGGTCGATCCGGCCGACCTCGAGCGGGCCCTGATGCTCTGGGTCAACTCGCCTTCCAACCCCACCGGTGGGCTGACCGACCTCGGTGCGGCGGCCGGGTGGGGGAGGGCGCACGGCATCCCGCTGTTCTCCGACGAGTGCTACGCCGAGTTCACCTGGGCACGGGAGCCCGAGACGGTGCTCGGCGCCGGTTCGGAGGGGGTGGTCGCCGTCCACTCCCTGTCGAAGCGGTCAAACCTGGCAGGCATCAGGGCCGGATTCTTCGCCGGTGACCCGGACCTGGTCGGCTATCTCCTCGACGTGCGACGGCACGCCGGGCTGATGGTGCCCGGGCCCGTGCAGGCAGGAGCGGCCGCCGCCTTCGGCGACGACGCCCATGTCGCCGAGCAACGGCAGCGCTACCTCGACCGGCTGGCCTTCGTCCGTGCCGCCCTCACCGAGGTCGGCCTGACCACGCCCATGCCGGCCGGGGGCTTCTACCTGTGGGTGCCGGTGCCCCCGAGCATGGCGGGGGGATGGGAGCTGGCCGAGCGTCTGGCGCTCGAAGGCGGCGTCCTGGTGAGCCCCGGTGACCTCTACGGTCCCGACGGCGCCGGCTTCGTGCGGCTGGCCGTGGTGCAGCCCATGGAGCGGCTGGCGATCGTGGCGGAGCGACTGGCGGCGGGGCCCTCGGCCTTCGCCCCCTCCTGAGCACGCAGGGTGCCGGCGGAGCCCAGGGCTAACGTCTGGCCATGGCAGACCTCCCATCGCAGATCGAGGCGCTCACCCGGCGGGCCGCCGAGCTCGACCCGACCGACACCGATGCCCTCGCCGTCGTGTCCGAGGCCATCGACCTGCTGGATCGGGGGACCGCCCGGGTGGCCGAAGTCGACCCCGTCACCGACCAGGTCGTCGTCCACCGGTGGCTCAAGGAGGCCATCTTGTTGCTGTTCCGCCTCCGGGGCATGGAGACCATCGAGCTGGGGCCGTTCGAATTCGCCGACAAGCTGCCCTTGAAGCACGACTACCAGGCGTCGGGGGTCCGCGTGGTGCCGGGGGCGTCGGCCCGCTGGGGTGCGTTCCTGGGCCAGGGGGTCATCTGCATGCCGAGCTACGTCAACATCGGGGCCCGGGTCGGGGCCGACACGATGGTCGACACCTGGGCCACCGTGGGTTCGTGCGCCCAGATCGGCGAACGCGTCCACCTGTCGGGCGGGGTCGGCATCGGCGGCGTCCTCGAGCCGGCCCAGGCGGCGCCGGTGGTCGTCGAGGACGACGTGATGGTCGGGAGCCGCTGCATGATCACCCAGGGGGCGCGGATCGGCCGGGGTTCGGTCGTGGGCGAGGGCACCATCCTCAACCCGTCGATCCCGGTGATCGACGCCGAGACGGGCGAGGAGCTGGGCCGGGGCCGTGTGCCGGCCTGGTGCGTGGCCGTGCAGGCCTCTCGGGCTCGGGACTACCCCGGGGGCAGGTTCTACCTGCCGTGCGTGCTGGTCATCAAACGGCTCACCGAGGGGCAGCGGCACGACAAGGCGCAGTTGAACGACATCCTCCGCCGGCACGGGGTGTCCGCTTGACCGCCGGCCTTCCCGAGGGCCTGCTGGGCCTGGCCACGGCCCTGGTGGCCGTCCCCTCGCTCAGCCATCACGAGGCGCTGATGGCCGACGCGGTGGAATCGGCGCTGGCCCGCTGCCCGTGGCTCAAGGTCGAACGGGTGGGCGGCAACGTGGTGGCCCGGACCGAGCTCGGTCGGGCGAGCAGAGTCCTCCTGGCCGGGCACCTCGACACGGTGCCCCCGGTGGCCGGCAACGAGGAGCCGCGGGTCGAGGGTGACACGCTGTACGGCGTCGGGGCGGCCGACATGAAGGGAGGCCTGGCGGTCTTCCTCCACCTGGCGGCGGTCCTGTCCCAACCGGCGGTGGACGTGACCTGGTGCTTCTACGTGTGCGAGGAGGTCGAGCAGGAGTTCAACGGCCTGGTGCACCTCCTGCGGGATCGCCCCGAGCTCCTCGCCGCCGACGCCGCCATCCTCGGCGAGCCGACCGGCGGGGTCGTCGAGGCCGGGTGCCAGGGGACCCTCCGGGTCCGGGTCAGCCTTCGGGGTCGTCGGGCCCACACCGCCCGACCCTCGGCGGGTCGCAACGCCATCCACCGGCTGGGCCCACTGCTCGACGCGGTGGCCGGCTACCGCGGCCGCCGGCCGGTGCTCGACGGATGCGAGTACGCCGAGCAGCTCCAGGCCGTGGAGGTGAGCGGTGGGACGGCGCCCAACGTGGTGCCCGACGAGGCCAGCGTGCTGGTGAACCACCGCTTCGCCCCCGACCGCTCCGTCGAGGAGGCAGAGGCCTCGGTGCGGGCGCTGCTCGGGCCCCGGCTCGAAGCCGGTGACCGGTGGGAGCTGGTGGAGTTCGCCGCCGGCGCCCGGCCCGCGCTCGACCACCCGCTCCTGTCGCAGCTGGTGGCGTCCAGCGGGTCGGCACCGCGGGCCAAACTGGGGTGGACGGACGTGGCCTCCCTGTGGTCCCACCGGATCCCGGCGGCCAACTTCGGCCCCGGCGACCCGACGCTGGCCCACACGCCGGGTGAGCACGTGAGCGCCCCGGAGCTGGAGCGGGCCGCCCGCACCCTGGAGGAGCTGCTCCGCTCGGGGCCCTGACTCGGCCTCAGAGGCGGCGCAGGACGGTGACCACCTTGCCGTAGACGGTCACCTCGGCCGGATCGAACTCCATCGGGGAGAGATGCTCGTTGGCCGGGGTCAGGACCACCCGGCCGTGACGGGTGGAGAACCGCTTCACCGTGGCCTCCCCGTCCGGGATGCCGGCCACCACGGTGTCGCCCTGCTCCACCTGGGCCTGCTGGCGCACCACGACGTAGTCCCCGTCGACGATGCCGGCATCCACCATCGAGTCGCCCCTGACCTTGACCATGAACAGGGTGCCGGTGCCGGTGAAGTCCTCGGGCAGCGGGTAGAGCTCCTCGACGTTCTCCTGGGCCAGCACCCCGGTGCCGGCAGCGACCTCGCCCACCAGGGGGACGTGCCGGATGGGCCGGGCGTCCACGATGACCTTGGACGACGGGTCGTAGCAGACCTCGATGGCCCGGGGCTTGGTGGGGTCCCGGCGCAGGTACCCTTCGCGCTGGAGCACGGCCAGGTGGGCGTGGACGGTCGAGGACGAGGTCAGCCCGACCGACTCCCCGATCTCCCGGACCGACGGCGGGTAGCCCCGCTCCCGCACCGCCTCCGAGATGCAGTCCAGAATCTGCTTCCGCTTGGTGCTCAGTACCTGGGCCATGTCTCCCTCTGGGTCGGGCGGCGAACATCCACCGGGGTCGGGCGGCGAACATCCACCGGCGAACATCTGTTTGCCCAAGGCTAGGGTGCGGGCCGGTGGAAAGCAAACATCCGTTCGAAGAATGTCTTGACACCGAACAGGTGTTCGTGATGGGATGGCTGCATGACGAACACAGGTTCGATCCGCGGCCACCATCGGGCCGCCCGCATGCCCTCCGGGGGGGCGGGAGCGTGACGGCGGCCTGGCCGGAGCCGGCCCCGGGCGGCCCACTCCGACGGAGCGGGACGGCGCCCCCGGCGCTGCGCCTGGTGGGCGAGGGTCGGCCGGTCGAAACCGTGCCGGCCGACCGGCAGGCCCGACCGGCCAGCCGCCACCGCGTGCCCGTCGAGGTCCGGCGCCGCCGGACCTTGCTGGCGATCATGGGCGTGCTGGTTGTCGCGTTGGCTCTTCCGCTGGGCGGGACCGGTGGTCACTCCCACGCCACTGGTTCCGCCCCGGCGGGGACCTCGGGTCCGACGACATACACGGTCAGGCCCGGTGACACCCTGTGGTCGATCGCCGAGCGGGCCGACCCGAGTGCCGATCCCCGTCCCCTGGTGGCTCAATTGACCGCCCAGGACGGCTCGGACCGGGTGGTCCCCGGTCAGCGGCTACTCGTCCCCTGACGGGGGCTCGAAGGGGAGGCCTCCGCCGAGCGGTCGAGCGCCGTGAGCCCGGGACCCGGCACTAGCCTCGTGCTGTGCGGTGCCCATGGTGTCTGGCCGACGACGACCGGGTCGTCGACTCACGGGTGGCGGAGGAGGGTGCGGCCATCCGGCGCCGCCGTGAGTGCCTCGGGTGCGGCCACCGGTACACCACCTTCGAACGCATCGACGAGGTCCCGTTGATGGTGATCAAGCGATCGGGGGAGCGCCAGCCCTTCGACCGCGGCAAGTTGATCGACGGGCTGCGCTCGGCGACGAAGAACCGCCCGGTGAGCGAGGCCCAGCTCGAACAGGTGGCCCACGAGGTCGAGGACGAGGTGCGCGAATCGGGCTCGGAGCCGACCTCCGAGCGGGTCGGCATCGCCGTGCTGGAGCGCCTCCGGGTGGTGGACGAGGTGGCCTACCTTCGTTTCGCCAGCGTCTACAAGGGCTTCGAAGGCCTGGACGATTTCCGCCGCGAGGTCGGGCTGCTGACGAAGACCACGGCACCGAAGCGCGTCGAGGGCTAGCGGGGTGCCCGACCTGCTCTCCGAGGTGCCGGCCCGGGCACTGGCCGTCTATGCCCACCCCGACGACCCCGACGTGTCCTGCGGGGGCACATTGGCGGCGTGGGCCAAAGCCGGCTGTGTGGTGCAGGTGCTGCTGTGCACCGACGGTGGCAAGGGGTCGGCGGACCCGACCGCCGACCCGGCGGAACTGGTGGGTCGACGGGCCGTGGAGACGGCCGAGGCCGGTGCGGTCATCGGCGTCACCGACCAGTGGTGGCTCAACTATCCCGACGGCGAGCTGGCCGACACCTCCGAGTTCCGTCGGGCGTTGGTGACCGCCGTCCGCCGCGCCCGCCCCGAGGTCGTCCTCTGTCCCGACCCGACGGCGATCTTCTTCGGACAGGAGTACTTCAACCATCGGGACCATCGCATCACTGGCCTGGCCGCCCTGGACGCCGTGTCACCGGCGGCCGGGTTGCCCCACTACTTCCCCGATGCCGGGCCGGCCCATCTGGTGTCCGAGGTCCTCCTGTCGGGCACTCTGGAACCGGACGTCTGGGTGGACATCACGGCCACGGTCGACCTCAAGGGGCAGGCTGTCGGCTGCCACCGCAGCCAGTTCCCCGACGGGGCGGAGTGGGCGTCGACGGCGGTCAGGCTGAGCGCGGAGGACGCCGGCCGGCAGGCGGGCGTCCCGTTCGCCGAGGGGTTCCGGAGACTGCGGCTCGGTGGGTGAACTCCGGGGCGCTGGCGTGGGCCGGGACGGCCCGGATGACGCCGGCCACGCCCAGGGGGGCGCCGAGCGAGTCATCCTCCACGTCGACATGGATGCCTTCTTCGCCTCGGTCGAGGTTCTCGACGACCGGTCGCTGGCCGGCAAACCAGTGATCGTGGGCGGCTCCGGCGCCCGGGGCGTGGTGGCCGCATGCACCTACGAGGCGCGGATGTTCGGGGTGCACTCGGCCATGCCTTCGGCGGTGGCCCGAAGGCTGTGCCCGACCGCGATCTTCCTCGACGGCCGCTTCCACCGGTACACGGAGGTGAGCCGGCAGCTCCATGCCATCTTCGAGTCGGTGACGCCGCTGGTGGAAGGCATCTCCCTCGACGAGGCCTTCCTCGATGTGAGCGGGGCCCGGCACCTGCTGGGGGAGGGGCGGACCATCGCCGACATGATCCGCCGCCGGGTGGACGGCGAGCTCCGACTGGCTTGCTCGGTCGGTGTCGGCCGGACCAAGCTCATGGCCAAGCTGGCCTCGAAGGCGGCCAAACCAGTGGCCACCCGGGAGGGAATCGCGCCCGGTCCGGGCGTGGTGATGGTGCCACCCGAGCAGGAGCTCGACTTCCTCCATCCCCTGCCGGTCCGAGCCCTCTGGGGCGTGGGGCCGGTGACCGCCCGGCGACTCGAGTCCCTCGGGGTGACCACCGTCGGCGACATCGCCGGCCTGCCGCCCGGAGCGCTCGAGCGCTATCTCGGCCCGTCGGCCGGTGGACACCTCGACGCCTTGGCCCGGGGCGAGGACCCCCGGCCGGTCATCCCCGAGCAGGCGGCGAAGTCGATCGGCCACGAGGAGACCTTCGCCTCCGATCTGTGGGACCCGGCCGACCTGCACCGTCATCTGGCCCGCATGGTCGACGCCTCGGCCACCAACCTGCGCCAGTCCGAGCTGGCCACCCGCACGGTCTCGGTGAAGATCAGATTCGCCGACTTCTCGATGGTGACCCGGTCCCACTCGATGGCGACGCCCATCGACACCTCCGCCGCCATCGGGGCGGTGGCCGGTGCCCTGTTGGACTCGGTCGACCTGGCCCAAGGGGTCCGGCTCCTCGGGGTGAGCCTGGCCGGCCTGGGTGCTCCTGGTGCCGGGCACCAGCTGACCTTTGACCTCGGCCCGTCCGCCTCCGGGGCGGGGGCCGAAGCTCAGGTCCGGGCCTACGAGGAGGCCGTGGGCATCCAGGAGTCCTGGGGCCCGGTCACCGCGGCCGTCGATGCCATCCGGGCCCGGTACGGCGGGTCCGCTGTGGGCCCCGCCGCCCTGGTCGATGCCCGGGGCCTCCGGGTGCGCAACCGGGGTGACGCCCAGTGGGGCCCGTCGGCCCCGTCCGAGCCGGAATTGGGCGATGGCCGACCGGGCACCTTGTAACATGGTGGCGGTGTCTGGTCCGAAGTGCAGCGGCCCGGCGGTGCCTGCCCAGGGGGGCGCGTCGTGCTTTCGAGCGGGGGATGCGCGAGGATGATATCGGCGATCGCCGACGGGAACGACAATCGGTGGAGGGGACGAGTCCTTGCCGCTGTCTGAGCACGAACAACGCATCCTCCACGAGCTGGAGCAATCTCTCTATCAAGAGGATCCGGCCTTTGCCGAGCGGGTGCGTTCCGAAACCGTCTACCGCCATGCCGGCCGGTACTGCATATGGTCGGCGCTCGTCTTCGTGGCCGCGCTGGTGTTCATGTTCTTCACGTTCTCCAGGTCGGTCGTGTTGGGCTTCGTCGGCGTGGTGGTGATGTTCCTCTCGGGCGTGGTCTTCGCCAACAATGCCGCGCCGAATGGGAAAGGCCGGCATCGACGACATCTCGCGCTCGTTGCACAGTCGCAACCTGAGCAACACCGTCCACGATCCGCGCGACTGGATCCGGGGCCGGTTCCACCGGGACGACTGACAGGCGGGTGACCACCGTCCTCCCGGGGGGTGGCCGTGGCCCCGGGGAGGCCAACCCTCCGACGCCGGCCGCGGGATCGGTGGTGCTGGCCGTGGACGTCGGCGGCACCAAGCTGGAGGCGGGGGCGGTCGACCAGGACGGCTCGATCCTCGTCCGTTCCCGGCGGCCGACACCCCGCTCGGACCGGGCCGAAGAGGTGTTCGGCGCTCTCGTCTCGGTGGTCGAGGACGTCCTGACCGCTCCGTTGTCCCGCCCCGAGGCGTGCGGGGTCGGCTGCGGCGGGCCGATGCTGGCCGGCGGCGAGGAGGTGTCGCCGCTCAACATCCCGGCCTGGCGCGGGTTCCCACTGCGGCGGCGCTTGTCCGACCGTCTGGGACTGCCGGCGACGGTCGACAACGACGCCAAGGCGCTGGCCCTGGCCGAGGGCTGGCTCGGTGCGGCCCGGGGGTGCCAGGACTATCTGGCCATGGTGGTGTCGACCGGGGTGGGGGGTGGGATCGTGCTCGACGGCCGGCTGCTCGACGGCGTGAGCGGGAATGCCGGGCACATCGGCCACCTGATCGTCGAGCCCGATGGCCGGCGGTGCGCCTGCGGTGGTCGGGGCTGCCTCGAAGCCGAGGCGTCCGGGCTGTCCATCGAGGCGATGATCGGGCGTCCCGCCGAGTTGGCGCCGAGGCCGGTGCGCCAACGCACGGGGAGGCTGGTCGGCCGGGCGGTGGCGTCGGTGGCCAACCTGTTGGACCTCGAACTGGCCGTGGTGGCCGGTTCGGTCGCCCTCGGGTTCGGACCGGACTTCTTCGCCCCGGCCCAACAGGAGGTCGACCAGCGCGCCCGGCTCGACTTCTCCCGGGGTACCCGTATCGTGCCGGCCGGCCTCGGGTCCGACGGTCCGCTCATCGGGGCGGCGGCGTTGGCCCGTCGCTCGATCGGACCGGGACAGCCGCACCGGAGGGCGGGATGAGACCATCCCGGGCGGGGGGCCCGTCCGGGCACACGCTGGCCCGGACGGTGGGGACGCTGTGCACCCGTCCCGACCTGTGGTGGGCCGCCCTGGCCACCGCGGCCCGTCTGGCTGCACCCGGTTGGTGGCGTCACCGTCCCTACGCCCCCGTCCCCGACGGCCGGTGGTGGGCGTTTCGCATGGAGACCGCCTACGGCCGGCCGGACGCCGAGTTGGACGTAGCCGATGTGATCGCCTTTCTCGAGTGGTGCCGGTCCGGCGGCCGGCGGTTCCGGCATCCCGGCCCCGGCGGCCGGGGCGAGCAGCCGGACAGCCGCCTCGGGTCGAGCGGGCGGGGCTAAGTTTCCGGGTTGATGGAGCGACGGGCGAAGCAGGCGGCGCGGCGGAAGGCCAACGCCGTCTCGTCACCCGCCCGGACCGAGCCCACCCGCCCGCCCGCCGGTCCGACCCGTCGGGCCCTCGTCCTCAATGCCACCTTCGAGCCGTTGGGGGTGGTCTCCTCCCGGCGGGCGGTGCTCCTCGTGCTGGACACCAAGGCAGAGCTGGTGCACACGACGGACCGGGTGTTCCGGTCCGAGCGGATGAGCGTGCCCGAGCCGTCCGTGGTCCGGCTGGTGCGCTACGTGCAGGTGCCGCGCTACTACCGGGTGGCAGTCAACCGACGCACGGTGTTCGCTCGCGACGGCTCCCGGTGCCAATACTGCGGACTGGCGGCCGAGAACCTCGACCACGTGATCCCGCGCAGTCGGGGAGGCCCCCACACGTGGGAGAACGTGGTGGCGGCCTGCCGGAGGTGCAACACGCGCAAGGAGGACCGGCTCCCCCACGAAGCCGGGATGGTCCTGCGGACGACACCGGTGGCCCCCCGCCACCGGGTGCACCTGCTGGCCCTCTGCGGTGGGGCCAGCGAGGACTGGGGCACCTACCTCGGTGCCGTCTCGGGCATCCGCGAGCAACTGACCGCCTGACCCCGACGAGCCGACAGGTGCCGGCGCGTCCTCCCCGGCGCCGATGAGAGGCTGCTCGGGTGGCCCGGACGTGGACGGTCGAGGAGCGGTCCGGGGGGGCCGCTGCCCTGCACGCCTCCTGGCCCGCCGTCGACGCGTCGCCGGGGCGCCGGGCCGTGGCGGTCTGCCGGGTGACCGCCCCGTCGGTGGTCCTCGGCTCGACCCAGCCCGTCACGGTGGTCGACCGGGGACGGGCGGCCGTCGGCGGGGTGGCGGTGGCCCGGCGGCGCTCGGGGGGCGGCGCCGTGCTGGTCGACGTCGAGGACCCGGTCTGGATCGATGTGTGGCTGCCGTCGGACGACCCGCTGTGGTCCGACGACGTCGACCGGGCCTTCGACTGGTTGGGGGACACCTGGGTGGCGACGCTGCAGGAGGTCGGCCTCGACGGCATCAGTCCCCACCGCCGGGCACCGTTGTCGACTCGGTGGTCGTCGGTGGTGTGCTTCGCCGGGGTGGGCCGGGGTGAGGTGGTCACTGACGACGGCCGCAAGCTCGTAGGATTGGCCCAGCGCCGCAACCGGTCGGGCGCCTGGTTCCACGGGGCCTGCGTCATGCGGTGGGATCCGGCCCCGCTGGTCGACCTGCTCGCCCTGTCGCCGGCCGAGCGTGCCGACGCCGGGGAGGAGCTGGGTGACGTCGCCGTCGGGGTGGCGGACCTCGCCGCGGCGGGCAGCCCCACCCCCGACCGGGAGGCGGTGGCTCGAGCCCTGGTCGGCGCCCTGCCGCTGGGGTCCTGAGTCACCCCTCGGGCCCACCCCCTCTCCCACCCCCTCGGCTCCGCCGTCTCGGCCCCGCCCCCCGCCCCGCCCCCCAGCCCCGCCGCGCCGGCCAGGGGGAGGTACCCGGCCCGTCGCCCGCAGGCGGTGGGGGGCGGCGCCGTCCGATCGACCCTTCTTTTGGGCCCGAGTGGTTGACCGGTGGGGGAGTGGGGCGTAAAGTGGCGCAAAGTGGTGTGAAAGGGAGGGACCTGGGACATCAGGTTCCGGGCACTGCGGGGAGCATCAGTGGGAGCTAACACGAGTGGCACGGTTCTTCGGCAGGTACGAGCACTCGCTCGACGACAAGGGAAGGGTCATCCTCCCCTCGAAGTTCCGTGGCCACTTCGAGCACGGCGGCTACCTGACCCCCTACCAGGACGGGTGTCTGTCGCTGTGGACGCCCGACCAGTTCGAGCAGCAGATGGAGGCGATGCTGGAGCGGGCCGGGACGGGCAAGAGCGATCGCAACATGGCCCGGTTATGGGCCTCGACCTCGCACGAGCTGGAGATCGACCGGCAGGGGCGGATGGCCATTCCGGCCCGACTCCGGGACTACGCCGGCCTGATCGGGGACGTCCTGGTGCTGGGGGCGATCGACCGGGTCGAGTTGTGGAACCGGGAATCGTGGGACGAGAAGGTCCTGCCCGAGGAGGAACGTCTGACTCAGGGCGAGGACGGCTGAGCCCGGTGGTGTCCCTCCATATCGTCGGTCAGGACACCATGGACGACCACGGCCCGGAGGTCACCGGGGGACCCGGGGGCGTCGCCGGCCGGATCAGCCCCGACCACCCGAGTGTGGACCGGTGGGGCACCGGTTCGATGGTTGGGGCCGGACGAACAGAGACCGCGGACGAAGGGAGCACGACAAGGACCATCACCATCACCAGGCCGGGAAGCCGGCCGCCGGCCACGCTCGTCACCGAAGGTGCACGCCGGCTGTCACCCTATGAGTCGGGCCTGGCCGCCGTGGCCCGTCATGAGGTGCACATCGAGCGCGTCTGGCCCATGCGCAGTCCCCCGACCGGATCCCTGGAAGAATCCTCCTCCGCCTACTTCCAGAGTGAACGTCGCGGCACTCCACCCGCACGCATTGTGCCGGTCGGGGGACTGCGGATGAACCAGGCATTCCCACACGAGCCGGTCATGGCCGACGAGGTCGTCGAGCTGTTCCGCCCGGTGCCACCGGGGCTGATCGTCGACGCCACCGTCGGGGGAGGCGGCCACGCCGCCGCCCTCCTCCGAAGCTTCGAGTCCATCCGCCTGCTCGGGATCGACCGCGACCCGTTGGCCGTCAGCGCCTCGGCCGACACCCTCCGCCCCTTCGGTCGACGGGCCACCGTCCGTCAGTCGCGCTTCGATGCCGTGGCCGAGGTGGTCGACACCTACCAGACCGACCAGGGGACGCCGCCCCCCCACCGGGGCTTGAGCGGGGTCCTGTTCGACCTCGGGGTGAGCTCGCCCCAGCTCGACATGGCTGAACGTGGCTTCTCGTACCGCCGGGACGCACCGCTCGACATGCGGATGGACCCGACGTCGGGACGCAGCGCCGCCGACCTGGTCAACGAGCTCGACGAGGACACGCTGGCCGAGTTGTTCAGCGACAACGGCGAGGGACGCTTTGCCCGGCGGATCGCCCGGGCCATCGTGGCTGCCCGGCCGCTGGTCACCACCGGTCAGCTGGCCGATGTGGTGCGGGCGGCCATCCCGGCCGCCACCCGGCGCACGGGCGGTCATCCCGCCCGCCGCGTGTTCCAGGCCATCCGCATCGCCGTCAACGATGAGCTCGGGCAACTTCAGACGGCGCTCGATGACGCGCTGTCCCTGTTGCGCCCGGGCGGCCGTTGCATCGCCATCGCCTACCACTCCGGAGAGGACCGCCTGGTCAAGGCCACCTTCCTGCGGGCGGCTACCGGCGACTGCCGATGCCCGCCCGGCCTCCCGTGCGCCTGCGGGGCGGACCCCCAGTTCCGCCTGGTCCGGCGGGGCGCCCGCCGCCCCTCGGCCGACGAGATCGGGCGGAATCACCGGGCCGAGGCGGCCCGGCTGCGGGTCATCGAACGTCTCCCGTCGACCGCCGACCGTACGTCCGCCCGCGGCCGGGTGGCCTGATGGCGCCTCCGGCGTCTGCCACCGCCCGACGCGCGCCCAACCGCCCTGCGCCCCGGGGCTATCCGTCCACCCCCCGGCGCCCGTCGCTCCGCGTCTTCGAGCCCACCCCTCGCCGCCGGGCCGGGACCCGGCCCGTCCGATCGGCCACCATGTGGTTGTCGGGCCTGCTCATCGTCGGAAGCCTGTTGGCCGTGGTGGTGGGTGATGCCCTGCTCGCAGAAGGCCAGGTCCGGCTGTCCACCGTGCAATCCCAGGTGGCCTCGGCGGTCGCCGCCGAGAAGTCGCTCCAGGTGTCCGATGCGCAGAAGGCGGCCCCCCCGGTGGTGGTCGGCCAGGCCGAGGCTGAGGGGTTGGTCGCGCCCACCCAGGTGGTGTACCTGCCACAGGTGCCCCTGGACGTGCCCCTGCCCGTCCCGCAGACCACACTCCTCCCGGCGCCGGCCGCCGCGTCCTCCGGGGCAGGCCAGTCCTCCCGGGCGGGCCAGTCCTCCGCCGGCACCGGCACCCCCTCGGCTCCCGCTAGCCGGTGAGCCCCTCCATCCTCTTGGGGCGGCGCACCCGGGCCATGCGCCTGGCCATCGTCGTCGTCTTCGTGGCCCTCATGGTCCAGCTGGTCCACGTCCAGGAGTTCTCCCACCAGCACTACGCGTCGCTCTCGACCTCCGAGCTGACCCAGACCGTGGCGGTGCCCGCCGTCCGGGGCGGGATCTTCGACCGAAACGGCGAGGTGTTGGCGGAGTCGGTGACCAAGCAGACGGTGGTGGCCGATCCGTTGCTGATCACCCATCCGGCCGCCGCCGCCGCCGCCCTCTCTGCCGTGATCGGGGTCCCCGCCGACCAGCTCCGGTCCGAGCTCACCGAGCGCTCGGGCTTCGTGTACCTGGCCCACCGGGTGTCCGACGCCGTGGCCACCGCGGTGTCCTCGCTCAACCTGCCCGGCATCAACCTGGTTCCCGAGTCCCAGCGGGTCGAGCCCGCCGGCCATCTGGCCGCGCCGGTGGTCGGCTCGGTGAGCTGGGACGGGAGCGGATCGGGCGGGCTCGAGTACCAGTACCAGAAACTGCTGGCCGGCCAGGCCGGGTCGAAGAGCCTCCTGCGGGCGCCCGACGGCGTGACCCTCCCGGGTACCGGCAAGACGCCGGTGGCGGCCCGGCCGGGGGCCGGCATCGAGCTCACCATCGACCAGCCGATCCAGTACATCGCCGAGCAAGCCCTGGCGGCGGAGCTGGCCGCCTCGCACGCCTACAGCGGCACGGCCGTGGTCATGGACGTGAAGACCGGTGACGTCCTGGCCATGGCCGACCTGCAGGCCACCACCGGGTCGCCCACCACCGGGGGCGGCAGCGGGGGCTCGGCGGTGACGGTGGCCGACACGGGCAAGTCCCCGGGCGCCGCCCCACCGGCCGGGGCCCCCTCGACGTCGGGACCGACGCTGGTGGCCGGCGCCGACACGTTGCCACCGGGAGTGGAGGAGGCCCCCTCCAACACCGCCGTGACCCAGGTCTACGAGCCGGGCTCGGTGTTCAAGCTGGTCACCTTCTCCGCCGCCTTGGCCGCCGGTGTGATCACCCCCAACCAGGTCATCCAGGTGCCCCAGTCCCTGGCCATGGGCACCTACACCTTCCACGACGCCGAGCAGCACGGGAACGAGCAGCTCACGGCCAGCAACATCCTGGCCCAGTCGTCCAACCTGGGGACGATCGAGGTGGCCCAGGCGCTCGGGAAGGACCGGCTCCTGAACCAGATCGGGGAGCTCGGGTTCGGGAAGCCGACCGGGCTGGGCTTCCCCGGCGAGTCCGAAGGGCTGGTGCCGGGGCCGGCCGCCTGGACGGGCACGTCGATCGGATCGACGCCCATCGGGCAGGACGACGCGGTGACCGCTCAGCAGATCCTCGACGCCTACAACGCGGTGGCCAACGGCGGGGTCTACGTGGCCCCCCGCCTGGTGCGGGCCACGGTGAGCCCCGACGGCGCGGTGGCCGCGGCCAAGGCGTCGCCGACCCACCGGGTCATCGACCCCACCACGAACTCCCAGCTGGTCTCCATGCTCGAGGGGGTGGTCACGTCAGGCACGGGGACGAGCGCCGCCATCGACGGGTACACGGTGGCGGGCAAGACGGGCACCGCCCAGATCCCCGACCCCAGCCACCTGGGGTACATCCCGGGGGCCTACGTGGGGTCGTTCGCCGGGTTCGCCCCGGCCCAGGACCCGGTCCTGTCGGCTGCGGTGGTGCTCGACCATCCGACGCCCATCTACGGTGGGGCCGTCGCCGCCCCCGTGTTCTCGACCATCATGGCCTACGCTCTCCACCACTACGGCATCCCCACCACCGCCGCGGCCACCGCCTCGGCATCGAGCTCGGCCATCGGTGCCACCGGTACCATTTCCGTGCCGTCCGGAGCGACCACGGAAGGGCCGTAGGTGGGCTCGGACCGTTGTCGTAGCGCCCGCACCCTCCTTCGGAGCCCCTGGACCGTCCCCCCGTGCAGATGACCAAAGTGATCCGCCACATCGACGTGGTCGGTGTGCGCGGCGACCCGTCGTCGACCGACGTCCGGTCGGTGGAATTCGACAGCCGCCGGGCCGGCCCGGGAGCGCTGTTCTGCTGCGTGCCCGGAACCCGGACCGACGGCCACCGGTACGCCGCCGAGGCCGTGCGCTCCGGGGCCACCTCGCTGCTGTGCGAGCACTTCCTCGACCTCGACGTGACCCAGGTCCAGGTCGCCCCCGGCACCGTGCGACAGGCCATGGCCATGGCCGCCGCCGCCCTGGCCGGGCACCCGTCCCGGGACCTCACCATGGTGGGTGTGACCGGGACCAACGGGAAGACCACCGTGACCCACATGGTCCGCGCCATCCTCGACCGCGCCGGTCGCCCCACCGGTGTCATCGGCACCCTCGACGGGGAGCGGACCACCCCGGAGGCCCCGGTGCTCCAGGGCCTGCTGGCCGGCATGCGGAACGAGGGCCGGACCGCAGTGGCCATGGAGGTCTCGTCGCACGCGCTGGTCCAGCGCCGGGTGGACGGCATCGTCTTCGACGTGGCCGCCTTCACCAACCTCAGCCGTGAGCACCTCGACCATCACGGCACCATGGAGGAGTACTTCGCGGCCAAGGCCGCACTGTTCGACCCGTCCCGGTCCCGACGGGCGGTGGTGTTCGCGGACGACCCGTGGGGGCGGCGGCTCCACCAGCAGCTGGGCGACCGGGCGGTGGCGGTGCGGCGGTCGGACGCCCGCCGCGTCTCGCTGTCGGTGGGGTCGTCCACCTTCGACTGGCTCGGACGGCGGGTCACCCTCCCGCTGTCGGGCGCCTTCAACGTGGACAATGCCCTGGTGGCGGCGGCGGTGGCCACGACCCTCGGGGTCGGCCCGGACGAGGTGGTCGCCGGGCTCACCGGCCTTCCCCCGGTCCCCGGTCGGATGGAGGTGGTGGCCGCCGGCGCCCCGTTCTCGGTGCTGGTCGACTACGCCCATACCCCGGCCGGGCTCGAGGTGGCCCTGGCCTCGGCCCGGGCGCTGGCCGGGGCCGACCGGGTGCTCTGCCTGTTCGGGTGCGGGGGCGACCGCGACCGGGGCAAGCGGCCCGAGATGGGGGCGGTGGCGGCCGCGGGGGCCGACGTCGTGGTGCTGACCTCGGACAACCCCCGATCCGAGGACCCCTTGTGCATCCTCGACGACATCCGTTCCGGCATCACCGGGGGGGTGGACCTGGTGGTCGAGCCCGATCGGGCGGCCGCCATCCGCGCCGCCGTCCGCCTGGCCCACCCCGGGGACGTCGTGCTGCTCGCGGGCAAGGGGCACGAGACCACCCAGGTGGTGGCCGAGCGGGCCCTCCCCTTCGACGACCGCGTCGAGGCCGTCCGGGCGGTCGCCGAGCGCCAGGGGGGGCCGGCCCGGTGATCTCGCTGATGACCTCGGGCGGGGTGGCCCTGTGGGTGTCGGTGCTCACCACCCCGCTGCTCATCCGGTGGCTGCTCAAGAACAACATCGGGCAGCAGGTGCGGGAGGACGGGCCCCAGGTGCACGTGGCCAAGGCGGGCACCCCGACGATGGGGGGCCTCGGCATCGTCGGCGCGGTGGTGATCGGCTACCTCTGCGCCCACGCCGTGCCCGGCGTCACCTTCTCGCCGTCCGGCACGCTCATCATTCTGGCCCTGGTGGGCGCGGCCGCCATCGGGTTGGCCGACGACTGGATCAAGGTCCGCCACCGACGGAGCCTCGGACTCAACAAGCGGGCCAAGCTCGGGGCGCAGATCGGCCTGGGTGTGGCCTTCTCGCTGCTCGCCGTGTACTGGGCCCACGCCGCCACCACCCTGTCCTTTACCCGCTACGACTCCATCGGCTTCCACATGGGGACGGCCCTCTGGGTGGTATGGGCCACGCTCATCATCGCCGGGTCGGCCAACGCGGTGAACCTGACCGACGGGCTGGACGGGCTGGCCGCCGGTTCGTCGACCTTCTGCTTCGCCTGCCTGGCCATCATCGGGTACTGGCAGTACCGGCATTTCGCCATCTACCACGTGGCGGACGCCCTCGACCTCGCCCTGGCGGCGGTGGCCCTGGCCGGAGCCTGCCTCGGGTTCCTGTGGTGGAACGCCGCCCCGGCCCGGATCTTCATGGGCGACACCGGCTCGCTGGCCATCGGCTCGGGGCTGGCCGCCCTGTGCCTGCTCATGAACCTCGACCTGCTGCTCGTGGTCATCGGGGGCCTGTTCGTCATCGTGACCCTCTCGGTGGTCATCCAGGTGGTGAGCTTCCGGGTCTTCCATCGACGGGTGTTCCTCATGGCCCCCCTGCACCACCACTTCGAGCTGTTGGGTTGGCCCGAGACGACCGTGATCGTCCGGTTCTGGATTCTGGCCGGGCTCTTCGCCGCCCTCGGGCTCGGGATCTTCTACGGGGACTTCCTCTCGGTGGGCAAGGTCTGATGGCCGGACGGGCCGGATCCAGGCTCCACCACCTGTTGCGCCTGGTGGGGGAGGCTAGGGGCATGGACGTGACGCCCCGCAGAGGGGGACCGCCGACCGGCGGCGGGCCGGGACCCGGGCGAGGGGTGGCGCATGGCTGAGCGGTCCATCTCGGCCCGGGCGGTCACCCGCGGTCGCCACCCGTCGACATCGGCCGCCCCGCTGCGGCCACCGGCCTCCGGATCCCGGGCGCCGGCCGGCGCCCGGGTGGCCCGGGACCCGGTCAGCGCGCCGGCGAGGGACGGGCTGGCCGCCAGGCTGGCCCGGGTCGGGACGGGCCGGGGGATCGCCGTCCTGGTGGGCGTGCTCTGCGTGTTCGGCGTGGTGATGGTGGGGTCGGCGTCACCGGTGATATCCCTCAGCCTCTACGGGTCGCCGTGGGCCATCCTGATCCGGCAGCTGATGTGGATGGGCGTCGGCATCTCGGCCATGGTCATCCTGGCCCGGGTGGACTATCAGCGGTGGCGGCTGCTCCGGGGCCCCCTGGTGATCGGGACCATGGCCTTGCTGGTGGTGGTCCTCGTGCCGCATCTGGGCGTCACGGCCGGGGGGTCGTCGCGCTGGATCGGGTTCGGCATGTTCCAGCTCCAGCCCTCCGAGCTGATGAAGCTGGCACTGGCCGTGTTCGCTGCCGACCTCCTCACCCGTCGGGTGGGCCGCTTCTCGGAGCCGAAGGTGGTCATCGTGCCCGTGCTCCTGGTGCTCGGCATCTCGGGGATCCTCATCCTGAAGCAGCCCGACATGGGAACGGCGCTCGTGCTCAGCTGCATCGCCTTCGGCATCCTGTTCATGGGCGGCGTTCCCATGGGCCCGATCGTCAAGATCCTCGGCGTCTTCTTCGCCCTGGCGGTGGTGGTCGGACTGGCCGACCCCTACCGGCGCGACCGGATCCTCTCCTTCCTCAACCCGGGCGCCCACCAGTCGGGCTCGGGCTACCAGGTGTGGCAGTCGCTCATCGGGCTCGGTTCGGGCCATCTCTTCGGGCTCGGTCTCGGGGGCGGGCGTCAGAAGTGGGGCACGCTGCCCAACGCCCACACCGACTTCATCTTCTCGGTGGTGGGTGAGGAGCTCGGCCTGGTCGGGGCGGTGGTGCTGCTGGGGCTGTTCTTCGCCCTGGCCTGGTTCGGCCTGCGGGCGGCGACCAGGGCGCCGGACCGCTTCGGGAGCCTGCTGGCGGTGGGCATCACCACCTGGATCACCAGCCAGGCCGTGATCAACATCGGTGCGGTGGTCGGCGTCCTCCCCGTCACCGGCATCCCGTTGCCGTTCATCTCCTTCGGCGGCTCCTCCCTCATCATCACCATGGCGGCGACCGGCATCCTGCTCAACATCGCCTCCCACGAACGGCACGCGCCCGGCGAGGCCCGACGGCGGCGACAACTGACGGAGCGGTGAGCGGGGACCGGTTCGCGCTGGTGGCGGGCGGGGGCACGGCCGGGCACCTGCAGCCCGCCCTGGCCATCGCCGAGGCGTTGGTGGCGAGGGGGCACGACCGGCGCAGCATCGAGTTCGTGGGCTCCCGCCGGGGCCAGGACCGGGCGGCCCTGGTCGGGCGAGGGTTCCCGTTCACCCTGCTGCCGGGCCGGGGCATCGTACGCAGCCTGCACCCCCGCCACATCGTCGGCAACG
Organism: uncultured Acidimicrobiales bacterium; assembly: GCA_963806455.1. Taxonomy (GTDB): domain Bacteria; phylum Actinomycetota; class Acidimicrobiia; order Acidimicrobiales; family RAAP-2; genus Bog-756. The sequence goes on from CAWDXZ010000002.1 coordinate 476,326, forward strand.
GCGTCGCCCTGGTCGAGCTCGGGATCGCCGCCGCCCGGGCCGTGGCCCTGGCGGTGCGGACCCGGCCCCGGGTGGTGGTGTCCGTGGGCGGCTACGCCAGCGTGCCCGCCGCGCTGGCCGCGGTGGTGCTCGGCGTGCCGCTGGTGCTGGTCAACGTCGATGCCGTGCCGGGGGCGGCCAACCGGCTGTTCGGGCGCTTCGCCCGGGCCAGCGCCGTGGGCTGGGCCGACGCCGGCCTCCCGAGATCGGTGGTCACCGGGACGCCGGTCCGGCCGGAGATCGCCGCCGTCGGGCGAGGACGGACCGATCGGGAGCGGGCCCGTCGCCAGTTGGGCCTTCCCGCCGGTCGGCCCACGGTGGCGGTCTTCGGCGGATCGCTCGGGGCCCGCCGGATCAACCAGGCCGTGGCCGGGCTGGTCGACCGGTGGGCCGACCGCCCCGACCGGTCGATCTACCACATCGTCGGGCGGCGGGACTGGCCGGCCGGGGCGGCCCGACCGTCCGGGTGCCGCGAACCGGCGCCCGGGGGCCCGGGCCTGATCCTGGTACAGGTGCCCTACGAGGAACGGATGGCGACCGTGTACGCCGCCGCCGACCTGATGGTGTGCCGGGCCGGGGCCATGACGGTGGCCGAGCTAGCCGCGGCGGGCGTGCCGTCGATCCTCGTGCCACTGCCGGGGGCACCGGGCGACCACCAGACCGCCAATGCACGGGTGCTCGAGCAGGCCGGGGCGGCGGTGCTCCTGGCCGACGCCGACTGCGGGGCCGACCGCCTGGCCACCGTGGCCGACGGCCTGCTGGCCGACCCGGCGGGGCTGGAGGCCATGGGCCGGGCGGCCCGCTCCCTCGGTCGCCCCGATGCCGCCGCCGCCGGAGCCGGGGTGGTCGAGGCGAACGCCCGGCCGGAGCGGGTGACGCCCCGATGAGCCGCCCGGTCCACGGCGTCGTCCTCACGGACCCGGCCCGCCCGGTCGCCGTGCACGTGGTGGGCATCGGCGGGGCCGGCATGAGCGCCATCGCCACTGCGCTGCAGGCTCTGGGCCACACCGTCACCGGGAGTGACCTGCGGACCTCGGGCGTCATCGACCGGCTGCAGCAGGCGGGGATCCCCGTCGCCATCGGTCACGCCGGGGCCAACGTGGGGACGGCCGACGTGGTCACCGTGTCTTCGGCCATCGCCGAGGACAATCCCGAGGTCGTGGCGGCCCGCCGCCGGGGCATCGGGGTCCTGGCCCGCTCGGAGGCCCTGGCGGCCATCGCCTCGCTGCGGCGCTGCATCGCCGTGGCCGGCACCCACGGCAAGACCACCACCGCCTCGATGCTCTCCCTCATCCTGGTGGAAGCGGGGATGCGGCCCTCCTTCCTGATCGGCGGCGATGTCAACGAGATCGGCACCAATGCCGTCTGGGACCAGGGCGAGTGGCTGGTCGTCGAGGCCGACGAGAGCGACGGGACGTTCCTCTCGCTGTCGCCGGAGGTGGCCGTGGTCACCAACGTGGAGGCCGACCACCTCGACCACTACGGGTCGTTCGCCCAGCTGCGGGCGGCCTTCGAGCGGTTCATCTCGGCGGAGGGCGTCCACGCCGTGGTGGGGGGCGACGAGCCGACGTCCGCCGCCCTCGGCCGAGCAGCCGGCGCCGACGTGGTGGGGCTCTCGGAGAGCTGCACCCACCGGCTGGCCCACCTGGAGCTGGCCCGCAGCTCGGTCTCCTTCGAGCTGGTGGGTCCGACCGGGGTGGCGCTCGGCCACGTGTCCCTGCCCGTCCCGGGCGTCCACAACGCCCGCAACGCCGCCGTGGCGGCGGTGGCCGCGCTCGCCGCCGGCGCGACCTTCCCCGACGTCACCCGGGCTCTGGCCCGCTTCGCCGGCGTGGCCCGCCGTTTCGAATTCCGTGGCACGGTCAACGGGGTGACCTTCGTGGACGACTACGCCCATCTGCCCAGCGAGGTACGTGATGCCCTGGCCACCGCCCGGAACGGGGAGTGGGGACGGGTGGTCGCCGTCTTCCAGCCCCACCGGTACTCTCGCACGGCCGAGCTCGGATCCAGCTTCGGTGGGGCGTTCGGCGACGCCGACGTGGTGGTGGTGACCGACGTCTACGGCGCCGGCGAACCCCCCATCCCCGGGGTGTCGGGTGCCCTGGTGGCTGACGCCGTCCGCCGGGCCTTCCCGGACCAGCCGGTGGTCTACGCCCCGGCACGGGCCGAGCTCCGCCGGGCGGTGGCCCGCCTGCTCGAGCCCGGCGATCTGTGCTGCACGCTCGGGGCCGGAGACCTCACCACCCTCCCCGATGAGCTCATGTCCGATCCGGGCTGGTGAGGACGGCGATGGGTCTCCGCTCCGACTCGTTGGCCGGACTGGGTCGCGCCCTCGGGGGTCGGGCCGTCCGCCACCGGCCCCTCGGCGCGCTCACCACCTACCGGGTCGGCGGCCCGGCCGCGCTCAGCGTCGAGCCGGCCGACGAGGACGAGTTGGTGGCCGTGGCCCGGGCCCTGGACGGGTTCGACGTGCCGGTCCTCGTGCTCGGCCGCGGCTCGAACCTGCTGGTGGCCGACCGGGGGTTCGACGGGCTGGTGATCTCGCTCGGCCGCGGGTTCGAGTCGGTGGCCATCGACGGCCGACGGGTCCGGGCCGGGGCGGCGGTGGCCCTCCCGGTCCTGGGCCGCCGGACGGTCTCGGCCGGCCTGCGGGGCCTCGAGTGGGCGGTCGGGGTCCCGGGCTCGGTCGGGGGTGCCATCCGGATGAACGCCGGGGGCCACGGCTCGGACACCGCCGCCACGCTGGTGGGGTACCGGTGGGTGGCCCTGGCCTCGGGCTCGGTGCACGAGAGCCCGGCGGCCGATCTCGGGCTCTCCTACCGCGGCAGCCGCCTGGGCCCTGCCGCCGTGATCGTCTCCGGCTCGTACCAGCTCGAGCCCGGACCGGTCGAGGAGGGCCGGGCGGCCATCGACGAGGTCGTGCGGTGGAGGCGGGCCAACCAGCCCGGCGGGAGCAACGCCGGGTCGGTGTTCGCCAACCCGCCGGGTGACAGTGCCGGCCGCCTCATCGAGGCGTGCGGCCTGAAGGGCCTCCGGATGGGGAGTGCCGAGGTGTCGTCCAAGCACGCCAATTTCTTCCAGGCCGATCCGGGGGGCTCGGCCGACGACGTGCTCCGCCTCATCGACCACGTCCGGGCCACGGTGGCCGAGGCCACCGGGGTGGTGCTGCGCACCGAGGTGCGGCTGGTCGGGTTCGAGGACGAATGGCCGACCGGACGGTGATGCCTCCCGAGGGCCCTCCGTCCGAACGGCCGCCGATCGATCCCCGGATCCATCAGCGCCGGGTGGCGGTGCTGCGCAGCCGGGGCCGGCGCCGACTGCGGTGGGTGCTCGGCGTCCTCGGGGCATCGGCCCTGGTGGTGGGGGTGGTGGCCGTGTTGCACACCCCGCTGTTCAGCGCTCGGGCCATCACCGTCACCGGCGCCCACCCCGACACGGGCACGGCGGCCATCGTGGCCGCCGCCGGCCTCCGGCGCCACCCGCCCCTGATCAGCCTCGACCCGGCGGAGGTGGCCGGTCGGGTGGAGTCCTTGCCGTTCATCGCCACCGCCGAAGTCAGCCGCCACTGGCCCGACGGGGTCCAGATCTCGGTCACCGAGCGGGTCCCGGTGGTGACCATGGCCGGGCCGGGGAGCTCGTGGTCGGTGCTCGACGGGCACGGCCGGAGCCTCCAGGTGGTCCCCGGGCGTCCCCCCGGTCTGGTGGTGTTCATCGTGCACACCCGGTCGGGCGGCGTCCCGCCCGCGCCCGTCGGGCGGTCGCTTCCCCCCGAGACCTCGGCCGGCCTGTTGGTCTGCCGCAGTCTGCCGAGAGCGTTCGCCGCCCAGGTGGTCTCGGTGACGGTGGCGCCGGACGGCACCATCAGCCTCGCCCTCAACTCGGGCATCACCGTCCTCCTCGGGACGGGCACCGACCTTCCGGCCAAGTTCGAGGACGTGGCCGCCATCATCGCCCACGGATCGCTGCACCCCACCTCCACCATCGACGTGTCGGTGCCCCAGTCGCCCACGGTGAGCGGCTGACCCCGCGGACCTGGTCGGGAGGGTCCCCCGGGGGCCTTCGCCCCGGATCGACTGTGCTTGACCAGGTAGAGCGCTGACCGTATCGTGGTCAGCAACTCGCCGGTTGGAACGGTTTCAACCTTTGGTCGAGGGTAAGGGATTTCATGACCGTTCCGGCGCAGAACAATTACTTCGCCGTCATCAAGGTGGTCGGTGTGGGGGGCGGCGGGGTCAACGCCGTCAACCGCATGATCGAGGCGGGGCTGCGCGGTGTCGAGTTCATCGCCACCAACACCGACGCCCAGGCGCTGCTCATGAGCGACGCCGATCTCAAGCTGGACATCGGGCGGCAGCTGACCCGCGGCCTCGGGGCGGGGAGCGATCCGGAAGTCGGGCGCCTGGCCGGCGAGGAGCACCGCGCCGAGATCGAGGAAGCCCTGAAGGGCGCAGACATGGTGTTCATCACCGCCGGCAAGGGCGGTGGCACGGGCACGGGCGCCGCCCCGGTGGTGGCGGAGATCGCCCGCGGCCTCGGGGCCCTCACCATCGGCGTCGTCACCCGCCCGTTCACCTTCGAGGGTCGGCGCCGGTCGGTCCAGGCGGAGCAGGGCATCCAGAACCTGAAGGAGAAGGTCGACACCCTCATCATCATCCCCAACGACCGGCTGCTCACGGTGTCGAACGAGAAGACGTCGATGGTCAACGCCTTCCGCATGGCTGATGAGGTGCTGATGCAGGGGGTTCAGGGGATCACCAGCCTGATCACCGTGCCCGGGCTCATCAACACCGACTTCGCCGACGTCAAGATGATCATGAGCAACGCCGGCACCGCCATCATGGGCATCGGGTCGGCCACGGGCGAGGGGCGGTCGGTCAACGCCGCCCGGGCCGCCATCACCAGCCCGCTCCTGGAGGCGTCGATCGAAGGGGCGCGGGGCATACTCCTCAACATCTCCGGTGGCCCCGACCTCGGCCTGTTCGAGGTCAACGAGGCGGCCGAGATCATCCACGGCGTGGCCCACCCCGACGCCAACATCATCTTCGGCAGCGTGATCGACGAGACGATGGACGAAGAGGTACGGGTCACGGTCATCGCCGCCGGGTTCGAGCGCTGGGAGGCTCAGTCACGGGGCACCGGCGGGGCGAGCGAGACGCTCGGGCGCGAGGAGGCCCGCAGCCGGGTCCTCGGGGTGGAAGCGGCCCACGAGGACATCTTCGCCGCCCCGGCCGACGACGAGCTCGACCTGGGTGACGACGACTTCGACGTCCCCTCCTTCCTTCGCTGAGCCGGTCCCCGGTCCCCGTCCCCGTCGTCGGGGCCGTGCATGCCGCCTGGAGTGACGCCGCGTCGGGCGACTTGCGGCCGGCCGGGCGCGCCGACGGAGGCCAGGCTCTGCTGGCCTGGGCCGGTCGGGCCATGGGTGACGGCGGCCGGCGACCGGTGCGATGGATGGAGCAGGTGCACGGCTCGAGGGTGCTGGTGGCGGGCGTTCCGGGTGGCACGGCTCGCCACCCGGTCGACCGGGCCGCCCCGGTGGCGTGTACCGGGCCGGGCGACGCCCTGGTCTCGGGGGCGCCCGAGCTGGCCCTCGCCGTCCTCACCGCCGACTGCGCCCCGGTCGCCCTCGGCAGCCCCGAGGGGGTCTTCGGCGCCGTCCATGCCGGGTGGCGCGGGCTGGTGGCCGGGGTGCTCCACCGGGCGGTCGAGGCCATGCGGGATCTGGGGGCCACCGAGGTGGTCGGGGCCCTCGGGCCCTGCATCCATGCCGAGTGCTACCACTTCTCCGAGGCCGACCTGGACCGGGTGGTGGCGGTGTGCGGGGAGGCAGCCCAGGCCTCGACCCGGGACGGCCGGCCGGCGCTCGACCTGCCCGCCGCGGTGGCGGCCTCGATGGCCGGCGCCGGCGTGCGCCAGGTTCCGGGCCGCCACGCCTGCACGGCCTGCGGACGGGGATACTTCTCGCACCGCGCCCGCGCCGACCGCGCCCGCCAGGCGATGGTGGTGTGGGCGGGGGACGCCCCGGTGTGAGCCGGGTGCCCGACGTTCCCGCCCCGGGTGGCTTGCCCGAGCGCCTCGAGGTCGTGCGACACCGCATCGAGGTCGTCTCCGGCGACCCGGCCGCCGTCCGGATCGTGGCGGTGACCAAGGGGTTCGGGCCGGACGCGGTCGAGGCGGCGATGTCGGCCGGCCTCGTCGACATCGGCGAGAACTATGCCGACGAGCTGCAGGCCAAGGCCGGGGCGCGGGCCGAGGCGGCGAGGAGCGCCGCGGTCACCTGGCATTTCCTCGGCGCCGTGCAGCGGAACAAGGTGGCCCGTCTGGCGCCCCTGGTCTCGTGGTGGCAGGGGCTGGGCCGGATCGAGGAGGGTCGGGCCATCGCCCGGCGGCGGCCCGGCGCTCACGTGCTGGTGCAGGTGGATGTGGCCGGGCTGCCCGGCCGGGGCGGCTGCCCGCCCGGGCAGGCCGCCGACCTGGTCGGGGCGCTGCGGGACGAGGACCTGGCCGTGGAGGGGCTCATGGCCGTGGGCCCGCCGGGGCCCCCCGAGGCGGCCCGACCGGGGTTTGCCCTGGTCTCGTCCCTGGCCGACCGGTTGGGCCTGGCCGTCCGGTCGATGGGCATGAGCGACGACCTGGAGGTGGCCCTGGCCGAGGGCTCGACCATGGTGCGCCTGGGGCGAGCCCTCTTCGGCGACCGTCCACCCCGGGCCAAAACGGCTCCGGGGCGGGGTGGGACGGGTGACGGCCGGTGAGGGGGTTCGGCCCCGGCCGACCGCGTCGTCGGAGGGTCCCGCATCCACCGGTTCCGCAGGCCACGCACTACGCTGTGACCCCAGGAGGAGACGATGCCAGCTTCGTTCATGAAGAAGACGATGGCCTATCTGGGGCTCGTCGACGACGACTACGACGACTACGACGACTACGAGTCCCGCTCGCCCACGCCGGTCGGCCGGGCCGGCCAGCGGTCCGTGTCGACCATCGACGACGGCGACGAGCCGGCCGTGTCGTCGCCCAGTCCGAGGATCCGCACGCTCACCCGCGAGGAGACCAGCGGCAGCGCCGTGGCCGCCGCCCCGTCCGGTCTCGCCGCCCGGCCCACCACCGGCTCGTCCTCGGTGCGGCCCATCACCCAGGAGTCGGCCAGCGCCCGGGTGCACATCGTCGCCCCCGGTCGGTTCGCCGACGCCCAGGAGATCGCCAACCGGCTGATGAACAATCAACCGGTCATCGTGAACATGCAGAACGCCGACCGGGATCTGCAGCGGCGGATGATCGACTTCTGCAGTGGCGCCACCTACGCCCTGTCCGGCGGGATGGAGCGGGTCGCCGACGAAGTGTTCCTGCTCACGCCCTCCAACGTGAAGGTCTCCGACGAGGAGCGCCAGCGCCTGGCCGACCGCGGCCTGGTCAATCCCTGAGCCACAATGGTGATCGGGGCCTGATGGGCGGGCCCGCCGCCGTGGAAGGGGAGTGAGGCCGTGTTCGCCATCATCGTGGTGCTCCTCAACCTGTTCCTCCTGATCCTGTTCGCCTACTGCATCCTGAGCCTGGTCATCGCCTATGCCCGGATCTCCTACGACTCGCCGGTCATCAAGGTCCAGCGGGTGCTGACCTCGATCGTCGACCCGGTGCTGCGGCCGATCCGGAGGGTCATCCCGATGGCCAGGGTCGGGGGGGTGGGACTCGACCTCTCGGTCCTGGTCCTCTTCCTCGTCATCGACCTCATCCTGATCCCGCTGTTCAGCTGAGGCCGGGGGTGGCGGGAGGGTGGCGAGCAGCCGCCGGACCCGGTCGGCTCCCGGCCGCGGCCGGGTCGAAATTTCCGGCCACAATCCCAAGGCCGGGCGGACGACGCCGCTAGCATGGCGGTCATGGACGCCTCGCAATCTGCACTCGATTCGCTTCGGACCGTCGAGTTCCGTGAGACCCTCAAGGGGTACCACCGGGATGACGTCGACGAGTACCTGGAGAAGGCCGCCGTCGAGGCCGAGGGCCTCCAGGAGCAGTTGCGACAGAGCGGTGAGCGCCTCCGCCAGGCCGCCGAACGGATCTCGCAACTGGAGGCCGCGCTCGAGCAGCAACCGGCGCCCCGGCCGTCCGAGCCGGCCGTCGCCGACGACACGTTGCAGCGCACCCTGTTGCTGGCCCAGAAGTTCGTGGACGAGACGAAGGCCGACTCGGAGGCGCAGGCCTCCCGCCTGATCGCCGAGGCCGAGTCCAAGGCCCGGGCCATGACCGAGCAGGCCCAGGCCCATGCCAACCAGATCGCCACCGAGTCCGAGCAGCGGCTCCGAGAGGAGATCGACCGCCTGGAGGACTCCCGGAACCGGCTCACCCACGAGGTCGACAGCATGTCCCGTCATCTGGAGAGCGAGCGCAACCGCCTGCGCACCGCCCTCGGGGACATCCTCCGCTGGGTCGACCAGAACGTGCACCCGTCGCCGGCGCAGGAGGCACCGGCCTCCGAACCCGCCGACGGGCCGGGGGCGGGAGCGCCTGCCGCCGCTCCGGCGACGGTGGTCCAGGGCGGCAACCGCCCGGCGGCCAGCTCGACCCAGGTGGCGCCGGCGCCGCGGGGCAGCGGCACGGGGCCCTCGGGCGAGGTGACCCAGATGCGCCCGACCGGCTCGACGGCCAGTCCGGCCGGCACCAACGCACCGCTTCCCCTGTAGGCCCCGGCTCCCGTAGCGGGCGTCCGGCCCGGGTCGAGGCCGGTCCGGCTGCCCGGGCCCCGAGGCGCCGTCCCTGATCCCGGAGGCCCGGTGGACGGCCGATCGGCCCGGGTGACGACGACTGTATGGTCCAGGGGACGATTCGCCTCGCCGTGCCGGATTGCCGCCATGGGCTGGGCACGGTATCGTCGCCCGCCCGCCGCGTGGGGAGCGGTCCCGCTCCTGCCTGCTGGCTCCGGGCGCGTCGCCGTCGGGCGAGGGCGCGTCCCCTGAAGGAGGTCGATGTGACGGCAGCGAAGAAGGCGGCACGGTCCGCGCCCGGCAAGGCCACCCCGGCGGGGAGGCGCGCCCCCACGCGGGCCGCACCGGCGGCCCGGAAGCCGGGCGCCGGCACGGGCAAGTCGAGCGCCAAGCGGGCGGCACCGGCGATCAAGAAGCCGGCGGCGGTGACCAAGAAGGTGGTCCGGACGAAGAAGGCGACGGCGGTCAAGAAGGCGCCCCCCGTCAAGAAGGCGGCCCCCGTCAAGAAGGCGGCCCCCGTCAAGAAGGTGGCCCCCGTCAAGAAGGCGGCCCCCGTCAAGAAGGCGGCCCCCGTCAAGAAGGCCGCCCCCGTCAAGAAGGCGGCCCCCGTCAAGAAGGCGGCCCCCGTCAAGAAGGCCGCCCCGGCGGCCAGAAAGCCGGCACCCCCGAAGAAGGCCGCCCCCGTCAAGAAGGCCGCCCCCGTGCCCAAGCGGCCCACCGTCGGCCCCTACGCCAAGGAGCAGAAGTTCCTCGACGAGCAGCGGGGGCTGCTGTTCGTCGAGCGCTCCGTGTACGACGGGCAGGCCCATGACCTGCGGGCCGAGGCGGATTCTCTGGCCCTCGAAAGGGAGCCCGGGGACGTCCAGTTCGATGAGGAGTCGGGGGAGGGGGGCACGGTGACCGTCGACCGCGAGCGGAACCTGGCCCTGTCGGCCCAGGCGTCGGCGGCGGTCGAGGAGATCGACGATGCCCTGCGCAAGATCGAGCGCAAGACCTACGGGGCGTGCGAGCGCTGCCATCAGCCCATACCGAAGGCCCGGTTACGCGCCCTGCCCTTCGCCCGTCTGTGCGTGGCCTGCAAGAGCGGCGGCCTGTCACGGCGCTGACCGACGGCTCCATGGGGATCGCCTCGAACCCCGGGGGCGCCGTCGGGGCCCGGCGCGCCCTGGCGGCGGCGGCGGTGACCGGCGCGGTGGTGGCGGCCGACCAGCTGAGCAAGTGGTGGGCGGTCACCCGTCTGGCCCAGGGACCCGTCCATCTCGTCGGAACCCTCGACCTGGAGCTGGCCCGGAACTCCGGCGCCTCGTTCAGCCTGTTCCAGGGGAAGGCGTTCATCCTCGTCCCGGTGGCCGTGGTGCTGGTCGGCGTGCTGGCCATCATGATCTGGCGCGCCCCCACCACCGGCCGGGCCGCGGTCCTCGGGCTCATCCTGGGTGGGGCGCTGGGCAATCTGTGCGATCGCCTGTTCCGGGGAGACCACGGCGCGGTGGTGGACTTCGTAGCCCTGCACTTCTGGCCGACGTTCAACCTGGCCGACGCATCCATCGTGGTCGGGTGCGGGTTGCTGATCGTCTCGCTGGTGCGGTCGCCCCGCCGCCCGTGACCCCCATCGACGTGGTCGTCCCGGGGTCCCTCGACGGCGTCCGCCTGGACAAGGCGGTGGCGCTGGTGGCGAACCTGTCCCGCGCCTCGGTCGACCGGCTGGTGGTCGAGGGTCGGGTGGCGGTCGACGGGACGACGGTGCGCAGCCGCCGGACGGTGCTGCGCCCCGGGCAACGTCTTCGGGTCGACCCGGAGCCGGCCACCGGCGGCGGGCCGCCCCCGGGCGACCCGGCCGTGGCCTTCACGGTGGTCCACGAGGACGCCGCCGTCATCGTGGTGGACAAGCCGGCCGGCCTGGTGGTCCACCCCGGAGCCGGGCACCGGGATGGAACCCTGGTCAACGGGTTGCTGGCCCGGTATCCCGACCTCGGCGGGATGGCCGCCGAGGGCGCCTCCGACCTGACGCGCCCGGGCATCGTGCACCGCCTGGACCGGGGGACGTCCGGCCTCCTGGTGGTGGCCCGGACACCGGGCGCCTACCGCTCGCTGGTGGACCAGCTGGCCGGCCGGCGGGTGTCCCGCGGCTACGAGGCCCTGGTGATCGGGACGGTGGACGGCGAGGCGGGGGTGGTGGACGCCCCCATCGGGCGGTCGGTGAGCGCCCCGACCCGCATGGCGGTCTCCCGCAAGGGCAAGCCGGCCCGGACCCGCTACCAGGTGGTGAAGCGCTTCAGTCTCCCGGCCGCCGCCACGCTGCTCGGCGTGGCCCTCGACACCGGCCGCACCCATCAGATCCGGGTCCACCTCTCGGCCATCGGGCACCCGGTGGTGGGTGACGACGTCTACGGGCGGGGCCGGTCGCTGCCCGGCCCGGCCCTCGCCCGACCCTTCCTGCACGCCGTGTCCCTGGCTTTCGAGCACCCGGCCACCGGTGAGCCGGTCTCCTTCGAGTCACCGCTCCCCGAGGACCTCTCCCGGCAGCTGGCCGCGTTGGGCGGCTGAGCGGGAGGGGGCTCAGGCCGCCTGGTGGGCTGCCTCCAGCATGTCGCTGTCGCCCAGGACCTCGAGGGCTTCGGCCTCGGCCTGGCGCACCTTGCGCACGCCGATCCCGAGCCGCTCGGCCGTCGTCTGCAACGAGGCCGGGTCGCTCCCGTCGAACCCGAAGCGGTGGCGGATGACCTTGCGCTGCAGATCAGTGAGGCGGTCCACGGCCTGGCGCACCAGGTCGAGGGTCAGCTCGGAGGCCACCTCGTCCTCGAAGTCGTTGAGGTCGGTCGAGACCAGGTCGCCCAGGGTGGCGGTCGAGTCGGTGGTGGCCGGCTGGTCCAGACTGGCCACGACCCGGGCCAGCCGGGCCAGGTCGGAACGCACCTCGGCGGTGGTGTTGGTGGCCTCGTCCAGCTCGTCGTCGGTCGGGGGTCGCTGGTACTGGTGGGTGAGCTCCCACTGGGCCGCGTCCACCTGCTGGTTGCGCTCGGCGACCTCCATGGGCAGCCGGATCGTGCGTCCGTGCTGCTGGACGGCCCGCTGCAGGGCCTGGCGGATCCACCAGGTGGCATACGTCGAGAACCGGAAGCCCCGCTCCCAGTCGAACTTGTCCACCGCCCGCATGAGGCCGAAGGTGCCCTCCTGGATGAGATCGGGGAGGTCCACGCCGCGGTCCTGGTAGCGCCGGGCCCAGTGGACCACCAGCCGCAGGTTGGCCGCCACCATCTCGCGACGGGCACCGTCGTCACCGGCCGACACCCGCTTGGCCAGCTCGGTCTGGGCCTCGTGGTCGGGCAGTGGATGGTGGTCGAGATCCCGGAGGAAGAGGCCCAGGCTGTCGGCGTCGCTGCCCCGGTTCCGGCCGACGCGCGCATCCGCCCCGGCGCCGCCGCGGCCCGGACGTCCCGTCGTCTTCTGGTCGTTGTCCCTACTCACCGTACGAGCTGTCATCCCTCTCCTCATGCATCGTCACCGGGCCCACGGAACCTGTAACGCCGAGTTCGGCCCGGACATTCCATCAATGTCATTCCGGAATGTCGCTCCGGGCCGCCGGTCCGTCCGGCGGTTCGGTTGCGCACCAGCTCTTCGGAGTGTTCCCCTGTCCGGATGAGCGAAAACAACCGACGTCTGCTGCTGATCCGCCACGGCGAGACCGAGTGGAGCCGCAGTGGCCGTCACACCGGGCGCACCGACCTGCCCCTCCTACCCGAGGGCGAGGCCCAGGCCCGAGCCCTGCGGCCCCGGGTGGCCGCCTTCGCGTCGGCCACCGTCCTCACCAGCCCCCTGCGCCGGGCCCGGGACACCTGCGACCTGGTCGGCCTGGGTGACCACGCCGTCGTCGACCCGGACCTGGCCGAGTGGGACTACGGCTCCTACGAGGGACGGACCACGCCCGAGATCCGGGCGGAGCGACCCGGCTGGGACCTCTTCGAGGACGGGGTGCCGGACGGCGAGAGCCCCGCCGACGTCGTGCGGCGGGTGGACCGGGTCATCGCCCGGGTGCGGGCCGCCCCCGGTGACGCGGTCTGCGTGGCCCATGCCCACGTGCTTCGGGTCCTCGGGGCCCGGTGGATCGGGCTCGATACCACCGGCGGCCGGCACTTCCGCCTGGAGCCCTGCTCGCTCAGCGAGCTCGGGTGGGAACGGGAGCACCCCGTCATCGCCTCCTGGGACTGCACCTGAGCGGCCGACCGGCCCCCGGGACGAGGCCGGGGGCTCAGCCTGCGCTCTGGCGCAGGACGGGCATGCGGCCCTGGGAGCGGGCCACCATGTCGGCCAGGTTGAACGATTCGAGGTGGGTGCGCATGTGCTCGCCCACGTCGGCCCACACGGCGAGGAGCACGCACTGGCCCTCGTGATCGCAGGCCCCGTTCTCGTGGGGCAGTCCGAAGTCGCCGGCCACGATGGGGCCGTCGACGGCCGAGACGATCTGGGACAGGGTGATCTCCTCGGGTGGGCGGGCCAGCACGTACCCACCACCCACGCCGCGCTTCGATCGCACCAGACCGGCACCCTTGAGGGCCAGGAGGATCTGCTCGAGATAGGGCTGGGGGAGTCCGGTGCGCTCGGCGATGTCCCGGACCGCCGTCGGCCCCTCGCCATCGGTGTGCAGGGCCAGCGACAGGAGGGCACGGCTGGCATAGTCACCCCGGGTCGAGACCTTCACGCGCCCATGCTATTGCCTGGAGGACCCCGAGGAGCGGTGATCGGCGGCCGCGGCAGCCCCTCGGGCGCCGTCGACCGGGCCGGGGCCGGTCAGCGACCGCCCAGCCGGCCGCCGGCCAGGTCCTCGGCCATGGCCCAGCCGAAGACCACCAGCCTCCCACCGGCGCCGGCGTCGACCTTGTCGAAGAAGGCGCACACGTCGGAGGGGGCGTTGGCCTTCGGGCTGGTGAAGTCGAAGCCCCCGGCCTCGCACCCGTCGCCGGACACCACGAAGGTGCGGTCGTCGATCCGACCGTCGGCGCCGAACCGCTTGGCCAGGCGCCGGCCCCAGGCCCGCTCCTCGCCGGTGGCCTTGTGGTCGGCTCCGGGCACCACGTCGGTGAGCCCGGCGAAGGCCCGGTAGCCTTCGGCCGCCAGGAGCCGGGTTCCGACCAGGACGTCCTCGTCCGGGAAGGCCAGCAGGGCCCGGCGGTACTTGTCGCCCATCATGGCCCGGAGCACGGTGTCGGCCCGGGAGGTGCGGTCCACGGTGGCCAGGCCGATGAGGAGGGACGGCGTGCCGCCGATGCGCTCCAGCGTGGAGAAGGAGTAGCCGCGCAGCCGGGCACCTTCCCGGGCCCGGGTGACCAGCACCCACTCCTCACGCTGTTTGGACAGGAACCCGATGTCGAACCGGGGTTCGCGCTCGGCGCAGAGGTCGGCCATCTCGACCAGCTCGGCGTCACTAATGGATGTGCAGTCCTTGGTCTCCACCTGGATGGACATATGCCGTTCCGTACTCCTCGGTCTCCCTGCGGCGTAAGCCGCCGGCCCGGGTCTGCCGCAGAACCCCCAGGTACCGCCCGACCCGGTGGGCGAGCGGATGTGCGGGCCTCCACGCCAGGAGCCGTCCCACGATTTTAAGGGATTTGGAGCCGCCTGTCGTATCCGCCAGTCCGGCCGGGTGTCGGCGCACCCGTCCGGGGCTTCCGCCGGGGCACCGAAAGGCCACTCCACCGGCCCCGAGGCGTGTCAGCGCTGGATGGCGTTGGGGCCGAGCAGGACCCGCAACTCGCCGATCAGGCCCCGCTGGCTGTCCACGTTGAACTCGGAGGGGAGCCGCAGCACCGTGTCGCCCACGTGGAGGAAGACCGGGGAGTCACCGGGGTGCTCGCGGAGCAGGCGCTTGAGCCCGTCGACCACCCGGTCGGTGAGGGCGTTGAGGGGCAGGGTCACCCGCAGGTCGCCGCAGCCCTCGAGGGACAGCTCGGGCCGCTTGACCTCCATGCACACCAGCTTCAGCCGGTCGTCCCGCAGGTCGACCCGGCCCTTGATGACGACCACCGCGTCATCGTCGAGCAGGGCGCCGTAGTCGGCCATGCACTTGGGGAAGACGAAGACCTCGATCGAGGCATTGAGGTCTTCGAGCACGAACGTGCCCATGAGGTCACCCTTCTTGGTGTACCGGCGGGTGAGCTCGGTCACCACCCCGCCGACCAGGCGCACCTGCCCCTCCCCTCCCGGGGCCCCGGGGCCGGCCGGCCCGGCCGGCCCGGCTGGCGACTCGGGATCGATGTCCCGGAGCTCGGCCAGGGTGCAGTCGGTCAGGCGGGCCAGGGAGGCTTCGAGCCCCATCAGCGGATGGTCGCTGATGTAGAGCCCGAGCATCTCCTTCTCGAAGGCCAGGCGCTGCGACTTGTCGAACTCGGTGTCGGGGATGGGGAGCCGGGTGTCGCCGAACCCGCCGGCCTGGCCGTCGACCTCGGGCTCCAGCGAGGCGAACAACGACACCACCCCGGCGTCGTGCTCCCGACGGCGCTCGAGGGTCCGGTCCACGATCTCCTCGAAGGCCAGGCAGAGCCCGCGGCGGGGATGGCCGAGCGAGTCGAAGCCTCCCGCCTTGATGAGGGACTCGATGGTGCGCTTGTTGAGGACCGAGGGGTCGACCCGCTGACAGAAGTCGTAGAAGTCGGCGAACCGCCCGTGGGCCTCGCGCTCGGCGACGATGTGGGCGACCAGGCCCTCGCCGACATTGCGCACGGCGGCCAGCCCGAAGGTGATGGCGCCCGGGCCCGGGGCCGAGGAGCCCCCGGCGGCCCCGCCACCCGAGAAGTCGGCGGCGAAGTCGGACAACGACCGGTTGACGTCGGGCACCAGGACCTCGATGCCGAGTGACCGGCACTCGGCCAGGTAGACGGCCGTCTTGTCCTTGTTGTCCTTGACCGAGGTGAGCAGGCTGGCCAGGTACTCCACCGGATGGTGGGCCTTGAGCCAGGCCGTCTGGTAGGCGATGAACCCGTACCCGTAGGAATGCGATTTGTTGAAGGCGTAGTCGGCGAAGGGCTCGATGATGTCGAACAGCTGCGTCCCGAGCGCTTCCCCGTAGCCCTGCGCGGCGCAGCCGGCCACGAACTTCTCGCGCTCGGCCCGGATGAGGGCCCGGATCTTCTTGCCGCACGCCTTGCGCAGGTTGTCCGCCTCCGCCAGCGTGTAGCCGGCGAACTTCTGGGCCACCCGCATCACCGACTCCTGGTAGATCATGAGACCATAGGTCTCGGCCAGGATGTCCTCCAGGTCGGGGTGGAGGTAGCTGACCTGCTGGCGGCCGTTCTTTCGATCGGCATAGTCGCGGTGCATGTTCTGGGCCATCGGGCCCGGCCGGTACAGGGCGACCAGGGCGGCCACGTCGTCGAAGCTGGTCGGGGCCAGCGACCGCATCAGCGACCGCATCGGGCCCCCCTCCAGTTGGAAGACACCCATCGAATCACCCCGGCACAGCATGGCGAAGGTCTCGGGGTCGTCGAGGGGCACACGGTCGATGTCGGGCCGGGTGTCGGTGGACGCCTCGATGAGGTCGAGGGTCCGCTCGATGACCGAGAGGTTGCGCAGCCCGAGGAAATCCATCTTCAGCAGCCCGAGCTCCTCGACCCCGTGCATCTCGTACTGGGTGACGATCGGAGCCGCCTCGGGGTCCTCCCCGTCCGGCTTGCGTTGGACGGGGACGTACTCGGTGAGCGGCTGGTCGGTGATGACGACGGCGGCGGCATGGATGCCGTCCTGGCGGCGCAGGCCCTCGAGACCCTTGGCCACGTCGATGACCCGGCGGGCCTCGGGGTCGGCGTCGTACATGGCCCGGAGCTCGGCGGCCGCCGAGAAGCCGTCCTCGTGGCCCTCGGTCCGGTCCAGGCAGGCGCTGAGCGGCGTGTCCCGTCCCATGAGGAGCGGCGGCATGGCCTTGGCGATCTTGTCCCCGACGATGTACGGGTAGCCGAGAACCCGGGCCGCATCCCGCACGGCCGCCCTGGCCTTGATGGTGGAGAAGGTCACGATCTGGGCCACGTGGTCCGGCCCGTACCGCTCGGCGGCGTACCTGATCATGTCGCCCCGGTAGCGCTCGTCGAAGTCCATGTCGATGTCGGGCATCTGCATGCGGCCCGGGTTGAGGAAACGCTCGAAGAGGAGGTCGTAGCGGATGGGGTCGAGGTCGACGATCTGCAGGCAGTAGGCCACGCAGCATCCGGCCGCCGAGCCCCGGCCCGGGCCGACCCGGATCCGGCGGGAGCGGGCGAAGCGGATGAGGTCCCAGACCACGAGGAAGTAGGCGGAGAACCCCATGTCGGCGATGACCCCGAGCTCGTAGTCCATCCGGGTGGCCACCTCGGCGGGGACGGGTACGCCGTAGCGCTCCTCCGCCCCGGCAAAGCTGAGGGCCCGCAGGTAGGCGGCGGCGCGCTGGTTGTAGTCCTCCCCGGTGAACTCGGGCGGCACCGGGAAGCGCGGCAGGCTCGGCCGTCCGAAGTCGATCTCGACGTTGGCCCGCTCGGCGATCAACAACGTGTTGTCACAGGCCTCGGGTAGTTCGGCGAAGAGGTGGCGCATCTCCGCCGCCGACTTGAGGTAGTGCTCCTCGCCCTCGAACTTGAACCGCTTCGGATCGTCGATGAGGGCCCCGGTCTGCACGCACAGCAGGGCGTCATGGGCGACGTGGTCCTCACGGTGTGTGTAGTGGCTGTCGTTGGTGGCGAGCAGAGGCGCACCGATCCGGCGGGCGATCTCCACCAGGGCCGGGTTCGTCTTGTGCTGCTGGGGGAGGCCGTGGTCCTGGAGCTCGACGAATAGGTTGTCCCGGCCGAAGATGTCCTGGAGCCGGGCGGCCAGGGACTCGGCCTTGATGCGGTCGTCGGCCAGCAGGGCCTGGAGGACCACCCCACCCAGGCAGCCGGTGGTGGCGATGAGCCCGGAGCTGTGCCGCTCGAGCAGCTCCCAGTCGACCCGGGGCTTGTAGTAGTACCCCTCCAGGTAGGCGGCCGACGACAGCTTGAGCAGGTTCCGGTAGCCGTCGTCCGACTCGGCCAGCAGCGTCAGGTGGTAGTAGAGCTTCTCGCCCCCACCGGCGTCGCCCCCCGTGTCGTCCACCTTGCCCCGCCGCACCGGTCGTTCGTGGCGAGACTCGGCGGCCATGTAGGCCTCGGTGCCGATGACCGGATTGACCCCGGCGCGCCGGCAGGCGGCATAGAAGTCGAGGATCCCGTACATGTTCCCGTGGTCGGTGATGCCGAGGGCGGGTTGACCGTCCGCCACCGCCGCCTGGACCAGGTCGTCGACCCGGGCCGCCCCGTCGAGCATCGAGAACTCGGTGTGGGTGTGGAGGTGTGCGAACGACGATGGGGCCAACGGGTGGACGCCTTCTGGGATGTGCCCGCCTGTGGCCGCTTCTCCACAGGCTGTGGACGAGTTACAGCAGTGTCATTCGACCATAGCGCGGTGCGGCGGCCCCCGCGGCGAGCCCTCCTGGGGGTGCGGGGACCCCGCGGACCGGGGGCTCAGAGATAGGTGCCGGGGCGGCCGATGTCCGGGGTCGCCCCGGCGGGCAGCGAGCGCTGGCGCATCTCGTCGAGCTGGGCCCGGGCCGCCACCTGTTGGGCCACCAGGGTGGCCTGGATGCCGTGGAACAGGCCCTCCAGCCATCCGACCAGCTGGGCATGGGCCACCCGCAGCTCCGACTCCGACGGCGTCGGCGAGTCGAAGGGGATCGAGACACGGTCGAGCTCGGCCACCAGGTCGGGGGAGAGGCCCTCGGCCAGCTCGCGTATCGACTGGTCGTAGATCTCGCGCAGACGGGTCCGGCTGGCCTCGTCGAGGGGGGCCTGGCGCACCTCGTCGAGCAGCTGCTTGACCATCGACCCGATGCGGAGCAGCTTGGCCGGCTGCTCGATCGACTCCTTCTCCGGCCGGTCACCGCCCGACGCGTCGGCGCCCGGTTCGAGCGGGGCGTTGCCCGGCGCCGGTCCGTCGACCACCTCGGGCCGCAGCGGGGTGTCGTCGATGCGGTCGGGTGCGGGAGGTTCGGTCGCCATGCTCAGATGTTGCCACCTCCGGCCAGGGCGACCAAGGGGACGAGCATCTCGTCTGCCGTCAGCGATCCGTGCCGGCTGTAGAGGCGGCTCTCCCCGGTGTCGGCGGGGTCGACGAAGGCGATCGGCGCCTGAGGGATCAGGGCCACGTCCCCCAGCCGGGGGAGGAGGTCCTGGTCGAGCGGGCCGCCGAACAGCCCCTCGTCGATGGCCTGGTCGCGCCCTTTGACCCAGGTCGTGTCGCCGTAGCGGTCGGCCGCCGCCTCGGCGAGATCGGCCGCCCCCCCCGGGTGGGCGTGGAGCCACCGGAACCGGCCCTCGCCGGACAGGAAGTGCACCCCGGCCATGATGTCCCGGCCCAGCAGCTCGAGCTTCTGTCCCACGTCGATCTGCCCGTGGTCGGCCGTCACCACCAGGACGGCGTCGGTGGGGAGCTCGCCGACCACGTCGGCCACCAAGCGGTCGACCGCCCGGAGCTCGGCGTCGTAGAGCTCACCGAGCCCGCTGGTGTGGGCGACCTTGTCGATGCCGTCGTAGTAGGCATAGACGAAGGGCTCGCCCTGGCGCAGCAGCCGGCCGACCTCGAGGGGGAGGGACGAGGGCACCCGGTAGCCGTGCAGGGGCGAGTCGCCCAGATGGGCGGCGGTGAACCCCGTGCCGCCGAACTCGCTCCGCGACACCACCGGCACGGGACGGTCCGACCCGCCGAAGGGGGAACACGACTGGAACCGGCGCGCCGGCACGGTGCGCCGTCCGTCGCGGGCCCGTCCGCTCCCCACCGTCCAGCGCAGGGCGTTCAGGATCTCGTCGCCCAGGGCCAGGCGGTAGCCGAGCAGTCCGTGGTGGCTGGGGGGGAGCCCCGTGGTGATCGAGGTGAGGGCGCAGGCCGTGGTGGTGGGGGCCACCGAGGTGATGGCGCGCTCGATTCCCTCCCCGGCCGACAGGGTGGGGGCGAGCCCAGCCCGGTCGCGGAGCTGCTGCCAGCCCAGCCCGTCGAGGACCAGCAGGACGACCTGGGCGGCCCGGCGGGCGGCGGCGGGCAGCCACTCGGGCCCGTCCTCGGTCTGGTGGCGGTCGAAGAGGGCCGGGACCAGGTTGGCGATGCAGGCCCCGGGGTAGTCGGGGAGCACCGGGGGGACGGGGGGGGCGGCCGGCACAGCTGCCGACACTAGCCACGGCCGGCTCAGCTCCGGGGCAACAGCCCCCTGACCGTCTTGTAGCAGTGGCCGTCGCGGGGGGTGGTGATGGCGGCCACCACGTAGTGGGGCTTCGACCCGAGCGCCGTCGCCAGGTCCTTGCCGGCCAGCCGGTCCCGTCGGGCCACGTCGAGGGCCCGCTCGGCGCGTGGATCCTCCACCGGGAGCCAGTTGTCGCTCCGGCCCCAGCCGAACCGCACCCAGACGGTCCGGTCCGTCAGGCGACGGAAGAGCACCGGTCCCTTGGTCGGGACGATCAGGGCCAGCGAGGGGCGGAAGC
This sequence comes from uncultured Acidimicrobiales bacterium, assembly GCA_963806455.1. Taxonomy (GTDB): domain Bacteria; phylum Actinomycetota; class Acidimicrobiia; order Acidimicrobiales; family RAAP-2; genus Bog-756. Next base: position 496,562 of record CAWDXZ010000002.1, read on the forward strand.
CCCGGAACTCCCAGTACGGGGCGGACGCGCCGGGGAACCCCAGCACGTGCTCCTCCACCGGGGCGGCCAGGCGGTGGAGGAGCCGGCGCACCCGCCGCCCGTGCAGGGTGCCCAGGTGGCGGGGCAGACCCTCGGACGTGACCGCCTCGGGCTGGGCCAGGTCGTCGCGCTCGGGCTCGTCGGCCAGCTGGGTCTGGACCACGTCGAAGGGCGAGAGGTCGGGAGCGTGGTCCTCGGGCCAGGACACGCGCACCCGGACCAGGGTCCCCGAGGCCAGGTCCACCCCGATGGTGTCCTCGCGGTGGCAGGCCAGCACCAGCAACGTGAGCTGGGAGCCGCCGGTGACCTCGATGCGGGTCCGGGGCTGGATGGAACGGGCCAGGTTCCGAGCCGTGCCGCTGCGCGGTGTCCGGGTCGAGTGCCGGCTCACCCCGCTCCGTCCCATCCCGCCGCGGCCTCGTCCAACTGGGCCGACAGGGTGGCCGGGTCGTCGGCCGGGGCCCGGCAGGCGTACCGGCGGCAGACGTAGGCGCGGCCGGGCTCCCGGCCCTGCCAGAGCGGGGAGGCGGTGGGCTCGCCCCACGCCAGCACGCCTTCGGGGAGCCAGCGACGCCGGACCACGTCGACGAGGTCGGGCCGGTCGCCGGCCACCACCACCTCGGTGATCCCGCCGAGGAGGATGTCGGCGGTGAGCAACGTATGGGCGAAGGCGGTGGGGTGCTGGCCGAGGAGCGGGCCGAACATGTCGACCACGCCGCGGGCCCGGTCGGTGAACCGCGGCTCCCCGGTGATGGCGCCCAGGCGGGCGAAGGCCAGCGCGGCGACGGCGTTGGAGGAGGGAGTGGCGCCGTCGAAGACCTCCTTGGTGCGCACGATGAGCGGCTCGGCATCGTGTCCGGTGGTGAAGAACCCACCGCCGTCCTCGTCGGCGAAGAGGGCGACCATGGCGTCGGCGGTGTCCACGGCGCGCTCGTGTCCACCGGGCCTGCCCGGTGAGCTCACCCAGCCGGGTGAAGGCGTCGACCAGCCAGGCGTAGTCGCCGGCGTAGGCCAGGTGGCGGCCGCCACCCCGGCGCTGCCAGCTGCGAAGCCATCGGCCGTCGGGGCGGCGCAGATGGTCGACCAGGAAGTCGCCGATGCCGGCGGCCGTGTCCCGCCAGGCCGGGTTGCCGGTGGCGGCGGCCGCCTCGGCCAGCGCCGAGGCGAACATGGCGTTCCACTCGGTGAGGACCTTGTCGTCCAGCCCGGGCCGGGTGCGTTCCGAGCGGGCCCGGAACAGTCGGTCTCGCCCGGCCTCGATGACCGGATCGCCGCGGAGCGACTCCCCGGGAGGGCGGCGCAGGATGGATCGGCCCTCCCAGTTGCCCCCCTCGGTCACGTCGAAGAACGCCGTCACGGCGTCGACGGCCGGCTCCGCGCCGCCCTCCGTCCCGGCCAGGGCCAGGGCCACCTGGGCCGGCGACCAGACGTAGAAGCGGCCCTCGACCCCCTCGGAGTCGGCGTCCTCGGCCGAGTAGACCCCGCCTTCGGGCGAGGTCAGGTCGCGGCGCACGTAGCCGACGATCCCGTCCATGACGGCCAGGTAGTCCTCCCGGCGGGTGACCTGCCAGCCGTGCAGGTAGGCGCGGAGCAGGCCGGCCTGGTCGTAGAGCATCTTCTCGAAGTGGGGGACGAGCCACCGGTCGTCGGTGGAGTAGCGGGCGAACCCGCCGCCGAGGTGGTCGTGGATCCCACCGGCGGCCATGGCGTCGAGCGTGGACCGAGCCATGGCCTCGGAGCCGTCGCCGTCCCGCCCGTCGGGATGGCGCAGAGCGTGGCGCAGGGCCAGGTCTACCAGGGTGGGCTGGGGGAACTTCGGGGCCCGCCCGAAACCGCCCCATTGGGGGTCGAAGCGCGCCGCCAGCTCGCCGGCCGCGGCCGACAGAAGATCGTCGTCGGCCGGTCGGGAGGGATCGAACAGCGAGGTCGTCCTCGGCCGGGCCGGGCCGGCGGCACGCGCCGCCACCGCTTGCGACAACTCGTCGGCCTGGTGGTCGACCTCGTCCCGACGGTGGTCCCAGGCCTCGGTGAGGGCGGTCAGGACGGTGCGGAACGAGGGCATCCCTCCCCGTTGGTCGGGCGGGAAGTAGGTCCCGCCGTAGAAGGGCCGTCCGTCCGGGGTGAGGAAGACGCTCATGGGCCAGCCCCCCGACCCGGTGATCGCCTGGACCGCCTCCATGTAGACCTGGTCGACGTCGGGGCGCTCTTCTCGGTCGACCTTGATGCAGACGAACGAGCCATTGAGCACCGCGGCGGTGGCCGGGTCCTCAAAGGACTCGTGGGCCATCACGTGGCACCAGTGACAGGCGGAGTAGCCGATGGACAGGAAGACCGGGCGGTCCTCCCGCCGGGCCACGCCGAACGCCTCGTCTCCCCACGGGAACCAGTCGACCGGGTTCCCGGCGTGCTGCCGCAGGTAGGGCGAGGTCTCGTCGGCCAGTCGGTTCATCGACGACGATGCTAGGGGTGGGTCGCCGACCATGGGGACGCTGTCTAGGGTGTCACGCCATGGAGCTCCGATTGGACGGCAGGACCGCGCTCGTGACCGGCGCGTCCCGGGGCATCGGGCAGGCCATCGCCCTCGCCCTCTCGGAGGCCGGTGCCTCGGTGATGCTCTCGTCGCGCAAGGCCGACGCCCTCTCGGTGTCGGCCGACCAGATCCGTGCCGCCAACGGCGACCGGTCGGGAGACCTCGACTGGCACGTGGCCAACGCCGGCGACCCCGAGCAGGCGGACCGTTGCGTGTCGGCCACCGTCGACCGCTTCGGCTCGTTGGACATCCTGGTGAACAACGCCGCCACCAACCCCTACTTCGGGCCCATCGTGGACATCGACACGGCGCGGGCGGACAAGACGGTCCGCGTGAACCAGTCCGGCTACCTCGAATGGGTGCAGGCGGCCTGGCGGTCGGGCATGTCCGATTCGGGGGGCGTGGTCCTTAACCTGGCCTCGGTCGGCGGGATGTCGGTCGAGAGGGGCATCGGCTGGTACAACGTGACCAAGGCGGCCGTCATCCACCTGACCAGCCAGCTGGCCGGCGAGCTCGGTCCCAAGGTGCGGGTCAACGCGCTGGCCCCCGGCCTGGTGAAGACGGAGTTCGCCCGGGCCCTGTGGGAATCGGGCGAGGAGGCCATCGCCCGCCGCCTGCCGCTCCGGCGCCTGGGTCGGGTCGAGGACGTCGCCAGCGCGGCGTTGTTCCTCTGCTCCGACGCCGCCTCCTGGGTGACCGGGCACACCCTGGTCATCGACGGCGGGGCGCTCTGCATGCCCAGCGGCGGCATCACCTGAGCGGCTCCCGCTCGCCATGCCGGCCGTCCGTTGCGTCAGGGCAGCCGGTCCCGCACCACCTTGCCGCTGGCGGTCCGGGGGAGGGCACCCACCACCACCAGCTCGCGCGGCGCCGCCCACGGGGCCAGCCGGGCCGAGACCAGGTCGCGCAGCTCGCCGAGGGTGGGGGGCGCCGCCGGGTCCTCCGGCACCACCCAGGCCACGACCCGCTCCCCCCACTCGGGATCGGCGCGCTTCCACACCGCCGCCTCGGCCACGGCCCGAGAGGCCGACAGCAGGCCCTCGACCGGGGTGGGCCACACCATCTCGCCCCCGGTCACGATGACCTCCGCCATGCGGCCGAACACGGTGAGCAAACCGTCCGGCTCCAGGCGACCGGCGTCCCCGGTCGGCAGCCAGCCGCCGGCGAGGCACGGGTCCGAGCCGTCGCGGTAGCACCGCAGGACCATGGGGCCCCTCACCAGGATCTCGCCCTCGGCCGTGCCGTCCCGACCGTCGCCCAGGGACAGCTCGACGCCATCGAGCGGCCTCCCGTCGTAGACGACGCCCGAGCCCGTCTCGGTCATGCCGTAGGTGGTGACGACGTTGGGCGGGAGACGTTCGGGTGGAGCTGCCCCGCCCAGGAGGACCACGCGGTAGCCCGAGGCGTCGGTGCGACGGAGGGCGGTGGCCACCAGCGAGACGAGGGTGGCTCCCGAGCCGGCCAGGCGGCGCACCTCTCCGGCGTCGAACCCGTCGAGCACGGTGCAGGGCGTGTCCGAGACCAGGGCCCGGGTGACGACCGACAGCCCACCGATGTGGGCCAGGGGAAGGCAGGCCACCCAGCGGTCGACACCCGGGTCGACGGCCAGACGGGCCGAGGTGGCCGCGGCCGAGGTGCGCACCGCATCGTGGGTGAGGACCACGCCCTTGGGTTCGCCGGTGGTCCCGCTGGTGGCGACGACCAGGGCGTCCCCGGGTTCGGTGGGCCGGCCGCCGGCCCGCCGGTGGAGGCCGTCACCGTCGACCACGACGGTCGGGCGGAGGGAGTCGAGCAGCGCGTCGACGGCCGGCCGGGGGAGGCGGCGGTCCAGCGGGAGGACGGCGTCCCCTGCGTCCCAGGCCGCCCTCAGGGCGTCGACGAAACCCGGGCCGGCCGGGAGGTCGACGGCTCGCAGCTCCGGCATGGGGGCTAGCCTAGGCCGACCGTATGAGTAGCGACTCTAGGAGTGAATGGTCGAATGGTGAGTTCGGCAGAGAACCAGGCCGGGGCGGCGCCCGCGGGCACCGGGGGCGTCACCGTGATCCGGGGAGCCCCCACCGACCCGGTAGACCGCTTCCGCCCGCTGCCCGCGCCGGCCTGGGAGCGCCGGAGCGAGGGGTACCGGGACGTGCACTACGACGTGGCCGAAGGCATGGCCAAGGTGACCATCGCCCGGCCCGAGGTCCGCAACGCCTTCCGGCCCCAGACCCTGTTCGAGCTGGCCGACGCGTTCGGCCGGGCCCGTGACGACCCGTCGGTCGGGGTCGTCATCCTGACCGGCGAAGGGCCCGACGCCTTCTGCTCGGGCGGGGACCAGATGATCCGGGGGGACGACGGGTACCTGGGGGACGACGCCGTGGCCCGGCAGGGCATCGGACGCCTCAACGTCCTCGACCTCCAGGTGCAGATCCGGCGCCTGCCCAAGCCGGTGGTGGCCATGGTGGCCGGCTATGCCATCGGTGGCGGCCACATCCTGCACCTGGTCTGTGACCTGTCCGTCGCGGCCGACAACGCCCGCTTCGGGCAGACCGGTCCGAAGGTGGGCAGCTTCGACGGGGGGTACGGGGCCAGCCTGTTGGCCCGCACCGTCGGCCTCAAGCGGGCCAAGGAGATCTGGTTCCTCTGCCGGCAGTACGACGCGGCCACCGCCCTGGACTGGGGCCTGGTCAACCAGGTCGTCCCCCTGGCCGACCTGGAGAGTGAGACGGTGGCCTGGTGCCGCCAGATGCTCTCCCTGTCGCCTCTGGCCCTGCGGATGTTGAAGGGGGGCCTGCACGCGGCCGACGACGGGCTGGCCGGGCTGCAGCAGTTCGCCGGCGACGCCACCATGCTCTTCTACATGAGCGAGGAGGGCCAGGAGGGTCGCAACGCCTTCCAGGAGCACCGGGCCCCGGACTTCGGTCGCTTCCCGCGCCGCCCATGAGCGGGCGCCGTCCGGGGTGGCGGTGACGGCCGCCGGCACGGCGCCGGCCCACCCCGTCCCGGGCCCGGTCGGGCGCTGGGTGCTCGGGGCGCGCCCACGCACCCTGCCCGCCGCCCTCGTCCCGGTCCTGGTCGGCACGGCCGCGGCCCACCCGCTCGGCCGGACGCGTCCGAGTGCCGTCCCGGTCGACAGCTGGTGGTGCGCGCTGGGGGCTCTGGCCGTGGCCCTGGCCATCCAGATCGGGACCAACTATGCCAACGACTACTCGGACGGCATCCGGGGCACCGACGCGGCGCGGGTCGGGCCCGTCCGCCTGGTGGCCTCCGGCCTGGCCCCGCCGGCGGCGGTGAGACGGGCCGCCCTGGTCTGCTTCGGCCTCGCCGGGGTGGTGGGCCTGGCCCTGGCCTCGGTCACCTCGTGGTGGATCGTCGTCGTCGGGGCGGCCAGCCTGGCCGCGGGTTGGCTCTACACCGGCGGTCCGCGGCCGTACGGGTACGCCGGTTGGGGCGAGGCCTTCGTCTTCGTCTTCTTCGGCCTGGTGGCCACGGTCGGCAGCTACTACGTGCAGACCCTGCGGCTGGACGAGCCGGTGGTGTGGTTCGCCGCCGCCGCCGCCGGCCTGCTGGCCACGGCACTGCTCGTGGCCAACAACGTCCGGGACATCGAGGGTGACCGCGCCGCCGCCAAGCGGACCCTGGCCGTCCGGGTCGGGCGCCGGCGTGCCGGGCACCTCTATGCACTGTGCGTGGCGCTGCCCCTGGCCGGGGTGGCCGTCTGGGGCCTGGTGTCGGTGACCGGGGCGGTGCGGGCCTCCCACCCGGCCATCGCCTTCCTCCCTCTGGCCGCCGTCCCCCTGGCCGTCCCGCCCATCCGGACGGTCGAGGGCGACGCCGAGGGGCGTGACCTGCTCCCCGTACTGGCCGCCACCGGCCGCCTGCAGCTGGCCTTCGGCGCCCTGTTGGCCCTGTCCCTCTGGCTGTGGATCCCGTGACGGCGCGGCCTCAGCCGCGACCCCGCCCGGCCAGGTGATCGCGGACCAGGGTGGCGACCGCCTCGGGTTGCTGGAGGTGCGGGGCATGACCCGTACCGGCCACCACGGCGTGCACCGCATTGGGGCCGATGACGTCGGCCATGCGCCGCCCCAGGGCGCCGAACTTGGTGTCCTTCTCGCCGGTGATGAGGAGGACTGGCATGGCCAGGCGACGGAGCGACCCCCACAGAGGCCGCTGGGTGCCGGTTCCGGCCAGACGGAGGCTGGAAGCCAGGCCGGGACCGGTGTTGTGGAGGCGTTCCTCCCATCCGTCGGCGGCGGGGCTGACGCCGTCGAACAGGGGGTTCTCGAGCCAGCGGTGCAGGAACGACGCCACCGGGATCGGGGCCGGGGAGCGGCTGTCGACCGGGTCGAGGAGCTCGGCCAGGGTCTCGTCGGACTCGCGGCGGGCGCGCCGCTCCGCCGGGTCCTCGAGGCCGGCGGTGCCCGAGATGAGCACCAGGCCGTCGACCAGGCCCGGGCGGGCCAGGGCGAGATGCAGGCAGAAGCGCGCTCCCATCGAATAGCCGAGGTAGGCCGCCCGACCCCCGGCGTCGGCCAGCAACCGGGCCCCCTCGTCCAGGTTGGCCCGGACCGGGGCCGATCCGCCGTGGCCCGGCATGTCGACCAGCACGACCTGGTGGTCGACGGCCAACCTGGCCTCGAGCGTGCCCCACACCCGACCGGTCTGGGTGAAGCCATGGGCCATGACCAGGCGAGGACCCTGCCCGAGGGCGTCGGCGTGCAGAGCGCCGGCCGGGGGCGGCTCGGGGGTGGGGTCGGAGGACGGTGGAGGAGCGGGCATCAGGGCTCCGGTGAGCGTAGCGACGGGAGGGGTGGGCATGGCCCTCGGAACTGAGGGGACCGGAGGGGCCGACACCCAGGCCGCCTTCGCCGCCACTCTGGCCGACGAGTGGGCCCGCGGCGGTCTCCGCCACGCCGTGGTGTGCCCGGGGTCCCGCTCCACCCCCATGGCTCTGGCCCTGGCGGCCCATCCCGGTGTGGAGGTGCACGTGCGGCTGGACGAGCGCTCGGCGGCGTTCACCGCCCTCGGGGTGGGGATGGCCACCGGCCGGCCGGCGCTGGTGCTCACGACCAGTGGCACCGCCGCCGTCGAGCTCCACGCCGCCGTGGTGGAGGCCGACCGGGCCGGGGTGCCCCTCGTCGCCTGCACGGCCGACCGCCCGCCCGAGCTGCACGACGTCGGGGCCCATCAGACGATCGACCAAACCCGCCTGTTCGGCCGGGCGGTCCGCTGGTTCTGCGACCCGGGCGTGGCCGAAGCCGGCGGGCGCGGGACGTGGCGGTCCCTCGCCGCCCGCGTGCTGGCCGAGTCGACCACCGGCCCGGGCGGGCCCGGACCGGTCCATCTCAACCTCCCGTTCCGGGAACCGCTCCTCGGGGACCCGGTACGGGGCGGCGGGGTGGGCCCGGGGCGGGCCGGAGGGGGTCCGTGGCACACCACGGTGCCCGGGCGCGCCGGGGTGGCGGAAGGACCGCTGGATGTCCTGGAGATGACGGAGGGCATCGCCCGGGCCCGTCGCGGGCTGGTGGTGGCCGGGGGCGGGAGCGGGGACCCTTCCGCCGTGCTCGAGCTGGCCCGCTCGCTGGGCTGGCCGATCCTGGCCGATCCACGCTCGGGCCTGCGCGTCGACGATCCGGTGGTGGTGGCCGCGGCCGACGGCATCCTCCGCGCCGACCGCTTCGCCGCCGCCCATCGCCCGGAGGTCGTGGTCCACCTCGGTGAGCGCTGGCTCTCGCGGGTGGTCGACGGGTTCCTCACCGGGGCGGTGGGCGGGGGGGCGCACGCCATCGTCGTCGATCCCCTCGGCCGGTGGCCCGATCCCTCGCGCCAGGCGCAGACTTTCGTCCGCTCCACCCCGACCGCCTTCTGCCGGGAGGCGGTGGGCTCGATGGGTCGGCACCCGACCGACGGGACGGGACCGGTGGACGTCCACCGGTGGCGGGATGACTGGGTCCGGGCGGAGGCCCGGGCCCAGGGCGCCATCGACGACGTGCTCGGCACCGGTCCGGACGGGGGCGCCCGGGAGCTGTGCGAGCCCTCGCTCGCCCGCCGGCTGGTGGCCCGGCTACCCGGTGAGGCGGCGCTCGTGGTCTCGTCCTCGATGCCCGTCCGCGACGTGGAGGCCTACGCCGGGCCCCGCGCCGATCCACCGCGGGTCCTGGCCAACCGCGGGGCCAACGGGATCGACGGGGTGGTGTCCACCGCCCTCGGGGCCGCACTGGCCACGCCCGGCCCCACCGTGGCCCTGGTCGGCGACCTGGCCTTCCTCCATGACGTGTCGGCCCTGGTGGGGGCCCGGGGGTTCGAACCCGACCTCACCGTGGTGGTGGCCGACAACCGGGGGGGCGGGATCTTCTCCTTCCTCGAGGTGGCCACCTCCCTCGACGAGGAGGCCTTCGAGCCCCTGTTCGGCACCCCGCAGGCCCCCGACGTGGCCGAGGTGGCGGCCGGGTTCGGGTGGCCGGTCGATGACGTCGACGCCGAAGCCGGCGTGGCCGGATTCGAGCTGGCCCTGGACCGCCGGCTGGCCGGTCGCGGCCCGGCGGTGATCCGGGTCCGGCTCCCGGGCCGTTCGGCCAACGTGGCCCGGCACCGGGCCGTCAACCAGGCCATCGCCGCCGCGGTGGACCGGGACTGAACCGACGGCGGCCGAGCCGCTCAGCAGGGACGGGGATCGTAGGGCGGGACGGTGGGGGCGGCCGGGGCGGTGGTGGCCGCGCCGGCGGCGGACGGCGACGGGGTCGGCGGTGTGGTCGCCGCCGTGGTGGTGGTGACCGGCAGGTTCATCGGCTGGCCGCTGGCGTCGAGGGGGGGAGTGGTGATGGTCCCGACCGTGCCACCGAGGAACTGGGTGATCATCTGCGCCGCCGCCTCGGGTTCGACCACCTCGGCCGAGCCGGCCGGGGTCGAGGCGCCCACCGTGGGCAGCGTGTAGGCCTGGAGCTGGGAGCCGGAGAAGGCGTGGTAGCGCTCGGCCAGTGAGAGCAGGTCGGTGGGGGAGAGCCCGTCGTCCTTGCTGAAGTCGTGGACCACCGAGCTGAGCAGCGCGTTCAGCCGGAGGGGGTTGTAGGTGGACTTGGCCTTGTTCAGCGCGGCCGAGATGATCAGGTTCTGGCGCTGGATGCGGCCGATGTCCGACGTGGGGTCGGAGATCCACCGGCCGTTGGCCTCGTACTGGAAGTACCGGGACCGCGACAGGGCCAGGGCCTGCGACCCGTTGAGGACCTGGCAGCCGGCCGTGGGGATCGAGAGGCCCGAGTTGTTGTTGCAGACGCCGGTGGTGGGATCGCAATCGTGGTCCCGGACCGGGTAGGGGAAGTCCATCGAGATCCCGCCGAGCGCGTTGACAGCGTCCTCGAGCCCGAAGAAGTTGATGGCGACGTAGTGGCTGATGGGGATGCCGAAGGTGTTCTGGATGGTCTGGATCAGGGCATCGGCCCCGGGCGCCACGGCGTTCCCGTTGCTGAAGGCCGAGTTGATCTTGTTGCTGGTGGAGAGCGGGCTGTTGGCCGCCATCCCGGACAGGGTCACATAGGTGTCCCGGGGGATGGAGAGCGAGGACGCCGTGCCGGCCGAGGGGTCGACGTGGACGATCTTGATGGTGTCGCTGCGTTGGCCGCCGGCGTTGGACTGGTTGCCGAACTGCTGGGCCTCGGCCGCCGTCTCACCGACACGGGTGTCCGAGCCGATCAGGAGCACGTTGTAGGGCTGCCCGTCGGCCGCGGCCACGCAGGTGTCGCACGGGTTGGAGACGACCTTGCTCCACTGGTAGCGGAAGTAGCCGTATCCGAGCCCGGTCACCAGCAGCAGAACCATCACCACGGCGATGACGCCGCGGAGGATCCTCTCGGCCGGCCGTCGGCGTCGCTTCCTCGCCCGGCGCCGCTCGCGGCGGGTGGGGACGCTGACCTGTCCGCCGAGGATGGGGCCGGGGAACCCGCCGCCCCTGGCCGGTGGTGCCGAGGAGCTTCCCCGGGACTGACCGGTCGGGGCGGGGGATGCCTGACCCGAGGGTCGGGACCGGCGCGGCGTGGGTGGGTCGGTGGTGGGCACGGTGCGTTGTGGGTGCCGGCTGGCCGGGTGGCCAGCGTGCCGGCGCCGAGCGCCGGGGTGGCAGCTCGGGCCATCCAGTTTCGCACGGACCAAGTGCCGATTGGTGGCACCGGTCCCTCGGCCCTGCTCAGCTGTTCGTCGGCACCCACGAGCCGTGGAACCCGTGGGGCACCCGGGCGGGCAGGTGCACGGTGGCCACCGGCGGGCCGGCGAAGGACGTGCCGTCGAGGATGACGAGGTCGCTGGCGCCCCGGGCGGCGTCGAAGACGACGCTCAGCACCCATCCCTCGTCCTCGGCCCGACCGTCCATGGCCCGTACGAACACGGGCTCACCCGGGGACCGAGCCTCGCCCGGGTCGTACCGTGTGGCCTCGTCCCTCCGGAGGTCGTACTGGACCAGCCCCTGCTGGACGGGCTGGTCGGGGCGCAGGCCGAGGCGGGTGCAGTACCCGAAGCGGTGTTGACGCCCGGAGACCGCCTCGTCGATGCGGGGGAGGTCCACCGGGGTGTCGTCGAGGCGCTGTTCGCTCACCCGGTCGGTGGTCGGGTCGATGGTCCACCGGGCCAGGGTCGGGACGCCCGAGGACAGGGCCTCGCCGGGCTCGGTGTCGAAGAAGGCGTCGTAGCGCACCACGTCCATGACCACCGAGCTGCCGTCGTCGTAGGCGTTGAGGACGTGCAGCGCGTACACCGGGTTCACGGCGATCCAGTGGACGTCGGCGGCCTCGCCGGTTCGGGACATGACCCCGACCCGGGCCCCGGCCTCGGGCAGCCACCGGTAGGGGACGGCCCGCCCCAGGGCGGCCAGCTCGAGGTCGAAGACCACGGGGAGGTCCAAGAAGACGACCCGCGTGGCGGTGACCCCGAAGTCGTGCATCATCGTCGCCCGCGGGACGTCGATATCCTCGCTGCGCACCAGGGACCCGGTGGCGTCGACGACGTGGTAGCGGAGGAAGGGGGGCCCGAAGACGTCGCTCCCGAAGAAGATGAGCTCACCGGTGTCCGGGTCCGCCTTCGGGTGCGCCGTCATCGGCGACGCCAGACCGCCGTCGAAGTCGTGCACCCGGGCGCTCCCCAGGTCCGCCGACAGGGCGTGGGGGAAGCCCGACTCGGCCAGCGCCAAGGTGCGTCCGGCATGCCGGATCACATGGGTGTTGGCCGCCCCGTCGATGGGCTCGCTCGGGCCTCTCGGCGACGTGGTGCCCAACTTGGCCGCCAGGGACCGGGTCCGGACCCATCGGTTCCGGTAGCCGGTGGCCTTCCCTCCCCCGAGGGAGATGGCGTGCACCATCCCGTCGCCACTGAACCAGTGGTACTGGGACTCGTCGGCCGGCACCACCGCCGGGTTGGGGCCGTTGCGCAACAGCCGGCCGTCGAGGTCGGGGGGGATGAACCCGGTCACCGGCAGCTCGTGGTCCTCGCTGCACTCCTCGAGCACCGGCGCGTAATTTCCGTGCAGGTACGGGTTGACCGTCATGGGCTCCTCGCCGTGATGTCGGGCGGGCGTGCCGCGCCGGCGACGCGCCAGCGATGGTAGCGGACGGACCTCCCCACCTCGTCGACGTGGCAGGCTGAGGTAGTGCCCGCACTCTCCGAGGATCTCCGGTTCCGGGGGCTCATCCATCAGCTGACCGACACCGGGCTCGAGCGGCGACTGGACGCGGGGCCACTCACGGCGTACGCCGGGTTCGACCCGACGGCGGACAGCCTGCACGTCGGCCATCTCATGCAGATGTGCACGCTGCGGCGCCTCCAGCACGCCGGCCATCGGCCCATCGTCCTCGCCGGGGGTGGCACCGGTTTCGTGGGCGACCCGGGCGGCAAGTCGGAGGAGCGCTCCCTGCTCTCCGAGGACGAGCTGCGCGCCAACACCGCCGCCATCCGGGGACAGCTCGAGCGCTTCCTCGACTTCGGCGGGGACCGCGCCGAGTCGCGTGCCGTCCTGGTGGACAACGCCGACTGGCTCGGGGACCTGCGCCTCCTCGATTTCCTGCGCGACGTCGGTAAGCACTTCACCGTCAACCAGATGGTGGCCAAGGACTCGGTGCGGTCACGGCTCACGACGCCCGACCGTTCCATCTCGTACACCGAATTCAGCTACATGCTCCTGCAGGCGCTCGACTTCCTCCACCTCTTCGATGCCTTCGGCTGTCGCCTCCAGCTGGGGGGCAGTGATCAATGGGGGAACATCACGATGGGCGTCGACCTGGTCCGGCGGGCCCGGCGGCAGGAGGTGTGGGGGCTCACCACGCCGCTCGTGGTCAAGGCGGACGGGTCCAAGTTCGGCAAGTCGGAGTCCGGGACGGTGTGGCTCGGCCCCGACCGGACCAGCCCGTACGAGCTCTACCAGTTCTTCCTCCGCAGCGACGATGCCGTCGTCGGGACCTACCTCCGGTACTTCACCGACCTGTCCCATCAGGCCATCACCGACCTCGACCTGGCCACCGAGTCGCGACCCGAGCGGCGGGAGGCCCAACGCGAGCTGGCCCGGCAGGTGTGCACGCTGGTGCACGGCCCGGATGAGACCGCCCGGGCGGAGCGTACGGCCGCCGCCCTGTTCGTCGAGGACCTCTCGGTCCTCGACGAACAGGCCATCCTCGACGTGTTCTCCGAGGCGCCGTCGACCGTCTTGCCCCGCTCTCGACTCGACGGTTCGGGGACGGCCCTGGTCGACCTGCTGACCGCCACCGGCCTGGCCCCGTCGAAGAGCCAGGCCCGGCGCACCGTCCAGCAAGGGGGTGCCTACGTCAACAACCGAAAGGTGGCGGACGCCGACCGGATGATCGGCGACGCCGACCTGTTGTCCGGCCACTACCTGGTGCTCCGCCGTGGCAAGAAGGACTACCACCTGGTCCGCTTCACCTGAGGGGAACCGCGGGGCGCGGGCGCCGCCGCCACGCCGCCACGCCACCACGTCGGCCGGAGGCGATCGGGACCTGGCCAGAGGCGGTCCTACACTGACCGCCATGAGCTCTTCCGAGGCGCCCCCGTCGGACGGTCACCCGGTCCGGCTGACCACCGGGTTGCCCGACACCGTGCTGCCCGCCGAACCCCCGTCGGTCACCGCCCGGCTCGAGGAGGCGCTGGGGCAACCCAATGAGCACCGTCGACACGCGGTGTCCGAGGTGGTGCGGGGGGCTCCCGGCTCCTCGGCCGCCTGGGCGGCTCTCGGCTCGCTGGCCCGTGACGACGTCGAGGCCTATGCCTGCTTCCGGGTCGGCTACCACCGCGGACTCGACGCCCTCCGACGGGCCGGCTGGAAGGGGTCCGGCCACGTCCGCTGGACCCACGAGCCCAACCGGGGCTTCCTGCGCTGTCTCGACGGCCTGCGAGCGGCCGCCGGGGCCATCGGCGAGGCCCACGAAGAGGAGCGGTGCGCCCAGTTCCTGGTCCAGCTCGATCCCTCCTGGCGCCCCGACTGGACCGGGCTTTCGGTCTAGTGGACCGACCCCTCGGAGGGGTGGGGGGCGCCCGGCCCTGGTTGGCCCTGGTGTCGGCGTTGGTGGCCGGCTGCGCTCTGCTCGGGGGGTGTGCCGGCCAGGAGCAGTCCGGGCCGCCGGCCGCCCGGGTGGCCACCTGGGTGTCCGGTGGCGGGGGAGGGGCGGCCATCGGGACGCTCCGGGTGGATGCCGCCAATGTGGGCCAGGCCCTGGCCCGTCACCAGACCCCGGCGGCCATCAAGACGGTGTGCGCCCTGCTCACGACGGACGCCGAGACGGCCATCGGCAACTTGCCGACTCCGGACGCGGCGCTGACCGGCGACCTCGACGCCGCCTACACGGACGCCGCCGCCGCCGGGGACGACTGCTACTCGGGCTCGGGCGGCGCGGCCTCACTCCTCGTCCGGTCGGCCCGGGAGCGGGCCAGGCTGACGTCACTGTTGGCGGTCGCCGTGGACCGGATCACCGCCGTCACCGGGCACCCGCCGTCCACCTCCACGACCCGCCCGGCCGACTCGAACGATCCGTTCGGAGGTTGAGCCGCGGATGCCACCGCAGCACGGTGAAGTGGGACCCGTCCCCGAAGGACGGGACCCGGGCGAGTACGACCGCCTCCGGCGGCGGGTGCTGTGGTCCCTGCCCACCGGGCTGTTCGTGGTCGGCAGCCGGGCCGGTGACCGCAGCAACCTGATGACGGCCAATTGGGTGATGCAGATCGCCACATCCCCCAAGCTGGTGGCGGTGTCGGTGGAGATCGGTGCCTTCAGCCGGCAGCTCATCGACGAGGGTGGAGGGTTCTCGGTGAGCATCCTGGACCGGGAGGACCGGGCCCTGGTGCGCCGGTTCGTGAAACCGGTCGACACGTCGACATCGGATTCCAGCGGTTCGGTCACGTCGATGCAAGGTCAGCCGGTGCACACGGTGGCCGGGGGCCTTCCCTGCCTCACCGCCGCCGTGGGTTGGCTGGCGTGCGAGGTGCGCGCCGCCTGCTCGTGGGAGGATCTCGTCCCAACCCCGGCTGGACCGAGCCACGTGCTGTTCGTCGGGCAGGTCGTCGACGCCGGCGAGAGGCCCCCGGCCGATGCGGGCGTCGGCCACCAGGTGCTCCGCATGGAGGACACCCGGATGAACTATGGCGGATGAGGGGGGGTGGGCGCGGACCGGTCCGCCGGACCGTCGGGCGGGCGGACCGCCACGGTGGGGCGGCCACGATGGGGTGGCCGGGTGGGACGGCCGGGTGGTCAGGAACCGGGGCGCAAGTCTATCCGGAGGGTGAGGATGCCGCCATCGAGGGTCGGTTCGGCGTCGCCCAGCATGGCGAAGTCCATGTAGTCGGCCTGGGCCTGTTGCTTGAACCGCTCGCGATCGGGGCCCTCGACCGGGGGCAGCCCCCGCGAGCGGACGGCCTCCGCCCTGGCCCGGAACCGTTCGACCATGGCGTGGGGGTCGAATTCGTCGGTCATCTGCCCGATGGTACCGGTGGCGGTGCGCAACGGGCGCCGATGCCCCGCTGTACAATGGCCGCACTGGTGATCGGTGGTGCCCCCGGTGCTCGTAGGCGGGGGCCCCATGCCACCCCTGGTGGGGCAAGGAGTTGTTTCCGTGAAGAAGGGACGCCATCGCCGCTTTGAAGAAGCGCGAAGCCTGAAGCGGTCGGTCGCGACCGCCAATCGGCGTTGCCCCGAGTGCGGGGCGGAGCCGGACGACAAGCACGCTTCGTGGTGCCTGGCCACGGAGGACGACTACGACGAGATCCTCGGCACCGTGCCGAAGGAGCAGTCGGACGTCGAGGACGATCCGCTGGCCGAGTAGCTCGGGTGTGGCGGGGTCGCCTGCTCAGCGGCGCACCGTCGGGTGGGGCAGCAGCGTGACCTCGGCGCGCGGGGCGGTTCGCTGGTCCAGGTAGGTGGCCAGCTTCCGATAGACGCCCTTGCCGGCCATGGTCTCGAGCTCTGTCCGCATGCTCACGTAGACCGGCTCGTGCCCGACGAAGGCCTCGGGGTCCTCGGTGCACCACCAGTGGAACTCGGCGCCACCCTCGCCCCAGTGGCGGCGGTCCCACTGCCGGACCACCGAGGTCACGTGACCGTCGGGGGAGGTCTCGTCCTCGCGGCGCAGGGGCAGCTGCCAGCACACCTCGGGCTTGAGCTCCACGTGACTGCGTCCCTGGGCCTCGGCCGCCTTGTGCAACGCGCAACCCGTCCCGCCGGGGAATCCGGGCCGGTTGAGGAAGATGCAGGCGCCGTCGACCATCCGCGTGCCGAGCTCCCCGTCCCCCCGCTTCTTCACCACACCCTTCTGCCCGCGCTCGTGGAACTGCCAGATGTCCGGGGTGAGTTCGGCGGCCGCCCGCTGGACGGCCCGGGCGTCCTTCTTGCCCGTGAAGTGGGCGCCGTAGGAGCAGCAGCCCTGCTCCAGCTCGGGTGAGGCGCCGGTCAGGACCCCTTGGCATCCCTGACCGAAGATGCATTTCCAGGAGCTGACCAGGAAGGTGACGTCGAAGAGCCATGTGCGGTCCTCGTCGGGGTCGTCGAAGCTCACCCATTCGTGGGTCTCGGGGGCGACTGGCTCGTTGAAGGCGGACACTCCCTTATGATGGCAGGCATGAGTGAACCCCGTGACGAGGTGCAGCCGGTGCTGACCGTGACGCCCGAGGCCCGGGCGACCGTGCTGGAGGTGTTGGCCAACGAGGCGGAGTCCGACACCCTGGCGCTCTGGCTCGAGATCAGTGGGGAGGCCAACGGCGCCTACGCCTACGACATGTACTTCCAGGCGCTGGCCGACTCCGGCGCCGACGACGTCGTGCAGCACGACGACGACCTGCCGGTGGTGGTGCCCGAGTCCAGCGTGGGCCGCCTTCGCGGGGCGACGCTCGATTTCGCCACCGACGCCTCGGGGGAGGGCGGCCTGGTCATCGTGAACCCGAACACACCACCGACCCGCGCCGCCCGCGGGCCGAGTGCACCGGACGCCGTCGACCTGTCGGACCCGTTGGCCCAGCGCGTGGTGGCGGTCCTCGATGAGCAGGTGAACCCGAGCATCGCCGCCCACGGTGGTCGGGCCGACCTGGTGGCCGTGGAGAACGCCTCGGTCTACCTGAGGCTGAGCGGCGGGTGCCAGGGGTGCGGAATGGCCAGGGCCACCCTCTCCCAGGGCATCGAAGTCATCCTGCGGGAGTCCATCCCCGAGATCGCCGACATCGTCGACGTGACCGACCACGCCGAGGGGACCAACCCCTACTACGAACCGGCCAACGGCTGACACACCGGCCGGCCGACCCCTCCCGGCCGACCCCGCCCGGCTGAACCCGCACCCCGTCGAGGCCCGCCTCGGAGCCGCCAGCCGGGTGGCCACGGAAGGCAGCACCGGGCGATACACCCCAGTGGACGACCCGTCCGATACCTTGCCAGAGGTGGATTCACTCCTGGTCGCCGGAATGTCGGTCGCCGGGCTCTTGGTCGGGGGCGCACTGGACCCGGTGGGCCAGCGGTTGGCCGATTGGAGCCGCCTGGAGGACGAGCGGCGCCGGGCGGCTGAACTCCGGCCCGACCACGACTTCCGACCCGTCCGAGGGGCCGGCGTCGACGCTGGTGCACCTGGAGGAGGCCGCCACCGAGGCGTGGGCCTCGGCCGACAGCGACGACTCCGACGATCCGGGCGAGGCCATGATGCCGGACCTCACGCCGAGCGGCCCCGCCCCCGGCCGGACGGCGGCGGCGGCGGTGCTCACCGCCGCCCTCCTCGGCGGGGCGGCCGCCCACTTCGGGGCCGAGCTCATCCTGGCGCCGTTCTGCGTCCTCTTCGCCATGCTGGTGGCCGTATCGTTCACCGACCTTTCCCAGCGGCTCGTCCCGAGGCGTCTCATCTACGGGGCGCTGGCGCTCATCGTCCCCTTGCTGGTGGCGACGGCGGCGGTGGGCCACACCCTCTCCGACCTGGCCGGTGCGGTGATCGCCGGGGGCGCCGCCTTCGCCGTCTTCTTCGCCCTCTGGTGGTTCGTCCCCCGGGGGATGGGCTTCGGCGATGTCCGGCTGTCCGCCGCCATCGGCCTGACGGTGGGCTACCTCAGTCTCCTCCATGCCTATGTGGCATTCCTGGCCGGGTTCGTCATCGGGATGGTCTTCGGACTGGTTCTGATGGTCGTCTCCTCGGCGGGCCGCAAGACCCGGATCCCGTTCGCCCCATCGCTGGCGGCAGGGGCGGTGATCGCCGTGTTCTGGGGCGGCCAGCTCGCCCACGATCTCTTCCACACCGCAACCTGACGGGTCGGGCCGGAGGGGCGCCGGCCCCCCGAGTAGATTTGCCGCGATGTTGCGCTTCCTCACCGCCGGTGAATCGCACGGGCGCGCCCTCGTGGTGATCGTCGAGGGGGTGCCGGCTGGACTGCTGGTCACGGTGGGCGACATCCAACGGGGCTTGGCCCGGAGACGATTGGGCTTCGGCCGGGGCCCGCGTATGCGGTTCGAGGCCGACGAGGTGAGCCTGCTCGGTGGGATCCGCCACGGACGGACCCTCGGCTCCCCGATCGCCATCGAGATCGCCAACACCGAGTGGCCCAAGTGGGAGACGGAGATGTCGCCCGATCCCGGGCTTCCCTCCAAGGTCCTGACCCAGCCGCGGCCGGGCCATGCCGACCTCTCGGGGATGCTCAAGTACGGTCTCGACGACGCCCGGGACGTGCTCGAACGCGCATCGGCCCGCGAGACGGCGGCCCGGGTGGCGGCCGGTACCGTGGCCAAGCTGCTGCTGGGTCAGATCGGGATCGACGTGCTCAGCCACATCGTCGAGCTCGGCGGTCGAGCGCGCCGACCGCGGCCCCCTCCCGACGGTCGAACAGCTCCTGGCCGTCGACGAGTCCCCGGTGCGCTGCGGTGACCCGGCGGCCGAGCGGCGCATGGTGGCGGCGGTCAAGGCGGCGGCGAAGGCCGGCGACTCGCTGGGGGGCGTGGCCGAGGTCATCGCCTACGGCGTGCCGGTGGGCCTCGGGAGCCACGTGCACTGGGACCGACGACTCGATGCGTCCCTGGCCCAGGCCGTCATGAGCATCCAGGCCGTCAAGGCCGTCGAGCTCGGTGACGGTTTCGAGCTGGCCGCCCGTCGCGGCTCGGACGCGCACGACGCCATCCGGATGGCCACGTCCGACGACCCGGGGGCCGGCGGGGCGGCGGCCGGGGCGCTGAGCGGTGGCTACCTCCGGGACACCCACCACGCCGGGGGCGTCGAGGGAGGCATCTCCACGGGTGGCCCCATCGTGGTCCGGGCCTCGATGAAACCGCTGGCCACTCTCAACCGACCCACACTCGGGACCGTCGACGTGGTCACCAAGGAGTCCACCGTGTCCTTCAAGGAACGCACCGACGTCACCGCCGTGCCGGCCATGGGGGTGGTGGCCGAGACGATGGTGGCCCTGGTGCTCGCCTCCGAGGCCCTGCACAAGTTCGGCGGCGACTCGGTCGAGGAGCTCCGACGCAACCGCCTCGGCTACCTGGCCGCACTGGGCCAGACGCCCTCCGCCGCCCCGCCGCAGGTCGATGGTTGACCGGATCATCCTGGTGGGCATGATGGGCGCGGGCAAGACCACGGTCGGCCGCCGGCTGGCCGAGCGCCTCGGCTGGAAGTACGTCGACTCCGACGCCCAGGTGGCTGCGGCCACCGGCCGCACCGTGCCGGAGCTGTTCGCCGACCAGGGCGAGGCGGCCTTCCGCTCCGTCGAGTCCCGGGTGCTCGCCGCCGCCCTGTCCGGTCGCGACCCGGTGGTCGTGTCGGCCGCCGGCGGCGTGGTCCTCTCCGAGGCCAACCGCGAACTGTTGGTCAGGTCGGGGACGGTGGTGTGGCTGCGGGCCGCCCCCTCGGTCCTGGCCCGGCGGGTGGGGGCGGGGGAGGGCCGACCGCTGCTCGACGCCGACCCCCCCGGCGTGCTCGCCGAGCTCGACGGCCAGCGCCGGGCGCTCTACGCGTCGGTGGCCGACATCACCGTCGACGTCGACGAGCTCACGCCACCGCAGGTGGTCGACCGGCTCCTCGGCGACCAGGTCCTCATCGAGGCGGGCATCGGCACCGATCCGGTCCCATGAGGACGGTGCCCGTGGAACTTGGGGTACGACGTTACGAGGTGATCGTGGGGGAGGGGGCCCGTCACCGGCTGGCCGAGACGCTGGCGTCGGCCGTCCCCACGGCGACCCGGGCCGCCGTGGTGACACAGCCCGGCATCGGCGTCACCGTCGAGCCCGGCCTCCCGGCCACCCGGTTCGAGGTGCCCGACGGGGAGGAGGCCAAGTCGCTGGTCGTGGTGGAGGGGCTCTGTCGCGACCTCGCCCGGGCCGGGATCAGCCGGGCGGACGTGGTGGTAGCGGTGGGGGGCGGGGTCGTCACCGATGTGGCCGGGTTCGCCGCCGCCGCCTTCCACCGCGGCACGCCCTACGTGAACGTGGCCACCAGCCTGCTCGCCCAGGTCGATGCGGCCATCGGCGGCAAGACCGGGGTGAACCTGCCCGAGGGGAAGAACCTGGTGGGGGCGTTCTGGCAGCCCCGGGCCGTGCTGTGCGACACCGAGGTCCTGGCCTCGTTGCCACCGCGCGAGTGGGCCTCGGGGCGGGGGGAGATGGCCAAGTACGCGCTGCTGGCGGCCACGGTCGGCTCCGACCTCCCCGGAGGCGGCGGCCTGCTCGACCTCCCCCTGGCCGAGCAGGTGGCCTGGTGCGCGGCGGTGAAGGCCGCCGTGGTCGCCGACGACGAACGAGAAGGAGGGCGGCGGGCCGTGCTCAACTACGGTCACACCCTCGCCCACGCCCTGGAGGCCTGGGCCTTCGACCCCGGGACCCCCTCCGACCTGCGCCACGGGGAGGCGGTCGCCATCGGACTGGTCTTCGCCGGGCTGCTGGCCCACCGGCTCGGCCGCATCGACGAGGACCGGTTGCAGCTCCATCGCCGGGTGGTCGGCGGGTTCGACCTCTCGCCCCGGCTGCCGACCGGTGCCGACCCCGACCGTCTGGTGGCGTTCATGACCCGCGACAAGAAGGCCCGACACGATCTGACGTTCGTCCTCGACGGCCCGAACGGCGTCGAGCCCGTGCCCGGCATCGACCCCGCCGAGGTGGTCGCTACCCTGGCGCAGATGGAGCGCATCGAAGCAGGCGGGCGAACGTGAGCGGGGGCGACCTCATCGTGCTGCTGTCGGGTCCCAACCTCAACCTGCTCGGACAAGCGCCAGCCGGACGTCTACGGGACGGACAGTCTGGACGACCACGTGGCCATGGCCACCACGACGGCCACCGACCTCGGGTACCGGCTGGAGCACACCCAGACCAACCACGAGGGTGACCTGGTCGAGGCGGTCCAACGCGCCCGGGGCCGGGCGGTGGCCGTCGTCGTGAACGCCGGCGCGTTGTCCCACACCTCCTGGTCGCTGCACGACGCGCTGGCCGCCTTCGACGGCATCGTGGTCGAGCTCCACCTCTCCAACCCGGCGGGGCGCGAACCGTTCCGGCACACGTCGGTGATCGCCCCGGTGGCCGACGGGTGCATCGCCGGGTTCGGTGGCGTCGGCTACCGGTTGGCCGTCGAGGCCGTCGACCACCTGCGCCGGGGCGTCGCGGCGTCCGGGTGATGACCACCGCCACCCTGCCCGCCGCCGAGGTGAAAGGGCGGCTCGGCCGACTGCGGGACGCCCTCGGCGACGCCGGGGCCGAGGAGGCGCCGGTGGAGGCGCTGCTGGTGACGACGCCGGCCAATATTCGCTGGCTCACCGGCTTCTCCGGTTCCGCCGGATTGCTGCTGGTGACCGGCGAGCGGGCCCTGCTCGTCACCGACGGGCGGTACCGGACCCAGTCGACCGAGCAGCTGGCCGCCTCGGGGCTCGGCCGGGAGGTCGAGGTCTCGGTCGGTGGCGCCCAGATCCAGCGCCAGGCGCTGGCCGCGGCCGCCGCCGGCCTCGGGACGGTCGGCCTGGAGGCGGACCACGTGTCCTGGTCGGCGGAGCGGTCGTGGGAGGAGCTGCTCGCCCCGGCCTCCTTGTCGCCCACCCGCGAGGTCGTGGAGCGCCTGCGGACGGTGAAGGACGCCGGGGAGCTGGCCCGCATGGAGCGGGCGGCGGGCATCGCCGACGAGGCGCTGGCCGACGTGCTGCCCCTGTTGGCGCGCGCCGGGGCGGGACGGGCCTCGGGCGCGCTCAGCGAACGGCAGTTCGCCGCCGCCCTCGACCACGCCATGCGGGAGCGGGGGGCCGAGGCCAGCGCGTTCGAGACCATCGTGGCCTCGGGCGAGAACTCAGCCCAGCCGCACGCCCGTCCGGGAGACCGGCTGATCGTGGCCGGTGACCCGGTAGTCGTGGACTTCGGGGCGGTGTTCGAGGGCTACCGCTCGGACATGACCCGCACATTCTGCGTCGGTGGCCGGCCCACCGGCCGGCTGGCCACGGTGTTCGACGTGGTGGCCGAGTCGCAACGAGAAGGAGTCCGCGCCGTCGGGCCGGGGGTGGCCGCCGGCACGGTCGACCAAGCCTGTCGAGAGGTCATCGCCGCCTCGGGATGGGGTGAGCGGTTCGAGCACGGGACCGGCCACGGGGTGGGTCTCGACATCCACGAAGGGCCGGCGGTGGGGCCGGGGTCCCCTGCTATCCTCGAGCCCGGTACCGTCGTCACCGTGGAGCCCGGGGTGTACCTGCCCGAAACGGGCGGTGTCCGGATCGAGGACACCCTGGTGGTGACCGAGGACGGCAGCCGTCCGCTCACCCTGTTCCCGAAAGAAGTTTCCGTCTGATGGCCGTCTCCACCAACGATCTCCGCAATGGCATGACCCTCAACCTCCCCGAGGGGCTGTTCTCGGTGGTCGAGTTCCAGCACGTGAAGCCGGGCAAGGGGGGAGCCTTCGTCCGGACCAAGCTCAAGAACCAGCGCACCGGGGCGGTGATCGAGCGCACCTACCGAGCCGACGAGAAGCTCGAGCAAGCCATCATCGACAAGCGCGAGATGCAGTTCCTGTACCGGGACGGCTCTGACTACGTGTTCATGGACACCGCCTCCTTCGAGCAGCTCCAGGTGGAGACGGGCCTGCTCGGCGAGGCGGCCAACTACCTGAAGGAGGGGGACGACGCCGTCCTCCAGTTCTTCGGCACCGAGATCGTGGGCGTCGACCTGCCGGCCGCCGTCGAGCTCACCGTGGCGGTCACCGAGCCCGGTCTGCAGGGCGACCGGGTGTCGGGGGCGCGCAAGCCGGCCACGCTGGAGACCGGGCTGGTGCTCCAGGTGCCCCTGTTCGTCAACCCGGGCGAGAAGATCAAGGTGGACACCCGCTCCGGGGAGTACCTCACCCGGGCCTGACCACCCGGGCCCGGCCCGAGAGGGGACCGATCGATGGACGGAGCCTCCCGTCACCAGGCCCGCGAGCGGGCGCTGACCCTGCTGTACGAGGCCGACCTGAAGGGTGTGCCGGTCTCCGACGTGGTCGAGGGCCTCCCCATGGCCCCCGACGCCTACGCCGCCGAGCTGGTGCGCACCGTCGAGGTCCGGCAGGCCGAGATCGACGATCTGGTCGGGCGGGCAGCCATCGGATGGGACGTCGACCGGATGGCCGTGGTCGACCGCAATGTGCTGCGTCTGGCGCTGGCCGAGCTGCTCGGATCGCCGGATGTGCCGACGGCGGTGATCCTCAACGAAGCGGTCGAGCTGGCCGGGGCCTACTCGACCGACGATTCCGGCCGCTTCGTCAACGGGGTGCTCGCCACCCTGGCCGTCCAGGTGCGGGGGCCAGGGCCGTCCCCGGGCGAGGAGAAGGTATAGTCGGGGCCTGACCGTGAAGCGGGTCCGGTGAGGCCCGAACGGACAGGAGGAGCAGGTGGCCGAACGCGAACGCAGCCATGCCCGGCCGAGGGGTGCTGTGTTCGTTCCCCGGGCCCAGGTGATGTCGGCTGACGACGTGCACCGGGCGATCACCCGGATGGCCCACGAGATCGCCGAGCGCAACCGGGGGCTCCACCACGTGGTGCTGATCGGGTTGCAGACCGGCGGCGTGGCCATCGCCGAGCGGCTGGCCCGGACGCTGGCCGAGGTCGAGGGGGCCTCCGTGCCGGTCGGCACCCTGGACGTCGCCTTCTACCGGGACGACATCGGGCTCCGGCCGGTCCTGCCCGAAGCCGTCACCGACATCGGGATGGACCTCGACGGCGCCACCGTGGTCCTCGTGGACGACGTGCTGTTCACCGGGCGGACGATCCGGGCCGCCCTCAACGCCCTGGGCGACTACGGGCGGGCCCAGGTCATCGAGCTGGCGGTCATGGTCGACCGCGGACACCGCGAGCTCCCGATCCGGCCCGACTTCGTGGGCAAGAACCTGCCCACCCGCCGCGACGAGATGGTCGACGTGTCCGACGAGGGTGTCTCGCTGGGGGACCTGGTCAGCCGGTGAGCTTCCCGTCCCATCTGCTCAGTATGGACGACCTCGGTGCCGGCGAGATCGTCGGCGTGCTCCGGGTAGCCGACTCGTTCGCCGAGGTGGGGCGGCGGGCCAACCCGAAGGTCCCCACCCTGCGGGGACGGACGGTCGCCACCCTCTTCTTCGAGGACTCCACCCGGACCCGCATGTCCTTCGAGACGGCGGCCAAGCGCATGTCCGCCGACGTGCTCTCCTTCGCTGCCGGCTCCTCGTCGGTGAAGAAGGGCGAGTCCCTCCGGGACACGGTGGAGACCATCGAGGCCATCGGCATCGACTCGGTCATCGTCCGGCATGCGTCGTCCGGTGTGCCGGCCCGGGTGGCCGGTTGGGTGGAGCACTGCTCCGTCATCAACGCCGGTGACGGGTGGCACGAGCACCCGACCCAGGCGCTCGTCGACCTGTACACGGTGCGGCAGGCATTCGGGGGCGGCGACGAGGGGCTGTCCCGGTTCGAGGGATTGCAGGTGGCCATCGTCGGTGACATCCGTCACAGCCGGGTGGCCCGCTCGCAGATCACCGCCTATGCCGCCTTGGGGGCCGAGGTCACGCTGGTGGCCCCCACGACCCTGCTTCCCCCCTCCGTCGAGGGCTGGCCGGTGGCGGCCGTCAGCCACCAGCTGGACGAGGTCCTCCCCAAGGCCGACGTGGTCTCGCTGCTGCGGGTACAGGCCGAGCGCGGCAGCGGAGAGTTCGTCCCGTCCCTCCGGGAGTACACGGCCGGCTACGGGCTGACCGCCCGCCGGGCCGCGGCATTGCCGCCGGGAGCCTTCATCCTCCACCCGGGGCCGATCGTCCGCGGCGTGGAAATCGCCTCCGACGTGGCCGAGCTCCCGGTAGCGCTGATCACCGACCAGGTGAGCAACGGTGTGGCCGTCCGGATGGCGGTGCTGTTCCTCCTGCTCGGCCAGGGCCCGCTCGAGGGGGCCGGCCGTGGCTGAGCGGGCGGGCCCCGATCGGACCGGGCCGACGATGGTCATCCGGGGAGGGACGGTGGTCGACCGGGGCGGAGAGCGCCGGGCCGACCTCCTGATCGTCGACGGGCGCGTCGCCGGCATCGAGGCCGGGATGGCGCCCCCGACGGGCGCCACGGTCCTCGACGCCGGTGGGTGCGTGGTGAGCCCGGGACTGGTCGACCTGCACACCCATCTCCGCGAGCCGGGACGCGAGGAGTCCGAGACCATCGAGACCGGAACCCGGGCCGCCGCCCTGGGCGGCTTCACCGCGGTGGTGGCCATGCCCAACACCGACCCGCCGCTCGATTCGGCCGAGGCGGTCCGCAACGTCGCCGAACTGGCCGGCACGGCCACCGCCGAGGTGGCGGTGGCCGGGGCCATCACCGTCGGGCGGGCCGGCGAGCGCCTCGCCCCCATGGCGGAGCTGGCCGGGATCGGCGTCCGACTGTTCAGCGACGACGGCTGTGGCGTGCAGTCGGCCGGGATGATGTGGCGGGCCCTCGAGTACGCCCGGGGTCTCGGGGTCACGCTGGCCCAGCACTGCGAGGACGACTCGCTGGCGGCGGGTGGGGCCATGCACGAGGGGGTCTGGTCCAGCCGGTTGGGCATCCCTGGCATCCCCGGGGCGGCCGAAGAGGTCATGGTGGCGCGGGACATCGCCCTGGCCCGGGCGACCGGGGGCCACCTCCACCTCCTCCACCTCTCCACCGCCGTCTCGGTCGAGATGGTACGCCGGGCCAAGGCCGAGGGGCTGACCGTCACCGCCGAGGCCGCACCGCACCACTTCACCCTGACGGAGGAATGGGCCGCCGGCTACGACCCGACGTTCAAGGTGAACCCCCCGCTGCGGCCCCAGCGGGACGTGGACGCGGTGAAAGCGGGACTGGCCGACGGGACGATCGACGCCATCGCCACCGACCACGCCCCGCATGCCCCCGAGCTCAAGGACCTGCCTTTCGACCAGGCCCCGCCGGGCATGCTGGGCCTCCAGACGGCACTGCCGCTGGCGCTGTCCGAGCTCGACCTGCCGGTCGGTGCGGTGTTGGCCCTCATGAGCTGGCAGCCGGCGTCGATCGGCCGGCTCGACCCGGCCAGCGGGGGCGGCCAGGGGGGCCGGATCGTGCCCGGGGCGCCGGCCAACCTGTGTGTGTTCGATCCCGGGGCGACCTGGGTCGTGGATCCGGCGGCGTTGGCCAGCCGCAGCCACAACACGCCCTATGCCGGGCGGAAATTGACCGGCCGGGTCCGTCACACGGTGTTCCGGGGGGAGCCCGTGGTGATCGAGGCCGAGGCCCAGCGGTGAGCGGCCGGCACGGTGCCGGGGCGCGGCCCGAGGCGATCCTGGTGCTGGCCGACGGCACCCGGTTCGAGGGGGAGGCCATCGGGGCCATCCCCGACACCGGCGTGGCCACCGGGGAGGCGGTGTTCAACACCGTGCTCTCGGGGTACCAGGAGGTCGTCACCGACCCGTCGTACGCCGGACAGGTCATCGCCTTCACTTACCCGCACATCGGCAAC
Source organism: uncultured Acidimicrobiales bacterium (assembly GCA_963806455.1). GTDB lineage: Bacteria > Actinomycetota > Acidimicrobiia > Acidimicrobiales > RAAP-2 > Bog-756. Next base: position 523,501 of record CAWDXZ010000002.1, read on the forward strand.
TACGGCGTCAACGCCGCCGACGACGAGGCATCACGTCCCTGGTGCCGGGGGGTGGTCGTCCGGGACCTGGTGGACCGGCCGAGCAGCTGGCGCGCCGAGGGGACCCTCGAGGGGTTTCTCGTCCGGAATGGCGTGCCGGGTATCACCGGGGTCGACACCCGGCGCCTGACCCGCCACCTGCGCCGGGATGGCGCGATGCCCTGTGCCTTCGGCACCGCCCCCGAGGCCGAACTGGCCGAGGCAGCCGCCCACGCCCCCGGCACCGACGGGCGGGACCTGGTGTCCACCGTGTCCACCCCGGTGACCTACACCCGAGGGCAGGGTCCCTACCGGGTGGTGGCCTACGACTTCGGGGTGAAGGAGGCCATGCTCCGCCAGCTCGGCGAGCTGGCCACGGTCACCGTGGTGCCGGCCTCGACCCCGGCCGAGGAGGTCCTCGGGATGGACCCCGACGGTGTGTTCCTGTCCAACGGGCCCGGTGACCCGGCCGCCCTCCCCGCGGTCATCGCCGAGGTCGGGACGCTGGTCGAGAATGCGCACGTCCCGGTCTTCGGGATCTGCCTCGGCCACCAGCTGCTGGCCAGCGCCCTCGGGGCCTCCACCTACAAGCTCCCCTTCGGCCACCACGGCGGCAACCATCCGGTCCGGCACCTCGCCACCGGCCGGGTGGAGATCACCTCGCAGAACCACAACTACGCGGTGGCCGACGGCACGCTGGCCGGATCGGAGGTCACCCATGTGAACCTGAACGACGGCGTGATCGAAGGACTGCGCAGTCACGACGCACCGGTGTTCAGCGTGCAGTACCACCCCGAGGCCGGCCCTGGTCCCCACGACGCCCGCTACCTGTTCGGTGAGTTCTCGGCGCTCATGGACGCCACGGCCAAGGGGAGCGCCGCCGCCGGCCGAAGGGGCGCCGGCTGATGCCGAGGCGTCACGACATCGAGACGATCCTGGTCATCGGGTCGGGCCCCATCGTGATCGGTCAGGCCTGCGAGTTCGACTACTCGGGAACCCAGGCGTGCCGCGTCCTGGCCGACGAGGGATTCAAGGTGGTGCTGGCCAATTCCAACCCGGCCACCATCATGACCGACCCGTCCATGGCCTACCGCACCTACGTGGAGCCGCTCGACCCGGACGTGCTGGCGGCGGTGATCGAGCGGGAGCGGCCCGACGCCGTGCTGCCCACCCTCGGCGGCCAGACCGCGCTGAACCTCACCATGGCGCTGTACGAGCGCGGCGTCCTCGGCCGCCACGGGGTGCAGGTCATCGGGGCCAGCGCCGAGGCCATCGCCACTGCCGAGGACCGCGAGCGGTTCAAGACGGCCATGGGGGAGATCGGCCTGGAGGTGCCGGCGTCGGGGTTCGCCCATGCCCTCGACGAGGCCCTGCTCATCGGGGAGTCGATCGGCTTCCCGGTCATGGTGCGACCGAGTTACATCCTCGGCGGGGCGGGGACCGGGATCGCCACCGACCGCGACCAGCTGGTGCGCCTGGCGGCCGAGGGCCTGGACGCCTCACCCATCAGCGAGGTCCTGGTGGAGCAGTCGATCGCCGGCCAGAAGGAGTTCGAGCTCGAGGTGATGCGGGACAACGCTGACAACTGCGTCGTCGTCTGCTCCATCGAGAACTTCGACCCGATGGGCGTGCACACCGGCGACTCGATCACGGTCGCCCCGGCTCAGACCCTGACCGACGTCGAGTACCAGGCCATGCGCGATGCGGCCTTCGCCTGCATCCGGCGGGTCGGCGTGGAGACCGGCGGCTCGAACGTGCAGTTCGCAGTGGATCCGGCCGATGGCCGGCAGCGGGTCATCGAGATGAACCCGCGGGTGTCGCGTTCCTCCGCGCTGGCCTCCAAGGCCACCGGCTTCCCCATCGCCAAGATCGCCGCCCGCCTGGCCGTCGGCTACCGGTTGGACGAGATCACCAATGACATCACCGGGGCCACCCCGGCGTCCTTCGAGCCGACCATCGACTACGTGGTGACCAAGATCCCTCGATGGGCGTTCGAGAAGCTGCCCGGGTCGACCGCCGCGCTCGGCACCCGGATGCAGTCGGTCGGTGAGGTCATGGGTATCGGGCGGACCTTCCCCGAGTCGTTGCAGAAGGCGGTCCGCTCTCTCGAGCAGGGGCGGTCCGGGCTCAACGGTGACGCGGCGGAAGCGCCGATCGAGGCGTGCGCCACCCTCGAGCTCCTGGACGCGGTCGCCGCGGCCAGTCCGGAGCGGATCTACCAGCTGGAGACGCTGCTGCGCCGGGGCATCCCGGTGGACGAGCTGGCCCGGGCCACCGGCATCGATCCGTGGTTCCTGTCGGGCATGGCCGAGGTGGCCGACGCCCGGATGGCTCTCGACCTCCAGGTCACCCTGGGGGTCACCGTCGACGACCTGGACCGTCGCGCCTGGCGCCGAGTGAAGCGGCTGGGGTTCTCCGACCACCAGCTGGCCCATCTGTTCGGCGGCGAGGTGTCAGCCGAGCAGATCCGAGCCGCCCGCACCGCGCTCGGGGTGACCGCCACGTTCAAGACGGTGGACACCTGTGGCGCCGAGTTCGAGGCCTCCACCCCCTACCACTACTCGACCACCGAGGACGAGGACGAGGTGAGGACCTCGGGCCGCCCCCGCGTGGTCATCCTCGGATCCGGTCCCAACCGGATAGGCCAAGGCATCGAGTTCGACTACTGCTGCGTGCACGCCTCACTGGCCCTGCGGGCGGCCGGGTACGAGACCATCATGGTCAACTGCAATCCCGAGACGGTCTCCACCGACTACGACACCTCGGACCGCCTGTACTTCGAGCCCCTCACCCCTGAGGATGTGGCCAACGTGCTGGAGGCGGAGCGGGCCGCGTCGGTGGACGGCGGGCGCGTGGTCGGGGTCATCGTCTCCCTGGGCGGTCAGACACCGCTCAAGCTGGCCGCCGGTATCCCCGAAGCACTGGTGCTCGGTACCTCGCCCGCCTCCATCGACCTGGCCGAGGACCGCGAGCAGTGGAACGGGCTGTGCTCCCGCCTCGGCATACCGCAGCCCCCCGGGGGCACCGCCTCGACAGCCGCCGAGGCGGTGACGGTGGCGGGCTCGATCGGCTACCCGGTGCTGGTCCGCCCTTCGTACGTGCTCGGCGGCCGGGCCATGGAGATCGTCTACGACGACGACCGACTGGTGTCCGCCGTCGAGGCCATGGCGGGGGTCGGCGGCTCGCTGGGACGGGAGGGCGGCGTGACCTCCGAACGGCCGGTGCTGGTCGACCGTTTCCTGGAGGACGCCGTGGAGGTCGATGTCGACGCCGTCCGCGACGGGACCGGCGAGGTGCTGATCTGCGGGGTCATGGAGCATGTCGAGGAGGCCGGTGTGCACTCGGGTGACTCGGCGTGCGCCCTGCCCCCCCAGACCCTGTCGGCCGAGGTGGTCGCCATCCTGGAGCGGTACGTACGGATGATCGCCGAGGCCCTCCAGGTCCGCGGCCTGATCAACGTCCAGTTCGCCGTCAAGGACGATCGGGCCTACGTGCTCGAGGCGAACCCCCGGGCCAGCCGGACCGTGCCATTCGTGGCGAAGGCCACCGGGGTGCCGGTGGCCATGGTGGCGGCCCGGGTCATGGTGGGGTCGACGCTGGCCGACCTCCGGGAGGAGGGCTTGCTGACCGGACCGGTGACCGGCCACGTCTCGGTCAAGGAGGCGGTCCTCCCCTTCAATCGCTTCCCCGGCGTCGACACCCTCCTCGGCCCCGAGATGCGCTCGACCGGCGAGGTGATGGGGATCGGGTCCACCTTCGGCCTGGCCTTCGCCAAGAGCCAGATCGCGGCGGGTAACCCCCTGCCCACGGCGGGGACGGTGTTCCTCTCCCTGGCCGACCGGGACAAGGCGGCCGGGCTCGGGGCGGCACGCCAGTTCGCCGCACTGGGGTTCGACCTGGTCGCCACCTCCGGCACCGCGGCCGCCCTCGAGGCCGAGGGGATCGCCGTGGCCACCGTGGTGGCGAAGGTGGGCGACGCCCGGCCCGGGGTGGTCGACGCCGTCGACCTCATCGCCGGGGGGAAGGTGCAGCTCGTGGTCAACACTCCCCGGGGTCGCGGCCCGCGCGCCGACGGCGACCACATCAGAGCCACCGCGCTCGCCCACCTGGTGCCCTGTCTCACCACGGTGGCGGCGGCCAAGGCGGCGGCGGCCGGCATGGCCGACTGGTCCAGCCACCCCCTCTCGGTGCGTTCCCTGCAGGAATACCATGGGCTCTGAGCCGGTGGGCCGCCATCCCGCCCCCTCCCGGCCGGCCGAACGGGCCCGCCGGGCCTGGCGGGCGGTGACCGCCGGGGACGTGGACCTCTCGACCCGGGTGGGCTCCGTCGAGCTGCCCAACCCGGTGATGACCGCCTCGGGCACCTCGGGCCACGCCGACGAGCTCCAGGCCTACTTCCCCCTGGCCGAGCTCGGGGCGGTGGTGGTCAAGTCGCTGGCGGCGGAGCCGTGGCCCGGGAACCCGGCTCCGCGGGTCCACCCCACCGCGGCCGGCATGCTCAACAGCGTGGGTCTCCAGGGACCGGGCGTGAAGGCCTGGATCGACGAGGGCCTGCCCCGCCTTACCGCGGTGGGCGCCCGGGTGGTGGCCAGCATCTGGGGGCAGCGGGTGGACGACTTCGCCCGGGCGGCCGCCATGGTGGCCGACGCCCCCGGGGTGGTGGCCCTGGAGGTCAACGTGAGCTGCCCCAACATCGAGGACCGGCGCCGCATGTTCGCTCATTCTCCGACGGCGACCGCCGAGGTGATGGCCGCCGTCGGCGAGCACTGTCCCGGCCTGCCCCGCTGGGCCAAGCTGAGCCCCACCGTGGCCGACATCGCCGAGGTGGCTGGGGCGGCCCTGTCGGCCGGGGCCGAGGCGCTGACGCTGGTGAACACGGTGCTGGGCATGGCCATCGACGTGGAGCGGCGCCGCCCGGCGCTCGGGTCGGGCCCCCACGGCGGCGGGCTGTCCGGACCGGCCGTTCATCCGGTGGCCGTGCGGGCGGTGTTCGACGTGCGGGCCGCCCACCCGGCGGCGGCCATCATCGGCGTGGGCGGGATCTCGGCGGCGGAGGACGCCATCGAACTGGTGCTGGCCGGAGCCGACGCCGTCCAGGTGGGCACGGCCACGTTCCGCGACCCGCGGGCACCGGTCAGGGTGCTCCGCGCCATCGAACGCTGGTGCTCCCGGCGCGGGGTGCGCGGACTGGGCGAACTGCGAGGGGCGGCCCATGGATGACGCCACCGGGTTCGGCGACCGGGTGGCCGCCGCGGTTCGAGACCGCGGGCCCCTCTGTGTGGGTATCGACCCGTCGGCGTCGCTGCTGGCCGGCTGGGGGCTGCCCGACAGCGGGCGTGGGCTGCACGACTTCGGTCTGCGCTGCCTCGAGGCCCTGGAGGGGGTGGTGGCAGTGGTCAAGCCCCAGGTGGCCTTCTTCGAGCGGTGCGGCTCGGCCGGCATGGCCGCGCTGGAGGCAGTGATCGCCGCCGCCCGGTCGGCCGGCTTCGTGGTCATCGCCGACGCCAAGCGAGGTGACATCGGCAGCACCATGGAGGCCTACGCCTCGGCCTGGTTGGACCCGGCGAGCCCCCTGGTCGCCGATGCCGTGACAGCCGTCCCGTACCTCGGAATCGGGGCCCTCCAGCCCATGTTCGACCTGGCTGCGGCTCATAAACGCGGCGTGCTGGTGGTGGTCCGCACCTCCAACCCCGAGGGCCGACCGATCCAGCAGGCCCGCACCGGTGGCGGCGCCGGGCCGGCGGTGGAGGACATGCTGCTGGCGGATCTCGCCGCCCGCAACCGCGGCGGCGAGATCCCTCCGGGCACGGTGGGGGCGGTGGTGGGGGCCACCCTCGACCCCTCGTCCTTCCCCCTGCCCGAGCTGGGCGGGACCATCCTGGCCCCCGGGGTCGGGGCACAGGGAGCCGGCGCCACCGAGGTGGCGTCGCTGTTCGCCGGCTGTGCCCCCGGCTCGGTGCTGGCCAGCGCGTCCCGTTCGGTCCTGGCAGCCGGGCCGGAGGCGGCCGCCCTGGCGGCGGCGGCGGCCCGGGCGCAGGAGGCCATGGCCAAGGCGCTGGGCTGAGCCGGGCCGCCCCCGTCGGCCCGGCCTCAGGTGGCGGCGGCCGTCGGGAACCAGCCCGACACGCTCCCGGCCAGGGCGCGTGCCCTCTCCTGGTGCGCACGGCGGGCCTGCGACCGGCTCACCGGGGCGAATGCGAGGCGGTCCCCGGGCCGGAGCTGGCCGAGCCGGGCCAGGTCGGCCGAGATCACGCAGCCGATCACCGGATAGCCCCCGAGGGTGGCGTGGTCGACCATCAGGACGATCGGGCGGCCGTCCGGGGGGAGCTGGATGGCCCCGGTGACCATTCCGGTCGAGGTCACCGCCGGGCCGCCCGTGCTCACCGGCCGGCCGCCTTGGAGACGGAGCCCGACCCGGTTGGAGTCGGAGGCGACCGACCACTCGGTGGCGCACAGCGCGTCGGTGGCCGCGGACCCGAACCCGTGAGGACCGAGGATCACCCGGATGAGGGCCGGCCCGGTATCGGGGCCGGGGGCCGGTCGGTACAGCTGTCCGTGCGGCCGCCCCGGCGGCCCCAGGCCGAGCCGGTCGCCGGCCGCCAGGGGGCCGGGGCCGAGCCGGCTCAGCTGGTCCGAGGAGCGGGACCCGAGGACGAGCGGCGTGTCGATGCCGCCGGCCACGGCCAGATAGGCCCGCAGGCCCACCCGGACCCGCCCGACGGCCACGGTCTGGGCCGCCTCGACCGGCAGCACCAGGTCCGGGCCGACCCGGTGGCCGTCGAGGTGGACGTCGACGCCGTCGGCGGCGGCGGCCACCACGGCCACATGGGCCCGATCGCCGAAGCGGAGGGTCGGGCCCCAGGCGGTGATCTCGAGGCCGGCGGCACCGTCGGGGTTGCCGACCAGCCGATTGGCCAGCTGCAAAGACTCGGGGTCGGCCGGGCCGGCCCCGGGCACGCCGAGGGCCGCCACGCCCGCCCTTCCCCGGTCCTGGACGAGCGTCAACAGCCCCGGCTCCACCACCTGGACGAACCGGTCCCCGTGGGGGCGGAGCGGCGGGCGCCGGCCGGTGGAGGGTGCGGGGGCGGGTGCTGCCCGTGCCGGCGACCGCCGGATGGTCGCCCGGGCCACCGAGAACCGCACCCGCTGGCCCGGCTGCACCAAGGTGAACGGGGGGCGGTCGGGATCGAACAGGCGGGTGGCGGTGCGCCCGAGGACCATCCAACCTCCGGGGGAGGACTGGGGGTATACCGCGGCGAAGCCGCCCCCGATGGCCACCGATCCCGCCGGCACCGACGGACGCGGTGAGGGTCGGCGGGGGACGGCGGCCAGATCGGGTGGGAGCCCGATCAGGTAGGGGAAGCCCGGCGCGAAGCCGAGCAGGGCCACTTCGAGCGGGCGCCCGGTCAGCCGGTCGACGACGGCCGACGGACTGACGCCGATGGTGTCGGCCACCGCGTCGAGGTCGGGCCCGTCGAAGGTCACCGGGAGGTCGAGTGGGATCCCGGGGTCGGCATCCTGCCCGCCCGGCATGTCGTCAGGCCCCGCCGCCAGACCGGCCAGCCACGTCTCGAACTCCACGTGCACCACCACGCCGGGGTCGACTCGTACCACCACGCTGTCGAAGCCGGTCAGGGTCTCGGTGCTCCCCGCGGGCGCCGTCCCGGCGCGGCGGGCCCGCTCGATGGCCGCCGCCACGGCGCGCGCCCCGTCGAGGTCGGCCGTCTCGACCAGGAAGGCGCCGTCGCCGAAGGGGAGCACCCGCGGCATCACCGCTCCGTACCGGCCGGGGGGAGGGATGACGGGTCGGCGATGAAGGGCCGGACGACGACCCCGCCCGCCTCGAGGGCGGCACGCACCGCCCGGGCCGTGCCGGCGGCATCGGGTGCGTCGCCGTGGACGCAGACGGTCTGCACCTCGACCCGGGTCCACGAGCCGTCGACCGACTCGACACCGCCGCGCGTGACCAGGGACACCGCCCGCCGGCCGACCCGGCCCGGATCGTCGACCAGTGCGCCGCGCCGGTGGCGGGGGACGAGGCGACCGTCGGGGAGGTAGCCGCGATCGGGAAAGCCTTCGGCCACCAGCGGCAGCCGTCCGTCGGCAGCCGGGCCGGCCACCGCCGAGACGGCCTGGGCCACGAGGGCGCCGATGCCCGAGCGCATGGTCCCCTCCACGACGGCGGCGGCCGTGGCCGGGTCCGAGCCCATCTGGTGGTACAGCGCGCCGTGGGGCTTCACGTAGGACAGGGTGCCTCGCTGCGAGTCGACCACCTCGGCCAGGATGGCCACCTGCTCGGCGATGTCGGCCACCACCACGGAGGGGTCGACGCGGACCGGCCGCCGGCCGAAGCCCTCCCGGTCGCGAAACGAGACGTGTGCCCCGATGGTCACGCCCCGGTCCACGCACAACGCCGCCACCGCCCGCATGACCGAGCGGTTTCCGGCGTGGAATCCGCAGGCGAGGCTGGCACTGGTCACCACGTCCAGGACGGCCCGGTCCGAGTCGGTGAGGGTCTCTCCCTCGGCCAGATCTGCGTTGAGATCGACCGTCAGCATGGACCCAGTATTGAACACCCGGCCGGGCCGGGCGGCCCGCCCGCCCTGCCCGGAGCCGGTCCTCCCGGGCCCCGGCCGGGCGACCCGGTCGGGGCCGGGTCGCAAACGTGTGACCTGGGCCCGCGGAGGCGCTATCGTCTCGACCATGCCGCAACCGCCCGCACTCACGCCAGAACAGCGCCAGGCCGCACTGGCCAAGGCAGCCAAGGTCCGCCGGGAGCGGGCCGAAGTCAAGGAGAAGCTCAAGCTGGGTTCGATCACCCTGTCCGAGCTCCTCACCACGGCTGACTCCAACGAGACCGTCGGCAAGATGAAGGTGCTGTCGGTTCTCGAGTCCCTGCCGGGTCTCGGCAAGGTCAAGGCCCGGCGGCTGATGGACACGGTGGGGATCAGTGAGAGCCGCCGCCTCCAGGGACTCGGGAGCAACCAGCGCGAATCGCTGTTGCGCGAGACCGCTCGCTGAGCAGGCCGTCGGACCGGGCCCCGGTTCGAGCCGGCCCATCGATCTTCGTCCTGTTCGGACCAGGCGGCGCCGGGAAGGGCACCGTTGCCGCCCGCCTGGTGGAACAGGTGGTGGGCCTTCGTCTGAGCCGCTCGTGGACCACGAGGGGTCGCCGGCCCGGCGAGCCCGAGGACGCGTACGTCTTCGTGGACCGGCCCACGTTCGAAGCCCAGGCGGAAGCAGGGGGGTTCTTCGAATGGGCGGAATTCCTCGGCCACCTCTACGGGACGCCGCGGCCCGATCCACGAGGGGACGCCGACCTCCTGCTCGAGATCGATGTCCAAGGGGCCGAGCAGGTGCGCCGGCAGCGGCCGGACGCCACGTTGATCCTGCTCGCCCCCCCGTCGGCCGAGGCCCAGCGCCAGCGCATGCGGTTGCGGGGCGATGACGAGGCCCACATCGCCGAGCGTCTGCGGGCGGGAGCCGACGAGGAGCGGGCCGGGCGGGCGATCGCCGACGCCGTGGTCGTCAACCACGAGGTGGCACAGGCCACCGCCGATGTGGCCGCTATAGTGGAGCGCCGCCGTTCGGCTGCCCCGGACAACGGGTACGAGCCGGACCCAGAGCCGGCCCGCCGCGAAACGGCACCCGACCGACCCGAAGGATCGTGATGGCTCAAGATCAGACCACGCTCATGGACCCGCCGATCGAGGGTCTCCTCGACAAGGTCGACTCCAAGTTCACCCTGGTGGCCCTGGCATCACGGCGGGCCCGCCAGGTGAACAGCTACTACAACTCCCTCGGTGAGGGCCTGGGCGTCGTGGTGCCGCCCCAGGTGGCCTCGGCCTCGGGGAAGCCACTGTCGATCGCCTTCGAGGAGGTGGCCGAGGGCAAGGCCACCTACTCCCGCCCGGACCCCGAGGAGGTCGCCCTGGCCGAGGCGGCCGCCCTGGCGCTGTTGGAGGGTGACGCCGACGACGGCGAGGGGGTGGCCGAGGGCGTCGACCGGGCGGAGGCCGGGGCAAGCGATGGTGCGGTTCCGGAGGCCGGGGCACGCGACGGTGCGGTTCCGGAGCCCGGCACCGACTAGCCGTCGGTGCCGGGCGGGTTCGAGGGCCGACGATGATGTCAGGGGGGCGGGTCAGGTTGTCCGTGTCGATGGTCCCCGAGGTTCCCCGGTGAGTGGCTCGACCGATCCGGCCCGGCCCTTCGTCGTCCTCGGGGTGTCAGCCGGGATCGCGGCGTACAAGGCCGTCGAGGTCTGCCGACGCCTGGTCGACGCTGGTGTGCATGTGGCGCCGGTGCTCACCGAGCGGGCCACCCGATTCGTGGGACGGGCCACCTTCGATGCGTTGGGTTCGGAGCCGACCCAGACCGGCCTGTGGGACGGACCCAGCCCCATCCCGCACACCCGCCTGGGTCAACGGGCCGACTTGGTGGTGGTGGCCCCGGCCACCGCCGACCTCCTGGCCCGCTACGCCGGCGGATTTGCCGACGATCTCCTCACCGCCACGTTGGTGGCGACCGCCGCGCCCGTCATGGTGTGCCCCGCCATGCACACCGAGATGTGGGAGCACCCGGCGGTCCAGCACAACCTCGAGACCCTCCGGGCGCGGGGCGTGGTCGTGGTCGCCCCCGTCGCCGGGCAGCTGGCCGGGGGGGACGTCGGCGGGGGCCGGATGGCCGAGCCGACGTCCATCGTGGCGGCGGCGCTCGAGCGGCTGGGCCTGGACCAGACGGTCGCCGCCGCTCCGGGCCCACCCCGGTCGGGGACCGGCGGCGACCTCTCCGGTGTGCGGGTGGTCGTCTCGGCCGGTGGCACGCGCGAACCGATCGACCCGGTCCGCTTCATCTCCAACCGGTCCTCGGGGAAGCAGGGTCACGCCGTGGCCGAGGCGGCCCGTCGGCGGGGGGCCGACGTGGTCCTGGTGACGACCACCGGCCGCCCCACCAGCCCTGGGCTCAGGGTCGAACGGGTCGAGACGGCGGCCGACCTGGAGCGGGTCATGCTGGCCCGGGGGGCGGAAGCCGACGTCGTCGTGATGGCGGCGGCCGTGGCCGACTTCCGGCCCAAGCGGGCGGCGGAGTCGAAGTTGCGGAAGGCGGAGGGCCTACCGGAGCTGGTCCTCGAGCCGACCCCGGACATCCTCGCCGAGTTGGCCCGGAGCCGAGCCGCCGGCCAGATCCTGGTGGGCTTCGCCGCCGAGACCGACCAGGTCGGCCGGCGCGCCACGGCCAAGCTGAAGGCCAAGGGGATCGACTTCATGGTGGCCAACGACGTATCCGCACCGGGAGTCGGATTCGACCACGACACCAACGAGGTCACCATCTTCGGGGCCGACGGTTCGGTCACGGCTGTCCCCCTGAGCTCCAAGGATGCGGTGGCCGACGCCATTTTGGATAGGGTGTGCGCGCTGCTGCCCCCGCCGTGAGCCGGCCTCCTCGGGCACCGGTGGCGGTCGGCACGGGGCGCCCCGACCGGCGTCCCCCCATCGCCGCCCAAGGCGTCGGCCCCCGACCAGACCCGGGCGAGAGCCCCCGATCAGAATGGATCCACCCGTGAGCACCCGATACACCTTCACCTCCGAATCGGTGACGGAGGGCCATCCCGACAAGATGGCCGACCAGATCTCCGACTCGGTTCTCGACGCTCTCCTGGCCGACGACCCCGACAGCCGGGTGGCGTGCGAGACCCTCCTCACGACGGGCCTGGTGCTGGTGGCCGGCGAGATCACCACCACGACCTACGTGGATATCCCCAAGCTGGTGCGCAAGACGGTGCTCGACATCGGCTACGACGACGATGCCTACGGCATCGACGGCAACACCTGTGGAGTCATCGTTTCCCTCGACGAGCAGTCGCCCAACATCGGCCAGGGGGTGGACAACGCCTTCGAGGTCCGGGCCGGCACGGGCGGGGAGGACTTGCTCAACGCCCAGGGCGCGGGAGACCAGGGGATGATGTTCGGCTATGCCTGTGACGAGACCCCTGATCTCATGCCCCTGCCCATCTGGCTCGCCCACCGGCTGGCTCAACGGCTGGCCCAGGTTCGCCGGGTCGGGGTGCTCCCGTACCTGCGACCGGACGGGAAGACCCAGGTGAGCGTGTCCTACGAGAACGGGCGACCGGTGGCGCTGGAGACGGTGCTCATCTCCACCCAGCACGCCCCGGGCGTCGACCTCGAGACCCTGCTCCTGCCCGATCTGCGGGACAACGTGATCACCCCCCTGCTGCCGCCCGAGCTCGACACCGACAACCTCCGGATCCTGGCCAACCCCACCGGGGTGTTCGAACTGGGCGGCCCCCATGCCGACACCGGCCTCACCGGCCGCAAGATCATCGTCGACACCTATGGCGGCATGGCCCGCCACGGCGGCGGGGCCTTCTCGGGCAAGGACCCCTCCAAGGTGGACCGCTCGGCTGCCTACGCCGCCCGCTGGGTGGCCAAATCCCTGGTGGCGGCAGGGGCGGCCAGCCGTTGTGAGGTCCAGGTGGCCTATGCCATCGGGGTGGCCCGGCCGGTATCGGTGCTGGTGGAGACGTTCGGCACCGAGCGCTGCGATCCCATCCGGATCGCCGCCGTGGTGGACGAGGTCTTCGACCTGCGGCCGGCGGCCATCGTGCGTGACCTCGACCTCAAGAAGCCCATCTACCGGAAGACGTCCGCCTACGGGCACTTCGGGCGGTCCGAGAAGGAATTCACCTGGGAGGACACGTCCCGGGCCGATGACCTGAAGCAGGCCCTCGGGCTCTGACCGGCGGGACGCCCACGGCCGGTTCCCGCTCCGCCGCCGGTCAGGAGGGTCCGGCCGGCGGGGAGGTGCCACCGGCCCGCGTCGTGCGGGTCGTTCCCGATGTGCCCGCCATCCACCGGCGGTTCGACTACTCGGTGCCGGCCCCGCTCGATCCGGAGATCGGGGTGGGCAGCCGGGTCCGGGTCGACCTCCATGGACGGCGGGTCGGTGGCTGGGTGGTGGAGGACCGGGTCGAGCCGACCCCCGGCGTCCCCATCAAGCCGTTGGCCGGCTCCAGTGGCGAGGGCCCGCCACCGGCGGTGGTGGCCTTGGCCGACTGGGCGGCATGGCGTTGGGCCGGACCGGTGTCGTCCTTCCTCGGCTCGGCCTCCCCGCCGCGGGTGGTCCGGGCCGCCCCGGAGCGCCCACCCGCCACCACTGCGGTCGTACCCCCCTCACCGGGCGGGGGGTCGGTGCCCATCGTGGCCGACGCCCTGTCGGCATCGGGGGGTGCGTCGGTCGTGCGACTGGCCCCCGCCCTCGACGCCACCCTGGTGGTGAGCGAGTTCGTCCACCGTCTCGGGAGCAGCGGCGTCCTGGTGTTGGCGCCGTCGCGGGCGAGGGCCGCCCAGCTGGCCGACCGGCTGACCGAATCGGGATGCCCCGTCGCCCTGCTGCCTGATCAGTGGGAGCAGGCCTCGTCGGGGGCGCCCGTCGTCATCGGCGCCCGCGCCGCGGCCTGGGCCCCGATCGAGCAATTCCGGGGGGCGGTGGTGGTCGACGCCCACGACGAGGCGTACCGGGAGGAGCGGTCGCCGACCTGGTCCGCCGTCGACGTCGTCCTCGAGCGGGGGAGACGCCATGGCGCCCCGGTCGTACTGGTCTCGCCCTGCCCACCGGTGACCCTGGCCGAGGTGGCCTGGGTGGTGACGACCGTCCGGTCCCTCGAGCGGCGCGGCTGGCCGCTCGTGGAGGTCGTCGACCGCACCGGGGACGACCCCCGCACCGGGCTCTTCTCCGAGCGCCTGGCCCGATTGGTGCACGGGGTCCTCGAGAAGCCGGAGGGCCGGGTGGTGTGCATCCTCAACCGCACGGGCCGGATCCGCCTGCTGGCCTGCGTGCTGTGCGGGTCGCTGGTCCGGTGCACCCGGTGCGGCGGTGCCATGGCGCTGCCCGTCGCCGGGGGCGTGCTGCGCTGCCGGCGCTGCGGGGACGTCCGTCCGTCGGTATGCGCCGAGTGCGACTCGTCTCGGCTCAAGTCCCTCCGGATCGGCGTGACCCGTGCCACCGAGGAGCTCTCCGCGCTGACCGGCGTCGAGGCGGTCGAGGTCACCGGGAGCTCGGCGCCGGAGGTCCCCGGTGGCGCCCGACTCGTGGTCGGGACGGAGGCTGCGCTCCACCGGGTCGGGGGCCGGATCGACGCCGTCGTCTTCCTCGAGTTCGACCAGCATCTGCTGGCCCCCCGCTTCCTCGCCGGGGAGGAGTCCCTGGCCCTGCTGGCCCGGGCGGCCCGCCTGGTCGGGACCCGTGACCGCGGTGGCCGGGTGCTGGTCCAGACTCGCATCCCGGACCACGAGGTGCTGCTCGCCGCCGGGCGGGCCGACCCTGGACTGCTGGCGGCGTCGGAGCGTGCCCTGCGCCAGGGCCTCGGCCTCCCACCCTTCGGCGCGCTGTGCGTGCTGGGCGGCCCGGGCGCGGCCGAGCTGGCCGAAGGGATCGGCCGGCAGGCGGCCATCAGCGTGTCATCGCTCGAACCCGACCGGTGGATGGTGCGGGCTCCCGACCACCGCCTGCTCTGCGACGCGTTGGCGGCGGCGGGACGGCCCGCCGCCCGGGTGCGGGTCGAGATCGACCCCGTCGACGTCTGAAGCGGGGCGCCCGCCGTCGACCGGGAAGGTCGCCCCGTCGACCTGGAAGGAGGCCCCCTGGCGGTCGCCGCCGCGACACGCCGTACAATGGGGGCATGTCCTCCCACCCCGTGCGCACCTATGGCGACCCGGTGCTGAAGCAGGCCGCCCGCCAGGTCGACACGGTCGACGGGACACTGGCCCGCCTGGTCGACGACATGGTCGAGACCATGTACGACTCGGAGGGAGCCGGCCTGGCCGCCCCACAGATCGGGGTGCAGAAGCGACTCTTCGTCTACGACGTGGGGGAGGGCCCCCAGGTGATGATCAACCCCACCATCGTGGAGCTGGAGGGCGAGTGGTACCACGACGAAGGCTGCCTCTCCATCCCGGGCCTCCGCTTGGGCATCGTGCGGCCCAACCGGGTGCATATCAGCGGCTATGACCTCGAGAGCCGGGAGCTCTCCATCGAGGCCGACGAGTTCCTCGGCCGGGTCTTCCAGCACGAGGTCGACCATCTGGACGGCGTGCTCATGTTGGAACGCCTCGACGAGGATCTGCGACGCCAGGCGCTCCGCGTCCTGCGCGACCGCTCCCTCGGGCTGGACACGACGGCCATGGAGGCCAAGCTGGTGTCGGCCGGCAGCGAACGGGATGTCTGACCAGCCCTTGACCTAGCCTCGGGCATGGCGCGACTGGTGTTCCTCGGCACTCCCGAGGCGGCGGTGCCGCCGTTGCGGACCTTGGTGGGCTGCGGCCACGAAGTGGCCCTGGTGGTGACCAGACCCGACCGGCGCCGGGGGCGGGGGGCCATACTGCAGCCGAGCCCGGTGAAGGCGGCGGCCATGAGGCTCGGACTGGAGGTCACCGACCGGCTCGGCGATGTGGTGTCCGTCGGTGCCGAGCTCGGGGTGGTGGTGGCGTACGGCCGGATCATCCCTTCGGCCGTCCTCGACGTGTTGCCCATGGTCAACCTGCACTTCAGCCTCCTGCCGCGATGGCGGGGCGCCGCCCCGGTGGAGCGGGCCATCCTCGAGGGCGACGCCGAGACGGGGGTCTGCCTGATGGCG
This sequence comes from uncultured Acidimicrobiales bacterium, assembly GCA_963806455.1. Taxonomy (GTDB): domain Bacteria; phylum Actinomycetota; class Acidimicrobiia; order Acidimicrobiales; family RAAP-2; genus Bog-756. The sequence continues at coordinate 539,171 of CAWDXZ010000002.1, forward strand.
GTGGCCTCCGGGCTGGACACCGGGGGGATCTACGCCCGGGCCGACACCACGATCGGGGACGACGAGACGGCCGCCGAGCTCCGGACCCGCCTCGTGGGACTCGGCTGCCGGCTGCTCGAGGAGCACCTGGCCGAGGGAGTGGCCGGCCTCCCGCTGCCCTGGGACCAGGTGGGTGACCCGACCTATGCCGAGAAGATCCTCCCGGGCGAGCTCGAGATCCGGTGGGAGCAGGCGGCGGTGCAGATCGGGCGGGTGGTCCGGCTCGGACGAGCCTGGACCACGTTCCGCGGCCGCCGCCTGGGGGTCCGGCGGGCGGCCGAGACGCGCCCGCCTGCCGGCCTCGACTCGGGCGGTGACGGCGTCGTCCCAGGGACCCTCGACGGGCCCACGGTGTCGGCGGGGGCGGGGACCAGTGTCGTCCTGATGACGGTGCAACCGGAGGGTAAGCGGCCCATGGCCGCGGCGGACTGGCTGCGGGGGGTCAGGCCGGAGCCCGGGGAACGGCTCGGGTCATGATGGCGTCGAGGCCACCAGTAGGCTCACACCCGCCATGCAGCCCCACGCCGCGGTGCCCGACCTGCGCGTTGCGCCGTCGATCCTGTCGGCCGACTTCGGATCCCTGTCGCAGGCGGTGGCCGAGGTGGCTCCGGCGTCGGACTGGCTGCACGTGGACGTCATGGACGGTCACTTCGTCCCCAACCTCTCGATGGGACCGCCGGTGATCGCCTCGTTGCGCCGCCACACGGATCTCTTCTTCGACACCCACCTGATGATCACCGACCCGGACCGCTACCTCGAGTCGTTTCGGGACGCCGGGTCGAACGGGTGCACCGTCCATGTCGAGGTGGGGGGGACGCCGGAGCTCATCGCCCAGATGCGCGAGCTGGGCCTGCGCGTCGGCGTGGCCGCCAATCCGGACACTCCCTTCGAAGCAGTCGAGCCCTACCTGTCCGAGGTCGACCTGGTGGTGTGCATGACGGTCTTCCCTGGCTTCGCCGGCCAGTCCTTCATCGCCGAGGTGATGCCCAAGGTCCGACAGGTGCGGGACGCCGTCGCCGAACGGGACCTCGCCGTCGACGTCGAGGTAGACGGCGGCATCGACCATCGCACCGTGGTCGAGGCTGCCCGCTCCGGCGCCAACGTCTTCGTGGCCGGCTCGGCAGTGTTCGGCCGGCCCCATCCCTTGGAGGAGGCGCGGGGCATCCTGGAGGCGGCGGTCGGGGCAGTGACGGGCGCGCCCTGACCGGCGAGGAGGAGACCGGTGGCCGCCGGGAGGCAGGCCGGCCCGGCACCGAAGACCGCGACGCCGAGGGCATGGGTCGCGCCCTCGAGGCGGCGGACCGCGTCCGGGGTCTCACCGCGCCCAACCCCTCGGTGGGTGCGGTGGTGCTGGCCGGCTCGGGGGACCGCTGGTTCGCCGGCGCCACATCACCGCCCGGCGGCCCGCACGCCGAGACCGTCGCCCTCGGCGCCGCCGGCGGCCAGGCCCGATCGGGCACGATGTACGTGACCCTCGAGCCCTGCGTCCACCACGGGCGCACCCCACCGTGCACCGACGCCATCATCGGGTCGGGTATCCGGCGGGTGGTGGTCGGCGTGGAGGACCCCGACCACCAGGTGTCGGGGAGGGGGATCGACGCTCTTCGGTCGGCCGGTCTGCAGGTGGACGTCGGGGTCGAGTCGGGTCGGGTCACCGACCAGCTGTCCGGTTATCTCAAGCACCGTCGCACCGGTCGGCCCGGGGTCACCCTCAAGCTGGCCTCGACGCTCGACGGGTTCATCGCCGCCCCGGACGGGAGCAGCCGCTGGATCACCGGTGAGGCGGCACGCCTCGACGCCCACCGCCTGCGGGCCCGCTCCGACGCCGTTCTGGTCGGGGCGGGGACGGTCCGCGCCGACGACCCATCCCTCACGGTGCGCCTTCCTCCCGACGACCCGTTCTTCCGGAGGCCCGACGACCAACCGGCGAGGGTGGTCCTCGGCCGGGTGCCCGCCGGCGCCGCCGTCGAGCCGGCCATCGGCCTCGGCGGAGACCTCGGGGACGTGCTCGACGAGCTCGGCCGGAAGGGCGTGCTCGAATTACTGGTCGAAGGCGGGGCCACGGTGGCGCACGCCTTCCACGCCGCGGGGCTGGTGGACCGTTACGTGCTGTACCTGGCCCCGACGCTGCTCGGCGGTGACGACGGGCGGCCGTTGTTCGCCGGCCCCGGGGCGCCGAGCGTCGACCGGCTGTGGCGGGGGAGGCGCCAGTCGGTGACTAGCCTGGGGGACGATCTACGGGTCGATTTGCTCCCTGATGCCTCCTGAGGCCCTGGCGGTCGACTCCAGAAATACCTAAGGCCAGCTCTGTGAGGGCCGACATAGAAGAAGGTCCGTACGGTGGGAAGGCCCACTGGCCTGGGCGAATCGATGGAAGCGGGACAGTGAGCCGAGCAGAGTCGAGCGAGATGCGCAGAACAGAGCCAGACCAGGGACCGAGGCCGTTCTCATCGGTCGAGGACGCCATCGCGGCCGTTGCCCGGGGCGAGATCGTCGTGGTGGTCGACGACGAGGACCGCGAGAACGAGGGCGACCTGATCATGGCGGCCGACGCCGTCACCCCGGAGAAGATCGCCTTCTTCCTCGCCCACACCTCCGGTCTCATCTGTGTGCCCCTCACCCCGGAGCGGGTCGAGCACCTCGAGCTGCCGCTCATGGTGACGGCCAACACCGAAGTGCAGCGGACGGCCTTCACCGTCAGTGTCGACTATCGGCACGGGACCTCGACCGGGATTTCGGCGGCAGACCGCGCCGCCACCATCAAGGCCCTTGCCGACCCGCACATCCGGCCCTCCGACCTCAACCGACCCGGTCACATCTTCCCCCTCAGGTACCGGCCGGGCGGCGTCCTCAAGCGAGCCGGTCACACCGAGGCGGCCGTGGACCTGGCCCGGGCGGCCGGGATGTCGCCGGCCGGTGTGCTGTGCGAGGTGGTCAGTGAGGACAAGACGGGGATGGCCCGTCTTCCCGAGCTCGTGGACTTCGCCCGGAAGCACGGGCTGCACCTCATCTCCATCGCCGACCTCATCCGCTACCGGCGGCGCAAGGACAAGCTGGTCCGTCGCATCGCCGAGGCCCGGATCCCGACCGACTTCGGCGAGTTCAAGGCCTTCGCCTACGAGTCGGTGCTCGACGGGGAGCACCACGTGGCGCTGGTCAAGGGCGAGATCGACGGCCGGCCCAATGTGCTTGTCCGGGTCCACAGCGAGTGCCTGACCGGGGACGTGTTCGGATCGCTCCGGTGCGACTGCGGCCCACAGCTCCACGGCGCCATGGCCACCATCAACGACCAGGGCAGTGGCGTGCTGGTGTACCTGCGCGGCCACGAGGGCCGAGGCATCGGCCTGGCCCACAAGCTCCGCGCCTACAGCCTGCAGGAGGAGGGTCTCGACACCGTGGACGCCAACCTCGAGCTCGGTCTGCCGGCCGACTCGCGCGAGTACGGGATCGGAGCTCAGATCCTCGTCGATCTGGGTGTCACCACGATGCGCCTGATGACCAACAACCCGACCAAGTACGGAGGCCTCGAGGGATTCGGCCTCGACATCGTCGAGCGGGTGAGCATCCAGCCCACCCCCACACCCGAGAACATCGAGTACCTGCGGACCAAGCGCGAGCGCATGGGACACCTGCTCGAGGGTCTCGATGACGTCCTCTGACCGCACCGGGCTACCGGCCGACGCCAAGGACCGCGCCGCAGCACGGGTGGGCGCCGCCGTCGACGGCCGGCGGACGGACCGTGCTGGGCTCCGGGTCGGATTCGCCTGTTCCGAGTTCAACGGAGGGATCACCGACCGGCTGCTGACGGGCGCACTGGACGTCTTGGAGGAGGCCGGCGGCGACCCGGCCCGCTCGGTGGTGGCCTGGGCTCCGGGGGCATTCGAACTGCCCCTGGTGGCCCTGCGGCTGGCCCAGTCGGGCTCGGTGGACGCGGTCATCGCCCTGGGCGCGGTGATCAGGGGTGACACCGGCCACTACGAGTTCGTGGCCGGCGAGTGCGCGGCCGGACTGCAGCGGGTGCAGCTCGACACGGGCGTCCCCGTGGTGTTCGGCGTGCTCACCACCGACACGGTTGACCAGGCTCTGGTGCGGTCGGAACCCGGTGAGCAGAACAAAGGCCGCGAGGCCGCGTTCACCGCCCTGAGCATGGCCGCGGTGCTCGACGCCGTATCCGACGCCACGGCCTCCCCTCGCCTGGGCTTCTCGGTCGGAGGACGCTGATGCTCCGCATGGTCCTGCCCAAGGGTTCACTTGAACGGGCCACACTCGACTTGTTCGCTGCGGCCGATCTGGCCGTGACTCGGTCGTCGGAGGTCGACTACCGGGCCACCATCGATGATCCCCGGGTGGACGAGGTGCGCATCCTCCGTCCCCAGGAGATCCCCCTCTACGTGGCCAGCGGGCTGTTCGACGTCGGCATCACCGGGCGCGACTGGGTCGAGGAGCGGAGCAGCGACGTCACGTCGCTCGGCGTCCTCCAGTACTCGAAGTCCACCGACAACCCGGTCCGTGTGGTCCTCGCCGTGCCGACCGGCTCCCCGGTCTCCTCGGTGACCGACCTGGCCCGGGCGGCGACCGGGGCGGAGGGCGCCCTGCGCGTGTCCACCGAGTACCCGGAGCTCACCCGCCGCTATCTCGAGCGTCACGGGGTGCGCGCCGACGTGAGCCTCTCCTACGGTGCGACCGAGGCGAAGGTGCCTGACATCGCCGATTGTGTCGTGGAGATCACCGAGACCGGGCGTGCCCTCCGCGCCGCCGGGCTCGAGATCGTCGAGACGCTGCTCGTGTCCCACACCGAGCTGATCGCCAATCCGACGGCGGCCAAGGACCCCGAGAAGCACCACGCCATGGAGCAGCTGCTCACCTTGCTGCAAGGGGCCCTGGAGGCGCGCGGGAAGGTGCTGGTCAAGCTCAACGTGACCACCGAGCAGCTCCCGGGTGTCATCGAGGTCCTTCCGGCCCTGCGATCACCGACGGTGTCGGAGCTGTTCGGGGGCGGCGGGTTCGCCGTCGAGACGGTGGTGCCCAAGTCAGAGATCAACGTCTTGATCCCCGCGCTCAAGGACCGGGGGGCCACCGATATCATCGAGCTCGCGTTGTCGAAGATCGTTCATTGAGGAGTTGGATTGACGGCGGCCACATGGATGGGAGCTGACCACTTCGTTCCGGTCGGGGGCCATCCGCTGGTCGGATGGGTCGCCGAGTTCGACGTGGAGCGGGGCATCGGTGTCGTCCGCAACGGCCCCGGTCGCCGGGTGTCGTTCCACTGCACGGCCATCTCGGACGGCTCGCGCCGGATCGACCCGGGGACGGTGGTGGCCTTCGTCGTCTCGGCCGGCCGGCTGGGTCAGCTGGAGGCGCGATCGGTGCGGCCGCTGCCGGGCGTGGTGCCCCCCGGCTCGACGCTCGCCCCCGGCGAGGGCGTGGGCGCCGGTGCAGGACGACCCGGTTCCTCGGACGGGTCGTCCCCGCCCGTTCGCCCGGCCGAGTCTGCCGGCAGTGACGCCGACCGGGGGGTTCAGCCGGATCCCGGCCCGGCGCCGGGCTCGGGCCGTCCGGGGCCCGGCGGGCCCGGCCCGGTCCCCTCACTGGCCGCCCCCGGTGTCCCCGATCTGTTCGACCAGGACGCCGACCCCGACGGTGGGCCCGCCGACGCGACCCCACCCGGTGGCTCCGCGGCGTCACCGGAGCCCCCGTCACCCGAGCCCCCGTCACCCGAGCCCCCGTCACCCGAGCCCCCGTCACCCGAGCCCCCGTCACCCGAGCCCCCGTCACCCGAGCCCCCGTCACCCGAGCCCCCGTCACCCGAGCCCCCGTCACCCGAGCCCCCGTCACCCGAGCCCCCGTCACCGGAGGCCCCGAGGCCGGACTTCTGGTCGCCGATCGGCAAGCCCACGGCCGGCCCGCCACCGACCTGGCGCACGCCGGTGACTCCGAAACTGCCGCCGCCCGAGGACGGCTGACCCCCGTCGCCGGCGCCCAGCGCCGGGGAGGGAGCGCCCTCGGGGTTGTCATCCTCGGCGTAGGGATTGCCGAGGATGTTCCGTGCCATGTCGATGACCACCGCGCTGTCGGCATCCTCCTTGGTCACCACGCCGAGCAGCGGGGCGGCCAGCAGCCCGGTCACGATGCCCGTCTCGGCCATCGACTCGGCCTGGACCACGCTCCACTCCCACAGGCGGCCGATCATGTCCGGGCTCGTCGCCTTGCGGGCCGGGTACTTGAGCCAGCAGTTCACGGTGGCATGGGCCAGGCCGGTGGCGGCCGGGAAGACCCAGATCAGCCGGTAGTTCCCGGTGGCGTCGACGACGACGGCGGCGAGGTAGGCGAGGAGGACGCTGCAGAGGTTGAACGGGGCGAGGAGCACACCCAGCCGCTGGCCCAGGCCGCCGGCCCGGGGCAGCAGCTGGAGCAGGAGGGGAGCCAGGACGATGATGTAGGCGCCGATCAGCGGCGCGCCGATGTAGCTCAGGACGACGGCCTGCCACAGATGGGTGTCGAAGTACTGGACCCCGGCCAGAACGGCCCCGACCAGGGGAGCCCCGACCGCCAGTTGCATGGGTGAGAGCCAGCGGCTGAGGGGGATCCCCAGTGCGATCCCGATGAGGAACACCGGCAGCCCGGTGGCCAGGCCGGCGACAGTCTGGGCGCTGGCTCCGGCATGGAGTACCCGCTGGAAGAACAGGATGGCGACGTAGGCGGTCGAGCCCACCCCGGACCAGAAGAGCAGCGACCCGGCCACCAGCACCTTGGCGTTGGGTCCGGAGAGGATGTCCCGGAGCTCGTCCAGGGTCGGCCGGGCCCGCTCTCGCCGATCGGCATCCGCACCGAACGTGGCGGTCGGCGCCTCGCGGACCAAGGTCAGCACCAGGATGCCCACCACCACCAGGATCACCGCGTCCAGCTGGAAGGGCAGGTTCCAGGTGGACGGCTGGCTCTGCTTCCAGGTGGCGATGGCCGTGCCCTTGATGGCCAGGCTGGCCACCGTTCCGAGGACCGTGGTGAGCAGCAAGGCCTTGATCCACCGGCTGCGGCCGAACACCTCGGGAACGACGGCCACGTTGGTGAGTGTGAAGATGGCGGCGGCCTGCCGGGCGATGACGATGAAGAGCACCAGCAGCCAGTAGCCGGTCGCCACGGTGAACATCCAGGTCGACAGGCCCATGGCGATGAGGCTGCCGGCCATGTACGGCGTCCGGCGGCCTACCCGGCTCCGGGTGCGATCGCTCAGGCGGCCGGCCAACGGATAGGTGAGCCAGCTCAACAACCGGTTGGCGGTGAGGGCGAAGGTCACCGCCAGCGCGCCCGAGGCGCGCTGCTGGACGTAGAGGGTGATGAGAACACCCGACACCGCCAGGTTGGCCCGGGGCCCGACCAGCCCGATGGACAGGCCGATGAAGCTCCTGACCCGGGAGCTGTCGATCGGCCCGGACGGCCCGGGCGGGCCATCGCCGGGGCCGTCGCCGGGGCTCGAGGATGGGGTGGGTGGGAGCGGACCGCCGGACTGGGAATTTGGGGGTTGGTCGGGCCCGACGGTCACCCGTCTGGGTCGGGCTCGCGTCCGGATCCGCCCTCGGTTCCGGGAGAAGTCTCGCCGCCCGACGCAGGTCCGTCGGCCGTCCCTCCGTTGGCCGCCGCGCCCGACGCCACGTCGGCTCCGGCCCGTTTGGCCCCCTCGATCTGGACATAGGCCAAGCGCAGCTGGCTGAGCCCGTCCTTCAACTGCGGCTCGGCATCGCCCAGTCGGCCCCCGAGCCCCTCGACCAGGCTGGCGAGCGCGTCGATGGCCAGCCGGGCATGGTCGAGCAACGCCGGCTGCTGGGAGAGGTAGACCGCGGCCAGTTCGAACAGGCCGTAGCAGTGGTTGGCCACCACCACCTCGGCGGGCGAGCCGGCCAGTTCCGCCCGCATGGCGGCCACCTGTTCGGCCAGGGCCTCCTGGTCGAGCTCGTCGCCGGCGGACGGCCCCGATCCGACCGGAGCGTCGCCCGCCGGAGGCGGTGCCCCGGAACCGGAGGGCGCTCCGACCGGTCGCTCGCCGCCGGGTGTCCACAAAGAGCTCACGACTGGTAGCCTAAAGCACTGATAGACGAGGAAGCGGGGTCTGGAGGTCGAAGGCCCCCACCCGGCCACCGGGTCGTCGGCATGTCTGACGGACGGTGCGTCGGGTCAATGGGACCGATGGTCGCCAGTATGGCTGGGGCCGGCGGTGGGCTCCGCTCCTTCGACGCAGGTCATGGGGGAACCGTGACCCGAAGAAGAGGAGTGAAGTCGCATAGCAGCCACCATCACCACTGAACCTCGCATCAACGACAGGATCCGGGCCCGTGAGGTGCGATTGGTCGACCCCGACGGGGAGCAGCTCGGTATCAAGCTGTTGCCCGAAGCGCTGGCCATCGCCAACGAGCTCGATTTGGACCTCGTCGAGGTGGCACCGGGGGCCAACCCACCGGTGTGCCGCATCATGGACTACGGGAAATTCAAGTTCGATGCGGCGCAGCGGGCCAAGGAATCGAGACGGAAGGCCGTCCACGTCGGCATCAAGGAGATGAAGTACCGGCCGAAGATCGGAGACGGCGACTTCGACACCAAGACCCGCCAGGTGGCCAAATTCCTGGAGGAGGGCCACAAGGTCAAGGTCACCATCATGTTCCGGGGACGTGAGGTCTTCCATCCCGAACTCGGGAAGCGGATCCTGGACCGGATCGCCGAACAGATGGACGGAGTCGGGAAGTCCGAGTCCGTGCCGCGGCTGGACGGCCGCAACATGGTGATGGTGCTGGCACCCGACAAGCGGGCCAAGCAATCGGCGGCTTCGCGGGGCTCGGCCCACCACGGTGACGAGTCGAACGGTGCGGCGCCGGGAAACGGGGCAGGGACAGGGGCCGGCACCTTGAACGGTCAGAGCGGGGACCGGGCCGTCGACCCGTCGAGTGATGAGGGCTCGCCCGCCGGGACGAGCGAAGGAGAGGGTTGAGACGATGCCGAAGATGAAGACCGACAGCGGCGCCCGCAAGCGGATCAAGGTGACCGGGACGGGACGGTTGCGGCGTCGCAAGGCCTACCGGTCACACCTGCTGGAGAAGAAGTCGAGCGCTCGGAAGCGCCGCTTGGGTCGCGAGACTGACTTCGCCCCGGGTGACGCCCGCCAGGTCAAGCGCATGCTCGGCCGCTGACGCCACCGACCATCGGGGCCGGCGGTCCGGCCGGTCAAGGGGACCGGTCCGAGTGGCGCCGGATGTGTCCGTCCCCTGCAGAGACGACGATGCCGCGCCCCGTCTGAACGTCCGACAAGTCCACGACAGAGAAGGAGTCCCTCATGGCCCGAGTCAAGCGCGCCGTACACGCGAAGAAGCACCACCGAGCTGTCCTCGAGCAGGCCCAGGGCTACTACGGGAACAAGAGCCGCTCGTTCCGTGCCGCCAACGAGCAGTTGATGCACTCCATGCAGTATGCGTACCGCGACCGGCGCGCCCGCAAGGGAGACTTCCGTCAGCTGTGGATCCAACGGATCAACGCGGCCGCCCGCCTCAACGGAACCAGCTACAGCCGGTTCATTGCCGGACTCCACCGCGCCGACGTCGAAGTCGATCGCAAGGTGCTGGCCGACTTGGCGGTCACCGAGCCCGAGGCGTTCGCCGCCCTGGTGCGGGTGGCGAACGAGGCATTGGTGAGCTCGCAAACGAGTGCCGAGGCCACACCCTGAGCGCGGACGGACTCGCCTATACGCACCGTCGGGTCCGTCGTGTCAGGCAACTGCTTCGGAAGCGGAACCTGCGAAGCACAGAAGGCGCCCTGGTCGTCGAGGGGGTTGCGCTGATCTCGGCCGCGCTGGACTCCGATGCGGCCATCGAGGCCGTCTATGTGGCCCCGGAAGGACGTACCGACCGCGTGGTGAGCGACACCCTCGAACGCGCTTTTGCCGCCGGGGCCCGGGTCTTCGACCTGGCCCCCGGGGTGGTGGATCGGGTGGCCGACACGGTGACGCCGCAGCCGGTCCTCGCCGTCGTGAGCTATACCCCCACCCGTCTCGAGGAGGTGAAGGGCGCATCGATGGTGATGGTGTGCGCTGACATCCGCGACCCGGGCAATGCCGGCACGATGATCCGGACAGCCGACGCCGCCGGTGTCGGAGCCGTGATCTGCTGCGAAGGCACGGTCGACCCGACCAACCCGAAGACCGTCCGAGCATCGGCGGGATCGCTGTTCCACCTCCCCGTGGTCGCCGGAGCCGGAGCGCCGGAGGTGCTCAGGGTCCTGAAGGGTTGGGGTTTCACCACCGCCGGCGCCGTGGTGCGCGGCGGTTCCGATTACACGGCCTTCGACTGGCGGCAGCCGGTGGCTGCGGTGTTCGGCAATGAGTCATCCGGCCTGGGCCAGACGGTCGGCGATCTCCTCGACGTGCGCATCTCGATTCCCATGACCGGTCTGGCCGAGTCCCTCAACGTCGCCAGCTCGGCGGCCGTGCTGTGCTTCGAGGCGCTCCGGCAGCGGCGCACCCACGGAGGGACGGGTACAAGCCCTCGTCCCACAGTGACGGGTTCTACCATTCAGGGCATGACAGACCCGCCAACCGGGGATGGTTCCCCGTGACCGACCGGCTGGATGTGGACGCGCTCGTCGAGGAGGCCTCGGCGGCCATCCACTCGGCGGCCTCGACCGAGGAGATCCGACAGGTCGCCGCGGCGGTGTCCGGCAAGAAGTCCCCGCTGGCCGCAGTCGGACGGGACCTCGGTCGGCTGGATCCCGACACCCGCCGCCAATTGGGCCAGCAGCTGCACGAGGCGCGGGCCGCCGTCGAGGACCTACTCGAACGGCGCCGGGCCGAGATCAGCGCCGCCGAGCTCGCACGCCAGATGTCCGAGGCCCGCATCGACCTCACCGAATTCATCCCGGGATCGATCCCTGCCCCGCCGTGCCGGGGACACCTTCACCTCGTCACCCAGACCCGGGATGCCCTGGAGGACGTCTTCGTGGGGATGGGCTTCGAGGTGGCCGAGGGCCCCGAGATCGAGACGGACTGGTACAACTTCGGGGCCCTCAACATGCCCCCGGCCCATCCGGCCCGAGGGATGTGGGACACCCTGTACCTCAACCTGGGGCCGCCCGAGACCACCCTGCTGCGCACCCATACCTCGCCGGTGCAGATCCACCTCATGGAGGAGGCGGTGGTCAACGGCGGGCTCCCCATCCATGCCGTGATGCCCGGCCGCTGTTACCGCCGGGACACACCCGACGCCCGACACCTCCCCGTGTTCCACCAGATCGAGGGCCTGGTGGTCGACAAAGGGATCACCTTCGCCGACCTGGCGGGCACCATCGAGGTGTTCACGACGGCCTACTTTGGCCCCGACATCCACTCGCGGCTCCGCCCCGCCTTTTTTCCCTTCACGGAGCCGTCGGCCGAGTTCGAGGTCACCTGCACCATCTGTCACGGAACCGGTTGCCGGACCTGCTCACAGACCGGCTGGATCGAGCTCGGAGGGTGCGGGATGGTGGACCCGGCGGTGTTCGGAGCGGTCGGGATCGACGTCGAGGAATGGACCGGGTTCGCCTTCGGGTTCGGCATCGACCGGTGCGCGCAGATGCGCCATCAGATCGCCGACATGCGCGCCCTGACGGAGAACGACATCCGCTTCCTGCAGCAGTTCTGATAGGCGACGACTGAGGAGACCTGTGCGCGTACCGCTGTCGTGGCTGCGAGATTTCGCTCCCTTCGAGGGGGACCCGGTCGACCTGGCCGCCGCGCTCGACGACCTCGGGCTGGTGGTCGAGGAGATCGCTGTGGTGGGGGAGGGTCTCGCCGACGTGGTGGTGGGGCGCGTGATCGACATCGCCGCCATCGAGGGGGCGGACCGGATACGGCGGGTGGTGGTGGACGACGGATCTGACCGGGTGGAGGTGGTGTGCGGGGCCTGGAACTTCGAGGTGGGTGACCTGGTCCCGCTGGCCCGGGTGGGCACGATCCTGCCCGGCGGCTTCGAGATCGGCCGCCGCAAGATGAAAGGGGTCGTCTCCAACGGGATGATCTGCTCGGGTCGGGAGCTCAAGCTCAGCGAGGATGCCGACGGGATCCTGATCCTCGACGACACCGGAGACGTCCATCCGGGACAGCCCCTCACCGCCGCCCTCGGTATCGAACCCGACGTCGTGTTCGACCTGGCCGTCGAGGCCAACCGTCCCGATGCATGGAGCATGGCGGGGGTGGCCCGGGACCTGGCCGCCCGGCTCGGGCTCCCGTTCGCCCTTCCCGAGGTCCGCGTCCTGGCCGGGCCGCAGTACTCCTCGGTCACCGACCCCCTTGCCGGGCCTCCGTCGGAACCACCTGTCGAGCAGGTCACCTCGGTCCGGGTCGACGACCCCGACCTGTGCCCGCGCTTCACGGCCCGGGTGGTCACCGGCATCGAGGTGACCGCCTCGCCGCCCTGGTTGGCCCGCCGGCTCGTGCTGGCCGGGATGCGGCCCATCAACAATGTCGTGGACGCATCGAACTACGTGATGCTCGAGGTGGGCCAGCCCACCCACCCCTACGACCTCGACCGACTGGCCGGCCGTGGCCTGGTGGTCCGGCAGGCCGTGGCCGGCGAGGAGCTCGTCACCCTCGACGGGGTGGAGCGGACACTCGGCGTGGCGGGGCCCGGCCTCGGCGACGACGGGCGGGACTGCCTCATTTGCGACGCCGAAGGCTCCCCGGTGGCCATCGCCGGCATCATGGGTGGCACGTCCTCGGAGATCGGCGAGGACACCACCTCGGTGCTGCTGGAGGCGGCGTACTTCGACCCGATGGCCATCGCCCGGACCTCGAAGCGACTGGGCCTGCGGACCGAGGCCTCGGCCCGGTTCGAACGGGGCTGCGACCCGGCCGTCATCGACCGGGCCGCCGAGCGGTTCTGCCGGCTGTTGGCCCTCACTGCCGGGACCTCCATGGCGGTGGCGCCCGGGGTGATCGACCTGAGGGGGGATGTTCCCACCCCGCTCGAGCTGGTCGTGCGTCCGGACCGGATCGGCGGCCTCCTCGGTGCCGGGTTCACCTCGCCGCAGATCGCCCGGCTCCTCGGTCCGCTCGGCCTGGAGGCCGAGCCGGTGGCGGCCGCGGAGGACTCGCCCCTCCGGGTGGTGGTCCCCACGTACCGGCCGGACATCCGTCCCGCCCCCATGGGCGAGGCCGACATCGCCGAGGAGGTGGCCCGGGTCTACGGCTACTCGCGGATCGCCCGCCGCACCCCGTCATGGCCCCAACCCGGGCAGCTCACGACGTACCAGCGCGAGCGCCGGCAGGTGAAGGACATACTCTGCGGCCTGGGCACCACCGAGGCATGGACGTCCACGTTCGTGACCCGGCGGGACCAGGAGGTGTCCGGGTTCGACCCCCCGTACGTGGAGGTGACCAACCCACTGGTGGACTCCGAGCGGTTCCTGCGATCGTCGATGGCTCCGGGCCTGGTCCGAGCGGTCGTCCACAACACCGAACGGCGTCATCCGGACATCCGCCTCTTTGAGGTCGGGACGGTCTTCTTCTATCCCGAGGACCCTCGGGTCGACCCGGGGGACGGGCCGCCGGCCGACGCCACAGAGCGTGTCAGCGTCATCTTCGCCCAGGACGGGGACGACGCCTGGACGGCGGTGGCCGCCTGGCGTACCATCGCCGCCGCATTGCGCCTCGCCGATTGGGTCATGGGGGGTCGGCGCCACCTCGGTCCGGCTGCGGCGGCGCTCCATCCGTACCGCTCGGCCGCCCTGGCCAGCGTGGTGGACGGTCCGCCCGACGATCCGGGTCGGGAGGAGGTCCCGACCGAGCTCGGCGTGGTCGGGGAGCTCGACCCTTACCTGGTCGGGCAGCTCGGCCTGGTCAATGCCGACGGCCGCCCCCGGCGGGTCGGGTGGCTCGACCTCGATCTCGGCGCCCTCCTCGACCGCGACCGGGTCCCCCGGCGGAGCGAGGAGGCGCAGCCGGTCAGCAAGTTCCCATCGTCCGACATCGACCTGGCCTTCGTGGTGGGGGACTCGATCCCAGCGGGCTCGGTGGAGCGGACGTTGCGACGGGCCGGCGCTGACCTGCTCGAGTCGGTCGAGCTCTTCGACGTGTACCGGGGCCCTTCGGTCGCCCAGGGAGCCCGGAGCCTCGCCTATCACCTTCGCTTCTGCGCCCCGGACCACACGCTCACCGACCGGGAGGTCGGAGCGCTCCGAGCCGAGGCCATCGCCGCCGTCGAACAGGGCCATCGGGCCGAACTCCGCTGACCTTGTTGAACTCGGACCGTCGAGGGCCGGTCTACGGCCGTTCCCCGGGGGGCGCCACCTCCAGCGACTCGAGCAGGCGGCGGGAACGCGAGCCGAGCCGTGGGACGAGGTACCGGCGGTCCTCGATGGAGAAGCTGTCGAAGAATGCATACGCCACCGGCTCACAGGCCGCCTCGTCCCCTTGGCGGGCGTCGACGAGCAACTCGACCACGTGGATGGCGCGCGCCACCGTGGCGGAAGCCGTCCTGATCACGGCGATCCGTCCGGCGACCAACTCGGCCAGCTCGGTCAGCACCACCGGCTCGCCGGGGGCGCCGTCACACGCCGCCACCAGCTCGAGGTAGCGCGGCACGAACTCGGGCAGCTCCGCGAGGATGTCGGAGAAGGGGAACCCGGGGTCTCCAGCGGACGGTTGTGGCCGCTGGGCGGCACCGAGCCGGTGAGGGTGATGGGACACACGACGCTCCGCCGATGGGAACGGACGAGGGCCGGTCGTTCCGCCACTGTCCCGGCGATCGACGAACCGGTTGGACGACGTGGCGCCTGGTCTGACGGTACCGGTCACCGGCGGAGGGATCAAGGGGTGAATCGAGGCCGGTAGCCATGGTGGGGCCGAGGGGGTGCACGGGCCGCCCCTGCGGCCCGACGGCTCCACGAGTGTTGCGTCTTGCATAAGAATGCGAAAGTATGCATATACTTGCAGGGCAGGGACCCGATCGTGCCGATGCCCTGGACAGCGAGGAGTGTCGATGAAGGTTGGTGTGGTCGGTGCCTCCGGGTACGCCGGCGTCGAGCTGCTCCGCCTCTGTGCGTCCCACCCCCACCTCGACGTGGCGGTGGCCACGGCCGGCGACCATCGTGGCGAGCCCGTGGCCCGCCACACCCCGTCCCTGGCTGCTTCGTACCCGCGCCTCGTCTACGCACCCACCGACCCGACCGAGCTGGACGGGCTCGACCTCGTCTTCCTGGCCCTCCCTCACGGCCGCTCGCAGCATCTCGTCCCCGACCTCCAGGACCGGGTGGGAGCCATCGTGGACCTGGCCGCCGACTTCCGTCTACGCGATCCGTCGCTCTATCCCACGTGGTACGGGGAGGCGCACACCGCGCCGGCACTTCTCGACGAATTCGTCTACGGGCTTCCCGAGCTCTACCGCCGTCAGCTGAGGGGCGCCCATCTGGTGGCGGCCCCGGGCTGCTACCCGACGGCGGTCGTCCTCGCCCTCCATCCCCTGCTCGAGGCAGGGGCCATCGAGGTCCCCGATCCCGACGGCGCGCCGAACGGTGTGCCGGCGCTGGTCGTCGACGCGGCCAGCGGGGTGTCAGGGGCCGGCCGGGCTCCGAAGGACGCCCTGCACTTCGGGGCAGTGGACGAGGACTTCACCGCGTACGGGCTGCTCGACCACCGCCACACGGCCGAGATGGAGCAGTGCCTCGGCACCCCGGTGCTGTTCACACCCCATCTGGCGCCGATGTCCCGCGGCATCCTGGCGACCTGCTACGCCCGACCGTCGGCGCCGGTCGGGACGTCGAACGCCCTGACCGGCGAGGCGGCCATGGCCATCCTGCACCGGGCCTACGACGACGAGCCGTTCGTGGTGGTCACCGACGAGGCTCCTTCCACCAAGGCCACCACCGGCTCGAACTGCGCGCACGTGACCGTGCGGGTGGACAGCCGCACGGGCTGGGTGGTGGCCCTGGGGGCCATCGACAACCTGGTCAAGGGGGCATCCGGCCAGGCCTTACAGTGCGCCAACCTGGTCCTCGGACTGGACGAGACGACCGGTCTGCCGATGGCGGGGGTCTATCCATGAGCATCACCACGCCCAAGGGGTTCGTGGCCTCGGGCCGGGCGGCGGGCATCAAGGCGTCGGGCGCCCTCGACCTCGCCCTGCTGGCCACCGAAGACGGAACGGCCGTGCCCACTGCGGCCACCTTCACCACCAACCTGGCGGCCGCGGCACCCGTGCAGACCAGCCGCGACCACCTCCGAGCCGGAGGGGGCCGGGCCGCCGCCGTGCTGGTGAGCAGCGGCAACGCCAATGCCGCGACCGGGGCCCGGGGCCGGACCGACGCGGAGCGGATGTGCGAGCTGGTGGCGACAGCCCTCGGGGTCCGGTCCGATCACATCCTCGTGTGCTCGACCGGCCTCATCGGCACCCCGCTCCCCATGCAGGTCATCGAGCCCGCCATCCCCGAGCTGGTGGCGGCCCGATCGGGGAAAGCGCCGGCGGCTGACGACGCCGCCGCCGGCATCCTCACCACCGATGCCTCCCGGAAGGAGACCCTGGTCGAGGGCGCGGGTTTCTGCGTCGCCGGCATGGCCAAGGGTGCCGGCATGCTGGCGCCGGACATGGCAACCATGTTGGCCTTCCTCACCACCGATGCCGGCGTGGAGCCGGGACCCCTGTCCGATCTCCTGCGGGGGGCGGTGTGTGACTCGTTCAACCGTTTGACCGTCGACGGATGCACCTCGACCAACGACACGGTGGTGCTGATGGCCTCGGGTCGCGCCGGGCCGTCCGACCCGAACGTGGTGGCGGACGCCGTAGGCGAGGCGTGCTCGGCCCTGGTGGAGGCGATGTTGGCCGACGCCGAGGGCGCCACGAAGGTCATGCACGTGCGGGTGACCGGGGCCCGGTCGGATGGCGAGGCCCATCGGGCGGCCCGCAAGGTGGCTGACTCGCTGCTCGTCAAATGCTCCGTCAACGGCCAGGATCCATACTGGGGCCGTGTGGCGAGCGACCTCGGCTCGGCCGGGGTGGACTTCGACATGGAGCGGCTGGACATCGCCTACGGGCGCGTGACCGTGTGCCGCCAAGGGGTGGCCTGCGACCACGATGCGGCCGCCGTGGCTCGGCACATGTCCGGGCGATTGATCGACATCCACTGCGACCTGGGGCTGTCCGACGGCAACGCCGTGGTCATGGGCGTCGACCTCGGGTACGGGTACATCGACGAGAACAGGACGACGTCGTGACCGGGGCACGCACCGATACGACATCGGCCCTCGCCCCGGGCGACAA
Source organism: uncultured Acidimicrobiales bacterium (assembly GCA_963806455.1). Lineage (GTDB taxonomy): Bacteria > Actinomycetota > Acidimicrobiia > Acidimicrobiales > RAAP-2 > Bog-756. Next base: position 556,474 of record CAWDXZ010000002.1, read on the forward strand.
GGCGGCGGTGTTGGTCGAGTCGCTGCCCTATATCCGCCGCTTCTGGGGCAAGGTGGTGGTGATCAAGTACGGCGGCAACGTCTTGAACCCGGGCGCCTCCGGGGCGGCCGTCGGCGAGGCCGCCGCCCTGGCATCCTTCGCCGAGGACATCGTCCTCACGAGGTCGGTCGGGATGCTGCCCGTCGTGGTCCACGGGGGCGGGCCCCAGATCGGCGAGCTCATGGCGCGTGTCGGTAAGAGCGCCGAGTTCCGGGACGGGCTCCGGGTAACCGATGCCGACACCATCGACCTGGTCCGAATGGTGCTGGTCGGCAAGGTGAACCGTGACATCGTGAGCTCGATCAACGTCCATGGTGCCCTGGCCGTCGGGCTGTCGGGTGAGGACGCCAACCTGATCACGGCCACGGCCCGGTCCGAGTCGCTCGGGTATGTCGGCGATGTCGTCCATGTCGACCCGGTCATCGTCCACCAACTGCTGGCCCAGGGCCTGATCCCGGTGGTGGCGACCATCGGGACGGACCAGTCGGGCCAGGCGTTCAACATCAACGCGGACACTGCGGCCGGCGCGCTGGCCGCGGCACTCGGGGCAGAGAAGCTGGTGTTCCTCACCGACGTGTCGGGCATCCGCGCCGACCCCGATGACCCGACGACACTGATCCACCGGGCCACCGTCGACGACCTCGACCGACTGGTCTCATCCGGCGCGGCGACCGGAGGCATGATCCCGAAGATCGAGGCGTGCGCCCGGGCCGTGCGGTCCGGCGTCGGCCAGGCCCATATCCTCGACGGCCGGACGCCCCATGCCCTGCTGCTCGAGGTGTTCACCGACGAGGGCGTGGGCACGATGGTGGGGGCAACGCCGTGACCGGACCGGCCGACCGGCCCGATCCGGCAGAGCGGTCCGGGACCATGGCCCCGATCGACCGGTCGGCGCTCATGCACACCTATGCCGAACCTGCGGTAACGTTCGTCCGCGGCGAGGGCAGTGCTCTCTATGACACGGGCGGCCGGCGCTACCTCGACTTTTTGTCCGGGCTGGCGGTGACCTCTCTCGGCCATGCCCACCCGACGGTGGCCGAGGCCATCACCGAACAGGCGCGGACGTTGTGCCATGTCTCCAACCTCTTCGGGAACGTGGTCGGGCCGGAGGTGGCGGCCACGCTCGACCGCCTGGTGGGAGGAGGCACCGAGCGGGCCGGGGGCCAGGTGTTCTTCGCCAATTCGGGGGCCGAGGCCAACGAGTGTGCCATCAAGCTGGCCCGCCGGTGGGCAGGGAGCGGCCGGTTTGCCGTGGTGAGCACGTGGGACGCCTTTCACGGACGTACCCTGGCCGCGCTGGCGGCCACCGGACAGGTGGAGAAGCAGAAGGCATTTCTGCCGCTGCCGGACGGGTTCGACCACGTACCCTTCGACGACCTCCCGGCCATGGAGGCCGCCTGCGACCCGACCCGGGTGGCCGCCGTGATGGTAGAGCCCGTGATGGGCGAGGCGGGAGTCGTCGTGCCCTCCTCCGACTACCTGGTCGGGCTCCGCCAGCTCTGCAACGACCGCGACATCCTCCTCATCGTCGATGAAGTCCAGACCGGGCTGGGGCGGACCGGTCGGTGGTTCGGGTTCCAGCATCTCGGCGTGGAGCCCGACATCGTGACCATGGCCAAGGCGCTCGGCAACGGCATGCCGGTGGGGGCATGCTGGGCGCGGGGCGAGGTGGCCGCCGCCTTTGTCCCCGGCGACCACGGCAGCACCTTCGGAGGCCAGCCGCTGGCCATGTCGGCAGCCAGGGCCACCTTGGCGGTGATGGAGTCCGAGGATGCACCAGGGCGCGCCCGGGAACTGGGATCCCGGCTCAAGAGCGCCCTCGAGGTGCTTCCCGGGGTGGGCTCGGTGCGGGGGGAGGGCTTGCTGCTGGCGGCCGTGCTCACCGAGCCCGCAGCCGTCCTCGCCTGTGGCGAGGCGCTCGATGCCGGACTGGTCATCAACGCCCCGAGGCCGGACGTCCTTCGCTTTGCACCCCCCCTGCTGGTCACGCCGACCGAGGTGGCCCGGGCCGTGTCCATCCTCGGGCCCATCCTGGGGCGCGTCACGAGGGCGGCCGGGGGAGGCAACCCGTGAACGGGTCTCCGGACCCGGGCACCGGGCCGGTGGAGACTCGCCACGTGCTCGAGGTGGACGATCTCGGCGTGGGCGGGCTCGAGGCCGTCCTGGACCTGGCGGAACTGGATCCGTCCCGGTTGCCACCGGTCCTCGCCCACCGGGGCGTGGCCCTCGTCTTCGAGAAGGCGTCCAACCGCACCCGCAACAGCTCGGAGATGGCCGTCGTCGCCCTCGGGGGGCATCCTGTGTACATCCAGGGTCACGAGGTGGGCCTGGATATGCGGGAGCCGGCGTCCGACGTGGCCCGCACCTTGGCCTGCTATCACTCGGTCATCTGCGCCCGTGTCATGGACCACCGGACACTGCTCGGCATGCGAACTGCTCTGGACGATGCGGCCGTGCCCGTCCCGGTGATCAACCTGCTGTCCGACGTGGCTCACCCGTGCCAGGCGCTGGCCGACCTCCTCACTCTCCGCCAGGTCTTCGGCGCGGCGTCACTTCCGGAGTTGACGGTGGCCTACGTGGGGGACGCCAACAACGTGTGGCGGTCGTTGGCTATAGCCGCTTCGATGACCGGGATGGCCACCCGGGTGGCCTCGCCCGTCGGGTACGGGCCGACCCCCGAGGAGGTGGCCCTGGTGGAGTCCTACGGGGGCCGGCTGGTGGTGACGGCCGACCCGAGGGAGGCCGTCGCCGGTGCCGACGCCATCTACACCGACGTGTGGACGTCGATGGGTCAAGAGGCCGAGGCCCAAGCCCGGCTCACCGACTTCGCCGGCCACTCGGTGGACGAGACGCTGTTGGCCGGGGCGGCCTCACACGCCGTGGTACTCCACTGCCTGCCCGCGCACCGTGGTGAGGAGATCGCCGCCGCCGTCGTCGACGGTCCCCAGAGCGTGGTCTGGCAGCAGGCGGCCAACCGGATGCATGCCATGCGGGGCCTGTTGGCGTGGGTACGACGAGCCGGCGTCGGGCCCGACGGGTCGGCGTCGATCCCAGGGGCGGCGGAGGGGGGGCGGTGACCAAGCACCAGCGTCAACACCGAATCACCAAGCTCCTCGAGACGCGGGCGGTGGGGAGCCAGTCGCACCTGGTCGAACTGTTGTCCGGTGAGGGGATCGAGGCCACCCAGACCACCGTGTCCCGCGACCTCGAGGAACTCGGGGCCGTGAAGGTCAGGCTCCCCGGTGGCGAGACCGCCTACGCGCTGCCCGAGCTTCCCTCCCAGCAGGTCGCGCCCGAGGACCACCTTCGGCGGGTGCTCGGCGAATGGGTGGTGGACGTGCGCTGCTCGGCGAATCTGGTCGTGCTGCGCACCCCTCCTGGTTCGGCCCATGTCGTAGGATCGGCGCTCGATCGCAGCGGGTTCCCCGGCGTGATCGGTACGGTCGCCGGGGACGACACCGTGCTGGTCGTCACGTCCGAGTCCTCGGGTGGCGCCACCACCGCCGGTCGCCTGGCCGAGGTGGCCGGGCTCGACGGTCCAGGGGCGGGCCGGTCGGCGGCGGCCGGCCGGGGCCGGGCCGGCGATCGGGCCGGAGGACGTCGAACGTCGAGACCACCGCAGCCAAGGGGTAGATCATGAGACAACGAGTCGTGCTGGCATACAGCGGTGGGCTTGACACCTCGGTGGCGGTCCGGTGGCTGATCGAGAACAGCGGTGTCGACGTGGTGGCGGTGGCCGTCGACGTGGGGCAGGCCTCGGAATCGGGCGGTGAAGACTGGGAAGGGATCCGCCATCGGGCCCTGGCCGCTGGAGCGGCCGAGGCGGTGGTGGTCGACGCGCGCTCCGAAATGGCCGAGGAGTTCTGCATGCCGGCCCTGATGGCCAACGCCAAGTACGAAGGGAAGTACCCGCTCGTCTCGGCACTCTCGCGTCCGGTGATCGTCAAGCACCTGGTGGCCGAGGCCCGTCGGCACGGGGCCACCGCAGTGGCCCACGGGTGCACGGGCAAGGGCAACGACCAGGTCCGCTTCGAGGTCGGCACCCGTGCGCTCGCCCCGGACCTCGAGGTCCTCGCCCCGGCCCGGATATGGGGCCTGTCGCGCGAGGACTGCATCGACTACGCGGCCAAATGGGATATTCCGTTGGGGGTCACCAAGGAGAAGCTGTACTCGATCGACGAGAACCTGTGGGGCAAGGCCATCGAGTGCGGCGTGATCGAGGACTTGTGGAACCGCCCTCCCGACGACGTCTACACCATGACAAGGCAGTCCGCCACGGACCCGATCGAGCTGGTCGTGGGGTTCGAGTCGGGCGTCCCGGTGGCGTTGGACGGGAAGGCACTCGACCCGCTCCCGCTCATCACCGAGATGAACCGGGTGGTCGGCTCGTACGGATTCGGCCGCCTCGACATGGTCGAGAACCGCCGGGTGGGCATCAAGAGCCGGGAGGCCTACGAGTGCCCCGCGGCTCTGGCCCTCCTCCTCGCCCATTCGGACCTCGAGGACCTCACGCTCGAGCGCGACCTCCATCACGAGAAGGCCCGGCTCGAACCCCGGTGGTCGGAGCTGGTCTACGACGGCCTGTGGTTCTCGCCGCTCAAGCAGGCCCTCGACGCCTTCTTCGGCGAGTCGCAGCGTCACGTCACGGGGGACGTGCGGCTCCGCCTGGACACCGGCCGGTGCTGGGTGGTGGGTCGGCGCAGTCCGGTCGCCCTCTACGACCACGGACTGGCCACCTACGACTCGACCGATACGTTCCGCCACCAAGACGCCGAGGGATTCGTCCGTCTCTGGGGCCTGGGCGTGGCCACGTGGTCCTCGGTCCAGGAGGGACGGGGCGCCCGTCCCCCAGGCGACCTGGCGCCGTGACCCTCTGGCACGGCCGGTTGGGCGACGGCACCGCTGACGAGGTGATGCTCTACTCCAGCAGCCTCCATTTCGACCGTCATCTGGCCATCGACGACCTGGACGCCTCGAGAGCCCATGTGCGGGGGCTGGGACGCGGGGGCCTCCTCGGAGAGGAGGAGGTCGACGCCCTGCTGGCCGCCCTCGACGATGTGGAGGCCGAGCTGTCATCGGGGTCGTTCCACTTCGCCGTCGACGACGAGGACATCCATACGGCCATCGAGCGCCGGGTGACCGAAATCGGCGGTGACGTCGGGGCCAAGCTCCATACCGGCAGGAGCCGGAACGACCAGATCGCCACCGACCTGCGACTGTTCGCCCGGCGCGAGCTGCGCCTGGTGGCCGGCGAGATCGTCACCCTGCAAGAAGTGCTGGAGGACCGGGCCCGCGACGCCGGCGATGCCTACCTCCCCGGGTACACCCACCTGCAACGCGCCCAGCCGGTGCTCCTCGCCCATCACCTGCTGGCCCACGGGTGGGCGCTGTCGCGCGACCTCGACCGGTTGTTGGCCACCGTGGACAGGTTGGACGTCTCGCCGCTGGGTGCCGGGGCGCTGGCCGGCAGCTCGCTGCCGCTCGACCCCGACGGCGTGGCGTCCGACCTCGGGTTCCGGGGCCGGTTCGAGAACTCGCTCGATGCCGTGTCGGACCGCGATTTCGTGGCGGAGGCCCTCTTCGACCTGGCGCTTCTCGGCGTCCATCTGTCCCGTATCGGGGAGGAGTTGGTGCTGTGGTCGAGCGAGGAGTTCGGCTTCGCGGTATTCGCCGACGCCTATGCCACCGGCAGCTCGATGCTGCCGCAGAAGAAGAACCCGGACGTGGCCGAACTGGCCCGAGGCAAGTCGGGCCGGCTGATCGGGAACCTCACCGGTTTGCTCGCCACCTTGAAGGGTCTGCCGCTCGCCTACAACCGTGACCTGCAGGAGGACAAGGAGCCCCTCTTCGACTCGGTCGGCCAGTCCCATCTGGCCCTGGTGGCCCTGGCGGGGGTTCTGCGGTCGATCACCTTCATGACCGACCGCATGCAACAGGCCGCCGACGGCGAGGCGGTGGCCGCCGTGGACCTGGCCGAGTGGCTGGTGCAGCAGGGGATGCCCTTCCGGCAGGCCCACTCCGTCGTCGGGGGCCTGGTACGCGACTCCATCCAGCGACATGTACCGTTGGCCGAGCTTGTCGAGGCCCATCCGGCCCTCGGGTCGCAGGCGGTCCCGCTCCTGGAGCCGGGTGTGGCCGTCACCCGTCGCACCACATCTGGCGGTGCCGGGCCCGACGCCGTGCGGGTCCAGATGGCCCGGTTCCACGACCGCCTCGAGCTGGACCGCCGCCGCATCCCGGTCATCGAATAGTCCAAGCAATTACCCGTGCGTCCGGTCGGCTGGCCGGCTGGCCGGCTGGGTCCAGCGACGGCGTCCGCCCACCCCGACGCTCTATCGAGGGTGTGCCATGGCAGGCTGGGCGGGTGGTGGTCACGCTCGTCGTCGTCGGATTTCTCGGCGGCCTGGTTGCCGGCATCTCGCCATGCATCATTCCCGTTCTACCCGTCATCTTCGCCACCGGGGCGGCGAGCGGGCTGGACGCGGAAGATGGGCCCGGGGGCGGTTCGCCAACCGACCCTCCGGTGGCGATGGGCGCCCCCACCCCCGACGCCACCACACCCGAAGCCACCCCCGCCGGCGCCGTCGGCGCCGGCACGCTCACCCGTCCGGCACCGGCCGCCGACTCGGGACCCCGGGCCCCACCGCCCCCGCCGGCCGATCGCCGTGGTCGCCGGCCTGGTGCTCAGCTTCTCGGTCTTCACCCTGATCGGATCGTGGTTGCTCAGCCTGCTCGGCCTCCCGCAGGATGCGTTGCGGTGGATCGGCCTGATCGTCCTCGGGATCGTCGGCCTCGGCCTGGTCATCCCCCGGTTCGGTGCCGAGCTGGAGCGACCGTTCACCGCACTGGCGCCGGGACGCCAGCACACCGAGGCGGGTGGTTTCGTGCTCGGGCTCAGCCTCGGACTGGTCTTCGTGCCGTGCGCCGGCCCTGTGCTCGCGGCCATCACCGTGGTGAGTGCCAACCACCGGATCGGGCTGTCCGCAGTGCTCCTCACTGCAGCCTTTGCCGTGGGCGTGGCCGTACCACTTCTGGTCTTCGCCCTCCTCGGCCAACGTCTGGCCGGGCGGATGCGGTTGGTGGGTTCACGGGCGGCCGCGGCGCGACGGGTCATCGGCGTCGTGCTGGTAGCGACCGCCCTGGTCATCGGTTTCAACCTGACCGACGGGCTGCAGCGGGCCGTCCCCGGGTACACCGGGGCCCTGCAGGGCCACATCGAGGCCGGTGCTTCGGCGAGGCAGGCGCTCGCCGGGGTGACCGGGCAGAGCACGACCGGGGCATTGGCGTCGTGCACTGACGCCAGTCCGACCTTGCAGCAGTGCGGGAACGCCCCGGCACTGACGGGGATCGCTCACTGGCTCAACACCCCGGCCGGAAGCCCCCTCACCATCAGTGGCCTCCGCGGCCGGGTGGTGCTGGTCGACTTCTGGACCTACTCCTGCATCAACTGCCAGCGCACCCTTCCTCATCTCGAGGCCTGGAACCGTTCCTACGCCAAGGACGGCCTGACCATCATCGGGGTCCATACTCCGGAGTTCGCCTTCGAGCACGTGGTGTCCAATGTGTCACAGGCGGCCAGGCAGCTCGGGGTCGACTATCCGATCGCCATCGACAACAACTATTCGACGTGGAACGCCTACGAGAACCAGTACTGGCCGGCCGAGTACCTCATCGACGCCAGCGGTCATGTCCGCCATGTCGATTTCGGGGAAGGCCAGTACGGCCAGACCGAGTCGTTCATCAGGCACCTGCTGGTGACGGCCGATCCGCGAGTGACGTTGCCAGTGCCCACGGACGTCGCCAACACCACCCCCACCGAGGCGACCACCCCGGAGTCCTATCTCGGCTACCAGCATCCGGCCAACCTGGCCGGGCAGACCATTCAGGAGGACGTGATGGCCGCCTACCCCGCACCCTCGGCGATTCCTCCCGACGAGTACGCCTACAGCGGCCAATGGTCGATCGGCAACGAGAGCTCGACAGCCGGACCGGGGGCCACGTTGCTCATCAACTTCGAGGCCAAGGACGTCTATCTCGTCCTCGGCGGCTCCGGTTCGGTCGTCGTTTCGGTGAACGGCCACCCTCAGCGGACCCTCGAGGTGGGTGGGGAGCCCAAGCTCTACCAGCTGGTCGGCTCGCCGTCCCCGCAACGGGCCTTGCTCACATTGGCCGCCACACCCGGCATCCAGGCGTACGACTTCACCTTCGGCTAGACCGGTCCTGGCGGACCGGGCGGGGGCGGTGAGCCGGGAGGGGTCCCAGGTATCCGGCCGGGGGGTCGTCCGGGGGACGGCATCGGCCGGAGACACATTGGCGGGACACTGTGGTCCAGGCATTCGATCTCTCGTCGGCCGTTCCCCGTAGTACCAGGCAGACGATCGGTGGCCGGCACCCGGAAGAAGGGATCAGAGCATGGCAGGCAGGCAGTTGGAAGCGCACGGAGAGATGCCGTCACCGGCCCGCTGGTGGGTGGCTGGTGCACTTGGCT
>CAWDXZ010000002.1:570000-935557 GCA_963806455.1 uncultured Acidimicrobiales bacterium
TAAGCCCCGGTAAACGGCGGCCGTAACTATAACGGTCCTAAGGTAATCACCCGGAATCGTGCCCGGGATTGCCCCTAGCGAGAGTGATCTCGCATAGTGCAGTTGGCTATATGCTGGAAACTCCGAGCATCCGACGGTACTCATTCATGTAACACCCCTTCCGTGGGGTTGTCGCATGAGTAGTGAAAATCCGATCGGTGCGGACAATCAGCAGGAAAGGCCAGTTGCCGCGCAGTGGGTCGTCGGCTTCGTCGACGGCGAAGGCTGCTTCAGTGTTCCAATCTTTCGGAACCGTACGTGTCGAACCGGTTGGCAGGTCCAACCGGCCTTCACAGTGGTTCAGGGAGAGAAGAGCCTGGTCGCATTGGATCAGCTGAAGCAGTTTTTTGGGTGTGGCCAGGGCGGTCGAAATGACCGTCATGACAATCATCGAGAGTCTCTCTGCCGTTTCACGGTAAGGAGGCTGGCCGACTTGTCAGGTTGCATCGTTCCGTTTTTCGAAGCAAACCCTCTGGTAACAATGAAGGAGGCCGACTTCATAAAGTTTGCAGTGATCGTTCGCATGATGGAGGAAGGTGTCCACCTGTCAGTGGATGGCCTGGCCCGGATTGCGGAGATTACTCAGACAATGAATCGTCGGCAGCCGTCGCGGTATCTGGAATCCTCAGAGGCCATACGCCAACCCTCTCAGTTCGACTACTGAGAAGAAGATATGGTCCTAGCCTCATGGCGACATGGGGAGTAACTAGAGCGAAATTCCTTGTCGGGTAAGTTCCGACCTGCACGAATGGCGTAACGACTTTCCTACTGTCTCAACCACAGACCCGGCGAAATTGAAGTACGAGTAAAGATGCTCGTTAGCTGCATCAGGACGGAAAGACCCCGTGGACCTTTACTACAGCTTGCTGTTGAGTTTTAGTACATATTGTGTAGGATAGGTGGGAGACTTTGAAGCATTGGCGCTAGCCAGTGTGGAGTCAACCTTGAAATACCACCCTTTATGTGCCGGAACCCTAACCTCGGTCCGTTATCCGGATCAGGGACAGCGTCAGGTGGGTAGTTTGACTGGGGCGGTCGCCTCCTAAAACGTAACGGAGGCGCCCAAAGGTTCCCTCAGGCTGGTTGGCAATCAGCCGTCGAGTGCAATGGCACAAGGGAGCTTGACTGTGAGACCTACAAGTCGAGCAGGTGCGAAAGCAGGGCATAGTGATCCAGCGGTTGCTTGTGGAAGCGCCGTTGCTCAACGGATAAAAGGTACCCCGGGGATAACAGGCTCATCTTCCCCAAGAGTCCATATCGACGGGAAGGTTTGGCACCTCGATGTCGGCTCGTCGCATCCTGGGGCTGAAGCCGGTCCCAAGGGTTGGGCTGTTCGCCCATTAAAGCGGTACGCGAGCTGGGTTTAGAACGTCGTGAGACAGTTCGGTCCCTATCCGATGCAGCCGTAGGAGATTTGAGGAAGGCTATCCCTAGTACGAGAGGACCGGGATGGACGAAGCTCTCGTGTGTCAGTTGTCCTGCCAAGGGCACTGCTGATTAGCGACCTTCGGATGGGATAAGCGCTGAAAGCATCTAAGCGCGAAGCTCGTTCCAAGATGAAATCTCCCACAGGGAAAACCTGGTAAGGCCCGTGGCCATACGACCACGTTGATAGGCCGGAAGTGTACGTGCGGCAACGCATTCAGCTGACCGGTACTAATCGGCCGAGGGCTTGGGAACTTGCTCGTGCTCGCTATGGAACGCTCAGGGACGGCCGTCACGGTCGCACCCACCCGGACGACATCCGATGGTGCCGCCCGGGGGCGAGCGCACAGTTTCCGGTGGCCATGGCGGCGGAGAGACACCCGTTCCCATTCCGAACACGGCAGTTAAGCCCGCCAGCGCCGATGGTACTTGGGGGGTAGCCCCCTGGGAGAGTAGGACGCCGCCGGGATTTTTCCAACAACGCCCCCATCCGGGGGCGTTGTTCAGTTCCGGCATCGGATTCCAGCCGGACGCGTCGATGAGACCTGACGCGTCCGGCTTTCGGGCGCTACTCGTCGGCGCGGCCACAGTGCGGTGGCCCCCCCGCCGCGGTGTCCGATGACATGGCTGCTATCGCTGGACCCGTTGCCCTCACCGGTAAGCTCACCCGCTATGCCGCCGCGAACGCCCTCTGGTTCCCCGCGCCGTGGTGGATCGAATGGTGGATCGAGCCGGTCGCCGTCGGGCGGCAAGGGTGCGAGCGGACGCCCGGGTCGCTCGGGGACGGGCGCACGACGGGACGGGACGGGCGGAGGGCCAGACGGCAGCCGGGGCGCGGCTCCGCCGGGTGGCCGGGGGCGAAGCTCGTCGGAGGCGAGCCAGGGGCGGCCGAGCCGGGCAGGGGCGAGCCAGGGGCGGCCGAGCCGGGCCGGGAGGTCGGGACCAGCGAGGCCAACCGGTGCGGCCGCCGGACGGGCCCGTTCCGGACATGGCCGTGAGGGTGACCCGGAGCGGCGAGGGCGATCCGGCGACAGTTCCCCCAAGGGCGCGCTGGGGACGAGTGCGAGCCGTCGCCCGGCGGGGAGGCGGGGGACGCCCCAACCCCGACCGCGCCCGGCCGGGAAGGACGCCGGCGCCGGGCGGGGCCGTGGCTCAGGGCAGAACGCCGGATATCCGGACGGGGGCCCGGTGGTGCGGAAGGGCTGGGGGAGTGTGGCCCGCCGGGGAGCCGGCGCGGTGCGTGCCGCCAACGGGCCCGACCAACGTCCCGGAGCCGACACCCCCGAGGGCCGACGCCGGGCCCGGACCCGGGACGACGAGTTCGTGCCGGAGCGATGGGAACGCACCGACCGACAGGACCGGGTCAGGTCTTCCCGGTCCGAGAGGCCCGGAGTGTCCTCCCCGCCGAAGGGCCGGGCGCCCGAGGGGTTGCCTCCTGATGTCGCCGCCGAGCTGGCCTCGGCCGCCGGTCCCGACTGGAGCCACCTCCGGCACCGGGTGACCGAGCGCATGGCGGCCGGTATGGGCGCCTATGAACGCGAGCGCTACCGGGACGCCTCACGAATTCTGAAGACCGTCGTCGACCTTGTGCCCGACGCCCCGTCCGCCCGTGAGCTGCTCGGCCTCAGCCACTACCACCAGGGGTACTGGAAAGCCGCCCTCGTCCACATCGAGGCGTACGGGGCCCTCACCGGGTCGGTCGACCAGCACCCGGTGCGCATGGACTGCCAGCGGGCCCTCGGCCGTCCCAAGCGGGTCGAAGCCCTCTTCTCGGAGCTGCGGCAGGGGTCACCTGATCCCGAAGTCCTCTCCGAGGGCCGGCTGGTGCTGGCCGGGACCCGGGCCGACCAGGGTGACCTGACCGGTGCGGTGACCCTGCTGGTGGAGGCCGGTGCCGGGCGCCGGGTGCGCAACCCCGGCGAACGGCACCTGCGTCAGTGGTACGTGCTGGCGGACCTCATGGAGCGCTCGGGCGACCTGGCCAAGGCCCGGGAGCTCTTCCTGCGGATCAGCGACGCCGATCCCCACGCCTACGACGTGGACGAGCGGCTGGAGTCACTCGGCCCGCCGGGTCGCCCCGGCCGGCCGCCCAACCGGGCGCGGGCCGCCCGTTAGGCTTTCCCACATGAACCTCGAACAACTGCTGGGCGAGGAGTCCGACTCGCTGCTCAACCACGTGGCCAAGGCCTTCCCCGTCGAGTACCTCACGGTGCCGGGGCCCGACCACCTCGAGCGAGTCTTCCGTGACTCCGACCGGCCGGCGACCGTGCTCCGCAACCTCGCATCCGTCTACAACACCGGGCGGCTGGCCGGAACCGGCTACCTCTCGATCCTCCCTGTCGACCAGGGCATCGAACATTCGGCCGCCGCCAGCTTCTCGAAATTCCCCGCCTACTTCGACCCCGCCAGGCTTTGCGACCTGGCCATCGCCGCCGACTGCAACGCCATCGCCACCACGCTCGGTGGCCTCGGCATCGTGTCGCGCCGTTACGTCCACCGGATCCCCTTCATCGTGAAGCTCAACCACAACGACTTCCTCAACTACCCGAATACCTATGACCAGGTGATGTTCGCCGGTGTCGGCCAGGCCGCCAACCTCGGGGCGGTCGGGGTCGGTGCCACCATCTACTTCGGCTCCGAAGGTGCCGACCGGCAGATCGTCGAGGTGTCGCGGGCGTTCGATGAGGCCCACCGCCTCGGGATGTTCACCGTGCTCTGGTGCTATCTGCGTAACTCGGCCTTCAAGCAGGGTGACACCGACTACCACCTTTCCGCCGATTTGACCGGCCAGGCGAACCACCTCGGAGTGACCATCGAGGCCGACATCATCAAGCAGAAGCAGCCCGAGAACAACGGCGGTTACAACGCATTGAAGTTCGGCAAGACCGATCCGCTGGTCTACAGCCAGCTGACCACGGACCACCCCGTCGACCTCGCCCGGTGGCAGGTGGTCAACTGCTACGCCGGCCGGATCCCGCTCATCAATTCCGGCGGGGAGTCGAAGGGCGCCGACGACCTTTCCCAGGCAGTCCGGACGGCGGTGATCAACAAGCGAGCGGGCGGAGCGGGCCTCATCGTCGGTCGGAAGGCGTTCCAGCGCCCCATCGAGGAGGGCGCCGGGCTGATCCACGCCATCCAGGACGTCTATCTCGACGAGTCGGTGACGATCGCCTGACCGGGGACGACGCCCGGGCGCCCGACCCGGGACGACGCCCGGGCGCCCGACCGGACGGGAAGCACACCCGGCCACGGCCGTGCGAGGCCGGCTCCGACCGGCCAGGCCGGCGGGTATCACTCCATCCGAACCCGGGGCTTCGCTACGGTTCTGGGGCCCGACGGTAGACTCGGTGCAGCGCCACGCAAACGCAGCGCCACCACCACAGCCCGGACGCACGAGCAGTACGAACGAGCAGTACATCAGTACGAAGAGGAGCATGGTGTCCGACACCACGACCGATCCGAAGTCCCCTCAGCTCTTGGATCGCGTGGTGATCCGGTTCGCCGGAGACTCAGGGGACGGCATGCAGCTGGCCGGTGACCGGTTCACCACCATGTCTGCCATGCTCGGGAACGACCTGGCCACCTTCCCGGATTTCCCGGCGGAGATCCGGGCCCCGGCCGGGACTCTCGCCGGTGTGTCGGCGTTCCAGGTCCACATCTCCGACCACGACATCCTGACCCCGGGCGACTCGCCCAATGTGCTCGTGGCCATGAACCCCGCCGCGCTGAGGGCCAACCTGGCCGGCCTGCCCAACGGTGCCACCGTCATCGTCAACGTCGACGCGTTCGACGAGCGGAACCTGAAGAAGGCCGGCTACGACACGGATCCGTTGGCCGACGGAACCCTGGCGGCCTACACCGTCTACGAGGTGCCGATGACCTCGATCACCACCGAGGTGTCCAAGGAAGCGGGCGTGAAGCCGCGCGACGCCGAGCGTTCGAAGAACTTCTTCGCCCTGGGGCTGATCAGCTGGCTCTACACGCGGCCCACCGAGGCCACCATCAGCTGGATCCAGCAGAAGTACTCGGGGAAGCCCCTGGTGATGGAGGCCAACCTGCGGGCCTTCAAGGCGGGCTATCACTTCGGAGAGACGGCCGAGCTGTTCGAGTCGTCCTATGAGGTGCGACCGGCCTCGCTCGAGCCGGGCGAGTACGTCAACATCACCGGCAACACCGCCACAGCCTGGGGGCTCATCGCCGCCGCCACGCAGAGCGGCCTACAGCTCTTCCTCGGCACCTATCCGATCACACCCGCCTCCGACATCCTCCACGAGCTCTCGAAGCACAAGCAGTTCGGCGTGCGGACCTTTCAGGCCGAGGACGAGATCTCGGGCATCGGCGCCGCGTTGGGGGCGGCTTTCGGCGGGGCCTTGGGCGTGACCACCACCTCGGGACCGGGCATCGACCTCAAGTCGGAGACGATGGGCCTGGCCATCAGCCTCGAGCTGCCACTGTTGATCATCGACATCCAGCGCGGAGGGCCGTCCACCGGCCTGCCCACCAAGACAGAGCAGGCCGATCTGCTGCATGCCATGTACGGTCGCCACGGAGAGGCGCCACTGCCCATCGTGGCGGCCAAGACCCCGGCCCACTGCTTCGAGGCCACCATGGAGGCGGTGCGGCTGGCGATCAAGTACCGCACCCCGGTCATGTTGTTGTCCGACGGCTACCTGGCCAACGGCACCGAGCCGTGGCGGCTGCCCGACCTGGCCGACCTTCCGGCGATCGACCCCGGGTTCGCCGCCGAGCCCAACCACACCGGTCCCGACGGGACCCAGGGGTTCTGGCCCTACATCCGGGACGCGGAGACCCTGGCCCGGCCCTGGGCGCCTCCCGGGCTGGCCGGCTTGGAGCACCGTATCGGCGGCCTCGAGAAGTCCGACGGATCCGGCAACGTGGCCTACGACGGCCCCAACCACGAGCGGATGACCCGCCTGCGGGCGGCGAAGGTCGCCGGGATCGTCAGCGACATCCCGCCCACGGACGTCGACGACGAGGACGGGGCCGCGGTCCTCGTGGTCGGCTGGGGGTCCACCTACGGGGCCATCGCCGCCGGGGTGCGCAGGGTCCGGGCGCGTGGGTACCAGGTGGCCCACGCCCACCTGGTCCACCTCAATCCCTTCCCGGCTGATCTCGGGGAGGTGCTCCGCCGCTACCGGAAGGTCCTGGTCCCCGAGGTCAACCTCGGACAGCTGAGCCGTCTGCTGCGAGCCGAGTACCTGGTCGACACGGTGTCGTTCACCCAGGTCCAAGGCATCCCCTTCCGAGCTGCAGCCATGGAGGCCGCCATCCTCCAGCAGATTGAAGGGGTGGAGCCCCCGGGGCGGCCCGGCGGGGAGCCCGCGGCCGCCACTGGTGCCCGTGAGAACGGCCGGCCGGGGAAAGCCGGCAACGGGAAGGTGTCCGACTGATGACCGATGTCGTTCCCGCCGAGTCCGAGGTGGCGTCGGTTCCGGTGACGACCCGGAAGGACTGGTCTTCCGACCAGGAGGTGCGTTGGTGCCCGGGCTGCGGTGACTACTCGATACTCGCCGCCGTGCAGATGCTCATGCCTGAGCTCGGTGTCCGGCGCGAGAGCACCGTGTTCCTGTCCGGAATCGGCTGTGCCGCCCGGTTCCCCTACTACATGAACACCTACGGCATGCACTCGATCCACGGTCGCGCCCCGGCCATCGCCACCGGGTTGGCCACGACCCGCCCGGACTTGGACGTGTGGGTGGTGACGGGCGACGGGGACGCCCTCTCGATCGGGGGCAACCACCTGATCCACGTCCTCCGCCGCAACGTCAACATCACCATCCTGCTGTTCAACAACCAGATCTACGGGCTGACCAAGGGCCAGTACTCGCCCACGTCCGAGGTGGCCAAGGTCACGAAGTCGACCCCGTTCGGATCGCTGGAGCAGCCCTTCAACCCGCTCAGCCTGGCTCTCGGCGCCGAGGCGTCCTTCGTGGCTCGCACCCACGACATGGACCGCAAACACATGATGGAGACGTTCCGGCGGGCCCATGACCACGTCGGTGCCTCGTTCGTGGAGATCTACCAGAATTGCAACGTCTTCAACGACGGGGCCTTTGAGCAGATTACCGGCAAGGACCAGCGCTCCGACATGCTCATTCCCCTGGTCCACGGTGAGCCCATTCGCTTCGGAGCCGAGGGCGAGCACGGAGTGGTGCTGCACAGCGACGGCTCCCTGGAAGTGGTCGAGGTGGCCGATGTCGGGGAGCACGCACTTCTGGTGCACGACGAGCACCGGGACAATCCCGGTCTGGCCTTCCAGCTGAGCCGCCTCTCCCGCGGTCCCTACGAGCCGACACCCATCGGCGTGTTCCGCGATGTCGACCGCTCCGAGTACGGCGCCGGCATGGCCGGCCAGATCGCCGACGCCACGTCCAAGCGGGGCCAGGGGGATCTCCGGGCCCTCCTGCGCTCCGGCTCCACCTGGACGGTGGAGTAGGCCCGACACGGCCACCGTCCGGGCGGGTGGCGTCGTGACGACGTATGTGGCCATGCTGAGAAGTGTCAACGTCGGCGGTCGCAACCGGGTGGGCATGGACGCCCTCCGTGCCCTGGTGGAGTCGGCGGGATACCGGGACGTGGCCACCTATGTCCAGAGCGGCAACGTGGTCCTGTCGGGACGCGGTACCCCCAAGTCGGTGGGCCGGGCCATCGAAGAGCGCATGGCATCGAGCCTCGGCATCTCGGTCCCGGTCCTCGTGCGGAGCAAACCCCAGTGGGGGGCGCTCCTGGCCCGCACCCCCTTCTCCAGTCGCGCCCTCGACCCGAAGACCCTGCACGTGACCTTCCTGGCCGAGACCCCCGACCCAGAAGCCGTCGAGGCACTGGTGGCCGACGCCGATCGCTTCGGGGACGACCGGGCCCGGGTCGTCGGTGGGGAGGTGTTCCTGCACTGCCCGACCGGCTACGGCAGGACCAAGCTGAACAACACGTACCTCGAGCGCCGCCTGGGCTGCACGGCCACCACTCGCAACTGGCGCACCGTGACGACCCTGGCCGCCATGGCCGGGCTGGAGGTTTGACCCCTCATCGCTGATCGGGGGCGGCTCGGGAGTAGGCGGCGTAGTCCCCGTCGCCGTTCATGAGCATGCAGAACGCTTCCGTCGGGCAGGACAGTGAGGTCCCGTTGCCGGCGTACTCGACCGCCGGGGGGAGGACCTGGCGGGGCGCCGACCACGACGAGCCGTCCCAGGTGAGTACCCGGCCGGCGCTGTCGGCGGCCATGCAGAACGTGGCGGTCGGGCAGGTGATGGCGTCGAGCACCCCCCCCGGGTCGATGGACCCCGACGGTGACCACCCCGCCGTGCTGTTGCGCACCCAGAGGTTCGGGCCGTCGACGATGGCGCAGAGACGGGTGGTCGGGCAGGCGACAGCGGTCGGTCCGGCTACCGTCGCCGACGTCCAGGGCGCCGGCTCCTCGGACCAGGTGTTGCCGTCCCAGTCGATGACGGAGGACCCCACCACGACGGTGCAGAACGAATTGCCGAGGCAGGCCATCCCGACCCGGCCGGATTGGTACAGCGAGGTCGCCCGGGTGGGGTCGCCGAAGGTCTGAGGTCCGAGCCAGGCCCCGCTCCGCTCGGCAAAGACATGCCCCGTGTTGTCGGCCGCGGCGCAGAAGGCAGGTGTTGGACAGGACACCACCGCCGACCGGGATCCGGCATGGCCGGGCCCGGGATCAGCCGGGTTCGCCGGGCTGTCCGATGGTGCCGGTGCGGCCGCCATCGGCGAGGGAGCCGACCAGTTGGTGCCGTCGCCCGTGCTGACGTGGCCCGAACCGTCGACGATGGTGCACGACGGTCCGGCGGTGCACGAGACGGCAGGAAGCACCGGCGCGCTCACCGACGCACCCGACGGGACGGGGAAGTACACCGACGGCTCGGACCAGGCGGCGCCGTCCCACGAGACGGTGACGCCGGCTCCCGTGGTCGTGACGGCGTTGTCCCCACCGGTGCCGCCACCCGCCGCCACACAGAAGGTGTCCGAGATGCATGACACCGATGTGAACCCGCCGCCCGGGGGCAGCGAGGTCAGCGCGGCCGTCCAGCCCGGGGCGGGCTGGATCGGGGCCGGGGTGGTGGTCGGGGTGGCCGAGGGCGCCAGGCTGGTGCTGGTGGACGGCACGGTCGCGGCCGGTCGCGGCCGGATCTGGCGACGGTGGGCGGCGGCCGGGCTGGTCGAGGACCGCAGCGAGCACCCACCCGACACGACCGTCAAGGCCAGAACGAGTACCGCAGCCCGCCTGCCTACCACGTGTCTTCTAGGACGGGGCGTCCAGATCGCGGAAGACCATGCCCGTCCTCGGCTTCGGGAAGAAGTAGGTGCTCTTGGGAGGCATCTGGCGGCGCTCCCGGGCCCATCGTTGGATCTGTTCGACCGACACCGGCCGCAGGAGGACGAGGGCCTGGGCCTGCTCGGAGGCCACGGCCCGCATGCCGTCCTGCCAGCTGTTGAGGAACTCGAGCTCGTGGTCGGGAAGCTCGGCGATCACCAGCGCCACCATCGACGAGTCGAGATCGGCTCCGGCCGCTTCCGGCGTGCCGTCCTTGGGCGACAGCAGCCAGGCCCCCGAGGGCATGATGAGGGCCAACGACCGGCTCTCTCCGAGGGCACCGACCGTCCGCTCGTCGAAGTCGCCGGCCCGGGTCACGTCGAACCAGGACGAGAAGGCGTCGATCAGGTCGAGGCCGTCCGGCAGACCGGAGAGTCCCCGATGGATCGGGCCCACGGCCAGCTGGTCCTCGGACAGCTCGACCAGAAGGGCCATGACGTACTCGGCCGTCGCCCCGGCGACCGGGTTGGCCTCGCATTGGCGCAGGTAGGTTCGGGCCGTCTCGTAGCGGTGGTGGCCGTCGGCCACGACCACCGGCGCCGACTCGGCCGCCTGCCGTACCGCCCGGAGGGTGTCGGGCTCGTCGATGACCCAGAGCTGGTGGCGCACCCCGTCGTCGTCCACCGCCTCGGCATCGGGAGGGCCGTCGTTGACGAAGGTGGCGCTCAGGCCCTCGCTCATCGACAGGCCCCAGATGGGCGACAGGTTGGCCCGGGTCGCCCCCAACAGCTCGAGACGGTCGCTCTTGGCCTTGGGCAGGGTCTGCTCGTGGGGCAGGATGTCCGAGGCGCTGGCGTCGTCGATGCCCAGGGCCCCGATGACGCCGTTGGTAGCAACGCCCGTCGGGGGATTCCATGCGGTAGGCGTAGAAGGAGGGAGCCGGATCACGTCGGAGGATCCCGTCCTGCTGCCACTGTTCCAGCTGCCTGGCCGCGTTGGCATAGCGGTCGAGGCCGGCACGACGGTCCGGCTCGGGCAGCTCGACCCGGACCGAATTGGCACTGTGCCGGGTGCCCAGGCGGGCGCGCTCGTCGGGGGAGATCACGTCGTAGGGCGGGGCGATGACCATGGAGAGGTCCACCCGGGACGTGTCGTAGCGGAGGCCGGCAAAGGGTGCGAATCGAACCATGGGCACTGCGTAGCACATGGCCGTTCCCCGCCGTGTCCGGCCAAATCGCACGTTGACGTAAACTGCGCTCGATGAACCACCTGCTGGCACCGGCGTGAACCCGACGGCGCCGACCGCGGCGACAGGCGAGGGACCGGCGGGGTCCGAGCGCGCCTCGGCCCGTTACCGCGCCATCGTCCTCTCCAACACCACCCTCGGCGTGTTCATCGCCGGCGTCAACCAGTCCATCGTGATCATCTCTCTGCCGGCCATCTTCCGGGGCATCCACCTCGATCCGCTGCAGCCATCCAACATCGGCTATCTCCTCTGGCTCCTGCAGGGGTACATGGTGGTGACCGCCGTGCTGGTCGTCACCCTCGGTCGGATCGGGGACATGTTCGGGCGCGTGCGCATGTACAACGCCGGCTTTGCCATCTTCACCGTGGCCTCGGTCGCCCTGGCCGCGATGCCGTTCTCCGGAGCGGCGGGAGCGAGCACCCTGATCGGGCTCCGGATCATCCAGGGTGTGGGGGGAGCTCTGCTCATGGCCAACTCCACCGCCATCCTCACCGATGCCTTCCCGCCCGAGAAACGCGGGTTCGCCATCGGGTTCAACATCATCGCCGCGGTGGCCGCCTCGTTCATCGGCCTCATCGTCGGAGGCCTGCTCGCCGACATCGACTGGCGGCTGGTCTTCCTGGTGAGTGTGCCGTTCGGCCTGTTCGGGACGGTGTGGGCCTATCTCAAGCTGCACGACACCGGGGTCCGGAAGGTGGCCCGTATCGACTACGCCGGCAACCTCACCTTCGCCCTCGGGCTGGTCCTGGTGATGGTCGGGCTCACCTACGGGCTCATGCCGTACGGCGGCCACTCGATGGGCTGGCTGAACCCCTCGGTCGATGCCGAGCTGATCGGTGGGATCGCCTTGCTGGTGCTGTTCGTGTTCATCGAGTCGAGGGTGGCCGACCCGATGTTCCATATCCAGCTCTTCCGCATCCGGTCGTTCTTCGGCGCCACGCTGGCCTCCCTCCTCGCCAGCATGGGACGGGGCGGCCTCCAGTTCATGCTGATCCTCTGGCTCCAGGGGATCTGGTTGCCGTTGCACGGCTACTCGTTCTCCTCGACGCCCCTGTGGGCGGGGATCTACCTGATCCCCATGTCGATCGGCTTCCTGTCCAGCGGGCCGGTGTCGGGTCGCCTGTCGGACCGCTACGGACAGCGCTGGTTCTCGACGCTCGGGATGGTCGCTGCAGCCGTCACCTACGTCCTGCTGCTGGCGCTCCCGGTCAACTTCCCCTATCCCGTCTTCGCCCTGCTGATCCTGATCAACGGGCTCGGGGTCGGGATGTTCGCCGCCCCGAACACCACCACCATGATGAACAGCGTGCCCCCCGATGACCGGGGGGCGGCATCGGGCATGCGGGCCACCTCGATGAATTCGGGCTTCGTCCTCTCGATCGGCATCTTCTTCTCGCTGATGATCGTGGGGCTGTCCTCGGGGCTCCCCGCCGCCCTGAGCCACGGCCTCGTGTCCCAGGGCGTCCCGAGCCCGACGGCGGCGAGGGTGGCCAACCTCCCGGCGGTGGCGACCCTGTTCGCCGCCTTCCTGGGCGTGAACCCGATGAAGCAGCTGCTCGGGCCGCACGTGCTCGGTCAGGCCTCGGTCCATGCTCACGTGATCACCGGCACGTCGTTCTTCCCCTCGCTCATCGCCGCACCCTTCCATCGCGGGCTCGCCATCGCCTTCGGCGCCTCCGCCGTGCTCTGCGCCCTGGCCGCCGCCTTCAGCTGGTGGGCCGGCGACTGCCGCCCGACCGAGGAGGAGCGGGCCGACGCCCTGACCCACGAGTCGTTCGTCGACGGCCACTCCACCGCCCCGATCGACGGGCTGGACGGCGCGCTCCCCGACGTGGTCGAGGTCTGACGGACATGGCCGCAACGGACATGGCCGGGAGGTGCGCCGGATGGGGGAGATGACCGAGGTGGGCGGGAGCGCGTCGGGGGAGCGGCCGTCGCTGCTGCGCATCGGGGAGGCCGCCGAGCGGGCGGGGGTCTCGCCCCGCACCTTGCGCTGGTACGAGGAGATCGGCCTCCTGGTCCCGTCGGGGCACTCGGTGGGTGGCGCCCGCCGTTACGGCCAGGACGACCTCGAGCGCATCGTCCACATCCGTGAGCTGCAGTCGCTGCTCGGGCTCGACCTCGGAGAGATCCGGGACATCCTGGTGGGGGAGGACGCGCTGGCCGGGCTACGCCGGGAGTACCAGGCCGGGGCCGAGGCGACCAGGAGACGGGAGATCCTCGTCGAGGCATCGGCCATCAACGAGAAACTGCGGTCGGTGGTCGCCGGCCGGCAGTATCACCTGCGCCAGATGATGCGCTCGCTGCAGGACAAAGCGTCCCGCTATGCCGAGCTGCTGGCCGAGCTGGACGAGCTGGACGGCGAGCCGGGGCCGTGACCGCGCCGGGCGCGCCACCGGTCAGGCGTACTGGGCGACCAGGGCGGCGAGGGCCTGGGCTCCGGCCGGCTGCAGGTGGACCTGGTCGGCAGTGAACCACTCCGGATGGCCGGAGGACAGGCCGTACCAGTCGGCCAGCACGGCCACACCCGGGTAGCGGGCCACGCCCTGGGCCAGCACGGTGTTGTCGGGGACTTCCCAGGGGCGGGACACGTCGACGTTCACGAACACCACCCGCGACACCCCCGAGGCGGCCTGCATCATGGCGTCGAAGTCCGAGGCGGTCACGGTCCCGTTGGTGCCCAGCTCGACCACCAGCACGCGGCCGAGGGTCCCGGCGGACCGCTCGGCCTGGACCACAGCAATGCCCGTCTCGAACTGGCGGCTGACCAGACCGTCGACGCTGATCCCGGGGATGTCGGTTCGGAGATCGGGCTCGATGTCCAACATGATCGAGTCGCCGACGGCGGACACGGGACCGGTCACCGGTGCCGGGCCCGGCGACCCGGTGGAGGACGTGGCTGGACCCGGGGCGGACAGGGATCCCGGGGCGGACAGGGATCCCGGGGGGGCGGTGGAAGCCGGCGCGGCGGAGGGGGCCGGCCCCACCGGCGGGGCGGTCGTGGACCGGCTGACGGTGGCGACCGGGACGGCGGGGTGCCCGGGGTCCGACCGGTGGGCGATGGTCAGGGCCAGCAGCACCAGCAGCAGGACGAGCAGCCCGGCGCCGATGGCGCGGTCGACCCGACTCACCTTGCCCACCCCTCCAGTGTGGCCCGTTCAGGTGGCCGAAGCGGCGCGTCCGGGGCGTGCCGGGGAGGCGGTGCCCACCGCCCGACGGCGGCGGGTGAGCTCGCTGGTGGCCCAGAGGGCCAGTGCGGCACCGGAATAGACCACGCCCAGGACGATCACCGCATGCCAGCCGCCCATGCCGTAGGCCAGGCCGGTGGTGGCCGATCCGATGGCCCCGCCGATGAAGTAGGTGACCATGTAGCCCGTGTTGAGCCGCGACCGGGCCGCGGGGTCGATGGCGAAGATGAGCTGTTGGTTCTGGATGTGGACGGCCTGGATGCCCAGGTCGGCGAGCACGATGCCGGCGACCAGGGCCCACAGCTGGCGGCCGCCGAGGGCGAGCAGGCCGACGGCCCCGGCCGTGAGGATGAGGGACCCTCCGGTGACGACCCGCTCGAGACCGCGGTCGGCCAGGCGGCCGCTGAAGGACGCGGCCAGGGCGCCGGCGGCGCCGAGGAGCCCGAACAGTCCGATCACCGCCTGGTTGTACCGGTACGGCGGGGCGGCCAGGAGGAAGGCCAGGCTGGTCCAGATCACGTTGAAGGTGGCAAAGGCCAGGCCGCCGATGACCGAGCGGAGCCGGAGCAGGGGTTCGGTGCGCATGAGCTCGACCACCGAGGCGAGCAGGCGGGAGTAGACGATGGGCGGGCGGCGTCCCTCGGCCGGGAGCCGGCGGTACAGCACGGCTGAGAGCACCAGCACCATGGCGCCGGCCACCACGTAGACCGTGCGCCACCCGGCGGCCTGGGCGATCAGACCGGAGAAGGTCCGGGCCAGCAGGATGCCGAGCAGGAGGCCGCTCATGACCGTTCCGACCACGCGGCCGCGTTCGGCGTCCCCGGCCAGCGAGGCGGCGAACGGGACGAGGATCTGGGCCGCCACCGAGCACAGGCCGACGACGGCCACCGCCACCAGCAGCACCGTGATGTCGGGAGCGGCCGAGGCCACCAGCAGGGCGGCGGCCGCCACCACCAGGATGCCCGGGACGAGGCGCCTCCGGATGAGGATGTCACCGAGGGGTACGACGAGGGCCAGACCGAGCCCGTAGCCGACCTGGGCCACCGTCACCACCAAGGTGGCGGTTCCCGACCCGACGGACAGGTCTCGGGAGATCTGGGGGAGGAGCGGCTGGGCATAGTAGAGGTTGGCCGCGGCCAGCCCGCACGACACGGCGAAGAGGGCCACCATCCCCGGGTCCATCCGGTTCGGGGCGGCGGGTGCCGCCGTCATCCCGGCACCGGCGGACTGGTCGGAGGGGTGGGCATTCCGTGGCCAGCGTAGGTGGCGGCCGAGCGGGTTTGGCCGGTGATTCCGCCGGGCTCGGACCTCACCCGTAGACTCGGTCTGTGAAGAGTGCCGGGGAGATGGCCAAGGGGGGCTCGACCCGCGTGGAGACGCCGGGTTCGGACGCCCACGGAGAGGACGGCCTCGGTGGGGTGCTCACGGTCCCGAACGTCATCACCGCCGTGCGCCTGGCCTGCATCCCGGTGTTCCTGTGGCTGTTGTTCGGAGCCCACCGGCAGACGGCGGCGGCGGTGCTGCTCGGGGTGCTCGGGGCCACCGACTGGGTGGACGGGTTCGTGGCCCGCCGCTACCACCAGGTCTCGACCGTGGGGAAGGTGCTCGACCCGGTGGCCGACCGGGTGCTGGTGGTGACGGCCGTCGTCGCCATCACCGTGCACGGCGCCGTGCCCGTCTGGTTCGGCGCCGCCACGCTCGCCCGCGAGGTGGTGGTGTCGGTGGCGGTGCTGCTGCTGGCCTCGCTGGGTGCCACCCGGATCGATGTCCTGTGGGTCGGGAAGGCCGGGACGTTCGCCCTCATGTTCTCCTATCCCGCCTTCCTCCTGAGCGACGGCTCCGCCGCCTGGCAGGTCCCCTTCCTGGCCTTCGCCTGGTTCACCGGGATCACCGGCCTGGTCTTGGCCTGGATCGCAGCCGGTTCGTACATCCCGGTGGCCCGGGCGGCACTGGCCGAGGGACGACGGGCCCGGGCCGGCGGATCAGCGTCATGAAGGCCGTCATCATGGCCGGCGGCGAGGGCACCAGGCTGCGCCCGCTGACCTCCAATCAGCCCAAGCCCATGCTTCCCATGGCCAACATCCCGATGATGGAGCACGTGGTCAACCTGCTGCGCCAGCACGGGTTCGAGGACATCGTGGTCACGGTGGCCTTCATGGCCAACGCCATCCGGACCTATTTCGGGGACGGCTCCGAGTTCGGGGTGCGCATGGTCTACGCCACCGAGTCGACGCCCCTGGGCACGGCCGGCTCGGTGCGCAACGCCCGCGACGAGCTCGACGAGCGGTTCCTGGTGATCTCCGGCGACGTGCTCACTGACATCGACCTGACCCACGTGGTGGAGTTCCACGACAAGCGGGATGGGCTGGCCACGCTGGCCCTCAAGGCGGTGGAGAACCCACTGGAGTTCGGCATCGTCATCACCCGTGAGGACGGCTCCATCGAACGGTTCCTGGAGAAGCCCACCTGGGGGCAGGTGTTCAGCGACACCATCAACACCGGCATCTACGTGCTCGAGCCCGACATCTTCGACTTCATCCCCGACGACCAGTCCGTCGACTTCTCGGCCGACTCCTTCCCGGAGGCCCTGGCGGCCGGGAAGGACCTGTACGGGTACGTGGCCGACGGGTACTGGGAGGACGTGGGCACGCTCGAGGCCTACCTCCAGTCGCACCAGGACATCCTCGACCAGCGGGTCCGGGTCGACGTCAACGGCTTCCAGCTCCGCCCCGGAGTGTGGCTGGGCAAAGGCACCGAGATCGACCCGAGCGTGGAGCTCGTCGGGCCGGCGCTCATCGGTGACAACTGCGTCGTCGGGCCCGGGGCCCGCCTCGGGGCCTACTGCACCCTGGGCCGCAACGTCCGGATCGGTGACAACGCCGCCCTGGAGCGCTCGGTCGTCCACGACAACACCTATCTCGGATCGGGGGTGCGGATCGACGGCAGCGTGCTCGGTCGGGGGTCCGACCTCCGTCAGGGTGTGCGCTGCGAGGAGGGTGTCGTCCTCGGCGACGAGTGCTTCGTCGGGGCCCATGCCGAGCTCAAGGCTGGGGTCAAGGTCTATCCGTTCAAGACGGTGGAGGCCGGGGCCATCGTCAACTCCTCCATCGTGTGGGAGTCGAGGGGTGCCCGGTCACTGTTCGGCCGCGAGGGGGTGCAGGGCCTGGCCAACGTGGACATCAGCCCCGAGCTCGCCGTCCGCCTCTCCCTGGCGTGGGCCTCGACCTTCGAGAAGGGGGCGACCGTCACCGCCTCCCGGGACACCAGCCGGGCCGCCCGGGTGCTCAAGCGGGCCATCATGGTCGGCTGCAATGCCGCCGGCATCAACGTCGACGACCTCGAGGCCGCCACCGTGCCCGTCACCCGGTTCCAGATCACCTCCTCGTCCAGCCTGGCCGGTATCACCGTGCGGCTGGCTCCGGACGACCCCCAGTCGGTGGTGATCCGGTTCTTCGACAAGGAGGGGCTCGACGTCGACGAGACGACCCAGCGGAAGATCGAGCGGCTCTACCATCGCGAGGACTTCCGGCGGGTGCTGGCCCGCGAGATCGGTGACATCGGGTTCCCACCCCGCGCCCTCGAGTACTACACGGCGGCCCTGGTCGACTCGGTGGATCTCTCCAAGGCGCGCCAGGCCGGACTCAAACTGGTGCTCGACTACTCCTTCGGGACCACCAGTTTCGTGATGCCCAACCTGCTGGCCAAGCTGGAGGCGGAGGTCCTGGTGGTCAACCCCTACGCCAACACGGCCAACGTGCTGACGTTCGACCGCCAGGCCGGTGCGGCCCGGGTTTCCGAACTGGTGCGGGCCTCGGGGGCCCGCCTCGGGGCCGTGCTCGACCCCGGGGGCGAGCACGTGGCCATCGTCGACGACCTCGGACACCCACTGACCGACGACGAGGCCCTGCTGGTCTTGTTGACATTGGTGACCGAAGCGCATTCCGGTGCCCGGGTCGCCCTGCCGGTGGCGGCCAGCCGGGTGGCGGAGGAGATCTGCCGCCGGGCCGGCGCGGAGATCGTCTGGACCAAGCTCTCCGCATCCCACCTGATGGAGGTGGCCCGGTCCCAGCGGATCACCATGGGGGCCAGCCAGTCCGGCGGGTTCATCTTCCCCCGCTTCCTGCCCGCCTACGACGCGGCGGCAACCCTGGTCAACCTGGTGGCCCTCCTCACCTCGACCGGCCGGAAGCTGTCCGAGCTCGTAGCCGAACTGCCCGCCGTCCACATCGCCCACCAGGCCGTGCACACCCCCTGGGACCAGAAGGGCATGGTCATGCGCACCCTGGTGGAGCGGTCCCAAGGTCGTGACCTGGTCCTGGTCGACGGGGTCAAGGTGATGGAGGCGGACGGCTGGGCCCTGGTCCTGCCCGACCCGGAGGAGCCGCTCACCCACGTCTGGGCCGAGGCCGGGAACGACTCGGATGCGCTGGCCCGCGCCCAGGAGTACGCGGTTCGTCTGGAGCAACTGGTTCGCTGACCCCTCGGGCGTAGGGCTTCGCCGTCAGGTAGGGTCCGCACCCATGGACGTGCCCGAGGACCTGCGTTACTCCACCGATCACGAATGGGCCCGGACGGAGGGCGACCGGGTCAAGGTGGGCATCACCGACTATGCACAGGACGCGCTGGGCGACATCGTCTTCGTCGACCTCCCGAACGAGGGTACGATGGTGGAGGCGGGGGGTCTGCTGGGCGAGGTCGAGTCCACCAAATCGGTGTCGGAGATCTACGCCCCGGTGGCCGGCGAAGTGGTGGCTGTCAACGTTGCCCTGGCGGACACACCCGAGACACTCAACAGCGACCCATACGGCGAGGGATGGATCTGCGACCTGATCGCCTCGGACCCGACCGCGGTCGAGGGACTACTCGACTCGAACGGCTACCGGCAGCTCATCGACAATTGACCCCTGCCGACTGGCCTTTCTGTCCCGGCGAGCGAGGAGGTGGGAGCGGCTACCGTGTTGGGGGTGTTCTGCCCCAACTGCGGCCATCGCAATCCGGCGGGAGTCAACTTCTGCTCCTCGTGCGGCGCCGCGCTGGTCACCTCGGTGCCGGACACGTCGGTGTCGACCGCCCCGGTCGACGACCTGAGCGACGGCCTCGATGACGATGCGCAGATCGGCCTGCTCGAGCTCCCTCGCGGCGTCGGGATGCTCGTGGTGAAGCGTGGCACCGCCGTCGGTGCCCGGTTCCCCCTGGAGTCCCCGATCACCGTCGCCGGGCGCCACCCGGAGAGCGACATCTTTCTCGACGACGTGACCGTCTCCCGTCGACATGCCGAGTTCGTGACGACCGGCCAGGTCACCACGGTGCGGGACGTGGGCTCGCTCAACGGCACCTATGTGAACCGCGAGCGTATCGAGGAGGTCCGCCTGTCGAGCGGCGACGAGGTACAGATCGGGAAGTTCAAGCTCTTGTACCTGGTGGCAAGCGGCGAATGACGCCCCGGAGGGAACGGCTCATCCACGACGGGAACCTCGGATGAGCGCGAGGTCCTACATGTCGATCGGCGACGTCTTGACCCTGCTCCGCCAGGAGTTTCCGGATGTGACCATCTCGAAGATCCGGTTCCTGGAGAGCCAGGGGCTGGTGAACCCGGAACGGACACCGTCGGGCTACCGCAAATTCTACGAGCACGACGTCGAGCGGCTCCGGTGGGTGCTGCGCCAGCAGCGGGAGCACTTCCTGCCGCTCAAGGTGATCAAGGACAGGCTGGACGACGAGCCCGGCGGTCCCGAGGAGACCGGGACCGAACCGCCGGACGAGAGCGGCGTGGCCACCCCGGCCGCGGGCCGGGCCGCGCCCGACGGCCACGCGCAGCCGGCGGAGGAACACGCGGCCGGCTCGCCCGTGCTGGTGGGGCAGCGGTCGTCGGCGGAGCGGGTGGCGGGGTCGACCCTGCCCGGCATCGACTCGACGGTCAACGCCGCGTCGACGGGCCGGCCGCGGGCCGCGGCTGCGGTGGGGGGACCACCGCCCGCGGCGGTCGGGGCGGCAACCGGGGCATTGACAAGGCGCGCCGTGGCCGGGGGAGGCGAGCCGACACCGCCGAGCGGGGCCGACGCCCCGGCCGGCTCGGCGGCGCGGCGCCAGCGCCCATCGGCGGCAGGGGCACCGGAGCCGGCCGCGCCAACCGGACGCGGCAAGGGTGCTGCCCCGACACGCGAGGCGTCCGAGGAGACCCGGCCTGCAGCCAAGGGTGCCACCGAGTCGTCACGCCCGCCGTCCAAGGCAGCGGGGTCGGGGTCGGGGTCCGGACCGGGCGGTCCGGGCGGGGCCAGCCTCTCGGTCGACGAGCTGTCGTCCGCCTGCGGGCTGGAGGTCAACGTCCTGCGGGAGCTGGAGGAGTACGGGTTGATCGTCCCGACCAATGTCGCCGGCGTCGAGAGCTTCGGTGAAGAGGCGCTGGCCGTGGCCCAATTGGCTGCCCAATTCGCCCGGTTCGGCATCGAGCCCCGGCATCTGCGCCTGTACAAGAACGCCGCCGACCGCGAGGCCGGGTTCGTGGAGCAGATCGTCCTCCCGCTGGTGCGCCAGCGGAATCCCGACGCCCGGGCCCGGGCCCACGAGACCGCCGATGAGCTGGCGCTATTGGGACAGCAGTTGCGGAGCTCGCTGCTTCGCAGCGCCCTGGGAGGCCTGCTGGACGGGTGACCGGCCGGATCGGCGGCGGACGATCGGCGCCGTTGATTCCCGCCCCGCGTGATCGCACCAGGGCCCGGCGGCGAGTAGTTTGGGCCCATGGTCGAAGTCCGACTACGGGCGGTGCGGGTGGACCTGCAGTCCAATACGCCCGTGCTGCTGCTCCAGGAGTCGGAGGGGCTGGGCCGGACCCTTCCCATCTTCATCGGCGCGCCGGAGGCGACGGCCATCGCCTTCGCCCTCCAGGGCATGGACACCCCTCGTCCCATGACCCACGACCTGATCCGCGACCTGCTGGACGCCCTGGGGGCCGACGTGATCAGGGTGGTGATCACCGAGCTCAAGACGGCAACCTATTTCGCCGAGATCGTCCTCCGGCACGGAGACCGGGAGGTCCCGGTGTCCTCGCGGCCCTCGGACGCGGTGGCGGTGGCCGTGCGGGCCGGAGCCCCCTTGTTCGTGGCCGACGACCTCATGGACAGCGAAGGAATCATGTTGGCTGTCGACGAGGAGGATGGCGACGACGACGCCGATGATGCCGACGGCTCGAACCCCGACGAGCTGGTCGGCGAGTTCCGGACCTTCCTCGACTCCATACGGCCCGAGGACTTCTCCTCCTGAGCCGGCCGCACCTCGGACGGTTTCGGCTGTCCGAGCGACGCAGCTGCGGCGAGGGACGGGCGCCGGTGAGCCGTCGGCACCTCGGGGGGCTGACCGCCCTGGCCCTGGCCGGCCTCCTGGCCGCCTGCTCATCGGGACCGTCCTCCACGGGGACCACCGGGAGCACCAGCCGGGCAGCCGGCGGTACGACCACCACCGCCCACCCGACCACCACCTCCGGTGGTCCGACCACGTCCGGTGGCCCGACCACGTCGACCCAGTCGGGGCCGGCCCCCTGCCCGGCGAGCAGCCTCAGCGGCAATCTGGCCGGGAGCACCGGCGCGGCGGGGACCATCGAGACGACGGTGGCCCTGAAGAGCACCTCGGCATCGACTTGTGTCGTGGAGGGCTACCCCGGGCTGCTCCTCCTCGGGCCGGGGGGATCCAGCCTCCCGACGACCGTGCAGCGCGGTGGCAGCTACGGCTTCACCAACCTGGCCCAGGCCCCGGTGACCCTGGCCGCCGGACAGTCGGCTTACTTCAACATCGGCTATTCGGACGTGCCGGTCGGGGGCGAGACGAGCTGTCCGGCCTCGACGGCCCTCGAGATCACGCCGCCCAACGCCACCGACCATCTGGTGATCACCGCCGCGCTGAGCCCCTGCGGGGGCGGCAGCATGGCCGTGTCCCCCGTCTTCGGCGCGACCGGTACCGACAGCCAGTCGACCGCGCCGCCGACCGGCTGATCGGCGCCCGGCCGGCCGACCGACTGGCTGTCGGCCGCCGCCCGGGCGGACTCGGGGCTACGGCTGACCTCGGTGGCCCGTCGACCCGCCGGGGCGGACCAGCATCCGACCCCTCGCCCCGCCGGCCAGGATGAGCTCGAGGGCGGGTGCCAACCGATCGAGACCCAGCTCGTCGTGGACCATGCCGTCGACGAGCTCGGGTGGCCAGGCCGTGGCCATCGCCTCCCACACGGCCCGGCGCTCGGCGGCCGGCGTGAGGACGCTGTCGACGCCCAGGAGGGCGGCGTTGCGCACGATGAAGGGATAGACCGTGGTCTCGAGCGCATGGCCGCCCGTGAGCCCACTGGCCGCCACCGCCGCCCCGTAGCGGAGGGTGCGGAGCACGGCGGCCAGCGTGGGCCCGCCCACGCAGTCGACCGCCCCGGCCCACCGCTCGGGCCCGAGGGTGCGACCCGGTGCATCGGCCAGGTCGTGGCGGTCGATGACCTCAGCCGCCCCGAGGCCGGTGAGATAGGAGCGTGCGGAGGGCTTGCCGCTGCTGGCCACCACCTCGTAGCCCCGCCCGGCGAGCAGGGACACCGCCATGCTCCCCACCCCGCCCGTCGCCCCGGTCACCAGGACCGGCCCGTCGCCGGGCGCCAGCCCGTGGTGCTCGAGCCGGGCCAGGGAGAGGGCGGCGGTGAAACCGGCCGTCCCGAGGACGGCGGCCCGCCGGGCGGTGAGTCCGACGGGTAGGGGGACGATCCACTGGGCCGGCACCCGAGCCAGCTCGGCGAACCCCCCGTGCCGGGCCACCCCGAGGTCGTAGCCGTGGACGATGACCTCCAGCCCGACCGGGACGGATGGCGCCTCGGAGGCGACGACGGTCCCCACCAGGTCGACGCCGGGCACCAGTGGGGAGATCCGGGCCACCCGGTTGCCCGGCCGGGTCACCATCCCGTCCTTGTAGTTGACGGCCGACCAGTCGACGGACACGGTGACCTCGCCGGGCGGCAGGTCGGCTGGCCGCAGGGTCCGTACACCGGCATCGACGGAGTCGCCGGCCCGCTCGACCACGAAGGCCGAGAACCCGGTGGACGGTGCTTCGGCCGGCGCTGGGCGGGAGTCCATCGCGGGTACCGTACTGAGTTCATGGGAGCCCGGCACGAGCCCCGGGGGCCGGGGGCCGGGGCCCGGGGCATGGTCGCCCGGGCCGGTTGGTGGCCCTCCCCGTGGTCGGCGGCCGCGGCGGCGGCCGGCAGGATCAGCCGGAGCGGATTGCAGGTGGTGGGGGACTCGGCCTTCTGGACCGAGAGCCGCCCGGCCGAGAGCGGTCGCCAGGTGGTCGTGCGGGCCCGTCCCGGCGGGGTGCCGACGGAGGTCTCGCCCCCCGGCGTCAGCGTCCGCACCCGGTTGCACGAGTACGGCGGCGCGGCGGCCACGGTGTGGGGCGACGCCCTGTGCTACGTCGACCAGGAGAGCCAGCAGTGGTTCCGGGTGCCGCTCGATCCGGGCCGCGGCCGGTCGGATGGACCGGTGCGGCTCACGCCCGCGGACCCGGCGGGGGGTGCCCGCACCCGGTACGCCGACGGCCGGATGACCCCTTCGGGCCGCTGGCTCGTCTGTGTGGCGGAGCTGAGCGACGGCGGGGCCACCGGGCACCGGCTGGTGGCGGTGGCTGCCGACGGTTCGCAGCGGGTGGTGCCACTGGACGCCGACGGGGACTTCGTGGCCGCACCCCGGCCGTCCCCGGACGGCCGGTGGCTGGCCTGGGTCCGGTGGGACCACCCGTCGATGCCCTGGGACAGCTCCGCGCTCTGGCTGGCGGGACTGGAGGAGTCGGATTCGGCCCTCGCCGTCCGCGACCCCCGACCGGTGGCCGGGGGGACGGGCTCCTCGGTCGGCCAGCCCAGCTGGAGTGACGACGGGAGCCTGACGTTCGTCGACGACCGGACCGGATGGTGGCTGCCCTATCGGCTGGCACCGACGGCCACCGGGAGGGCCGGGTCTGGCCGGCCCCTGGTCGACCTCGAGGCCGAGTTCCATTCGCCCGACTGGGTCCTCGGGCAGTCGACCATGGCCGAGCTGGGAGACGGCTCGCTGGTCTGCCGGGCCCGCCGCGACGGCCGGGACCAGCTCGTGCGGCTCCGACCTCCGGGGCGTCCCGATGGCGGTGGGTGGCACGCCGAGGTGGTGGACCAGCCGTGCCTCAGCCTGGCCGCCGTGGCGGCCGGCCCGGACGGACGGGAGACGGTCCTCGTCATCGGGTCCACCCCGACCGAGGCGCACGCCGTCCTCGAGCTCGGCGTGGGGGACCGGCCGTGGGTCCGGCGGGTCTCGCCGGAGCCGACCGTGGTCGTCCCGGCCGGAGACGTCTCGATCGGCCGGCCCTTCACCGCCCCGACCGGGGCCGGCCCGGTGCCGGGCCTGTTCTTCGAGCCGACCAACGAGAGGGTGCCGGCCGACCCCCTGGCGGGGCCGCCGCCGGTGGTGGTCTTCTGCCACGGCGGCCCGACCTCCTCCGTCGAGCCCGGGTGGGACCCCGTGGTGCAGTTCTTCACCAGCCACGGGCTGGCCGTCGCCGCCGTCGACTACCGGGGCAGCAGTGGCCATGGCCGCGCCTACCGGCAACGGCTGCTCGGACGGTGGGGGGAGGCCGACGTCGACGACTGCGTGCAGTACGCCCTGGCCCTCGGGCGGGACGGGATGGTCGACCCGAGCCGCATGGCCATCCGGGGCACCAGTGCCGGGGGGCTCACCGCGCTCGGGGGCGCTGGTGCGGGCCGACTGCTTCGCCGGGGCTGTCTCGTGGTACGGGGTGACCGACCTCGAGGCCCTGGTGGCGGACACCCACGACTTCGAGTCCCACTACGTCGACTCGCTGATCGGACCGTGGCCGGAGGCGGTCGACACCTACCGGGCCCGATCGCCGATCCACCACCCGGACCGGGTGTCGGGCCAGGTGCTGCTCCTGCAGGGTTCCGAGGATCCCGTGGTCCCGGCCGACCAGTCCGAGCGCTTCGCCGCCCGGCTGGCGGCGCACGGGGTGCCCTGCCGGTTGGTGCTGTTCGAGGGGGAGTCCCACGGCTTTCGCCGGGCCGAGACGATCGAGGCCAGTCTCACCGCCGAGCTCGACTTCTACCGGTCCCTGTTCGCCGCTGTACCCGGGCCCGAGGGGTCCGCCGCGGCCGACTGAGCCTCGGGGCGCGGTGTCGGCCTGGTCGAGAGGCCCCGATGGTACCCTCGACCGTGGTGTCCGATTCGGTCCACCGGGGTGGCTCGTCACCGCAGGCGGGTCGGGGCTGGACCGTCGGTCGAGCCTTGGCCCACCGTTCCCTCCGGGTCCTCGGGTCCCTCTCGCCCGAAGGGCGGGACGCCTTCCTGTACGGCTGCTCTGCCGTGTTCGCCGCCGGGACCGGCCTGTTGGTGGGTATCCCGCTCTACCGGCAGTGGGGCCAGATGGCGGTCGGACCCTATGCCGCGGCCACCGGGCTCATGGCCCTGGTGGCTGCCGGCGCCGGCCGCCACCCCCGTGCCCCGAGCACGGCCCGCAAGGCCGCCCGGGTCGTCGCCTTCCTCATCGTCTTGTTCGGGGCGACCGTCATCCCCCTGACCATGGAGGTCATCTGGCGCTCGGAGGGCAACCCCGCCCTCCACGTGCAGCCCGAGGTAGTGGTGGTCGAGCAGGCCGGGGCCCGGGCCGCTGCTGGAAACGACCCCTACCGCACGGTCGATCGCAACGGTCACGTGGTCATCCATCAGCAGGCCGAGCCGACCTATGAGCTCTACTACCCGTACCTGCCCGGGATGGTGGTCTTCGGGTTGTCGAGCGATGCCAGGGGCGAACCGCGGCTGACGGACGCCCGTATCCAATTCCTGGTGTTCACCGCCGTCGTGGGCCTGGCGGCCCTGGGCCGCCTCCGACCGAGGACCGACGCACGGCTCCGGGCCCTGCAGGTCCTCACCGTGCTCCCCACCGCCGCCCTCCCCCTGGCCACCGGCGGGGACGACATGCCGGTGGTCGCCCTCATGCTGGCCGGACTGGTGGCACTCCAACGGCGCCGGCCGGTCCTGGCCGGCCTGGCCATCGGCGGCGCGGCCTGCCTCAAGTTCACCGCTTGGCCGCTGGTGGTGTTCGCCCTGTTCGCGGCCGGTGACCGGTACCGCCGCCGGGCCGTCGGCCGCTATGTGGTGGGGGTGATGGCGCTCGTTCTCCCGGTGATCCTCCCCTTCGCCGTCCGCAATCCCGCTGCCTTCGCCGACAACGTCATCCGGTTCCCCCTGGGGCTCGCCGGGGTGTCCTCACCGGCGGCCAGTGCCCTGCCGGGCCACATCCTCATCGCCCTGGTGCCGGGCGCCCATCGGGCCTACGTGCTGATCGTCGGGCTGGCCGGTGCCGTCGCCCTCATCTGGCACCTGCGGCGCCGGCCGCCGGCCAACGCGGCGGAGGTGGCCTCCCTCACCGGGTGGGTCATGCTGATCGCCATCCTGGTGGCGCCGGCCACCCGGGTCGGCTACCTGCTCTATCCCATCAACCTGTTCGTGTGGGCCTGGATGCTCCGGCGGTCCGACGAGCCTCCGGTGCCGGCCGGGGCCCCCAGCCGGTCATCGGCCGGTGCGACCCGGTCGGTGCCGGTGGCGGCCGGCGCTCAGCTGTTGTCGTCGGACAGCTGGAAGAGCTCGACGGAGAACGGGGTCACGCCGGCAGACGTGGTGGGCGACACCACCGCGCCCACCTCCCAGTAGAAGCCGTCGCCGCTGCCCTTCTTGGCCAGGACCTCGGTGTCCTGGCCGCCGGTCTTGCCGATGCCTGCCCCGGCGTAGATGACCCGCCACCCGAGCCGAGGCAGGAGGGCCCGGTAGAGATCGACCACCTGGCCCGTGCCCAGCCCGGTGGTGAACGAGACGGTCCGGTCGAACTGGGCCTGGCCCTGGTCGCCGTTGACGAAGTGGGTGACGGAGCTGCCGGACGGCACCGCCATGTTGTCCAGGATGTCGGCCGGAGGCTCACTCGGGGTCACGATGGACTTCATGGCCGTCCTCGCCGGCGTCAACGGCACGACGGTGCCGCCGGGGATGGCCACGGACCGGAGCGTGGTCGTCGGGGCGCTGCCCGAGTCGAGGGCCGAGCCCACCACCCCGGCAACGACGATGAAGACGGCGATCCCGAGCACGATGAGGGCCGGTCCTCGGATCGACAATGGCTGGAAGCGGGGGCCGGCCGGGTCGCCCTCCTGCGCCCTGTCTGGGGACGCGGACTCCAGCTCCCGAGGCGTGGTGACCATGACGTCACCATGCTACGGCCCTCCGCCCGACCCGACGCCTCGCCCAGGCGCGCCGCCCGACGAGCCGGTCCGACCCGGAGCCGACGTGCCGTGGGTCTCCGACCACAGTCAG
This sequence comes from uncultured Acidimicrobiales bacterium, assembly GCA_963806455.1. Classification (GTDB taxonomy): domain Bacteria; phylum Actinomycetota; class Acidimicrobiia; order Acidimicrobiales; family RAAP-2; genus Bog-756. The sequence continues at coordinate 597,550 of CAWDXZ010000002.1, forward strand.
CTGTGACCGCCATCACGGAGAGAGGTCGACCAATCACAGACTGTGAGACTCCCAGTTCACCTGCGGTTTACTTTTGACATCCGATCATTCACAATGCGATGAGCATTGACGGGCGTCCCGAGCCCGCCAACAGCGGAGGGGTACGGATCCTGCGGCACCGGCGGAAGGATCATGTGGGATAAGGGGGGGAAGTGGCCGGGTCGTCAAGACCCGGCCACTTTGCATCCGGGCGCCGGGCCCGACCGAGCGCGGACGTATCCCGGACGGTTGGGCGGCCGGCCGCGCCGGCCGCGCCGCACGCTCAACCAGGCGGCCCAGGGGACCATCCGAGGTGGTCGAGTGGTCCGTGTCCCCGGCCCAGTCGCCAGCCGGCCCCCCCGGCCAGGGCGGCGTGGACGAACTCCTCGGCCGAGAGGATCGCCGACTCCACACCGGCGCCGCGGGCCAGATGGGCGGCGATGGCCGCCGACAGCGAGCACCCCGTGCCGTGGGTGTTCGGAGTGTCGATGTGGGGTCGGACCAGCCGGGTGACCTCGGCACCGTCGTAGAGGACGTCGGTCACCCGAGCGGGCCGCTCGCCGGTGTCGTCGGAGGCGACGCCGGGCAAGTGCCCCCCCTTGACCAGCACCCAGCCAGGGCCCAGCTTGTGGATGCGCCGGGCCATCTCGATCATGGCCTCGACATCCTGGCCGGCGGAGGGCGCCACACCGGCGAGGAGGGCGGCCTCCCACAGGTTGGGCGTGGCCACCAGGGCGTGGGGGAGCAGGTGGTGCCGATAGGCCCCGAGCCCTTCCTCGGGGAGCAGCACCCGCCCGGTCGAGGCCACCATGACCGGGTCCACCACCAATTGGGGCAGGCCCCCCGCCGCCGCCCGCCTCCCGACCGCCTCGACACAGGCGGCCGTGCCGAGCATCCCCGTCTTGGTCGCCCGGACATCGAAGTCGTCGAGAACCGCGTCGATCTGGGCCTCCACCATCTCGACGGGGAGGTGGTGCACCTCGGTCACCGCCGTGGTGTTCTGGGCGGTCACCGCCGTGATGGCGGTGGTGGCGAAGACTCCGAGGGCGGCCATGGACTTGAGATCGGCCTGGATGCCCGCTCCCGATCCCGAGTCGGATCCGGCGATGGTGAGGGCGACCGGCGGCCCCGCGGTGGTCATCCTTCGAGCATCCCCTCGAAGGAGCTCGACGCCTCGGCGTGGTACCGCCGGGTGATGCGGCCGGCCAGCCGAGCGGCCCGCCCGGCCGCCACCGCGTCGCACATGGCACCGGCCATCATCCCGGGCCGTCGGGCGCGGGTCACCGCCGAGGCCACCAACACGGCATCACAACCGAGCTCCATGGCGGTGCAGGCATCGGAGGCGGTGCCGATCCCCGCATCGAGCACGACCGGCACCCCGGCCTCTTCGGCGATGAGGGCGATGTTGTGGGGATTCTGGATGCCCAACCCGCTGCCGATCGGCGCGCCGAGGGGCATGACCGCGGCACAGCCGGCCTGCTCGAGCCGCCTGGCCGTGATCGGGTCGTCGTTGCAGTAGGGGAGCACGACGAATCCGTCCTCGACAAGGTCTTCGGCCGCGGCCAGGAGCTCCACCGGGTCGGGCAACAGGGTGCGGTCGTCGGCGATCACCTCGAGCTTGACCCAGTCGGTCTCGAACGCTTCACGGGCCAGCTTGGCCGTGAGGACGGCATCGGACGCGGTGAAGCAGCCGGCCGTGTTGGGCAAGATCCGGATACCCAGCTCGTGGAGGAGGTCGACCAACGAATGGCGGGTGGTCGGGTCCACCCGCCGGAGGGCCACGGTGGCCAGCGCGGTGCCCGACGCCGTCAGGGCCTCGCGCAACGACTCCGGACTGGCCATGCCACCGGTTCCGAGGATGAGGCGCGAGGCCACGGCCTGGCCACTGATGACCAGCTCGTCGCCGGCCTGGGGGAGGGCGGCCCGGGGGCCGGTGCCGGCGCCCGAGGAGCGTGGCGAGGTCGATGCATCCATCGTCCCTACGGTACCGCCGGGCCCGAGCGGGTCCGGCGGCGGGCTAGCCACCGGCTGCGGCGGTTACGATCTCGACCCTGTCGTCCGGTGACAGCGGGGTGGTGTCCCATCGGCTCTTCGGCACCACCTCACCGTTGAGGGCCACGGCGACGCCGCGCGGGGAGCGGCACCATTCGGCCACCAGCTGAGCCACGGTGGTCACGGCCGGGCCCTCCCACGATGCGCCGTTGACCCGAACGGCCGTCATCGTTCGGCGCCCGACAGGGCCGGGCCGGAGGGGTCGGGGGTGAGGTCGAACCGCTCCGGTCCGAAGGCGGCGAACGGGCCGTCCCGGCCGGGGCCCTCCGACCGGAGCAGCCGGACCACCTCGGTGGCGGTGACCGGGGCGAGCAGGATGCCGTTCCGGTAGTGGCCGGTGGCGACGATGAGGCCGCTCAGCCCGGTACGGCCCACGATGGGGGCATTGTCCGGGGACCCCGGCCGTAACCCGGAGGTGGTGTCGTCCAGCCCGTACTCCTCCAGGGAGGGTAGGAGCCGCCGGGCGTCGCCGAGCAGGTCGCCGACCGCACCCGCCCGGACGGCGTGCTCGAAGCCCCGCTCTTCGGCAGTGGCCCCGACCACCAGGGTGCGGTCGGCGCGCGGCACCAGGTAGCAGCTCCTCCCGTGCACCAGCCCGCGGACCGTGCGGCGCAGCACGGTGGCGTCCCTCGGAGCGCGCAAGCGGAGGGTGAGGCCCTGGACCGGCCGGACCGGCGGCCGCGCCGGCTCGGGGATCCCGTCGACGAGCCCCGAATGGCAGCCGGCGGCCAACACGACGGCGCCGGCCGGGCAGCGTCCTCCACCTCCCAGCTTGACGGCGAGCACGCGGCCGTCGCCGACCTCGACCCGGGCCACCCGGTCCTCCACCAGGTGCACCCGGGCGGCGCGGCAGGCGGCCACGAGGGCGTCCACCAGCCGACGGTTGTCCACTTGATGGTCACCGGCCAGATCCGCCCCGCCCCGGACGCCGGGGGACAGCAGCGGCTCGAGGGCGCGGCACTCCCGCGCCGTCAGCAGTTCGGCGTCGAGCCCGAGCTGGGCGCGGTAGTCGAGCAGGTCGTCGATCAGCGCCCGATCGGAGGCGTCCACCGCCACCAGCAGGGTGCCGCGGTCGACGTACCCGACGGACCGGCCGGATGCCGCCTCGAGCGCCTCGGCGAACCCGGGCCAGGCGCGCGCCGCCTCGATGTTGAGGGCGGTCAGCGCCTCCTCCCCGAAGTTGGCCTCCCCGACCGGGGCCAGCATGCCGGCCGCGGCCCAGGTCGCCCCGTGGCCGGGTCGGGGGTCGACGACGGTGACCGACAGCCCGGACGACGCCGCCTCCCAGGCGATGGCGAGACCGATGACACCGCCGCCGACCACCACGACGTCAGCGGCTGGGCCCGTTCCCATGGTGTCATGCTAAGGGGTCCCGACCCCGGGACCGCGGGCCGGTGGGACGGCCCGAGGGGCCCGACGCCGCGGCCGGCACCGTACCGGGCGGGAGCGGGGTGGTCGGGCGGCTGCGTGTACAATTGACGGACCACACATGGGCCAACGTCGTCCCGGGTGGGCAGATCCCTTCCCTCGTTGGAGCGACCCCATGGCAACTCCCGGAACCCGTAGCGGCGCCCAGGCGCCGACCGCGCCCGTCCCGGTATCCACTCCCCGGAGCCGTCCCACCTCCGGGTCCGCAACCGGCGGCGGGCTCTACGACCCGCGCTTCGAGCACGACGCCTGTGGCGTGGCCCTGGTGGCCGACCTCAACGGCCGCCCGACACACGCCCTCGTGCGCCGGGCCCTGGCCGCTCTCGAACACCTGGCCCATCGGGGAGCCACCGGCAGCGAGGAGGACAGTGGCGACGGGGCCGGCATCCTCCTCCAGGTGCCCCATGACTTCTATGCCGATGTGGTGGGATTCGAGCTCCCCGCCCGCGGCCGGTACGCCACCGGCATCATGTTCCTGCCGCGGGACGCAGAGCGGGCCGGTGCCGCCCGGACCGCTCTGTCCAAGCTGGCCGGGGAGGAGGGCCTGTGCGTCCTCGGTTGGCGGGAGATGCCGGTCGACGACAGGTCGCTCGGCTCGATCTCCGAGGCGGCCATGCCCTCGATGCACCAGCTCTTCGTCGGGCCCGCCCCGGGCACGCCCCTGAGCGGTGACGACCCTGTCCTGGCCCTCGACCGCCTGGCCTTCGTGCTGCGCAAACGCGTCGAGCACGAGATCGAGGCGTGCTACCCGGTGTCCCTGTCGGCCCGCACCATCGTGTACAAGGGGATGCTCACCTCGCACCAGCTGGTCGAGTTCTTCCCCGACCTGTCCGACGAACGGGTGGTCAGCGGGTTGGCTCTCGTGCACTCACGGTTCTCCACCAACACCTTCCCCTCGTGGCCGCTGGCCCATCCCTACCGGTACCTGGCCCACAACGGCGAGATCAACACGCTGGCCGGCAACCGCAATTGGATGCGGGCCCGCGAGGCGCTGTGCCGAAGCGACCTCATCCCCGGACTGGAGCACGCCTTCCCCATCGTCACACCGGGGGCCAGCGACTCGGCCTCCTTCGACGAGGTGCTCGAGCTGCTCCACCTCGGTGGCCGGCCGCTGCACCATGCCGTGCTCATGATGATCCCCGAGGCCTGGGAGAACCATCGGACGATGGATCCGGCCCGGCGGGCCTTCTACCGGTTCCACGCCTCTCTGATGGAGCCGTGGGACGGCCCGGCCGCAGTGGCCTTCACCGACGGCACGGTGATCGGCGCCGTGCTCGACCGCAACGGCCTGCGTCCGGCACGGTACTGGGTGACCGACGACGGCCTCGTGGTACTGGCCAGCGAGGTCGGGGTCATCGACGTCCCGCCCGAGCAGGTGGTCCGCAAGGGTCGCCTGCAGCCCGGCCGCATGTTCCTGGTCGACACGGCGGCCGGCCGCATCGTCGACGATGACGAGATCAAGGACGCCCTCGCCGCCGAGCAGCCGTACGCCGAGTGGCTGGACGCCGGACAGATCGAGCTCGAGGACCTCCCCCCCCGGACCATGCTCACCCCCCAGCACGCCTCGGTCGTCGGCCGGCAGCGGCTGTTCGGCTACACCGACGAAGAGCTCCGGCTCATCCTCGGGCCGCTGGCCCGCACCGGCGCCGACCCCGTCGGGTCGATGGGCACCGATACGCCCGTCGCCGTGCTCTCCGATCGACCACGCCTGCTGTACGACTACTTCACCCAGCTGTTCGCCCAGGTCACCAACCCCCCGCTCGACGCCATCCGCGAGGAGCTGGTCACCTCGCTCCTCTCGACGCTCGGCCCCGAAGCCAACGTGCTCGAGCCCACCGCTGAGTCGTGCCGCCAGATCGTCCTGCCCATGCCGGTCATCGACAACGACGACCTGGCCAAGCTGCTCTACGTCAACGAGGACGGGAGCACGCCCGGGTTCCGGGCCTTCGCCATCGACGGGCTGTTCGAGGCGGCCGGCGGAGGCGATGCGCTGCGAGCCGGGATCGAGGAGGTCCGGGCCCGGGTCAGTGCAGCCATCGCCGACGGTGCCGATGTCATCGTGCTGTCCGACCGGAACTCGACGCCGGAACTGGCCCCGATCCCCTCGCTGCTGCTGGTGTCGGCCGTCCATCACCACCTGGTGCGGCACAAGACCCGGACGAGGGTCGGCCTCGTTGTCGAGTCCGGTGACGCCCGTGAGGTCCATCACATGGCTCTCCTCAAGGGCTATGGCGCAGCCGCCATCAATCCATACCTCGCCTTCGAGACCATCGACGACATGATCGCCTCGGGCTATCTCACCGGGGTGACGCCGCGACAGGCGCAGCGGAACTACATCAAGGGCGCCTCCAAGGGGATCATCAAGGTGATGTCCAAGATGGGCATCTCGACAGTGGCGTCCTACACGGGCGCCCAGGTCTTCGAGGCGGTCGGTCTGGCTCCCGAGGTGATCGACGAGTACTTCACCGGAACCGTGTCGCGAATCGGTGGGGTGGGCCTCGACGTCCTGGCCGAGGAGGTGGCCAGGCGGCACCGTCTGTCCCACCTGGACCGCCCGACCGAGCTGGCCCATCGGGAACGTGAGGTCGGCGGCGAGTACCAGTGGCGACGGGAGGGGGAGATCCACCTGTTCAACCCCCGGACCGTCTTCAAGCTGCAGCACGCCACCCGGGCCAAGCGCTACGAGGTGTTCAAGGAGTACACCAAGACGGTCGACGACCTGTCCGGGGAGCTCGCCACCCTGCGCGGGCTCATGCAGCTGCGGACCGGGGCCCTCCCTCCGGTGTCCGTCGAGGAGGTGGAGCCGGCCTCGGCCATCGTGGCCCGGTTCTCGACGGGAGCCATGTCCTACGGGTCCATCTCGGCCGAGGCCCACGAGACCCTGGCCGTGGCCATGAACCGGCTGGGGGGCCGATCCAATACGGGTGAGGGCGGGGAAGACCCCGAACGGTACACCCCCGACCCCAACGGTGACCTGCGCCGGAGCGCCATCAAACAGGTCGCCTCGGGCCGGTTCGGGGTGACGTCCGAGTACCTGGTCAACGCCGACGACCTCCAGATCAAGATCGCCCAGGGGGCCAAGCCCGGCGAGGGCGGCCAGCTCGCCGGGTACAAGATCACACCAGAGATCGCCAAGACCAGGTACTCGACGCCCGGGGTCGGCCTCATCTCGCCCCCTCCCCACCACGACATCTATTCCATCGAGGACATCGCCCAGCTCATCCACGATCTCAAGTCGGCCAACCCGAAGGCCCGGGTGCACGTGAAGCTGGTGGCCGAGGTCGGGGTGGGCACGGTGGCCGCCGGGGTGGCCAAGGCCCACTCCGACGTGGTGCTCATCTCGGGGCATGACGGCGGCACCGGGGCGACCCCCCTCACCTCGCAGAAGCACGCCGGGATCCCCTGGGAGCTGGGCCTGGCCGAGACCCAGCAGACGCTACTGGCCAACGACCTGCGGGACCGCATCGTGGTGCAGGTCGACGGTCAGATGAAGACCGGCCGCGATGTGGTGATCGCCGCCCTGCTCGGGGCCGAAGAGTACGGCTTCGCCACAGCCCCCCTGGTCGTCTCCGGTTGCATCATGATGCGGGTCTGTCACCTCGACACCTGCCCGGTCGGGATCGCCACCCAGAAGCCCGAGCTCCGGGCCCGCTTCTCGGGCAGGCCGGAGTTCGTCGAGACCTTCTTCGAGTACATCGCCGAGGAAGTTCGCGAGCACCTCGCCGCCCTCGGGCTTCACTCCCTCGAGGAAGCCATCGGCCGCGTGGACCTGCTCGACACGGCACCTGCCATCGACCACTGGAAGGCCGACGGCCTCGACCTGACACCCATCCTCGTGCCACCCGAACTGCCCGAGGGCGCCGTGAGGTACTGCGTCAACGAGCAGGACCATGGCCTCGATCGCGCCCTCGACCACGCCTTCCTCGACCAGTGCCGCCCGGCCATCGAGTGCGGTACCCGGGTGGTGGCGGACCTGGTCATCACCAACGTGAACCGCACGGTCGGCACGTTGCTCGGCTATGAGATCACCCGACGCCATGGAGGGGCGGGTCTGCCCGAGGGGACCATCGACCTCACCTTCCGCGGGTCGGCGGGGCAGAGCTTCGGCGCCTTCGTCCCGAAGGGGGTCACCATGCGCCTGTTCGGTGACGCCAACGACTACCTGGGCAAGGGCCTGTCGGGCGGCCGGATCGTGGTCCGTCCCCCGGAAGGGTCGAGCTTTGACGCCGAGGACAACATCGTGGCCGGCAATGTGATCCTCTACGGCGCCACTGGTGGGGAGGTGTTCCTCCGCGGCCAGGTGGGTGAACGGTTCTGCGTGCGCAATTCGGGAGCCGTGGCGGTCGTCGAGGGGGTGGGCGACCACGGCTGCGAATACATGACCGGGGGCCGGGTGGTGGTGCTCGGCCCGTGCGGCCGCAATTTCGCCGCCGGGATGTCGGGGGGTATGGCCTTCGTCTACGACCCGCACGGGCTCCTGGCCGGGCTGTACAACCACGTCGACGTCGATCTCGAGCCCCTGTCGGCCGACGACCGTGTATGGCTCAAAGACCGCATCACCATGCACCGCGACGAGACCGGCTCCGCGGTGGCCGACCGCATCCTCTCCGATTGGATCAGCAGCTCCGAGCAGTTCGTGACGGTGATGCCCCAGGACTACCGGCGGGTGCTGGAGGCGACCGAGCGGGCCGTGGCCGAGGGGCGCTCGGTGGAGGAGGCCATCATGGAGGCGGCGCATGGGTGACATCACGGGCTTCCTCAAGTACCGTCGCTCCCTCCCGGCCCGCCGGCCGGTGCCGGTGCGCCTGCGCGACTGGAAGGAGTTCTACGAGCCGTACCCGGCCGAGGCGGCGCGCCAGCAGGGCGCACGCTGCATGGACTGCGGGATCCCCTTCTGCCACGAGGGCTGTCCACTCGGCAACCTCATCCCCGAGTGGAACGACCTGGTCTACCGGGACGACTGGTCGGCGGCCATCGAGCGCCTGCACGCCACCAACAACTTCCCCGAGTTCACCGGGCGACTGTGTCCCGCCCCGTGCGAGGGCTCTTGCGTCCTCGGGATCAACGACGACCCCGTCACGATCGAGCGCATCGAGTACGAGATCATCGAGCGGGCCTGGGCCGAGGGCTGGGTGGACGCCATCCCACCGGCCGTGTCGAGCGGCAAGCGGGTGGCGGTGGTGGGATCGGGACCGGCCGGGTTGGCCGCCGCCCAGCAGCTGGCCCGGGCCGGCCACGGGGTGGTGGTGTTCGAGCGGGCCGAACGTCCGGGCGGTCTCCTGCGCTACGGAATCCCCGAGTTCAAGATGGAGAAGGCCGTGCTCGACCGTCGCCTCGACCAGCTGAAGCTGGAGGGGGTCGAATTCCGCTGCGGGGTTAGCGTGGGGGAGTGCGCGCCCGAGACGCAGGCGGCCATGGCGCCGGAGGTCGTCGTGGTGGCCTCCCGGGACCTGGTGGACGAGTTCGACGCCGTGCTGATGGCCGGGGGGGCCACCCTGCCCCGTGACCTGCCGGTGCCCGGTCGGGAGCTGTCCGGGATCCACCGGGCCATGGACTATCTGAAGCCCTCCAATCTGGTGCGGGAGGGCGCCCTGGCCCGCTCACCCATCTCCGCCGAGGGGAAGCACGTGGTGATCATCGGGGGCGGGGACACCGGGGCCGACTGCCTGGGCACCGTCCATCGGCAGCGTGCCCTCAGCGTGCACCAGCTCGAGATCCTGCCCGAGCCCCCCGCCGAGCGGAGCGGCGACAACCCGTGGCCGATGTGGCCGATCATCCTGCGCACCTCGGCGGCGCTCGAGGAGGGCGGCGAGCGGATCTTCGCGGTGACCACCACCGAGTTCCTGGGCGACGACTCGGGCCATGTGCGGGCCCTGCGGGGTCAGGAGGTCGAGATGGTCTACGGCGACGGTGGACGTCCCGAGTTCGTACCGGTGGAGGGTTCTGAGTTCGAGCTTCCCTGCGAGCTGGTCCTGCTGGCCATGGGATTCCTCGGTGCCGAGCGCCAGGGCGTGGTGTCCGAGCTCGGCCTCGAGCTCGACGCCCGTGGGTCCGTCGTCGCCGACGGCTCGTGGTCGACCAATATCGAGGGAGTCTTCGTATGCGGTGACATGACCCGCGGCCAGAGCCTCATCGTGTGGGCGATCGCCGAGGGCCGGTCGGCCGCCGCCGCCATCGACCGGTTCCTGATGGGGACCACCGCGCTCCCGGCGCCGATCGTCCCCGGTCAGCTGGCCATCCGCTGAGGATGGTCGGCGTCCGGCCGGGGCGTGGGGACCCGGTGTGATCCGGGTGGTCTACCGCTGGCGGGTGGACGTCCACCGTCATGCCGAGTTCGCCCAGTGGTGGCACGATGGGACGCTCCGCATCCGGGCCGGCACCAGGCGGCGATGGGGAGCACGCTGTGTCGTCCCTCGCAACCCGATGACCATATGGTCGCCATCGCGCGGTGGCGATCCCGCCACGACCTGGAGCACTTCTGGCAGCGCCCGGGCGGCCCGGCGTTCCCGGGGGCCGAGTTGGAGGGCGTCGAGCTCCTGGAGGAGGTCGATCACCTGACGGAGGAGGACGACCGCGGGCTCAGTCAGCCCCCTGGTTCATGACGGTGGACCCGGGTGTAGTGCCGAGGCTCCGGCGGGGCCGGTCACCTCGACGACGGGGTCGGCACGATCGTCGAATTCGGTGCGCAAGGCTCGGGACATGACTGCGTGTTGAAAGTACAGGGATGTGATGTAGGTCAACTCGAGCATCTCTTCGTCACCGATGCGGTCCCGTAGCGCATCGAACAGTTCGTCGGGGACTCGACCGTGGCCGTAGACGAGGCAGTCGGTGTAGCCAAGAACCAGACGCTCCGTCTCGTCGTAGCAGGTTGCGACGGACCAGAATGGAATCGACTGGATCTTGCCCTCCTCGACGCCGAGGTCGCGCAAGGACTTGCAGTGCTGGGAGAAGACGAACTGGCTCCCCGTCGCCCAACCGGCTCGGATCTGGCCCAGTTCCCGCAAGACCGGGTCCAGCTTCCGATTCGGACTCTGGTACAGCCCGAAGCCCTGGACGGCGTGTTCGAGCACCTCGGGCACCAGCGCGAAGACGGTCCACCAGTCACCTGGTGAACCAGTCCAGGTTCCGGGCTCGGAGACCGGGTCACGTCCTTCGAAGAGGAAGTCGTACATCGAGGCGACGATGGGCGACGTCACCTCTGACTTGGGCACTTGACGCAGTCGTGGCACGGCAGATCTCCTCAGTCCCGGGCTCGGGCCGGCGTCGATGACAACCGGGATGGACCGCCCGCTGCCCCCGTGGTCGGGTGCGGCCCGGCCCCGACGGGCGGGGAAACAGACGTCAGAGGGAGGTCGAGGTGCACGGTCATCGGGAGACGGAGGCTCAGTAGAAACGAGCTGTTCCGAGGGCTTCGGAACAGCGACGTCCCAGACCCAGACTCTTAGCACGTCGACGCCACGGCGACGAATGCCGGGCCGCAGATGGATCTCCGTCGAACGCTGCTCGTTGGTCGAGTTCGAAACAGTCGCCGGTCGTCACATTTGACGAGATTCGCCATTCCGGACCGCCGGATCGACATGCGGCCGGGCCACCGAGGTGGCGTGCGGAGGTTGGTCGCACTCGGACCGAAAGATGGTCCCCGACGGGTTCTCGCCACGTCCTCAGCTGCTGCCGGGCCCGCAACTGCTGGCTCGCCCTCGATTGGAGCAACATGAAACGTCTGATCCTCCTTGCCGTCGTGATCGTGTCGGCCATCCCCACCATCGGCGTCGTCGCCACGTCCCGATCTTCGGCAGCTCCGGCTCCCAATGTGTGCCAATCCACGTCGCAGCAACCACGTGACTACGACCATGGGTCTCCGTTGACCGGGCTGGTCCCGCCGAACGACTACTACTACCTGAGCGTGATGCCCGGTCCAGGGTGCCCGGTCGGGCCGGTGGTCCATCTGGTCGCCACCATCCAGGTGAGCACGGTAGTGCCGGCCGTCGGGGCACCGGGCGCGGCCCCCGACCCGGCCCGTGACCAGATGTGGTGGCTGCTGTTCCATCTGGGGAGCGGGGACTCGGGCCAGGGGTTCAGCCTGACCAATGACCCCGCCAACGTGACCATGGCCGGTGGGACGGTCATGCCCTGCAACCCGCCGCCCGATCTCAATGCCCAGGCCTGCCTGTGTGTCTCCGGTGCCGGTATCATCGTCATGCAGTACGTCGGACCCGACGTGTTCGGGTTGGGCCAGGGCGGCGCCGCCGGGTTCCGGATCAGCAACATGGCCGAGGACGGGGCCATCGTCACCGACTTCGCCACACTGTCGATCGTCTCCACCTAGGCGTCCGCCCGGTGGCGACGGTGCGCCGCCAGGGGAGGGGAGAGGCACCCCCGCGTAGGCTGACCGGGCACAGGGAGGCCGATGACTGTCATGGCTGGTCGCACCGAGGTGGTGGTCTGCGAAGGAGACGAGACCGGTCAGGAATTGTTGGAGCAGTCCTTGCGAGTCCTCGACCCCGAGGTGCTCGGGTTCCCCATCGTGCTCCACCGGTTCGACCTCTCGTTGGACAACCGTCGAAGGACGGACAACGCGGTCGTGCGCCGGGCGGCGGCGGCCATGCGGGACCTGGGACTGGGATTGAAGGCCGCCACCATCACTCCTACGGCGATCGGGGACGTCGGCTCGCCCAACCGGATCCTGCGTGAAGAGCTCGACGGCTCGGTCATCGTGCGGACCGGTCGCCGAATTCCGGGCGTGGCCCCATTGACACCGGCGGTCCACCCCATCTCGGTCGTGCGCATGGCGGTTGGCGACGCCTACGGTGCCGACGAAGGGCGATCGGGCCCGGCCGGGGTGGTGGCCGAGCAGGCATGGCGGACAGAGCGCATCAACCGTGGTACCTGTCGGGCGGTGGCCGAGTACGCCTTCCGGACGGCGGCAAGCGCGAATGGGTGCGTCTACGGCGGCCCGAAGTGGACGGTGTCACCGGTCTACGAGGGAATGCTCAAAGAGGAGATGGACCGTGCTGCCGGCCGCCACCCTGACGTCGAATACCGCCCGGCCCTCATCGATGCCGCCTATGCCGGCCTCCTCAACGGGTCCGCCGATCACCCGTTGGTCATCCCCGCGCTGAACCGGGACGGTGACTGCCTCTCCGACCTGGTCCTGGCGATGTTCGGGTCGATCGCCGGGGCGGAATCGGTCGTGTTGAGCCTGGACGACGAGCTGCGTCCGAAGGTGGCCATGGCGGAGGCACCACACGGGACGGCACCCTCCCTGGCCGGGAAGAACATCGCCAACCCGATGGCCATGCTGTTGGCCGTCGCGGCCGTGCTCGACCATGCCGCCCTCCGGGGGGACGACGGCTGCGCCGGAGCCGCCCCGGCCATCCGCAGGGCCACCCTCGGTGCCGCCGCCGCCGGGGTCCGGACCTTCGACATCGGAGGGGAGGCGTCCACCACCGAGGTCGTCGACTACGTCATCGACCGGCTGACGGCGAGGGGCGGCACCCCCTGACCCCCCGGAGGCAGGGCGGTCCGTCACTGATGCGCCACGAGCGTGGCTCAGGTGACGGGTGGCGGTGTCCCCTCGGCGCTGGCCGGCAACGCCGGGTCCCACTCGCACACCGCGCACGCATGGTGGAACGCAGCATGGGCAAACTCGAGCCCGGCGGCGAGCGGGTCCGGGCTCGTGCAGATGTCGTTCCAGTCGAGGACGTACTCCCCGAGCGCAGCATCCCAACGGGAGGCCGGCGACGAGAGCTCCGCCGCGCCGAACCCGTCCGGCGCGGGGTAGGCGTAGGCGTAGAACGCGGCACGGCCCGACCTGGGATCACCGGGCCACCAGCCCACGGCCACCTCCTGGGCGTCCATCGCATTGCGCATGATGAAGTCGTCCGAGGGCGGAGCCGCGGGCAGGCCGGAGAACAGATTCACCGCCAGGTCGAATGATCCCCACCAGGCGTTGACCGGCGTCGAGCGTCCGCGATATGGAGCACGGAACGCGGCGAGGACCAGGGCGGCGTGGGTGGCGGCGTCGAAGTAGGAGGTGACCCGATCGGGGTCGTACCGGGCATGCTCGTCATCCTGGTCGAGCGGCACGCTCCACGGGACTTCCTGCGGTCTCGTGTCGATGTGCACCGGCCCCACGAGGGAGGCGATGGCATCCAGTACCTCGCCGGTCACGATGCCTACCGAACGATCGGGCATCAGGGCGATGCGCCGAACGCCGCCCTTGCTGGCCTCGATGACGGCCTCATGGGCTCGCAGGTCGAGACAGACCGCCACCGTTCCCGAACCGTCGGGCGCGGGGAGCGGTGTCGTCTCCCACCCTCGGGCTGTCAGCCGCAGGGCGGCATGCTGCAGCTGTGGCTCGGGCGGAGCAAGGGCCACCGCCAGCTTGCCCAGCACCTGGGTGTGAGCGTGGAGCGTGTCGCAGGTCTCGCTCCAGTCCTCGTAGGAGGGCATCGGGATCCAAATGGACATATCCGGACCGTACAACTCCTCCGGCCGACGCTCCATCGCCACCGGAGGGCCGGGCGCAGCCGGGACATCGGTGACCCCGTCCACCGCCCCACGGACGATCTCCAGGTCCGATCAGGGGAGGGGGCACGGCCCGGAGCCAGGCGAGATGGCTGCGATTGCGCTATGCCGGTGGCGGCTGTCGTGTCAGCTCCGCCTCGATGCCGGACAGCCGGTCCGCGATCGACTGCAACGTGAGCTCCTCCGAGGTAGGAGGCGGAACCCGGGAGGCGGACTGCCGCGCTCGGGAACGGGCCGCCTGGTCGATGAAGGACGAGGAGATCTGGGCGGTGACGGTGGCCAGGACGGCGAATCCCACGAACATCAAGAGCGCGGCCGCCACCCGGCCCTGCCACGTTACCGGGTAGTAGTCGCCGTAGCCCACTGTCGTGAGAGTGACCACCGCCCACCAAAGCGCGTTGCCCAGTGTCTTGATGTTCCCGTGGGGGGCACGGTGCTCGTAGAAGTAGACGACGGTCGTGAGGTTCAGGAACAGAAGTCCGGCGGCCAACATGAAGCGTCCGAAGTTGCCACGCTGGAAGACGGTACGGAGTAGTTGGAGACTGAACACCACCCTCAGGAACGGGATCACGACCGTGGCCACGGAGACGAGATTGTGGCGCAGGTAGTACCAATGGTCCGGGGCCAAACTGGTACGGACAGCGATGTCGACGGCATAGGTGGCCGAAAGGCCGAAGCGCAGGCCCAGCAACGCCAGGTACAGCGCGTGGTTCGAGGTGATCACGCCGGGGGGGACGACGATCAACCACATGGTCAACAAGGCGAGAACGTCGAGTGGCATCCGCCAACGGCGCTGGTAGGCATCGACGCGGCTTCGATCATCTCCCGGCCGGAATCCTCTGTTTCCGATCAGGTAACGGTCGTTGTCGATCGCGGCAGAGTCTGTCGTGACCGAATCCGACTCCGAGTCCATCGGTCCTGTCACGCGGCGAGCACGTCGGTGCCCACGCCCATCACGCGGAGCTGGGTGGACAGCTGGCAGTTGGCACGCGGCCGAGGCTACAGCGAGCCACTCCTTGCTCCGTGGATGGCACCGAGGACTGGCCGGTCTGACCGGGCGGGCCGGAAAGGCCACAGGCGATCGGGGAAGGGCGATCGCCGAACCCAGGTGCCCAGGTGTCGGATTCGTACGATCTCAGGACTTCCCTTCCTCGTAGACGTCGGTGAACAACCCCCCTTGCGCCGCACCCGACCCGGATCTGCCACCACCCCGTCCTCGAAGGACGAACGCGATGGCGACGGCCACCACGGCACCCGCGACGGGCCCCCCGATGTAGACCCAGTAACCGTTGAAGGTGGTGGACACGAGGTCGGGACCAAAGGTGCGGGCCGGGTTCATCGACGCTCCCGAAATGGGGCTGCCCCAGAGCCCAGCCAGGGCGATGTAGCCCCCGACCCCAAGGGCACCGAAGAGACCGATGTTCTGCGCTCCGGAGGCGGTGCCCAGGATCACGCTGACCAGGCCCATCGTGAGGATGAACTCCATCCAGAATGCCGCCATGTCCGAGTAACCGTGTGCCGGATAGTTGGAACCGTAGACCGCCGACACGTTGACCACGGCGCGGAGGAAGAGGGCGGCCAAGGTCGCCCCGGCCAATTGGACGACGATGTAGCCCGGCACCCGGTCCCACGGGAAGTCCCGGCGGAGGGCGAACGCGATGCTCACCACTGGGTTGAGATGGGCGCCGGAGACCTTGCCCATGAACAAGATGATGGCCATGACCATGAGGCCCGGTGCCACCACCGCAGCGCTGCGGCTGATCACACCGGGAAAGGCATGGCCCATCATTCCTCCGCCGGCGGCCACCATGACCAGGAGGAACGTACCCAGCAGCTCGGAGAAGAGCCGTCGCCACTCCTGGCGCGGATTGTTGAAGTCGTCGATCCGTTGGGCGACCTCCTGTTCGTATCGCGCAATGGGACCGAGGACCGGTGCACTCTGTAGTGGTGTCATCTCCGCTTTCCCGAACTCGTGAAGGGTCATTCGTCGGTCCACAACCGACGGCTCATGTCTACCCTTTCACAGAGTGGTCCCGAACGCCTGGTGGCGTCGGTGTCGCCGGACAGCAACGGGGCTGCCCACCGACGACGTCCCATCGACGACGTTGGTGTCGAAACGGCCGTGGACGACCATCCCGCAGAGGCAACCTTCAAGAGGACCGGTCACCCTCGAAGCGGTGGAGCTCGCGCCGGGCGATGGTCATCTTGTGCACCTCGTCGGGACCGTCGGCAATGCGCAGGGTACGGGCGGCAGAGAACATCCGGGCCAGGGGAAAGTCCTGGCTGACTCCGGCACCGCCATGCACCTGGATGGCCCGATCGATGACCCCGCAGGCCACTCGGGGGGCGAGCACCTTGATGGCGGAGATCTCGATACGGGCCCCCTTGTTGCCTACGGTGTCCATCAGCCAAGCGGTCTTGAGGACGAGCAGTCTTGCCTGTTCGATCTCGATGCGTGACTCGGCGATCATGTCACCGATGACGCCTTGTTCGGCCAGCCGCTTGCCGAATGCCTCCCGCGCCTGGGCCCGTCCGCACATGAGGTCGAATGCCCGTTCGGCCATACCGATGGCACGCATGCAGTGGTGGATGCGGCCCGGTCCCAGCCGGGCCTGGGCAAGTGAGAAGCCGCTGCCCTCCTCGCCGAGCAGGTTGGCGGTCGGGACCCGCACGTTCTCGAACAGGAGCTCCGCATCGCCCCCGCCCTCCTCGTATCCGAAGACCGACAACGGTCGGAGGATGGTGACCCCGGGGGTGTCGAGGGGGACCAGGATCATGCTCTGGCGGTGGTACGGATCTCGGTCGGGATCGGTGACGCCCATCACGATGCAGACCCTGCAGCGGTTGCTCATGGCGCCGGTCGTCCACCACTTCCGCCCGTTGACGACGTAGTGGTTGCCGTCACGCTCGATGCGCGTGTGGATGTTGGTCGCGTCGGAACTGGCCACGTCGGGCTCGGTCATCCCGAAGCAGGAACGGATCTCACCGGCGAGAAGGGGAACAAGCCATCGGTCCTGCTGCATCGGGGTACCGAACTCGGCCAGCAGCTCCATGTTGCCGGTGTCGGGGGCGGAGCAGTTGAGTGTCTCGGGGGCGATGGCCGGGCTGCGTCCACTGATCTCGGCCAACGGGGCGTACTCCAGGTTGGTCAACCCCGCCCCCCACTGTTCGTTGGGCAGGAAGAGGTTCCACAGGCCCCGGTTGCGGGCTTCCGACTTCAATTCCTCGATGACGGGAGGGTGGGCATAGGGACTGCCGGCCGCCGCCACCTGTTCGGCGTAGGTCGCCTCCGCCGGGTAGACGTGGCTGTCCATGAATTCGAGCAGCCGGCCGCGCAGTTCTTCGACGTTGGGGGAGAAGGCGAAATCCACTCGGCTCCTTCGATGACGAAGGCCCAGCCTACCCATGCCGGGCTCGGACCCTGCCCCGGTTGATTCCCCTTGGACTTCAGCTGAACAGTGATCCGCGGGCCACCGGATGCCAGCGGTCACCTTCCGATGCTGCCCACCGGTGGGGGCCGGCACGACGACGCCCACCGGCGGCGAACGGACAGCCGGGCGATGAGATCCGGGACGGTCGGTCGCCAGGTCAGAAGTCGGTGAAGATGGGGATGACGGCAAAGGCGGCGGCCACTGACATGAGCGGCAGCATGATGATCCAGATCATGGCGTTCCAAGCAGGTCGGGAGTGTGCTTGCCTCCAGACCTGAGGCTAGGGAGTTCGCCGGGGAGTGGCCTGCGCCCGACCCTGGAGCCAGCTGTGGACCCTGGGGCCGCACGGCAACGCCCACCCGCCGGCTGGTGACTTACGGCCCTGGTGGGTGAGGTTCCTCGTTCTCTACGATGCGGGCAGGAGGTGAGTCCATTGGGTGACTTCTTCAAGATTCTGGCCGCGGGACCGATGTTCTTCGTCTGCGCCTGGGTGCTGATGGTCTTCGCGGGGATCGTCTATCAGGACGTCGGTATCCACCCATTCGGCTATCTGTCATCGATGGTGGTCACCATCGGGCTGTGGCTGACCCTGGCACCGGCCATCGGCGCGGTGGCCCGGGTCCCCGGGGGGAAACACTCATAGCCGCTCGGCTCCGCGCACCGGCCCGGTTCAGGGCCGGCTCGCCAGGACGGCGACACCGTCACCGGTGAGGTCGGCATGGGTACCTCTGCGCCTGCTCATGGACAGAACCAGCGCCACCATGGGGCCCGAGACCTCGGGGCCGTCGCCATGGGTCCAGTCGCTGTCGGTGGCGCAGAGCCGCAGCCCGGCGATCCGTCTCTTGGCCCCGATGAGCAGATTGGACTTCTTCCAGTTGTCGGCCACCGCCACCAGGGCCTCCTCCGGCATTTCGTGCTTGATGCCCAGCGGCCGACGGATGTCCTCACCGTGAGCGACGATCTCCCCGAGCATGGCCATCACCGGAGCGGGCGGATGATTGGTGATGAGGTACGGGCCCGGAGGCGACGAACCAGCTCGTCGGGGCCGATGGCCGCGAGGCGTCTGGCCGCCCGGTCGGCGAAGACGTTGAACCTGAAAACCGGCGGAGATCATCTCCTTGTAGAAGTTCCAGGGCGTCTGTTCGGCTGCGGCCAGCACGTGGCCGGCGGCGTCCTGGACGGACCAGGCTTCGCACCACGAGGGAGTGGCCCATTGGTCGGAGGTCAGCCCGGCCCAGGTGTCGGCCAGTTGGGCCCGTTCGGAGTGGATGTATGCCCAGGTCTCCGCGGTGTCCATGCCCGGTCCTTTCATGCCGTCAGCCCCGCCCGACCTAGCGACGGAAGTGGGCCCTGTGCCCGGGGCGAGGACAGAACCGCGATGGCCGCCTGGCATTCTGGCGATCCACGTTCCCCGACGGTGAGGGCCGCACGCAGGGAGCCCACCGCCCCCCGCACGCCTGCCCGCTCGGGTCGGAACGCCAAGAAGGGACTTTCTACCCTCGCAATGACCACTGGAATGGTCCACCATGATGGACGAGGGGATGTCGACGAGCGAAAGGTGCAGGACATGGCTGAACCGAGGGATGTGCGCAAGCACGTCGAGCAACTCATCGAGCGGGCCCAGGATGAGATTCTGGAGGCGAGTCGTGAGCTGGCCCAGGGCATCAGCAAAGGCACCGAGCGGTACGTCCCTCCGATCTCCAAGGATGTCGAGCGGATGGTCGACGAGGTCTTCGATTTCGCCGAGCGGGTCATCAAAGGCCAGCGCAGGATGGTGAACGACGTGGTCAAGACCATCAACGAGCAGACGGACCGAGCCGCCGAGGTGGGCCGGGCCACTACCAAGAAGGCCACCAAGCGCGTGGCCGCGGCGAAGAAGGCGGTGGCCAAGAGAGCCCCGGTGAAGAAGGCCCCGGCCAAGCGGGCCCCGGCCAAGCGGGCCCCGGCCAAGCGGGCCCCGGCCAAGCGGAAGGCCACCGCCAAGAAGGCGGCGGTTCACAAGACTGCGGCCGGGCGCTGATCGCCCCGGTGGGCGAGGTCGCGAGGAAGCCGGAGATGGCCCGACCGACGGAAGAGACCTTCCCGGTCCGGTACGAGACGATCCATGGGCACAAGATCGGATACCGGCTCGGGGGGCAGGGGCCGGTGCTGCTGCTGCTCCACGGGATCGCCGGCAGTTCTCGGACGTGGATTCCGGCCATGGAGCTCCTCCAGGCGAATTACACGGTGATCGCCCCCGACTTCGTCGGCCATGGCCACTCGGCCAAGCCGGCCGGAGACTATTCGTTGGGCAATTTCGCCAACTGGATGCGCGACCTCCTCGTGATACTGGGCATCGAGCGGGCCACTGTGGTGGGCCAGTCCTTCGGGGGTGGCGTTGCCATGCAGTTCGCCTACCAGTTCCCGGATCGTTGCGAGCGGCTGGTGCTGGTGGACGCGGGTGGGCTCGGGCGCGAGGTGAATTCGATCCTCCGACTGGTCACTCTGCCCGCCGCCGAATATGTGCTGCCCGTCCTGTTCCCGAGTTTCGCCCGGCGCTGGGGTGACTCGGTCGCCCGTCTGGCCGACCGGGTTGGCCTGAGGAGCGTGCCCGCCATGGAGGTATGGCGCTCGTACCGTTCACTCACCGACAGCGAGGGCCGACAGGCCTTCGTCCGCACGATGCGGTCGGTGATCGACCCGGGTGGACAGTCGGTCAGCGCCCTCGACCGGCTCTACCTGGCCGAACGGACACCCACGCTCATCGTGTGGGGTGAGAAGGACCGGATCATCCCCGTGGCCCACGCCTATCGGGCGATGGAGGTGGCACCCCACTGCCAGATGGAGATCATGCCGGGGGTGGGCCACTTCCCCCAGTCGGAGGATCCGGTCGGCTTCGTCGAGGTTCTCACCGACTTCCTGCGCACCACGGAGCCGAGTGCCTTCACCGCCGAGGAGCATCGCGACCGTCTTCAGCAGGGCGCCGGCGAACCGCCGGAGGTGTCGGGTTCAAGCCAACCGCCGCCGCCCCGAGCACCGACGGCCCCGGCCACGCCCTAGGTGCACTTTTCGCTCAGCTGCGTGGCCGGATCGTCGGGTGGACCGCGGGCGGCGGTGGGGTGAAGCGGTCGGACCGGGGAGGAGTGGTGAGCCGGGACCAGGCCCATCTCCGGACCGGCCAGCTCGGGGTGGGCGACGTGACGGCCTCGACCGTGGCCAACATCGGGCCGGGGATCGACTTCTACTTCGCCTTCGGGGTGATCGCAGTGACCGCCGGGGTCGCTGCGCCACTGACGATCCTCGCTGCCGGCCTGGCCGTCATCCTCCTCGCCTTCACCGTGGCCGAGTTCACCCGGGCCGAGCCGTCGGCGGGGAGCTTCATCACCTATGTGACGACCGGACTTGGAGTGAGAGCCGGCGTGGCCACGGCCCTGCTGGTCACGGTGGGATACGTCGTCGCCCTGGCCGGCGTGTTCACGATGGCGGGCGGAATGGTGGCGATGACCCTGGCCCGCTATACCCCGTGGCACTCTCCCTGGGGGCCCCTGACCCTCGTTCTGACCGTCGCCGCCATCTGGCTGACCGTGCGCGGCATCAGGTTGGCGACCAGCGCCGTTGGCGTGGCCGTGCTCGTGCAGGTGGCGATCATGGCGGTGGTATGTGTCATCGTCCTGGTCGACCGGCGTTCCCACCTGTCGGGTGCGCCTTTCTCGTGGGCGCACCTCACGGGCGGCCTGCCGGGCCTTTCGGCCGGTTTCCCCCTTGCCCTGTACATGTTCATCGGGTGGGAGAACGGTCCCGCCCTTGCCGAGGAGTGCCGCGACCCGAGGCGCACGGTGCCGCGAGCCCTCTACATCTCGGTGGCAATCGGGGCCGCCCTGTTCGTCTTCTTCGCCTACGCCACCGTCACCGGCTTCCACTACGACGTCTCCTCGATCGGGCGCTCCTCTGTTCCGTTCCTCACCGTGGCCGATCACTATCTCGGCGGGGCCGCCGTCTTGGCCTGGGTCGCCGGTATTGTGTCGGTGCTCGCCACCCTGGTGGCCGGAGCAAATTCCCAAGCCCGCATGCTCTACGACGGAGGTCGAACCGGGCTCCTTCCCAAGCGACTGGCTGAGGTGCGACCCCGGTCCGACACGCCGGTGAACGCTCTCCTGTTCATGGGGGGCGTAGGCCTGGTGATCATCGGGATCTGGTGGATATCGCATCTCGTGAGCGGGAACACGGGATCAATGGACCCGGTCGGCCTGTACGCCGAGTGCTCCACGATGGGGACGATCGTGATCCTCTTCGTGTACTTCCTGACGACGCTGTCACTCCCGATTTTCGTATGGCGCCGTCACCGTCCATCCTTTTCACCGCTCCGCCATGTGGCGATCCCCGTTGTCGGCTCGCTCACGCTTATCGTGCCGTTCGCCGAGCTGTGCAAGCCCGGGCAGCCCGCCCCCTACAGCGCGTTCCCCTATATCGCCCTGGCGATCGTCGCGGCGGCCGCGGTCACCGCCTGCCTGGTCGTGTACCGGCACCCCGACGCCGGGGCGGCGGAGGGAGAAGGGCTAGGGCTGTCGGCGCCCGCACAGGGTCTTCCGGCCGTCTCCCGTGAGTAGTCGTTGACGAAACTGTCCAGAGCGCCGGAACGCTGGTCGACATGGTGACCGCGTCGTCCACCTCGACCGGGCCGGATCCGGGGACGTCGTAGCGACTGAAGCACCCCATTGGGAGTCCATCCCCCACTTCGCCTCTGAGAGGCCGAGGGGAAGACCGAGTAGACCCGCAGCCACGACGAGCTGGGCCGGCGGCAGTGGCGACACGAGGAAGAGAGCCCAAAGAGAGCAATGACCCCTACCGGCTATCTGCCTGACGTGAGCAGTGGAACTGGGGCACGGGCCTGTGCGCCCTGAAGTGATCCAAGGGGCTGCCAACTCCAGACTCCGAATCACTGCCGATCAGAGGACGGCGGCCGCGTATCCGTTCATGGCGCCGTTGCCGGCGCCGACCCACAGGAACACCACGAGATCGCCGCCATGGACGCGGCCAGCTCGGCGGTCCTCATCCAGCATGATCAATGTGCTCGCCGCCGAGGTGTTGCCGTAGTGGTCGACACTGATCGGTACGCGGTCCGGAGGTAGTCCGAGCATCTCGATCGCCTGGCGGACCACGACACCGTTGGCTTGGTGTAGATACCAACGAGCCACAGCATCGACGTCGAAATCGCCCCCGGTCACTGGCTTGACGGTGGTCGGCCAATCTTCCCGAAGCATCTCGAAATCCCGGGTCATCAACGGCGGGAATACCTCGGCAACCTTCGCGCCGTCCATCAGGAAGACATGGTCCGCCACGTTGGTCACCGAAGTGTGATGTAGGCAGCCACCGCCCGGATACGAAACGAGGCCGATGTCAGGGCTGGTCTCGTAGCGTACCGCCAACAAACCGGTCGGAGGTTCGCTTTCGTCCCACGGCGTCGACTTCCAAACCGCCGCACCGGCTCCGTCGGCAAACATGAGGGGTGCCAACCATCCCAAGCCGCTCTGGTGCTTGTAGTAGTAGTCGTGGACTTCCGGTCCGAAGTAGCCCGATGGGCAGTTGCTCGCCACCACCAGGGCAGTGGCTGGAGCCATCGAGACCAGCGAGCAGGCCATCGAGCGAAATCCAGGGGCCAGCCCAGCGCACCCGAGGTTGTGGTGGACCAGGTCGGCATCCCTGCGCAACCCGAGCTCGGTCATCAGGAACCGGAAGTGGTCCTGGCAGGCAATCAGGTCCGGCGTCGTGCTCACATGGACGAGGAGGTCGATGTCGCCGGCCTCGAGTCCAGCATCGATGAGGGCACTCCTGCTGGCCCGCAGGGCCAGATCACCATCGAACATCCCCCCTGCGGCTCGGCTCCGCTTACGCGTCCCGCCGAAGTCATAGTCCAAGCGTCGCTCGTTGATGCCGAGATGCCTGACGACCCATTCTGGTTCAAGAGGTCTTCCATCAGGCCGGACGGGATGCAGGTACTCGAGAATCTCATCATTCGGGACTCGGTGGTCCGGCAAGAACGAACCGACCCCCGCGAGCGTGATCGAAACGTCGGACGCCAACCTTGGAATTGCTGCCGAGCCAAGCATCAAACCACCTCGCAGTCGCTTGGAACCACCTTCTCCAGACCACCATTTCCGCCCGTCAAACCCTCTTGGTCCAAGGTAGGGGCCTTCCGACGGGCCGACCAGAGGCGAAGGTCCCAACCCCGGTCAACCGTACCGGCCGGAACAGTGACGAATGTTTCTCCGGTTCGACAGCTGCGGATCGCCCCGCATCAAACTCGCATCGGTCAGGGTGCGACGCACTTCGACGTAGAAGTGAAGCCAACCGCCCCCCCCTGTGGCTCGACGAGTCAAAGACTGAGGAAGGTGCGGACAACTCGGTCCTGGATTCGGGTGGGTACGACCGACTGAAGTGCGGCGATCGCCTGAGCGTCAAAGCCCACCAGGTACCTCGCCCGCGGATTGTGCGATGTGATGGCGTCGGCGATGGTGCGGGCGACCTTGGAGGGATCACCCATGAAAGGGTCCATTAGCCGGGTAATGGTCAGCAATCGTCGATAGGAAGTGGCAAAGTTGGATTCGGCGCGGCCACCCAGCTCCTCTGCGGCCTCCTGCCAGATGCCCGTGCGGATCAGGCCCGGCTCGACGAGCACGACCTTCACGCCATCGGCAGCGACTTCGGCTCGAAGGGCATCGGTGACCCCCTCGAGAGCGTGCTTGCAGGCCTGATACCAACCGGTCAACGGAGTCGTGGTGCGCCCGTATATGGAAGATACATTGACGATGCGTCCGTCATGGTCGTGTCGCATATAGGGAAGTGCCAAACGTGCGAGACGCACGGGACCGACGACCATGGTCTCGAGGGCGACACGGAGTTCCACATCATCGATATCTTCGATCGCACCGGTAACTGAGAGTCCCGCGTTGTTCACGATTACCGTCGGTCGGTATTTCTGGACCACCCGCTCGCAGGCAGCGGCGTCAGTGACGTCCATGATCGCGGTCTCGAGCGTCACACCTCTCTCGTGGGCCAACGCAGTGACTTCCCTGGCTTTGGCACGAGAGCGAACGGTGCCAACTGATCGCAGACCCCTCCGGGCCAGTTCCAACACAACGGCAAGACCGATTCCCGAGTTGGCTCCCGTCGTCAGAGCGATCCGCTCGTCAGCCATTCGCAAACTCCCATTGTCAATCTGCTGATGTTCTGTCTTTCCATCCTGACCAGAGCTGGCCGAGTCTCAAGAGGAGAAGGTCACAATCAAGACAGGGAGAATGCAGTTCTCCCTGTTCTCGGGGTCGCCCACGCCGCGTCCGGCCGAGGATCACGTGCTCGATCCCCACCCGGTGGGCGGGACGCGTATCGGACCGGGCTGCCGGTTGCCCTCCTCTCGGGGCGTTCCCGATTGCTGTTCGAGCCAGTCGTCCGTCGGTTTCGGATCGCCCACCTGGCGGGTCTATGTCATCGGCCCGCTTTCCACGGGTCGACCGACCCCCGTCGACAAAGCTGCATGGTGGGCGGCTCAGGGTGAGGCCGGCATGGCGAGGACCTACGGCCCTAGTGGCGGACGCGACCCCGCCGTACGATCCAAGTACCAGGGAGGTGTCGGATGAAGCGGATGAGTGGTGCGGACGCCAGTTTCGTCTATGGCGAGACGCCGAGTTCCCACATGCTCTTGGGCACCGTGGCCGTGCTGGACCCTTCGACCGCGTCGAACGGCTTCGATATCGACCGCTTGCGCGCGCTGGTTGGTGCCCGTGCCGGCCTCTTGGGCCCGTACTTGCGCCGCCTGGTCGAAGTTCCCTTCGGCCTCGACCGCCCCGTTTGGGTGGACGATCAGCCTCCGGATCTCGTCCGCCAGATCCGTCCTGTCTGCGTCCCGGCTCCGGGCGGCCCCCGCGAGCTCGGTGCGCTGGTCGGTGACCTGTTGGCCCACAAGCTCGAGCCGGGTCGTCCCTTGTGGGAAGTCTGGTTCATCGAAGGCCTCGAGCATGGCCGCGTGGCTCTCCTCACCAAGATGCACCACTGTGTGGCGGATGGAGTCAGGGGTGCCCGCATGTACGAGGTGCTCTATGACCTCGAACCTGGGGCGCCTCTCGAACGCCCTGACACCCCCGAGCTCCAGGGCGAGCGAATCCCCTCCGGGTGGGAGATGACCATGCGGGCCCTGCCGAGGTTGGCGGGTACACCCCTACGGGCAGTTCGTACTTCTTGTCACCTCGGCCTCGGCGCGCTAAGGATGCTACGGCTCCGTGCCTCGCCGGAATGGCCGGAGGTCACGTTGCCGTTTCAGGCACCCCGCACATCCCTCAACCGATCCATCACCCCCGCTCGAAACTTCGCCTTCTGCTCGGTCTCCCTCTCCGGAGTGAAGTCCATAAAGGATGTTTTTTCAGTCACCGTCAACGACGTGGTGCTCGCAATCTGCACTGGTGCCCTGCGTCGCTATCTCCTTGTTCGAGGCGAGCTGCCCGTCAAGCCATTGATCGCCCAGATACCTGTGGCTGTACATGTCAAGGATGGAGCCGATGCCTCCGGGGGCGCATGGGGAAACGCCACATCCGTGATGGGCGCGGCCTTACCCACTCAACTCGATGACCCGGTCGCACGGCTCCGGACGATCCACGATTCCACTCACAGCGCAAAGGCAATGCAGCACGCTCTCGGTGACGACCTCATCCTCGACCTGGCGGACGTCATACCGCCCGGTCTGCTTGCCGCTGTAGTCCGCGTCTACAGTCGGCTACGTCTCGTTGAGTATCACCCGCCCGTCTTCAACCTGATCGTGTCCAACGTCCAGGGCGCGCCACTCCCGCTCTACATCGCGGGCGCACGGCTCGAGGCCAGCTACCCAATCGGGCCCTTGCTTGACGGGGGTGGTCTGAACATCACGGTCCTCAGCTATCTCGACCGAATCGACTTCGGCTTTGTCGTGTGTCCGAAGATCGTGGAAGATCCATGGCAGTTCGCCGAGGCGACTTCAGTGGCATTTGCCGAACTCGAGAAGGCGGCAAATGCGGCGTAGCGCTCGGGAAGCGCGAAACGTGGGCACGGGATGAGCGACCGACTCCGACGGTTCGCCCAACGCCGATGCTGGGTGGACCAAATCGGCTGCTCCTTCGCCCATCGGCGCCGCCATACCGGGCCGTGCACCACGCCCTCGAGCCGTCTTCTGGTTGGCTCGACGATGGTCGTAACCGTCAAAAGTGACTATGGCGAGCCATTTGTGCCTGTGTCAGCATGTCCACCAGTTCGGTGACACCAAACTGAATAATGGGGCATGTTGTGGTGCAGTTGTCGGGGCGGGCGAATCCGGTGAACGAACAACAGACGTTCGCCGTTCGGAGACCTGGAGGATGAGTAACGTTCTCGTCTTCGTGGGAGGCTTCGGTGCACCGGGTAACGAGTGGCCGCTGACTCCGATCCGACGGAGTGCTC
This sequence comes from uncultured Acidimicrobiales bacterium, assembly GCA_963806455.1. Taxonomy (GTDB): domain Bacteria; phylum Actinomycetota; class Acidimicrobiia; order Acidimicrobiales; family RAAP-2; genus Bog-756. The sequence continues at coordinate 624,444 of CAWDXZ010000002.1, forward strand.
GTGAGCATGGCTGGCGTACCAAGTACTTCAATGAACGACTGGTGTTTGGCCCAATCGCGACATCGGTCGAACGCCTGGTCAACCTGATCCACGGGCTGCACCGTGTCCACGACACCATCGTGGTCGTCGGGCACTCGATGGGAGGCCTCGTCGCCGAGCACGCAGCAGCGCTCGGAGCGCCAATCGACGCGCTCGTGACGATCGGCACGCCGCACCGAGGCCACTCACTGTCTCGCTTTGGCCCGCTGGCGGTCATGAGGGAGATGGGAACGAACAGCAGCTATCTCAGAAGCGTGGAGGCCATCCCCGGGCGACGTCCACCGATTCTAGTGATCATTGGAGCGAGAGACAGGCTCGTGTCGAAGAGCGCCACGCGACCGAAACGATCGCATACCTTTCTCGAGATTCCGGCGGTCGGCCACCTGGGTGTCATATTCGATCAACGGACAGCTGACGCCATCTTGCAGTGGGCCGAAGTTCATACAAGAGAGCGGGCGGGATGACTGACCGGTGCCGACTCGAGATCCGAGGACGACCCCCGATGAACCGTTCCGATCCAACACCGTCCACAGTCGCCCGGTCCAGTCATTCAGGGATGGGGTCCGGTGACGAGGGCGATCCGCCCCGATAGCAACGCCATAGGGTCATCGTGCGTCGGGATCTGCCCCGCCGTCGCAATGACGAACCACCCCCACTCGGGGCCGGAGGCCGACCGCTAGGCACAGCGTCAGAGGAGCCCCAGGGTCGGCTCAGGTCGCCCACGGCGAGCGGAGTGGAGGTTCCAACGTCGGTTTCCCGGGTGCGGGGGCCCCTGGGGACCTCGCCGGCCCACGATTCGCCTGATGGCGCCCGACGGTGTGGGCGGTGTGACGGTCTGCTCTCAGTCGGCCGGAGTGTCCTACCGAGCCAGCGGCCAGGTCCGTTGTGGACGAAACGTGCCAAAAGCCTCTAGTTCGGGGCCTTTCCGCATGCAACAAATGGCTGTAGCCACAATCGTGGTGAACGAGGGCTGAGAAGAGGAGGATGTCATGGCCACTACGGAGTCAAAGGCTGATGGCACTGATCGCATCATCGAATCGGTCCAGGAGGCGGAGAACTCGGCGCTGGAAGCGGTGCGGAAGTTCCTCGACACCGTCAACGGGGTCTTCCCAGACCTGTCGGCTGACGGCGGTCCTCGCAAGAAGATCATCGATTCGGCATTCAATATGACGGAGCAACTGGTTGGCACCTCGACTCAGCTTGCCCAAAAAATGGTCAAGGTTGGCCAGAACGCGCTACATGAGTCAGAGAGAAGCGACTGAACCGCTCGGGCCTCGAGGCGTCGGGCATGCCCGGCAATCCGGGACGCGTACCCCAACCAATGCGCGTTCCGGAGCGTTGATCGCGCCCTCGGCCATGCTCCTTCCATCGATTTCCTGATTGCCGTGGAGATGTGATGGCCGGCGTACGCGACGATCCGAGTCGGAGCTGACCATGCGGACGGAAGGCACCTTCCCGATGAGGAGCCGCTATGACCGAACGATCAGAGCGATTCATGCGAGATACGGATGCGTTCTCGTGGTATCTCGAGGCCGATCCCAATCTCCGGGTCACGATCCTGGCCATCGCCTGGCTGGACGCCCGTCCCGATTTTGAGGCGATGACGGCACGGCTCGAGCGAGCGACCCGGCTGGTTCCGCGCTTCCGGCAGCGCCCGCTGCAGCCGCCGGGCCGACTGGCGCCGCCCCGTTGGGTGGACACCGACTTCGATCTGTCACTGCATCTGCGCCGCATGGATTCGCCCCGGCCACACACCCGGGCCACGGTGCTCGACTTCGCCCGCGTCGAGGCTATGAGCGGCTTCGATTCGACCCGGCCGCTGTGGCAGTTCACATTGGTCGAGAACCTGGTCGGCGACCGAGCCGCGTTGGTCATGAAGGTCCATCATTCATTGACGGATGGGATTGGTGGCGTTCGGCTGGCCCTGTTGCTGTTCGAGACCACGAACCAGGCCGACCCCGGGGACGAGGTTCCGACGCCGGAGTGGGACGGGAAGACGCCCGGCACTATCACGCTCGTTCGAGAAGCGGTCACCTATTCCGCGCTCCGCGTCACGGGAACCGTTCGCCACGGGCTGTCCATTGCCATTCCTACGGCGATCGGCGCCGCCCGACGTCCGTGGGACTCGGCGGTCGAAGCCTTGGCAACCGCGCGTTCGGTTGCCCGGTTCGTGGAGCCGGTCCCCCGCACGCTCTCACCGTTGATGGCCGAAAGAGGGCTCGATCGCCACCTGAGCATGGTGGACGTCGACTTCGGGGACCTGAAGCAGGCGGCCGTGTCGGTGGGGGCATCGCTCAACGATGCGTTCGTGGCTTCGATCACCGGCGGTCTGCGCCGCTACCACGACCACCACGGCGCTCCTGTAGGAGACCTCAGGATCACCATGCCGATCTCGATCCGCAAGGAGGACGACCCGGCGGCGAGCAATCGGATCACCCTCGCTCGGTTCAGAGTGCCTGTCGGGGTGGCCGACCCGGCCGAGCGGGTGCGCATGACCGGCCGGCGCTGCCGTTCGGCCCGGGACGAGCGTGCGCTGCCGCTGTCGAACTCGATCGCCGGCACCTTGAATTTGCTCCCCTCGAGCGTGGTCGGGAGCATGCTCAAGCACATCGACCTGCTGGCCAGCGACGTACCGGGCATGAAGACTCCCATCTACCTCAGCGGCGCACCGGTGTCGGGGTACCATGCCTTCGGGCCGACGACCGGCGCGGCGGTGAACGCCACCCTCTTCACCTACTGCGATGTCTGTTGTGTCGGTTTCACAATCGACACGGCTGCGGTGCCCGACCCCGATGTCCTCATGGCGTGCTTCTGCCAGGGTTTCGACGAGGTCCTAGACCTGGTCGGCGAGCATCGTCCGGTCGAACTGGAAGACTCGGCGAAAGAGGGTCCTTCGGCCCTTCTCAGGCCACGATCTTCCGAATAGTGTGAATTGTGAAGGATCCGGAGGGATCCGGGAGGAGGCGCCTATGCGATGGCGACACGGTGACCCATTCTGAGAACGGATGGTAGAGGATTGTACGGGACCCGTCCCGGTAGGCCTCGATCACAAAGGCAAGCGGCTCGTAGTAGGAGCGTTGTAACGGCAAGGAGCAAGGATGCTCCCGTGAGTTGCCATTTCCTCGATACGGCCGTTTTCGGAGCACAAGTTCAGTAGAGCGCCCGACCCCCGTCAACTTGTGGGGCGGGCGTTTTCGCGTGTGGGCCAGCGTCCGGGATCGGGCCGCGGTGAGCGTGCGCGCTCACGAAGAGCTTCCGCCTGGGGATGGTGGCTCCTCCGGGATCCCCGTTAGGCCGTCCGGAACGGGGCACCGGTCCTGGCGCCTTCTGCCGGTCCTCAGCCGGGCCGGGTGGCTCCTACCAGCGCCGACCAGTGCGCATCGTCGAAGCGCACCAGGGCGCCGGTATGGGGTGCGTCGATCATCTCCCCGGCTCCCACATAGAGCCCCACGTGGTCGACGGCCGAGGGCCCGCTGCCGAAGAAGAGGAGGTCGCCCGGAGCGACCCCGGTCCCCGCCGGGACGCTCGGGCCGGCGTCGAACTGCTGTTGGGCCACCCGGGGCAGGGTGACTCCCGCCGTCCGGTAGGCGGCCTGGGCCAGCCCGGAGCAGTCGAAGCCACCCGGTCCGGTCCCTCCCCAGACGTACGGGGTGCCGAGGTGCCCGGCGGCGAAACTGAGGGTGGTCACCACGGTGCCCGAGGTGTTCGGATCGGCGTCGAAGGCCAACGACAGGGTGAGGACCGTGTCCACGTAGGACCCCGAGTGGTTGTAGTCGTCGATGGCGGCCCGCAGGGTTGCGGCGGAGCCGGCGCCGTCGGCACACAGCAGCGCAGCCGCGGAGTACACCGCGTCGACCGGGTCGTACGGGGAAGCCGGCCGGGCCCCGGCCGGCCCCACGGTGGCGTAGGCGGCGAAGGTGGCCGGCTCGAACTGCATCGGACCCTCGGCCCCTGCGGAGTTGGACCCCGACCACACCCCGGGGGCGTGAGACTGGCCGCTGCCGCTCTCGACGGTGCCCAACGCGGCCAGCACCGACCAGGCCAACCCGGGGCAGGTGGCGGCGGCCTGCTGGTAGAGGACCAGCCACCCCGGGGGGATGGCGGCACGGGGCCCGACGCCTCCCGATCCGGCGGCAGGGTCGGTGCGGGCGGTGCCGGTCCGAGCCGGGGCCGAACCGGCCACGACGGCCACCACCACGACCATGCTGACCACCACGCCCACCGTGGCGAGCAGGGCGGCCGTCACCCACTTGCCCATCACCCAAGCCTCCGGGCCGGACCGCCGTACGATGTGAGCGGGTCGCTCAGAGTGGCTCGACCGGTGCTCGCGGGTGTGATCGGGAGCGGGTTCCTCTGGGCCGAGCCGGCCCGGCCCAGTACACCACCGGCGAGAGGCGATGACAACCCCCGGCGGATGACCCCGCCGACCGGGGTCGGTATGCTCGACCATCCGGTATTCCCGGAGCAGGACAGGGGAGGGCCGATCGTGCTCAGTACCATGCAGGACGCTCCGCTGTTGGTGAGTGGCATTCTCCGCCACGGCCAACAGGTCTACGGCGACAGCCGGGTGATCACCATCGTGGGACCGGGAGGAGAGTCCTCCGAGGCGTCCTTCACCGCGGTGGCCGCCCGGTCCGAGCAGCTGGCCAAGGCCCTCGGCCGGTTGGGCGTCGGCGATGGCGACCGGGTGGGGACCTTCCTGTGGAACAACCAGACCCACCTCGAGGCCTATCTGGCCGTCCCGGGGATGGGGGCGGTCCTCCACACCCTCAACCTGCGCCTGTTCCCCGAGCAGCTGGCCTATGTGATCAACCACGCCCAGGACCAGGTGATCATCGTGGATGTCTCACTGGTCCCCCTGCTGGCCCGCGTCCGGGACCAGCTCACCACGGTCAAGCACATCGTGGTGGCCGGAGCAGGTGACGCCGATGCTCTCGGGGAGACGCTGGTCTACGACGACCTCCTCGGCGCCGAGGAGGTCGGCTACGACTGGCCGACCTTCGACGAGCGCCAGGCGGCCGCCATGTGTTACACGTCGGGCACGACCGGCAACCCGAAGGGTGTCGTCTACAGCCACCGGTCGACCTACCTGCACACGCTGGCCATCACGTCGGGTTCCTCGCTCGGCATCAACGAGGCGGACCGGGTGCTCTCCATCGTCCCCATGTTCCACGCCAACGCCTGGGGGACCCCCTACGGCTGTTTCCTCACCGGGGCGGACATGATCATGCCCCAGCAGTTCCTCCAGGCCGAGCCCCTGGTCGCCACCATCGAGCGTCATCGGCCGACGATGTCGGCCGGCGTGCCCACCATCTGGAGCGATCTGTTGCGCTACACCCAGAGCCACGATGTGGACCTCTCGTCCCTGCGCATGATCACGGCCGGCGGTGCGGCGGTGCCGCGACAGCTCATGGAGCGGTACCAGAGCGAGCTGGGCATCGAGATGATCCAGGGCTGGGGGATGACCGAGACCAGCCCGCTGTGCGCCCTGGGCATCCCCCCCCGGGGCACGCCGCCCGAGGAGGAGATGGACTGGCGGGCCAAGACGGGGCGGGTCGTGCCCGGCGTCGAGGTCAGGGTGGTGGGGGAGGACGGATCGATCCTGCCCAACGACGGCGAGTCGGTGGGTGAGTTCGAGGTGCGCGGCCCCTGGATCACCGGGTCGTACTACGACGACCCGTCTCCGGAGCGATTCCACGACGGCTGGCTCCGGACCGGTGACATCGGCTCGCTCGACGGTCGTGGCTTCATGCAGATCAGCGACCGCACCAAGGACGTGATCAAGTCGGGCGGGGAGTGGATCTCCTCGGTCGAGCTGGAGAACGAGGTGATGGCCCACCCCGGGGTCGTCGAGGCCGCTGTCATCGCCGTCCCCGACGAGCGGTGGAGTGAGCGCCCGCTGGTGGCGGTGGTGCTGGAGGCGGGCACCGAGGCGTCGGCCGACGACCTGCTCTCGTTCCTGAGCGGACGGGTCAGTCGCTGGTGGCTTCCGGAACGATGGGTGTTCGTCGAGGAGGTACCCAAGACCAGTGTGGGCAAGTTCGACAAGAAGGTGCTCCGGGCCCAGTTCGCCGACGGCGCGTTCGACGTCGTCGAGGTCGAGATCAAAGCGGGCCGCTGATCGCGGTGGTCGCCGATCTGGCCGACATCGCCGACCGGCTGTCCGCCATCGGTGAGGAGCTCGCCGACGTGGCCATCGAGCGGCTCCGGGCGGCCAGCGAGTCCGTGCGGTCGGGGGTTGACCCCGACCCGGCCGTGCTGGCCGAGGAGAAGCGCATCACGCGTGCCCGGCGGTCGGTGGAGCGGGCCGCCGGGCTGCTGGCCGGGGCACCCGCCTCGGTGACCGACCCCGACGACGGGCCCTGACCGTCGACGGGGGCCGGCTCAGGGCAGGGCGTTGAGGGCGTTGATGAGCTGGCGCAGCCGGCCGTAGTGGACCTTGTCGAACCGGAAGGCCAGCCGGGCCAGATGGAGTTGGTCGTGGTCGGCCCGCTCGGGGGGCAGGGGCTTGGTCACCCGCATCCTCCCGTGGGCGATGATGTCGGCGAAGCTGCCGTTCAGGGCGGCCAGCTCGGCCCGGTCCGGAGGACGTACCAGGCGCAGGACCAGCAGGTCCCCGACCCAGCGGCACGAGTGAAAGTTGCGGTAGAAGCCGAGGAGCTCGGCGGTGGCCTCGTCCACGTCGTCGGTGACCAGGAACAGGTGCCGGTCCTCGGGCGAGATCAGCCCCCGGGGCTCGACCTGCTTGTCGAGGAAGTCGCTCCACGACCTCCAGTAGGTCCCACCAGGGAGGTCGAGCATCACCACGGGCGCCGGTTCGGCCTTCCCGGTCTGCAACAAGGTGAGGAGTTCGTAGCCCTCGTCGAGGGTGCCGAAGCCTCCCGGCAGCACCACGTAGCCGTCGGACTCCTTGATCAGCATGAGCTTCCGGGTGAAGAAGTAGCGCATCTCGACGAGCTTCGGGTCCTGGGAGATGAAGGTGTTCGCCCCCTGTTCGAAGGGCAGGCGGATGTTGACGCCGATCGAGCGGTCGCGGCCGGCCCCCTCCATCCCCGCCGCCATGATCCCGGGCCCGGCCCCGGTGACCACCATCCAGTCGGCCTCGGACACCGATCGGGCCAGGGCCAGGGCCGAGCGGTAGGCCGGGTGGTCGGGGAGGGTGCGGGCCGACCCGAAGATGGTCACCTTGCGCCGGCGACGGAAGGGCCGGAACACCCGGAAGGCCTCGGCCATCTCGGCCAGGGCGGAGTCGGCCACCTTGAGGTCGACGACCTCGGTGCCGTCGTCGGCCAGGCGGGCCACCGTCTCGAGCATCGAGCGGTACAGCCGGCGCTGGGCGGCGGGCGAGCCGGGCGGCACGAGCCCGTCGACCCAGCGCTCGATCTCGGTCACCCGGGACGGCTCGGGCTCGGCGGGCGGGGTGCCGGCCGGATCGGTCCCGACCGGTGGGTGCCTGCCCCCCGAGGTCATGTCAGCGGGCGGTGGCGAGCACGTCAGGCCGGAGCCCGCCGGCGACCCGGCCGTACAGCGTGGTCCGCTGGGCCAGCGGCCTCCCTAGCGGGGCCACGATGGCGGCGAACTGCTCGGCCTCCATCATCTGGCCGTGGGCGGCACCGGCCGCCCGCGAGATGTTCTCGTCCATGAGGGTTCCGCCGAGGTCGTTGACGCCGGCCCGGAGCAGCTGGCGCACTCCGTCGGCCCCCGTCTTGACCCAGCTGGTCTGGATGTTGTCGATGAAGCCGTGATAGGCGATGCGGCCGACGGCGTGCATGAGCAGGGTCTCGCGGAAGGTGGGGCCGCGCCGCGACTTCCGCTGGAGGTAGATGGGAGTGGCCATGTGCACGAAGGGCAGTGGCACGAACTCGGTGAACCCTCCCGTCTCCCGTTGCAGGTCGCGCGTGCGGATCAGGTGGCGGGCCCACGATCGGGGCTGCTCCACGGCGCCGAACATGATGGTCACGTTGGAGCGCAGCCCGACTTGGTGGGCGGTGCGATGGGCCTCGAGCCACTGGTCGGTGGTGATCTTGTCGGGACAGAGCACCCGGCGTACCGGGTCGTCGAGAATCTCGGCGGCCGTACCCGGCAGGGTCTTCAGCCCGGCGTCGCGCAGGAGGACCAGGTAGTCGGCCAGCGCCATCTCCGAACGGCGGGCCCCTTCGGTCACCTCGAGGGCGGTGAACCCGTGGATGTGGATCCTGTCGGACGCCTCCCGCACCGCCTTGATCACCTCGAGGTAGTAGCCACCGTCGAAGTTCGGGTGGATGCCGCCCTGCAGGCATACCTCGGTGGCGCCACGAGCCTCGGCCTGGCGCACCCGGTCGGCCACGTCGCCGAGCTCGAGCAGGTAGGGCCGGCCCCGTAGGTTGAGCGAGAGCGGACCCTTGGAGAAGGCGCAGAACTTGCACTTGAACGTGCAGACGTTGGTGTAGTTGATGTTGCGGTTGACGACGAAGGTCACCTCGTCGCCGACCGTGCCGGCCCGGAGCTCGTCGGCCACCTCGGCCACGGCCCGGACCTCGGGGCCGCGTGCTGCGAAGAGGGTGACGATCTCATCCTCGCCGACCATCGTCCCGCCGAGCACACCGGCCAGGACGTCGCCCACCGGACCGCCCGTGTCCGCCACGCCGGCCCCGAGGGGTCCGAGCAGGTCGGGCGGGGCGGTCCCGCCCCCCGAGCACCACGGGTGGTCCCGGCCCAGCCCTTCGGCGTCCGAGGCGTCCAGGACGGCGAACCGCATGGCATCGTCCAGCCAGCGCTCGGGGGCCAGGGCGAAGGGCGGGTAGATGGTCAGGCGCGGGGCCAAGGTGTGGCCGGCCGCCTCGGTGGCACCCCGGAGGCTGGCGAGCGCCGGCCAGGCCCGCTCGGGGTTCACGTGGTCGGCCGTGACCGGGGAGACGCCACCCCAGTCGTCGATGCCGCAGTCGAGGAGGGGGGCGAGGTCGTCCGAGAGGTTGGGGGGGGCCTGGAGGTGGATCTCCTCGGGGAGCACCACGCGGGCGGCGGCGATGGTCCAGAGGAACTCGTCGGTCGGGCACGGCGGGGAGCGGTGCATGGCGGTGCCCGCCTTGGGTAGGAAGTTCTGGATGATCACCTCCTGAACGTGGCCGTGGCGGCGGTGGCTCTCGGCGATGGCCTCGAGGGTGGCCAGACGGTCGCCCCGGGACTCGCCGATCCCGACGAGGACGCCGGTGGTGAACGGGATCCCGGCCACACCCGCCGCCTCGAGGGTCGCCAGGCGACGGGACGGGGTCTTGTCGGGGGCCGAGCGGTGGGCGGCCAGCGACGGATTGACCGACTCGATCATCATCCCCTGACTGGCGGTCACCGGGCGGAGCCGGAGCAGGTCGTCGAGAGTCAGTGCGCCGGCGTTGGCGTGGGGGAGCAGCCCGGTCTCCTCGACCACGGCCCGACAGGCGGCGACCAGGTAGTCGACGGTCGACGCATAGCCGTGCTCGGCGAGCCACCGGCGCGCCGTCGGGTAGCGGTCCTCGGGGCACTCGCCCAGGGTGAACAGGGCCTCGTGACAGCCGGCCTCCCCCCCGGATCGGGCGATGGCGAGCACCTCGTCGAGGCCCAGATAGGGGCTTTCGAGACGGGCGGGGGCCTTGGCGAAGGTGCAGTACCCGCACCGGTCGCGGCACAGCATGGTCAACGGGATGAACACCTTGGGCGAGAAGGTGACCCGCCGGCCGTGGGCGGTGTCGCGAATCCGGCGGGCCCGGGCCTGCAGCCGTTCGAGCGGCAGGTCGAGGAGGTCCGTCCCGACCGACGACGGCCCGGCGGCGACCGCACGCGTGGAGCCGAGGTCGGCGGGCATCGGCGACACCTTACCGGAGGGGGCGCCGGGGGCGACCGGGACGGCGGCCCCGCTCCGGGGCGCCGAGCGAACGGGGGAGGGGATCAGCCCGACGGGTGGGTCCCAGCCGCCGCCTCGTCGGCCAGCCAGACGATGTGCTCGGCGACGACCCGGGTGGCGGGCAGGTCCTCTCCGGCCATGACGCGCCGGAAGGCCTGCCGTTTCGGCTCGCCGGCCACGGTGAACACCACCAGCCGGGCACGGGCGATGGCCGGGAGGGTCAGGGTGATCCGATCGTGGGGATTGTTCGCCTGCGGGTCGCGGGTGGCCATGACCAGCACGCCGGGGTCGTCCGCGGACAGGGCGGCAGAGCCGGGGAAGAGCGAGGCGCAATGGCCGTCGGGCCCCAGCCCGAGGTGCACGAAGTCGAAGCGGGCCAGCGGCTCGACCTCGTGCTGGTAGGAGGCGGCGGCTTCCTCGGGCGGGCCCGACCGGTACATGGGGTGGTCCGAGTGGACCGGGCCGACCGCGCCGGTGAGAACCTCGGTCACCATGCGGTGGTTGGAGTCCGGGTCGTCGGGGGGCACGCACCGCTCGTCGCCCATGTAGACGTCGACACGGGCCCAGTCGATGCCCGGCCCGGTCCGGGCCCGACGAGCGGCCAGGCGGCGGTAGCACTGCTCGGCGGTCGGGCCTCCCGACAGGAACAGGGACCAACCCGCCGACCAGGACGGGCGACCGGCGTCGAAGGCCTCGACGACCAGATCGGCGAAGGCCTCCGGCACCGATCCCACCTGTCGGACCTCACCGTCCGGTGCCCGTAGCACTGCTACTGGGGGACCTCGGTCAGCCGCCCACCGCTCAGCTCGAGGTCGACGAGCGGGTTGCGCCACTGGTCGCCCGACCGCGCTACCAGCAGGTCGGCCATCCGCGGCCCCCACGTCCCGGCCGGGTAGAAGACGATGGCACCGCCGGGTTGCGACCACGCCTTGAGGTAAGGGTCCACGATGCGCCAGGCCTGCTCCACCTCATCGGAACGGATGAAGAGGGTGGCGTCACCCACCATGGCGTCGTGGATGAGGCGCTCGTAGCCGTCCGCTGCCTCCACACCGGCGAAGGCTTCGGCGTAGGAGAAGTCCATGGCCACCGACCGGAGGTGGAACTTCTCGCCCGGCACCTTGGCGCCGAACTCGAGGCTGATGCCCTCGTCGGGCTGGATGCGGAGGATCAGTGCGTTGGGCCGCAGGTCGCGGCTGGTGCGTTTGTCGAAGAGGAGGTAGGGGACCTGGCGGAAGACCAGGGCCACCTCGGTGACCCGGGCGGGCAGCCGCTTGCCGGTGCGCACGAAGATGGGAACGCCCGCCCAACGCCAGTTGTCCACGCTCAACCGCAGGGCCACGTAGGTCTCGGTCTGGCTGTCGGGAGCGACGTCCTGCTCCTGCCGGTAGCCGAGCACCTTCTCCCCGTTGATGGCTCCCTCCGTGTACTGGCCGCGGACGGCCCGATCGACTGCCTCGTCCGGCGTGGGGATGTCGATGGCCCGGAGCAGCTTGACCTTCTCGTCCCGGATCCGGTCGGCGTCGGTACTGGTGGGTGACTCCATCAGGGTGAGGGCCAGAACCTGCATGACGTGGTTCTGCACGATGTCCCGCAACGCCCCCGCCGTCTCGTAGAAGCCGCCGCGGTGCTCGACCCCGAGGCTCTCGGCCACGGTGATCTGCACCTGGGAGATGTAGCGCCGGTTCCAAATCGGCTCGAAGATGGCGTTGGCGAACCGCAGCGCCAGCACGTTCTGCACCGTCTCCTTGCCCATGTAGTGGTCGATCCGGTAGATCTGGCTCTCCTCGAAGGCGGCGTGCATCTGCTCGTCGAGGGCGATGGCGCTGTCGAGGTCGCGGCCGTAGGGCTTCTCCACGACGATGCGGGCGAAGGTGCCGTCGCCGGCCGGCCTGGTGCAGGCGTGCTCGGCCAGCGCCCCGGCCACCAGTCCGAACACGCTCGGAATGGTGGCCAGGTAGTAGAGCCGGTTGCCGCCGGTGCCGTCGATCCGGTCGGCCTCGTCCAGGTGCCGCTTGAGCTGGCTGAACGTGTCGGGGTGGTCGTACTCCCCGGTGATGTACTTGAACCGCTCGGTCAACGTCCGCCACTTGGGGCCGGCCTCGGGCGTGGCCTCGGCCACGTGGGCGCGGAACTCCTCGTCGGTCCACTCGGTGCGGGCCACGCCGATGAGGGTGAACCCGTCGTCCAGGACGCTCCGGTCGGCCAGGCGGGCCAGGGCGGGCAGGATCTTCCGGGCGGTGAGGTCGCCGGAGGCCCCGAAGATGACGAGGGCCACCGGCGGCGCCTTCGACAGCACCGGCGGCAGCGAGCGCCGCCCCGTCCGGTCGCCGGCGGCCGGGGCCTGCACTCCGGACGAGCTCATTTGGGGGTGAACGTCTCGCCGCCGGGCTTGCCGTCGGCGGTGATGACGGCGTGCCCCCCGAACTGGTTGCGAAGTGCCGCCACCAGGCGGAGGCCGAAGGCATCGTCGTTGCGGGAGGCGAACCGGGCAAAGAGGGCAGAGCAGATGACCGGGGCCGGCACGCCGCGGTCGATGGCCTCTTCCGCGGTCCAGCGGCCCTCACCCGAGTCGATGACCACCGGCTCGATCTGATCGAATCCCGACTCGGGCCGCAATGCCCGCTCGGCCAGCTCCAGCAGCCAACTGCGGACCACCGAGCCGTACCGCCAGATCGCCGCGATCTCGTGCAGGTCGAGGTCGAACTCGGGGGCCTTGGCCATGATCTCGAATCCCTCGGCATAGGCCTGCATGAGCCCGTACTCGACGCCGTTGTGGACCATCTTGACGAAGTGGCCGGCCCCCGGAGGACCGACGTGGGCATAGCCGCCTTCGGGGGCGAGGGCCAGGAAGGCCGGCTCGGCCAGGGCCACGGCCTGGTCGGTACCGCCGACCATCAGGCAGTAGCCCTCGGTCAGGCCCCAGATGCCACCGGAGGTGCCCGCGTCGACCAGGGCGATGCCGCCGGAGGCCAGCTGGTCGACGAGGGGCGCAGTCTCCTTGTAGTTGGAGTTGCCGCCGTCGATGATCACGTCGCCGGGCTCGAACAGCCCGGCCAGGGTGGTGACGGTCGAATTGGTGGCCTTCCCGGCCGGCACCATCACCCATGCCACTCTCGGTGCGGACAGCTTGCCGGTCATCTCCTCCAGGGAGGCGGCCGGTTCGGCACCGACCTTGGCCGCCGCCGCCCGGGCCTGCTCGGAAAGGTCGAAGGCGACGACCTCATGACCTTGCTCGATCAGGCGCTGGGTCATGTTGGCGCCCATCTTGCCCAGCCCCACCATGCCGATCTTCATTGTGACTCTCCTCCATGTGGTGTCGTCGGGTCCGTCGCCTCCCGCCGCGGTTGCGATGACGCTGGAGCGGCGTGGCGTGAGTCTGGCTCAGGAGCGGGCGTCGAGGGCGCCGGCCTTGTCCGAGAGCCTCTGCATGAGCTCGTCGAAGGACTTGGCGAACGACGCCACCCCCTCGGTCTCGAGGGTCTCGGCCACGTCTTCCATGTCGATTCCGGCTGCGGCCAGCTCGACCATGAGCTGCTCGGCCCCCTCGAGGTCGGTGTCGATGGTACGGGCCACCGTGCCGTGGTCCAGGAAGTCGGAGATCGTGCCGTCGGGCATGGTGTTGACGGTGTCGGGCCCGATGAGGGTGTCCACGTAGGCCAGGTCGGGGTAGTCCGGATTCTTCGTGGAGGTCGACGCCCACAGCGGTCGCTGGCATCGAGCGCCCTTGGCGGCCAGGGCATCCCAACGGGGCCCGGCGAAGCGCCGGAGGAACAGCTGGTAGGCCAGGCGGGCCTGGGCCACCGCCGCCCTGCCCCGCAGGGAGCGGAGCCGGTCACCTTCCTTGGTCCTGGCCTCGATGCGCCGGTCCACCTCGGTGTCGACCCGGCTGATGAAGAAGGAGGCCACGCTGGACACGCTCGAGAGGTCGGCGCGGCCCGAGGCGGCGAGTGCCTCGAGCCCGGAGAGGTAGGCCTCGATGACCTGGTCGTAGCGGTCGAGGCCGAAGATGAGCGTCACGTTGATGCTCCGCCCTTCGGCGATCATCTGGCGGATGGCCGGCACGCCCTCCACGGTGGCCGGTATCTTGACCAACGTGTTGGGCCGGTCGATGCGGTCGTGGAGGTCCCTGGCCATGCCGAGCGTCCCGGCGGTGTCATGGGCCAGCGAAGGGGCAACCTCGATGGAGACGAAGCCGTCACCGCCGTCCGAGGCGTCGTGCAGGGGGCGGAAGAGGTCGAGCGCCCCCTCGATGTCGGCCACGACCAGGTCCCAGTACGCCTCCTCCACCGACTTGGCTTTGATCAGGGCGGCGAAGTCCTCGTCGTAGGTCTCCTGGCCCTCGATCGCCTTGGCGAAGATGGTCGGGTTGGAGGTGACCCCGCGGATGCCCTGGTCGACGAGGCCGGCCAAGGTGCCGTCCTGGAGCCAGTCCCTCCGCAGGTTGTCGAGCCACGGGCTCTGCCGCTGGCCCTCGAAGAGTTCATGGAGTTTGGTCATGGCCATCCTTTCGCAGGTTGTCCGGGCCTGTCGCAGGTTGTCCCGGGGCCCGTGTGCCGGGTGACCGGGCCGCACCGTCCGCTGCCGTGACGATCACACCGCCGGCCGCTGGGCGAGCAAGGTGGTCGCCTGCAGCGCCACGTTGTCGGCGGTGAAGCCGAACTCCCGGAGGGCGACCGACCCCGGCGCCGAAGCCCCGAAGGTGTCGATGCTGACGCTGGCGTCTGCGTAGCGGTCCCATCCGAAGGAGGTGGCGGCCTCGACGGCCAGCCGCGGCGTGCCGGGGGGCAGGACCTCGGTCCGGTAGGCATCCGGCTGGTCGGCGAACAGGTCCCACGAGGGGAACGACACCACCCGGGCCCGGACGCCGGCGGCGGCCAGGAGGTCGGCGGCGGCCAGGCAGACGTGGACCTCACTGCCGGTGCCGATGAGCACCACCTGCGGCGCGCCCTCGCTGTGGCGCAGCACGTAGGCCCCTTGCGCCAGACCCTCGGGGGCCAGTCGGGCCGTCTCCGCCAGGACCGGGACGTCCTGGCGGGAGAGGACGAGGGCGGTGGGGCCGTCCTCGTCCACCGCGATGCGCCACGCCGACGCGGTCTCGTTGGCGTCGGCGGGACGGATCACCCGCAGGCCGGGCATGGCCCGTACGGCGGCCAGCTGCTCGACAGGTTGATGGGTCGGCCCGTCCTGGCCCAGCCCGACCGAGTCGTGGGTCCAGGAATAGATGACATGCACGCCGGAGATGGCGGCGATCCGGACCGCGCCTCTCATGTAGTCGCTGAACGACGAAGAAGGTGCCCCCGACCGGCAAGAGGCCGCGATGTGCCGCCATGCCGGTCATCACGCCGCCCATCCCGTGCTCGCGGATGCCGTAGTGGACGAGGTCGCCACCGTGATCGACGCTGGACTGTGCCACCGCGCCATCCCAGGCCATCCCGGTGTTGCCGGTCAGGTCGGCACTGCCAGGCATGAGCCCGGGGATCTCCGATCCGACGGCGTCGATACAGGCCTTGATGGCCTTGCGGGTAGCCATGGGCCCGTCCTCCGGGGAGAAGGTGGGCAGTCCCGCCGCCCAACCGGGCAGTCCGTGCCCTCCCATACCCGACTCGTAGCGTCGGCGGTCGCCGTCCCAGGCAGCAAGCCGCTCGGCCCATTCCCTCCGCCAGGACTGGCCCCTCGGGATGCAGGCCCGGTACATCGCCAGCACCTCGTCGGGGACCCAGAACTTCTGGTCCGGGGGCAGGCCGAGGATCTCCTTGGTCAGGCGGATCTCCTCTTCGGGGAAGGGATCACCGTGGGCCTTGGCCGTGTCGGTGAGGTGGGGGGACGGATAGCCGATGTGGCTCCGGAGGATGATGAGCGACGGGCGGTCCTCGTCGTCTCGGGCTCGCAGGAGGGCGGCTTCGAGTGCGTCGAGGTCGTTGGCCACCTCGCCGACGTTCTCGACTCCCCAGCCATAGGCGGCGAACCGCTCGCCCACGTCGTCGGAGTAGGCCAGCTCGGTGGGCCCGTCGATGGTGATGTGGTTGTCGTCGTACACGTAGACCAGGCGTCCGAGCTTGAGGTGTCCGGCCAGTGAGGCGGCTTCGTGGGAGATCCCCTCCTCGAAGCACCCGTCGCCGGCGATCACGTAGGTGTGGTGGTCGCAGACCTCGGGCGAGTAGGTGGCCCGCATCCACCGCTCGGCGATGCCCATCCCCACCCCGTTGGCCACCCCCTGGCCGAGCGGTCCGGTGGTCACCTCGACCCCCGGGGTGTGGTTGTGCTCGGGATGGCCCGGGGTGCGGCTGTTCCACTGGCGGAAGGCGCGCAGGTCGTCGAGGGTCAGACCGTAGCCGGTGAGGTAGAGCATCGAGTACAGCAGGATGGAGGCGTGCCCGTTGGACAGCACGAACCGGTCGCGGTCGGGCCAGTCGGGGTCCGATGGGTCGTGGCGCATGATCCGGGTGAACAGGACGTGGGCCAAGGGGGCGAGCGCCATGGCCGTGCCCGAGTGCCCGGAGTCGGCGGCCCGGGGAGCGTCCATGGCCAGGCCCCGGATGACGTCGATGCCGAGCTGCTGGAGGTCGGCGTCGACAGCTGGTCCCGGGTGCACCAATCGGTCGGTCATCGAGGGCCACCCTATCGGCCGCGCCTGGCCGCGGAGACCGCCGCCGCCGGAGGGCGGCCCTGCTACCGGTCCGAGAACAAGGCCATGGAGGTGGTCGAGCCGTGCACGAAATTCCGGCCGCCGATGGGCCCGATCTCCCCGGCGGCGAACAGGCCACCAACGGGGACGGGACCGAGCGCACCCTCGAGCACCGAGGCGTCGTGGTCGCCGGTGCCGAACAGGCGGGTGCCGCGGCCGTTGCAGGTGAACATCAGGGCGCCCTGCGCCCTGCGGTCGTCCAGGAGGAGCTCGAGCTCGCGGTGGGCGGTCTCGGCGTCGCGCCGGTGGAAACGGACCGTGCTGCCCAGCGGGACCCGGTCGTCGACGGCCACGGCGCCGGTGGCCCGGTCCGCCCCTACGACGTTGCGGATGAGGTAGTCACCCGGGTGCGGCTCCCCGACGTGCTCGTCCACCAGTCGTCCGACCAGCAGCCCGTTGGCCTCGATGCCGGCCACCTCGGCCGGCCCCAGGCCGTTCTTGATCTGCTCGACCAGGCATTCCATGGCGGGGAGGCCGGCCACCTCGTAGATCACGTTGCGATCCGAGCGGGTCACGGTGAGCGGATTGCCGTAGGCGCGACAGCCCTGCGACACGACGCAGTCGATCTCGACCCCCGTGCCGATGAGCACCCCGACGGCGCCGGCGGTCAGGAGCCGCTCGTTGACGACGAGACGTGTGCCACCCGGCCCCCGGCCCCCCGAGGCGTTGCCGCCGATGGCCGGGAGCCCCGGTCGAGCCACCTCGAGCCAGCGCAGGAACTCCTCGGCCGGGAAGGTGAACGGGTCGGCCAGCAGGAGGAGGGCGGTGGGGTCGAAGACGAGGGCCTCCGGCCAGCCGTCGAAGTGCCACGAGTCGTCGGCCAGGCGGGTGGCGGTGATGGCCAAGGGGGCGAGCGGCCCGACCCGGCCCGCCCACAGGCTGACGGCCGGGGTCTCCTCGACCTCTCGACCCGTCCCGACGACCGACTCGGCTGCCGCGCCCACCAGGGCGAGAGGGTGGAGCACCGAGGCAATCGTGTGGGTGATCTCCTCGAGCACCCCGGCATGGGGCCGGGTCGTGGTCACCACGGCCAGGTCGGGGCGGTCACCGAGCGACTCGAGGACGGCCCCGACCACCTCCCCGGTGGCTTGGGTGGCCATGGGGTGCTCGGACAGGGCACTGGCGAACGGCACCGGCGGTCAGCCGTCCGGCGGTGCGAAGCTGATGTCGAGCGAGCGGAGGTAGGTGTGCAACCCGGCATCCTGGACGGGAACGAGGTGGGCGGCACGCCCGGACTCGTTGTGGTGGCTGTGCCAGAGGCCCGGTGGCGTGACGAAGGCCCCGCCCGGCTCCCAGTCGACCCGCACGGGGTCGGCGATCGTCCCGTCAGCCGCCAGCCGGGGGCCGACCAGCGAGTAGCACCCGGGCCCACAGTCGGTGATGAGGTCCAGGGCCACGCTCTGGTGGCGATGGGGACGTTGGACCCGGCCCGCGGGCAGGACCCCGAGCATGGCCCACAGGGTGTGGGTCACGGTGAGGGTCTGAGGGGTGGCGACGTTGCCGAGCAGCACGCTGACTCGGTTGCGCGTGGCGGACTGCGGGTCGCGCTCCACCTCGGCGAGCCTCGCCCTGGCCACGGCGCCGTCGAAGCGGGTGGGCTCGAACCGGCTCTCGGTCGGGGCCACACCGAGGTAGGTCAGGAGGGGGGCGTCGGTCACCCGGTAGAGCACCGCACCGGCGTCGCCGGTGGCAGAATGGATGGTCGAACAACCGGCCGGCAGGGTCAGGAAGTCGCCGGGGCCCCATGCCATCCGGCCCGACCGCGACGGTCCGGCCGACACCCGGCGCTCGAAGTGGCTGCTGCCCTGGCCGCGCAGGCAGAAGTAGAGCTCGCTGGTACAAGCCCCGGCCGTCCGGAGGGGGTCGTCGGGGAGGACGACCGCGAACGAGGCGAGGAGGCCGGGGCTGGTGGCCGGATAGGCCACCCCCAGTTCGGCGGAGAGGTCGAGGGGCACCAAGCGGGAACGATCGCCGCCGCCCGGCTCGGGTGGGAAGCACCGCACGGGCACCGAGCCGATGGCCCCGGTGGCCAGGGGGTCCACCGCGGTGGAGTACTCGTAGAACACGGCGTCGCCGGTCCAGTCCTCGACCGCCTCGCCCACCAGCAGGCCGGGGCCGGAGCCCGGGCCGGCGGGGTTCACCGTTCCCACCGGTTCGTCATGCCCACCAGTATCGACGAGTGGGGGCGAGGTAGCGTCACATGGTGGCTGATCAGCGGATCCAGGTCCCACCGCCCTGCGAGCTGACCCTCGGGATGACCTGCGTGGACAAGTCGGAGCCGGGACGAACCGTCTGGCGGATGCGGGCCGACGAGCGATTCGCCAACCCGGCCGGCATCGTCCAGGGAGGGTTCATCGGCGCCATGGCCGACTCCGCCATGGGCTCGGCCACCGTCACGTTCGCCAAGGCGACGGGGCGGAAGGTGTTCTCCTCCAACGTCGAGATGAAGACGAGCTTTCTGGCCCAGGTGCGCGTCGGCTCGGTGCTCGAGTGTCACGCCTCGGTCGTCTCGGGGGGTGCCCGGGTGGCCTTCACCGAGGCCGAGGTCGTCGACGACCGGGGGCGGATGGTGGCCCGGGCCAGCTCCACCTACCTGTTCACCGACCGGGACTGATGACCGGCCCGAGCCGTGAACCCGCCGGTGTTGCCTATAGTTGGGTGAGCAATGAGCAGGTGGTGGGGCTGCCGGCCCCCGCCCCGCCCGCCATCCGAGGAGGACTGTGGCCCGAAGTGGAAGCAGCAGAGGCAGGGGACTGGGTGGCCTGCGCACCACCGGCGGCGAGGCGCTCCGACTGGTCATCGACTATGTCAAACAGGAGACCCTCGACCCGCTCAAGGGGCTCGGTCGCTACATCGCCTTCGGCGTGGCCGGCTCGGTGGCCCTGGCCATCGGTCTGGTCATCCTGTCGGTGAGCCTCCTCCGCCTGCTCCAGGGCGAGACCGGCACCGCCTTCGCCGGCAATCTGTCCTGGGTCCCCTACGTCATCTGCACGGTGGCCGTGGTGGTGGTGGCGGGATTGGCCGTGTGGGCCATCAGCCGGGGCGAGGGTCGGAACGGATCGCAAAAGGAGATGCCATGAGCCCGGGCACCGAACGGATCACCCGTGATCAGATCGAGGCCAAGTTCCGCGAGCTCACCGGTGAGGTCACCGAGGAGGCCCAGTCGGCCCGCTCCCAGGTGGTCACGGTGGGGCTGGCCGTCGGGGTGGTCCTCGTCGCCGTGGTCTTCCTGATCGGCCGGCGGAGCGGGCGAAGACGGTCGGCCGTCGTCGAGGTCCGCCGGATCTGACCCGTGGACAATCTGCTGCGGTACATCCAACTGAAGGCCTTCGGCCGGGGCCTCCGGGGCTACCACACGGCCTGGCTGGTGGTGGGGGCGGCGGCCTGGATGGTCAACCGGGCCAGGCACCAGGACGACGTGGTCTACCGCACGGTCCTCAAGCCGGGAGAGCGTCTCATCGTGAAGACCTCGAAACCCGGTCCCGCCTCGTCAGCCGACGGCTGAGCGCGGTGGGGCCCGGGGAGGAGCGGACCGCCCTGCGCACCGGTGAGGCGGTGCTCCTCGTCGACGCCAAGGGCCGCCGCTACCTGATCACGTTGAGGCCGGGGGCCTCCTTCCACACCCATGTCGGCATCGTGGCGCACGACCGGCTCATCGGCAGCCCGGAGGGCTCGACCGTCCTCGGCAGCACGGGGCGGCGCTTCCTGGTGGTCCGTCCCACCCTGTCGGACGCCGTGCTCAAGATGCCGCGGGGGGCCCAGGTCATCTACCCGAAGGACCTCGGGGCGATCCTGATGGAGGCGGACATCGCCCCGGGGGACCGCGTGCTCGAGGCCGGGGTGGGATCGGGTGCCCTCTCCATGGCCGTGCTACGGGCGGGCGCCGAGGTGGTCGGATACGAGCTGCGAGAGGACTTTGCCGAGCGAGCCCTGGCCAACGTGCAGTCGATGCTGGGGGAGGACGTGCCCTACCGAGTCGAGGTCCGCGACGTCTACCACGGCATCGACGAGCGCCACCTCGACCGGATACTGCTCGACCTGCCCGAGCCGTGGCGGGTACTCGGCCACGCCGAGACAGCCCTCCGGCCGGGTGGGATCCTCTGCGCCTACCTGCCCTCGATCAACCAGACCTCACAATTGCGCGATGCCATCGAACGGAGCACCTTCGGGCTGGCCTCGACGCTGGAGGTGTTGCACCGGACCTGGCACGTCGAGCCCCGGTCGGTGCGCCCCGACCATCGGATGGTCGGCCACACCGGGTTCCTCACCACCGCCCGCCGGCTCCTGCCCGCCGAGGAACCCGGTGACCCGTGAGGCTCGGCGCGGCTCGATGAGGCTCAGCTCTGCTCGATGAAGATGCACTCGCCGGGGCACTCCTCGGACGCCTCGACCACGGCGTCCTCGAGGTCGGCGGGCACAGCGGCCATACCGGCGGAGCCGCCCGGCTCGTTGCGGACGTCGTCGCCTTCCTTCACATAGGCGAGCCCGTCGTCGAGCAGGGTGAACACGGCCGGCGCGATCTCCTCGCACAGACCGTCCCCGGTGCACAGATCCTGGTCGATCCAGACCTTCATCAGCAGCGTCTCTCCCACGTGTCTCGGAACCGGATGCGCCCGACCGACCGTCCGGGCCCGTCGGTGGCGTCGGGGCCGGCATACCTCTGCCCATCGTCCACCCCCAAACGACGCGCACTCACAACCATGCTATCGGCAACCCCACCAGTGTAGCTGACGACGCGTCAGATCCACCGGACCCGGCCGCCCCGGCGGGCCAGGGCAGAGTGCTCTGAACGGGGGAGTGCCGGTGTAGGGTCGCCGGATAGGGGAATGACACGCGAGCGAGGTGATTCCAACGGCTGATTTCGATGACGTGCGGGGCGATCGCCGGCCGGCAGACTCCGCCGGCGACGATCTCGACGCGTTGCGGGTTCGGGCCCAGGCGGCCGAGGAGGAGGTCACGCTGCTCCGGCGCCGCCTCCAGGAGAGCCCGCGGCGGGTGCAGACCCTCGAGGAGAAGCTGCTCGAGACCAAGGGGCAGCTGGCCCAGGCCATCTCGCAGAACGAGAAGCTGACCTTCACCCTGCAGACGGCCAAGGAGCACGTGGCCAACCTGCGGGAGGAGGTCGAGAAGCTCACCCAGCCCCCGGCGGCCTACGGCACCTTCCTCGGGGCCAACGACGACGGGACCGTCGACGTCTTCTCCGGGGGACGGAAGATGCGAGTGTCGCTCCATCCGGACATCGACGCCGACGAACTGCAACGCGGCAACGAGGTGGTCCTCAACGAGTCGCTCAACGTGATCCTGGCCCGCGACGGCGAGGGCTCCGGAGAGGTCGTGGTGATCAAGGAGGTCCTCGAGGACGGTCTGCGGGCCATGGTGTTCGGGCGGGCCGACGAGGAACGGGTGGCGGAGCTCTCCGACGCGCTCATCGGGGTCAAGCTCCGGGCCGGAGACACCGTCCTGATGGAGCCGCGCACCGGCCTGCTGGTCGAGAAGCTGGCCCGGCCGGAGGTGGAGGAGCTGGTCCTCGAAGAGGTCCCCGACGTGACCTACGCCGACGTCGGGGGTCTGGACGAGCAGATCGAGGCCATCACCGACGCCGTCGAGCTTCCCTACCTCTACCGAGAGCTGTACCTGGAGCACCGGCTGCCGGCGCCCAAGGGCATCCTCCTCTACGGTCCGCCGGGCTGCGGCAAGACCCTCATCGCCAAGGCGGTGGCCAATTCATTGGCCAAGAAGGTGGCCGAGGTCACCGGGAACACCAACGCGCGCAGCTACTTCCTCAACATCAAGGGGCCGGAGCTGCTCAACAAGTACGTGGGCGAGACCGAGCGCCAGATCCGGCTGGTGTTCCAACGGGCACGGGAGAAGTCGGAGGAGGGGGTGCCCGTCATCGTCTTCTTCGACGAGATGGACTCCCTGTTCCGGACGCGCGGCACCGGGATCAGCTCCGACATGGAGTCGACCATCGTCCCCCAGCTGCTGGCGGAGATCGACGGGGTCGAGACGTTGAAGGACGTGATCGTGATCGGCGCCTCCAACCGGGAGGACCTGATCGACCCGGCCATCCTGCGGCCGGGGCGCCTCGACGTGAAGATCCGCATCGAGCGGCCCAACGAGGCGGCCGCGGCCCAGATCTTCTCCCGCTATCTGAGCCCGGACCTCCCGCTCGACGCCGAGGAGGTCCGAACCCTCGGTGGGGGGGACCCAGCTAAGGCCACCCAGGCCATGATCGAGGCCACCGTGTCCGAGATGTACCGCAACGACGAAGAGAACCGGTTCCTCGAGGTGACCTACCAGAACGGCGACAAGGAAGTCCTCTACTACCGCGACTTCTCCTCGGGGGCGATGATCGAGAACATCGTCCGGCGGGCCAAGAAGCTGGCCATCAAGCGGTCGATCGCCGAGGAGTCACGCGGTATCCGGACCGGAGACCTGCTCGACTCGATCCGCCAGGAGTACAAGGAGAACGAAGACCTGCCGAACACCACCAACCCCGACGACTGGGCGAAGATCTCGGGTAGGAAGGGTGAGCGGATCGTGTACATCCGCACGCTCATCAGTGACAACGAGGAGACCAAGGGTGGCAGGTCCATCGAGCGGGTGGGTACCGGTCAGTATCTCTGAGCGCGGGTCGGGATAGGGTCGACTCCGTGGCCATCCCCAAGGTCTGCGGCATCGAGACCGAATACGGCATCCAGGTGGTGCACGGCGACCCCAATCCCATCGCGGCCTCGTCCGTCCTCATCAACGCGTACGCCCAGCACGTCGCCCGCCAGCAGACCGGATGGGACTTCGAGGACGAGGCCCCGGGGAACGACGCCCGCGGCTTCGCCCGCGAGGGCGCCATGCCACCACAGGTCGAGACCCATCTGGTCAACACGGTGCTCACCAACGGGGCGCGCTACTACGTGGATCACGCCCATCCGGAGTTCTCCACCCCCGAATGCCGCGACGCCCTCGAGTGCCTCCGCTACGACCGGGCCGGCGAGCTCATCCTCACCCGGTCGATGGAGGCGGCCGACCTGGCCAGCCAGGACGGCTCCCGGCTGGTCATCTACAAGAACAATTCGGACGGGAAGGGCAACTCGTACGGCACCCACGAGAATTATCTGATGGACCGGGCCGCCCCCTTCACCCGGATCGTGGCCGGGGTGACCCCCCATTTCGTCACCCGCCAGATCTTCGCCGGGGCGGGCAAGGTGGGCACGGAGACCGGCGTGCACGACGGGGTCAACGTCGACTTCCAGCTCTCGCAGCGGGCGGAGTTCTTCGAGGAGCAGGTGGGGCTGGAGACGACGTTGAAGCGCCCCATCGTGAACACCCGCGATGAGCCGCACGCCGACCCGCACCGCTATCGCCGGTTGCATGTCATCGTCGGTGACGCCAACCTGGCCGAGGCGGCCACGTTCCTGAAGGTGGGCACGACTGCCCTGGTCCTCGCCATGATCGAGGACGACATCACCGGCAGCCGGAGCCTGGCCATGGCCGACCCGGTGCTGGCCATGCACGACGTGGCCCTCGACCTCACGATGTCGAAGCCGATCCTGATGGCCGACGGTTCCACGGCCACCGCCCTGGCTGTCCAGTGGGAGCTCTTTTCGCTGGCCCGCAAGTACGCCGAGGACCGGGGCCTCGAGTGCATGGGCGACCCGGAGGTGGGGGAGGACGTGCTGGCCCGGTGGGAATCCGTGCTCCACGGCCTTGAGACCGACCCCATGTCACTGTCGCGGCAGCTGGACTGGGTGGCCAAGCTGCAGCTGATCGAGGCCTACCGGGACCGCCACGGGTGCGGCTGGGACGACCACCGGCTGGCCGCCCTGGACCTCCAATACCACGACCTGCGGCCGTCCCGCTCGCTGTTCGCCCGCCTGGACACCGAGCGCCTGGTGGACGAGGATTCGGTGGTCGCCGCCGTGACCGAGCCGCCCCGCTCGACCCGGGCCTGGTTCCGGGGGCAGTGCCTCAAGAAATGGCCGGCCTCGGTCGTCACGGCCAACTGGGATTCTCTGGTCTTCGACCTCGGCACCGACCCCTTGCGGCGCGTCCCTATGATGGACCCCCTGAAGGGCACGGCCGAACACGTGGACCAGCTGTTGCAGTCGAGTGCGAGTCCGTCTGACCTGTTGGACCGTCTGAGCAGCTAGGGAGAGTAGGGGATGGCTGAACATGGCTGAGCGCGAACAGAAGAGAAAGACCACCACCGAGCGGTCCGACGAGGCCGTCGAGGAGGTCCCGGCCACGTCTGCCACCGGGGACAAGCTGAAGGCCGAGCTGGACGACCTGCTGGACGAGATCGACGAGGTGCTCGAGGACAACGCCGAGGAGTTCGTGCGGAACTACGTGCAGAAGGGCGGCGAGTAGCCCCGGTGACGCTGCCGCTGTTCTCGACAACCGAAGACCCTGGGCCCGATTTCGCCGGGTTGATCCGGCGGCTCCGGCTTCCGGTCCCGCCGGCCGTGGCCGCCTCGGCGTCCACCACCGGCCCGGCCGGGTTCCGGCACGGGACGACGGTCGTGGCCTTGCGCTTCGCCGAAGGAATCGTGATGGCCGGGGACCGCCGGGCCACGGAGGGGAATTCCATCGCCCATCGGGCCATGGAGAAGGTGTTCCCCGCCGATCGGTACTCGGCCGTGGCCATCGCCGGCGCAGCCGGGCCCGCCGTGGAGATGGTCCGGTTGTTCCAGACCCAGCTCGAGCACTACGAGAAGGTCGAGGGTGTGGTCCTCAGCCTGGAGGGGAAAGCGAACCAGCTGGGACAGATGGTGCGCGAGCACCTTCCCATGGCCATGCAGGGCCTGGCCGTCGTGCCCCTGTTCGCCGGCTACGACCTGGGCCGGGGAACGGGCCGGATCTTCACCTACGACGTCACCGGCGGTCACTACGAGGAGACCGAGCACAACGCCACCGGGTCGGGCGGCCGCGACGCCCGCACCACCATCAAGCTCGGCTACCGGGACGGCATGCCCCGCGACGAGGCGGTGGAGCTGGCCATCGAGTCCCTCTACGAGGCCGCCGACGAGGACTCGGCCACCGGAGGGCCCGACCTGATCCGCGGCATCTACCCGCTGGTGGCCACGGTCACGGCCCAGGGTTATGTGGGAGTGCCGGAGGAGGAGGTGGCCGAGCGGTTCGCCTCGCTCATCGAACGCCGCCGGGCCGAGGGTCGCCAGCCATGACCATGCCGTACTACGTGGCCCCCGAGCAGGTCATGAAGGACCGGGCCGAGTATGCGCAGAAGGGCATCGCCCGGGGGCGTTCACTGGTCGCCACGGTCTACGACGCCGGCATCCTCATCGTGGCCGACAACCCGTCGCGGTCCTTGCACAAGATCAGCGAGATCTACGACCGGATCGCCTTCGCCGGGGTGGGCAAGTACAACGAGTTCGACCAGCTGCGGGTGTCGGGCATCCGCCACGCCGACACCAAGGGATACGCCTACAGCCGCGAGGACGTGGATGCCCGCTCACTGGCCAATCTCTACGCCCAGTACCTCGGGCAGGTCTTCACCCACGAGATGAAGCCGCTCGAAGTGGAGATCCTCGTGGCCGAGCTCGGCACCGGGTCCCAGCCGCCGCAGCTGTACCACATCGCCTACGAGGGGACAATCACCGACGAGGACCGCTACGCGGTGCTCGGAGGTGAGACCGAGGCCATCGCCGAGCGGCTCGAGGGGCGGTGGACGAGCGGTTGGTCGTTGGCCGAGGCCCTGCGAGCCGCCGTGGACGCCCTGGCCGGCCCGGATCGGACGCTGGCCGGGACGAACCTGGAGGTCGCCGTCCTGTCCCCGGGCAACGGGCGCCGGGCCTTCCGCCGCCTGGTCGACGGCGAGCTGGAGTCGTTGCTGGTGGACGCCTCGGCGGAGGCGGATTCGTAGAGCCGGCCGGTCCTCACGGTACCGTGAGGGAAGTGGACAAGAGGATCTACGGCCTGGAGAACGAGTACGGGGTCACCTGTACCCTGCGCGGGCAGCGCCGGCTGAGCCCCGACGAGGTGGCCCGGTATCTGTTCCGCCGGGTCGTGAGCTGGGGCCGATCGTCCAACGTGTTCCTCGAGAACGGGGCGCGGCTCTACCTCGACGTCGGGAGCCACCCCGAGTACGCCACCCCGGAGTGCGACGACATCGCCGAGCTGGTCGTCCATGACAAGGCGGGGGAGTGGATCCTCTCCTCGTTGGTCGAGGGCGCCGAGTCCCGACTCCGCGAGGAGGGCATCCGGGGAGACATCTACCTGTTCAAGAACAACACGGACTCGGCCGGCAATTCCTACGGCTGCCACGAGAACTACCTGACCAGCCGGCGGGACGACTTTGCGCACTACACCGAGGTGCTCATTCCCTTCCTGGTCAGCCGCCAGGCGTACGCCGGGGCCGGGAAGGTGCTCCAGACGGCCCGTGGCGCCGTCTTCTGCCTGAGCCAACGGGCCGAGCACATCTGGGAGGGAGTGTCGTCGGCCACCACCCGCAGCCGGCCCATCATCAACACCCGGGACGAGCCGCACGCCGATGCCGAGAAGTACCGCCGGCTCCATGTCATCGTGGGCGACTCGAACATGAGCGAGTACGCCACCTTCCTCAAGGTGGGAGCCACCAGCATCGTCCTGCGCATGCTCGAGGACCCCTCCACCGTGATGCGGGACCTCACCCTGGAGAACCCGATCCGGGCGATACGCGAGATCAGCCACGACGTCACCTGCCGCCGGCCGGTCCGACTGGCCAACGGCCGCGAGATGAGCGCCCTCGACATCCAGGGCGAGTATCTCCAGCGCGCCATCCGCTATCGCGACCGTCAAGGCCTGTCCCCCCATGAGGATCGGGCCCTCGACATGTGGGAGCACTGCCTGAAGGGTCTCGAGTCCGACCCCCTGTCGCTCCACCGCGAATGCGACTGGGCGGCCAAGTACCGGCTCATCGACCGCTACCGGCAGCGGCACGGCCTGTCCCTGCACAACCCCACCATCTCGCTGCTCGACCTCCAGTACCACGACGTCGATCGGAGCCGGGGCCTCTACTACCGGCTGCAGCGCCACGACCAGCTGGACCGGGTCTGCGAGGACGTGGACATCGGTGTGGCCATGTCCTCGCCTCCGCAGACCACCCGCGCCAGGCTGCGCGGTGAGTTCGTGAAGAAGGCCAAGGAGCGGCGCCGCGACTTCACCGTCGATTGGGTGCATCTCAAGCTCAACGACCAGGCCCAACGGACCGTCCTGTTGAAGGATCCGTTCAAGTCGAAGGACGATCGGGTGGAAAAGCTGATCGCCGGATTGTGACCGTGAGGCAGCGGAGGCCGGTCCGGGGTGCACTCGACACGATGACGCGCCCGTCGTGCACTAGCGTCCCCTGATTGTGGCGACCCAACCCCCTGGTGAAGCGACGGCGCTCAGCGCATCGAGCCTGCTGGCGGAGGAGAACCATACGGCCGTCCCGGTGACCCCCACGGCCAAGGGCCGGGGTCACCGAGCCGTCATCGAGTGGGGGGTCATCCTCCTGGCCGTGGTGTTGTGCACGGTGGTGCTGCGGACGTTCGTCGTCCAGTCGTTCTACATCCCGTCCGGGTCGATGCTCCCGACCCTCCAGATCGGGGACCGGATCATCGTGGACAAGCTGAGCTACCGGTTCCACGATCCCCATCGAGGGGACATCGTGGTCTTCGCCCGGCCACCCCTCGAGGACCAGGCCTACTCGGACCTGGTGAAGCGGGTCATCGGGCTTCCGGGCGAGACCATCTCCTCGAAGAACGGGACGGTCTACATCAACGGCAAACGGCTGGTGGAGCCGTGGCTGCCGCCCGGCTCGCAGAGCGCGACGGGGGCGCTGGCCGGGGGCGACTCCCATCCCGAGTTCGACCTGCCCGGCCCGGTCAAGATCCCGCCGGGGGAGTACTACGTGATGGGGGACAACCGACAGGACTCCGAGGACAGCCGGTTCTTCGGTCCCATCCCGAGGTCGTTGATCGTGGGGCGCGCCGTGGCCGTGGTGTGGCCGCTCGGCCACATCAAGGGCTTGTAGGGGGTCAGGGGCCCGAAGGGGGCCCGCCGGGCCCAGAGGAACCACCGCCGGCGAGCCGCCGGGTAGGAGTGGTGGGGTAGCCTCGCTCCCTGGTGCGATCGGACCTCCACAACCCCGACGTCGGGTTCTCCGAGGACCGCTACGACGCGCTGGCCGGGATCCCCCAGGCCGTGCCGAGGCTCGACGCGCCGGTCGCCGGAGCTGTGGTCCCGCCCCGACTGGTGCCGTCGCTCGAGGCGGCGGACCGTGAGGGCGTCCCAGGCGGCCGGCGGCCGTCCGGGGCCGACGAGATGGACGGTGCACCCGGCCGGGCACGTTCCGGCCGGTGGGTCATCGAGTGGCTGGCGGTGCTGGTGGTGGCTCTGGTGCTGGCGGTCGGCGTGCGGGCCTACGTGGCCCAGATGTTCTTCATCCCCTCCGGCTCGATGCTGCCCACGCTGCAGGTCGGGGACCGGATCATCGTGGACAAACTGAGCTACCGCCTCCACGAGGTGGGCCGCGGCGACGTCGTGGTGTTCCGCAGGCCCCCTCTCGAGCAGGCGGACTACTCCGACCTGGTGAAGCGGGTGATCGGGCTGCCCGGCGACACGGTGTCGGCCGTGGGCGGACGGGTGTACATCAACGGGCGGCCCCTGGCCGAGCCATGGCTGCCCCAGCCCAACCCGGTCACGTCCCCGAGCCCACTGCCCGGCGGTTTCAGCCTCAACCACCCGTACCGGGTCCCGGCCGGCGAGTACTACGTGATGGGGGACAACCGGACCGACTCGGAGGACAGCCGCTACTTCGGCCCGATCCCGGGGAGCCTCATCGTGGGGAAGATGGCCTTCGTGGTCTGGCCACTCACCGACGCCGGTTGGTTGCTGGCCCTGTCGGTGCTGGCCGCGGTCGTGGTCGTGCTGCTGGTGCTGGCCCTCTGGGAGGCCCGTCCGGCCCGGTCCCCGCCCATCTCCGAGGCGACCTGGTAGCGACACCGCCGCCGGCCGCGGCTCGTTCGGCGGCCGTCACCCCCGGCCCGGTACACTCGGGTCCGTGCCGTTTCTCAGCCCGGCGAAGGTGCTGGTCATCCTGGTGGTGGCGGTCATCGTGCTCGGCCCGGACAAGCTGCCCAGGGTGGCCAAGCAGATCGGCAGCCTGTGGGGCGATTTCCGCCGGTTCCGCCAGCGGCTGGAGTCCGACGTGCGGGGCTCCTTCCCGGACCTGCCGTCGACCGAGACCATCGCCCAGGCCGTCCGGTCCCCGATCTCCTTCCTCGACAATCTGGCCGACTCCCACAGCCCCGACAACGAGGCGGCATCCGGGGTGGTCAACGGCTCCGAACCACCCGACGTGCAGGGCGACGCGGTCCAACCACCGGCCGATGCCAACCGGCCGGTCGGTTCGGTCCGGGCTTCCGAGGAGACCCCGGCCTTTCCCGGGGTGCTGATCGCCGACCCCGGCGGGATCGTCCATCAGGTCCGATCCACCGGCGGGGTCGTTCCCGACGACCCCGGGATGAACTGACCGGGCCGGAGCCGCAGGCGGTGCAGGGTCCCCGAGGTATCCGGGCGTCATGGCCATCTCGCTGAAGCGGCGCAGCGAGGCACGGCCCTCGCCCGACTCGATGACGCTCGTCGAGCACCTGACCGAGCTGCGCACCCGGGTGGTCATCTCCGCGGTGACCTTCGTCCTGGCCGCCACGGCCGCATTCCTCCTCTACCCCTGGATCCTCTCGTTCCTCAAGCACCCCTACTGTCAGGTCGCGCCCACCCACTGCGGGTTCTACATCACCGGACCCCTGGACGGGCTGGCCCTGCGGATCAAGATCGCAGCCTACGGCGGCCTCTTCCTCTCGTCACCGGTCCTCCTGTGGGAACTGTGGCGCTTCATCACCCCCGGCCTCCACCCCAAGGAGAAGCGGTACGCCATCCCCTTCATCGTGGCGTCGATCGCCCTGTTCGCCCTGGGGTGCGTCGTCGCCTACGTCACCTTCCCCCACGCCCTCAACTTCCTCGACAACATCGGGGGCCCGACCCTGCACCAGATCCTCGACCCCACCAAGTACCTGAGCCTCATCGTCTTGTTGATGACGGTGTTCGGGCTCACCTTCGAGTTCCCCGTGCTGCTGGTCTCGCTGGAGATCGCCGGCGTGCTGACGCCTGCTCAGCTCTCGTCGTGGCGACGGTGGGCCATCGTGCTCATCGTGGTGGTGGCCGGGGTGGTGACGCCGAGCTCGGACCCCTTCTCGATGATGGCCATGGCCGTCCCGCTCTACCTGTTCTACGAGTTGTCGATCGTCGTCGGGAAGCTCCTGCGGCGATGACCGGCGGGCGTGTCCGGGGGACAACCCGGAGCGCCGGCGGCGGGGGAGGGGCAAGGGCGCGGCGTGAGCGTTTCGAGCAGGAGCTCGGGTTCAGGCCGGACGAATTCCAGCTCCGGTCCATGGATGCCATCGACCGGGACGAATCGGTGCTGGTCTCGGCGCCGACCGGGTCGGGCAAGACCCTGATCGCCGACTATGCCGCGGCCCGGGCCCTCGACCGGGGCGGCAAAGCCTTCTACACCACGCCGATCAAGGCCCTCTCCAACCAGAAATTCGCCGAGCTGTCCCGCCGGTACGGCGAGGACCGGGTCGGACTGCTGACCGGAGACGTCTCCCATCAGCCCCGTGCCCCCATTGTGGTGATGACCACCGAGGTGCTCCGCAACATGCTGTTCTCGCGCTCACCGGTCCTGGAGGGCCTCGAGGTGGTGGTCCTCGACGAGGTCCACTACCTCCAGGACCCCTACCGGGGCTCGGTGTGGGAGGAGGTGCTGGTGCTCACTCCCCGTGAGGTCCGGTTCGTCAGCCTGTCGGCGACGGTCAACAACGCCGAGGACTTCGGTGCCTGGTTGACCTCGGTCCGGGGAACCACCCGGGTCATCGTCGAGGACAGCCGACCGGTCACCCTCCATCACCACTACGGCTGGGCCGAGCGGAGGCGTGACGGGCTGTCCGTCATCCCACTGCTCCGGGGGGACCGACCCAACCCGGAGGGCGCCGCCCTTGACCAGCGCCGCCGCCGCAACCCACACCACCGCTATCGGGCACCCCGCCGCGTCGAGGTGGTGGAGTACCTGGCCGAAGCAGGCATGCTGCCCGCCATCACCTTCATCTTCTCCCGGGCGGCGTGCGACGACGCCACCCGCCAGGTCCTCGGGGACGGGGTACGGCTGACCACCCCCGAGGAGCGCACCCGGATCCGTGCGGTGACCGAGGCGGCGGTGGAGCGCCTCGGGGACGACGACCTCCGCACCCTGGGCTACGGGCCCTGGTCCGCCGCCCTCGAGGCGGGGATCGCGCCCCACCACGCCGGGCTGGTCCCGGCCTTCCGTCAGGCCGTCGAGCAGTGCTTCGCCGAGGGTCTGCTGAAGGTGGTGTTCGCCACCGAGACCCTGGCCCTCGGCATCAACATGCCGGCCCGCACCGTGGTGGTCGAGCGATTCGCCAAGTTCCGCGGGGCGGACGCCTCGTCGCTGACCGCCGGGGAGTATCGCCAGCTGACCGGGCGCGCCGGGCGCCGGGGCATCGACACCGTCGGGCACGCCATGGTCCTGTGGTCGGCGGCGGTCTCCTTCGGGGAAGTGGCCAGGACGGCGGTCGCCCCGCCTCCCGATCTGGTCTCGTCCTTCCATCCCACCTACAACCTGGCCGTCAACCTGGTCCGTCGGTGGTCGAGGGAGGAAGCCCACGCCCTCCTGGCCTCCTCGTACGGCCAGTGGCAGGCCGACCCCGGATCGATCTCGCTCGCCGCCCAGCTGGACCGACGGCTGTCCGTGCTCGAAGAGCGTGGCTTCGTCGACGGCTGGCGGCTGACCGAAGCCGGGGTCACCCTGGCCTCCATCTACCACGAGTCGGACCTGCTGGTGGCCGACGCCCTGGGACAGGGGGTGCTGGACGGGTTGGGGCCGGCCGGACTGTCGGGCGCGGTCTCCGCCCTCGCCTTCGAGAGACGTCGGGCCGGGGAGGAGACCCGCCCAGCCCGGGGCGAGGTGGTCAACCAGCGAACCGAGCTCCTGGCCGCCATGGCCGCCGACCTGCGTCGCGACGAGCGGCGACTGGGCCTGCGCCGGACCCGGATGCCCGATCCGGGCCTGGCCCGGGCCGTCGTCGACTGGGCGACAGGGGCCACCCTCGACTCGGTCCTCCGCCAGGCAGACGTGGCCCCCGGCGACTTCGTGCGGACCGTGCGCCAGCTCATCGACCTCATGCGCCAGCTGGCCGAGGTGGCCCGGCACCCGGCCACCCGGGCGGACGCCCGGCTGGCCGTGTCGCTCCTCCGGCGAGGTGTTGTCGGGGCGGACGACCCGGCCGCACTGGGGTCCGCGCCTCACCTGCCCGCGCCGTCGTAGTGTGATCCGGGCATGTTCCCCTACGCCGTGGAGACGTTCAGCGCCGAGGAGGAGGACGTCCTCCGCCGCTATGTCACCAACTTGGACAAGCCGGTATTCGCCCTGGTCAACCTGCCTGAAGTGGTCAAAGGGGCCCTGTTCGCACGGTACTCGCGGTCGCCGAAGAGCCTGCGTCGGCTGTTCCTCGACGAGTTCGTCGGCGAGCTCGACATCGCCGGTGACGCCACGCTGGATGCCACGGTCGGCCTCCGGCGGGCCGAGGACCTCTACGAGCGGGTGTTCTTCGAGTACGGCGACGATTCCGTCGCCCAGCTCGGTGGGGTCCACCTGGCCTGCGAACAGGCTTCCAACATTCTCACCAAGGTGCTGGAGCGGGGCCGTCTCATGGCCTATCTCGAGCAATCGACCCGCTACATCTCCTACAACAACCGACTGACCTCGGGGCACTACCGGTACTACCGCGATCCCGTCCTGCTCAGCTCGCACCTCGGAGCCCGTTACGTGGGCGAGATGGACCGCATGTTCGACACCTACGGCCAGTTGCTCGACGAGACCCAGGCCTGGTTGTCCCAGCGGCATCCGCGCCGGACCGGTGACTCGGACTTCGTCCACCGGCAGGCGGTACGGGCCAAGGCACTGGATGCCCTCCGCGGCCTTCTGCCGGCGGCGTCGCTGTCCAACGTGGGCATCTACGGCACGGGCCAGTCCTACGAGCTCCTGCTGCTCCGCATGCGTTCTCATCCGTTGCCGGAGGCCCGTCGCTATGCCGACATGATGTTGGAGGAGCTGCGCAAGGTGATCCCCTCCTTCCTCCAACGGGTGGACCGGCCCGACCGGGGCGGGGCGTGGTCCGACTACCTGGCCCGGACCGATCAGCACAGTGCGGCGCTGGTCGAGTCCCTCCTGCCCGATCTGGTGTCGCCGGCCGAGGAGCCGGCCCCCGGGCCCGCCGGCCAGCCCTCGGTGGCCCTGGTCGACTACGACCCCGAGGGCGAGGACAAGGTCGTCGCCGCCATCTGCAGCCCTCTCACCGGGGTCCCCGAGGAGCAGGTGGCCCGGCGGGTCGCCGGGCTGGGGGCCGAAGAGAAGCGGTCGCTGCTGCGCGCCTACGTGGGGGACCGGACCAACCGGCGCCACCGACCGGGCCGGGCCTTCGAGCGCACCGGCTACCGGTTCGACGTGGTCACCGACTACGGCGCCTTCCGGGACCTGCAGCGGCACCGGATGCTCACCATCGACTGGCAGCCACTCGGGACGAGCCTGGGTTATGACGTGCCCGACGTGGTCACCGACGCCGGGGTGTCCGAGCGCTACGTGGCGTCCCTCGAGCGGTCCCGTGAACTGTGCGAGGCGCTGGCGCCCACCTTCCCGGCGGAGGCGGCCTACGCCGTGGCCCTGGCCTACCGCATCCGCTACACCATGCAGATGAACGCCCGTGAGGCCATGCACGTCCTCGAGCTCCGCTCCGGGGCCCAGGGCCACCCGAGCTACCGGTGGGTGGCCCAGGAGATGCACCGTTTGATCGCCGAGCAGGCCGGCCATCGCCTGCTGGCCGAGGCCATGTCCCATGTCGACTTCGGCGCCGACGAGCTCGAGCGGCTGGAGGCCGAGCGCCGCGCCGAGCAGCGCCGGAATTCGGTGTCGGCGGTGGGAAATCCGGCACACCGCTGACCTGGGAAGTTGCTCAAACACGCAGGTGGGGCGCATTTGACGACCGCCGGTGTGCGTGGCCTATCGTGCGGCCAGTCCCAGACGCCCCGAAGAGCGATCCGCATCGATCCCGGTCGGTCGCCGCTCGAGGGGGGGATGCTGTGAGAGGCGGAGGAGGCCCAGGGGATCGAGTAGAAAACATTCCCCCGAAACCGGCGGAGCAGTCCGTAGGTAGCGGGGGGATGGTGCCAAAGACCCCTGGGTCCGACCGCCCCGGTCCGGAAGCGTGGTCCGATCGGACCGTTGCCCCGGACGTCCGCAGCATCCAGATCGGCCGGTGGGAATAAGCGGGCCCTTTCACCCGTTGCGGCGGGCACCGGACGGGGTCGGAGAGCAGTCCCGCCTCCCGCAGCGTCCCGAGCGGCGTGTCCGCGCCGGGGCCGGCCGCCGAGGAACGGCGGGCCCGTCCCACCGTCTATGCTCCGCCAAAACTCACACTGAAAGATCGAGATGCCACAAGAACTCGACGAAGTCGAAGGACCTGAGGAGCTGGTCGAGGGAGACCTCGACGAGCTGGCCGAGGACGACGACCTGATCGCCGAGGATGAAGACGACGCGCTGGCCATCCCCGACGAGGACGACGATGCCGAAATCGCCGACGAGGACGTGGAGGAGATCGTCGACGTACCGGAGGTGGCCGCCAAGGCCCCCAAGGTCGCGGAGGAGAGCGACGACGAGGAGGAAGAGGAGCCAGAGGACGAGGACGTCGAGGCCAGCCTGGACACCATCCTGAAGGAGCGTCTGGTCGTCGAGGAGGTCGAGGACGACGAGGACCCCCCCGAGCCGGAGGACCGCACCGGCGACGGAGTCGAGCGGGTGCTCCCCAAACAGCCCGGTGAGTTCGTGTGCCGGTCGTGCTTCCTCGTCAAGCATCCCAACCAGCTGGCGGACAAGAAGAAGATGGTCTGTCGCGACTGCGTGTGAGGGAGTCGAGGATGGCAGAGCCTGAGGACGACCAGCCGGAGGGCCGATCGCTCAACGAGCGACTCTGGGACCTGTTGGTGTTCATCCCGGCCGGGGTGGCGGTGTCCACCGCGGAGGAATTGCCTCGACTGGCGGCCAAGGGCCGCCGGCATCTCGGGGTACGGGTCAACTCGGCCCGGGCGGTCGGGCAGTTCGTGGTGAACACGGGGCGCAGGGAGCTGCACCGGCATTCGGGTGGGTTGCTCGGCGGGGTACGGACGACATCCGGCCCGAGGACGGGGCCCGCTCCCGGTCCGGCCGGTCCCGGTGCCCGTGTCGGTCCGTCGGAGCGAGGTCCGCGGTCCGAGGCGACTGCTGCCGTCGGCAACGGCCACGTGCCGCCGGTGTCGACTCTCGCCATCCCGGGGTTCGACACCCTCTCCGCCTCCCAGGTGGTCCAGCGGCTCGACGGCCTCGACCGGACCGAGCTGGTGTCGGTCCGGGCCTACGAGGCGTCCACCCGGGGCCGGCGGACCATCCTGAGCCGGGTCGACCAGCTCCTCGACGAGCGGTCCTGAGCCCGGACGTCCGGGCTGGTCGGTCGGAGCAGCGATGGAGGCCGTTCGCCCTGCGACTCCCGAGGACGTGCCTCGCCTGAGGGAGCTGGCCGACGAGCTGGCCACCGCCCTCCTCGGCCGGCGAGGGGGACCATTGCTCTTCGACTCGGACCCCACGGACTCGGGCGGCGCCGGGCTGGGCGATCGCATCGTCGGCGGGGTGGCGGCGCCCGGCCGGCTGGTGCTGGCGGGCACACTGGAGGGCGTGGTCACCGGTTTCGCCTCCTGCCACCTGGCCGAGGGGGAGGGGGCCCGGCGCGGCGTGCTCGACGCGTGCTACGTCGAGCCGGAGGCGCGTGGCGTGGGGATCGGACGGCTGCTGGTGGACACGGCCGTCTCGTGGCTCGAGGAGCAGGGCGCCGACGGTGTGGACGGCACGGCGCTTCCGGGAGACCGTCAGGCCAAGAGCTTCTTCGAGTCGGCGGGGTTCAAGGCGCGCATGTTGACCATGTACCGCCCTCTCGGCTGAGGGGTACGGGTCTCTCCGTCAGGAGGCGCGCCGACCCTGGACCGAGCGGGCCGGCACCGGCCGCCGGGGGCCTGGCGGCGGAGGGATGGGGATGCCCAGGAGCCGGGCCAGCTCGGGGACGTAACCCGACGCCTTCCGGGCAGCGGCCAGCACGCGCTCGTCAGCGCCGGAAGGCAGGCCGCGGGGCTTGACCGTGCGGCGTACCGGGGAGTCGACCACCAGATCGAGCAGGGCGAGCCAGTCCTCGACCGATGCGTCGCCGGCCATGGCCTGCCCGGCCGCGTCGGCCAGCCGGACGGCCAGCTCGGCCGAGAGCCGCGCTGCGGGCTCGGGGGGGCGGATGGAAGCCCGGAGGGCATCGGCCACCCGGCCCTCGTCGAGCGCCGCGGTGATGCGCTCCACCCAGCGGTCGTGGAGGGCAGTCACCCGTTGCTCGAGTGACGTCCGCAGTGCCGCGGCCATCTCGCTGCCCTCCTCGTCCAGGGACACCGTCGACCCGGAGGCCACGATGGAGCGGAGCTCGCGAAGGGCCACGTCCTTGCCGGCGGCCCGGGCTGCCGAGGCCCGGTCCTTCCAGGTGGCGAGGTTGACCAGCGGGAGGAGCTCCTCGGCCATGGCCAACAGGGGACCGGGGGTCACCTCGGGCCGGCTCTCGGCCCGGGCCCGTTCGTTCTGCTCCTCGATGGCATGGCGGACGGCCGGGATGCCCCCCCGCAGGAGCTGCTCGGCCACGGGTAGCTGCTCGGGTCGGAGCGTGGCCAGCGCGGCGTTGCGATAGGTGCTCGACGGCGTCAGCCGGCGCGGCCCGTCCCGTCTCGAGGTGGGCCGGCCACCCGGCCGGGCCGGGGCGTTCCGTCGGCGGGCCTGGCCGGGCTCATCGGACGGGGCCGCGGACCTGCCTCCGCCGCGCCCTCCCGGCGCCTCTCGCGACCCCCGCTCGGGCCCGGGTCGCCGGCCGTCCGAACTGCGTCCCCGCGCCGAGGGGCCGTCCCGTTGTTCGTCCCGTCGCCGTCGGGGCTTCCCGGCCAGGACGACGTTCACGTCGGGGCCGTGCGGGGCGGAGCCGAGCACCTCGATGCGCTCGGCACGTCGGCCCTCGCTCTTGGCCTTCCCGGGGAGGAGCGCGGTCACCGTGGTGCCGTCGAGGGTCGTCTCCACCTCGGCCCGC
This sequence comes from uncultured Acidimicrobiales bacterium, assembly GCA_963806455.1. Lineage (GTDB taxonomy): Bacteria > Actinomycetota > Acidimicrobiia > Acidimicrobiales > RAAP-2 > Bog-756. Next base: position 662,266 of record CAWDXZ010000002.1, read on the forward strand.
AGCACCGAGCCCACACTCGACCCGGCCGGGACCAGTGTGGCGTCGACGGTGCCCCGCGGCTGCTTGGCCCCGGCGGCGCGCCACGTCCAGGTGGACTCCCCGGTCCGACTGGTGAGCTCGACCTCGATGCGATGCGCCATACCGGGCGACAGGCTACTGCCGCCGCCGGTCGAGCCGCGGACCGACGGCCCGGGCCACGGTCTAAGAAGGCCGTAAGAACCCCGTGAAATGCAGGTTTGACGGCGCGGCACCGCCGTACGATGTCGGCACCATCGAGGACCTGGGTCCGGCGGACTCGCAGGTCACAGGGGCGAATGCCCCACCGGTCGAGGAGACGAGTTCATGGAGCACCCAGAAGCCGGGGGTCAGCCGGGCGGGCAGGATCGGACCGGCGCCGACCCCACCGCCCCGACGCCACCGCCACCGTCCTCGTTTGCCGTCCCCTTGGGCCCGGCGAACGACGAGCCGACCGCCGAGGTTCGACCGGCGCCGACCCAGCCGGTGGCCCCGGTGCCACCGCCGGGGGCGCCGGTCACGCCACCGCCCCCGGCCCCGCTCGACCCTCGAGCCCCCTACCAGGCGCCGCCGCCTTCCTCGGTCGTTCCGGTCTGGGGCCCGGTCGGGACCTCGCCGGTCGTCGAGGACCCGCGGCCGGCCCGGCGGACCCCGGGTTGGTTGTGGGCCGTCGTCTCGGTGGCGGCGGCACTGGTCGGTGCGCTCATCGGTGGCGGCATCGTTGCCGCGGTCAACCACGACAACGGCGCCACCACCGTGAAGGAGATCTCAGCCGGTCCGGCGCTCCTCAACGGCACCACCAACATCGAGTCGGTCATCGCCAAGGTGCTGCCGGCCGTGGTCTCGATCGACGCCAAGGCGCCCCAGCCCGCCTCGCAGGGGCTCTTCGGGGGCGGGTCGAACGGCGGTGTCCAGGAGGACCAGGGAACCGGCATGATCATCACGTCCAATGGCGAGGTCGTCACCAACAACCACGTGATCTCCGGGGCCACCACCATCACAGTGACGCTGTGGGGCAAGACGAGCTCGATGCCGGCCACTCTGATCGACACCGACCCGACCAACGACGTGGCCCTCCTCCAGATCAACGGGGCTTCGAACCTTCCCACGGTCTCCTATGGCAACTCCGACAACGTGCAAGTGGGTGACGCGGTGGTGGCCATCGGCAACGCCCTGGGCCTGTCCGCGGGGTCACCGACGGTGACCCAGGGGATCATCTCGGCCACCGGCCGGACCGTCCAGGCCAGCGACCCTTCGGGCAACGGCACCGAGACCCTGACCAATATGTTCCAGACCGATGCGGCCATCAACCCGGGCAACTCGGGCGGCCCGCTGGTCGACAGCTCGGGGAAGGTCATCGGGATGAACACGGCGGTGGCGGCCAGCTCGGACGGCACCTCCCAGGCCCAGAACATCGGGTTCGCCATCCCGTCGAACAAGATCAACAACCTCCTCCCGGCGCTCCGTAACAAGTCGATCGGCTCCCAGACCAGCGGGGGCACTGCCTTCCTCGGTGTGTCGCTCGAGACCCTCACCCCGCAGTTGCGCAGCCAGTACAACTTCGTCCCGAGCCAGGGGGCGGTGGTGCTCCAGGTGGTGAGCGGCTCACCGGCCGACGTGGCCGGCCTGCAGCAGGGCGATGTGATCACCTCCTTCAACGGCAAGGCGGTGACCAGTGCCGACCAGCTGGCCCAGGCGGTGCAGGGCGACAAGCCGGGCCAGAGCGTGAAGATCGGCCTGTACCGGGGCCAGGCGCAGATGACGGTGACCGCCACCCTGGGATCGACCACCAGCTCCCAGACCGGGAGCTAGCCGGGACCCGACCCGGGCCGGGTGCGCGGCGTGACCGGCCGTTCTTCTACGGTGGTTGGATCGTTCCCGTGCCCCTGACCCGAGCTCCGACGGGTGCCCCCGCCGACCCGGTCCGATCGCGTGCCTGACGCCGGCGGTCGGCAGGTGGCGCGTCTGGCCGCCCCCCGGGCCGAACCGCGACGCGGCGGCTCACCCCCCGACGACCGGGCACTGGCCCTCATCCTGCACGCCGCCACCACCGTGCCCGACCACGGGGGCCTCCGTCCCTGGCGGTTCGCGGTGGTCACCGGCGCCGGCCAGGACCGGTTCGCCGACGCCCTCGAGGCGGGACTGCGGGAGCTGCGGGGACCGGCCCAGCCGGAGGCGGCCGTGGCCAAGATGCGGGGGAAGGCCCATGCCGCGCCCTGTGCGGTGGCCCTCGTCGCCTCGCCGCACCCCGAGTCCAACGTCCCGGTCTGGGAGCAGGTCGCCTCGGCCGCGTGCACGGGATACGCGGTGGTGCTGGCGGCCACCGCCCTCGGCTTTGGGGCCGTGTGGAAGAGCGCGGCGGTGGTCGACACGGGCCCCGTCCGGACCCTCTTCGGACTGGGCACTGACGAACAGCTGCTCGGTTGGGTCAACCTCGGCTCGCCCGCGCCGCCGGGCCGCAAGAGCCGAGCGGTCGACACCCCGGTCGACCTGAGCGCCCTGGTCACCGTGGTCGATGCCGACGACCGACCCTTCGGCGACTCGTTCAGCGGCAGCGCTCGAGGCGGGCGGTGAACCAGGGCCCGTACTGCCAGAGCAACTGGTCCCCCTGGCACCAACGACGGACCTCGATGTCGGGCAGCCCCAGGGGTCGGAGTACCAGGGCACCCTCCTCGAAGGAGGCGGCAACCCGGATGGCGGTGGTGAAGTCAGCGGCCATCACGTCGTTGACGCCGTGGTCGAGGGTCCCGTCGGCCCGCATGTCGTGGATGATGCCGCCCCCGGTCACCACGACCCGGTCGCCGCCCTGCTCGATGCGCTCCACGTGGTCCGCCAGGGACCCCGTGTCGAAGCCCGGGGCGACCCCGGTGACGTCGACCACCCGCCAGGTGCCCCGCAGGTCCGGGGCGCCGTCTGCGACGTCGTCCGTGCACCCGGCCAGCACGGGCGGGGGCATGGCCGAGCCGTACCCGCCGGGCGGGGTGTGGGCCACCGGGATGTCGGCGACTCCGGTCACGGCTCGATGTCGGGCGGGGCGGGTTGCGAGGCGCGGACCGATCGCCCGAGCCGGTCGATGGAGGGGCGGAGGATCATGGTGTACGTGTCGGCGATGGCCACCTCACGGTGGTTGCGGTGCACGACGAGCCGGTCGGGGTCGAAGACCACGGCCATGAAGGCGGCCTTGCTCGGGAAGGCGTTGAACCGGACCTGGTCCCAGCGCCGCCCGTCCCCGACGATGGTGCCCTCGGACCTGAACCAGGCGGGAAGCCGCACACCGTGAGGTACGGCGATCGCCCCGGCCGCATCCTGGTACTGCACCATGTTGGTGTCCGCCTGCCCCTCATGGAAGCGCAGCACGTGCATCACGAGGACCGGGCCGTCGTCCGCCGACGGCGGGTGGGGGACCTCCGTCCAGTCGGGCAGGTCGTCGGGCAGGGCCGGAGGGGTGAAGGGCTGGCCTCCGATGATGATGGTCTGTTCCATGCCGGCGTCCTTGTGGGCGTGCTTGTCCACGAACTCGGGCCGCGACTGCATATCGATGAAGGACCGACGCGTCGGATACTTGACCACGGCGACGCGGTCCCACCGGGGCTCGTCACCGAGCAGCTGATCCTCCACGTCGGCGAAGAGGACGACTTCGGCCCCCACCGCGGCCAACGACTCGAGCGGGGCGTAGCGGTCGTCGGCTTCACGGCCGCTCACGGTGGCCGGGCGGCCGTCCGAATAGTCGGCGGCCGGACGATATTTCATGAGGTTGATCATCCACACCGGGCCCTCCTCGGAGGGCGGGGTGGTGGCCAGACGACGACCGTAGTCGGGGTCGATGGAGCCGTATCGAAGGGTCAGCGCGGGGTCGGTCGGCATGGCTTCCTTTCGCACCCGGGGGCCCACCGAGGCAAGTGGATCAAGACACGGGCCCGGCCATCTGGCATAGTTGCTGTCAGTGCGCCTGCCATAATATGCCACGGCCGAGGGCCGAGGAGGTTCGGCGGGCGAACGAGCGGCGGACCGGACCGGGAGGTAGCCAGCCATGCAGGTCGTCGTCCTGGGGAGCGGCAGCCCCCTGCCCGACCCCTTGCGGGCCGGACCGTCCACGCTGGTGCGCACCGGAGCAGGGGATCTGCTCTTCGACTGCGGCCGGGGAGTGCTGATGCGGGCGGCGGCGGCCGGCTCGGGCGCCAATGCCGTCGGCGGACTGTTCCTCACCCATCTCCACAGTGACCACGTCACCGACCTCAACGACGTGATCACCACCCGCTGGGTGACCTCCTTCGGCCCGACGCCGCTGCCGGTGGTCGGACCGGTGGGAACCGAGGCGTTGGCCGCGGCCACCCTCGGCATGCTCGAGTGGGACATCGGCTACCGCCTGGCCCATCACGACGACCTCACCTGGCGCCCGTCGGTGGAGGTCACCGAGGTCGGGGAGGGGGTGGTCTTCGACCACGGCGGCGTCCAGGTCAGGGCGGCGCCGACCGAGCACGCTCCGGTGCGGCCGACCGTGGGCTACCGCATCGAAGAAGGAGGCCGATCGGTGGTCATCGCCGGCGACACCGTGCCGTGCCCGGGCCTCGACTCGTTGTGCGCCGGGGCCGACGTGCTCGTCCACACGGCCGTGCGACGCGACCTCATCGAGCAGGTCGGACTGCCCCGGCTCACCGACGTGCTCGACTATCACTCGTCGGTGCCCGATGTCGCGGCCACGGCCGAGCGCGGTCGGATCGCAACGGTGATGCTCACCCACCTGGTGCCGGCGCCCCCACCGGGCAGGGAGCAGGAATGGATCGACCAGGCCAGGGCCGTCTTCTCGGGCGAGGTGGTGGTGGCCGACGACCTGACGACCGTCGACCTCGCCGGGCCGCGGGATCAGTAGCCCCAGCGAGCCAGGGGAGGGCCGAATCCCGCTTCGTCGGCACAGCTCCCGCACAGGTCCATCCGACGGGCCCCGGGTCGATCGGAGGCCGCCACCCGGCGCCATCCGTACCGACGGGCCTCCTCGAGGCAGGCCGACTCCGACCAGCGTGGCGAGGTGCGCGTCCCGCACCGCCCACAGGTGCGGAAGTAGGCGTCCTCGCCGTAGAGATCGTCGAAGATCAGTTCGTCGGGGTCGTGGTCCATGCCGTCAGTCGCTCTCACCAGAGGCTACCCGCCGCCCCGGGAACGACCGCGCCGCCCCCGCGCCCCCGGGCCGCGGCTGCGATGGCGAATTGGGTAAGCGTCTCGGGCCCCAAGACGGGCGCGGCGCCCGGCTCGGGTTGCGTCGCGACGCAGAGACGGGTCCACGCCGCTCGACACGTCGTCACCGCACCGGCACGATGGGTGGGGGAGGGACCGGCGGGCCCACCGTCCCACTCTCGGGTCGACTTTCGTCCGACTCTGGGCCGCCGCCGACGACCGGACCGGGGGGATGGCCTCGCTGAGCCGCCCGAGCGCCGGTGGTCCGGAGCCCGATAATATCGTCACTGTGACGAAATCATCGGATCGACGACGGTGCGGCTGGTGCCATCGCCCTCTGGAGGAGCGGCCCGGTCCGGGGCGCCCGCCGAGGTTCTGCCGCCCCTCCCATCGCCAGCGGGCATACGAGGCCCGACGCCGCGCCGATTCGCTGCAGGTCCCGGCCGGACAGGTCGTCATCGCCGAGACCGACCTGCGGCTGTTGCACGACCGGCTGTACCGACTGGAGGCCGCCGTCGAAGACGTGGCATCGGACCTTGCCGGCAAAGCCGGGGCCGGTGCCTACCGGGAGGCGTTCGAGCACCTCCTGGAGGCGGCTGAGGACCTGGTGGGCACGATGGTCGAACCGGTCCGGGAATGAGCTGCTTCTGATCGCCCGCCGATAATGTATATTATGTCAAGTTAAACGGGCGGAGAGGGGCCGTCATGGGCGGTCCGGACGGGGGCCCTCGTCCCCGTCCCCCGCGGTGGGTGTTGTCTGGCGCCGACTGTGCGCCCTCGAGGGACCATGGGCAGCGCGGCGAGGCACACCTCGAACGCACGGGCTGACCGGGCCGAGACTTCATCAGGTGGATGGTCCGTTCGGCACCGTTTTTCGGGTGAGGCGCCGGACCGGGGCCCACATCGACCGTCCGGCGTGGCGGCAGGGCGTTCCGCCGGCGCAATGGCCCGGTGGGGATCGGCGCCGGCGGAGCGGTCGCCGGCAGGGGCCCCGGCCTAGTATGGCGTGAGGCCGGGCAATTCGACCGTTGGCCGGAGTGAGCGTCGAGGAGGAAGCCGTGCCTGAGATCGTGGAGCTGCCATCCGAGCAGAAGTTTGACTCACCCGATAAGGAGCGCCTGCACCGCAAGCAGCGGCTGGCGGCTGCGTTCCGGCTCTTCTCGAAGTTCGGGTTCGACGAGGGCGTGGCCGGTCACATCACGGCCCGCGACCCCGAGCGGGCCGACCATTTCTGGGTCAACCCGTTCGGCATGCACTTCGGGCACATCCGGGTGTCCGACCTGATCCTGGTGAACCACAAGGGCGAGGTGGTCGAAGGGGACAAGCCGGTCAACATCGCCGCGTTCGTCATCCACTCCCAGATCCATGCCGCCCGACCGGACGTGGTGGCCGCCGCCCACGCCCACTCGATCTACGGCAAGTCGTGGTCCTCCCTCGGACGGAGGCTGGACCCCATCACCCAGGATGTGTGCGCCTTCTTCGAGGACCACGAGGTGTTCGACGACTACACCGGGGTGGTGATCGACCTGGAGGAAGGGAAGCGCATCGCCCACGCCCTCGGGGGCAACAAGGCGGTCATCCTGCGCAACCACGGGTTGCTCACGGTCGGGCACTCCGTCGACGAGGCCGCCTGGTGGTTCATCACCATGGAGCGCTCGTGCCAGGCGCAGCTGCTGGCCTCCTCCGCCGGCGATCCGGTGCTCATCGACGCCGAGATGGCCCGGCACACCGCCGGGCAGGTCGGCTCGCACGTGGCCGGGTGGTTCAGCTTCCAGCCGCTCTTCGACCGGATCGTGCGGGAGCAGCCCGACCTCCTCGACTGACCTCCGCCCGCCCCGCCGACGGCGCGCCGGTGGGAGGCGCCTGCCGGACGGGCGTGATGATGACCACGGCGATCTCTCTTCCCGTGTGGCGCTGATACACGTCGTAGCGGCCGCGTACCCCCCGGTGGAAGATCCGGGACATGCCGCGGTTGGTGCGATTGACCAGCGGCCAGAGCTGTGACCGCTCCTCGGGAGTGGCCACCCGGGCGGTGGCGGGCACCACGCGGCGCCCGAGGCGGACGGTGACCTCGGGGTCGGCCTGCAGGTTGAGGAGCCAGGCGGGAGGTCGGTCACTCCCCCCGTTGGAGGCGACCACGACGATGTCGCCGCGGTCTCGGCAGTAGGTCAGGCCGTGAGTTCGGGGCAGACCCGACTTCCGACCGGTGGTCGTGAGCAGCAGGGCCGGGACCCGGTTGCTGTGTTTGCCCACCCGGCCGTCGGACTTCTCGTAGACGTACTTGTGGAATCGCAGGTAAGGGCCGACGAACCGGGTGGTGAAGATGCCGTCCAACGCCGGCCTCAGCCCCGGGCGTCGAAGGTCGGGACGAGGGTGCGGGCCGCCCGGGCCTCGTCCACCCTCCTCACCGGTGTCGACCGGGGGTACTCGGACATCCGGCCCCCGTCGTCCCCGGTGGCCTCCTCGGCGATGCGCTCGAGCGCGTCGGCCAGGCTCTCGAGGGTCTGGGGGCTCTCGGTCTCTGTCGGCTCCAGCATCAGGGCCTCGTCGACGATGAGGGGGAAGTAGACGGTCGGGGCGTGGAAACCCTCCTCCAGCAGTCGTTTGGCCACGTCCAGGGCCCGGACCCCGTGGGCCTGCTTGATGGTGCTGACCGAGAGGACGACCTCGTGCATGCAGGGGCGGTCGAAGGGCACGTCGTAGCTGGCCGCCAGCCGCCGTCGGATCCAGTTGGCATTGAGGACGGCGATCTCGGCGATGCGTCGCAGCCCGTCCGCTCCGTTGGTGAGGATGTAGGTCAGGGCGCGGGCCAACACCAGGGTGTTGCCGTGCCAGGTGTGGACCCGGCCGATCGACCGGGGTGGCATCACCCACTCGTAGACCGGGGTCTGACCGTCCGAGTCGGTCCGCATCGGCCGCGGGCCGGGCAGGAAGGGGACGAGCCGCTCGGACACCGCCACCGGGCCTGCCCCGGGCCCTCCCCCGCCGTGGGGGGTGGCAAAGGTCTTGTGCAGGTTCATGTGGACGATGTCGAAGCCCATGTCCCCCGGGCGGACCACGCCGAGGATGGCATTGAGGTTGGCGCCGTCGTAGTAGAGGAGGCCGCCGACGTCGTGGACAGCGGTGGCGATGGCGGCGATGTCCTCCTCGAACAGGCCGAGGGTGTTCGGATTGGTCAACATGATGCCGGCCACGTCCTCGTCGAGGACCGCCTCGAGCGCGGCCATGTCGACGCAACCGCGGTCGTCGCTCGGCACGGTGACGACCTCATAGCCGGCCAGGGTCACCGACGCGGGGTTGGTGCCGTGGGCGGAGTCCGGGATGACCACCTTGTGCCGGGTCGAGCCCTGAGCCTCGTGCCAGGCCCGCATGAGGAGGAGCCCGGTGAGCTCGCCGGCCGCACCGGCAGCCGGTTGGAGGGTGGCCGCGGCCATGCCGGTGATCTCGCAGAGGGCCCCTTCCAGGTCGACGAGCAGGCCGAGCCAGCCCTGGGTCAACGACGCCGGGGCGGCCGGGTGCACGCCGGCCAGCCCGGGCAGGGCCGCCACCGTGTCACAGACCTTGGGGTTGTACTTCATGGTGCACGACCCCAGCGGGTAGGCGCCGACGTCGACCGAGAACTGCCGGTGCGACAGGCGGGTGAAGTGGGCAACCAGGTCGCGCTCGGACACCTCGGGCAACGGGACCGGTTCGGTGCGCCGGTGCGTCTCGGGAACCAGCTGGTCGATGGGCACCTCGGGGACACCGGAGGTCCGGAACGACCAGGCATGGCGTCCGGGGTGCGACAGCTCGAACAAGGTGGGCTCCGCATCCCGCCCGAGCAGGGGCGCACTGGTGGCCCTGCCACCGGGTGCTCCTACCGTCTCCGGCCCCGCGGCTCCCTCCGCCCCGGGCCCGCTCATGGCACGACCGCCTTGGACATGGCCGTGATGTAGGCGTCGATCTCGTCGCGGGTGCGACGCTCGGTGACCGAGACGAGCAGCGCCTCCTCGCCGTCGGAGAAGTCCTCCCCCAGCGGGATGCCGGCCAGGAACCCGGCATCGGCCATCCGGTCGACCACCTCGGCGGCGGGCACCGGGAGCCGGACGGCGAACTCCCGCAGCACCGGGGCCCCAGCGTAGGGTGTCACGCCGTCGAGGGCGAGCAGGCCCTGGCGGGTGTAGCGGGTGGCCTGGGCGCAGCGCCGGGCCAGCTCCACCAGGCCGGACGTGCCGAGCCACCCGAGCTGGATGGCGGCGGTGACGGCCATCAGCGTCTGATTGGTGCAGACGTTGGACGTGGCCTTCTCCCGCCGGATGTCCTGTTCGCGGGCGCGCAGGGTGGTCACATAGGCCCGGCGGCCCTCGATGTCGACCGTCTCGCCGACCAGACGCCCCGGCAATCGCCGCACATGGGCGGCGGCGCAGGCGAACAGCCCGAGGTAGGGGCCACCGAAGCCGAGCGCCGTGCCGAAGGCCTGACCCTCCCCCACCACCACGTCCGCGCCCCACGCTCCCGGGGACCGCAGGAGCCCGGCCGCCACCGGGTCGGATCCCACCACCAGGAGGGCCCCCGTCCGGTCGCAGATGCGGCGGGCGTCGGAAAGGTCCTCCAGGCATCCGAGATAGTTGGGATAGCCCACCACCAGCACCCCGGGTGGGTCGTCCGGCGGGGAGCCCTCTTCCGGCCAGGCCGTGACCCCTTCGACCAGGGGGATGGTCGAGATCTCGTGCCCGGTGCCCGCCGCCGCCGTGGCGAGCATCTGCCGCCAGTGGGGGTGGATGCCTTCGGAGAGCCATACCACCTGCCTCCCCGAGGCGGCCGTGCCCAGATTGACCGCTTCCACGGCGGCGCTGCCGCCGTCGTACAACGAGGCGTTGGCCATCGGCAGCCCGGCCAACCGGGCCACCATCGTCTGGAACTCGAACACCGCCTGCAGCACGCCCTGGGCCACCTCGGGCTGGTACGGGCGTGTACGAGGTGACGAATTCGGAGCGACCGGCCAGCGCCCTGGTCACCGAGGGGATCTCGTGGTCGTAGGCCCCTCCCCCGGCGAAGCAGACCAGCCGATCGGCGCGGGCCCGGTTTCGCTCGGCGTAGCCCTCCAGGCGGGCCAGCACGTCCGGCTCGCCGACGCCGTCGGCGAGCTCGAGGCCGCGCTGGAGCTTGAGTGCCTGCGGCACCACGTCGAACAGCTCGTCGAGCGACGACAGTCCGAGGAAGGCCAGCATGCGCTCCACTTCGTCGTCCGTATGCGGGATGTAGGTGCCCACGTCAAAGCTCCTCGGGGGATGACGTCCCTGTGTCTAGTCGGGCATGGGCCTCGGGGACCAATGCCCGGGCTCCGGGGCTCACCGGGAGGCCGCCCACTGCCCGGGTTGGACGAACGGGGTGTCCACCACCGCCGCGGGCAGCCTGCGTCCCCGTTGCTCGATCTCGACGGCGAGGCCCGGTTGCGGGTCGGCGCCGGCGGTGTCGAGCAATCCCATGGCGATCCCGCACTCCAGCATGGGTGAGAAATTGCCACTGGTGACGGTGCCGGCCGGTCGGCCGTCGCGGTGGACGACGGATCCCTGCCGGGGCGGTTGCCGTCCGGCGGCGCGCAGGCCGACCAGGCGACGGCTGATGCCGCGCTCGCGTTCGGACACCAGGGCGGCCCGCCCGCGGAACGCGCCCTTGTCCCAACCCACCACCCAGCCCAGCCCGGCCTGCAGCGGCGTGATGCCGGGGCCGAGCTCGTGCCCGTGCAGCGGAAAGCCCGCCTCCAGCCGGAGCGTGTCGCGGGCCCCGAGGCCGGCCGGCTGCATGCCGGTGCCCAACAGCGCCGCCCACAGTGCCTCGGCGGCGTCCACCGGTACGGCCAGCTCGAGGCCGTCCTCGCCCGTGTACCCGGTCCCCGCCGCCACGCAGGGGACCCCCTCCCACACCACCGGCGTCACGCCGAAGCGTGGCACCTCTGCCGCCTCGGGGACGATGGGCGCGAGCCGGGTGCGGGCGTGGGGTCCCTGCACGGCGATGATGCACCGGGTGGAGGTGGTGTCCTCCCCCCCGAGGGCGGCGATCACCCGGTCGGTGTTGGAGGCGTTCGGCATGACGTCGAAGACGTCGTCGGAGACCCACCAGACGATGATGTCGTCGATGACCGATCCGTCGGCCTCGTCCAGCAGGTGTGTGTACTGGGCTCGACCCGGGGCGACCTTGTCCAAGTCGTTGGACAGCGTGGCCTGGAGCCGGTCGAAGCTCCCCGGGCCGGACACCCGCACTGTGCCGAGGTGGCTGACGTCGAACACCACCGAGTCCTCACGGCAGGCCCGGTGTTCGGCGATGGTGCCGTCCCCGTAGGAGAGCGGCATCTCCCATCCGCCGAATTCCACCAGCTTGGCGCCGAGCCGGCGATGGGCGTCGACCAGGGCGGTGTGGCGGAGCGGGCCCCTTACCCGCTCCGCGAGCTCGGTCCGGGAGGCGTCGCCGAGTGCCGTCGAGGAGTCGCCCACGTCGAAAGGCTACCGGCGGACGGGTTCAGGCCGTGCGAGCGATGTCGGGCCGTCCGGTCCCCTCGCCCGCCAGTCCGTACTTGGCCAGGAGGGCCAAGGTGTCACGCTGGTACAGAAGGGTCACGCGGACATCGGGATAGAGCTCGCCCATCCGGCGCACCTTCCCGTTCTTCTTGGTCACGAGGCGTTGGTTGAGCGTGGTGACCTCGACGAACAAGCCTGGGTCGGGCAACCAGAAGTCCGGGCGGAACCCCGCGGTCGGCCGACCGTGCTCGTCCCACTCGAGGGCGAACTCGACCGGCTCGTACTCCCAGCGCACCCCGTAGAAGTCGAGGATGCGGGCGAACCGCTGCTCGGACTCGTGCGCGAACCGCTTGACCCGGTCCAACGGATCGAGCTGGCCCTCGGCCCCAGTGGTCAACGCTCGGCCACCCCGGCCCGGGCCGGATGGTTCGCCGGCACGCGACCGGCCTCACGGCCGGTGTCGACGTCGATCTCGACGATGGCGGCGTCCAGCTCGGAGACCACCGACGAGAGCGGGAGGATGTTGAAGACACCCTGGCCCCCGGCCAGGAGATCGACGACCTCGCCGTCCGAGTGGGCCAGCACCGAGCGGCTCCCGGCCAGCACCAGTTGGGCTGTGGCCAGATCACCGCCGAGGTCGCCCCGGAGGCACTCGACGGCCTGGCGGGCCTGCTGCAGTTTGAGCCCGGCGTCGAGAAGTTGTTTGATCACCTTGAGCTCGAGCACGTCCCCGTACGAGTAGCGCCGCTGGCTGCCGCTGCCACTGGCATCGACGATGGAAGGTCGGAGGAGTCCGGTGCGCGCCCAGTAGTCCAACTGCCGGTAGGTGATGCCCACCACGGCGCACACCTGGGCGCCCCGGAAGCCGTCATCGGGCCCCCGGTCCCGCCGGCCAGCGTTCCGCCCGTCCCGCCGTTCGTCCACCATCAGCCCTCCACCTCTGATCCTCCACCTCGATCTGAGGTTGACCCTGAACCCGTACCTCACGGTCAACCTGGTGAGCCACGGTATCACATAACCGTAATTACCCGGATGTGAGCCGGATTTCGGGGCGTCATCGAGCCCCAGCGCCGGAATTTGGCCGGACGCCCCGCTCCGGCAATGATCGGTCCATGACCGTGGTCAAGATCAATGCCATCACCGTGAGGGAGGGCTCGGGAGACGAACTGGCCCGACGATTCGCCCAGCGGGCGGGAGCGGTGGATGACGCCGATGGTTTCGAGGGGTTCGAGCTGCTGCGTCCGACGGACGACCGCGACACCTGGCTCGTCCTCACCCGCTGGCGGGACGGGGCGTCATTCGATGCGTGGGTGGCCTCTCCGGCCTTCGAGCACGGACACCGGGGCGCGTCGGGAACGGGCGACGGACGCGGCGATGACGAGCGGCCGCCCGTCGGGAGGCACAGCGAGCTGTGGTCCTACGACATCGTCCAGCTGCCCCGACCTCGATGACGCCGGGAACGTCACTGCCGCCGGGGGCCGTCCCGCTCCATCGCCGCTCGCTCGACTTCGAGGCCTACGACACGGGCGCCGATTTGCTGGTGGTCGCCCGTCTGCGCGACACCCGGCCCTGGGCCGAGGACCCGACGGACGTGGGCACTATGCACGACATGGAGCTCCGGGTCACGGTGGGCCTCGACGACAGGATCATCACCGATGCCGTGGCTCTCATGCACGCCTTCCCGCATTCGGAGTGTCCGATGATCGTGGACGCCTTCGCCGGGCTGTCGGGCCTCAGCGTGTCGCGGGGCTTCACCCGGCAGGTCCAGGACCGCCTCGGCGGCCCCCGCGGTTGCAGCCATCTCGAGCATCTGGCCCGCGCCCTCGGGCCGGTCGTGATCCAGGCGGTCACGTCACGCCGGGCGCTGGCGGTGAGCCGCGGCGAGCTCGGTGACCTCCTCGGCGGGGGCGGCAGTCCCTGGGCGACCGACAGTTGCCACATCTGGGCCGAAGGCGGTGTGGCCGAACAGAAGCTGGAGGCGGGATGGCGACCGGGGGCCGGGCCCTACCCCTCGCCCCCGCTCGAGACCGTCCGCCGGGCGAGCGGCTCGGTGTGACCGGGCGCCCGACGGGTCACCGCGCTCGGCTCACCGGGTCCGAAAGGTCGGTCGTCGGTATCATCCTGGCTATCTCGCTCGTCGCCGGTTGCACCCCGTCGGGCACCGCGGTGACGGCGCCGTTCTCCACTCGGCCCCCGACCCTCGAGCACGGGCCCATCTACCAGATCAAGGTCGCTCCGGTGAGCGGTGTCGGTCCGGTGCTGGTCGACGGCCAGGGCATCACCCTGTATCTGTTCGCCAACGACCATCAGGGCTCTCCGTCCCGGTGCTACGGAATCTGTGCCATCCAATGGCCGCCCCTCGTGCTCCCGACGGGCGTCTCCGCCCCCATCGCCGGGGCGGGGATCGAACCTCGACGCCTCGGCACCGCCCTTCGGACCGACGGGACCCGCCAGGTCACCTACAACGGCTGGCCCCTCTACCTCTGGCCCCCCGACCGCTCCCCCGGCAAGGCCACCGGGCAGGGCCTGACCAACGCCGGAGGTCGCTGGTACGTCCTCGACCCGGCCGGCGACGCGGTGATACCACCATGAGCCTCAGCCGATACGGCTGAGGCTCGACTTGAACCGACGGCCGTTCAAGACGTACTGGGCTGCGGCGACCTCGATGACCCTCTGATCGGACCGACCGGGCCGGACGGTGGCGGGCACGCCCACGGCCAGAGCGCCGGCGGGCACCTGCATCCGGTTTGGAACGACGGCGTTGGCACCGACCGTGGCGCCCGTGGCCACCACGGCGTCGTGAAGCACCACCGAGCCCGACCCCACCAGCGTGGCGTCCTCCAGGATGCAGCCCTCGAGGTGGGCGAGGTGGCCGATCACACATCCGTCACCCACCACGGTGGGAAAGCCGGGACCGGCATGGACGACCGTCCCGTCCTGCACCGAGGTCCGCGCCCCGACGGTGATGGTGCCATAGTCGCCCCGGAGCACGGATCCTGGCCATATGGTCGATTCCGGGCCGATGGTCACGTCGCCGATGACCACCGCATCCGGATGCACGTAGGCCTCGGGGTGGATGGTGGGGACCAGGTCTTCGAGTCGGTAGACGGGCATGGGGTGTGACCCTACGGCACGTCGGGGACGGACCGGACGGGGATCGCCCTCATCGGCTCGGACCTCACCGGGATGGCCTACCGTCGGCGCTACTTCGACTCCCGCAGGGGTGGCGCCTCCACGACATGACCTTCGCCCACCGGTTCGACCTCGCCGACGGCCGAGTGGAGCACATCGACCGCCCTCGGTCGGGCGCGGCCGGGTCCTGATCGGTGAGACCGGGCAGGTGACTCCGACTTAGGATGGCTCGTGCCCCGAGAGGGGTCGATGCGAGGAGGACGGACCATGAGCGCGATCGAAGAGCTTGGCCATCCGGTCTTCGATGCCGACAACCACTACTACGAGGCGCTCGACGCGTTCACCCGGCATCTCGACCCGAAGCTCGGTCCTCGTGTCATCCAATGGTCGGAGATCGACAATCGCCGCTACCACGTGATCGGGGGAAGGGTCAACCGGGCCGTGACCAACCCCACGTTCGACCCGGTGGCCCTCCCCGGGGCCCTGCACGATTACTTCCGCGGCAACCCCGAGAGCCGCAAGCCGCTCGAATTCCTGTCCCGGCGCGAGGCCATCCGCCCTGCCTACCGCGACCCGCAGGCCCGCCTGGCCGCCCTGGACGAGCAGGGTCTGCAGGGCTGCCTCCTATTTCCCACCCTCGGGATGATCTACGAGGAACCGCTCTCCCACGATCCCGAGGCGGTGTGCCACCTGTTCACCGCCTTCAACCGTTGGCTGGTCGACGACTGGTCCTTCAACCATGCTGATCGGATCTTCGCCGCCCCCTACCTGACCCTGGCGGATCCGGCGTGGGCCGCGGGCGAGCTGGCCTGGGCCCTCGACCAGGGTGCCCACATGGTGGTGATGAGGCCGGCGGCGCCGGTGACCACCTCCGGCCGGCGCAATCCGTTCGACCCGATGTTCGACCCGTTCTGGTCGCTGGCCAACGACGCCGGTATCTGCGTCGTCGTCCACGCCGCCGACAGCGGCCCGTCTTCGAACGGGTACGCGGCTGACGGGTTCGCCGCCACCTTCGGGGGCGGGGGATGGAAGCCCAGCATCAAGTCGTTCCACATCGAGCAGGCCATCCGCGAGTACCTGTTCACGCTGATCTTCGAACGGCACTTCGACCGCTTTCCGAACCTGCGGATCGCCTCGGTCGAGAACGGGGCCGAGTATCTGCCCGACCTCATCAAGAAACTGCGCTCGACGGCCAGCAAGATGCCCGGCTTCTGGAGGCACGATCCCGTGGAGACACTCCGTCGGCACGTCTGGGTCAATCCCTTCTGGGAGGACGACGTCAACCAGGTGGCCGAGTGCATGGGAGCTGACCGGGTCATCTTCGGCTCGGACTGGCCCCACGTCGAGGCGCTGCCCGAGCCGCTCGACTATCTGGTCGAGCTCAAGGAATTCAGCGCCGAGCAGCGCCGGTTGATCCTCCACGACAACGTGACCGGCTTGCTCGCCTTACGGCCGACCTGAGTCGGCCGACCGCTCGGCACCTCAGTGGCGGCCGCGCCCCGCGACCGACGCGCCTCTTTGCCGTGGTGGGTGGCGTAGCGGCCGCCGGGCTGGGCCGGCTGCCGGTACCGGTCCCGCCGGCTCTTCCCGACGAACCCACCGGCCACGATGACGACCAGCCCGACGGCCATGAGGATCCAGATCAGCACGGGCGCAGCACGCCCGACATCATGACACGCCCGTGGTCAACGGATCTCGCTCGGGGTGGACGGATTGAGGAACACTTGATCCGAGACGTCCACCGCCCGGCCACGGGCCAGTTCGAAGCGATCGGCCCAGGAGGCCCGGCCGGTGTCCCGGAGTCGCTCGAGGTACCAGTCGACGTCCACCCGCGAGTGCCAGGGGCCCCCCTGCCGAAGCACCAGCCAGAGCGGGTCGACACCGTTTGGCGACCGGCTGAGGGCGTCGGCCCCCCAATCGTGCAGAAGCCGTAATGCATGCTCCACCTCCCCGGGGTGGGTGTCGGCCACATCGTGCTGTTCGAAGGGATCGCGGTCCAGGTCGAACAGCATGACCTCCCGGAAGCCGTGGAATGCGTCGTGGTAGGTGCGGATGCAGAGCCACGGCCCGAACCGCACCGACCGCTGGGCCGTCCAGGCGGCGTGGGAGAGGACCAAGTGGTCCCGACCCGGCGCGGTCCCTGAGGCCAGGTCGGGGGCGAATGAGGTGCCGTCCCACCGCTCCGGCACCCGTGCCCCGAAGAGTTCGAGCACGGTGGCCATCACGTCGATCTGGTAGTGGAACCCGGGCTGAGCCGATGCGGCAGAACCTTCGAGGCCGGGCCACCGGAGGACCAGGGGGAGGCGGGTGGTGAACTGGTCGGCGGTCTGGTGGTCACAGTAGATCCCGAGCTCTCCGAGGTTCTCACCGTGGTCGGCCGAGACCATGACGGCAGTGTCCACCCCGAGCCCCATGTCCTCCAGAGTGGCGAGGACTTGTCCGACGTGGTGATCGGCGTAGCGGACCCCGGTGTCGTACCCGTCGTAGATCCGGCCGACCGCCTCCATGCTGTCGGCCTGTTGGGGTTGCCGCGGCCATTCGTCCCACACCGTTCGCGGGCCGAAGCCGGCGATCTCCTGGGCCGAATGGGGGCCCGGCCGGGTCCAATGGGTCCGGCGGACCTCGTCGGTCAGCCACGACGGCACCGGATCACCGCCGAGGTCCGGCCTGAAGGCAACGGGCGTCCGATAGGGCGTGTGGGGATCCCACATGTGGACATGGAGGAACCAGTCCTCCCGGTGCCCGTTTCGACCCAGCCAGTCGCACGCCACCGCGGCGACCTGGTCGGCCGTCTCCATGCCGCGCGTTCCGATGTTGAAGCATTCGTTGAACCCGGCGTCGAAGTGGTATGCCGAGTGGCGCTCGGCAAACGTGCTGATCGAGGCGGTCCACACCCCGATGTCGCGCAGCGCGCTCATCCAGCTGTAGCGGGCCGCCGCCGTCTGGAACCTCCGGTCCCGGCCCTCGTCGAAGGGGTCGGTGGCTGCACCGCCGTGATTGACCGAGCCGTTGCGGATGCCGAACTGCCCCGACGAGAGCGCCGATCGCGAGGGCAGACAGGGCGTGTCCGAGGCGTGGACGTTGTCGAACCGGATGCCGCCCGAAGCCAGGGCGTCGATGTTCGGGCTGGTGGGACGGCCGTACCCGTAGCACCCGAGATGATCGGCCCGGAGGGTGTCGATGTCGAGGTAGACGAACCTCACGCCCGCGTCCTCGAAGGCCGCCATCCCCGGGTCAGAAACGCCGGAGGGCGCGGGGTGGCCCGACCGCGGCACCCGTTGTTCACAGGCGTCATGCTACGCCCGTCATCCCGCCGGGTCGGGGATCGACGGCGCCGGCGGGCCCCTCCCGGCCGAAGCAGCCGGAAACGGTGCGGTCAATGGATGACCGCCTGGGTGATGACGGCCGGCCGGGTACCGTGCAGCCCGATCGGTCGGGCCGGCATGCTGATCCACGCCTCGGTGGCGAAGACCATGAGGAATTCGTGCCACAAGGGCCACAGGAGCACCCAACCGAGGTGGCGGGTCTGCCGGTAACCGACGGTCAGGGTGGCCTGGAGGAACATGAAGACAAGCTCGGCCACCACGTAGCCGCCCAGGAAGATGAGGATCACGTTGCGCTGGGTGCCTTCGAACACCGCGGTGAGCGACAGGTAGAGAGGCAGCAGCAGACGAGCCGGCGCGAAGGCGCACTTGAAGAACTGCTGGGTCTGGTTGAACCACACCTTCGGGGTGGCGATGCCGGCTCGATAGGGCCCGTGACGGGCCTGGTTGTGGTGCACGGCCCGGCCCCAGCGCACCCGTTGCTCGCGGATCTCGCCGTAGGTGGGCGGGACGTCCTCGAACACGATGATCCTGGTGTCCATCCAGGTCCGGTAGCCGAGGCGGCTGAACCGGAGGGTGAAGTCGCCGTCCTCGCCGTTCATGCCCACCGTGAACCCGCCCAGGGCGACCGCCACACTCCGCCGGAAGGCGGTGAAGACGCCCGGCACCACGTTCACGCCGTCCACCGTCTGAATGGTTCGATGGTTGAGTCCGAACTGCTTGAGCTCCTCGAACAGGCGGAGGTGGGGGAACACCGATCGGCTCCCGGTGCGGGGGAAGCACATCGGCTCCACCAGTCCGATCTGTGGATCGTCGAACCAACGGGGCGTGTAGTAGAGGGACCACTCCCCCACGATGGTGTCGGCGTCGATGCGCACCACGATCTCGGAGGTGGTCAGTTTGAGCGCCGCATTGAGCGACTCGGACTTGCCGCCGTGGCGGCCGTCGTGGATCTCGCCGACGGCGTGCCGGAACCCGGCCATCACGCGCTCGGCCAGGGGTCTGGTGGCATCCTGTGAACCATCGTTCATCAGGATGACCCGCACGTTCCCGCCGTAGCGCCCGGCGGCCACGTCGATGGCCTCGAGCGTCTCTTCGATCACCTCCTCCTCGTTGTAGGCCGGGATGATCACGTCGATGTCGGGTCGCCGGTCGCCGACCGGTGGGTCGGGACGGACGGTCAGCCCGTTCACCAGAGCGAGCAGCGCCGTGCGCAGGACGAATGACCCTTCGGCGAAGGGAACGGGGAGCACCAGCGCCAGTGCGGGGCGGTAGGCCGGGTTGGCCAGGTGGAAGATGACCAACAGCCCGGCCATGCAGATGGCCATGGCTGCCATCGTGGTGCCCACCAGGGTGGCTGCGTCGGACAGGCGGGGCCGCCGGGCGAAGGGGACGGCGCTGGGTCTGGGCAGGGCGAAGTTGGCGTACTGCATGCGGGTCATGGACAGCACGGCCAGGGCGACGGCGGCGAAGTTCCCGAGGAGGGTGGTGGGAGCGACCGGGACGCCCAACAGCACCTCGACCATCACCATGGTGGCGTCGACAAAGGCCATGACGAACAAGTAGAGGAAGGCCTGGAGGGCGACCAAGAGCCGCCGGACGGGGTTGCCCTGGCCCACGAAGGCGAACGACACGATGGTCCCGAAGACGAGGAACCGGAGCCCCAGGGTGAACCCGGCCAGATAGCCGTTGATCTCGGCGGGCGAGCGAACGACCGACTCGCAGATGCGCGTCACCAGGTCGGCGTAGAGCTGGTCCACGCTCCACGCCCCCCGCATCGAGTGGTACAGGACGATCATCGACAGGAAGATGGCGGCGAGCACCGGCACCCTCCAGTAGGACGGAAGGCTCGGCTTGGGCAGCAACACGAGTGCCATCCCGTCCCCCTGGTCATCGGGATACCGACGCACCAACGGATAGGCCAGGAAGGCGAGCAGCACCCCCACGGTGGTGAGCAGCAGTGCCAGGGGTCCCGGGCCGGTGAGGAGATCGAAGTTCATCAGATGGCGGCCTGCCCCCGCTCCTTTGGCGTGCGCCCGTCCCGGCCCCGCCGCTCCCTACCGATTACTGATCCGGACTCCCGACTCTACCGCCGACCACGGATAGTGGTCAAAGGTGCACAGTGGGTGACACTTTCGCTAAGGTCCCAACAGGGATAGGGGTGGTCGGCGGACAGAGGTCGTAGACCGCCCCCGCGGAGCGAAGGGCAGGGAACCATGGGGACACCAGCGGTAGGAGCGCGCCTGGCGCGCTCCGGACGGGCGGCATCGGTACCGGGGCG
This sequence comes from uncultured Acidimicrobiales bacterium, assembly GCA_963806455.1. Taxonomy (GTDB): domain Bacteria; phylum Actinomycetota; class Acidimicrobiia; order Acidimicrobiales; family RAAP-2; genus Bog-756. The sequence continues at coordinate 682,686 of CAWDXZ010000002.1, forward strand.
GGGGGACCAAGGCCGGGGTGGCCGGCCATGAACGTGATCTTCTGCTCTCTCGACACCCTGCGGGCCGATCATTTGAACTGCCTCGGGAACCCCCGGGAGCTCACCCCCAACCTCGACCGCATCGCCTCCGAGGGCGCCCTCTTCTCCCAGGCCTTCGCCACCGACATCCCCACCCAGCCCTCGCACACAGCGCTTTTCACCGGGCAATTCGGGATCAACACGGGGATCGTCTCGCACTTCCACCCGGCGGCCTACCTGGACGAGGCCACGTTGTGGCTGCCGTCATTGCTGCGCAAGAGCGGCTACACGACCGGGGCGGTCGACCATCTCTTCGCCATGAAGGACTGGTTCATCCGCGGCTACGACGACTACATGCCGCCCCCGGGGCGCTCACGCTCCCCCGGTTCGGTCATCAACAGCATCGGGTTCCCATGGATCGGCGAGCACGCCCAAGAGGACTTCTTCCTCTTCCTCCACTTCTGGGACGCCCACATCCCCTACGTCCCCCCGTCCCCGTTCAAGGAGCGGTTCTCGTACCGGACGGCCGGTCGGATCGACCCCGACATCACCCGGAAGCTCGAGGGCCGCCCGAGCTATCCGCTGTTCAAGCAGAACCTGTACGACTTCCTCGACTCCATGCCGAACCTGGACTACATCGCGGACCTCTATGACGCCGAGGTCGCCTACCTCGACTTCGAGATCGGGCGCCTCTTCGACCGCCTGAGCGACGAGCATCTGCTCGACGACACCCTGGTCGTGCTGTTCGGTGACCACGGCGAGAATATGACCGAGCACGACTCGTGGTTCGACCATGCCGGGCTGTACGACTCCGTGGTCCACGTACCGCTGCTCCTCTGGGCACCCGGCCGTATCCCGGTCGCCGAGGTATCGGCCATGGTGACCCTGGTCGACGTCCTGCCGACGGTGCTCGAGGTGATCGGCCTGCCCCCGGCCGAGGGGATCGACGGACGGTCCCTCATGCCCCTGGTGCGCGGCGAGGCCACCACCCACCGGGACGTGGTGATGCTGAGCGAAGCCACCTGGCAGGCGTGCCGCGGGGTCAGGACCACCGAGTGGAAGCTGGTCAAGTACCTGCAGTCCACCATCTACGGGCGCGACGGGACCGAGCTCTACCACCTGGCCGACGACCCGAACGAGCAGTCCAATGTGGCCGAGCTGCATCCCGACGTGGTGGAGAACCTGAGCGCCCGGCTCCAGCACTGGGTCTCCGCGCAGCTGGCCGGCCGCCCCGACCCCATGTTGTCGGTCATAGATGCGGGCCTCCCGGCCGTGGCCCGGCTCAATGACGTGGTCAATGGACTGGCCCGCCCCCGCAACGATGTCCCGCCGCCGGCCACCCCGGGGCGCGACCTGGTACCGGTGGCGGCCGTGTTGGCCGACCCCGATCCCGCCGAGGCCGACCGGGCCCAGCGCTTCGCCCCGCGGAATGCCCACCGCCGGAGGCTCCGGGGGGCCCGGGGTGTCGTGGTGGCGGCCGTGGTGGTGGGCGCCGTCTTGCTCCTCGGCTTCGCCGTCGACACCATCCTGCTGTCCAACCCGCTGGCGGCCACCGGCGTCGTCCAACCGGCCTCGGCCGCCCAGCTGAACATGTCGACGACCGGGCCGATCGCCGCCATCCCCGTCCACGTGGGCCAGACCGTCCACGCCGGCCAGGTGCTGGCGAGCCAGGACACCAGCGCCCTGACGGCCAAGATGGCGGCCGACCAGTCGAAGCTCAGTGCCGATCAGGCCACCCTCGAACAGCAGCAGACCGGGGTCCAGACCGTGCAACTGCAGCAGCTCAAGGATCAGGTCACCGGGACGGAGGTCCAGCTGACCACGGCCCAGCAGAAGCTGAGCCAGACCACGGCCACCACCAACGCCACGGTGGCGGCGGCGCAGGCCCAGGTGCAGAGCGACCAGGCCATGCTGGCCGCCGACCAGCAGGCCTACCAGGACGACGCGGCGGCATGCATCTCGGCCACCCCGCCGTCCACCTGCGCATCCGACCAGCGCCAGGTCCAGGTCGACCAGGGCAAGCTCAGTACCGACCAGAACAGCTACCAACAGGCCCAGGCTGACCAGCAGTCAGAGGTCAGCGCCGCCCAAGCGGCCGTCAACCAGGCCAACGCCGCCCTCGGGTCGGCCCAGGCGGCACTGGCCGTCGGGAGCGCCCCCCCGGCACCGGGGGTGATCGCCGCCACTCAGGCCCTTATCCAACAGGACAGCGCCGCCATCGCCACCGACAAGGCCCACCTGGCCCAGGCCGTGCTCGTCGCGCCGTTCGACGGCGTCGTCTCGGCCATCAACGCCACCGTCGGCGAGGTGGCCACCAGCCAGGGCGTGCGCCAGCCCACCTCGCCGTCGTCGGTCTCGCGCTCGACATCGACCGGTATCCAGATCTTCCCGCAGGGGCCGACCACCCAGACGGCCAACCCACCGACCTATGCGGCGCTGGTCTCCCTCGACTCCAAACAGACCAAGCTGGTGGTCCAGGTTCCCGAGACGGACATCCACGACATCCGTGCCGGGCAGAAGGCCACGGTGTCGCTGCCGGCCATCCAGGGGTCGCATCTGGCCGCCACGGTCACCCAGATCGAGCCGACCCCGGTCAGCCAGGCGGGACAGACCTACTTCCTGGTCGACCTCGTGACGCCCTCCAAGGCCCTCGGCGCGCTGAACCACGGCCGGCACGGGTCCGGGACACTGACCGCAACCACGCCGACCGTCGGGCTCACGGTGGATGTCTCGTTCTGAGGGCCGGGCGGGCGTGACCCCTTCGGGCATCGTGGCCGGCTCTGGATCCGGCGGGGCCGGTGCGAGGGCGCCCACCCGGCGCCGGACGGCATCCCTCCTCGCCGTCCCGATGGCGGCGGTACTGGCTGCCGCCGCCATCTCAACGCCGGCCGCGCCGCCGGCCGAGGTGGCCTCCGCCCGGATGGTGCTGCGAGCGGAAGGGAGCACCGGCCCCGGGCTGCCGTCCCAGGCCCTGTACGCATGGGGGAGCAACGACTGGGGACAGCTCGCCCTCGGCTCCTCGGGCGAGGGCACCCCGACCGGGGTCTCGACCCCGGCCCAAGTGGCGCTGGCGCCCGGGATGACCTTTCGATCGGTGTCCGCCGGGGGTGGCTTCACCCTCGGCCTGACCGTCGCGGGCGTGGTGTACGCCTGGGGGGCGAACGCCTCCGGCAGCCTCGGACTCGGCTCTCGGGGTGACGCCAGCTCGCCACAACAGGTGGGAGTCCCCGGCACCGCCATCGCCATCGCCGCCGGCAGCGCCCACGGTCTGGCGCTCACCGCCGGGGGCCAGCTCTATGCCTGGGGCGCCAATCTCTTCGGCCAGCTGGGCGACGGGACGACCACCGATTCCGGCCTGCCCGTGCCGGTCACCATGCCGGCCGGGGTCACCTTCACCGCCGTCGCCGCTGGGGGCGATCACAGCCTGGCGCTGTCCTCCACCGGCCAGGTCTACGCCTGGGGGGCCAACTTCGACGGCCAACTGGGCGACGGCGGCACAGCCTCGAGCGACCTGCCCGTCGCCGTGCCCGCCCCGCCCGGGGTCGCCTTCACCGCTGTGGCCGCCGGTACCGGCCACAGCCTGGCCCTGAGCTCGGAGGGCCAGGTCTACGCCTGGGGCTTCAACGCCTCGGGCCAACTGGGCGATGGGACCACCGTCGACCGAGCCTCGATGACGGCCGTGAGCATGCCCGCCGGGGTGGTGATCTCGAGCATCGCCACCGGAGCGGCCCACAGCCTGGCCCTGACCTCCGACGGCCAGGTGTTCGTCTGGGGGTCCAACGTCTTCGGCCAGCTCGACTCAGCCCTCGTCGACTCACTCCCGGTCGACAGCGACGTGCCGGTCCAACCGCTCGGCCTGCCCCCGCTCACCACCTTCGTCGCCATCGCCGGGGCCCTCGACTCCTCGTACGCCCTCACCTCCGCCGGCGTTCCCTGGATGTGGGGCGGCGACGTCTACGGCCAGCTGGGGGACGGGTCACCCGGGCTCAATGCCGTTCCGCCCGAAGCGATGACCACCTTGCCGTCGGGCACCCTCGCCACAGGAGTGTTCTCCGGGCCGGACGCCTCGGCCGCCTTCCTCGTGACCCGGGCCGACCAGTCGCTCACCTTCCCGCCCCTTCCCTCCCCCACCTACGGGGACCCACCGATCGCCGTGGCCCCGGCCACCAGCTCCGGGCTGCCGCTGGACAACACCGCCTCGGGGGCGTGCTCGGGCCCGCTCGTCCGGCTGTACATGACCGCCGCCGGTACCTGCACGCTGACCTCGAGCCAAGCGGGGAGCTTCTGGTACTACCCCGTATCCGCCTCTGCCACCTTCTGGGTGTCGCCGGCGCCACTGACCATCTTTCCGGACAACGCCACCGGGACGGCCGGAACGCCGTTGCCACCGCTCGGCTACCGACTGGCCGGCTTCCGCAACGGCGACACCGCTTCGGTCGTGACGGGTGCCGCCTCGTGCTCCAGCCCGGCGACGCCGGCCTCGTACCGGGGCACCTATCCGATCGGATGCTCGGCCGGCTCCCTGTCGTCGGCCAACTACTACTTCGTCTCGGGGGGCACGGCGGTGCTCACATTGTTCGCCGCGGCATCGGGCTACGCCGTGATCGGCGCCGACGGGTCGATCTGGGCACTCGGGCCCGCCCCGTTCACCAGCCCGGTACTGACCACATACTTCGGCTCGATGGCCGGCCACCGTCTCAACGCCCCGGTGGTCGGAGCGGCGTTCACCCCGGTCCACGACGGGTACTGGCTGGTCGCCGCCGACGGGGGCATCTTCTCCTTCGGGTCGGCGCCCTTCCTGGGATCGATGGGAGGGCGCCGCCTCAACCAGCCGATCGTCGGGATGACGGCCACCGCCGACGGCCGCGGCTACTGGGAGGTGGCGGCCGACGGTGGCATCTTCACATTCGGCGACGCACCCTTCCTGGGTTCGATGGGAGGGACTCGCCTCAATCGGCCGGTGGTCGGGATGGCGGCCACGCCCGACGGACGCGGCTACTGGCTGGTCGCCTCCGACGGTGGCATCTTCTCCTTCGGTGACGCCCCGTTCTTCGGGTCGACCGGGGGCAGCAGGGGCGGTAACGCGGTGGTGAGCATGGCCGTGACCCCGGACGGAGGCGGGTACTGGATAACGACGGCGTCAGGGGCCATCTTCAATTTCGGCGACGCCAAGTTCGAGGGCAGTCTGCGCTACATCAACTTGAACGCCCCCGTGGTCGGCATCACCGCCTCCAACGACGGGGGCGGCTACTGGCTCGCCGCCGCCGACGGTGGCGTCTTCACCTTCGGCGATGCCGCCTTCTTCGGCACGGCCATCCGGCCGCCGGTGCCCATCGACGGGATCATCTGAGATGTCAGCCCAGCGAATCGAGGACCCCATGCCTACAACCGGTGCGATCTCGGTGGCACCCCCGGTGCCACGTCCGGAGGGCCGATACGGGTGGGCCCGGGCCCGACTGGCCATCGCCGCCCTCCCGCTGGTCGTCGCGGCCCAGCTGGTGGCCGCCGTTCCGTCCGGTGCGGCCACGGCGGGCCCCCCGGCCGTCCCGACGACCGGTGCCTACCTCGGGGCGTTCGTGGCGCCCCACCAGTCGATCGCCCAGGCCCAGGGCGACATCCGCCAACCCTTGTCCGAGCTGTCCAATTTCGACACCGTGTTCGGGCGCCCGCTCGGGTTGGTGCACGTCTTCCAGGACTGGAAGTCGCCGGTGAAGAACGCGGTGCTGGCCGCGTTCGCCAGCACGGGCGCCACCCCGGTGGTGGACTGGAGCTGCATCTCCGATGCCTCGGTCATCGACGGCAGCCAGGACAGCCTCATCTCCACCTACGCCGCCCAGCTGAAGAGCTACGGGCGCCCGGTGTTCCTCCGCTGGTTCTGGGAGATGAACCTGGTCAACGGGACCAGGGCCAGCACGTGCCTGGCCGGGCTCGGTGCTGCCGGGTACGTCCAGGCCTGGCAGCACATCCGGACCATCTTCGAGCAGGTCGGGGCGACCAACGTGGCCTTCGTCTGGTGCCCCTCGATCGTGTCACCCGACTTCGCCGCACCCTTCTACCCCGGGGACCAGTACGTCGACTGGATCGGCTTCGACGGCTACGACCGCCACCAGGATCCCAACATGTTGACCACCCAATTCCTCCCCTTCTACGACCACTGGCTCCCCAACGGGAAGCCCATCATGATCGGAGAGACCGGGGCCACCACCGACCAGGCCACCTACCTGGCCAACCTGTCGGTCAACCTACCGGTCTCGTTCCCACAGATCCACGCCGTGCTGTACTACGACTCCGAGTCCTCCTCCGACTGGACGCTGGCAAACTCGACGGGCAACCTCGGGCTCAGCCAGTTCCGCGCCATGGGACGGATGCCGTACTTCATGTTCCCATTCGGTTGAGGCGTCCCCCCGGGTCGGCACGCGGCCGTGTCGGGTTCAGGGCGACCGGAAGTAGGGATTACGGGCCAGAGCGGCAAATGCGGTCAGCCCGGCGCCGGACAGTTCCCACGTTCCTCCGGGACCAGGGGCATCGAAGTACACGACAGCTTTGAACTCCGGCAACGACGGCAGGTCGGTGGCGACGCTGTCGAGGTAGGCGACCTGGTTGGAGGGTGGGGATCCGGTCTCGGCCACGATCATGGGCTTCCCGCGCCTCACCCACTGCGAATAGTAGGCGGCGAAGAGACCGGCAAAGCTGCCCGTCCCCGAACGGTCGTACCCGTCCACACCGATCCAATCCACGTAGGCGTCACCCGGATAGTAGAGAGCGGGGTCGGCGCCGCTCAGCGCCGGACACCACACGAAGGCCACGTTGGTCGCCCCGACCTGTTCGAAGACGGTCCGGATGTGCCGCCAGGCACTGACGAAAGCGGAGGGGCCTCCCACCTCCTGGTGAGCCTGCACCAGGTTCATCTCCCAGCACCATCGCAGGAGCACGGGCCGGCCGAATGACTTGAGCGATCGGGCGTAGGCGGCGATCTGTGTGTCGTCGGCGCCGCTGGCCACCTCGGTACCGCTCACCGTGCAACCCCAATCCAGCAACGGCAGTGATCCGTTGGCGGCGACGGCGTTCAAGTTGGCGGTCGGAGCCGGGAGCCGCCAGGGCATGAAGATGTGAAGTATGGCGAGTGGTCGTCCGGTCAACGCCTGGACGGTCGGGACGGTCTGTTGCTCGACGGCGAAGGCCGGCCCGCCGGTTCCGGCGGGGACGGGATGGAGCCAAGCACCGAGATAGGCGCCGGTTGTCGGTACGGGCGGTGGCTGGCCACCGGTCACCGGTGGCAGGGTGGATGGGGGCGCGGAGCCCGGCGTAGCCGTCGCTCCACCGGGCGTGCCCGATCGGGACGAACTGCAGGCCGCCATCGAACAGCAGCAGATGATCACGAGCACGACTGGTCCGGGCCGTCGGCATCGGGGGCGATCCCTCCGGCCGACCGGTGTCGCGGCCCGGGTCACGGTCGAGCCGTGCGCATCCCTGGAGGTCCCGAGCGGCATGGTCCGGCGATGTTCCCACACCCCGGTCGATCGCACGTGGCACGCGATCCGGGGGACTCCCGCCTACAGCCGGTGGACCGTCGACCTCGACCGTCTCCCGCGCCTGGTCGTGTGCGTGGCGTGGGTGCGGCCTCGCTTGCCGACCGTCACCGGCGTCGTCGTGGTCGTCGGCGCCGCCGTCGTCGCCGATGCCGCCGCGGGTGCGACAGACGCCGGCGTCCCGGTCGGCGATGTGGAGCCGTTGTGACTGGCGCCGTGGAGGAGCGGCAACTTTTTCGCCAGCGCCGGCCCCTGGAGAGGTGTGGTGGCGGGGTGATGGGTGGCGGACGCGCTCTGTTTGACCGCCGGCGCTCTCTTGGCGCCGCCACCCATGAGCAACATTCCGCCCACCAGCAGGACGACCACGGCGCCGGCCGTGCCGGCGAGCACGCTCCTCGAGCGCTTGTCGGGCATGGGGGCGTCGCCGCCGAGCCACCTCAGCCACTCCCTCATACTCGACATCCAAGTCGTCCCCAGAGCCCTGGCCTTCACCATCGGACACCTCCGGTCGTCGGAGCCAAACTTAACGTCTCGAAATCCGGTCCGCCGAGCAGGTGAGTCTGCTGTCTGCGCCGGCCGATGGCATCTGTGCTGGTCAGACGGCGTCGGCCCGGACCGGATCGACGTCACTCGGGCCCGTCCTGACGCTGGCGCCCCGGGGCGGCGAGCATCCACCGCCCCCACCCGTTCGCTCGGTACCCTGCCGAAGGCCGTCAAGACGCGACCCAGGGAGGCTTGTCATGGCCGATGAGCAGGGCACGGAAGCAATGCAGGAGAGGGTGCAGGAGCTCGAGGGGCAGGTGACCGCCTTCACCGGGATGGGTGAGGCCCTCAAGGCCGTCGACGGCGTGCTGGGGCGGGCCAGCGCGGAACTGGCGGTCGCCGGGGCACGGGGCCCGCTCGGCCCGATGCCGGCGAACCGGCGGGAGATCCGGACGGTCGCCCTGGCCTGACCCGGCCGGGGCCGGGCCGGTTCACTAGAGTCGGGGGATGACCCGGCCGACGACGTCCATCCGGCATCGGGGTGGCTGAGGACCTGGTCGGCTGAGTATGGGGGGGGTGACCGTCAACAGATTGCCGGAACCGGCCCCTGCGGTCGAGCCGGCGCCGGATGGCACGGGGTTACCGTCGCGTCCCGATCTCGGCCGTGATGCGCGCCGGGCATTGACGGCCGCGGCCTTCGCCGTCCCACTACTCGCCTACCTGGCGTTCATCAGCCATTACACCGTCAACGACATCTGGTACGACCAGTGGTGGGATGTCCAATTGCTCGGCCACTGGTACTCGGGAACCTTGAGCGTGCCCGACCTCTGGGCCCAGCACGGCGAGAACAGGATCCTGTTTCCCAACCTGATCGTGATCGGCCTCGCCTGGGCGACCCGTCTCAACACCGTGACCGAGCAGTACCTGAGTGCCATGTTCCTGTCGGTCTCGGCGGCCCTGATCATCTGGTCCCACAAGCGGCGTTCACCGTCCATCGGCTGGATCTGGTACTGGCCGGTGGCGGCATTGCTGCTGTCCTTCGTGCAGTACCAGAACACCCTGTGGGGATTCCAGCTGGCCTGGTACCTGGTGCTGTTGGCCCTGGCTGTCAGCCTGATCCTGCTGGACCGTCCCACGCTGAACTGGCTGGCGACGGCCGGTGCGATCGCGGCGGCCGTCGTGGGGAGCTATTCGTCGCTCCAGGGGCTGCTCATCTGGCCGGCCGGGCTCGTGCTCCTCTATCACCGGCGTCGGCCCTGGGGGCTCTGGCTGGCCTGGGTGGGGTCGGCGGCAGTCACGACCGTCGTGTACTTCTACCATCTCGATCTCCGGACGGCCGGCGGGAGCTCCTCCTACGCCTCCGGCCATTTCGTCTCCGAGGCGAAATACTTCCTGTTGGCCATCGGGGATGTCTTCGGGATAGCGATCCCCCAAGGATCCAGTGGGAACACGGGCATCCTCATTGCTGCCGGCGCGGCCATCCTCATCGTTGCCTGCTGGTCGTTGATCGTCTACGGCCGCCGACGGGACCAGTCCGGAGGGACACCGATCGGTGTGGCCCTCACCTCGTTCGGGCTGATGTTCGCCGCCCTGATGACGGTCGGCCGGGCCGCCGGAGGCCTCTCGGTTGCCTCGACGTCGAGATACACGACGTTCGATCTGCTCATCCCCGTCGGCTGTTACCTGACGCTGCTCGGTCAGCTGAAGCATGGCCGGACGGAGCCGGCCGGCGTGCCTGTCCCGGAACCGGTCGGCCACCGGACCGCACCGGACGGGACGTCGCCCCCGCCGCCCGTCTCCGACGGTGGTCGACGACCGCGCTGGCCGCGGGTGTCGCCCGCGATCGCCATAGCCGTCGTCTTGGCCGCCATCGCCGGACAGCTGCTCGTCGGCACTTTCGAAGGACTGGCGAACGCCAGGGGGTGGTACGAGGCCCAGGTCGTCACCGCCGACGTCACCGCGAACTCGGCCAAGGCGCCAAAGTCCCTGCTGGCGAACACCCTGCTCCCGACGTGCAATTGCCTGTTCGCAGCCCAGCTGCCACAGCTCATCCAGGTGGCGCGTGAGCACCGCCTGAGCCTGTTCGGGACGCACGAGGCGGCCACATATACCAAAAGGGGCCTGTACGCGGAAACGACAGCACCCGTCACCGAAGTGGCCCGTCCCCGCTCAGGGACGCGGCTCAGCGGAGGCCAGTGGCTGTCGGCCAGCGCCTCGGACAACTATGGCGTGACCCGGGTCGAGTTCCACCTCACCGGCGGCTCGTTCAATCAGGCGCTGATCGCCGTGGCCCAACCGTTCCCCTACGGGTGGCTCGCCGGCTGGGACACCCGTTCGGTCCCCAATGGGACGTACACACTCCAGAGTTTCGCCTACAACCCGGGCGGTAGGGTGGCTCGCAGCTCCCCAGTCGCCGTGGTGGTGGCCAATTGACCGGCGGCACCGAGGGAGCCTCCGTTGCTCACGGGCGTGGGCTCGGTCCATCTTCATCGAGGGCGCCGAGCGCATGGCGTAGCACGGAGGCCTCGGTGGCGGACAGAGTCTCGGCGAACCGGACGAGGGCGGCGTCGGGGTCGCCGTCCACGGCCAACGCCTCGTGCATCAGGACGGCGGTGTGGGCTCCCCGTGTCCCGATGGCGCCGAACCGGATGGTACGGCCCTCCCGGCGGCGGTGGACCAAGCCCTTGTGGGCCAGCCGGTCGAGAACGGTGGCCACGGTGGTATAGGCGTAGTCGGTGAGCGCATCGGCCACGTCCCGTCCGGTCAGCTCGCGCTCGGGCTCCGCCCACAAGGTGTCCATCACCCGCCGCTCGAGCTCGCCGAGCCGCGCCGCGCCGCAGTGGCACTCGTCGCATGTGCACGGGTCGCAGGCGCACATCGGAGTCGCATGTGGTGGTGCTGGCCACGGCCGTCTCCGTTCGTCGTCTCCCGGAACACCGGGCTCCGTCCGGGCTCAGAGCATGAGGACCAGCATGTACGCCATGGTGACGCACATCACCATGTGGGACCCGGCCTCGAGCCGGAGGGAGAGCCATGGGGCACCGGGGGCCTCCGCGCCGGCGTCGGGCACCTCGCCCTCCTCCGGCTGACGCGTGCCGACGGGCGAGCTGCCCTGGACGGCCACTGAGGCGTAAGCCGCTTGCCGCGGACGGGTGGGGGGAGCGAGTCGACCGATGGCATCGAGCTGCCAGATCCCCGACCCCAGGAGGGCGAGGATGAACACCATGGGGACGAGGGCGAAGTCGGCGGTGGCGCCGGTGGCCGCACCCATCGCCATGCTGCCTCCTGTCCCGACCGGTGAGGGGGCGGCCGTCATGTACATGTAGAGCATGGCAGCGGCCATCACCAGGTGGATCAACCGGCGCGAGAGACGGTGAACATGATCGTCGTACCGGCTGTCCGTCCCCGGCTTCCTGACGAACTCGTAGCATCGCCAGACGAGCCAGCCGGCGAGAGCGGAGAACACCACCTCCCATAGCCCGACGGGAATGGGGTTGAGGTCCGACACCAGCATGCCGGCCATGGCCGTGCCCATGAGGACGTGGACCACATCCACGTCCCGGTGGGTGGGACGCGACGAAGCACGGGAGGCAACCAGGCGACCGGCACGGTAGACGGCCACAGCCGCCATGACCCCGGCAAAGACGTCGTCCAACCACCCCGGATTGGACATGTCAGCCCCCTCCCAGTCCGAGGTGCCGGTCGAGCACCGAATGCAGGGTCCGGTCCGGCCTCGGCGACCGTCTCCAGTAGGCGGCAGCCAGCAGCATGAGGAGCGGCCCGGAGTTCAGGTCCGTGGCCCCGTTGGTGAGCAGGGCCCCGAGGTTCTGGCCGACCACCCAGAAGACGAGGCCGATCGTGGCGGCGAGGGCGACGGTGGCGTTGGCCACCGGCGACGGGAGTAGGGTGCCGAACGCCACTACCAGCAGCAGGACGGCCATTGTCACCACCAGCCCGTGATGATCGACCACGCTGGAGGCGTGGCGGTCCACCGACGCCAGCCACCCGGGCTCGCCCGCCGCCTCGCTACCGATCAGGTCATGGAGATGCCGAGGGGCCCGGTTGACGCCCAGGACGGCGAAGTAGCCCAGTGTTCCCCACAGCACCACCCAGAGTCCCTTGGCCACCGGTACTCCCACCGATCGGGCGGCGACGAAGGGCACCTCCCGTCCGCTCCGGTCGCTCGGCCACAGGAGCAGGGCGAGCAGCCCATAGAGGACCACCGATCCGGGGGCCCCGTCCACGGGGTTGGCGGTGCCGTTGAAGACGCCGCCGAGCCCCTCACCGATCCACCACACCGCCACGGACCACACAATCGAGGCGGCCAGCCCCACCCTTACCGTCGGCCGCCAGGCGATGGCCGTGCCGATGGCGATCTGGGTGACGGCGAAGATGCCGTCGGTGAGGACGGCGTGGTGGCCGATGGCCCTTCCCGACCAGGCGATCGGACGAGCGACGATCGATGGATTGCCCGAGGACATCCCCGAGATCATCTGCAGGCCGAAGCTCATGGTGAAGAAGAATGCCTGCAGCTGCAGGATGCCGTCGAGGAGCCAGAGGGTGGCCAGCACCAGCTGCAGGGCCCTCCGGGCATCCGGTCTCGTCCAGCCCGCCACCTCGAGGCCGGCCGCCCGGCGTCACCAGGGTGCGTTCCTCGGATGCGCCAGCGATCGTGGTCACGGCCGGGACCGGTCTCCTCCCCCGTCCGGCGGTGTCAGGAGACATGACCGGCTTGCCGTCGTCCAGCACGGTGCCACCTTAACTACGTCCTGTAGTAGCGGACTACTACCCGGGAAACGGCCCCGTGCCGGCCTCCCGTTGCGCCCGGGGCCCGCAGCCCCCTGCGGCTCCCCTCCCCCACCCGCCGGGTGGGGCGCCACGGGTCCCGTGCAGGTGCATGTGGCCATGGGGCGGGATGGTCCCGTGGAGGTGAGATCGCGGTGGGCGACAATCTCTCGCCCGGGCCTGGCCGTAGAACCGTGTGGACGACTGTGGAACCATTGGGGTCGTCGGGCCGACCGGGCGGCCGAGGAACAAGGAGCCGGCGACACGGTCGTCCACGAGGTAGGAACGGTCCCACGATGAGAACGAGAAACAGCACAGCGGTGACGGGCCTGCTGGGGGCCTCCCCACGACGGCGGTCCCTCGGGCTGGGCCTGGCCTCTCTGGCCCTGGTACTCGGTCTCGCCGCCTGCGGTAGCTCATCGCCGGCTTCCACCGCCACCTCCCACAGCGCGCCCACCACGGCCTCTACGGCAACCACGACGACGACCGCCTCGACGGCGACGTCCCCGGCCACGGCACCGTCGCCGTCGACCACGCTCTGCACCATCCCCCAGAACAATGGTGGTGACCATGACGCGGACAACAACGGGGGACCGGACGACGGGGATGGGTGCGACCGCTGATGGCCTCGCTGTCGACGTCCCCGCCGAGAACCCCGCCGGCCCGGGCGCGCCCGGGGTTCACCGAGTGGACCCGCGACGTTCTCCTCCTGGGGGTGCCAGAGTCGTCGTCGGTCCCTGTCCGTGTCCCAATCGTGGCGACCGCCGTCGTCGGCGCAGCCGCGGTGGCTGTGTCGGGTGCCATCCATCTTCATCTGTGGACGGTGGGATATCGGCATGTTCCTCGCATCGGTCCGCTGTTTCTGGCCCAGTCCCTATCCGGGTTCGTCATCGCGCTCGCCATCGTCCTCTTCCGTCGGATGTTCGCCGTGCTGGCCGGAGCGGCCTTCCAGGCGGCGAGCGTGATCGGTCTGGTATTGAGCGCCACCGTCGGGTTCCTCGGCATCCATGACGGACTCGGTGTTCCTTGGGCCACGCCGTCGATCGTGATCGAACTGTTCGGACTCGTGGTCCTGACGGTCTGTGCCGTCATGCTGGCGGCGTGCCGCCCGGGGTCAGGAGACAAGGCGCCGGGAGGAGCGCCGACGTGGGCGGTGGATCAGGAGCACCCGTAGACACTCGACAACCGCCGGCGTCAGAGCGTGGTGTGCCCCAGGTTGAGGAGCTCCTCGCTGGACCGAGGGACGAACACCTCCTCGCTACCGGTGTCATACCATCGCACCAGATAGGGGGGCTCACCGGAGGGGTCTCGGACCTCCAGCACCGTGCATGCTCGTGCGTGCCGGTCGGTCTCGGCGACGACCAGTCTGTCCCCGAACTCCACACGCATTCTCGCTCTCCGTTCTCCCCCTGTGCCTACTGCCCAGTCTCGGCCCCGCCTTCGAGGGGCACCCTCCAGGTGAGCACCGTTCCACCCGTCGGGTTCTCCTCGACCTCGAACTGGCCGCCGAGCTTCTCCACCCGTCGGCCCATGTTGAGCAAGCCAAGCCCTCCATCTCTCGCCCCGCCCGATCCCATTCCGGTCCCGTTGTCGGTGACGTGTAGACAGCAGTGACCACCCGTAGCGCTCACGCTGACGCTCGCCTCACTAGCGTGGGCGTGGCGCCCGATATTGGTAACCGCCTCACGGATCGTCGGGAGGAGATGCTCGGCGATCCGGCGGGATATGGCCGTGTCGACGGCTCCGTCGAACGACGCCGAGATGGGGAAGCCGACGACGAGTCTGAGGTCCTCGAGCATGGTGGCGACGCTGGCCCTGAGGCCCGGCTGCACGCCGAACAGACCCAGCTCGAAGATCGTCGTACGGAGTTGGCGGATGGTGTCGTCGATGTCGGCCATGGCGGACGTGAGCCGCTCAGAGGCTTCTGGGGCGATTCGGCCTCCAGAGATGCTCTGCAACGAGAGACCAATCGCGAAGAGTCGCTGGATGATCGTGTCGTGAAGGTCCCTGGCCAATCGGTCCCGTTCCGCGTAGACGGCCGTCTGGGCCACCCGTTGGTGGAGGCGGGCGTTCTCGATGGCTATGCCGGCTGCGGTGGCAAGGGCCTCGACCAACGCCTGGTCGTCGCGGGTGAACTCGGACCAGCCGACCTTGTCGGTCAGGTAGAGGTTGCCGTACACCTCCCCCCTCACCCGAATGGGAACCCCGAGGAACGAGTGCATCGGTGGATGATTGGCGGGGAAGCCTGTGCTTTCGGGGTGGGCGTGGACTTCTGCGATCCGCCATGGTCGAGGATGGGCAATCAGCAGGCCCAGGACCCCTCGGCCGTTCGGCCGAGGCCCGATCCGATCCTCCTCTTCCGCCGACAGCCCGATCGTGATGAACTCTTCGAGCCCTGTGTGCTTGTCGTCCAGAACGCCGATGGCGCCATAGCGAGCCCCGGTCATCGAGCACGCCTCTGCGACCACGTGGCGCAGGAGCAGGGGCACGGCCAGATCCGCCTCGATGAGCAACATGGCCTCGACCACCCGGCGGAGGCTGGAAGGGTCGTCAATGGCGCGCAACGACATCACACCACCGTTGCCCGGCACGCCGATCCCGTGGTCATCCGAGCGGGGGCGATAGACCGCACGGAACCCCCTCGAGTCTGCGAGGCAAATCCGCGGCACCGGCCCTACTTTCCCGTGGGTCCACGGCTACCTCCGGTCATCCTCGAACTGGCGAGTTGCCGGGGCTTGGAGCAACGGCGCCTTCGGCGAGGAAACCCTCGACCCAGGCGCTGAGCCGGAGTATACCAGCGCGGGAACGACGTCACCGAAGAGGCAGCGGCGTCTGTCACCGCAGAGGCATCGGCGTCAGATCCCGCTCGGACGCCCCTACGACGGCGTCGGCCCGGGTCGACCGTCCATCACGGAGGGCGGGGCGGGTCGAGGGCGGAAGCCTCGAGGGTGCCGTCGATGATATGCCGGGCGACGTCGACCAGTTTGAGGTTGTGGTTACGCGCATGGTTGCGCATGGTCGAGAAGGCTTGCTCGATATCGAGACCGCTTCGCTCGGCCAGCACACCCTTGGCCTGTTCGATCGTCAGGCGATCGTTGAGAGCCTGTTGCAGGTTCTCGTTGAGCACCTGGGCCCCGATTGCCGCCCGATGCTGGACAATGGCGATGGTGGCCATGTCGGCGAGCGCGTTGGCTGCCAGGAGGTCGGCGTCGGTCATGGATCCGGTCGTGGCGTTGAACAGATTGATGGCGCCGAGGACGGTGCGCCGCAGCCGCATCGGCAGGGCGTGGACCGACCGGAAGCCGGCCTCGATCGCCACCGGCGCAAAGTGAGGCCATCGACCGTCGACCGCGGCGAGGTCCACGTTCACCACCGGCTCACCGGTACGGTAGCTGTCGAGGCAAGGGCCCTCGTCAGCCTGGATCTCGAAGAGTTCGACCACACGCATCTCCTCGTTGGAGGAGGCCGCCAACCGCAGGTCGCCGGCGGGAGCCACCAGCATGACCCCGGCCGCGGTGACGCCGATCACCTCGACGCAGCGGTCGACGAGCAGAGTTAGCAGGTCGACCAGATCGAAGTCGTCCACCAACGTGTCTGCCAGCTGAACGAGCGTTCTCGCCAGAGTGTCTTCTCGTGCCATGGGAGCCTCCTCAAACCTGCGGTTCGGCCCGGGTTTCATTCTTCCATCTCGTGGCGGGTCGCTGTGGCCCGGGTAGCCCGAACCGACACAAGTAGGATTCAGTCGAAACGGAGTCGGCGTTCGACCACGTCCTCTGCGACTTTGGCGAGCGAGCGGTCGTTCCCGAAAGCGTGGGCCCGAAGTCGGATGAGCGCCTCGGCCAAGCTGATGTCCAGCTGGGCCGAGACCATGCCGGAGGCCTGGTGGACGACATACCGGAAGTCCGAGCCGTCCTCCAGACCCGCAGCCACCACGCCGGACGGAGCGTCGGCCTGCGCGGCGAGCAATGTGCGCGCGATCAGGTCGGCCATGACCAGAGCGTCTGCATGTTGGTCGTCAGTCAGAGGTCCGAGTTGGTCACTGCAGAGATTCAGGGCGCCGAGGCGGACAGCCCCGACCCGAAGAGGGAATCCGAACACGGCCAGGACGCCAGCCGCGGCCGCGGGAGGCGCAAACGCCACCCACCGTCGGGCACCCCCGCCTTCCAAGTCCGGTTCGAGGACAGGTTGGTCCTGCCGATAGGCGTCGATGCAGGGTCCTTCACCCAATGTGAATTGCAGATCTTCGACCAGCTGGCTGAGCTCACCGGACACACATCCCGAGCCACGGGGCAGATCACCGGACATCAGCATCACGCCGGCGGCCGTCACCACCGTCGCTTGCGCTGCCACCTCACACAATCGCCAAGCCGATCCTTGGTTGTCGGTGGGCTCATTCAGCATGGCCAGAATGCGAAGGAGCCGGTCGGTTGGCACCAGCTACCGCCTCGTGCAATGGTCCGGATGGTACGGATCCGAGAAAGAGGTCTCGCCAGCCGCGCCGGGCCGGCCGATCTGATCGAAGGGTGTTGTCAGCGGATTGTGCTCCGACATCGTGCGCGGCGACAACAGGCGCCTTTGCAACGCTCCACCTGTACGAGGCTCAGGCGCCATAGGTCTTCCCATCGGGTCGGTGTCCACCGTCTCATCCCGAAGGCGGGTTGAATAGGGCCCTTCGACCCTACCAACCTTGCCCGCGTCCACGTAGATTCGGCTTGGAAGCCTGGTAGGGCCCTGAAAGTAGGTCGGTGACATGAGTGAAGTCTCAACGGAGCTTTTGGTCCGGTGACCGGAGTCGAGTACCCGATCGATCCCGTGGACTTCTCCACCCCCGGTGACGCGTACAAGGTCGTGGCCATCGAATCGTGGAGCGAGGCCGGGGTCGACATGGTGACGGTCGAGTTCACGGATGGTGAAATCATCAGCCTTCCGATGAGCAAGGCCGAGGCTCGTGCCAAGGCGGACCGTTGTTTCGGAGCCGATGAGATCACCGAAACATCGAAGAACGGCCTCTCATATCGCTGGACCCGCATGCCGCGTTCCGGCTGATCGGGTTGCTGTTGGGAGCTCGAACGGGCCTCAGGCGAGCGGGTCAGTCGCCGTGTCTGGAGCAAGGGTGGCGGAATCCTTCGCTCGACAGACACGGCGACTGACGCCTAGAGGGATCGTAACGGCAACTTGGATTGCATGCAACCATAGTTGCTCCCTAGTACTCCTCACGGGCCTCCTTGGCATAGCGAGATGCCATCTGCCGTGAGAAGCCCCAGACCCGGCTCAGCTCGTTGATGGAGACGCCATGATCCAGCGCCGACCGGAACGAGGCGATCCGGGATTCGCGCCGAGCCTTGTCGAGCAGAAAGAGGGCCTCGTTGAGATCCTCCCGATCCTCGGTGATGTTGGCCTTCTTGAGGGCGCCGGCGTAGTCGCTCACGGGTTCGGTGATGCTCATGGCCTGCCGGAGCGCCTCCTCCCGCTTTTCGAGCAGAAGGCGCAGATTCCTCATCGCTTCGATGACCTGCTCGGTGCACCGAATCGCTTCCCTGTCGTTTCTGGAGAGCATGCCAGACCTTTGTCGCCGAGCCCTAGCCGATTGACAGGTTAACCCTAGACACCGTCCACCCTGCGCTCGGCGGTCTGATGTCGAGGTACGACCACCGAGACAGAGGGAGCGATCAGGGGAAAGACTGAGTCTGAATGCCAGCTGCCAGCGACGCCGCCATCAGAGCCTGACCTGCGGTCCACCGGCATGATCGCCCAACTGAAGTCGGCCTCCGGTCCAGTCGGCACTCGGTTGGGAAGGAGCGTCTCTCGTGTTCGAAAGTGGTCAGATACCGTGCCCGACGCAGGTCTGGGGGAAATAGCTACTGCTGGTCGTCCCGTCTGGACAGGTGGATTCGTTCCAAGTGACTCCGGTCAGGGTGGCATGAGAAAAGTCGGCGCCAGTAAAATTGTCCTGACCCAGGCTCGCGTTGGTGAGATTGGCGTTGCTCAACGCGGCATTGACCAACGTGGAGTAGCCAACTGCAGCACCGGACAGGTTGGCACCGGTCAGGTTGGTGCCGGTCAGATCGCCCGAAATCAAGGTTGACCCAGAGAGATCGGCACCGGAGACATCGAGTCCGGACATATCGGTGTCGTAGAAATCTGCCCCATGGAGCTCGGCGCCCGAGAGATTGTCACCAGTGAGATCCGTGCCGTTGAAGAACGTCTGGGACAGATTTGTACCGATCAACGTTGCATCGTGGAGATCCACCACCGCCAAGTTGGCGCCGTTCAGGTCGGCATTCGTCAGGTTGACAGCGGCCATGTCGGCGTCGGTCAGCTCAATGCCGCTCAGATTGGCATTGCTCAGATCACAACCTTGAAGGTTGGCGAAATCACCAAAATACGCACAATTCTGGACGGCAGTCGGCATCACCTTCACCCTCGGGGATGACTTGCCGATCGGAATCCAGCCAATGATCCCCCCATCCCCACGCTCGGCGCGAGCAGCAACCACGGTCACATGGTAGTTCTCTCCGTCAATCATTGGAGAAACGACACACGAGATCGTGCCATTGGCATCGCAAACAGCGCTCGACGTTTTCTTGTGGATCGCGGTCACGATGTAGCCGTCGATCTGCTGACCGGTGGTGTTCGTGGGCGCCGTCCAAGAAACACTGGCCGCCGTATGGAGGGGAACTACCTGCACATTGGTCGGGGGGCCAATGGTTTGACCCTTTGCTGCATACGCTCCAGCGGGAGTGCTGATTGCTGCATACGCTCCAGCGGGAGTGCTGACAGCTGCTGCCATGGGGACGGCTAGACAGCACCCAAGCGTCAGGATCCTTCGACGGAGGTGCATTGCGGCTCCTTGGACACCCAATTCCCGCCCGGGGTCGAGCCTTTCACAGATCGGATCTTGACGCCATCGTCCAGCGCAGGGCGGGCTGCCACCCCTCAAGTCGTATTCATGCTCGGCACAGGTGTTCAACGTCCTCCTTCGGACACGATGTGGAACACCGGCTCGGCACTGCTCCTTGCCCCGAAATGCGGGTACCAGGCCTACGTGTCCCGCTTACGGGCAGCGAGGCGTGACGTCGCTCGCTGACGGACCACCACTCTGGAGCGAGACCTGGTCAGCCTAGGGTGCGTCTCCGGGCCAGGTCGGAGGGACATCAGCCTGAGCGTCCCTCCCGCTATTTTGAGGCAGTGAAGGAATCGAGCACGGTCCGCGCAACGGTGCCGTTGCCGGGGAGTCCGAGAGTGATCGACACAGGGCCGTGGGACGTCGAAACTGACGCTTGTAGCGTGCTTCCGGACAGCTCTGGATCCACACAGATCGTCAGCCCACTGGTTCTGTGTGGGTCGGGACAATACGAACTACTGAACCCCCCACCGAAGCTGTCCAGTTCAATGCCCGGCGCCGCCTGGATTGACTGAAGTGTGGCCAGCCTTGGAGCACACGAGGCAGCACTCGATGTACCCGCCGCCAGGATGACCTGGTTCTTCCGGGTTCGAGAGTCATCGCAACCCAGCGAGGAGTTGGTGACATGTCGAACAACCCAGTTGGGGGGTACGGCAAAGTGCAGCCCCTCGAATTGTAGGTATTGCCAGGTTCGCGGAACGAGGGAACGGGCTCTGGATGAAAGCGCCACCGCCCGCGGTGAGTAGGTGAGGCTGCCCAGCACCTGTCGTGGCACATCGCCTGTCAGGGTCAACTCGGACTCAAGCGCCGGAATCACATAGACAGAAGCAACTCCGGGGGCGTAGACGGAAATCCCGTTGACCTTCAGCGGCGGGCCATCGTCGACGGTGGACGGAGGGGAGATCGTCTTGAGGCTGACGGTCACGGCACTCGGTGAGCCGACGTTCTGAATGCCCGGTGGGCACATGGCACCGTTGCCCAATATTACGACTCCGAGTGTCTGCAGGCAGGCCGATTCGCCCTCCGAGACAAGACCCCACGTGGACGGTACGGATACTTGTGCTTCCCCGAAGGCCACCGGCACCCATCCTGGAGGTGTCTTCGAAGTAGCAACAACCGGCACAGTCGTCAGTGTCAAATACTTGAGCGATGCACTGGCGGGAGCGGTCACGTGCGAGGAGGAACACGAGGCTAAGCCCACGGCTACGGCCAGGCAGGAGATGGTTCGGCTGTGGATCAATCGCTTGCTCAAGGAGACCAGTCTCTCAGGATGGATGTTTCAAAGGGTCACCATGAGGACGAATGAGGCGCAGGCCAGGTTGACAGGGACATCAATCCGTGCGGAACAAACGGCACTCCCTTTCACTGCAGTCCATGCCGGTCCGATGGTTCGGTTGCCACAGATATTTCGGCGTTCGGGACGGGCGCCTCACCTGGTACTGATCTTCCCCATGAAGGAGCAGGTGCAATGCAGGCTGCCGAGGAGTGGTCAGAAAACAAGCCCAGGCCGCATTCTCATAAGTGCGGTCCACCCAATGGGGTCAACCGCAGATGGTCGGGCTGCCGGGATTTGAACCCGGGACCTCTTGACCCCCAGTCAAGCGCGCTAACCAAGCTGCGCCACAGCCCGTCCCTGGTCAACGACTACCGAGATCCCCAACGCCGACCAAGATGATCAGTTGCTGAAGACTTGCGAACAAGCCTCTCAGACCGACCCCGGGCTAATCTTACTCATTCTGTGACGGCCACAAGTCGCTCCCCTCTCCCACCGTGCCTCCACAGGCCCGCTCAACACGCTCGAACTCCTGAAGATCTGGCAGGGTCGATTGATGGATGCGCCGGAAGGCGACATCGGGCCCAGGGACGCGACGGTCAGTGGGCCGATCCGGATGCCGTTCAGCGGATTTGTTGAACTCGGCAAACTCCCTTCCGTCTCCCCGCCCACGCCCGAGCTCCGGCAGTGCTCCGTCCGGGACGCTCGCCGAACCCCTCATACGGCGAGCTCGTTGACTCGTGTTGCCATATTCATGATCCATGCGGATGGCCTGGTCGCAAGGCCCGAGCACCCCGGTGGCACTCTCGTTACGATATGGAAGGGGGCATGATGCATGGCGACGGCAGAAAGGAGCATCAGTGGCCGGAATTTCCAAGAAGAACATCGGCACTCCCGACGAAGTTCGACAGATGAAGGACGGCAAAGGTCGATTGGAACTCGTCGATCTCGGTTCTGGACCAATCGCTCGTGCCATATTCGAGCCGGGGTGGAAGTGGTCCGAACACGTCAAGCCCATGGCGGGAACCGACAGCTGTCAGGCCGCTCACGTGGGCTACGTCATCTCGGGTCGGATGAAGATTGTCATGGATGATGGTGAGGAAGCCGAAGTGGGACCTGGAGACTTCATGGCGGCTGCACCTGGCCACGACGCATGGATCATCGGCGACGAACCCTGTGTCGTGCTCGACTGGCAGGGGATGGCCGACTACGCGGAAGGCTGATTTGACAGAGATGCGCGTCGACCATTGGATGATTGGTGGAGGGTGCCCGTGAGGTGGGAGGTCCGGCGATGCGCTAGTCAGCGGGCAATGGTTGATACCTCGGACTCATTGCCCTCTACTGAGCCTGGGTTCCCGGAAGTTCGAGCGATGGACCCCGATCTTCACGACGGAGGGCAACCCGGCGCCCAAAGTGTGTCCCCGGCGGGCAAAGATGGTACTAGTGGCAACGATGAGCCAGATCCCGTCTGGACCCGCCCAATGTTGGATCGTCACCAGGCTCCATTGCCCGTCCAACCGGCGAATCAAGTGCAAGCCAACACAGCATTCAGAAGGCCCCGGTTGACACGTCTCTGAGGTGTCCACGAAACTCGCCTCCAATGGCATGGGGCCTCGATCAGCGGAGTCCACGGGTGTGGTCGGCGCGTCTCTCGATCGAGTTCACGCCTCCGCTAATTTGAACGTTCCTAGACGAGTACGTCTCCTTGTCTCGCGCTGAGACCGGCGCATCTTCGGCCGAGGGAGAAGCCGATCCAGGTGACGAACGAACCACCGCGCTCGTCGGTCCGGCCTCGCTTGTACTGATCGGCGTCATCCTGGCCTTCATAGCGCTTGGCACGATCATCGCCGTCAAGACTCCGGCATATGAGTCGGCGGATGAGCCTGGTCACGTGCAGAACATCGAGACATTGGTTCGTGGCCAATGGTATGGAATGAACGGGCATCTCAACGGTCTGAATTGTGAGTTGATAGGGAGGTCGTTCCACTGTGCTGGGACTGAGGCCCACCAGGCACCGCTCTACTACCTCCTTCTTGCTGGTTGGCAGCGGGTCGTGGGGCTGCCAGCCCGAGCTCCCGCCAGCCAACCGTTCACTCTCCCCGGTCCCGAGGGCCTCTTTCCTCACCACAGCTCGGCTGATCTCCACTTTCTCCTCTGGCTCCGCCTCCCCAACGTTCTGTTGGGCGCGTTGACCGTGCTCGCCACCTACTTCGCCATCCGACTCGTCTCCAAGGATCCATGGACCCCAGTCGTAGGTGCATCAATCATCGCCTTCCTGCCACGGTTCATCTTCCTCTCGTCATTCGTCACGAATGACAATCTCGTCAACTTGCTCGGCGCGATCCTCACGATCGCCGCCTTGTGGTATGCCCGAAAGCCGAGCGGATGGCGCATCGCGACAGTCGGCGGTGTGATCGGGCTTCTCCTGGCCACGAAGTTGTCGACCTTGCCGGTGACGGTGATCTTGTTGGCCTTGGCTCTCATGGCAGGGGGATGGAAGCGCCGGCTGGAGCTTCTGGCTGTCGGAGTGCTGGGAACATTCGTCACGAGCGGCTGGTACCTGATCCAGAACACGGTCCGGTATGGAGATCCTCTCGCGCGCCGAGTCTCGGCTGACTATCTGTCGGTGGCCGGTGGCCTTGGTACCGGTTTCGGACAGCCATATAGGCCAGGTGACCCCCTCAGCCTGGTGTTCGTCCACGTCCCACGGCACTTCTTCAATACCTTTTGGTATCAGTCGGGATGTCTCGCGCACCCTGGTTCGTTGGACACCGAATAGAGGAGGGCCAAGATGGTACTCATGACGGTAGACAACGAAGGGACCAGCGACTTCCGATCGAGTCCTCGGTGGTCGGCCGGCAAGAAGATGGACGTCGTCCTGCAACTGCTTCGGGGCGAGAAGTTGGAGGAGCTGTCCCGTGAGCTCGGGGTCGAAGCTCACCGCATCGCCGCCTGGCGGGACGAGTTCCTTGAGGGCGGCAAGGCCAGCCTGAAGGGGAAGCGGACGGTGACCGAGGACGACCGGCGGCTCCGGGAGGCCGAGCGCAAGATCGGGGAGCTCACGCTCGAGAACGAGGTCTGGAAGAAGGTGGCCGAAAAAAGGGGGCTCCAGATGCCGCCACAGAAGCGGCCCAAGTGAGCACCGAGATGGAGCTCCCCCTCGCCACGGTGTGCCGAATCACCGGTGCTCCCCGCTCGACCGTCTATCACCGACGGTCGCGGGGCACGGCGCTGGGTTGCCGCCCGGGACCGGCGACCGAGGTCTCCGACGACGAGCTGCTCGAGCGGATCCGTCAGGTCATCGCCGACAGCCCCTTCACCGGCGAGGGCCACCGCAAGGTCCGGGCCCATCTGCGGCGCAAGCACGGCATCCGTGCCGGGAAGCACCGGGTGCTGCGCCTGATGCGGCGACACGGGCTCCTGGCGCCGCAGCGGGCGAGGCGGAAGCGCTCGCCCCGTCCCCACGACGGACGGATCACGACCGATGCTCCGAACCTGCGCTGGGGGACGGACGCCACCATGGCCTGGACGAGAACGGACGGCTGGGCGTGGGTCTTCGTTCTCGTCGACCACCACACCGACGAGGCGTGGTGCCACGTGGCCAAGGTGGGCAACCGCTTCGCCGCCCTCCAGCCCGTCTATGACGCCGTGGTCGACCGCTTCGGTCGGCTTGGTCCGAACGTGGCTCGGGGCGTGAAGCTGCGTCACGACTGGGGCAGCCAATATCGGGCCCACCACTTCCAGGGCTCCCTCACCTGGCTCGGGATCACCGACGATGCCGCCTTTGTCGGCGAGCCGGAGTGCAACGGCGTGGCCGAGCGGTTCATTCGCACTTTGAAGGAGCAGTGCCTCTGGGCCGAGCTCTACGAGGACGTCGACCACCTGCGCCAGGCCGTAGCCGCCTTCACCGAGCTCTACAACACCGAGTGGCTCATCGAGCGGCTCGGACACCAGACGCCACGAGAGGCCTACGCAGCTGCGACCCTTCTGGACGCGGCGTGATAGTCATGGAAACTGTCCAACGAACCGGGACCGCAACAGATGGAACCAGTTCCAATGGAGATGGCCAGTCAGTTTGATCTTCTGGGTCGTCATCGTCGGCGCTCTGGGGGGCCTCAGTCGTCGGCGCCTGGAACGGAAGGTGCTGGTGACCTTGTGGCTCATCACCCTGGCGGGGATCGCGGCCGTTTGGGGTGCCGCTTTCCAGACCGCCACCTATCAGGCTCGTTTGACGTTCGTCGGTTTGGCGGCACTCGCTGCTTTGGCCGCTTTGGGCCTGGAGCGATGGAAGCTGCCGATCCGGTTCCTTCTCCCCGTAATGGGTCTGTGCGGCACCCTTGTGGCAATCCAACAGAATGTGCTCGCCGTTCACTGGTCACCGTAGCGAGACGGAGTGGGCGAGCATCGCGTCTGGACCCTGGTTGCTCGCGATGGTTCACCCGGACAGGCGGGTCAGGTCGCGCTCAGGATGATCCAAGTTTCTGGGAACGTCGGGCCTCCCTTCAAGTCACACTTTCGGGTGATTCTGCCGTTCCCGACGGATGCCTGGTTTCCGCGTACCGCCGTCGGGTAATGCCACCGGCATGGACACGAGGCCTTTCCCTTGCCGTGGGGTCCTCGAGTACCTCCGGCGGGAGGCACCCCTGGAGTACGAGCGTCTTCGGTCAATAGGCCAGCTGGCTGTTTCGTGGCCTGACGAGTCACTGACCTCAGTGCCAGGCACAACCTATGTGGCCTGGCTTCGCGAGACATTCGGCATGTTTGACACCCCACGTCGATCGCCACTGGGCTGACCTTGCCGCTGCAGCCGGGTCGCACCAGATCCTGCCCGGAAGCCTGGATGACATTTCAGCCCGACCGCATGCGCAGTGACGCTTCCCGAGCGGTCGGGACGCGCGTTGGAGTGAGCCCAACTTTGCTGGTGGCCAGAGCAAAGCGATGAGCATCGCGAACCGCACACCCACCTTGGTCATTATTGAAGTATGCGTAACAGTCGTCTCCATTGGTCCAGAGCTCGGCCAGCCGCTCGGCCCATGACCGCAGGGCTGTGCGTCCGTAGCATGGGCTCGGGCTGGCGCGACCCGCATGGAAACGAACGTAGCCCCAACCAGTCGTCCGCCACACCGGGGCACGACCGCGCGGTGTGTCAGTGAGGCACAAGGCGGCGTCGTACTCGGCGAGCAGGGTGGCCACCTCTTCCACGTACCAGCTCGAATGGCGCGGTTCGAAGGCAACTCGCACGCCGCGAGGAAAGGCCTCGAGGGTTGCTCTCAGCGCGTCCAGGTCGCAGCGGAAGTTGGCCGGAAGCTGTAGGAGTATTGGTCCGAGTTTGCTCCCCAAGTGAGCAGCGGCTGAAACCAGACGTTCAACGGCCGGCGCGGGTTCGCGAAGACGCCGAACATGTGTCAGATAGCGGCTGGCCTTTACGCCAAATTTAAAGTCCTCAGGAGTGCTGGTTTTCCAACGCTCGAAGGTTTCCGGGGCCGGTAATCGGTAGAAGGCGCTGTTGACCTCGACGGTACCGAATCGGCTGGCGTAGTACTCCAGCCAGTTCGCTTGGGCAAATCCGGCCGGATAGAAGCGCCCTCGCCAATCTGCATACTGCCATCCGGAGGTCCCAATAAGGACTGGCATGTCGGTTCCGTACCCAACGGAGCACGTGGCAACCGGTTCATCCTGGCCGACATCGGGGTCCGCCAATCTCGTTGAGTCACGCCGACCACTGGAGCTGCCGTAGCCCAACTAGCCAAGTTCATTGGTACGGGCCGAAGCGTCGGCGGCACCCGAGATTGCCAACGAGGCCGACCTTCGGGAAGGGGACTATCTCCGCCCCGTCGGCCGCTTCTTGGCCGCCTTCTTCGCCCCGGTCGCCTTCCGGGTGGCGGTGGTGGCCCGCTTCTTGGCCGCCTTCTTCGCCCCGGTGGCCCGCTTCTTGGCCGCCTTCTTCGCCCCGGTCGCCTTCCGGGTGGCGGTGGTGGCCCGCTTCTTGGCCGCCTTCTTCGCCCCGGTGGCCCGCTTCTTGGCCGCCTTCTTCGCCCCGGTCGCCTTCCGGGTGGCGGTGGTGGCCCGCTTCTTGGCCGCCTTCTTCGCCCCGGTCGCCTTCCGGGTGGCGGTGGTGGCCCGCTTCTTGGCCGCCTTCTTCGCCCCGGTGGCCCGCTTCTTGGCCGCCTTCTTCGCCCCGGTCGCCTTCCGGGTGGCGGTGGTGGCCCGCTTCTTGGCCGCCTTCTTCGCCCCGGTGGCCCGCTTCGCTCGGGCTGGGGGTGAGGCCGATGTGCGCTTTTCTATCGCCTTGGCGGGTCTGGAACCTCCTATGACCGTGGCTGCTTCGCTCAAACCCTCCTTGGCTCGAGTTCCGGCTGCAGCGGTCGCCGCCTCGACGGTACCGATTGCATCCCCGACGATCTCCGCGGCGCGATTGAGTGTGTTCGGCATGGCCCCACGTTATCGGTTGTTGTCGTCTGACGCAGACACCAGATCGTGGGCGCCCTGCGATCCGCCGCGACATGGCCGAGCTCACCGGTGAGCACCGAACTTCGTCCGAGGTGCCCGGCACGAGCCGGAGCTTGGTCGAGAAGTCGAAACAACGGGGCCTCTCTCAGCTGTCTCGGCCGCAGGCTTACGGGCTCGGCGGCCCCCGCCACGCCGCCGACAATATGGTTGACCAGTGTCATGGCCCGAGCTCTCGCCCTTATTCGTAGATCCCGCACTAGTAGGTGCTGAGTGACCTCGGAAACGATGGCAGCAAGGGCCAGCTGGCTGGGGGACGGCTCGGGTTGCCCATGGTTTCGCTCAGAGCTGCCCCCCGGTTTTCGTCATTGAGAATCGGGGTAGTGCCCTGTGATGACCGTGCCCGGGCCGTCTGAGCCCACCCCGATCGATCCCGAGCCGCCACCGTTGGAACCCGACGTGGCGGGTAGCCCGCCCACACCGGTCGATTCCTTACCCGTCCCCGACCCGCACCCGCCCCCCGAGGCCCGCGACATGGGTGGCGCGGGCGGGTGAGGAGGGTCTGATCATGGATGCACCAGAACCCCCGACAGCTCGACTGACCAGGCAACCCCCGGCATCGCGGGACAGGGACGACAGCCGTCAGGTCCCCGAGCAGCCAGGTCCCGAGGCCGCCGAGGTCCAGGAGCAGGAAGAACCTGGAGTAGACGCGTCCCTCATGACCTGGCGCGACAGCCGATCAGGGCGCGGTCAGATGGGCCTCGATCAGCTTCCCGATGAAGGTGTAGCCCTTGTCGTTGGCGTGGATGTTCCCCAGCGAGCAGAAATAGGTCAGCTTGCAGATCTCCCAGACCGCCGGAGGGATCTTCCCGTAGGGCGCCAGCTTGATGGGGGCCGGCGGCGGGGTGCCCGAATCGGAGTCGTCACCTGTGGTGGCCTTCTTGTAGGGCGCCTGGGTGACATTGACGAAGTTGGCGGCCCCGTACGCTGCCTGGAGCGTCGGATTGATGAGGCTGTCGAACGCGGTGACAGAGGCTGACGCCAGACTTTGATTGGGCGAGCCTGCTGGGTACACCCAGTCGCCCAGGATCACGTCCGGATAGGTCAACCCGACGATCGGGGCGGTGTCCCCGGCGCTGGACAAGGCGGCGTTGAGCGCCGAGACGAGCGACCCGACGTTGGCCGTGATGCTGGTGTCGGCGTTCACCACGCAGGTGAGGATGGCTCCCAGACTGCCCGCACTGGCGCAGGAGGTCACGTCGTTGCCGCCGATCGAGACGGTGATGAGACCCACCTGGCCCGGATGGTCATTGATGAAGGCCAGCGCCGCCGCCTCCTGGGTCGTGGTCGGATAGGGAACGGCGTCCGTTGCCGCCACCGGCCCGTAACCGGACTCGAGGCAGCCGATGGCAGTGAGGATCGAGCTCGTGGTGGCCCCCCCGCATCCGAAGTTCTCGAGCTGGTACTTCGTCTTCTTGGCCACGTAGGCGGTGTACCCGGCGGTCGCGCCGATGTTCGGCTGGTAACCGACGGAATACGAGTCACCCAATGAGAGGTAGTACTTCGGCGGCGGCTTGGCCGCCTGGCTGACGCCCGGGATGACGACAAGTCCGAGGAGGGCCACGCTGCCGGCGATGAGGACGGACAGGGCCAGGGACAATGTTGAGCGTCGACGCATGCGGATCCCCCATGTTGAACTCCGTCTTGCTGTCACAAGATGTGACCTTTGTTATCACAGCCATTCCGTCTCTGCCCTGGTCACGTCCCGCGGGTGTGACGCTGCGTAGCAAGAGGTGCGATATTGGTCACGCAGAGCGTTTGTCGCCCCGGGGCCAGGTGCCGGATAGTCAGATGTGGTGCACCACCCAGGTCACCCCCTGGAAGGCCCGGTACCCGAGGTAGATGACCGTCGCCACCAACATGAGCTTGAAGTACCAGGGCGACTTCCGATGAGCGAGGGGAACGGCCCCGCAGTCGGGGCAGGTTCCCTCGTCGGTGAGCTCGTCGTTCTCGAGCCGCTGATCGCAGTGGTCACACCAGGGCACGACGCGAGCCCTCCCGGCTCGATGTGGTCCCGGCATCGGGCACGTGTCGCACCACCCGGCCCATCCGGTCGACCGCCCGACGGCCCGGCGTCACCGCCGTCCCCCGCCCCGCCGTCCCCCGCTGGACCGCACCCGGAGCTTGATGGGCGTCGGGCCCAGGTTGAACCGCTCCCGCAGTCCGCGTTCGAGGTACCGCAGGTATGTGGGCTGGAGCCGCCCGTTGGTGAACAGGGTGAACGTCGGTGGGTCGGTGGCCCCCTGGACGGCATAGCGGATCCGGGCCCCGACGGGAGGATGGGTCGCCTGGATCGAGGTCATCGCCCGATTGAGCTCACCGGTCGGGATCCGCAGGTGGTAGGCCTCTTCGGCAGAGGCCACCGCCGGGAGGATGTGATGGACCCCGAGCCCGGTCAGTGCGCTCACCCTCAGTACCGGGGACTCGCCGAGGAAGGCCAGGCGGTCCCCGATATCGGCCAGGATGTCCGCCCGGTCCTCCGGAGCCACGAGCTCCCACTTGTTGAGCACCACCACCGTCGGGCACCCCGCCGCGCCGACCCGCTCGGCCAGGCGCTGGTCCTGGTGGGTGACGCCGGCGGTGGCGTCGATGACCAACAGCGCGATGTCGGCCCGGTCCAGGGCGTCGAGGGCCCGGAGCACCGAGAAGTACTCGCTGCCGTACTCGGTGCGGGACCGTCGTCGCATCCCGGCGGTGTCCACGAAGCACACCGTTCCCTCCGGGGTCTCGACGATGGTGTCGATCGCATCGCGAGTGGTGCCCGGGGTGTCATGGGTGACCGATCGCTCGTCACCCACCAGACGGTTGAAGAGCGTCGACTTCCCCACATTGGGGCGCCCGACGAGCGCCACTCTGGGGACGGGCGGGTCGCCGGGGTCCCGGGGGTCGGCGACGGTGGGTTCGGTCGGTTCCGCGTCCACCAGGGGGAGGTGGTCGTCCTCGGGACGGGCGATGAGCCGCACCACCTCGTCGAGGAGGTCACCGGTCCCCCGCCCGTGCAGGGCACTCACCGGCCAGGGTGTCCCGAGTCCGAGGGCCATGGCCTCCCAGGTGTCCCCCTCGCGTTGTGGCGAGTCCACCTTGTTGACCACCACCCGCACCGGGCGGCCGGACCGTTTGAGGAAGCGGGCCACCTCCATGTCCTCCTCCACGACCCCGACCGTGACGTCCACCACGAGCAGGACGACGTCCGCCTCGTCGACGGCCCGGGCGGCTTGGGCGCTCACCTGGGCATCGAGCGCGTCGCCGCCCGCCAGCCAGCCCCCGGTGTCGACCACCGTGAAGGCACGGCCGCCCCACTCGGCCTCCAGTTCCAGGCGGTCGCGGGTGACGCCAGGGCGTTCCTCGACGACCGCCGCCCGCCGTCCGACGATGCGGTTCACCAATGTCGACTTGCCCACGTTGGGCCGGCCGGCGATCACCACGAGGGGCCCCGGCCTCCCTTCGCTCACGAGGACCCTCCGATGGACACCGGTACCGGCGGCGTGAGGACCGGGTCCGGCTGGGCCCCGTCGAGGGCGCGGCGCAGCGAGAGGCCGTCGGTCGGGACCACCTCGACGGGACGGGGCAGATCGGCGAGGGTCAGATCGTCCAGGAAGCGGCCCTCCGAGAGGCAGGCGTCGGGCAGGAGGTAGCGGTGCCCAACAGGGGCGCCCCGGAGGACCCGAATGAGATCGCTACCGGTCAGCAGGCCGGCCACGCCGATGTTCCCACCGAAGAACCGGTTCTCGACCGGGACGACCCGGATGTCGGCCCGGCCCAGCGAGTCGACCAGTGGCCCGACGACCTTTGCTCCGTACTCGCCGGTGAGAACGGCGATCGGTGCCCCCCTGCCCCGCCGGGCCGGCATGCCCACGTCCCGTGGTGCGCGGTAGCCCGAGGCAGGCGCACCGTCGACGGCGGCGAAGAACCCGGGCCGCACGCCGCGGGCCGCCTCCGGGTCACCGCCGAAGGCGGCTTCGAACGCCCGGGCCATCCCGATCCCGTTCTCGTGCTGCGGGAATCCTTCGTAGGTCGAGGCCGCCGGGAAAGGCCGCCCGGCCATCAGGTAGTACTCGTCGGCGGCGAAGACCAGGCGCCGGCCGAGGGCGGCGAGGAAGGTGGCCTGCCACTCCTCGACCGCGTCGCACACGTCGGCGGCCTCGGCCCGGGTGTGGGGCCGCATGGCCGGCTCGCGGGAGAAGCCGCTCACCCCCAGAGGGACGCAGGCCACCGTGGCCAGCCCGGGATAGCGGTCGAGCACCCCGGCCAAGGTGTCGTGGAGGACGGTCCCGTCGTTGCGGCCGGGGCACACCACCACCTGACCGTGGACCTCGATGCCCCCGTCGAGCAATGCCTCCAGCCAGCGCAGGCTGGTCGCCCCCCGCCGGTTTCGCAGCAGACGGGCGCGGACCTCGGGGTCGGAGGCGTGGATGGACACGAACAGGGGGCTCAGCCGCTCGGTGAGCACCCGTTCGAGATCCATCTCGGTGAAGCGGGTGAGGGTGGTGAAGTTGCCGTACAGAAACGAGAGCCGGTAGTCGTCGTCCTTGAGGGACAGGCTCCGCCGCATCCCCTTGGGCAGCTGGTGGATGAAGCAGAACTCGCAGTGGTTGTCACAGGTGCGAACCCGGTCGAACACGGCTGAGGAGACCTCGGCTCCGAGCGGCTCGCCGGCCTCCTTGGTCACCCGGAGGACCAGCGGGTGAGCCTGGCCCCGGCGACGGACCACGAGGTCGAGCTCGGGCTCGTCGACCACCAGGCTGTACTCGATGACGTCCCGGGGCGCACGACCGTTGAGGAACAGGAGCTCGTCCCCGGGTACGAGGCCGGAACGCTCGGCGGGTGACGATTCGGCGACCGCGACCACCCGCGGTGCCGTCGTCACGGTGGGCGCCGACATGGCACCAGGGTACCCGGTCCCCCCGCCGACTCGACGCCGCGCCGGCCGGCGGCGGCTGCCCCGGTAGCCTGGGCCCATGGCCGTGGACCGCGTCCTCCTGGCCGAGCCCCGTGGGTTCTGTGCCGGTGTCGAGAAGGCCATCAAGGCGCTGGCCTGGATGGTGAGGGTGTTCGAGCCGCCGGTCTACTGCTATCACGAGATCGTCCACAACCGTCACGTGGTCGACCAGTTCCGCGACCAGGGGGTCGTCTTCGTGGACGATGTGGACGAGGTGCCCCCCGGGGCGCCTCTCATGCTGTCGGCCCACGGGTCCGCCCCCGAGGTGGTGACGGCGGCGCGGGACCGTGGTCGGGTGGTCGTCGATGCGGTGTGTCCGCTGGTGACCAAGGTCCACCACGAGCTCCGGGTGCGGGCCCGCAAGGGGTACACCGTCCTCTACGTCGGCCACAGCGGGCACGAGGAGGCCGTCGGCACGATGGCGGTGGCACCGGCCTCCGTACGCCTGCTCGAGAGCGCCGAGGACGTGGACGCCATCGACGATCCAGACCTCGAGGGGGACCGACCGGCCCGGACCGCCCTGTTGGCCCAGACTACGTTGAGCCACGACGAATGGGCAGGCATCGTCGACCGGGCCCGCGAGCGGTTCCCCGACCTCTGGATGCCGAACCGGAGCGACCTGTGTTTCGCCACCACCAACCGGCAGGCCGCCCTCAAGGCGCTGGCCGGCCAGGCCGACGCCGTGGTGGTCATCGGCTCGGAGAACTCCTCCAACACCGTCGCCCTCGAGCAGGTGGCCCGATCCTTCGGGTGCCCGCGGGTGGTCCGCGTCAACGATGCCTCGGAACTGCCCGACGACCTCTCCGGGACGGTAGGGGTCACGGCCGGGGCCTCGGCTCCCGAGGCCCTCGTCCGGGCCGTGGTCGACCGCCTGGCCCCGACCCACGGGGTCGTCACGGCCCCGGTCACCGTCGAGGAGGAGTACTTCCCGCCACCCCCCGAGCTGCGTGACCTGCTACGGAGCCTCGAGGCGACCCTCGCCCTGCTGAGCGGGGCCGACGACGGCGCCGGTGAGCGGGCGCTGGCCGAGGACCGGGCCACCGTCGCCGCTGACGTGCTGGAACGCCTGGTCGGCTAGCCGGCTGGTGCCCCAGGGTCGGATTGGCGCGAGAATGGTCCCATGACCACCTCGTTCACCAGCATGGATGTGTCGACCCGTGAACAGTGGGCCGTGATCGGCGCCGAGACCACCGAACACCAGGGGCGCGCGGCGGACAGCGTCCTGGCCATGCTGGAGTCATTGGCCGACGTGGTCGACGGGTTCGCCGTCGACCAGCTGACTCACTGCCTCCAGACTGCTACCCGTGCCGAACGGGCCGGGGCCGATGACGAATGGGTGGTGGCCTCCCTCTGCCACGACATCGGCAAGGTCGTGTCGGTGCCCAACCACCCGAGGATCGCCGCCGAGATCCTCCGGCCCTACGTTCGTCCCGAGATCACCGCGGTGATCGCAGCCCACCAGGACTTCCAGGGTCGGCACTACTACCACCACTTCGGCCTCGACCCCGACATCCGCGAGCGGTACCGGGGTGAGGAGTGGTTCGAGCAGGCCGAGCGGTTTGCCGACGAGTGGGACCAGAACAGCTTCGACCCCGACTATCCGACCGAGCCGCTCACGCATTTCGAGGCGAAGGTCCGGTCCATCTTCGGCCACCCCCACGTCTTCTAGATGTCTCCGGTCCCGGGGCACGGCTGGCTCAGCCGTCCTGACAGCCGTCACCGCCGCCGAACGGCCAACCTGGTGGGCTTCGTGGTCGACCGCGCATGGTCCGACTTCGAGCAGCGCTACCCGGAGGCCCGGTTCGGCCCTGTCGTGGCGCTGATCGCCGCCTACGACGAGGAAGAGAACATCGGCGACGTCCTGAAGGCCATACCGGACCGGGTCGGGGGACTCGAGGTTTCGACCCTGGTGGTGGTGGACGGCGGCACCGACGGCACGGCGGCCGTAGCCGCCAAGGCCGGCGTGTTCACCTGCGTGCTCCCGGTCAACCTCGGTCACGGCGCCGCCCTGCGGCTCGGCTACCGGTTGGTCCTCGCCCACGGGGCGCGCTTCGTGGTCACCCTCGACGCCGACGGCCAGAACGATCCCGCCGAGATGGAGACCATGGTGCGGCCCCTCCTCGAGGACACCGCCGACTTCGTGATCGCCTCCCGCCGCCTGGGCGTGGACCAGACCACCGACTGGTTCCGGCGGGCCGGGGTGAAGCTCTACGCCGCCGTCCTCAACCGCATGATCGCCCAGCCGGTGTCGGACTCGTCCAACGGGTACCGGGCCTTCAGGGCCGAGCTGCTGGAGGACATCGTCCCCCATCTGGTCGAGGACCAATACCAGACGGCCGAGGTGGTGATCACCGCGGCTAGTCGCGGCTGGCGGATCGCCGAACAGCCCACGGTTTGGCACCCCCGGGCGTCCGGCACATCCAAGAAGGGTGGCAACCTGTTCTTCGGGCTCCAGTACGCCCGGGTGATCGCCACCACCTGGTACCACGTGACCATGGGCAACCGGCGCCGCCACTGACGGTCCGGCGCCACTGCCGGTCCGAGACCACCACAGGGGGGTTCAGTACCGACCGGTGGCTGCCACCGACCGGTCGTAGAGGTCCTGCAGGATGCGGGTGAGGCTGTCGGTGATCGCATGGGTCCGGCTCCGGGAGACGCGGCCGGTCCCGCTGCGGTCCGGGGGTGGGATGGGCCGGCCCACGATGAGGTGGATGTGCCGGGGTCGCGGCACCTTGGTGCCCTTCGGCATGACCGAGGCCGAGCCGCCGATGCCGACCGGCACCACCGTGGCCCCGGTGCGAGCGGCCAAGAAGGCCACTCCGTCGTGGAGATCCTCGATCACCGGTCCGGTCCGGCGCTCCCCCTCGGGGAACAGGATGAGGACCTCGCCGGCCTCGAGCACCCGTTGGGCCCGGCGGAGCGACTCGCGATCGGCCGCCTCCCGGTTGACGGGGAACGCACCCAGGGTGGGCAGGATGCGAGCCAGCAGCCGGTTGTTCCACAGGCTGTCCTTGGCCATGTAGTGGAGCTTGCGCCGGGTGACCTCGGAGGCCACGAAGAAATCGATGAAGGAGCGATGGACCGGGGCGATGATCACCGGCCCGGTCGGGGGGACCTGGTCGGCCCCCTCGATGGTGGTGCGGAACAGGACCCGGTTGAGCGCTCGGACCAGCACCCGCAGGAACTGGTAGAGGGGGGTGAAGCGGGTGTCGGTCTCCCCCCCGCCGTCGACGGGGCGCTCGGGATGGCCGGGCCGGGGACCGGTCCTCACAGCCACGTCACCACCTCCTCGACGATGTCCTCGACCGGTCGGTCGGTGGTGTCGATGATCCGCGCCCCCTCGGCCGCAGCCAGAGGAGAGGCGGCACGGGAGCTGTCCAGCCGGTCGCGGCGGGCCAGGGCCTCGGCCTCCTCCTCGGGACGCCGCCGGGCCCGCTCGTCGGCCGCGGCGGTGAGGTAGATCTTGACATCGGCCTCGGGGAGCACCACCGACCCGATGTCGCGGCCCTCGACGATGCCGCCCCCGTGGTCGGCCACCCACTGGCGCTGACGCTCGACCAACACGGCGCGGACCTCGGGATGGGCGGCCACCACCGAGACCGCCCCGCTCACCTCGGCGCCCCGGATGGCCTCGGTCACGTCCGTCCCGTCGGCCTCGATGCGCTCACCTACCGAGATGGTCAGTCGGCGGGCCAGTTGGGCCACCGAGGCGCGGTCGTCGGGCTCGACCCCCCGCGCCAGGACGGCCCACGCCACGGCCCGGTACATGGCCCCGGTGTCGAGCCGATCGAGGCCCAGCCGCAGGGCGAGGGCCCGCGACACCGTGGACTTGCCCGAACCCGCCGGACCGTCGATGGCGATGACCGGCGCCGGTCGGGCCGCGACGTCGCCGGCCGTCACGGCTGGGCCGTCGCACCGTCGGTCAGACGGGCCAGGTCGTCGGCGAAGTCCGGATAACTCGTGGCCACCGACTCCCATCCGGTGATGGTGGTCACCGCACCGAGGCCGGGGCACGCCGCCCCGGCGATGGCGGCGGCCATGGCCATACGGTGGTCGCCGCCGGCATCGAAGCGACCCGGGTGCAACGGTCCCCCGCTCCCCTCGACCACCAGGTCGTCGCCGTCGGCATCGGCCACGCCCTCGAAGGCGCGGACGAGCTCCACGGTGGCGGCGAAGCGGTCCGACTCCTTCACCCGGAGCTCCCCGACGTGGCGGAAACGGGTCCTTCCCTCGGCCCCGGCCGCCGCCACGGCCAGGATGGGCACCTCGTCCAGCGACGGGATCTCCTCGGCATCGACCACCGTGCCGTGCAGCTGGCCGCTGTAGGCCGTCAGCGAACCGGTGGCGTTGCCGGCTTCCTCGACCTCGATGGTGGCCCCCATCCGGCGGAGGACACCGAGGTACCCGAGCCGCTCGATGCCCAGCTGGACTCCGGTCACCGTGACCAGGCTGCCCGGGATGACGATGGCGCCCACCAGCCAGAACGCCGCCTGGGAGGGATCACCGGGCACAGTGAAGGCTCCGGGCGACAGCCGGCTCCGCCGGAGTCGGACGACCCGGCCGCCGTTCTCACGGCGGACGTCGATGTCGGCGCCGGCGGCGGCCAGCATCTCCTCGGTGTGGGCCCGGGTGGCGACCGGCTCGCGGACCAGCGTCTCGCCGTCGGCATCCAGGCCGGCCAGCAGGACGGCCGACTTGACCTGGGCACTGGCTATCGGCGGCGCGTACTCGATGCCGTGGAGGGCGGCTCCCGCGACGGTGATGGGTGGCAGGCACCGCGCCCCGGTGCCCTCGACCCGTGCCCCCATGCGGACGAGGGGCTCGGCCACCCGGTCCATCGGGCGCCCCCGGAGCGATGCGTCACCGGTCAGGGTGGTGACCCCAGACAGGCCGGCCACCAGGCCGGCCAGCAGACGGATGGCCGTCCCCGAGTTGCCCAGGTCGAGGGGCCGGCTGGGTGGCCGCAGATGAGACCGGCCCCCCCGCACGGTGAGGGTGGCCCCCTCGTGGCCGACCTCCGCCCCCAGCTCGGCCACGGCCCGGACCGTGTGGGCCACGTCCTGCCCGGGCGACAGGCCGGTGATGGTCGACGTTCCCTCGGCCAGGGCGGCCAGCAGGAGAGCACGATGGGAGATCGACTTGTCGCCGGGCACGGAGAGGGTCCCGCTCAGCGGCGCCCCACCGCGCACCACATAGGACGCCGCGGCGTCGTCGGCCGGCCGGCTCCCCTCGGCCAGGGTCACCGGGGGGTACCCACCGGGACGCTGGAGGACCGGTAGCCCCGCCCGGCCAACGTGGTGAGCAGGGTGGGCGCCGACAGCTGGTCCACCACCAGCACCAGCACCCCACGGTCACCTTCGACGGAGTGGGCGATCTCGAGGTCCACGACATTGATCCCGAGCTCGGTGACCAGGACCAGGACCTCGGCCACCACGCCGGTCCGGTCGGGCACCGGGACCCGCACCTCGACCAGCTCCTCGGGCCGCGGCGCCCGTACGCTCAGGGCCCGCCGGGCCTCGGCCGCCCGATCGAGGATCGCGAGCAGCGAGTTGTGGTCGCGCTCGGCCACGTACTGCCGCATGGCGGACAAGTCCCCGATCAGGAGGTCGAGGGTCTCGACGATGGCCTCGGCGTTGTCGTCACAGATGTCCGGCCAGATCGAGGGCTGGCCGGCGGCGACCCGGGTCATGTCCCGGAACCCTCCCGCGGCCAACTGCAGCAGGGCGGCATGCTCCTGGCCCAGCCCGGCGGCCAGGTCCATCAGCGTTGCCGCCGCCAGATGGGGCACATGGGACACCACGGCGACCAGCGAGTCGTGCTGCTCGGGCGGGAGGTCCACCACGTCGGCGCCGAGGTCGGCCACGACGCTGCGGACCCGGGCATAGGCCTTGGGGTCGGTGGTCCCGGTCGGGGTGAGCACCCAGGTCGCCCCGACGAACAGGTCGGCCGAGGCGCCGTCGATGCCCATCTGTTCCGACCCGGCCATGGGGTGGCCGCCCACGAAGTGCGGGTGGTCGATGGCCGCCACCAGCGGGCCCTTCACGCTGCCGACGTCGGTGATGGCCATCTCGGGATTCCAGGCGTCGGAGCGGAGGATCTCCCCGATGACCTCGGCGGCGCCGTGGACCGGGGTGGCCACCACGGTCAGGTCGGCCTGGTGGTCGACACCTTCGGCCGACAGGGCCCCGAGCTCGAGGGCGCGGGAGGCCACGCTGGTGTCGGTGTCCACCCCGCTGACCGTCCAGCCCCGGCTCCGGAGGGCCATTCCCACCGAGCCCCCGATGAGACCGGTGCCGAAGATCATGGCTCGTCCGGGGACGGAGATCCGACCCCCGGCGGTGGCCGGTTCGGACCTGCTGACCTCAGTCAGGGAGGTCGTCACGGAGTCCCTGGGCGCCCTCGAGATAGACGTGGTGGATCCGGTGGCGGGGCCGATCCGAGCTCACGTGCAGCATGACCCGCACGCAGTGAGGCACCGACCCGTCGACGGCCAGCTCTCGGGCGCAGATCAGGGGGACGGCCCCGAGCCCCATCGATCGGGCGGCCGTGGCCGGGAAGGTGGAGACCAGGTCCTCGGTGGCGGTGAACAGGATCGAGATGATGTCGTCCTCGGTCAGCTCGTTCCGTTCGAGGATCTCGCCGAGCAGGGCGACCACGCGCTCGGTGATGGCCTCGGGGGTGTCGGTGTCCACCGTGGTGGCGCCGCGGACGGCTCGGACGGCTACGGGCATCAGCCAGGCATGTTACTCAGCGCCGCGCGGACGCCGGCGGGGTGTCCCCCGTCCCGACGGGCGTGGCCGCGGCCGCCAGGGCCCGCACCTCGTCGAGGCCGAGGGAACGGTACGCCCCCGGGCGGAGTTTCGGGTCGCTGACCGGTCCGATCCTCGTGCGGATGAGGCGGACCACCGGATGGCCGACGGCCTCGCACATGCGGCGGACCTGCCGGTTGCGTCCCTCGTGGATCACCATGCGCAGGAGGCCCGGGCCGACCACCGCCACCCGGGCCGGGGCGGTGAGCCCGTCCTCCAGCTCGACCCCCTGGCGGAGGCGGCGCACCTGGCCGGTGCCGGGCTCGCCCTCCACCTGCACGAGGTACTCCTTCGGCACGCCGAACGACGGATGGGTCAGGCGGTGGGTCAGGTCGCCGTCGTTGGTCAGCACGAGGAGCCCCTCGGAGTCCATGTCGAGCCGGCCGACCGGGAAGACCCGGGGCTCGGGAGGCACCAGGGCGACCACCGTCGTCCGGCCGTGGGTGTCGGCGGCCGTGCTCACCACGCCTGCCGGCTTGTTGAGGAGGTAGTGGACCAGGCCGGGCGCCACCGGGAGCGGCACGCCGTCGAGCTCCACCCGGTCGACCTGTGGGTCGATCCGGCGGCCGGGCACCGGGACCACACCGTTGACGGTGACCCGCCCCTCGGCGATCAGCTCCTCGCAGGCGCGGCGGGAGCCGATGCCGATGCGAGCCAACACCTTCTGCAACCGGTCCCCGGCGGGCAGGGGGTCCCCCACGCCCTCAGCCGTCCGCGACCGGGCGCAGCTGCTCCTCCATCTCGGCCAGGGCCTCCGGGCCCGGCAGCAGGTCCTCGACGGGCGGCAGCTGGTCGAGGCGGTCGAGGCCCAACCGTTCGAGGAAGGCATCGGTGGTGGCGTAGAGGACGGCCTGGCCGGGCCCGGGAGCCCGTCCGGCGGCGGCGATGTAGCCGCGGTGTTCGAGCAGCCGGACCACGCCGTCCACGTTCACCCCGCGTAGGGCGGCGATCTGGGCGCGTGACACCGGCTGCTTGTAGGCCACGATGGCGAGCGTCTCGAGGGCGGCGGCCGACAGGCGTGACGACACGCCCACATTGGCGAAACGTTCGACATAGGGTGCCAGCTCCGGGTGGGTCTGGATGCGATACCCCCCGGCGATCCTGACCACCTCGAAGCCGCGCCCTTCGGCGCGGCACGATCCGGCCAGCTCGTCGCAGATGGGCTCGATCTGCTCGACGGGCACCTCGAGCAGCTCGGCCAGCAGTCCGGCCGGCACCGGTTCCACCGCCACGACGAGGACGGCCTCGATGGCCCGAGCCTCGGCCGAGAGGCTCACGGTCACCCCTCGTACTCGTCGACCCCGGCGCCGACCGCCACCGGTTGGGGCCCACCGGCCACCCAGACCACGTCGAGGTCCCCGAACGTGTGGCCCTGGTCCAGGGAGACGCGGCCCTGCTTGAACAGCTCGAGCAGGGCCAGGAAGGAGACGATGATCTCGATGCGGGCGGTCAGGTGGCGGGTGAGGCTGTGGAAGGTGGCCCGTCCCATGGCGGGCAGCCGGCGCTCGAGCTCGGCGACGGCATCGGCCACGGTGACCGTGTCCACCGTCACGTGGTAGAGGTCGACCGTCGGGGCCGGGCGCTCGGCGGTCGCCCGGCGGAAGGCGTCGGCCAGCTGGTCCGGGGTCACGCCCTCCAGAAGGTCCGGGGCGTGCACCACGAACGCAGGGTCGAGCCCGGCGGTCCGGGGGACCGAGCGGGCCGCCCGCTCGGTCAGGACGGCGAAGGCGTCGGCCGCCGAGGCGTAGGCCCGGCACTCGAGCAGGCGGGCCAGCAACAGGTCCCGTTCCTCCCAGCCGACCAGATCCTCGTCGGGGTCGACGTCGTCGGGGCCCGGGAGCAGACGGCGGGACTTGAGCTCGATGAGGACGGCGGCGATCATGAGGAACTCCGACAGCGTCTGGAGGTCGACCGCCTCCCACCCGGCCACCTCGGTGACGAAGGCGTCCACCACCGAGGCCAGGGGGATGTCGTACAGGTCCACCTGATGGCTGCTGACCAACTGGAGCAGCAGGTCGATGGGCCCCTCGAACGCCGGTGTCGTCACGGTGGCGGCCACGGCACCGACGATACCGGCTGGCGCACCCCATCTTGTGCACCTCCGGGCCCGACCTACGATGACCACCCATGTCCCGAGTCCTGTCCGGCATCCAGCCCAGCGGCGACCTCCACCTGGGGAACTACCTCGGTGCCATCCGGAACTGGGTAGCCGACCAGGAGGCCCACGACGCCCTCTACTGCATCGTGGACCTGCACGCCCTGACCCTCGACATCGACCCGGACGAGCTCCGCCGCCGGACCTACGAGACGGCGCTCGACCTGCTGGCCGCCGGCCTGGATCCCCGGCGGTGCACACTGTTCGTCCAGAGCCACGTCCCCGAGCACGCCCAGATGACCTGGCTGCTCGAGTGCACCGCCACCATGGGCGAGCTCGGCCGGATGACCCAGTTCAAGGAAAAGAGCGCCGGCCGCGAGTCGGTCCGGGTCGGCCTGTTCACCTATCCCGTGCTCATGAGCTCCGACATCCTGCTCTACGACGCCGAGCGGGTACCGGTCGGCGACGACCAGCGCCAGCACCTGGAGCTCGCCCGCGAGCTGGCCATCCGGTTCAACCGCCGGTACGGCCCGACCCTCGTGGTGCCCGAGGCCGCCATCCCGGCGATCGGGGCCCGGGTGATGGACCTCCAGCACCCGGCACGCAAGATGTCCAAGTCCGCCGACTCGCCGCTCGGCACCATTCTCATGCTGGACGAGGACGCCGACATCGCCCGCAAGGTGAAGCGGGCGGTGACCGACACCGACGGCGAGGTCCGGTACGACCCCGAGGGCAAGCCGGGCCTGTCCAACCTGCTCGAGTTGTTGGCGGTGGCGACCGGCACGAGCCCGTCAGTCCTGGCCGCCGGCTACACCCGCTACGGCGACCTGAAGGACGACCTCACCCAGGCGCTGATCGAGCTCCTCCGGCCGGTGCGGGAGCGCCGGGCCGCCCTGGCCGAAGACCCCGAGGGGGTGTCGGCCATGCTGGCCCTGGGGGCCGAGAAAGCGCGGGCCACGGCGTCGTCCACCTACCGGCGGGCGGCGGCGGCCATAGGTCTGCTCATCCCGACATGAGCTCGGGCCGGGGGCCCGGGCCGGGCCGGCGGCGGCGCCGGCGGCGCCACCACCGGCGCACCGTCTCGGCGACCGCCCAGAGCGCCAGGGCGGTGGCGGCCACGGCGGAGACCGCCCCGCCGAGGAACGCCGAGGTGGGCCGGTAGTCGAACGTGACCAGGTAGTTCCCCGGGCCGGGGATGGTGACCCGCTGGACCAGCCCGTCCCGGGTGACGGTGGCGGGCTGGGGCCGGGTGGTGGTCGGGGCGGCGCCCGATGGCGGCACCGACCGGAGCATGGCGTGCCAACCCGTCGCCCAGGACTCGCTCCGATCGAGCTCGGTCGCGGCGGTGGCGTGCACCGTGATGCGCTGCCCGCCCCCCGGCCCCGGGGCGGCCGCCGAGACCGTGCTGCCGGCGGCGGCGGGACCACCCGACGGGGCCTCGAGCCAGGCCCAGCCCCGGGCGTCGGGGTTGTGGAAGACACCGAACGGTCCCAGGGTTCCGGTGAACGTCCAGTGCGGATAGGTCACGCCGGCCTGCATGCGGCCGTCCAGGACGACCTCGCCGGCCTCGGCCGTGCGGGCGCTCGGGGCCCCCACGACCAGGTGGCCCGAGCGCCCGGCCTGGACCACCACGCCGCCGGCCACGGTCGGGACGGGCAGGGTCACCTCGGCGGTGCGGTGACCGGCCGGGCCCGAGCGGTGCACGTCGGCCGGCGGAAGCCACCGGAGCTGACCGGTGCGGGACAGGAGCCCGACCCGAAGGCCCCGGCCCGTTCCCCCGTCCAGCGGCAGGGACCATCCGGCCACGGTGAGCAGCCCGCCGAAGAACCAGCGCCGGACGGCCGTCGCCGCCAACGGAAACGGCCCGTCCGTGCTGGCTGGCGGATGGTCGGAGGCCATGTAGCCGCCGAGGACGTCGCTCGGGAACTGGAAGGCGCCGGCGGCGCTGGCCGTCGATGCCGGCACCGGTGCGGCCGGTGTCACGAAGTAGCTCGGCACCGACAGCAGGGTGGTGGCATTGAGGGTGTCCCACACCGGCCCGGCCAGGGAGG
The DNA here is from genome assembly GCA_963806455.1 of uncultured Acidimicrobiales bacterium. GTDB lineage: Bacteria > Actinomycetota > Acidimicrobiia > Acidimicrobiales > RAAP-2 > Bog-756. Next base: position 726,079 of record CAWDXZ010000002.1, read on the forward strand.
CGGGGCGGAGGTCCTCCTGCAGGTGGGCGCCGGTCGCCCGGTAGTAGTCACCGTCGGTGAGTGCGGTGTACCCCTGGGCACTGGGCAGGTGGTTGAAGATGTTGAGATCGGTCTGCCCCATGGCCAGGAGCTGGTCACTGTAGAAGCGGTCCGGGTCGTAGACGATGAAGCGGCCGTCGCCCACCGTGGCCCGGAACGCCGCCGCCGCCGGCCCCTTGGCCTGAGCCTGGGCCTCGCCGATGGGGGGCTGGATGACGAAGAGGTTGAACAGGACGAGGTCGGTGGCGAGAACGGCGCCGAGCAGGCGACCGAGCGTCCGGGCCGAGAACCGGTCGCGGGCCAGCACGATCCAGGTGGCCGCCCCGGCGATGACGGTCCCGGCCGTCACCAGCACGGCCACCTTCACCCGGGTGGGATCGCTCACCGGCATCGATGCCTCGAGGAGCTTGTCGAGGAGCGGCCCTGCCACCCAGAGGGCCAGGCAGAGGAGGGCGCTGAGCCCGAAGGGGGCACAGGTGGCGACCAGCTCGGCCCGGCGGCCCTCCCGCCACCACCCCCGCACCGTGGCCGGGAGCGATCGTGCCGGCGGCGCCGCAGATCCGGCGTCTCCCGTGGTGAGCACCAGGTGGCTCCACCAGGCCAGGAGCACGGCCAGCGAGCAGTCGACGAGCAGCAGGTTGCGGTTGAGCAGCCGCTGGCTGTTGAGCCCCGGCACCAGGTAGAGGACGTGCCCGACATAGGTCTGGTTCCCGAGGGCGGAGACCAGCCCCACCAGCAGTATCACGTACCACACCTGCCAGTGGCGAGCCTGGGGACGGGTGCGCCATCGGCGCACCAGGAGGACGCAGGCGGCGATCAGGGCCAGGATCCCGACGTAGCTGGTCACCTCGGGGAAGTTGTACGGCCCGGCGTAGTAGCCGGGCTCGTTCTGGCTGGTGCCGAGCACGAACGGTGCGTCGAGCAGGACGATCAGACGTCCGGGCAGCGACCCGCTGGTGAAGAAGGTGTACGACGAGCCCGTTCGTTGGGAGTTGGCGGCGAAGACGCCGCCGGGTATCCACTGGGCGGCCCCGAGGGCCGCCCCGCCGGCCAGGCCCAGGGCCAGGGTGACCAACGGGCCGGGCAGCGCTCGGAGACCGGGCCGTCGCAGGTAACCGAGGGCCACCAGGCGGCCACCGAAGTAGATGAGCACCAGCACGGCGCCGTCGATGGTGGCCTCGACGCCTCCGCTGAGGGTGGACAGGCCGAGGGCCACGGCCAGCAGCGCCACCCAGCGCCGGGCACCGACGACGGCGGTCCAGGCGTCGTCGAGGGGCGGGCGTCGCTCGGTCAGCCCGTGCACGGCCAGCAGCATCCACGGCAGCAGTGACGCTCCCTGGATGAGGTCGACGTGCACGATCTGCGCCGACATGTACCCGGCGAAGGCGAAGGTGGCCGCCCCGAAGGTGGCGGCGGTGCCGCAGAGGCCCTGTCGGCGGAGGAACAGGTACATCCCGGCCAGGCCGACGTCGTAGACGGCGGCGAAGGCGAGGGTCCAGGCGGTGAAGACGGGCAGCACGGCCATGAGCCACGTGGCCGGGAAGGCGGCCCCGGCGTTGAACCCGGCCAGCAACGGCGTGCCGCTGAACAGATACGAGTTCCACAGGGGCAACATCCCGTGATCGAGATCGTGCCCGACCAGAACCCGCAGGGGGAAGTTCTGGATGTAGTTGTCGCCGTCGAGGAACACGTTGCCGAACAGCTCGGGGATGCCCAGGACGGCGAAGGGGATGAGCAGCAGGACGATGAGGGCGGCGTGGGTGCGCGCCCAGACCATCGCCCGCAGCCACGTCGACCCGGGCTCCGACGGGACGGCCGGCCGGTTCACGGTCGTGGCGCGACCGGGTGCGCTCACCACGGGAGAGGGACGCCCGTCGAGTCCGCGCTCACACCAGGAGGCCCGACCACCAGTTGACGACGTGGCCGATGAGCTCGGACCATTGGTTGCGGAACAACAGGATGAGGATGAAGGGCAGGAACATCAGGAGCGGTTGGAGGCGGTAGTACTCGGGGAGGGAGCGGGCCGGGATGAACCGCTCGAGCACGGCCGCCCCGTCGAGCGGAGGGCAGGGAATGAGATTGAACACCCCGAGCACGATGTTGGCGAACCCGGCGATGAAGAAGATCTGGCTCAGCAGGCCGGGCGGATAGGCCTGCACCTGGTAGACGATCTGCCGGATGGGCTGCGGCGTGGCCAGCACGTAGGCGATCCCCATCAGGCCGGCCAGGATGAAATTGGTGAGCGGCCCGACCAGGGACACCAGCACAGTGTGGTTGCGGGGGCTCCGCAACCGGTTGGTGGAGACCGGCACCGGCTTCGCCCACCCGTAGGCGCCGATCCCGGAGAGGGACAGCAGGCCTGGTACCAGCAGCGTGCCGACCGGGTCGACATGCTTGACCGGGTTGAGGGTGAGGCGCCCGGCCCGCTTGGCCGTGTCGTCACCGAAGGCCAGCGCCACCACGCCGTGCGAGATCTCGTGGAGGATGATGGACGGGATCAACACACAGAAGTAGATGATCTCGAATCGGTTGATCTTGTGCGTGGTCAGCAGGATGATGAGCAGTGCCGCCGCCACTACCACGATGATGGTGGTGCGCTGGTCGACCTGGAAGCGACGCCGGGGCCGGCTCGGGCCCCCGGACCCTCCTCCGTAGCCTCCGTAGGCCATCAGAGCGCGAGGCCGATCAGGACCGGCTGGCGTGGTTGATGCAGAAGCGGGTGGCCGGCATGGCCTCGAGGCGGGCGGGCTGGATGTTCTCCCCGCAGACTTCGCAGGTGCCGTAGCTCCCGTCTTCGAGGCGGTCGAGGGCCCGGGCCACCTCATGCAGGGACTCCTGGAGCTGGCCGGCCAGCACCTCGGCCTCACCTCGCTCGGCGGTCACCTGGCTCGAGTCGGCGAAGTTGGGGTCGTAGTGGAGGCCCCCACCCTCGCCGAACCCCAGTTCGGCCAGCTCGGATTGGAGCTGGCTGCGCTCGTTTTCGAGGAGTTGGCGGTAGTCGATTGTCGGGGCGTCGCTCGGCACGGGCAATATCCTACTTGAGCTGGGTTGCAGTGGCCCGCGGGTGGGCCAGTTCATAGGACCGGCGCAGGTGGTCCTGGCTCAGCTTGGTGTAGATCTGGGTCGTGGCGATGGAGACGTGGCCGAGCAGCTCCTGGACGACCCGTATGTCCGCCCCGTGGGCCAGCATGTGGCTGGCGCAGGAATGTCGGAGCACATGCGGGCTGACCAGTGCCCCGAGCCCGGCCCGGTCGGCGCGTTGGGCCACGATGCCCCAGGCCCCCTGGCGGCTGAGCCGGCCCCCCCGGGTGTTGATGAACACCGCCTCGGCGTCGTCACGCCGCCGCCACCGGTCGGGGGCGAGCCGCGGCCGCCCGGCCGGCGACAACCAGCGGTCGACGGCCATCCGAGCCGGTGCGCCCAGAGGGACCAGGCGCTCCTTCGCCCCCTTGCCGAACACCCGGAGCAGCCCGTCGTCACCCTGCAGGTCGATCAGCGAGAGCCCGACCACCTCGGAGATCCGAGCCCCGGTGCCGTAGAGAAGCTCGAGGAGGGCGCGGTCGCGGAGGTCGCGCGGTTCACCGCCGCTCACCGAGTCGAGCAGGGCCAGCACATCGGGCTCATCCAGCGCTTTGGGCAGACGACGAGGGAGGCGTGGGGACCGCACGTCGACCGTGGGATCGTCGACGATGAGGCCCTCTCCGGCCAGGAAGCGGAACAGACCGCGCAGCGCGGTGGTGGAGCGGGCCATCGACGCCGGGTTGCGCCCCCGACCCCGGAGCTCGGCCAGATGGCGTTCGACCAGCTCCGGGCCGGCCTCGGCCGGGTCCACCCCGGCCCGGTCGGCCCACTCCTCCCAGGTGGCGATGTCCCGACGGTAGGCCAGCAGGGTGTTGCGGGCCCGTCCCTTCTCGACCGCCAGCCACGAGAGGTACTCCTCGGCCCCGGTCGAGAGCGGCCGGCTCACCGTGGGGGGCTCACCCGCCGTCGGCCCGGTGCCGCGTGGCCAGGTGCCGCACGGCCAGGCCGACCCCGAGGATGGTGGTGGCGTCGATGACGGTGCCGTCGTCGACCATTTCGTCGACGCGGGCGAGAGGCACCTCCTCCACCGACATGTGGCGCTCCTCGATCCCCTGGCGGTCGACGGGCACGCGGGTGAGTCCGGTGGCCAGGTACACGGCCGAGAGCTCGTCGCAGAAACCCGGGGTGATGGCGCACCGGGTCAGGAGCGTGAACGAGGTGGCGGCATAGCCGGCCTCCTCGGCCAGCTCCCGCCGGGCCACCGTCAGCTCGGGCTCACCTTCGACGTCGCAGGTCCCCGCAGGTATCTCGAGGAGCCACCGGTCGAGCGCCGGCCGGTACTGGCGGACCATGACCACCGAGCCCTCGTCGGTCACGGCGACCACGGCCACGGCTCCGGGATGACGGACGATGTCCCGTTCGAAGCGGGTCCCGTCCGGGTCGACGAAGGTGGCCTTGGTCAGCGCGATGACCCACCCCCGGTGGACGACCTCCTCCCCCAGCTTCTCGAAACGGGCGGCGGCCCGTCCGTCTCCCGTGGCCCGGTCCCCCGACCGGCCCACCTCAGCCGTTGGCATCGATGTCGGGCAGGCGCGGGTCGCGACCCTCGGCCCGGTCCAGCGCCGCCTCCACCAGTTGGCGGAAGAGCGGGTGGGGCTGGTCGGGGCGGCTCTTGAACTCGGGGTGGGCCTGGGTGCCGACCCAGAACGGATGACCGGGGAGCTCGACGAATTCGACCAGCCGCCCGTCGGGCGAGACGCCAGAGCACACCATGCCCACGTCCTCGAGGCAGTCGCGGTACCGGGGGTTGACCTCGTAGCGGTGCCGGTGTCGCTCGGAGATCTGCTCGGTGCCGTAGGCCTTGGCCACCTGGGAGCCGGGGAGGAGACGGGCCTCATAGGAGCCGAGTCGCATGGTGCCACCCTTGTCGACGATGTCGTGCTGCTCGTCCATGAGGTCGACCACCGGGTGGGGCGTGGTGGGGTCGAACTCCCGGGAGTTGGCCTCCTCCAGCTTGGCCAGGGACCGGGCCACCTCGATGATCATGACCTGGAGGCCGAGGCACAGCCCGAGCAGGGGGAGGTCGTGCTCGCGGGCGAACCGGGCGGCGGCGATCTTCCCCTCCACGCCGCGTTCCCCGAACCCGCCCGGTATGACGAGACCGTCGAAGCCCCGGAGCCCGTCCTGGTCCAGGAGGTCCGGCACCGTGGCGGCCTGGATCCACTCGATCTGCACCTTGGCGCCGTGGTGGAACCCGGCATGGCGAAGGGCCTCGACCACCGAGAGGTAGGCGTCGGGGAGGTCGACATACTTGCCGATGACCCCGATCCGCACCGGCCGCACGGCGGCGTCCACCTGCCTAACCAGGTGCTCCCAGCCGCTGAGGTCGATGGGATGGGAGGCCTCGTCGTAGCCGAGGGTGCGGAGGACATAGCGGTCGAGGCCCTCGTCGTGGAGGACGAGGGGGATCTGGTAGATGTTGTCGGCGTCGACCGCCGAGACCACCGCCTCGATGGGCACGTCGCACAGCAGTGAGATCTTCCGCTTGAGATCGTTGGAGATGAGCCGGTCAGAGCGGCACACGATCACATCGGGCTGGATGCCGCGGCTGCGCAGTTCGGTCACCGAGTGCTGGGTGGGCTTGGTCTTTTGCTCGCCCGAGGGCCCGAGGTAGGGAACCAGGGTGAGGTGGACGTAGCAGACGTTGTCGCGACCGACGTCCCGCCGGAACTGGCGGATGGCCTCGATGAAGGGGACGATCTCGATGTCGCCGACCGTCCCTCCGATCTCCACGATCACCACATCGACGTCGTCGGTGCCGAGGCCCAGGACCCGCTTCTTGATCTCGTCGGTCACATGCGGGATGACCTGGACGGTCTTGCCCAGGTAGTCGCCCCGACGCTCCTTGGCGATCACCGACGAGTAGATCTTGCCCGTGGTGGCGTTGGAGTCGCGGTGCAGGTTCTCGTCGATGAACCGTTCGTAGTGCCCGAGGTCGAGGTCGGTCTCGCCGCCGTCCTCGGTCACGAACACCTCGCCGTGCTCGAACGGGTTCATGGTGCCGGGGTCGACGTTGATGTAGGGATCCAGCTTGCACATGGTCACCCGGAGGCCACGGCACTTGAGCAGACGGCCGAGCGAGGATGCGGTGAGGCCCTTCCCGAGCGATGACGACACGCCGCCGGTGAAGAAGACGAATTTGGCCCCCCCGGCTCTCGACTCGGACACCGGAGCCGATCGCCCCGACGGGGAGGGAGGGGATGGCCCAACCGTCGCCTGATCCCCGAGATGTTCCGGGCGGCCATCCATGTCGGGCACCTGTCGAGGCTAGCGGAAGCGGCCGGCCACCGGTGCGGATCCCGTCTCAGGGCCCCTTGCGCCCGCGGCCGGACCGGCGCGCCGTTGGGACCGGTGCACCGGATGCGGGCGCGCCGTCGAGGAGCTCGCGGGCGTGACGCCGGGCCGACTGGCTGTCGGGCCGGCCCGAGAGCATGCGGCTGATCTCCACCACCCGGCCCTCGGTGTCGAGCGGCACCACCTCGGAGCGGGTCCGGCCGTCCCGCTCGGACTTGCGTACCTCGATCTGCCGGTCGGCGAGGGCCGCCACCTGAGCCAGGTGGGTGACCACCAGCACCTGGCCGGTCGCCCCCAGTCCGGCCAGGGCCGCCCCGACGGCGGTGGCCGCCGCGCCACCGACCCCGGCATCGACCTCGTCGAAGGCCATCACCGCGGGGGCGTCGCTGACGGCCAGCCGCACGGCCAGCATGGTGCGGGCCAGCTCTCCACCCGAGGCCACCTTGGCCAGCGGCTGCGGCGGCTCGCCCGGATTGGCGGCGAGGAGGAAGGTGATGCGGTCGGCCGACCCCTCTCCCTCCACCGAAACCGTGAAACGGGCCGCGGGCATGGCGAGACGCCGGATGGTCGTCTCGATCTGGGCGGCGAGGCGCGGCGCCGCCTCCCGGCGGGCGGCTGCCACCGTCGACTCGGCCTCGTCGAGCGCCCGGTGGGCCGCCTGGATCTCGCCGTCCAGCTCGGTGGCCCGTCGCTCCTGGGCGTCGATGCCAGCCAACGCCTGGTGGGCGCCGGCCGCATAGGCGAGGACCTCCCCCAGGTCGCCGCCGTACTTACGCTCGAGCTGTCGGAAGAGCTGTCGCCGGGTCCGGATGCGTTCGAGGCGCTCGGGATCTTCCTCCCAGGTCTCGACGATGGTGCGGAGCTCGGTGGCCAGGTCGGCGAGGTCGGCCATGATGGAGCGGACCCGGCCCTCCACCGAGGCCAGGGATCCCGGCCCGGACAGGGCGCCCGACGCCTCGGACAGCCGCCCGAGGGCACTCGACTCGTCGGACCCCGAGACGGCGGACAAGGCCGCGGCTGCCGACCGGCGGCAGGCCTCGGCCGCGCTCAACCGGTCCTCCTCCGCCTCCAGGTGCGCGTCCTCGGCCGGATGCTGGATGGCGGCGGCGTCGATCTCCTCAATCTGGTACTGCAGGAGGTCGACCTGGCGCGCCCGCTCCCGCTCGTCACCCCCGACGGCGTCGGACTCGGCCGCCAGCCGCCGGAGGTTCCGTTGCGCCGCCTCGAGCTCGGTCAGGTCGATGCCGGCGAAACTGTCAAGGGCGCGGCGCTGGGCCTCGGGCTGGATCAGCGACCGGTGCTCGTGCTGCCCGTGGAGCTCGATGAGCCCGGCGGCCACCTCCGCCACTGCGGCCTGGGACGCCATCCGCCCGTCGATCCAGGCCTTCGAGCGACTGCCGCGGGCGACCGACCGGGCCAGCACGACCTCGGGGCCCTCCCCTGTCCGCTCACCGCCCCGGCCGTTGTCGGCGCCGTCGCGGGTGCCGGGTTCCGGAGGGATGGCGAACCGGCCCTCGATGATCGCCTCGTCGGCACCGGCCCGGACCAAGGCGGCCTCGCCGCGACCGCCGAGCAGCAGACTGAGCGCCTCGATCAGCAGCGTCTTGCCGGCACCGGTCTCGCCGGTCAGGGCGGTCATGCCGGGGCCGAGCGAGACGGTCACGTCGTCGATGACCCCCAGGTTCCGCACCCGAAGCTCGACCAGGGTGGGGCCCACCTCGGCCGCCCGCCTACCGGTCGGCCAGGTGGAACTTGGCCCGCAGGATGGCATGGAAGTCGTGCCACCCGAAGGTCACCAGCAGAGCGGGCTGCTCGCCCTCCCGACAGTCGACGGTGGCGCCAGGGTCGAGCTCGGACACGGTGACCCCGTCGACTACCAGCACGGCGGCGCGGGGCTCCAGCACCTCGAGCCGCAGCTGCTCGGCCGGGTCGAGCACCAGCGGCCGGTCGAAGAGCATGTGCGGCGAGACGGGAGTGACCACGATGGCCCGGAGACGCGGCGAGAGCACGGGTCCCCGGGCCGAGAGGTTGTAGGCGGTCGAGCCCGTCGGGGTGCACACCAGCAGGCCGTCGGCGGCGTAGGTCACGAATGGCCGCCCGTCGATGAAGGCGGCGACGCGGACGGTGTGACCGGGGACCGTCTTCTCGACGGTGGCCTCGTTGAGGGCGGTGCGCCTGGCCAGTAGGGCCCCGTCGGGACCGGTGACCCTCACCGACAACGTCATCCGCTCCTCGACCTGGTAGGTGCCGTCCAGGAAGCGGGCCAGGGCCTCCTCCAGGCCGGCCGGCTCCACCTGGGTGAGATAGCCGAGCCGCCCGATGTTGACCCCGAGCACCGGGATGCCGCGGGCCAGAGCCGCGTCCACCGTCCGCAACAACGTGCCGTCCCCACCCAGGCTCACCAGCAGGTCGGCGCCGTCGATGGAGGCGGGCCCATCGGGCCCGAGGGCGAGGATTGCCCGGTGGTCCTGGGCCGTCAACCAGGCCGAGGCCCGCTCGGCCAGAGCGGTCGCCTCCGGCCGGTTCGGGTTGGCATAGAACGCGATGGTCGCCATGGGCGGGCTACCCCTGCCGTCCCGGCCGCTCGGCCTCGTCCAAGGCCAGATCCAGCCGCTCGGTGACGGCGGCCCCGATGGCGGTGCCCCGGCCGACGGGGGCCGGCCCCGGGGCGCGGGCGTGGACCAGGAACTCGACGTTGCCGGACGCCCCGGTGATGGGTGATGGCATGGCCCCCATGATGTCCGCTCCGGCGGCCCCGAGCGCACCTGCCACTTCGTAGAGGGTCCGCCGACGGATCCGGGGGTCGCGAATGACCCCCCGGCCGCGGGACGCCTCGGCCCGGCCCGCCTCGAATTGGGGCTTCACCAGGAGGACCATGGGAGCCCCCGACGCCACCGCCTCACCGACCAGCACCGGCACAGCCCGTCGCAGCGAGATGAACGAGAGGTCGGCGGTGACCAGGTCGACGGGCTCGCCACCGACCGTCGCCAGGGTGACGTCGCGGATGTCGACCTGCTCGCAGCTGACCACCCGGTCGTCGGTCCGGAGCCGCTGGTGGAGCTGGCCGCGGCCCACGTCGATGGCGTACACCCTTGCCGCCCCGCCCTGTAGCAGGCAGTCGGTGAACCCACCGGTCGAGGCGCCGGCATCGAGGACCCGACGGCCTCGGGGGTCGATGCCGAAGCGGGCCAGGCCGGCGGCCAGCTTCTCGCCGCCGCGGCTCACGAACCGGGGCGGGGGGCCGAGAAGCTCGATCGGCTCCCCGGCGCCGACCAGTCGTGACGGCTTGTCGGCGACGGTTCCGGATACGAGCACGATGCCCTGGTGGACGAGATCCACTGCGACCGGCCGACTGTCGGCCAGGCCGCGGTCGACGAGGGCTCGGTCGAGCCGCCGCCGGGCGGCCCGGGTCAGCCCGCCGCCTTCTTGGCCGGTGCCTTCTTGGCCGGCGCCTTCTTGGCCGGCGCCTTCTTGGCCGGCGCCTTCTTGGCCGGCGCCTTCTTGGCCGGCGCCTTCTTGGCCGGCGCCTTCTTGGCCGGCGCCTTCTTGGCCGGCGCCTTCTTGGCCGGCGCCTTCTTGGCTCCGGTCTTCCTTGTCCGGCCGGCCGACCGGCCGGCCTCGGCCGTGCGCCCGATGAGGGAGGCGACCTGCTTGGCCAGATCGTCGAGGTCGGTGATGCCCACGCTCTCCAACTGGCGGTCCACCTCCTGGCGCACCTGGGCGAACAGTGCCTCACGGCTCTTGCGGCTGCGCTCGATCAGCTCATCCACCATGGCCCGAGCATCGCCGCGGAATTCGCCGTCCTGCACCAGTTCGGCCACGAGCTCCTCCGCCCGGGCCCGGGTCAGGTTGGTGAAGGCGATGCCCGCATCGAGATACTTCTGGAACGAGTCTCTGTTGGCCATCCGGCCACTCTACGTGGAGTGCTTGCTGCCAGCAAGCACTCCGGCGATGGGTCAGTCGGTCAGGCAGGCGCGGACCAGTGCCACCAGATCGTCGCCGCGCCAGGCAATCGGCACGCCTTGACCGTCGGCGCCGGCCGGGGTGACACCCGAGTCCACCAGTGCGAAGGGGACGCCCAGGCGCTCGGCCAGTCGGCCGTCGGTCCGGGGCTGGTCACCGACCATCACCACCCCGACATCCCCCTCCCCGAAGTGGAACCGGTGCTGCATGAGGGCGGCCATGGCGCGGTGGGGTTTGCCGGCCACCTCGGGAGTGAGTCCCGACGCCGTCGCCACCGCCGCCACCAGTGCCCCCGACCCCGGCACCAGTCCCGCCGGGGTCGGGTGGGTCGGGTCCTCGTTGGTGGCCACCAGGCGCCCCGAGGCGCGAGCGGCCGAGGCGGTGGCCGCCAGCCGATCGAAGTCGAACCCCCGGGTCCAACCGACCACGGCCGCATCGACCGGCCCGTCGTCGACGATCTGCACCTGCCGGGCAGCGAGGGCCTCGAGAACCCCTCCCTCGGCCAGCACCTTGACGGACTGGCCCGGCTGCAGCAGGGATGCGGCCGCATCGGCCGAACTGACCAGGTCATCGGCCGATGCTTCGATGCCCACCCGGGTCAGTCGGGCCAGGAGGTCGGCCGTGGTGGGCGCCGAGTTGTTGGTGGCGAACACCACCCGGGCGCCGTGGCGACGGAGGCGGGCGACCGCCGTAGAGACGTCGCCGATTGGCTCTCCCGCCAGCCACACCACGCCGTCGAGATCGATGATCCACAGCGAGGCCGCCCGGAAGCCTGCCGTGGGCGCCGCGGCCCCTTCGCTCATTCAGAGGGTTCGGGCGGAGCGGGCGCGGCCGGGGACACCTGCGGCCCCTGACGGGTCCTTCGGGTGGAGGCGGCCAATTGATTGGCCGACTCGAGCGCTCGCGAGATGAGGCCCGGGAAGGAGAGTGGCTCGGCGGTAGGGCCCGAGACCGGCCCTACCGGCCCCTGCGGAACGTGGATCCCCGGGTCGTGCGACCCCGGGACGTGCCCCTGCGGGACGTGCGCCCCCGGGTCGTGCGCCTCCGGCGCCGCCGGTTCGCTCCCTTCCGCGGACCGGGCCACCGGCCTGGCGCTGAGATCGGCGATGCGCTCCCCGGCCACCCTGGCGGCCCGCTCCCAGTAGGAGCGGAACATGCCGATGTCGAAGGCGCCGTCGCGCACCCGGGCCTGGTCGAGAAGCCGGGCAGGGGGGTCTTTCACGTCACGGACGACATGGAGCCACGACAGCACGCGCAGTGTGTACCAGGTGGGGTCGAACTCCCACCACGCGAAGCCCTGCCGCGACGAGGCGGGCAGGTAGTGGTGGTTGTTGTGCCAGCCCTCGCCTCCGGTGAGCACGGCGATGAGCATCGAGTTGCGACTGGTGTCGGGTGTGGCGAACCGGCGCCGCCCGATCATGTGGGCCATGGAATTGACCAGGAAGGTGGCGTGCCACAAGAGGACCGTGGACAGGAAGAAGCCGATCAGGAGACCACCCCACCCGCCGATGAGGAAACAGGCGATGGCCAGGGCCCAGGGGCCGATCCAGCAGAACCGCTCGAGGAAGCGCAGCTCCGGGTACGCGGCGAAGTCCTTGATGGTCGAGAGGTCGCATGCCTTGTACTTGGTCGAGAGGATCCACCCCACGTGGCTCCACCAGAATCCGTCGCGTGGCGAGTGGACGTCGTCGTCGAGATCGGTGTAGCGGTGGTGGACCCGGTGATGACCGGCCCACCACAGGGGACCCTTCTGCACGGCCGTCGTACCGCCGAAGGCCATGAGGAATTGGCCGACCCGACCCATGCGGTAGCTGCGGTGGGAGAAGTATCGGTGATAACCGGCGGTGATGAAGAACATCCGGATGGTGTACGTGGCTGCGCAGAGGACCCAGTCCTTCCAGCTCACCACCACGAAGAATGCGCCGAGCGGCGCCACATGGACGGCAAAGAAGGGGATGGCGCTCAGCCAGGCGATCTTCTCGCTCGACCGCTCGGGGCCAACGGGATCAAGGGTGCCGGTCGGCGCGGTGGTGACGGTCATGGAGCGGTGCTCTGCAGCAGTGGGCAAATCGTACCCCACGGGCTCTCCTCCGTCGTTCGACCGGGGCATCGGCCTGATCCGGGGATCACCTGGGCACGTAGAGATTGCCGTTGGCGCCGGCGATGACCCGGATCTTGGTCAACCCGATGGGTGCCGGCCCGCGCACCACGGCCCCGGTCCTGGCGTTGAACTCCGACCCGTGGCACGGGCAGGCGATGAGCTTGGCCGACATCTGGTAGGCCACGGTGCAGCCCTCGTGGGGGCAGACGGCGTCGAAGGCGACAAAGTCGCCGGTGGTCGCCTGGATGACCAGAGCCGGGTCACCGCTGTGGGGATCGGTGAAGGCGGCCGATCCCCCGACCGGCACGCCCGAGGCCGGCCCGATGGCCTGACCGGGCGGGTCCGAAGTCGGGGTCGTCCCTCCCGTCGAGCTCGACGTCGTCGGTGACGACGAGGAGGGTGAGCTACCGCCGGACAGCGTGCCGGGTGGTAGGGCCGATGTCGTCTTGGTCCCGCCGGCCATGCGGCCGAGCGCGGCGGTGAGCCCGGCGAGCACCACCACCACCCCGGCGGCCAGGCCGGTGAGAGCGGTTCGGGACAAGACGGCCCGACGGGACACCCCGCCCCCGGCCGGCACGGCCTGTTGTTCCCGTTCCGCCAGCCAGCTGTCGACGGCCGGGGCACCCGCCGCCCCGGCCAGTAGGAGCGGCGTCCACGCAAAGAAGAAGACGATGTCCGACCCGGTGAAGTACGGCGAGGCGTGGAAGCTCACCGTGAGGAAGAGCCCGAAGGAGAGCGCCATGCCGGCGGCCGCCGCCAGCCGGGTCCACAGACCGGCCAGCACGGCGACGCCGATGGACACCTCACCGATGGCGATGACCAGGCCCACCACCGTGGCGTAGGGCACCAGGTGGCTGGTCAGGGCATGGATCGGGCTCGAGTGGACCGTGGCCAGCAGTTGGGCGTGGATGGAGGTGGGGCTGGTGTCGTTCAGGAACTGGGGGTCGGCCAGCTTCTGCAGGCCGGCGAAGAGGAAGGTGACCCCGAGGAACAGCCGCAGCGGCAGGAGGAACCATCCGGGGGATACCGTGCCGTCGGCCTGCCGGACCGTCCACATGTCGGTGGAGTCACGGCCGCGGGACGGAGGGACGCCCCCATCGGCTGACCGGGCATTTGGCCCCGATCCGCTCCGGCCGCCCGCGGTCATCGCCCTACGCCCATCATGCGGGCACGATACAGGAGGGTCTGGGTCATGGGGCATCGTCGATCCCGGTGTCCGCCACCTGCCGATCTGATTCGGTCGTGGCCGGCGCGTACCATGGGATCGTGGACCAATTGGCAATGGTGCCCGAACGGACGGCGGTATCGCCCCCACGGTCGCGCCCCGACGAGGTCATGCGCCACCTGCTCCGGGTGCCCGATGACTGCGCCCCCATCGACGAATCGGAGACGCATCGGATCTTCAGCGCGTCGATCTTCCTCTCGGCGTTACGCTGCCTGGTCAGCTACATCGTCCTCCCGGTCGTGTTGCCCGCCATCGGGGTGGCCCGGGGCGTGGGACCGGCCATCGGCATCCCCATTGGGTTGCTGGCCCTCACCTTCGACTATCTCGGTATCCGCCGGTTCTGGCTGGCCGACCACCGCCAACGGTGGGCCTTCACCGCCCTCTACGCCGTGGTCGGCGGGATGGTTCTGGCCCTGGTGATCGTGGACATAGCCCACGCCGTGAGGTAGCCGAGGCCGCCGCCGCCGGCGTTGGGCAGGACCTCCTCCCCGGGTCGGCTCAAGCGCTTCCCGATCCCTGTCGATGACTTTGTCGATGACAGGGACGACGGAGGCGGATACCACGACGTACCGGGGACGTGACCGGCTGGTCCGCGCCACCACCGTCCTGGCGCTGACCTGGGGCTCCGGCTATCTGGTCTGGCGCCTGCTCGACACGGGCGGCGGCGCCCAACCAGCCATGTTCGCCGTGCTCCTCATCTGTGAGGCGTTCGGACTCCTCGCACTGGCGTCGTTCGCCTTCCTGGCCTGGCGGGTGCCGGCGGTGAGGCGGCCGGCGATCGGCTGGCGCCCGACCGTCGACGTGTTCGTCTGCACCTACGACGAAGGCCTGGACGTGCTGGCGGCCACCCTGGTGGGCTGCGACCGGGTCACCTATCCCCACACCACCTGGGTCCTCGATGACGGGCGAAGGGACGAGGTGCGCGTCCTGGCCGATCGCTTCGGAGCGCGCTATCTCACCCGGCCGACCAACGAGCACGCCAAAGCGGGCAACATCAACGAAGCGCTTCGGCACACCTCCGGACAGGCGTTGCTCGTCCTCGACGCCGACCATGTGCCGCAGCCGGACATCCTGGACGCCACGATCGGATATTTCGACGACCCGTCCGTCGCCGTCGTGCAGACCCCGCACGACTTCGGCAACCACGACTCGTTCCAGCACTTCGAAACCGGACGGCACGACCAGAGCATGTTCTTCGAGGTGATCATGCCGGGCAAGGACCGCCACGACGGGGCGTTCTGGTGCGGGTCGGCGGCGGTCATCCTCCGCCATGCCCTGGAGGGGATCGGTGGGATCGCCACCGAAACGGTGGCGGAGGACTTCCACACCACCATCCGGCTCCACGGCGACGGTTGGCACTCGCGCTACCACGACGAGACGCTGGTACAGGGCCTCGCCCCCCACGACCTAGCATCCTTCCTCCTCCAACGCGATCGTTGGGCCCGCGGCAACCTGGCCGTGCTCCGCACGCCGGAGAACCCGCTGGTGGCTGCCGGCCTCACCGTCAAGCAGCGCCTCAGCTACCTCTCATCGCTGCTGGCCTACTTCGTCCCCTTGCAGCGTCTGGCACTACTGGCCGTGCTGGTGGCCATGCTGGTGAGCGGCCGGGTGCCCTTCCACGCCCCGCTGTGGCAGCTCGCCCTGTTCTTCCTACCCTGGATGACCCTCAACCTGGGCGCCTCGACCTTGCTCAGCCGGGGGGAGGTCAGCCTCTGGGACGGCTCCTACTCCACCCTCCTCACCACCGAGATCTTCGCCCGGGCGACCTTCGTCCTCGTCCATCCCTTCCGCACGTCCTTCAAGGTCACCCCGAAGGACGGGATCGACGGCGGCGGGTGGACAGCCGCCCGCCAGCTCCGCCTGGTGCTGGTCATGGCCACCGTACTGGCGTCGGCCGTGGTCGTCCGACTGCTGGCGCTGGCCGGTCTCGCCCCACTACCCGCCCTCGACGGGGTGGCCCTGGCGGCGGGGCTGGCCTTCGCCGCCTGGGAGCTCCTCCTCATCGGAGCGGCGCTGTGGAGGGTGAGCCGCCGCCGGCAGACCCGCCGCCACTACCGGGTGCCGGTCGAGGTGGCCGGGGTGGTCGACGGCAGCCTGGTGCGGGTGGTCGACCTCACCGCCGGCGGCGCCGGCGTCCTCGGTCCCCGACCCGTCGAGGTCGGGACGTCGGTGGAGCTCCGCCTCGATCTCCCGACGGTCGAGGGCAGTGTGCGGGGGATCAGGGTGCGCTTCACGGTCTGCTCCTGTCGGGCGGCCCCGGGTGCCGGCTGGCGGATGGGCGGCACGCTGACCCCACTTACCGAGGCCGACGGCGAGGCGCTCATCGAGCACTGTCACGTCGTCAGCTCGCGAGCCCGCCTGACCGAGTCGGGCCGAATCCTTCCCGACGCTCCGTCCGGGCCGGGTGCGCCCTCGGTGCCCGAAGCCCCGCCTGCCGTCCGGGCTCCGGCAGCCGGCCCCCCGTCGGAGCGACACCTCACCGCCCACGGCTGACCGGGTCGCCCCCCGGCCGGGACGGGCGACCGGGCACCACCAGTGACTACCGTGGGCAACGCGTGGGAACGGTCAGCCGCTCCCAGCCGTCGACCGGCGGCCGGACCGGAACGAAGGTAGCGCGATGGGTGAGCCAGACGGGTGGCCATGGTCGGGTTCGGCGGCCGTCGCCGCATGGGGGTCCGTCCGACAGATGCTGGACGACCTGACCTCCATGGTCAGGGAGACGGCCGAGACCGAGCTCGAACTGGTCGAGGGGCTCCGGGTCCTCGCCCGGGCGACCGCGCTCTGCGCCGAGCTCTCGCTGGACATCGACCACGAGTCCCCTTGGTTCTTCAGCATGAACACCGAGGCCCGTCTCATCGGTGGGCCCAATCCCGACGGTGAGTACCACTTGGCCATGATCGACGGGCACCACCGCTACCGGGTGTGCGGCGCCCGCAACTCCGTCACCTACCTCGGGTTCCAGGTCCTGGCCGGCCGCGGCCTCACGCCCCGCCGCCAGGCCGCCTATCTCTCGGACCACGATCTCGCCCTCGACGCCGACGGACGTTTCTCCTTCGTCCTGGCGGCCGAGGAACCGGCTGCCGACGAGCTGGCCGGGGGGATCTGGGTGCCCATCCCGGAGGACGCCTCGGGGATCGTGGTGCGCCAGTATGTAGCCGATCCGACCCGCGAGACCCTGGCCCGGTTCCGCATCGAGCCGCTCGACCCCCCCAAGCGACCCCGCCCGCCCACGGACGCCGGGATGGCCGACCAGTTCACGGCCATGGCGTGGTCCATCGCCAAGCTCACCACCCTGCACAACACGATCCGACCCGAGCTGCTGGAGGCGCCGAACCATTTGGTGACGGCGGAGGCGGCCGCGCTGGGCAGTGAGAACACCACTCCGGACAACCTCTACATGCTCGGCACCTTCCGGCTGGGCGGCGGCGAGTCCCTGCTCCTCGAATTCGAACCGCCCGAGACGCGCTATTGGAGCATCACGGTGGAGAACATCTGGCACGAGTGCATCGATGTCCGGCGGCGGCACAGCTCGCTCACCAACGCGGCGGCCGTCCTCGGGACGGACGGTGTGGTCCGGGCGTCCATCGCCGCCGGCCCGCCGGCGGAGGGCGTCCCGGCCGTCCCCAACTGGCTCGACACCGGAGGCCGTCACCGGGGTTTCGTCGTGCTCCGGTGGCTCGACAACCCCACGCCTCCCCGCGTGAGCTGTTCCGTCGTGCCCACGACCGGGCGTCCGATGGCGGGCCGGACATGACGGCAGGGTTCCGACGCGACCAGCTGGTGGCGGCGGCCGCCGCCAACACCGGACTGGAGGACCTGGGCGAGCCGAGCTGGCAGGAAGGGCTCGACCGGCTGCTCGACAGCCTGGAGGCCACGGCCCGGCTGAACGAGGTCGGCACGGCGATGGTGCAGACGGAGCTGGTGAACTACCTGTCCAATCGGATGCTCATCCTCGACTGGCGCGCGTCCCATCCCGAGGTGGCCCGCGGGCCGGTGTCCCGGCCCGTCGTCATCTGTGGTCAACCCCGAACCGGCACCACCATCCTCTACGACCTCCTCGCCCTCGACCCGCGCCACCGCGCCCCGCTGACCTGGGAGGTCGACCTCCCCTGTCCCCCACCCCAGACCGCCACCTACGACACCGACCCGCGCATCGAGGAGTCCCAGGCGGTGGCGGACATGGCCGATGTGCTCATCCCGGGGTTCAGTGCCTTCCACCCGCTCGGCGCCCGGCTGGCCCAGGAGTGCGTGCGGATCACCGCCGGTGACTTCCGGTCCATGATCTTCCCGACCCAGTACGACGTCCCCGATTACGACCGGTGGCTGCTCCACGAGGCCGATCTGGCGTCCGCCTACCGATGGCACCGGATCTACCTGCAGCACCTCCAGTCCGAGCACGGCGCCGACCGTTGGCTGCTCAAGTCGCCCGCCCACCTCTGGCACCTGCCGGCTCTGCTGGCCGAGTACCCCGACGCCGTCATCATCCAGACCCACCGCGATCCCCTCAAGGTCATCGCCTCGGTCAGCGCCCTCGCCGCCCACCTGCGACGAATGGCCAGCGACGAGAGCTCGGTGAGCCGGGCCGCCGGCCAGTACGCCGACGACATCTTCGTCGGCCTGGACCGGTCGATGGCGGCCCGGCGGGACGGCACACTCTCCCCCGAACAGGTCATCGATGTGCAATTCGAGGACTTCATGGCCGATCCCTTCGCCGCCATCGGAGGGATCTACGACCAGTTGGGCCAGCCTTTCGACCCCGAGGTCGAGAGCCGGATGCGGTCCTTCCTCGCCGACCACCCCGGAGACGGCGGCGGTGCAGGCACCCGGTACACCTTCGAGGACACCGGCCTCGACCCCGTGGACCTGAGACGCCGCGCCGCCGAGTACCAGGAGTTCTTCAGCGTGGCCTCCGAGGACCTCCGCTAGGCCGGCAACCGGTCGGTAGCCCGGGGCGGCGGTGGCACCGGCACACCCCTAGGGTGGAATGTGCCCGTGGTCACCACTACCCGCTCCGACCGGCCCGCACCGACACCCCTGCCTCCCGGGCAGGACCCGGACCCGGCGCGGAACGAGCCCTCGGAGCTCCCCCCCGACTCGATCCTGCGCACCTTCCACCCGGCCGTGGCGTCGTGGTTCCGCCGGCGCTTCCCCTCCGGTCCGACCGAACCCCAACAGCAGGCGTGGCCGCACATCATGGCCGGCGGCGACGTGCTGGTGGCGTCGCCCACCGGCACGGGCAAGACCCTGACCGGCTTCCTGGTGGCCATCGACGCCGCCTATCGGGCCCATGCCGACACCGGCACCGGCGGCCCGGCCCACGGGCCGGGGGTCGTCTACGTCTCACCCCTGCGGGCACTGGCCACCGACGTGCACCAGAACCTCCGGGTGCCGCTCGAGGGCATCGCGGCCGAGGCCCGGCGGCTCGGCCTGGCCGCACCCGACCTCTCGGTGGCGGTACGCACAGGGGACACCCCGGCCGCCGAGCGGGCAGCGATGCGTCGGTCGCCACCCGACCTGCTGGTGACCACACCCGAGTCCCTGTACCTGCTCCTCACGGCGGGCTCGTCGCGGACGATGCTCGAGGGCACCCATACCGTGATCATCGACGAGGTGCACACCCTGGCCCGGGACAAGCGTGGTGCCCACCTCGCCCTCAGCCTTGAACGGCTCACCGAGCTCGTGTCGGCCGGCGGCGGGCGGGTACAGCGGATCGGGCTCTCGGCCACCCAGCGGCCCCTCGAAGTGGTCGCCGGCCTCCTCTCCGGGTCGGACCCGTCCCGGTCCACCCCGACCATCGTCGACTGCGGCCACCGGCGCCAGCTGGATGTGGCCATCGAGCTCCCGGCCAGCGAGCTCGAAGCGGTCAGCAGCGGGGCCCAGCTCGCGGATGTGCTGGACCGGATCGCCGGTCACGTGCTCGAGCACCGCACGACCCTCGTCTTCGTCAACACCCGCAAGATGGCCGAGCGTGTCGCCCACCAACTGGCGGCGCGGCTGGGGACCTCCGACGAGACGGAAGGCGGACCCTCCGACGACACGGACCCCATCGACGCGGCCCTGCAGGTGGCAGCCCACCACGGCAGCCTGTCGAGCGCCCGGCGGCGCATCGTGGAGCAGCGCCTACGCGCCGGTGACCTACGAGCCCTGGTGGCCACGGCCTCGCTCGAGCTGGGCATCGACGTCGGCCCGGTCGAACTGGTCTGCCAGATCGGGTCACCCCGCGCCATCGGGACCTTCCTGCAGCGGGTCGGCCGGGCCAACCACCAGCTCGAGGGCACGCCCGCCGGTCGGCTCTACCCCATGACCCGCGACGAACTGGTGGAGTCAGTGGCGCTCCTGGCCGGAGTCAGGGCGGGCCACCTCGACCTCCTCGAGCCGCCGGTCGCCCCCCTGGACGTTCTCGCCCAGCAGCTCGTCGCCGAGGTGGCCGGAGCCGGCGAATGGGACGTCGAGCACCTCTACCGAGTCGTCCGCCGAGCCGCGCCCTATGGCCGGCTGTCGCGTGAGGACTTCGATGACGTGGTCGAACTCGTGTCGTGGGGGATCCAGACCGGCCGCGGCCGGCGGGGCGCCCATCTCCACCACGATGCCGTCAACGGCCGTCTCCGCGCCCGCCGCGGCGCCCGGCTGGCCGCCCTCACCAGTGGGGGCGCCATCCCCGAGACGGGCGACTACCGGGTGGTGCTCGATCCGGAGGGCGTCACCGTGGGGTCGGTGCACGAGGACTTCGCCGTCGAGGCCACGGCCGGGGACATCTTCCTCCTCGGCACCCACTCGTGGCGGGTGGTGAAGGTGGAGACGGGAACGGTGCGCGTCGGCGACGCCGGGGACCTGCCGCCCACGGTGCCCTTCTGGTTGGGGGAGGCGCCGGCCCGCACGGCCGAGCTCTCCGAGGAGGTCGGCCGCCTCCGCGCCGACCTCGAGCCGCTATTGGCGGCGGGCGATGGCGACGAGGCGCGGCGGGCCGTCCGCGACGTGGCCGGAGTGTCGGCCGAGGTGGCCGACCAGGTGGTGGTCTACCTCGGGGCCGGACTGGCCGCCCTCGGGGCCCTGCCGACCAGGGAGCGCCTCGTCATCGAGCGGGTGTTCGACGAGAGCGAGGGCACCCAGCTCGTCATCCACTGCCCCTTCGGGGGCCGGATCAACCGGGCCTTCGGCCTGGCCCTTCGCAAACGCTTCTGTGTCTCGTTCGACTTCGAGCTGCAGGCCGCGGCCGACGACGACACGGTCGTCCTCTCGCTCGGCCCCCAGCACAGCTTCCCGCTCTCCGACGTGCCCACCATGTTGCGCAGCGCCACGGTCACCGAGGTGCTCACCCAGGCCGTCCTCCTCCACCCCATGCTCGCGGCACGGTGGCGCTGGAACCTCAACCGGGCACTGGTGGTCCCCCGGTCGCGGGGAGGTCAGCGCCGCCCCATCCACCTGCAGCGGATGGAGTCCGAGGACCTGTTGGCGGCAGTGTGGCCGGCTCTCGCCGCTTGCCAGGAGAACGCCGCCCCGGGCCCGGTGGCGGTGCCCGACCACGTGCTCGCCCGGCAGACGGTGGCCGACTGCCTCTCGGAGCCTCTCGATGCGGACGGCCTGGTGGCGCTGGTGGAGGGGCTCGAGACCGGCCGCATCGGCGTGCACCTGGTCGAGTCGGCGGAGCCGTCGCCGCTCTCCCACGGCATTCTCACCGGGAGGCCCTACACGTTCCTCGACGGCGCCCCGCTCGAGGAACGTCGCACCCGGGCGGTGGCCGTACCCCGGGGTCTCGGGCCCGTCGGCCCTTCGGGGCTGCCGGCCGGGCTGCCCGTCACCACCTCGGAGCTCGGCCCTCTCGACGAGGGGGCGGTGGCCGAGGTCCTCGACCAGGTGGCGCCGCGACCGCGCACCGCCGACGAGCTTCATGACCTCCTCCTTTCCTTGGTGCGTTGCCGGCCGGTGGCCGCCTGGAGCACCTGGTTCGACGAGCTCGAGCGGGACGGCCGGGCGGGTGAGGCCGCCGGCGCGTGGGTGGCCACCGAGCGTCGGTCCTCGGCCCGGTCCATCGACGCCGACGCGGGCGCCGACGGGGATGACGCCCTGGCCGACTGCGTGGCCGGTCACCTCGAGCTGGCCGGACCGGTGTCGGTCGAGCGCCTGGTGTCCGACGATCCCCTTCCGACCGGGACGGTCCGCGGGGCGCCCGTCACCGCGCCGCGGGCGCGGACCGGGCTGGCCCGGCTCGAGGCCATGGGACTCGCCATGCAGCTGCCCGACGGGCGGTGGTGCGCCCGGCATCTCCTGGTCCGGTTGCACGCGGCCAGCCGGAGCCGCCGCCGGCGGCGGGTCGAGCCGGCCAGCATCGCCGACTTCGTACGCTTCCTGGCCTCCTGGCAGCACGTGGCGACGGGCACCCAGGCCGAGGGTCGCGGCGGCCTGATGTCGGTCATCGAGCAGCTGCAGGGAATCGAGGTGGCGGCGGGCGAGTGGGAGCGCCACGTCCTCCCCTCGCGGGTCATCGGCTACCAGCCCAAGTGGCTGGACGAGCTCTGCCTGGCGGGCGAGGTGGCCTGGGGCCGGCTCACCCCGCGTCCGGAGGCCGAGCCGGCCGGGGCCGACCACCCGGCGCCGACGACCGGAGGCCGCCGGGGCACCGCCACCCCATCGGCGGCCACCCCGCTGGCCATCGTCACCCGCCCCGACCTGGCCTGGATGCTCGGTGCGGTCAGGCTCGACCGGCAATTGGTCGAGCCCTCGGCGGGGGCCGCCGCCGACGTGCTGGCGGTCCTCCGATCGCGGGGGGCGTGCTTCCGATCCGAGCTGGCCACGACGTCGGGCCGGCTGGGTCCCGACGTCGACGAGGGGCTCTGGGACCTGGTGGCCCGCGGCATCGTCACGGCCGACGCCTTCTCCGCCGTGCGATCGCTCCTCTCGCCGACCAAGCGGCGCCCGTCCGGTGGCGGACCGTCCCTGAGTCGGCGAGCGTCCCTCGGTCGCCGGCGGGCGGCGCCGGGAAGCGGCATCGGTGAGGGGCGCTGGTCCCTCCTACCCGAGCCCGACCTGGTCGGGTCCGGGCCCTCCGCGGGACCGCCGGCCGAAGAGGTGGCCGAGGCAGTGGCCTGGCAGCTGCTGGCCCGCTGGGGGGTAGTGGTCTGGGAGCTGTGGGCGCGTGAGTCCTACCGCGTCCCGTGGCGCGACGTCGTCCGGGCACTGCGGCGTCTCGAGGCACGCGGGCAGGTGCTGGGCGGTCGTTTCGTCGCCGGCATCAGCGGTGAGCAGTATGCGCTGGCCGAAGCGGCCTCGTTGCTGGCCGAGGTGCGCCGGGACCCGGCCCGAGGTGCCGACGTGACGGTGGCCGGAGCGGACCCGCTCAACCTCACCGGCGATCTGCTCGCCGGCTCGCGGGTGCCCGCCGTCCGCTACCGCAGCGTGCGCTACCGCGGCGGTGAGCTCGCCGTCCCCTCCCCCACCGGCGTCCGCCCGTAGCCCGCCCCGACCGTCCGGCCGCGAGTTTGGGGCCGGGGCGGTCAGTCAGGTCCCCGCCCGCCAGTCCGCGTGGAGCGAGCGGGCCAGGGCCAGTCTCTGGGCCAGAACGGTCCCGCCGTTGTCGAGCTCGTCGGGGTGCGCGGCCAGCCAGGCGATGGCCGCGGCCGGCACCGAGGGTGGGGCGCCCCGGTACCGCCCGACGAGACCGAGTGCGGCGGCGTTGGCCTGCTGCCGTTCGGTCTCCACGTAGCCAGGGTCGAGATTGAACGCCCTGATGCCGCGGTCGCCGAGCTCCACGGCCAGCAGCGGGGCGAAGCGGTGGAAGGCACCTTTGGAGGCGGCGTAGCCGAGCCCCCATCCGCCCTGACCCACCGGCCCCGGAGGGTCGGCGGTGGCCGTGTGCGACGTCACGTCCACGATCGTCCCCCGGCCACGCTCCAGCATCCCGGGGAGGACCGCCCGGATCAGCACGTACTGTGCCACCACGTTGGCCGCCAGCTTGGCCTCCAATTGCTCGACGCTGAGCTCGACCACCGGGACCATGCTCCCCGGGCCGGTGTCCACCGCATTGTTGACCAACAGGTCGACTCCGCCCCATTCCTCGACGACCCGGGCGGCGGCGGCGCGCAGGGAGCCGTGGTCGTGGAGGTCGGCGACCAGCTCGAGGGAGCTCGCCCCCGCCTCGCGTACCAGCGATGCCGTCTCCCGCAGGCTGCCCGGGAGCACCCGACCGCCGCCGGTGTCCGAGTGGTCGCGCCCTTCGCCCGGGCGCACGGTGCGACCGGTGACGGCGACGTCCCACCCCGCCGTGGCCAGCGCCACGGCGGTCGCCTTGCCGATGCCCCGGGTCGCCCCGGTGACCAGGACCCGTTTCGTGGCTGCTTCCACCATGGCGGGTGTCTACCAGACTGGTCCGGCCGATCGGGCCCGACCCGGCCGGATCCGCGCCGCCAGGCCGGAGCGCCGCCCCGAGCGCCGCTAGCCTCCGAAGATGCGCCTCGAGCTCACCGTGGTCGACGCCTTCACTGATCGGCCCTTCGCCGGCAACCCGGCGGCGGTGGCCGTGGTCGACACCTTCCCCCCCGATGGTCAGATGCAGGCGGCGGCGGCCGAGCTCAATCTCTCGGAGACGGCGTTCGCCGCTCCCCGGCCCGACGGTGATCACGACCTCCGCTGGTTCACCCCGACGGTCGAGGTCGACCTGTGCGGGCATGCCACGCTGGCCACCGCCCATGTGCTCGGAGGTGGGGCCCGGTTTCACACCCGGAGCGGGATCCTCACCTGCGTCCGGTGCGCCGATGGCGTGGTCGAGATGGATTTCCCCGCCGATCCGCCGGTCGCCGACACGCCTCCTGCAGGGTTCTCCGTGGACGGGATGCGGTGGTTCGGCCACGGGTGCTCCGACGTGGTCATCGAGCTCGGTGACGCCGAATCGGTCCGCTCCCTCCGACCCGACCTCGCCGCCCTGGCCGCCCTGGGGTCGCGGGCCGTCGTCTTCACGGCGACCGGGGACGTCCCCGGGGTCGACTGCGTCAGCCGGGTCTTCGGTCCCAATGTCGGCATCCCCGAGGATCCGGTGACCGGATCGGCCCACTGCTGTCTCGCCGTCTTCTGGAACCGACGGACCGGAAAGGAGCGGTTGGTCGGCCACCAGGCCTCCCGGCGCGGTGGCACCGTCCTCATGCGCCTCCAGGGCGACCGGGTCGTCCTCGGCGGTCAGGCGGTGACCGTCGCCGAGGTGCGAATGTCGCTCTGAACGGGCCCCTGCCCGGACATCGGCCATGTCGGGCTCTAGCCTCTCGAAGATGTACGAGTCGCCCCGCGCCGGTCCCCGGGGGCCTCGCCGCGCCAGTGCACGGGGGCCTCGCCGCGCCAGCGCCATCGGGACCGCCGGTGAGCTGGTGGTCGGGGCCGGGCTTCTGGCCACGGCTGCCCTGGCCGGCCTGGCCTTCGTCCACCACCCGTGGCCCAACCGCCTGGATGTGTGGGGCTACGAGGCGTTCCCGGCCGACACCCACGCCCGCTGGGCCGTCGATGCTGTGCGACTCGGTTCGGTGACCCCCTTGCTGGTCGGGGTGCTCGCCATCTTCCTCGTGGGAATGGCCCGCGATTGGGTCCGGGCCGCGGCCGCCGCCATGGCCCCGCTGGCCGCCGTGCTCATCGTCCAGGACCTGGCCAAGCCCCTGGTCGGGCGGCACCTCGGCCTGAGTAGCGTGGCCTCCTATCCGTCCGGCACCGTGGCCGCGGTGGCGGCCCTGGCCACGGCGGCCACCTTGGTGGTGCCACGGCTCGGGCGACCCATCGCGGTCCTGGTCGGGGCGATGGC
Organism: uncultured Acidimicrobiales bacterium; assembly: GCA_963806455.1. Taxonomy (GTDB): domain Bacteria; phylum Actinomycetota; class Acidimicrobiia; order Acidimicrobiales; family RAAP-2; genus Bog-756. The sequence continues at coordinate 751,558 of CAWDXZ010000002.1, forward strand.
CACCGTGGTCACCGTTGCGGCCGTGGTCGTGCTCCGTTGGCACTACCCCACCGACGCCCTCGGCGGGGCGGCCGTGGGCGTGGGTGCGGTGCTGGCTCTGGACGCCCTCCTGCACCTGCCGTGGGTGGTGGCCAACATGGTGCGCCCGGGCCGGTCCGGCCACACCAGCGGGACCCGCGCCTCGGCCCACCCTGCGTTCCCCTGACCTGCATTCCCCTGGCGCCAGCCTTCGCCGATCGAGGCCCGCAGGCCGGGGTGGGCTGGGCACGGCCTCCTCTGACCGAGGGACATGGCATACACGCAGCTTCGGGGCGGTGTCTCCCGGGGGCCCGGCGAAGTAGTCCCGCTACGACACGACGATGGTGACCGGGTCGCTGGCCGTGCCACTCGCGTTCGACGCGGTCACCGTCACCGGGAAGGTACCCGCCCGGGTGGGCGTACCGGTGAGCAGCCCGGCCTTGGACAGGCTCAGGCCCTTCGGCAGGCTGCCGGAGCGCTTGACCGTCACCGCCGGTATGCCCCCGGCGGTGAACTGGTAGGCGTACGCCTGGCCGAGCGACCCAGGAGGGGGGGTCCCCGAGATCGTGGGCGCCACCCGCACGGCCTTCTCGAAGGTGGAGGCGATCAGGGAGTGGCCGTAGTCGGTGGTGTGGATGTTGGGGTTCCCCCCTCCGGTCATGCACATGTGGGTCCAGTTGCAGACGTTGGCCACGTTCTGCGGAAGCACCTGGCCCATGAAGGTGCCGGTGGGCCTCCAGTCATTGGACTGGAAGCGGCCCTGGACGTCGGCCACTGGGGCGCCGTACTTCGTATAGACACCGGTCACGACGTCGTTGAGCGAATGGAGCACCGGGAGGCTGGCCCGGGCGGAGGCCGGGCTCGGCTCTCCCATGAAGAAGGCGCCGCTGTACCAGGCGGCCAGCAGCGGGTCGTAGTAGGTCATCCCGATGATCGGGACGCTCCCGCCGGCGGCCCGAAGCCCGGACATGATGATCGGGAGGTTGGTCCCCACCGCATTCAGGGCGTTGGACACGCACGTCGGGTTGATCGTCCCGGTCATCCCGCAGCCGACGATGTCGTCGCCGCCGACGTCGATGGTGACGAAAGACACCTGACCGGGATGGGCTCTGAGGAATGCCTCGGCGTCTCCGAGCTGGTTGCCGGTGCTGTAGTTGTGGCAGAGGCCTCCCTCGATCATCCGCGTCGTCGAGTCCCCACCACAGCCCAGGTCCTCCAGCTGCAGACCGGGGATCTCCTCGCTGGCCTGGGCATAGATGTCATTGACATAGCCGAGGCCCGGGGTCGCACCACCCCCGGTGGACAGCGAGTCCCCGAGCGCCAGGTAGTAGGGGGCGGGAGCGGCGCCGGCCTGCGCCACCGCAGCCGGCCCGACCAGGACAGCCGTGCCCCCGCCGATCATGATGGCCACGGCGCCGATGATCCGGCGGAATGCTCTCATCGCTCCCCCTTTTGCCGACCGGCAGGGTCGCCGGTCACCGCGATGCTAGGCCCGGGACCGGCATCCCGTTGCGGTCGGGCCTCCCGCCCGCCCGGCCGGCTGACCGGAAGGCCCAGGGCCTAGGGGAGCACGCGCCCGAGGAAGGGTGCGTCGCCGAAGGCGTAGAGCGCGCCGTCCACGCCGACCATGTAGTAGCCGTTCCCGTCGAGTGAGGGGGCCATGGTGCGGATGGGTGCCGACAGTGCCATGCCCCCGAGCGAACCGAAGAACGGAGCGCCGAACGAGAAGATACCGCCGTCCGCCGCAACCAGGCGGTATCCCCGGCCGCCCGGGTCGGACGTGATCCCGACGACCGGCTTGTTCAGACGGACCGATCCCATCGACCCGAGGAACGGCGCCGCGAACGAGAACACCCCGCCGTCCGCGCCGACCAGCCAGTACCCACCTCCGGGTGCCGCGGCCATGCCCACGACCGGGGCGTTGAGACGCAAGCCTCCGGTCGACCCGTGGAATGCGGCATCGCCGAACGAGAAGACGCCGCCGTCCTTGGCCACCAGCCAGTAGCCCTGGCCATCGGCGGTGGGGGTCATGCCGATGACTGGTGCATTGAGTCGCATCGCACCGGTGGATCCGAAGAACCGGGCGTCACCGAAGCTGAACACGCCGCCGTCCGCGCCGAGCAACCAGTAGCCGTTCCGGTCCGGGGTCGCCTCGATGGCCACGATGGGAGCGTTTAGCGGAGCGCCCAAGGACCCGAAGAACTGGGCGCCGCCGAACGACCGCACCTGCCCGGCGGTGTCGACCAGCCAGTATCCCGGACATCCGGCCGGGCCGGTGGTGGCCGCCACGGCCGCCACGAACCCGGCCCCGACCTGGTTGGCATCCACACCGCACCCCGAACCCGACACCAGGGAGTGCACGAAGCCGTTCGGGCCTCCGTAGGAGTCCCCGTAGCGCTGCAACTGGGGTGTCACATAGGTTCCCTCGGTGATCTCGTTCCAGGAGATGAGCAGCCAACCCTGTGGATCGCCGCTGGCATTGCCCTGGTAGAGGGCTCGGAGTGTGGCCCCGTTGTCACGGGGGACGCAGCCGCTCGACCCGTCGAGCTGGCGGTCGAAACCCGGTGACAGTGGCGCAAAGTACTTCTTCCCCTCGGCATGGAGCGTGGCGGCCAGGCTGTCGAGCTGCCCGAAGCTCTGGCTGTTGTTCCACGGGTCCTGGCTGGACCAGTAGGGACTGTCGGCGTCGAAGTACTGGTCGACGGTCGAGTTCCACTGGTTCCACTGGTATCCCCCGACGAAATACCACCCCGATCGGAACTGGCTGCTGATCGCAGCCACCACCGATGTCGGATACTTGTACGACCCGACCCAGATGAAGGTGGGCTTCCCGTCATTGCTCCGATCGAACGCCGGGTTGCCCCCGTACCGGCTCGTCAGATAGGCCAGGTCACCGGTGATGCCGGGCTGGGTCAGGCTGGTCGACGACGCCTCGTACGACAACCAGAGATGGAAGTTGTGCCCGGCCGCCTGGGCCTGGTCGACCGCCTGCACGAGACTGTCGAGCCGCTGGTTCTCGGCGTTCGAACCCGGCGTCTGAGACGCAGAGCCTGTGCCGTACCAGTCGACGGCGAATCCGGACAGGCCGGCGGCGATGGCGCTCTGGACGTCGTAGGCGATCTGGAAGGGGTCGTCCTGGGTTAACAACGTGGCCGGAACATCGGTCTCGACGTTCCCAGGGTAGAGACTGGTCGGGTTACAACCGGTCGCATCCAGCGTGGCCGGGAGCGGCAGTGGGGTCTGGCCGTAGGGGTAGTTCGAGCCCAGGGTGTCCTGCCAATGCTGGGTGTCCCACCAGAGGTAGTAGTAGGCGTACATGCCCTCCTGCGAGTACGGCAGCGTCCCGGTGGCGGTCGGAGTGACTCCCGTCGATGACGGCTGGGCGGCACTGTGGACGACGAGCGCCGACACACCTGCGAGGATGACCGCGACGATCAGACTGATTTTGACGGCGAGATGACGCTCACGCAGACGTCTCATGCAGCTCCTTGCCCCCCGGCGATCGGGCTCCGACGACACTAGTTACTTCGGCCAGTGCCGTTGACGGCTGAAGCAGATTCTGCGCCTCCGCCGGGTAGGGGCGACGGGTGGAGCCCCCATGCCCGCTCCCCGCGGAGGCCTGGTCACCTCGGGAAACGGTCGGGGGCGGGCCGGCTCCAAAAGACACCGGTCCCAACCCGCCATCGGAGACAGCCGAGGGGCTACGAGTCGGGCGGTCCGCAGCCGGAAGCGGGCGGCTGCCGTCCGACCACATCCTCGCGGCCCTTGCCGCCTCGGGCCTCGTCCCGCATTGCCTGCTCCTCCAACTCCCGGAATTCCGCGGAGGTGAACCGACAGGGAACCAGGCATCGCTTGTGGCACATGCCACATCGGTACTCGTCCCGGAGGCGTCGGGCGGCCTGTGGACTCCACGAGCTCGACTGAGGCAAAAGGTCCATGATGGATGATCGGCCGACCGGTGTCCGCCCTTGACCGGATAGGCGTCGGCCGCCGGGAAAGCCGAGGTCGGCTGGATGGACCAGGAGACGGACCGGACACCGGTCCGGCCGACGAACGGCGCCGGACGGACGAGACTGTGGCAACGGCCCGATTCCCCACCCTCAGGAGGAGACTTGCATGCCAGTGAGAACCGTCTATGACTACGTTCCTCACCCCCGGACGAAGGAGAAGCTCGACCGGACTGCGGCCCCGGTTCGGGTCACCGAGCTCCTCCCGCACGGGAGCCCGGCGGCCCGGTTCAATTCCTGGTTCGCAGTCAAGGTCACCAATGGCGTCGGCACGATGTGGTGTGCCTATGCCTTCGCCGCGCTGGCACTCGTGAGCCTGCCCTCCGCCATCAGGTCGGGGAGTGCCGTCACGATGGTCTCCTGGATCTCACAGACCTTCCTCCAGTTGGTCCTGTTGTCGGTGATCATCGTCGGCCAGAACGTCCTGGCCGCGGCGGCGGACAAGCGGGCCGAGGCCACCTACAACGATGCGGACGCCGTGCTCCACGAAGCGGTCAAGATCCAGGAGCACCTCCTCGCCCAGGACAAGTTCCTGCAAGGTTCGGGTTCCTGATCCGAGGCTCCTCGGTCGGTCCGATGACGTGAGAGCCGCTGCGCATCTCCCCCGCAGCTCCGGGCCGGGTCCGATCATGGACTCCCCACTCGGCGGGTGGCCGAGTCGACGGTGACACTCGCCAGTATGAGCCGCCGGGTCTTCGAAGTCGCACTGGCACCGGCCGTGAGATCGATCCGATTGACCCCGGTCCGGAGGTCGATGTCGGCCCCGATGATTCCATCCGCCGCGGTCGTCGGCACGCTCTGGTCGCCCGGGCCGGACAGGAGCGGCGAGGACTGGGGCACGTGCGAGATGAGATGTAGCTCGAGCTGGACCTGACGGTCGGCCGCGCTGAACACGTACAGGGAGCCGTCTGGACCCATCAGCGGGTACTGATCCAACGCGGTGAGATACCACCCGCCCCCCGGCATCACGCGGACACCATGGACCTGACTGGTGAAATTGGCGATGGGCGTGCTGATGGTGCGAGCATCGCCCGGCTCGACGGACAGTGCGAGACTTCCGACCTGCACGTTGGCCGTACCGTTGTCGGGAGTCCGGTAGTGGCTCTTCTCCTGGGTGATCCACGCACACGGTCGAGCAGTGGGCTCCAGCCTTCGGGTGACGTTCTGCACGTCGAAGTCGTTGAGCTGGCCGGTCCAGTGCTCGTGGCCGAGGCCGACCCACAACGGGTACTCGAAGGCGACCCAATTGGCCAAGGCGACGTTTCGACAGCTCGACTGGGCCACCATGGTCGTGATCGTCACGTAGGGGGCCGCATTCGCGACCGCCACCGCCGGATTGGTCTCGTCGAGATAGGGCGCCAGGTACGACCCGCCGAGGGTCAGTGGCGGAACGAGCGGGCGGCCTGCATTGTCGAGCAGTTGGGGCAGACAGGCAACGACCAGCCCGATCATCACCAGGCGGCCCACCCATCGCGGGAACTGCTCGAGTGCGACGGCGATCACGGCGGACCAGGCCACCAGCAGCGGTATCGTGTAACGGACGTTCTCAAAGCTCCATCTGGCAACGGCCGAGGTCAACAGATAGCCAACGGTCAGGCCGGCGGCGAGCACCAGGGTGGTCCAGAGATGCGTAGACCCTCGCCGAATGGCGACGATCAATACGACGGCCGCTGCCGCCATGAGGAGGACGTGCCAGGGGTCGGCACCGACGGCGTCGATCCGCTCGAACAGGGTGTAGTTGACGACTCGGAAGGGGTTGAAGTTGGCACTGAACTCGTAGTGCAGGTCGCCGAGTGAGATACCTGTCAGCGAGAAGATGTGTCGGAGAGGGCCGAGGACGAGCCGGGCCACATCGGTGCTCAGCCCGGATGTTCCGTTGCCGATGTCGAAGTTGGACGCGGTTGCACGCACGATGTTCGCCGCGCCACCGTTGATGGTGATGGGACTGCTCAGGAGGCCCTTCGACACCGGTCCGGTGACCGATCCGAACAGCTGGACATTCTGCACGAGGAACGGTGTGGCGACGGTCGCCGCCCCGACACCGATCGCTCCGACCAGCTTCGCCCCGCCGGCCACCAGCGCATCGACACTCTTCTGCCGACGCCAGTAGGGGTACGCGGCGACCATCAGCAATGCCGCCGTCGCCGGTCCGACCATGATCGCGATATCGGCCTTGGCCATGTAGGAGAGGCCAATGGACGCCCCACGATCAGCGAGCGGATGAGCCACCGGCCCCCGAACGTGAAAGCCGCCGCCACCAGGACGAGCACGAGGCCGGTCGCCGCGGCGACATAGTCGTTCTCGGCGCTGGTGGCCAGCAGAATTCCCGTGGGAATGGCGGCACAGATCACGGCGGCCACCATCTGTCCCCACCATGAGGCGAGGAGGAGGCGGGCCAGTTCCGAGACGCCGACCACGCAGACCAGGGCGGCCAGCATCTCGGGCATGGCGGCGAGGCGATCGGTGCCCGACATCAGCTGCAGATGGGCCTGGTTGTACTCGGCCAGCGGCGAGAGTTCGATCTGCGCCAGGTAGTGGGCGGCAAAGGGCGCAACCGTCCGCACGCCCGGCAAGTGGCCGAGTTTCAGAAGGCTGGCCTCCGGGCCACGCTCCAAGAACTAGCGGCTGAGGACGAGTGATGTTCTGGCCGCCGGCGTGGGCGCTTTGGAACGGCGGTGCACGTGACGTTCGCCACCGGGAGCGCCCGTACTCCTCGAGGCCGCTCGCGCCCTGCCGGCTGGCCGAATCCTGACGGCCCCGGACCTACACCGGGGGGCCAATCGCCGTCGGCGGGCTTAGATCCGCCGCCAACCCCTGGATGGTAATGGTGGTCGTGAAGGACACAGCTCGACTAAACACCTTGACCCTCGTGACAATGCGTGTTATCACACTCTGGGGCGTGGATTTCGGATTTGGTGGACCGAAACGGAGGCGCCATGGTGGGTCGGCGGGTCCTATTGATTATCGCATCTCTGGTGCTCATGGGGGCAGGCGCCCTTGCCACTACATTCAACCTCAGTCGCGCATCGGCATCAGCTACTACGCCACAGATCAGCGTCACGGGGAACCTCGTGGCCGGAAAGTATGGCCAGGCGGGGGTGCCTGTGATGCTCAAGTTCACTGTCCACAACCAGAGCTCTGCGCAGTACTGGCCGTTTGACCTTTCGTACTTCGTTTCTTCGAACGCTTCAGTGGTGAGCATTGTTTGTGTGGCAACGGGCGGTGCCATAGTGGGGGGCGACCTCGACAACAACACTTGCTCTGGTTGGGCGCTGGGGGCCCATCGGAGCGACGAAAGTGCCATCCTGGTAAACGCCAATAGCGATCCACCCAACCTCACTATTAAGGCGTGCGTTGGGCACACCCCGAAGGCCCGGACCTTCTGCAACACGCAGGTCGTCTTCCTGAATGACTAGTTAGATCCCGCTCCTGGTCGTCGGCCTCCCGAGAAGCGCCTGCCTACCCAATCCGCCGAACGGCGGCCAGGTCCGCCCGATGACCATCGCACGCCTCGACGGTGTCGCCTGCGGCGGTATCCACCGGACCGGCTCAGTTGGCTCATATCCGGCAACAGCTTGATCCCGTCCAATGAGGCCGAGTTCGGGATCTCGGACCAAGAGAGCAACAAACCCAACTAACGCGACTCCGTGATGACTTCGTTGTACAGCCGGTGGGTGAGTTGGCGCGACACCCCAAGTGCGCGCGCCAACTCAGCCATGGACGCCCCTTCTTCTACTGCCACGGCACACATGCCCAGCCGGACGTGGCGTCGCACGGCCTCGAACTGATTCGACGCCTCCTCGACGGCGCGCCGCTGGTCGGCCCACCCGAGTGCTTCAAGAACGACTGTTACGGGCTCCTCGCCCTCCTCAAGTCGTCTGGCACCTTCGCGGCACCTTGCCTTGAGCCGCACTAGGGCACTCTTGTATTGATCGATCTGTTCGGACAGCACGCGAAGGTCCCGGGCCAACTGACGCGACTCCTTCGACACGACTGCCTCCTCTGGGACGGTTCCAAGGTTGCGATTACGTTATCGCGTTGATACCTGTTGACACATGGCCGAAAGGGTCTTATCTTGGACCCGAGACGTTCACACTTCGTGTACCTGGGGGTCAGAAGTGGCACAGGTAGTGGTCGGTGCGCAAGCTATCGACGTCCGGCGAACAGGGCGAATCTTCGGCTGGTTTTTCATAGGCACGTTCGTTACGAGCATCCCCGCTCGGCTTCTCTTCGTGCACGGAACCGGCTCCAGTTGGACCAACATCCACTTCATTCCTGGGGCGACCTCCATCAACAGCCTGAAGGTGGGCGCGATTCTGGAGTTCGGGCTCATAGTCACCCAGATCGCAACCGCAGTCGTGATCTATCCGCTCGTCAGGCGGCAGAGCGAAACCGTCTCGCTCGGATACGTCACGGCTCGCACCATGGAGTCGGTGTTCGCCGCGATCGGAATCATGAGCATCATCTCGGTCGTCGACGTTGCGAACTCGTTGAGCGCAGCTACCGGCGTTCACGCCACCGCAATCGGTGCGTCAGGCAGTTCGCTGGTGAACACCTACGAATGGGCCTTCCTGTGGGGACCCGGACTCGTTGCTGGAATCGGGAACGGTTTGATGCTGGGCTACCTGATGTACCGGTCGGCACTCGTCCCGCCCCGCATGGCACTGTTCGGTCTCATCGGTGGTCCCTTGCTCATTCTCTCTTTCGTGCTGACCCTGCTCGGTGCCTACAAGAACGGTTCGACGGTTTCAGGCTTGCTGTCACTGCCGGAGATCGTCTGGGAGGCATTCCTCGGCATCTACTGCGCGTGGAAGGGCTTCAGGCCGCAGAGTCCGCTGGCTACACAACAAGACGCGATCTCCACAGAACCCACCACTGCGTCGTTGCGAGCGTTTTGAAGTCCTCCTCAATGGCGTGCCGCGCTAACGCGACGGCGACATAAGAAAGAGGAGGTTTCCATGCCCGCCAGCGTATGGATAGTCAACTTTGCTGTACTTGGCGCGATCTACGAGGCCGACCCGGGTCATCGCAAGGCATCGTCATGAAGGCAAAGCGGCGGATCTACACCCCCAGTCGGATCGTTGCCCTGGTGGTCATCGGGGTGTTGTTGCTCGGCCTGACGTACCTCCGGTTCGCATCCGGCGGCGCCGCGGTCTCGGTCCCGCAGAGGGCGCACGCCGGCCAGCTGACCATGCACGCGTGCACTTCCGCGACCGAGCAGGGTGCGATGCCCGCGGACTGCGGCACGTTGGTCGTGCCGGAGAACCGAGCGAGCTCGAAGTCGCGGCTGATCGCGCTGCCGGTGACCCGGATCCTGGCTCGCTCATCCCACCCGCTGGCGCCAATCTTCCATCTCAACGGCGGCCCGGGCATAACCAACATGACGTTCCCCCAAGCGAGCCGCCTGACCGCCCAGCACGATGTCGTCATGGTCGGCTACCGCGGCGTTGACGGCTCTTCGGTGCTGAACTGTCCCGAGGTGACGGCGGCGCTGGAGAACTCCGCAGACTACCTCGGCAAAGCGTCGCTGAGCGCGTACTCCCAGGCCTTCGCCTCGTGCGCGCAGCGGCTTGAGCGAAGCGGCGTTGACCTCGCCGGCTACACGCTGGCCGAGCAGGCCGACGACATCGAAGCCGCTCGCGTCGCGCTCGGCTACAAGCGCATCGACCTGCTCAGCGAGAGCGCCGGGACCCGTCTGGCGATGATCTACCAGTGGCGGTACCCGAACAGTGTCGACCGCTCGGTGATGGTCGGGGTCAACCCGCCCGGACACTACATTTACAGCGGAGCCGAGATCGACCAGGGGATCGAGCGTTACTCGGCGCTGTGCGCGCAGCAGCCTGGCTGCCGCGCCCGCACCGGCAACCTCGCCGCGAGCATGAAGCACACGGCGGCCGACATGCCGAGCAGTTGGTTATCCCTGCCGATCAAGCCGGGCAACGCCCTGGTCGGGACGTTCCTCGGGCTCACGGAGGCGAACTCGAACAGCGGTTCGATACTGTCCGGGCCGATGACGCTTAACTCGTGGATCTCCGCCGCGCAGGGCGATCCGAGCGGCCTGTGGCTGCTCTCGTGGCTGTCCGGTGTCGTCCTCCCCCAGTCGTTCACCTGGGGCGAGTTGGCAAGCATCGGGATGGCCGACGCGCAGCCCGTCGAGCGCTACTTCAGCTCCGGCGCGGACCGGGGCTCGATCATCGGCAATCCCCTCGGGGAGTTCTTGTGGGGGGCAGGAGGCATGGCTCACGCCTGGCCGGCCAACCCGGGCGAGAACCAGTACACCAGCGTGCAGAACTCGAGCGTCCCGACCCTGCTCATCGGCGGGACGCTCGACTTCGAAACGCCGGCCCAGAACGCCACGAAGGAGCTGCTGCCGCACCTTTCCAACGGGCATCAGGTCATCCTGTCCGGGCTCGGGCACGTGGACGACTTCGACGCCTACGAGCCGAGCGCCAGCACGCAGTTACTGACCACGTTCTACGCCACCGGCCAGGTCGACACGTCCCGCTACACCCCGAACGTTGTCAGCTTCGCCACACCGCAATCGCAGGCAGCGATTGCCAAGGACATCCTTGGGTTTATGATCGGCTTCGCCTTGTTGGCAGTGATCTGGCTCGTGGTGTTGGCGATCCGGATCCGCCGCCGAGGCGGTACCGGCCGCAAGACGGGCGCATGGATCCGTTCGGCCGGTCCGATCGTGTTCGGACTCGGCGGATGGTTCCTCGGCGAACTGCTGGTACTGCGGTTCTGGCCGAGCCGGGCGCTCCCCGACCAGCTGCTGTCAGTGGTCTCGGTCGCGGTGCCGATCTGGCTCGGGGCCTACGCCGGCTGGGTCTGCACCGACACGCCGAAGGCGATGCGGGCCAAGGGCATCGTTGCCGCGGCTGTCGGTGCGGTGGTCGGAGCCGCACTCGGTTTCCACGTGACCAGCGGGCTCACGGCGTTGATCACGACGATCATCGGTGCGGCGGTCGTGTCGAACCTCAGCCTGCTCGTGCTCGACATCTGGACCGAGCGGGCCGCCTCCCGGGGAACGGCCGCTCCGGCGGTGGATCTGTCGGAGACGGAGCACCTGGAGCCGGCCCTGCACTGATCGCCCGACACGCGCCGCCTCGCTCGAACGGATTGAGTAGAGCGGCCCCGAGATTCCCCCAGCCGAGCGGAAAGGCGACACGTCCAATAACGCGCCGAACACGCCGGTTTGCCTGTCCCAGTCGTGTTGTTACACGGGTGATCCACGGGCCCTGGACTGAGGTTCATCGAAGCACACTCAGGAGTCCTCGTCGATGTCCTTGATGAGGCGGTTGAAGAGGACGACCCGGTCTTCCTGAGCGTGTTCGGTGGCGTGGTCCCGTTGGCGACTGAGGATCGGGATGAACTGAGGTCCGGTCTCGAAGAAGTTGCAACGCTCACAGGCTGACTCGAATGAGCAGTCGAGGGCGACTGGCCGGGTGCACATCCCGTTGCCGAGCATGCGCCGATGGTCGGCAGCCAGCCTCCTCATGTTGGCTCCTGCTGCTGTGTCCGGGAGTGCATCGGTGCGCCCATAGTTGGCCTCGACCGCCTCAGTCACCCGGAAGTACTCGTCGGCGACAGTGCGGTCGGAGATGCGGGCATAGGTCATGGTCATCCGCATCGACCGGTGGCCGAGCAGGGCGGCGATGGCCTCGAGGCTCATGCCCCGGTTGATGGCCTGGGTGGCCAGGGTGTGGCGAAGCTGGTGCGGGTGGACGTGGCCGATGCCCGCCCGCTTAGCTGTCGACTCGACATAGCGATGCACGGTCCGCCGATCGAAGGGTTGCCCGTCGTTGCGGACCACCAGCCGGCCCGACCGGTTCGGACGGCTCGCCTTTCGGTAGTTGGTGATGAGGTCGACCAGGATCGGGTGGAGCGGAACATAACGATCGTTGTGGAGCTTGCCCACCGGGATCCGCAACCAGAAGGTCTCGCTGATCTGGACCATGGCGTCGTCCTCCAGCGAAGCCAGCTCGCCCACTCGCATCCCGGTGCGGGCCAGGAGTTCCATCATGAGCCGCCGGCGTGGATTGGAGTCCTTGGCCACTGCGGCCATGAACTTGGCCATGGTGCGATCGTCGAGGAACCTGGGCAGCGGCTCGTCGGCCTTCGGGAAGTCGCCGGGGAAGATCGGCACCCGGGGCGGGGCGTCGTCATAACCCCACTCGATGATCCGCTCGAAGAACGTGCGCAGCAGCCCCAGCCGGTGCCGGATCGTGGTGGTCGAGAGCTTCTTCCCCCGCTTGCCCGGACGCTTGGCCTGCCACAACTTGAAGTCCTCAATGTGGCGACGCTCGACGTCCGCGACGCAGACGCACCGCCGGTCCGCCTCGGTCACTCGTCCGGCGAAGAAACGGAGAGCGATGTCGAAGGCGGCCACCGTGCCCGGCCTGGCTGAGGCGGACAGTTGGTCCAGATAGTCGGCCATGGTGCAGGCCATCAAGGGCGCACGCTGGGCAATCTCCGCCCAGGTGATCTCGGGCTGGGAGCCTCGGAGACGCCGATCGATGGGCTCGTCCGGGCTGCTGAGGGAAGGGAGGGAGAGAGCGCTCATCGGGCCACCCCCACCTGTGCCTGGGCGTCGATGGCCTCAGCGGCCCGGCGATACTCGTTGGCCAGCCAATCACCTCCGAGGTGGAGGTAGATCCGGGTCGAGGCGATGGAGCGGTGACCGGCCAGAGCCTGGATGGCCTCGATGGCCATGCCCGCCTCCTTCAACCGGGTGAAGCACGTGTGGCGGAGTTCGTGGCAGGTCCCATGGACCAGACCGGCCCGGGCCCGAGCGGCACTGAAGACCTCATCCAGTCCCTCGGTGGTGAGGGCGTGACCCCGCCTCGGTTCCTTCAGGACAACGAACAAATGGTCGGTTGCGGCGTCCGGTGGTCGTTCCCTGTTGAGGTAGTCGGCCACCGTCGAGAAGAACGTCGGCGAGATGGGGACCAGTCGCTGGTGGCCACCTTTGCCGTCGACGATGAACAGTTGCTTCTCGCCAACCCGCAGATCCTCCAGACGCAGACCCAGGACTTCGCACCGTCGCAGGCCTCCGAGCAGCATGGCCTGGGCCATGGCCCGGTCCCGATCCGTTCGGAACGCCGACATCAACAGTTCGACCTCGGTGGCATCGAGGATCCGGGGCAGTCGTCGAACACCTCTCACCAGAGGCACGCCCCGTTGGTCACGATGTCGGCTCCTCCTGGTGGGCATTCCTCGGGGCACCGGGTTGGCGGTCACACCGGCGTCCCCTCGGATCACCAGGTAGCTGAACAGACTCGACACCGCAGCCATTCGACGCTTCACCGTCGCCACCGACAGACCAGCACCTCCGTCGCTGATCCGCACCACGTTGCCCACACCGGCCCGGGACCGTTGCTGGCTGGTGATGAAGGACAGCACGTCCTTCGGCGTCACCTCGGCGGGCTCCATGTCGACGGACCCGAAGAAGACCTTCAGGTCGTGGGCATAGGCCCGCACCGTGCTGGGTCGGCACCGGGCCGATGCGAACTCCAAGAACTCGTCGACCAGCTCGTGGCCGACCCGATAGGTCTTCTGGCCGTCAGGACCGACAGAGCATTCGAATACCGGACTCCACTGCACACCGCACCTCCTGGTTGGACTTCCACTCGAGAAAGGCTTCTCGTGTGGTCAGTCCAAGGTGCGGATCACCCGTGTAAGTGCCGGTCAGTGGCGGTTAGCGATCGGCAGTACTCGTCCTCGATAACGCATCCAGGCCGGCCCGGTGGCCGTCGCACGCCTCGACGGCATCCGAATGGCGCCCTTGACCCTACCCCTCCACTGGGCTGATTCGGTCGACTCAGAACCGGCGATAGGGGCGACCCTTGATCAGACCGATTCGCGAAACTCTGCTCCGGCAGCGAGGACCGACACGCCATCCATGATGTCCACCACCGGGACGATGTCGAACTCAAGCCAGGTAGTGAACTTCGACACCCCATCGAGGAGTCCGGCCTGATTGTCGGTCTCGATCACGGCGAAGCCGCCTTCACCGTCGACTCGGCTCAAGAACTCCTTGTAGTTCTGATCGGCCGGAATCTGCCATTTCGCAAAAGCGGCAAGAATGGCTTTTCCATCGTCGTGGTTCTGCTGTGCAGTGCCAGCAGCTCGCGTCTTCCAACTCATCAGGTACTTCGCCATGATCTCGCCCTTCCACCGAATCCCCGCCAATCGGAGAGTGCACGGCATTCTTGCACCTTTCCTTCATGACCGCTTGCTCGTAGTCGACGACCCTGAGCCGGTGTTCTGGGATAGGAGGCAGACCGCAACAGCGGACAGGCCCACAAGCCTCCATCGTGGAGGGTAAGGTCCCAGGTGTCGCGTCCAGACGGACGGGCAGGCGTAGCCGTGCGTCGATCAGGCTGAAGGGCGGAGCACAATGGCATTGGGAATCTATTTCGTACACGAAGGCTTCACGCCGGAGAAGTACAACAATGCAATCAAGAAGCTGGAGGCTGCCGGTGCAGGCAAGCCGAAGGGGCGTACTTATCACTGTGCGCTCGAATCGAATGGTGCGATCCAGGTCTTCGACATCTGGGAGTCCCAGCCGGATTTTGACGCATTCGGGAAGACGCTGGTGCCGATCCTCTCCGAGTTGGGTGTCGAACTAACGGAACCGATGGTCGCCACTGTCCACAACGTGATAACGGGTTGAGCCTTCGGAACGAACCGGTCAGTTGGCCGGTTCATAGCCCTCGGCGGTCGCGCACACCCGGCGAACGGGGACAGTTGGTTTCGTCAGATCGCCAGGGAACGCTGGCCGATCGGCTGGGTCCTTGTTGATCGGTGCGGTCCACTGATCACCAGGGAGGTTCGCGCCGAGGACGCGAACGCGTGTCAGAACACGTTCTCGCGTCACCCCGATTCCCGACGATGGCAGTTGCGACGGACCACCACCCGAAGGTCGCTAACGCGCTCAGACCCGGCGATGGGGGGCACGTCTGACGGACGGCACGAACCGGGTGCTACGTGAAAAGATTTGGCTATGTCGAACGTCGATCCGGTTGAAGCAGACTTGGCAACGAGCCCGGGTCAAGGGATAGTCCTGCGGACCGAGTTCTTCCATCTCGACTGGACACTTAGGTTCACACACACGACTGTCACTATCGACGGCCGCACCTACGAGCTTCCGTGGGGAGCGCACTACTTTCCGCTGGAGCGTGGGAGTCACCAGTTGGAGGTGTCGTATCCGTACCTCCGCCTGTCACGGGCCGGGAAGGCCTCGGGCCTGGTTGAGGTCTCCCCGAACCAGGTCGTCCAGGTTGGGTACCGTTCACCGAACTCCGTGCTGGTGGCATTCCGGCCGGGCAAGCTGAACGTCGAGCCGCCAGTGGCCAGTCCATTCATGACCCATACCAAGCTGCGGGAGGCCCGGATACCGCTTGGTTAGGGGTGCCCCACTCGTGCCTGATTGAGACTCTGAGCAGACCCTGCGGGTGATCGTAGGGTTGAGGGGTCCCGATGGGCCGGCTCTCTTTGTGCCTGCCGCCGGCTGTCCGGTTGGCTTTCTAACGAAGTGCCTCCCGTCTGGATCTCGCCGCGATGTGGCTCAAAAGAGGAGTGTGTGCACCAGATCCGAATCAGGAGTGCCCTCGCGGTTGCCATCAACCGACAAGGAGGAGCTCATGACGGTGATCATTGGGGTGGACCCCCACAAACAGAGCCACACGGCGGTGGCCATCAGCGGCGACGAACGTGAGATGACCAAGGTCACCGTGCGCGCCTCCCGCCAGCAGACCACCAAGCTCCTCGCCAGGGCCGAGCCCTTTGAGAAGCGCATGTGGGCCATCGAGTCGGCCGGTGGACTCGGCTACCTGCTGGCCCAGCAGCTCGTCGATGCCGGCGAACATGTGGTCGACGTCCCACCGACCTTGGCCTCGAGGGTCCGGGTACTCGGAACGGGTCGCTCGGACAAGAACGACCCCAATGACGCGCTCTCCGTGGCAGTCGCTGCCCTGCGCTCTGAGGGGCTTCGCCGAGTCGAGGCGGCCGACCACAGCGAGATCATGCGACTGTTGGCCAAGCGCAACCATGACCTGGGCAGGATGCGGGCCCGGTTGATCTGCAGACTCCACAACGCCCTGGCGGACCTTTCACCAGGGGGAATAGCCAAGGAGCTCTACGCATCTGACGCCGATCGGCTGCTCGAGAGCTTCGAGCCGGCGACCCCGATCGAGCACATGCGCTACGCGCTCGCCCACGAGCTGGTCAATGACGTGCGGCGCCTCGACGAGCAGATCAAAGAGTCGCACCGACGGATCCGCATGGCGGTGCGGGCATCGAAGACCTCGCTTACCGAGCTCTTCGGCGTGGGCCCCGTCGTTGCCTGTGCGGTCATCGGCTACACCGGAGATGTCCGGCGCTTCGCCAGTCGGGACCACTTCGCCGCCTATGCGGGCGTGGCCCCCATCGAGCACTCTTCAGGCGGCTGGGTAGCCCACCGGCTGTCTCGGCGGGGGCATCGCAAGCTCAACAATGCCATCCACATCGTCGCGATCTCACCGATCCGCCAGCCCCACTCAGACGGTCGGGCCTACTTCGATCGCAAGGTAGCCGAGGGCAAGACCAAGCGCGAAGCCGTTCGTTCGCTCAAGCGTCAGATCTCCAACGCCCTCTACCGCCAGCTCGTCCTCGACGCCGAAAGGGGTCCGGGAGGACACTAGGAAACGACTCGTTGCCTGCGTGGTCGGCTCTGCATCTTGAAGGCCGGCTCTTCGGCGAAGTCACTCCCGGACCACGACTAAGCCTAGGCACCCCTCGTGACGGGCTGATTCGGCGCGCCCGAAAGGCCCTGAAAATTGGGTCTTGACTCAAAGAGGATTCGTTAGGGGCGACCCTCACCCAATCCGCTGAACGGCGTCCAAATCGGCACGGTGTTCGTCGCACGCCTCCACGGTGTGCCACTTCCCAGCATTGTCCTGGAACCGGCCCCGCCAGACCGTGGCGCAGGGGCAGTGCTGAGCATGGCCCCTGCCGTCCTCAGCCTGGATGAGCCGGAAGCAGTTCTCCGAGGTGAGGCAGAAGGCATCGGCGTAGTGCTCCACCTGGCCAGGTTAGGGCGAGGTCGTGATGGCCGGAGGCTCGCCTCCACCCCAGCGAGGAAGGTTGTGGTGGACTTGGAGAATGTTCCAAGAGTTTCCTCTGTCCGAGGATGATTTGGCGTCGTTTTCAGTCGACGCCATCGCTCTTGAAGTGCTCCGAAATGTCGTAGTCAACGAGGATGCGATGCGCGACAGCACTTGGTTCAATCGAAGCAACTGGGTGCACCAACTCGATGCCCAGGGGAAGATCGCATCTCTCCAGGGCCACGCTGTCCTCAGTGAAGCTTGGCGATGGCTCTATGCCAACTGCCTGGTGGCTTCCGACACCACCCGACAGAACGATGCGAATGCCTTCGTGGTCACGCGCCTCGGTCGCTTGATAGCCGAAGAGGGACTTGCAAAGACTCGAGCGATTCAGCGACTCGCTATGGACCTTCATCCTCGGCTGGAGGACATGGTGCGTCCTCAGTACCTTATGGGAGAATACGAACTTGCAACCTTTGCAGCCCTAAGGGCGGTTGAAGTCCGAGTTAGATCACTATCAGGGAGCCCTGAGTCCTCATTGGGCGTGAAGCTAATGCGAAACGCATTCGGGGATGGTGGCACACTTCGAGATCCAGACATGGACGCAGGAGAGCAGACCGCCCGGATGGAACTCTTTGCTGGCGCTATCGGCCTGTTCAAGAATCCACCAGCCATCGTGATATCGAGTTCGACAATCCGACGGAGGCGGCAGAGATCATTCTGCTTGCGGACCTTCTGATGCGGATACTCGATGGAGTTCAAACCGAAGTCGAGGCCCGCCGAGCTTCGACGCAGATCGAGGAGCTTACCGAGGGCATCGGGAATCTTCTCAGGCCCGTCATTCCAACCGACCCAACCCTCGAGAAGGAGTAGCAACATGGGCAAGAGAACATTCGGTGCCGTCGCCAGCTTCCCTCCGGTCGCTACCAGGCCCGCTATGTGAAGGACGGGCCTTCAGTACGTCGGACCGAAGACCTACGATACCAAGGCTGACGCAAACGCGTTCCTGGCGGAGACCGAAACCGCCATCCGCAAGCAGGCATGGATTTGACCCGGAGGACGGAGCTGCCACGTTCCGCGTTTATGCCGACAAACGGCTCGCGGACCGGTTGGACCTCCGCAAGACAACACGGAGCCTGTACCGCATCCTGCTCGACAAGTGGCTACTTCCCTACATCGGCGATGTCTACATCGGTGTCATGACCCGGGAGACCTGGAAACGGTGGTACGTCAAGGTGTCGACGGAGAAGCCAGGCAGTCTCCAGCCGGGCAAGGCGTACAAGCTTGCCCACACCATCCTCAACTCGGCGGTGGACGACCACAAAATCACCTACAACCCCTGCGTGGTCAAGGGGGCTGCGGCGGAGGACAGTCCCGAGCGGTCGACTGCGACCATTCAGCAGGTCTACGCCATCGCCGACGCCATCGAGCCGGAGTACCGCGCCCTGGTGTTGCTGGGGGCCTTCTCAGTCCTTCGATTCGGTGAGGCGGCTGGACTGCGGAGGCGCAACACGACCCGCTGCACAGCACCGTGAGGGTCCAGGACCAGGCCATCGAGCTGCCAGACGGGTCGACAGAGTTCGGCCCACCCAAGACGGAGGCCGGCCGACGAGTGGCCCCGGTTCCGGCGGAGGTACTCCCGGCCATCACGGAGCACCTGGCGACCCATGTGGGTCCCGATCCCGAGGCGCTGCTGTTCACTGCGTCCAACGGTGAACCACTCCGGCGCACCAAGTTCCGCCAACGGTGGCTACGGGCCTGCACCAAGGCGAAGGTGACCGGTCTCCACTTCCACGACTTACGACATACCGGCCTCAATCTCTATACGCAGCAGGGTGCCACACTTGCGGAGCTCCAGGGCATCGCCGGCCACAAGTCGGTGGCAGCCGTCATGCGCTACCAACACTCCACGCTCGAGCGCCACGGCGGCTCTCGCTGACGCTGTCAGCAAGGTCATCACAGACACCGTCTGAGGTCCGAAACCTTCCCGCACACGTGCGGGGAAGTCCCCCGCATCCACTCCACCGGCAGCCAGTGTCCACACTCTGCTAGATGGTGCCGATGCTCACACTGGAGGCATCGGTAGTCGATGTGCAGAGCCTCCGAGCAGTGGTGGTTGCACCCTGAGCACAGTTGAAACGCCAGGTTGCGGTGGTCATCGTCCGTGTGAATCATCACGGGTCCTTTTTCTGCCGTAAACAAACCGGCCACCGTGGCCGGTTTGCAGCGAGGGAACCCGTGGCGCATTCGTGGTGCGCTTGTTCAACCTCCGCCGGCCCGCAGGCCGACCGTCCGCACGAAGCGGTCCGAGCTGTGCGTGAACATTACCGCCGTGAAGGGGATCTGGCACGAATCTGGCACGCCCGGCGCCGGTCGCACGCTGTCACCGTTTGCGGTCAGACGAACTACCTGTTCAGATGGTGTGTCGGAGGGGGGACTTGAACCCCCACGCCCTTGCGGGCACTAGCCCCTCAAGCTAGCGCGTCTGCCTATTCCGCCACTCCGACGAAGTGGCTCCGAGGTCCATCCCGGGGCGATGGGCATGGTAGCGCGCCGGGCGCCGGCGTCGGTCACACCATTGCTCAGCTCTGTTGTCCCGGTGGTCCCGGCTTGAGGGCCACCCAGGCCGCCAGGTTCCACAGGATCCCGTCGGCGGTGGCGTTGTACTGCACGTTGGCCAGCTGCACCCCGTTGGCCACCAGGGCCGGCTCGCCGAACAGCGGGAGGGCCACCATCTGGCTCCAGAGCTGGTCGTCGATCTGTCCGTAGATGCCCTGGCCGGTCGTCGGGTTGAGCTCGGCGGCGGCCCGGATGAAGAGCTGGTCGACCGCCGGGTCGTCGTAGTTGCTCCAGTCCTCCGACCCGGGTGTCCCGGTTGCCCCCACCGTGCCCGAGTACCAGTTGGCCGTGGAGGTCTGGTACGGGCTCGAGCTTCGGGCGACGAGGGCGACGTCGTAGCTGTCGTCGGCCGCAGCCCGGGTGAGGCCCCCGGACCCGTCGACCGGTATGGTCTCGACCGCCATACCGGCCGCTCGCAGCTGTGAGCTGATCAGGGACCCGACCTCGGCGGTCCACGGCACGCCGGACTCGACGGCCATCCTGACGGTGAACTGGGCCCCGCTCGCATCGACATAGTCGCCGGCCGGGTCCTCGTGGTAGCCGAGGCTCCTGAGCAACCGGTCGGACGTATCGAGGTCCCGGGTGTCGTACTCGGCGGACACCGGGGAAGGGTTGTAGCCGGATTGGAGGGCCAGGGCCAGATGGTCCTCGTTGGGCACGAGATCAGGGTCCATGGGCCCGACCGTGCGGTCGAGCAGGTCATTCCGGTCGATGGCGTGGGCGATCGCCTGGCGGGCGGCCGTAGAGGAGGTGACTTGAGAAGTCACGTTGAACTCCAGGTCCAGCAGTTCGAGTGACGGTCTCACATCACTCTGGGTGTTGGGCATCGACGACACCTGGTTCAGTGAACCGAGGTCGAACGACCCGGGCTGGGCGGCCGTGCGGTTGCCGGTCGCCAGGGCCCCGGCCCACGCCGCCTGGGTCGGGGCGACATTCACTGTCACCTCGTCGAGATTGGGTGGCGACCCCCACCATCGCGGGTTGCGGACAAGCACCGCACGGCCGGAGGACGATGCCGACTGGAGCAGGAACGGACCGGCCGAGAGGTCGACGGCCGGGTTGAAGGAGTCGAACCCGTGATTCCACCCCACCCGACGGGCGATGTGGGCCGGCACCATGTGGTCGAACATGACTCGCCAGTCGGTGAACGGTGTCGAGAACTTCACCGTGACCGTCTTGCCGCCGTGACTGGGCACGATCGACGCCACGTCCCGATATCCGAGGTTCGAGGCGATCTGGTCGGGTTGGCCGTCGGCATCCACGCCGCCCCCCCGCTGCGACTTCCAGGAGTAGATGAAATCATCGGCACTGACCGGCACTCCGTCGGACCAGACGGCTCGCGGGTTGATGATGTACTGGACGACCAGCGGCGATGTCGACGTTGCCTCCACGCTCACCAGGAGGTCGCTGTTGACCTGGGGGACGAGCTTCGGGGTCACGATGTAGGCGCTCGGCAGTACCGGCGCCAACAACGCAGGCGTCGACGAGGCGGCTCCGGCCGCGGTGTTGGGATTGAGGCCGGCCCACGGTCGATCGAGCTCGACGGTGGCCTGTCCCCCACCCGCCGCCGCCAGCACCGAGGTGTTCGCCTGGTCGACCTGGCTGATTCGATGGGACCCGAGGTGGTCGACGACGGCTACCAATCCGATGATCACGATGATGACTAGGGGTAACGTCCACCGGGCGCGGTACTCGCGCCACCACGAGGCGGTGCGGTGGCGGCGCTCGACGGGCTCGGCGCCGGTCGGGCTCACTGCAGACGCAGGATCAGGATGAGATTGGTGAAGGCGAAGATCACCGCCACGGTGACGGTGATCCGGTCCAGGTTCTTCTCGACCACCGTCGACCCGGCCGCGGCGGAGCCGACCGATCCACCGAACATGTCGGACAGCCCGCCACCCTTCCCGCTGTGCATGAGGATGAGGAAGATCAGGGCCAGGCTGGAAAGGACCTGCAGCACGACGATGATGGCGGTCAGCACGCGGTCTTCCTCCTTGGGATGGTGACCGGTGGAGACGCTACCAAACTCACCGTGTGGCCAGGGCCGCGGTCCGGACGATGGCCGCGAACGCCGCCGGATCGAGGCTTGCCCCCCCGACCAGGGCACCGTCGACATTGGGGCATTTCATGAGGTCTTCGGTGTTCTCCAGCTGCACGGACCCCCCGTACTGGATCCTCACCCGGTCGGCCGCCTCCGACCCGGCGCAGTCGGCCAGCACCTGCCGGATCCAGCGGCACGCATCCTCGGCATCCCCGGGGGTGGCCGCCTGTCCGGTCCCGATGGCCCACACCGGCTCGTAGGCGATGACCATGGTGCCCACCACGTCGGCGGTCAGCGTGCCGACGGCCGACCGCACCTGCTCGGTCAGGCGTTCATTGGTCAGCCCCGTCGCCCGCTCGTCCTCGGTCTCCCCGACACAGCAGATCGGGGTCATGCCGTTGCGCAGGACCGCGCCGACCTTGGCCCGGACGAGCTCGTCCGTCTCGTCGAAGAGCCGGCGACGCTCCGAGTGGCCGACGATCACATACTCGACATGAAGCTTGGCCAGCATGACGGGGCTGACCTCCCCGGTGAAGGCTCCCGAGTCCTCGACGGCGCAGTTCTGGGCCCCGAGGGCCACCGGGATACCCTCCGGCTCGACCACGGACTGCACGGTCCGGATGGCGGTGAAGGCCGGGTGCACCGAGACGTCCAGTGGCCCGACATCGGAGGCCTGGAGCCGGAGACCGAGGTCACGAACGGCGTGCAGCGCTTCGTGGTGGTCCAAGTTCATCTTCCAGTTGCCACTGATGAGCGGCCGGCGCCCGCCCCCTGCCCCGCTCACCGACCGGTACGTTCCGGATCCGCCCGTCGTCTGGGAGCCGGAGCGTTGGGCGCACCCCGGAGGGCGGCCAGCCCCGGCAGGTCGCCGTTCTCGAGGAGCTCGAGGGCCGCGCCGCCACCGGTGGAGACGAAGTCGATCCGGTCACGGAGCCCGAGCTCGTCGACGGCGGCGGCGCTGTCCCCGCCGCCCACGACCGTGAACCCGGGGCATTCAGCCACGGCCCGGGCCACACCGGCCGTCCCGGCACTGAACCGGGCGTCCTCGAACACGCCCATGGGCCCGTTCCAGAGAACCGTCCCCGCCGAGCGGACCTCGTCGGCATAGATCTTGACCGTGGCCGGGCCGATATCGAGACCCTGCCAACCGTCGGGGATCTCCTCCTCGACCGTCCGGACCTGACCACCGGTGCAGCCGCAGCCGAAGGCCGCGCCCGGCTCCAGGGCCACGATGTCGGTCGGGAGGAAGATGGGCTTGCCCGACTCGAGCAACCGGGCGCACTCGTCGACGTGCTCGAGGTCCACCATGGACCCGCCGACGTCGTGGCCGGAGGCGGCGAGGAAGGTGAAGGCCATTCCTCCCCCCACCACCAGGGCGTCAACCCGGTCGAGCAAGGCCCGCAGCACCCCGAGCTTGTCGGCCACCTTGGCTCCGCCCACCACGGCCACGAAGGGGCGGGCGGGTGAGCCGAGCAACATCCCCAGCGCCTCGATCTCATGCTGGAGGAGATAGCCGGCGGCGCTGGGCAATCGGGTGGGCGGGCCCATCACCGAGGCGTGACGGCGGTGCGACACGCCGAACGCGTCGTTCACGTAGGCGTCATGGCCGTTGACCAGCTTGTCGACGAAGTCGGGATCGTTGCGGACCTCACCGGGGTCGAAGCGCAGGTTCTCGAGGAGCTCGACCTTGGGGGCCAGGCGGGCGAGCTCCTCGCGCACCGGGCCGAGGTCCCACCTGGGGTCGGGCGCCCCCTGCGGCCGGCCCAGATGGGTGCAGGCCGTGACCTGCGCCCCGCGGGCCAACAGGAACTCGAGGGTCGGCAGCGCCGCCCGGATCCGGAAGTCGTCGGTGACCGCCGCGGTCCCGTCGCCACAGGGCCGTAGCGGGACGTTGAAGTCGACCCGTACCAGCACGCTGGCGCCGGTCAGGTTGGGTAGGTCGCCGAGCAACGGCAGGCCGTCCAGCAGTGGATTGTCCTCACCCGATCTCATCCCACCATCCCCCCGTTTCATGCGCCAGACCTCCCGGTCCCGTCAGGTCCCGGCTCCACCGACCACCAGGGACAGGTCCACCAGGCGATTGGCGTAGCCCCACTCGTTGTCGTACCAGCCCTGCACCTTGACCAGGGTGATCCCCGAGGCCGACGGCATCACCATGGTCAGACCGGCGTCGAACGTGCATGAGGCCCGGCTCCCCACAATGTCCGAGGAGACGATGGGGTCCTCCGTGTAGTCGAGCACCCGGGACAGGGGGCCTTCCGCTGCCGCCCGGGCGAACGCCGCGTTGACCTGCTCGACCGTGACCGACCCGGGCACCACCGCCGTGAAGTCGGTGATCGAGCCGTCCGGTACCGGTACTCGGAGAGCGGTGCCGTCCAGGCGCCCCTGCATGGCCGGGAGCACCAGCCCGGTGGCCCGGGCCGCGCCCGTCGAGGCCGGCACGATGTTGACCGGGGCCGACCTCGCCCGCCGCAGGTCCTTGTGAGGCAGGTCGAGCAGGTTCTGGTCGTTGGTGAAGGCGTGGACCGTGGTCATCATGCCGCTCTCCACCCCGAAGGCGTCGTCGAGCACCTTGACCAGGGGCACGAAGCAGTTGGTGGTGCACGAGGCGTTGGAGACCACGAAGTCCTTGGCCGGGTCGAAATCCGAATCGTTGACCCCGACGACGAACGTGGCGTCGACGTCGGCGGCGGGCGCCGACACGATCACCCGTTTGGCGCCGGCCTCGATATGGGCCCCGGCCGAGGCACGGGAGGTGAACAGGCCGGTCGACTCGATGACCACGTCCACGCCCAGTTTGTCCCAGGGCAGTGCTTTCGGTTCCCGCTCGGCCAATACGGTGATCGCCCCGGTGTCGAGGACGATCGAGCCGTTGGCCGCGGTCACCTCGGTGTCCAGGCGCCCATGGGTGGAGTCGTAGCGGAGCAGGTGGGCGAGGGTCTCGGCCGAGGTCAGATCGTTGACGGCCACCACCTCGACCTCGGCCCCCAGGGCCCGGGCCGCCCGGAGGTAGTTCCGGCCGATGCGCCCGAAACCGTTGATCCCGATCCGTACGCTCATTCCCTGCCAGCCTCACTCTTCGCTCGACGCCTCGATGTCCCTTGGCCCGCCGGTCGCCCCCGGGGGTGCTCCCCTCCCCTCCGGCGAACGGAGACCGGCGACCACGCTAGGGCATCCTGGTTGGTCCCCGCCCTCATAGGAGCAGATCGGACAGGGCCGACGCCAGTTTGTCCGGGTCGTGGGCCAGCCCATTGGGGCGGGCCAGGCTGCGCTCGACGATTGGGACACCGGGCCGGCCCATGGCGATCCCCGACGTGTCGCACAGGACGAGATCGATCTCGACACCGTGCGCCACCAGGGCTTCTACGTGCATCTCGACATCGAAAGCCTCGCTTTCGGGGACCTCGGGACGAAGGTTGCAGACATAGACCTTGAGGGCGTCGGAGCGGTTCACCGCTTGGCGGATGCCCGGCACGGCGATGGCGGCCAACACGCTCGTGAACAGGGACCCCGGTCCCATGACGATCTGGTCGGCCTGCTCCAGAGCGGACACCGCCGGGGCCGGGGCCTCGGGGTCGGACGGGACGAGGGAGACCCGGCGGATGTTGTCGGTCGACATCACCGCCACCTGGCCGGCCACGTTCCCCCCGTCGGCCTCCGCCTTGAGCACCACCGGGTCGGTGGTCGCCGGCAGCACCCTCCCCCGCACCCCGAGCAACCGGCTGGCCTCGTCCAATGCGGTCACCGGATCGGCCGTCACATCCAGCAGCCCGGCCAGGATCAGGTTCCCGAGGGCATGGCCGTCCAGTTCCTCGTCGGTGAAGCGGTATTCGAAGGTCGACGCGAGCAGCGATCCCGGCTCGGCCAGGGCCACCAGGCACTTGCGGAGGTCCCCAGGCGAGATGATGTGCATCATCTGACGCAGCCGGCCGGACGACCCGCCGTCGTCGGCCACCGAGACCACCGCCGTCACCGCCGACGTGTAGCGGCGGACGGCCCGCAGGGTGGCGGCCAGACCGTGGCCACCACCGACGGCCACCACCCGCGGCGACCCCGACGGGGTGGGCGCCGGCCCGGTCATCGTTCGACGTCCCGGTGGAACACGGTGGTCGGCTTACCCCGGTCGTCGAGCCGGCGGGCCAGTTCCTCGGCCAGCACGACCGAGCGGTGGCGGCCGCCGGTGCAGCCCATGGCCACGGTGAGGTAGGACTTGCCCTCCCGGATATAGGCGGGGATGAGCATGCCCAGGAGGTCCTCCAGCTTGTCGAGGAAGGCGGCGGTCTCGGGCCTGTCGAGCACGAACTTCCGCACCGGCGGCTCGAGCCCGCTGTGGCTCCGCAGCGACTCGTCCCAGTAGGGGTTGGGGAGGAACCGGCAGTCGAACATCAGGTCCACGTCCAGCGGGACACCGTGCTTGAAGCCGAACGAGACGATGGAGGTCCGCATGGTGCTCCCCGGCTCCTCGCCACCGAACACTTCCATGAGCCGCGAGCGCAACTGGTTGGTGTTGAGCTCACCGGTGTCGACCACCAGGTCCGCCCGGTCGCGGAGCCCGCTGAGCAGGAGACGCTCCTCGGCGATCGAGTCGACCACTCCGCCTCCCTGGGGATGGCGGCGGCGGGTGCCCTCGAACCTCCGGATGAGCACGTCGTCGGGAGCGTCGAGGAACAGGATGCGCACCCGGTTCCGCCCGGCCACCAGCGCGTCGACGGCCGGCAGCACGTCGTGGAGGTCACCACCGCCCCGGCCCACCACGAAGGCCACCCGCTCCATCTCGGAGCCGGTGCCGTCCACCAGCTCGGACACCTTGGAGATGAGGGTGGAGGGCATGTTGTCGATGACGAACCAGCCGAGGTCCTCCAGGGTGGCGCCGGCCGTGGAACGGCCCGCACCGGACATGCCGGTCACCACCAGGTACTCGCTCATGGCTCTGCCATCGTTCGTCCTCCGGCCCGTCCCCCGGGGGCGAGCGGCGTGTGCAACCGTTCGAACACCGCCATCCCCACGTCGGCCGGCAACCACGATACGCCCAGGAGCTCGCTCTTCGAGGCATTGCGGAGACCGGTCAGCCCCCCGAACTGCTCGACGAGCCGGGCCCGGCGCTTCGGGCCGAGGCCGTGGACCCCGTCCAGCGCGCCCTGGGTCATGCGCTTGCCCCGGAGGGTGCGGTGGTAGGTGATGGCGAACCGGTGGGCCTCGTCCCGAAGTCGCTGCAGCAGGTAGAGGCCCTCCGACCGGCGGGAGAGGCGGACCGGCTCCGAGCTCCCGGGCCGGTAGATCTCCTCGAAGCCCTTGGCCAGAGCGGCGATGGGGATGCGGTCGGTCAGCCCCAGGGACTCGAGTACCCGGACGCCCACGCCGAGCTGGCCGAGTCCCCCGTCGAGTAGCAGGAGCTGGGGCGGGTAGGCGAAGCGACGCCGGACCGGTCGGTGGCCGTTGGTGCCGGCCGGGCCGGCCCCGCCCTCGGGCGCCCCTTCGCCCACCCCTCCGCCCGGGACCTCCCGGTCGGCGGGGTGGGCCCTCTCCTCGGCCAGGAGGGCGGTCAGGCGTCGGGTCAGCACCTCCTCCATGGCGGCGTAGTCGTCGTTGCCGGACACGGTGGACACCCGGTAGTGGCGGTAGTCGCTCTTCTTGGGCAGCCCGTCCTCGAACACCACCATCGACCCGACGTAGTCGGTGCCCTGCAGGTGGCTCATGTCGTAGCACTCGATGCGCAGCGGGGCATCGGGCAGCCCGAGCTCGAGTTGCAGCGATTCGAGCGCCCGTGCCCGGCTGTTGTGGTCCGAGGTCCGCTGGAGCCGGTGGCGGACGAAGGACTCCTTGGCGTTCTGCTCGACGGTCTGGAGCAGGGCCCGTTTGGGGCCGCGGACCGGGACCCGGACGGCGACCGGGCCCCCGCGCTGGCGGGCCAGGTAGTCGGTGACCGCCCCGGCATCTTCGGGCGTGGTGGGGACGAGCACCTGCCGGGGGACCCCGGACTCCGGTTCGGCATAGGCGTCGACCAGTATCCGCTCGATGAGCTGGCCCGGGCTCAGGTCCTCGACCTTGTCCACGAAAAGGGCCTTGCGGCCGATGACCTTCCCCGAGCGGACGTGGAAGACCTGCACCGCCGCCTCCAACTCGTCCTCGGCCAGGCCGAACACGTCCAGGTCCTCACGGTGCCCGAGCTCCATCTGGCGGACGGCGTCGGCAGCCCGGATGGCCTCGAGCTTGTCCCGCAGCACCGATGCCCGTTCGAATTCGAGCGCCGAGGAGGCCTCCCCCATGGAGGTCTCGAGCTCCTTCTCGAGGGGACCGGTGTCGCCGCCCAGGAAGGCGATGAGGTCGTTCACCATCCCTTCGTACACATCGCGCTCCACCTCGCCGACGCACGGTCCTGAGCAGCGCTCGATGTGGTAGAGCAGGCAGGGCCGGCCGAGGCGTTGATGGCGGCGGAACTTCGTGTCCGAGCAGGTGCGGACGGGGAACGACCGCAGCAACAGGTCGAGGGTCTCGCGGATGGCGCCGACATTCGGGTAGGGCCCGAAGTAGCGCACCCCGCTCCTCTTGCGGCCGCGCACCACGGCCGGGCGGGGCCACTCGTCACCGGTGGTGATGGCCAGCCAGGGGTAGCTCTTGTCGTCCTTGAGCCGGACGTTGTAACGGGGTTGGTTCTGCTTGATGAGGTTGTGCTCGAGCAGGAGGGCCTCGGCCTCGGAGTCGACCACCATCCACTCGACGTGGTCGGCCTGCTGGACCATCTGGCCTGTCCGAGGGGCCAGGGCGGCGGGGTCCTGGAAATACGAGTTCAGGCGCTGCCGCAGTGATTTGGCCTTGCCCACGTACAGCACCCGCCCGTCCCGGTCGACGAACTGGTAGGAGCCGGGAGCGTCGGGGATCGAGCCGGAAGGCGGGCGGGAGACCACCCCCCCAGTGTGCCGTGCCCGGGCCCCACCCGGGCCACCGCCCGATCGGCGGCCCACCGGCATAGACTGCATCTACGCCGGCCTGGTTTCCGGCGACATCTACCGCTCCGGGGCCGACATCCCCGCGGATGGGCGACCAGGCTGTCCCCGCCGGCCACGACCGGAGCGCCTCCACAAGGGGGTCACACCCGACATGCTCCGGCTCCAGACAGCACTCCCGGAACGCTACGCCGCCGCCCGTCCCGACCAGCTCGCCGAGTGGATCGGCCAGGCCAAGGCCGAGCTCGGACGGCGGCTGATCGTCCTCGGGCACCATTACCAACGTGACGAGGTGATGGCCTGGGCCGACGCCCGCGGCGACTCGTTCGGGCTGTCCCGCATCGCCGCCGACCAGGCCGAGGCCGAGTTCGTCGTGTTCTGCGGTGTCCACTTCATGGCCGAGTCGGCCGACATCCTGACCGGCCCGCACCAGCAGGTCATCCTGCCGGACCTGAACGCGGGCTGCTCGATGGCCGACATGGCCGACATCGACTCGGTCGAGGAGGCCTGGGAGGCGCTGGCGCAGGTGACCGACCTGGAGCGGGTGGTCCCGGTCACCTACATGAATTCGTCGGCCGCCCTCAAGGCCTTCGTCGGTCGCCATGGCGGCGTGGTCTGCACCTCGTCCAACGCCCGGGCCGTCCTGACCTGGGCACTCGGTCGGACCGGGGACGGCGGGGCCGGGGGCGCCCAGGTCCTGTTCTTCCCCGACCAGCATCTCGGGCGTAACACCGGCTTCCAGCTCGGCTACGCCGACGGCGACATGGCGGTGTGGAACCCGCGGCTCGATCGGGGGGGCCTGGACGATCTGGCCCTCAAGACCGCCACCCTGCTGCTGTGGAAGGGCCACTGCTCGGTGCACCAGCGCTTCCGGCCCGCCCAGGTCGATGCCTTCCGGGCCGAGCATCCCGAGGGCATCGTGGTGGTCCACCCCGAGTGCGCCCATGACGTGGTCGAGGCGGCCGACCAGGTGGGGTCCACCGACCACATCATCCGGGCCATCGCCGATGCGCCCCCCGGATCGGTGATCGGGGTCGGTACCGAGGTCCACCTGGTCAAGCGGCTGGACGACGAGCACCCGGACCGGACCGTCCTGTCACTCGATCCGCTGGTCTGCCCCTGCTCGACCATGTTCCGCATCGACGCCCCCCACCTGGCCTGGGTCCTCGAGGGCCTGGTCCAGGGCGAAGTGCGCAACCGGATCACCGTGGACGACGACACGGCCCGATGGGCCCGGGTGGCACTCGAACGGATGCTGGCCACGACCTGACCGGCCCGGCGCCGGTGACTACCGGTGGCCCGCCCCGACACCGGCGGTGGTCGAGCCCCGCGGGGACCGGGTCTTGACCGAACGGGCCCGGGCCTTCTTCGCCGCCACGGCCGGTCCTGGCGACGCACCGTTGCGCCGGGCCCGGCCCAGCATCGGTGCCAATACCTGCCCGGTGTAGCTGGAGGTCACCGCGGCCACCTGCTCGGGCGTCCCGGCGGCCACGATGGTCCCACCCCGGTCACCACCTTCGGGACCGAGGTCGATGATCCAGTCCGCGCTCTTGATCACGTCCAGGTTGTGCTCGATCACGATGACCGTGTTCCCCTGGTCGACCAGGCGGCTCAGCACGTCGAGAAGCTTCCGGACGTCGTCGAAGTGCAGTCCGGTGGTCGGCTCGTCGAGTACGTACAGGGTGTGCCCGGTCGACCGGCGGCTGAGCTCCGAAGCCAGCTTGACCCGTTGCGCCTCGCCCCCGGAGAGCGTCGGAGCGGGCTGCCCCAGCCGGATGTAGCCCAGGCCCACGTCGACCAGCGTCTGCAGATGGCGGGCGATGGGCGGCTGGTGGGCGAAGAAGGCCAGCGCCTCCTCACAGGAGAACTCGAGCACATCGGCGATGGTCTTGCCCCGGAAGGTGACTTCGAGGGTGTCCCGGTTGTAGCGGGCCCCCTGACACACCTCGCACGGCACGTAGATGTCGGGCAGGAAGTGCATCTCGATGCGGATGGTCCCGTCCCCCGAGCAGGCCTCGCAGCGGCCGCCCTTCACGTTGAAGGAGAACCGACCGGGGAGGTAGCCCCGGACCTTCGCCTCCTGGGTCTGGCTGAACAGCTTGCGGATGTGGTCGAAGACGCCGGTGTAGGTGGCCGGGTTCGACCGAGGGGTGCGCCCGATGGGCGCCTGGTCCACCTCCACCACCTTGTCGACGTGGTTCACCCCGCGGATGGCGCGGTGCAGGCCGGGCAACGTCTTGGCCCGGTGGACCTGCTTGGCCAGCGAGCGGAGGAGGATGTCGTTGACCAGCGTCGACTTGCCCGAACCCGACACCCCGGTCACCGCCACCAACCGGCCCAGCGGGAACTCGGCGTCGATGTCGTGCAGGTTGTGCTCCCGGGCGCCTTCCACGGTGAGCACCTCGCCTCCCCCCGGCCGGCGCACGGCCGGGACCGGGATCGAGCGCGTCCCCGAGATGTACTGGCCGGTGATCGACTGCTGGTTGGACTCGAGCCCACCGCGTCCGGTGACCGGCCCCGAGTGCACGATGCGACCGCCGTGCTCCCCCGCCCCGGGGCCCACGTCGACCACATGGTCGGCGACCCGGATGGTCTCTTCGTCGTGCTCGACGACGATGACCGTGTTGCCCAGGTCGCGCAGCCGCTTGAGCGTGCCGATGAGCCGCTGGTTGTCCCGCTGGTGCAGGCCGATGGACGGCTCGTCCAGCACGTAGAGGACGCCGACCAGGCCACTGCCGATCTGGCTGGCCAGCCGGATGCGCTGGGCCTCGCCCCCCGACAGGGTGGCGGCCGAGCGGGCCAGGGTCAGGTAGTCGAGGCCCACGTCCAGGAGGAACTGCATGCGCTCCTCCACCTCGTGGAAGACGCGGTCGGCGATGAGGTGATCGCGCTCGGAGAGCTCGAGCGATCCGACCACGTCCACCGCCTTGCCGATGGACAGTGAGCACAGGGCGAAGATGGAATAGCCGCCCACCGTCACGGCCAGCGACTCGGGGCGCAGCCTGGCCCCTCCGCACTCGGGGCAGGGTACCTCCCGCAGGTAGCCCTCCAGGTTGTCCCGGAGGAAGTCGGACTCGGCCTCGGTGTGGCGGCGCTGCAACCAGGGGACGATGCCCTCGTAGGTGGTGTGGAACGACCGTTGCCGGCCGTACCGGTTGCGGTACCTGAGGTGGACGGGCTTGGCCCCGGCACCGTAGAGCACCAGCTTCTTGTCGGCTTTGCGCAGCCGTTGCCAAGGGGTGTCGAGCGAGAACCCGCCCAGGTCGGCCACGGCCGCCACCAGCCGGGAGAAGTACTCGCTGCGGGCCCCCGACCAGGGGGCCAAGGCCCCCTCGGCCAGCGACTTGGTCGGGTCGGGTACCACCAGCTCGGGGTCGACCTCGTATCGGGTGCCGAGCCCGGTGCAGACGGGGCAGGCGCCGTAGGGCGAATTGAAGGAGAAGTTCCGGGGCGACGGGTCCTCGAAGCTGAGCCCGCAGTGGGTGCAGGCCAGATGCTGGCTGAAGGTGATGGCCTCCTCTTCGGTGCCGTCCGGGTCGACCACGACCACCTCGGCCACTCCCTCGGCCAGCGACAGGGCCGTCTCCAGGGACTCGGTGAGACGTCGACGGATGTCGGCGCGGCGGACCAGCCGGTCGACCACCACCTCGATGGTGTGCTGCTCGTAGCGGGCCAGGTCGAGCTGGTGACGATCGGCCAGCTCCACCGTCGTCCCGTCCACCCGGGCCCGGGCAAAACCCTGCTTGGCCAGATCGTCGAGCAGGGCCCCGTATTCGCCCTTGCGTCCCCTGACCACCGGGGCCAGCACCATGAAGCGGGTCCCCTCGTCCATGGCCAGGATGCGGTCGACGATCTGCTGGGGGCTCTGGCGGGCCACCGGCCGCCCGCAATTGGGGCAGTGCGGCTTGCCGATCCGGGCATAGAGGAGGCGCAGGTAGTCGTAGACCTCGGTGACGGTCCCGACCGTCGAGCGGGGATTCCTCGACGCCGACTTCTGGTCGATGGAGATGGCCGGGGAGAGGCCTTCGATGAAGTCCACGTCCGGCTTGTCCATCTGGCCGAGGAACTGGCGGGCGTAGGCCGAGAGCGACTCCACGTAACGCCGCTGCCCCTCGGCGTAGATGGTGTCGAAGGCCAGCGAGGACTTGCCCGAGCCGGACAGCCCGGTGAACACGATCAGGCGGTCCCTCGGGAGGTCGAGCGAGACGTCTTGCAGATTGTGTTCACGCGCGCCTCGCACCACCAACCGATCAGCCATTGCGGTGAGGATACCGGTGGGGGCAGGCCGGCCCGGCGGTCACGGACGGGCGGCGGCCTCGACGCCGGCCTCCACGTCGGCGGTCTCGCCGGGGAGCACGGCCGAGCCGTCCACCGGGTCCCGCACGAGGAGCGCCCGCAGCTCCGAGATCTCGTCCCGGAGCAGCGCAGCCTCCTCGAACCGGAGCTCCTCGGCCGCATGGCCCATCTCGACGTCGAGGCGACGGATGAGGACGGACAGCTCGTCGGGATCGGGGCCGAGGGCCCGCGCCATCTCCGCCGCGGCCGACTTCGGGTCCACCCGGCCGGACCGGATCGACTGGGCCCGCTCGGCCACGGACCGGCTGTTCGGGCCCCCGCTGATGGCGGCCGAGCCGATCCCTTCGCCGCGTACCCGCTCGAGGATGTCGGTCACCGACTTGGAGATCGACCGGGGGTCGATGCCGTTGGCCTCGTTGTAGGCGACCTGTCGGGCCCGGCGCCGCTGGGTCACGCCGATGGCCTCGGTCATCGAGTCGGTGATGCGGTCGGCGTACATCACCACCCGGCCGTTCACGTTGCGGGCCGCCCGTCCCATGGTCTGGATCAGTGACGGGGCCGACCGGAGGAAGCCCTCCTTGTCGGCGTCGAGGACGGCCACCAGGGCCACTTCCGGGAGGTCGAGGCCCTCTCGCAGGAGATTGATGCCGACCAGGACGTCGAAGGTGCCCAGCCGGAGCTCGCGCAGGAGCTCGATGCGGGCCACCGTGTCCACGTCCGAATGGAGGTACTGGACCCGGACTCCCTGCTCCGCGAGGTAGTCGGTCAGGTCCTCGGCCATCTTTTTGGTCAGGGTGGTGACCAGCACCCGGTGGTGGTCGGCCACGGTGGCCTCGATCCGCTGGCGGAGGTCGTCGATCTGCCCGGTGGTGGGCCGGATGTCCACCTCGGGGTCGACCAAGCCGGTGGGCCGGATGACCTGTTCGACGATGTTGTCGCTGTGCTCCAGCTCCCAGGGCCCCGGCGTGGCCGACAACAGCACGGCCTGGCCGGTCCGCTCGAGGAATTCCTCGAACCGCAGCGGCCGGTTGTCCATCGCCGACGGGAGGCGGAAACCGTGGTCGACCAGGGTCTCCTTGCGTGACCGGTCGCCGGCGAACTGGCCTCGCAGCTGTGGGATGGCCACGTGGCTCTCGTCCACCACCACCAGGAAGTCCTTGGGGAAGAAGTCGAGCAGGGTGAAGGGGGCCTCCCCCGGTGCCCGCCCGTCGAGGTGCCGGCTGTAGTTCTCGATCCCACTGCACACCCCGGTCTCCGCCAGCATCTCGAGGTCGTACTCGGTGCGCATGCGCAGCCGCTGGGCCTCGAGCAGCTTGCCGGCCTCGCCGAGCTCGCCCAGTCGCTGGCGGAGCTCGGCCTCGATGCCGGCCACGGCCTGCTGGATCCGCTCGTCCCCGGCGCCGTAGTGCGTGTTGGCGAAGACGACGAGCTCGTCGAGCTCGTCGCCGATCTCGCCGGTGGTGACGTCGAAGGGACGGATCCGCTCCACCGTGTCACCGAAGAACTCAATGCGGACGGCCTGACTCTCGTAGGCGGCGTGGATCTCGACCGTGTCGCCCCGGGCCCGGAACTGGCCGCGCGAGAGGGTCATGTCGTTGCGCGAGTACTGCAGCTCGACCAGGCGGCGCAGCAGGGAGCGCTGGTCGTGCACCTCGCCGGGCCGCAGGGCCACGATCCGGTCGCGGTACTCGTCGGGCGAGCCCAGCCCGTAGATGCACGAGACCGAGGCCACGACGATGGTGTCCGGGCGCAGCAGCAACGACGATGTGCAGGCATGTCGCAGGCGGTCGATCTCGTCGTTGATCGACGAGTCCTTCTCGATGTAGGTGTCCGACGAGGGCACGTAGGCCTCGGGCTGGTAGTAGTCGTAGTAGGAGACGAAGTACTCGACCCGGTTGCGGGGGAACAGCTCCTTGAGCTCGGCGGCCAGCTGGGCGGCCAGCGACTTGTTGGGCTCGATGATCAGGGTCGGCCGCTGCACCCCCTCGATCGTCCAGGCGATGGTGGCCGTCTTGCCCGACCCGGTGATGCCCAGGAGGGTCTGGTAGCGGTCGCCACGCTGCAGGCCCTGGACCAGCCCGGCAATGGCCTGGGGCTGGTCGCCGGCGGGGCGAAACGGCGAGACGACCTCGAAGTCGGGCACGGTCCCGATGGTACCGGGAGGGTGTATCCCCGGAGCCGCCCCTCAGGCCGCGGCGGGAGGCGTCGGCGTCCCGGTCGGCGGCCGCGTCCGGCGCAGGTCGACAAGGGCGCCCCATACCCGTTCGACCTCGTCCCGGAGCCGGTCGAGACCACCGGCGTTGTCGATGACCAGGTCGGCACCGTCCAGACGGGTCTGCCGGTCCGCCTGAGACCCGATGCGGGCGGCGGCGTCCTCCCTGGACATGCCCCGCAGCGTCACCAGGCGCTCGAGGGCCAGTTCGGTGGGGGTGTCGACCACCACCACCGCGGCGAGCTCCAGGAGCTGGCGGTGGGCCGGACGCAGCAGGGGGATGTCCAGCACCACGATGTCGTCCCCGCCGGCGTAGCGATCCTTGCGGGCGATCATCTCCACCCCGATGGCCGGATGGGTGATGGCGTTGAGGTCGGCCAGGGCGTCGGGGTGGCCGAAGGCCAGCTCGGCCAGCCGGGGGCGGTCGATCTGCCCCGCCGCGTCGAGGATGCCCGGCCCGAAGCGTTCGATGAGGGGCTGATAGGCCGGGCCGCCGGGGGCGACGACCTCCCGGGCGATGAGATCGGCGTCGACCAGTCTGGCGCCCTTGGCCACCAGCAGGTCGGCGACGGTCGACTTCCCGGCGCCGATGCCGCCGGTCAATCCGACAGGGAGCACCCCGGCCCGATCAGGCCGCTCGACGCGGCCGGGACGCCGTGGCGAACAGCACCATGGTGGTCGGGTCGAGCCGGTCGGTCACGAAGAAGTCGTCGGCGGTGATGCCCGTCGTCCCCCCCGAGTCGCCCCGGGCGATGAGCCGGTAGGCCAGGGGCAGGACACGGGTGTAGATCCCCACGTACCACGAGCGCGGGATCCGGTGGCGCAGATCGAGGACGTCCAGCCGGAGCACCTTGTCGGCCTTCTGCCGGCGAGCCACGAAGTCCGCCTTGACCCGGGGGATGGCGTCCATCCCCTGGACGGTGACGTCGTGGAAGTGCCGGGCCAGCAGCCCGTGGAGCTCGGGTGGTTCGAACAGGTGGACGTGGAACGGGTTCTCGAAGTCGGCCGGAGCGTTCGGGGTGAGGAAGAACACCGTCCCGTCGTCGGCCAGCGCCCGGGCCAGCTCGCGGACATGACCCTCGGGGTCCTCGAAGTGCTCGATGAGGTGCGAGGAGCATGCCCAGCGGAAGCTGCCCTGGGCCAGTCCCAGCGAGAGGGCGTTCATCTGCGCCACGGCCAGTCCCTCGGCCGTCCACCGGCCGTGGGCGGCCGTGACGGCGTCGGCGCTGTAGTCGACCCCGACGACCCGGCGATCCCCGTCGAGGAAGCGGGCCGACTCGAATCCCTGTCCGCAGCCGACGTCCAGCATCGTGCCCGGCCCCAGGCGCTCGATGACCGTCCGGTACCCGGCGGCGTGCAGTGCCAGCAGGGAGTCGGGCGTGACCCCCTCCATGGGGCGCTCGCCGGTGAGCCGGCGGCCGTGCGCCCGGGGGACGAGGTCGGGATGGTGGGTGCTCAAGGCGGTCTCCCTGGGGTGTGGCGGCCGGGCCGGGCGGGTACCGAGGCGGCGGGCGCCGCCGCGGGCGGCGATGCCATGGCCACTCGCTGGTTGTTTACACTACCGATCACTCGTGTTGGAGCTCCAACCTTCTCCTGTCGCGCTCCCGGACGCGAACCTTCCCGGCTCTCGCTCGGCCCGGTGGCGGTCTCCCCACCGGCCGCGGGCCGTGCTGGACTACGCCGTCCTGGCGGTGGTGGCCACCGTTCCGATGCTGGCCTCCCGGCCCGGCACGGTGGTCGACGACACCAAGACCTACCTGTACCTCGACCCGGGCCGCTACGTGCGCCAGGCGGCATCGCTGTGGGACCCGGGTGTGGCGCTCGGCACGGTGACCCACGAGAACATCGGCTACCTGCTCCCCATGGGCCCGTTCTACTGGGCCGCGGCCGAACTGCACGTCCCGCTGTGGGTCGCCCAACGGGTGTGGATGGCGGCGCTGCTCTTCGCGGCCGGTGCCGGGGCCCTGTACCTGTGCCGCGTCATCGGCCTCACCGGTCCCGGGCGCTACGTGACCGCGCTCGGCTTCATGTTCACCCCTTACGTCCTGCAGTATGCGGGCCGCATCTCGGTCATCCTCATGCCGTGGGCCGGCTTGCCCTGGATGGTGGCCTTCGTGGTCCTGGCCCTCCGGCGAGGGGGTTGGCGCTACCCGGCCCTGTTCGCCCTGGTGGTAGCCCTGGTCAGCGGCATCAACGCCAGCTCGATTCTCTACGTGGGCATCGCCCCCGCCCTCTGGCTCCCCTATGCGGTGGTGGTGGCCCGGGAGTCCACCTGGCGCCGGGCCTGGGGCGTGGCATGGAAGGTCGGCCTCCTCAGCGCCCTCGTCTCCCTGTGGTGGGCGGTCGGGTTGCAGGTGGAGGCGGCCTACGGCATCAACGTGCTCAAGTACACCGAGACCGTGCCGGCCACCAGCGGGACCTCCCTGGCCTCCGAGATCGTGCGTGGCCTCGGGTACTGGTACTTCTACGGATCCGACCGGGTGGGTGCCTGGACCCAGACCTCGGTGGCCTACACCCAGAACCTGTGGCTCATGGTGGCCAGCTTCGCCGTGCCGGCGCTGGCCTTCGCCGCCGCGGCAGTGTCACGGTGGCGCCATCGCGGCTACTTCGTCCTGGTCACGGTGGTGGGCATGATCCTCGCCGTCGGCCCCAACCCCTACACCGATCCCTCCGCCATCGGGTCGGTGCTCAAGGCCATCATGGTGGATACCACGGCCGGGCTCGCCATGCGTTCCACCGATCGGGCGTCACCCCTCATCATCCTCAGCCTGGCCATGTTCCTGGGAGGAGGGGTGAGCGCACTCTGGGCCCGCCTTCCCCGGACCGGACTGGTCGTCGGCGGATTCGCCGCCGCCGCGGTGATGGCCGCGGCCACCCCCCTGTGGACCGGGGGGATCGTGGCCGACGGCTTCACCCAGCCGGCCACCCCTCCCCTCTACGTGCGCCAGGCCGCCGCCGCGCTCGACCGCGCCCATCCGGGGACACGCGTGTATGCCCTGCCCGGCAACAATTTCGCCGCCTACCGGTGGGGCGACACCGTCGACACCGTCTACCCCGGCCTGATGACCCGGCCCTTCGTGACCCACGAGCAACAGATCATGGGATCGGTGGCCACCGCCGATCTGCTGCAGGCGGTCGACACGCCCCTCCAGGACGGGACGATCGATTGGAACACCATCGGCCCGATGTCGTCGCTGATGAGTGCAGGCGACGTCCTGGTCCAGTACGACCAGGCCTACGAGCGATACGACTCCCCCATCCCCCAGCAACTGGCCGCCGACTTGGCGGTGACCCCACCGGGGCTCACCCACCCGGTCGACTACGGGCGGCCCTCGCCGAACGTGCCGCTCCTGCCGCACTTCGACGAGGCCACTCTGGCCCGGCCGCCCAACCAGGGTTGGCCGGCGCCACTCACCACCTATACGGTGGACCACCCGCGCCCCATCGTGCGCACCGAGTCGACCAAGACTCCGCTGGTGGTTGACGGCGACGCGTCGGGCATCGTCAATGCCGCCTCCGTCGGCCTGCTCGGCTCCAACCCCACCGTCTTCTATGCCGGGAGCCTGGACCTCGACGCCACCCTGCGCAAGGACACCCTCGGTGCACCGGCCGACCTGGTGGTGACCGACACCAACCGCAAACAGGGCTACCGCTGGAATTCGCTCAACGAGAACACCGGCTACACCGAGACCGCCGCCCAGGGCCCGGACACCGAAGACCCCACCGACGCCCCCATCAACCTCTTCCCCGGCGCTCCGGCCGACGCCCAGACCACGGCCCGGCTCCTCGGCGTTTCGTCGGTGACCGCCTCTTCGTACGGGTCCTCCATCACCTATCTCCCCGAGAACCGGCCGGCCGCCGCCCTCGACGGGAACACCCAGACCGCCTGGCTCGACGACTCCTTCGCCCAGCAGATCGGCCAGTGGTGGGAGGTGAAGCTCGACCAGCCGCGGACCCTGGGGTCGGTCACCCTCGTCCAGCCCCAGACCGGCGACCCCGACCGGTGGATCACCAGGGTCACCCTGACCTTCGACGGGGGCCGTCCCCTCGTCGTGCCACTCGGGCCGCGGTCGCGAACCTCGGCCGGGCAGACCGTGACCTTCCCGGCCCGGACGTTCACCACGTTGCGCCTGACCGTCAGCGGTGTGGGCAACGCCGATCTGCAGACCCCTGTCTCCTCCCGGAGCTCGGTCGGGTTCGCCGAGGTCAAGCTCCCGGGCATCAGCGCGGACGAGACCATCGCCATGCCCGAGGACCTCCTTCGCTCCGCCGGTCCCGCCTCGGCCCACGACCGGCTCAGCCTGATCATGACCCGGTTGCGTGGCCCGGGTACCCCGCCCCGGGCCGATGTGGAGACGTCGTTGGCCCGGACCTTCTGGCTGCCCACGGCCCGGACCTTCTCCATGACGGGCACGGCCCGGATCTCACCGCTCGTCCCCGACGACCGGATCGACCGGCTGGTGGGCCGTTCGAGCCCGCCGGACGGCGTGGTGGCCGCCTACTCCCTGGGGCGGCTCCCCGGCGACCTGCGGGCCGGGGCCGTCGCCACCCTCGACGGCGACCCGGGCACCCTCTGGGAGCCCGGGTTCGGCGTGGCCCACCAGGCCGGGCAGTGGCTCCAGTACGTCCTGCCCGGGCCGGTCACCCTCGATCACCTGGACCTCAAGATCGCGGCCGACGGCCAGCACTCGGTCCCCACCAAGGTGACCGTCTCGGTGGACGGCCGGTCGGCCACCGTGGCGCTGCCGCCCGTGGCCGACAGCCCCGTCCCGGGCTCGGTGGTGGACGTGCCGATCACCTTCCCGCCCCTGAGCGGCCAGAGCGTCCGGATCACGGTCGACGACGTCCGCATCGAGAACACCCTCAACTACTACTCGCAGACCCCTATCGCCATGCCCATCGGCATCGCCGAGGTGGGACTCCCCGGTGTC
Organism: uncultured Acidimicrobiales bacterium; assembly: GCA_963806455.1. GTDB lineage: Bacteria > Actinomycetota > Acidimicrobiia > Acidimicrobiales > RAAP-2 > Bog-756. The sequence goes on from CAWDXZ010000002.1 coordinate 791,714, forward strand.
CAGGCCGGCACTCTTCCACCGATCATTCCCTCCTCGTGCCGGGGCGACCTGCTCTCGGTGGACGGCCAGCCGTTGTGGGTCTCCGTCACCGGGGCGACATCGGCGGCGCTTTCCCGCCAACCCCTCACGGTGAGCCTGTGCGGCCCGGACTCGGCCGGGCTGGCCCTCGGTCCGGGCACCCACACCCTCCGTTCCACCCTGGGCCAGGTCTCCGGTTTCGATATCGACCAGCTGGCCCTGGACTCGGCGCCCGGCGGCGGCGCCATGGCCCTGGCCACCGCCACCGCCCTCCAGCCGCCGCCGGCCACCGCCTCGCCGGCGGTGCGGGTGGACAGCCAGACGGCCACCACCATCCATCTCACGGTCGACGGGCTGGCCCGGCCGTCCGATCGGGCCGGCACGGACCTCGTCCTCGGCGAGAGCGTGAATTCGGGGTGGGCGGCCACGGTGGTGGGCGGTGGGAGCCTCGGGAAGCCCCAACTGATCGACGGCTATGCCAACGGCTGGCGCCTCGGCCAGCCGGCCCTGGGGCCGGGGGTGCACCACGGTACGGTGTCGCTGGTCCTCCGATGGCAGCCCCAGCGACGGGTGGACCTCGCCCTCATCATCTCCGTCCTGGCCATCGTGGCATGCCTCGTCCTGGTTCTCGTCCCCTGGGGATGGATCCGACGGCGCACCGGTCGACGCCGGGTCGCCGGGGACGGTACCGAGGGCGCCGTCGAGGAGCCGGCTCGCGACGCCGGGTTGCCGGACCCGCACGAGGCGCCGGTGCTGGCGCGCCCGTTCCGGGCCGAGGCGCCGGCGGCCCCCCTCGGTGTGGCCTTGGCCACCGGATTGGTGACCGGCGTGGTGGCGGCTGCTGTCGCCATGCCCGTGGCCGGGTTGGCCGTCGGCATCGCCACGGTGGCTGCCCTCCTCGTGCCCCGCCTGCGCATCCTCCTCGGTCTGCTGGCCGTGACCGGCATCGCGGCCGCCGGTGTGTACACGGTCGTACACCAGGCCACCTTCGATGTGCCCCCCGGAGGGGCCTGGACGCTCTCCTACGACGCCGCCAGCCGGTTGGCCTGGGCCGGGGTGGTGTTCCTCGGAGCCGACGCGGTGGTGGAGGCGGTCCTCGGACGACGGAGGGCGGCCAGGTCGGGAACCGGTCCGACGGTGCCCGTCCCCCCGGCCGGCGCTCCGGCCGGCACGGCGATCGAGGTTCCCGGTGGTGCCGGCGCCGGCCGGCCCGCTGACCGTCCGCCCATCGGAGACGTCGGCGGCCCGGGTGGCGAGGGGGCGGGCGGCGCTCGGAAGGGTGGCCAGGAGCCGGCCGGCCGGGGGGTCGGCGCTGGCCCGCCGGGGGGATCGCCCGAACGCTGAACCGCTACTGGCGGGCCAGCGCCTCGGCGCCCAGAGCCACCAGCGCCCCCCGGGCGCAGGCTTCCCAGGTGAACCGGCCGGCGTGGGCCCGGGCGCCGGTCCCCAGCCGCCGCCGCAGCATCTCGTCGCTCAGCATGGCCTCGAGCGCGCCCACCAGCTCGCCCCGGTTGTCGACGAGGATGCCGGTGCGTCCGTCCAGTACCGCGTCCTCGTGGCCGCCGATCCTGGTGACAACCGACGGCGTGCCGCAGGCACCGGCCTCGGTCACGGTCATCCCCCATCCCTCTCGGAGCGAGGTGGAGGCGACCACCCAGGCACGCCGGTACAGATCGATGAGAGCCTCCTCCGAGACGTACCCGGGCAGGGAGATCCAGGATTCGGCCCCGAACCGGCGGATGAGCGCCTCGAGTGCTCCTCGCTCGTAGCCCTCCCCGGCGATCACCGCCTCGAGCCGGGGGTGCCGGGCCTTCATGGTGACGAGCGCCTCGATGAGCAGGTGGAACCGCTTGACGGGCACCAGCCGGCCCACGGCGACGACCAGGGGGGCAGCCGAGCGCTCACCGTGCGGTGAGAACTGGGGTTCGACGCCCGGCGGCGACACCGACACCCGCTCCGGGGGGATGCGCAGTCGCTCCACGATCTCCCGCTTGGCCGAGCCCGACAGTGTGACGATCCGGCTGCGCCGGTACAGGGGCGGGGCCAGGCGGTGCTCGATCGCATAGCCGAGCTCGGCCAGGCCGGTGGGCAGGACCATCTTCCACATCTCGGCGTGGACATGGTGGAGGAAGACGATGTGCGGGCAGTGGGCCCACACCGGGGAGAAGAACGGCATCCCGTTCCAGATCTCGACCAGCCCGTCCCCGTTGCCGATGCGCCCGAGCGCCCCCGAGAGCATGGTCCGCGGGAACACCGAGTAGCGACCGGCCCGCCGGACCACCCGGTACCCGTCCCGACGGACCACGGTCCGGTCCTCGGGCACCGACGAGGTGGTCAGGGCCACGTCGAGGCCGGCATCGGACCAGGCCGACAGCACCCGGTGGGCGTGGAGCTCCGAGCCACCCGCTTCGACGTCGTCGTAGTCCCGCCAGGCGATGACGTCGATGCGCCTGAGCCCGGCCCGGTCGGCGATCTCGGCGATGGACAGGTCCGAGAAGCGGGACAGGCGGGATTGGTCGTGGCGGAGATCCGACGGTCGCTCCAGGGTGCCCGTCCCGTTGGGGCGGAAGGCACGCGGGCCACGGACGGCAGGGGGCTCCAGCCCGGGAACCGGGACGAGGCGCGGGAAGGATGCCTGCTCGGGCTGGACGGGAGCGCCGATGGCATGCACGGTGCTGGGCCCTCCGGTCACACGCCTCATCCCCACTTCGCTCCCCGACGTCATCCCTCACGAACGGCCTGCCACCGACAACGGGGCAGAGTGTATCGGCGCCGGCCGGAGGCGGCCCAGTGCTCACCGGGCGGGCGCGACGGGTGACCTGGTCGACGCCGGCGGCCGGTGGCCCGCCGGGCGGAAGAGCCATCGACCGGCACGGTGGCGGCGGTGGATGGCCACGAACGCCACGGCCATGGCCAGGGCCAGGGTGGCCTGGGCGGCCAGGTCCGCCCGCGCCGTCCCGAGGGTGTGGCCGCCGGCCATCACCACCAGCACGACGGCCAGCGCCGAACCGCCCGCCAGCAGGAGGACGATCCAGCGGGAGCCCGTGCCGAAGAGGTAGTTGGTCACCAGCACGGAGAAGGAGAGACAGATCATGGCCAACACCAGGGTGGCGAAGGCGGGGGCGGCCGAGCTCAGCTTGGCCCCGAACACGAGGGTGAGGAACCATCGGGGGGCGAACACGGAGATGCCGAGGAGCAGCACGGCCGGCACGGCCAGGAAGATCAGGGTCACCCCCAGCTGGCGGATGGCGTGGCCGCCCTCGTTCCAACGGATGGTGGCCTCGGGCAGGAGATAGGCGCCGAGGGCCAGGGCGCCGAAGATCAGCGCCTTCGATGCCACCGAGATGGCGGCATAGGGCCCGACGTTGGCGTGGTCCAACCGGCCGAGCAGGATCACGTCGACATTCTGGAGGAGGCCGAGCAGGGCCAGGCCGGCGAAGGCGGCCGACACGTCGGCCAGCAGCCGGCGGCGGACCAGGGCCGAATCGGCGCCTACGTCGTGACCGGCCGGGGCGGCGGCCATATCGGGGTCGGCCGACCACACCCTGGTGGCCAACCAGTGGGCGTGGACGGTCGCCACCACCTCGCTGACGAAGACGCCGATGGCGTAGCCGGCCACCCCGAGGTGGGCGGCTACCAAGCCGATGACGACGACGGTGCGGATGCCCCCTTCCATGAGCAGGTTGCCGGCCAATGCCCGGTAGCCGCGATGGGCTTGCAACAGACCCCGGTCCACGCAGAGCAGGATCCAGATCCCCCCCGAGATGAGGATGAGGGCGACTCCCTCGCTGTTGGGCAGCGACAGCTGTCGGGCGATCCAGCCTTGCAGGGCCAGGACGACCACCGCTTCCACGGCGATGGCGCCGATGACGATGCGGTAGATCCTCCCGACCCAGCGGCGCACCAGGGCGCCCTGCCCGGACCGTTGCAGGGCGGTGACCCGGCGGACCACACCCACCAGCACCGCCGAACCGGGCATGGAGAGAATGAAGAACAGTCCGAGCAGCTCGGCGATGGCGCCGTAGGACTGGGGGGTGACCAGCCGGGCCACGGCCACCACGACCAGGGCCCCGGCACCGTTGACGATCATGCCGGCCACGGCCACCGGCCCGGCCTGGCTCAACCCCGACAGCACCGAGTCCTGGCCTGGCATCCCGGGCCGGGGTGCCGGCGCCCCGGCCGGCAGGGTGATCATCGGACCGCCGGCCACGGCGATGCCCACGGCCGGGGCCATGGACACGGACTCGGTCACCGGCTCGACGACCGACTCGATCTCGTCCAGCATGGCGTCGAGGCCGGGCCCCCCCACGTCGGCAGACGGGGAGGTCCCCGCCGAATCGGCCGCGCTGCTCACGCCGATGCCCTCACCACATCAGGGGACACACCGAACGGCGACCGACCACTAGACGGCGGCGCGACCCACCGCCGTGGCCCGGCGGGGTATGACCGGCGCGTCCCGTCCCGTCGTCCCACCACCGCCCTTGTCGGCAGGGGGGCGGTCGATGCCCCGGTGGGTGCCGGAGTCGTCGACTTCGTGGTATTCCTCTTCGACGTTCACCGACCAGATGTCGTGGTCGGCACCGTGGATGTTCTCCACCGTCAGCATCGCCGTGTACATGGAATGGTCCTGATTGTTGTACTTGTGCATGCCGTTCCTACCCACCGGGTGCACGTTTGACGCATGCCGCTCGAACCAGCGGCGGATGACGTCCACGTTGTCGCGGTAGACATCGTCGTACACCGGATAGGCCTTGGGCATCCGGACCACGTAGCCGGACTCCACGGCGGCCGGGTCGACCAGTCCGATGGTGGCCAGCTCCTTGGTGCCCAGGGTGACAAGCTCGTCGTCGTCCCGGGTCCACAGATCGTCACCCTCGAAGACGAAGTACTCCATCCCGAGACAGGTCCGGCCGTCTTTGACCATGTAGGGCGACCACGAGCCGAAGTTCTGGATCCGTCCCACCTTGACGTCGGGCGAGTGGATGTAGATCCAGTTGTCGGGGAAGCCGCACTCCTCCGGGACGACCAGGGCCACCGTGAGGAAGTCGCGGTAGTGGAGGTCGGCGGCGGCGGCGCGCACTTCCTCGGGGACGGGGGGATCGACGATGTGGGCCAGCGAGGTGAGGGGCATGGAGGAGATCACGTGCGACACCGGGATGCGCTCCTCGCCGGCCGCCGACCGCACCGTCACCGCCACCGCCTGGCCGTCCTCCACGTGCACGGTCGACGCCGAGGTCTCCATCAGCACTGTGCCTCCCATGGACACCACCTGGTCGGCGCAGCGCTCCCACATCATGCCGGGGCCGTACTTCGGGTACTGGAACTCCTCGATGAGGCTGGTGACCTGCTTCGAACGATCGCGGTGCTTCCCGCGCAGCGATGACCGGATCGGCTCCCACACCGCCGTCCACAGTGACATCCCCTTGATGCGCTGGGCACCCCAGTCGGCAGAGATCTCCGAGGCGGACACGGCCCAGAGCTTCTCGTTGTAGGTCTTGAAGAAATGCTCGTAGAGCCGCCATCCGTAGTTGGACACGATGTAGCCCTCGAGGGTGGTGACGTCTTTCGGCGGCCGCAGGCGCACCCACAGGAAAGAGAGCCCACAGCGCACGGCCTCGACGAGGCCGAGGTTGGAGAGGGCGTTGCCCAGCTTGATCGGGTAGTCGTAGAACTTCCCGCCGTAGAAGATGCGGCTCATCCGCGGCCGTAGCAGGAAGTCCTCCGGCGGCAGGACCCGGTGCCAGAATTCCTCCACCGGCTTGACCTTGGTGAAGAAACGGTGGCCCCCGATGTCGAACCGCCACCCGTCGCGAACCGCGGTGCGGCTGATCCCTCCGACGACGGCATCCTCCTCCACCACGACCACCGGGTCACCCGACTCCGCCAGTTGATGGGCGGCGGTCAGCCCGGCCGGGCCGCCGCCGATGACCAGCACCGGTTGTCCCGGCGACGGGAGGTGACCCCCGGCCGCCCGGCCGCCCTCGACCTCTTGTCCCGCTCGTGCCACTCGCTCGTCGTCCGTTCTGTCGGTCTCGGTCCGTCTCTGTCGGTCTCGGTCCGTCACTGTCGGCTTCTGTCGGCCTCGGTGGGTCACGGTGCGTCCGTCAGCCCCGGTGGGTCGTCGATCGTCTCGTCGGTCGTCGCTTCTCCCTGGCGGCCCCGGCCACCCGGCGAGGGCCTGGTCGGGGCCGTGCTCCGGGGCCGGTCCGTGGGCGTCCACGGCAGCCCCCCCCGTGGGCGTCCCCGCCGGTTCGCGCCGGCGGTGGCCGCTGCGCCGCGAGTCCGGTGTGGGCCACCCGGCGGTGTCCCCCTGAGCGGCCTCGTCGTTCGACCCACCTCCCATGGCCCGGGAGCGAGCTGGCACCCAGCACCACACGGTGCCCCCTTCCGGTCAGAGGCTAGTGGCTCGTCCCTCTACCCGGGCGGAACTGCCCCCGCCTCCCGGATGGGCGCCGCCCGGGACCCGTGCGGGCTCAGGGGACGACCATGCCCAGGAAGGCCAACATGGCATACCCGACCATCCCGAGCGCCGAAACCCCCAAGACGGCGACCTCCACGCGGCGGCGGCCGGTCAAGGTCGATGCCGCCACCACCAGCGGGAACGCCCCGAGGGCGTACCGCTCGAACGAGTCGAGGTTGGAGCTGGCGAGGGACACCCCCAGCACGACGGCGGCAAAGGCGGCATAGGACAGGGGGAGGCGGCGGAAGGCCAGCACCAACAGGAGGATGCTGACCACCACCCAGGGGGCATGGGAGGCGCTGCCGAGATGGTGCCCGTGGACGACGGCGAGGAGATTGTGCCACATGGCCGGGAGGGGTAGCCGCACCGCCCCGCGATGGCCGAGCTGTTGCTGGACCCGGAACGGGAGCCAGGGGTCACCGAACTGGCCGTCGACCCAGGCCAGGTAGGAGCCGGTTCCCACCAGGGGCGCCAGGACCGCCGCTCCCCGGGCCACCCAGCCACGGCGGGTGGTCTCGGTGTGCCGCTGCCGCCAGAGCTCCACCAGCACGGGCACGACGAGCAGGATCCCGACCGGTCGGACCAGGCCGCCCAGGAGGCCGGCCAGGGCCGCCCACCACCAGCGCCCGGTCCGCGCCCCGAGCAGGGCAACCACCGAACACAGCAGGAGCGGCCCGTCGGCGTAACCGAGGACCAGCGAATAGGCCGCCGGGGCCAGCGCCAGCAGCCAGATCGAACGGCGGCCCAGCTCGGGGCCCAGGTCGTGGCGGACCAGCAGGAAGAGGGCGGCCATGGCGGCCAGCGAGCAGAGGTTCGACACGATCACGAGGGCCGGCCCCGGGCCGAGCCCCGGCAGCCAGCCGAGCACCCGACCGGCCATCGGGAAGGCGGGGAAGAACCGGACCGCCTGCCCGCCCGAGGCGGCGTACCCATGGGCTGCGATCGACTGGTACCACCCGCCGTCCCAGGTCAGAAGGCCCTGATGCACATGGAGTCGCGCTCCGGGGTTGTCCGGTCGGACGGTGGCGACGATCCCGTGGGCCAGCGCCAGGGTGGCCACCACCAGCACCCGGGCCAGCGTCCAGGCCGGGAGGGCCAGCACCACCGCCCCCCCGACGTCTCTGGCCCAGGACCTGGCCGTGCGGTGCGGGCGGCGGCCGGGTGGCAGAACCCCCGCCGGCTCGGTGGACGACAAGCCGGTGCGCCCCCCGCCTCCGGTGCCGGTGGCCCCGCGGCGGGCGTCGGTCGATGGGTCGGTCCCCGTGGTGGAACCGGCGGGGGGCAGATGGGCGCCGGCGACCCCGGGTCCGCTGGCGACCACCGTCAGGGCGTGGTCGGCGTGAACTGCACCAGCCACATGGGTTGATAGAAGGTCGCCGGTTCACCCACCACCAGTTCCCTGGCCTGGAAGGCGGGGTCGGCCTGCAGGGTCTGGACGATGCCCTCGCACTTGGTCCCGAGCGTCTCGTAGCCGGGGGCCCACACCAGGTAGATGCGGCGGTGGGCCCCCGCCACCGCCTTCAGGTGCTCGGAGAAGGCCACCGGCGAACCGGCCCGGGAGGCGGCGGCGTAGTCGGCCCAGTCCACGAAGGTGGGCCCGGTGCCCCGGGGGAACGTCGACTGCTGGTAGCGGCCGGCCGGCAACAGCCGGTTCACGGCCGGGCCGAGCTGGTCCGGGCAGTACGCCACCACGTCGCCGGGCCGGCCCCGGACGGCGATGGCCGCGGCCACCTGGCCCGCCTGGGTCCGGTTGGTGGTGATGTTGGGGATGGCGCTGGCCAGGCCGGCCACCACCGCCACCGCCAGGACGGCCACCCTGACCCGCCGGTCGCGGAAGGTGATCAACCCGATCGAGACCAGCAGGATGAGCGGGATGAACACCACCGAGGCGTACCGGGCGTCGAACGCGCTGTTGGTGAGAAACCCCCCGGCGATGGCGGCGGCCAGTGTGCCCACGATGACGACGGCCACCGGGCGGCCCAGCGGGCGGGTGCGGATGTCGAGGTCGATGTGGAACCGGTCGGTGGCCGTCCCGAAGAGGCCGAGCCCGGCCAAGGCGAAGAAGATCAGGGCGAGCGCCCGGCCACCATTGGTGCCACCCCCGGCGAACGACGCCACCGCGTTGACCATGGCGGCGAAGTTGGCCGGGGTCGCCCACGGCGTCCCGGTGTGGTGGGACTGGTACAGGAAGGTCGGGAGCCAGGGCAGGAAGGTGAGGCAGCCGACGGCTGTGGCCACCAACGAGGCCCGGGCCCCGGACCGCAGCCGGGGCCGGCCGCGCCAGGCCTGCCAGGCCAGCCACAACAGCACCGTCCCGATGAGGTAGATCGACCAGTAGTGCGAGTAGAGCAGGAGCGAGGTCACCCCGGCGACGGCGACCAGATTGCCCGGGCCCGGGTGGCGGAGCGATCGGTCGAGCGCCAGGAACCCGAGGACGGTGAGCAGCATCACCAGTGAGTACATGCGGGTCTCGGTGGAATACCGGATGGCAAAGGGCGAGGTGGCCACCAGCAGCAGGGCCGCCCATGCCACGGTGCGGCCCCCGAGGCGCTTGCCGGCCAACCAGGCCAGCGGCATGGTGACGACGCCGAACAACCCGGACAGGGAGCGCACCGCCACGTCGGAACTCCCGAACCACCCGATCCAGAAGTGGAGCAGCACGTAGTAGAGCGGTGGTGCTCCGTCCCGGCGCAGGAACGAGGGGATCAGGTGCAGCGGCTGGCGGGCGATGTTGACGGTCAGGGCCTCGTCGAGCCACAGGTCGGACGTGGTCCAGAAGCGCAGGACCACGGAGGCGGCCACCACCGCCACCGCCACCCCGGTGAGCGCCGTCATGGCCCGGCGGCTGAACAGCCTTCCCTCGGCATCGTCCGGGCCCGGCCCGACGGGCCCGGACGTCCGCCCGTTCCGGCCGGCGGCGGGGGGCGGGTCGAGCCCGGCCGGTGCGGACGTGGTGGCTCCCCTCGCCCGGCCTGGCCCGCCGGTCGGTGCGGGCCCGGTCGCCGGCTCGACGACCGAGGCAGGCCCGGGCGGTGCGGCATCCATGCTCCGCATGGTATCCATCGCCGGAAGTCAGGTGGCGCCTCTCGCCGCCCCCTTGGAACCGGCACCTACTTGGCGGTAACGTGCCCCTCGACGAGTTGCTGCCTGTGGCAGAGTGCAGACTCTCGTCACGGAGCGATAACCGTCATCGTTCGGCAGGGGGAAAGGCTTGGGGGAATGTCTCATCACGAATTGAGCCGCCGCAGCTTCCTGTCCCGCAGTGCGATGGCCGGGGGGGCGGTTGCCCTCGGGGCCGGGGCCCCGGGACTGTTGGCCGGATGTTCTTCCAGCGCCGGGTCGCCGACCAGTACCGCAGCCGGCTCGAAGCCGGGGGTCGGCACCGGAACGCCCAAGCGGGGCGGGGCGCTCACCGTCGGCACCATCGCCGAGATCGACGGCTTCTACCCCGCCACCAACCACTGGGACACCAACGGGTACCTCTACGCCAACGCGGTCTACGACCCCCTGATGGCCGTGGCGGCGGACGGCACCATCGAGCCCTATCTGGCCCAGTCGATGACCCCCAACTCCACCTTCGACGCGTGGACGATGACGCTACGGCCCAACATCAAGTTCCACGACGGGTCGGCCCTCACCTCGGCGGTGGTGGTGGCCAACTACAAGGCCCTGAAGTCCTCTGCTTTGACCGGCCCGGCCCTGGCCCAGGTGACCTCGGTCGAGGCAACCGACGCCATGACAGTCACCTACCACTTGACCGGGCCCAATCCGAGCTTCCCGGCCGGCCTCACCACCCAGGTGGGCTACGTAGTGGGCCAGGCCATGATCGACCAGGCCAACAGCAACTCGAACGGCGTCATCAAGCCCGTCGGGACCGGACCGTTCATCTACTCCCAGTGGCAGCAGAACAGCTCCTTCACCGCCACCCGCAACCCCAATTACTGGCGCAGCGGCCTCCCCTACCTCGACTCCATCACCTTCAGGCCCATCCCCGACAACACCCAGCGGGAGTCGACCCTCCGGTCGGGCGGGGTCGACATGATCGAGTCGGCCACCCCGATGACCATCACCAACTTCGAGGGCTCGGGGGGCTCCGGATTCCAACTGGTCGACACCCGCACCGGGGTCATCGGGCAGCCCAGCTTCACCTACATCATGCTCAACGCGGTGACCCCGCCCACCAACGACCTCTCGATCCGCCAGGCACTGGCCAAGGCCATGAACCAGGAGGAGGTCCAGAAGATCATCGGCGGGCCACCGTCGAAGCCGGCCAACGGGATCTTCCTGCCCGACTCCCCCTACTACAGCAAGACGACCTACCCCACCTACGACCCGAGCGGGGCCGCGGCCCTCGTCAGCCAGTACAAGGCCAAGCACGGGACGCCCACCATCCAGCTGATGACCATCCCCGACCCCAACGCCATCAAGGAGGTGCAGGCCCTCCAGCAGATGTGGCAGCAGGTCGGGTTCAAGGTGAGCATCTCCGAGGTCGAGCAGGCCACCATCATCGACGACTTCGTCCTGGGCAAGTTCCAGGCGGTCACCTCCTACCAGTTCGGGGCGGTCAGCCCCGACCTCAACTACGTCTGGTGGAGCACCACCACCATCTCACCCATCGGGAGCATCGGGCTCAACTTCACCCGGTTCAACGACCCTACCCTCGAGGCGGCCATGCTCCAGGGCCGCCATACCACCGACCAGGCCACCCGGGTGGCGGCCTACAAGACGGTGAACGAGCAGCTCGCCATCCAGCTCCCCTACTTGTGGATCGAGCAGTTCTACTTCTCCGAGGTGGCAGCCGACCGGGTGCAGAACTTCAACAACCCGACCCTGCCCGACGGCAAGCCCGGATACGGCTTCAACGAAGGCATCTTCTTCCCTACCCAGGTCTGGCTCAACGGGTAAACGGGTCGTTGTCCGGTCATCGGTCCCACATCCCGACTCCACCATGATCAAGTACTTCATCCGCCGACTGCTCCAGCTGGTGGTGGTGGCGTTCATTATTTCGGTGCTGGTCTTCCTGCTGGTCCACCTGCTCCCCGGCGATCCGTCGGTCACCATCCTCGGGCCCAATGACACCGCTCACAACCGGGCGGTGCTGTTCAAGCAGCTGGGCCTCAACAAGCCGCTTATCCAGCAGTACTTCACTTGGCTCACGTCGGTGTTCCACGGCAGTCTCGGACAGTCCTACCTCAACCACGAGTCGGTCACCCACATCATCTCCACCGGGTGGCCGATCGACCTGGAGCTCATCATCATCTCCCAGGTCGTGGCGTTCTCCGTGGCCATCCCCCTCGCCCTCGTCACCGCCCGCCGGCCCAACCGGCCCTTCGACAACGTGGCCACCACCAGCACCTTCGGGATGCTGGCCCTCCCGCCCTTCGTCATCGCCCCCATCATGGTGGCCATCTTCGCCGTCGGGTTCCACTGGTTTCCGGCCACCGGTTACGTCCCCTTCACCCAGGACCCGGCCACCAACCTGCACGACATGATCCTTCCGTCGTTGGCCATCACGGCCGGATCGGTGGCCGTCTACTTCCGGCTGTTCCGCTCCGACCTCATCAGCACCCTGCAGGAGGACTTCATCACCATGGCCCGGTCGAAGGGGATGTCCCCCGGGCGGATCATGTGGCGCCACGCCTTCCGGCCCTCGTCGTTCTCCTTGCTGGCCGCGGCCGGGGTGAACATCGGCGCCCTCATCGCCGGCACCTTCATCGTCGAGTACCTCTTCGCCCTCCCCGGCCTCGGCTACTCGCTCGTCGTGGCCGTCAACCAGCGCGACTACCTGGTCGTCCAAGGCATCACCCTGGTAGTGGCCATCGTCTACGTGCTGCTGCAATTCGTCATCGACTTCGTGTTCACGGTGGTCGACCCGAGAGTGACGAGGGAGTGAGCCGTGCCTGACGACCGGGAGCTCACCGCCACCCGCGCCTCCGGCCAGCTGCTGGCCGACCAGGTCCCCGGGCTCGCCGCTACCGACGAGCTGGTGGTGTCACGCCAGAGCGAGACCCTCGACTCCGACGACATATTGGTCCGGAGGCCCCTCGGCATCCTCTTTTGGATCGCCCTGGCGTGGGTAGGGCTGGTGATCGTGCTCGCCCTCATCGCCAACCTGTTGCCCCTGCCCAATCCAGACTTCCAGAACTACTCGGCCATCAACGCCCACCCGAGCATCCACCACCTCCTCGGTACCGACGAGCTCGGACGCGACCTGCTCAGCCGGGTCATCTTCGGGGCTCGGGTCTCGCTGGTGGTCGGGTTCGGCTCGGTGCTCATCGGCATGGTCATCGGCGGCATGCTCGGGCTCGTCTCGGGCTACAAGGGCGGGCGGCTGGACGTCGCCCTCAACGCCGGGTCGTTCGTGCTGCTGGCCTTCCCCGCCATCGTGGCGGTGATCGCCATCGTCGCATTTTGGGGGCAGTCCCTCTTGAAGATCACCATCATCATCGGCGTGGCCACCATCCCGGTCCTCTACCGCGTCGTCCGGGCCTCGAGCCTTTCCTTTGCCAACCGTGACTTCGTGGTGGCGGCCAAGACGATGGGGGCCAGCTCCACCCGGGTGGTGTTCCGGGAGATCCTGCCCAACGTCGTGCCGGCCGCGGTGACCTTCGGACTGATCGCGGTGGCGGCGGTCATCGTGCTCGAGGGGTCTCTCGCCTTCCTCGGGCTGTCGGTGCCGCTTCCCACCCCGTCGTGGGGCAACATCATCGCCGAGGGCTCCTCCAACAACAACCTGCAGGTCAACCCCTACATCATGATGTGGCCGGTGCTGGCGATGTTCCTGCTGCTGCTGTCGATCAACCTCATCGGCGACCGCCTCCGCCAGCGGTTCGACATCCGCGAGGGCCTCCTGTGAGCCTGCGGTCGGCCACCCGGCGGCGGGGCCAGCCCGTCGAGTTCCGCGACATCGGCAACCCGTCCGAGCCCTTGCTGGTCGTCGAGGACCTGCATACCGCCTTCCGCACCTCGAGAGGCACGGTCCGGGCGGTCGACGGGGTGTCGCTGACCGTGACCCGCGGGGAGACACTGGGGATCGTGGGCGAGTCGGGGTCGGGCAAGACCGTCCTCTCCCGCTCGATCATGGGGCTCCTGCCCGCCCGCGACGTGGTCAGGAGCGGCACGGTGACCTTCGCCGGCCACGAGCTGACGGCCATGAGCCCCACCCAGCTGCGACAGGTCTGGGGCGCCGAGCTCAGCATGATCTTCCAGGACCCGATGACCGCCCTCAACCCGGTGAAGCGCATCGGCAGGCAGATCACCGAGTCCCTCCGCCTCCATCTCGGCATGGACCGGGCCGAGGCCAACGCCCAGGCCATCGAGCTGCTCCGTTCGGTCGGCATCCCGTCGCCCCACGAACGGATCGGGTGGTACCCGTTCCAGCTGTCCGGGGGCATGCGACAGCGGGTCATGATCGCCATCGCCCTGGCCTGCGCTCCACGGTTGGTGATGGCCGACGAACCCACCACCGGGCTCGACGTGACGGTGCAGGCCCAGATCCTCGACCTGCTGGCCGACCTCCAACGCGAGCGCCACATGGCGGTCATCCTGGTCACCCACGACCTCGGCGTCGTGGCCAGCCGGGCCGACCACATCGTGGTCATGTACGCCGGCCGCGTCGTGGAGCAGGCGCCGACCCGCACGCTGTTCGCCGACACCCACATGCCCTACACCCGGGCGCTGATGGAATCGATCCCCCGCCTGTCCGAGCCGAGCGGCACCCGGCTCCATGCCATCGCCGGGCGCCCCCCCGACCTGATCACGCCGCCCCCCGGGTGCCGGTTCGCCCCCCGCTGCCCCTACGCCCAGGACAAGTGCCGGGAGAGCGAGCCCCCGCTGCGCACCGCGACCAGTCCCGACCACCTCTTCGCCTGCTGGTTCCCGCTGGTCAACGGCATCCCCACCGCGCCCACGACCCGCGATCCGGGGGCGGCTCCCCTGGCCACCACGGCGGCGAGCACGGCGAGCTCACCGGCCGCCACCGCCATCGATCCCGACGCCGGGGTGCAGTCGCCGTGACCACGCTCGCCCCCGAACCGGCCGTCCCCCTCGACTCCGGCGACACGGTGCTCGAGGTCGACAACCTGGTGGTCGAGTTCCGCAGCGGTCGCCAACGGGTCCACGCGGTGTCGGGCGTGTCCTTCACCGTCAAGCGAGGCGAGACGCTCGGGCTGGTCGGCGAGTCGGGTTGCGGCAAGTCGACCACCGGCCGGGCCCTGGTCCAGGTGCAGCCGGCGACCTCCGGGCGGGTCGTCTACCGCGGCCAGGAGCTGGGCCGGCTGTCCAAGCGGCAGCTGCGGGCCACCCGGACAAAGATCCAGATGATCTTCCAGGACCCGATCTCGTCCCTCAACCCGCGGCGGCGGGTCCGGGACATCGTGGCCGAACCCCTCAACATCTGGCGCCTGGGCACCGGCGCGGAGCGGACGGCCAAGGTGCGCGAGATGCTCGAAGCGGTGGGGATCGATCCCGACGCCGCCGGGGATCGACGGCCCCAGGAGTTCTCCGGCGGCCAGTGCCAGCGCATCAGCATCGCCCGGGCACTCATGGTCGACCCCGACCTGCTCATCTGCGACGAGCCGGTCTCGGCCCTCGACGTCTCGGTGCAGGCCCAGATCCTCAACCTCCTCGCCGACCTCAAGGCCAAGTTCGGGCTGACCATGGTCTTCATCGCCCACGACCTCGCCGTGGTGAAGAACGTGAGCGACCGGGTGGCCGTCATGTACCTCGGGAAGTTGGTCGAGATCGCCGGGGCGGACGACCTCTACCGGGCGGCGGCCCACCCCTACACCGAGGCCCTCCTGGCCTCGATCCCCGAACCGGACCCGGATCACCAGTCCGACCACGAGCCGCTGACCGGGGAGATCCCCTCCGCCCTCGACCCGCCGTCGGGATGCCGGTTCCGGACCCGCTGCCCCTACGCCCAGGTCCTCTGCGCCGAGCAGGAGCCCCTGCTGCGCGAGATCGCCCCCGGGCACCAGGTGGCCTGCCACTTCCCGCTGGTCGGCGGGGATGCCAACGGCGTGGCCGCCCGGGCCGAAGCCAGCACCGTCCCGTCGCCGGCTCCGGCCCCGCAGCCGGTCCCCAGCCAGATCGACGCCTGAGCACCTCAGGGGCCGGCGGTCCCTCACCCCTGAGCGCGGCTCGACCCTGCCCGGGCTACGACCCCCCGCCGGATTGGGCGTCGGCCGGCGGTGCGCTTGCCGGCGGTGTCTCCGTCGGCGGTGTGTCGACCGGCGGTGTGTCGACCGGCGGTGTGCTTGCCGGCGGTGTGCTTGCCGGCGGTGTGCTTGCCGGCGGTGTGCTTGCCGGCGGTGTGCTTGCCGGCGGTGTGCTTGCCGGCGGTGTGCTTGCCGATGGTGTCTCCGTCGGCGGTGGGCTTGCCGACGGTGTCTCCGTCGGCGGTGGGCTTGCCGACGGTGTCTCCGTCGGCGCGGTGTCGGCCGGCGGTGGCCCGGCCTGGGGCGCCCCCGCACCGGCTCCGGAGGCGGACGGGTCCTCGGGACCGCCCTCGCCCGTGCCGTGCTCGGCTACGTAGTCGGCCCAGGCCGCCTGGGCCTCGGTCTCCGGGGTGAACTCGGCCTCGGCGAACTCGAACGGCCCCACGTAGTTGCCCTCGGCGTCGTAGGCATGCTCGCCGAACGCCTCGCGGTACTCCTCGGAGACCTCGCCCCCCTCCGCCGCCTGCTTGATCGAGAGGCTGATCCGGCGCCGTTGGAGATCGATGTCGATGATCTTGACCCAGAGCTCCTCCCCCGGGGTCACCACCTGCTCGGGCAGGTCCACATGGTGCCCGGCCATCTCCGAGATGTGGACCAGACCTTCGATACCGTCCCCGACCTGGACGAACGAGCCGAACGGCACCAGCTTGGTGATACGCCCGTACACCAGCTCGCCGACCTGGTGGGAGTTGGCGAACTCCTGCCAGGGATCGGTCTGGGTGGCCTTCAGCGACAGGCTGATCCGCTCCTTGGACAGATCGACGTCGAGGACCTCGACATCGATCTCGTCGCCGACCGAGACCACCGAGGACGGGTGGTCCACATGCTTCCAGGACAGCTCGGACACGTGCACGAGGCCGTCCATGCCGCCGAGGTCGACGAAGGCGCCGAAGTTCACCACGGAGGACACCACGCCCCGGCGCCGCTCGCCCGGCTTGAGGTTGACCAGGAACTCGCCCCGCTGCTCCTTCTGGGTCTCCTCCAACCATGCCCGCCGGGAGAGGACGACATTGTTGCGGTTCCGGTCGAGCTCGATGATCTTGGCCTCGATGGTGCGGCCGACGTAGGGCTGGAGCTCGCGCACCCGGCGCAGCTCGACCAGCGAGGCGGGGAGGAAGCCGCGCAGGCCGATGTCGACGATGAGGCCGCCCTTCACCACCTCGATGACCGGTCCGGTCACCACCTCGTCGGCTTCCTTGAGCTTCTCGATGGTGCCCCAGGCCCGCTCGTACTGGGCCCGCTTCTTGGACAGGATGAGCCTGCCCTCCTTGTCCTCCTTCTGCAGGACGAGAGCCTCGATGGGCTCGCCCAGCGTCACGATCTCCGAGGGGTCCACGTCGTTGCGGATGGACAGCTCCCGCACCGGGATCACGCCCTCGGACTTGAAGCCGATGTCGAGGAGCACCTCGTCCCGGTCGATCTTGACCACCGTTCCCTCGACCAGGTCACCGTCCTCGAATTCGACGATGGTGCCGGCCATGGCGTCCTCGAGCGAGGCGCCACCGAGGTCGTCCTCGGTGACCGAGCGCGGGACGTAGGTCCCGTCCTCGTCGAAGGTGCCCATGGCCTCGGGCGAGAGGAGGGCGGTGCCCTCGGTTACGACGTGGGTATCGGACATGAACTAGGTTGCTCGCTTTCCGGACGGTTCCGCCGCAACCGACCGGGCCGGCGGCGGCAAAGGTATCGGCCACATCGAGGTGGCCGGAGGACAATCGTACTCCAACCCCCGCCGCCCTCATTCGGCGACGCCGACGCCGGCGCCGGCCGCCCTCAGCCGCCCTTGGCCTCGGCCCAGGAGGCGCCCCAGGCCATGTCCACCTCGAGCGGGACGTCGAGGTCGGCCGCGCCGACCAGGGCCCGCTCGGTGAGGGCGGCCACCTCGTCGGCCTCGTCCGGCTCGACGTCCACCAGCACCTCGTCGTGGACCTGGAGGACCAGGTCCGAGGCCAGCCCGCCCTCCTCGAGCCCGGTGGCCAGCCGCACCAGGGCCAGCTTGAACAGGTCGGCGGCCAGCCCCTGGATCCCGGCGTTCATGGCCTGGCGCTCGGCCGCCTGGCGCACCTGGTAGTTCGATGCGGCGAGATCGGGCAGGGGGCGCCGTCGCCCGAAGACGGTCACCGTGTAACCGACCCGGCGGGCTTCGCTCACCGCCCGCTCCATGTACTCGCGGACCGAGGGGAAGGCGGTGAAGTACGACTCCAGGATGAGCTGGGCCTCCTCGACGGGCACGGCCAGCCGTTGCGAGAGGCCGTAGGCCTCCATGCCGTAGGCCAGCCCGTAGGAGACCATCTTGGCCGTCGAGCGCTGCGCCGACGTCACCTGGTCCCGCTCGACGCCGAACACCTGGGCGGCCACGGTGGCGTGGATGTCCTCGCCGGCGGCGAAGGCCGCAGTGAGGCCGGGGTCGCCCGACAGGTGGGCGATGGCCCGCAGCTCGACCTGGTCGTAGTCGGCCACCAGCAGCCGGCGGCCGGCGGACGGCACGAAGGCCCGGCGGAATTGCCGTCCTTGCTCGGTCCGGACCGGGATGTTGTGCAGGTTGGGCCGGTCGGAGGACAGGCGTCCGGTGCGGGCCACCGTCTGGCGGAAGGTGGCGTGGATGCGACCGTCGGCCCCCACCTCGGAGGCCAGGCTCTCCCCGTAGGTCGAGCGCAGCTTCTCCACCTCCCGGTAGCGGAGGAGCACTTCGACGATGGGGTGCTGGTCCCGGAGGAGCTCGAGGGTCCGGGCGTCGGTCGAGAACCCGGTCTTGGTCTTGCGGACCGGTGTCAGGCCCAGGCGGTCGTACAACACCTCGCGCAGCTGCGGCACCGAGTTCACGTTGAAGGGCCCGTCGGCCAGATCGTGGAGTCTTGCCTCCAGGGTGTGGCACTCCTCGGCCAGCTCGGTGGCGATCGAGCGGAGGACCTGGCGGTCGACGGGGATCCCGACCACCTCCATCCGGGCGAGCACCCGGACGAGCGGCTGCTCGACCTGGTCGTAGAGGTCGGACTCCCCCACCGCCACCAGCGCGGCCCGGAGCGGGGCGCGCAACCGGGCCAGCACCGAGACCAACCGCACCGGGCCGGCCTCCATGTCGGCCGGGTCGGTGTCCCCGTCGTCGCCCCCGCCTGCCGCGTCGGGCTCGGCATCGAGCAAGAAGGCACCCTGCCCCTGACCGCCGGTGCCGTCGTCGACCTCCACCCCGAGGTGGTCGGCGGCCAGGTCGGCGAGGCGGTAGCGCTCGGTCGACGGGTCGAGCAGGTAGGCGGCCACCGCGGTGTCCATGGCCAGCGCGGCCACGTCCACCCCGAGGGGCAGCAGAGAGCGCATGAGCTCCTTGGCGTCGTGGGCGATCACCCCGACCCCACCGGGTCCGAGGGCCGACGACAGGGCAGTCGTCACGGCGTCGTCCATCAGCAGATCCGCCCCCCCGGCACCGGCGGTCCGCAGCTGGAGGGCGGTCGGTCGCGAGCCTCCACCGTCCCCGTCCCCGTCCCCGATGACCTCGGCCGCCATGGTCAGGGTCGCCAGGGGCGACCGGCCGGGGTCCCCCGTCCACCGGGCGTGGACGGCCACGTTCCCGCTCGCCTTCCGGGCGGTGGCCACCAGCTGTCCGATGGTCTCCACGGCCTCGGCCACCGTGGCCGGGAGCGTGGCCTCCGGCGCGGCCAGCCACGTCGGCGTGCTCCCCGGAGCCCGGTCCGGCGTCGCCGGCTCCGGCCCCTCCGCGGAACCGGCTGCGCCCCCGGTGCCCGATATCCTCCCGGCCGGCAAGCCCCCCACGGGCACCCCCAGGGCGCCCTCGTCCATCAGGGACGACAGGCGGGTCCACACCGCCTTGAGCTCCAGGTCGGCGAAGGTGGTGCGGGCCGATTCGGGGTCCCATCCCCCGAGGGTGAGGTCGTCGACATGGAGATCGAGGGGGACGTCCCGGATGAGCGGAATGAGCTCGGCGTTCTGGAGGACCTGGTCCCCATGGGCCCGGAGGTTCTCTCGCAGCTTCGGGGAGAGCTCGTCGACATGGGCGAAGAGGGTGTCGAGCTCGCCGTACTGGTTGACCAGCTTGGCCGCCGTCTTCTCCCCCACCCCGGGGACACCGGGCAGGTTGTCGGAGGGATCGCCGCGCAGTGCGGCGAGGATGGCGTACTGCGTCGGCCGCACCCCGGTGCGCTCCTCGATGCCGGCCTCGTCGTAGAGCGTGTAGTCGCTGACACCCCGCTTGTTGTAGAGCACGCGCACGTAGGGGTCCTCCACCAGCTGGAAGGAGTCACGGTCCCCGGTGACGATGACGACCGGGTGATGGCGGTCCCGCGCCTCGGTGGCCAGGGTGGCCAGGACATCGTCCGCCTCGAATCCCTCGGCGCCCACCACCGGGATGGCCAGCGAGCCGAGCAGTCCCCGGATCATACCGAACTGCGGGAGGAGGTCGTCGGGGGTGTCGGCGCGACCGGCCTTGTAGTCGGCGGCGATCTCGTCGCGGAAGGTGGCTCCGGGGAGGTCGAAGGCCACGGCCAGCCCGGCGGGGCGGTGCTCACGGACCAGGTACACGAGCATCGAGGCGAACCCGTGCACGGCGTTGGTCACCACCCCCTGCGTGGTGGCCAGGTCGGGGGGAAGGGCGAAGTAGGCCCGGAATGCCAGCGACATGCCGTCCAGGAGCAGCAGCGGCCGCGACTCGGATTCCTCGGTCATGGGCGGGTCATCGTCGGGTCGTGGTCGGGTCGTGGTCGGGTCCGAAGCGGTCGGGTCATGGGGTGGTCAACCCGGCCGGGCTCAGGGCGCGAGCCCACCCTCGAGGACCTGCCGGGCGACGTCGATCATCCGGGAACGGGTCCCCATGGCCGTCTTCTGGATGAAGCTGAAAGCTTCGGACTCCGACAGGCCCGAACGCTCCATCAGCACCCCTTTGGCCCCGTCGACCATGCGGCGGGTCTCGAGCTTGTCCTCGGCACTGGCTGCCTGGCCGGGGGAACCGTCGCCCTGGGCCTGCTGGGCCGCCTCGGCATCGATGGCCCAGGCCTGCTCACAGCGGGCCACGGCCTGGTCTATGGCCGGGATGAGCTCGATGCGCTGGAACGGCTTGACCAGGTAGGCCGCCACCCCGGCGTCGCGGGCCTCGTCGATGAGGTCGCGCTGGCTGAATGCGGTCAGGATCAGCACGGCCACCTTGACGTCCATCTGCTGGATGGCCCGGGCCGCCTCGAGCCCGTCCGATCCCGGCATCTTCACGTCGAGGATGACCAGGTCGGGGTGGTGGGCGCGCACCAGCTCCACCGCCTCGTCACCCCGACCGGTCTCTCCGACCACGTCGTACCCCTCGTCCACCAGGATCTCCTTGAGATCCAATCGGATGATCGCCTCGTCCTCGGCGATGACCACGCGTCTGGTCATTGCAGCTCCATCCCTCCCGTTCTGATGACAGCCCGATCGGCCGGGCCGGCCGCGCCGGCCGCTGACCCGCTGGGAACCTCGCCTCCCCGTTGATTCCGCGCGGCGGTCAACCCGGCCCGACCACCAGTCGATCCAGCAGCTCAGCCTGGCGGTGCTCGAGCTCGGCGATGCGTCCCACCAACGCCTGGCGGGTCTGGCGCATGATCGTGGCCTGCCGGTTCGCCTCGTCGTGCTCCTTGGCGGCCAGGGGTGAGTCGGCTACCAGGGCCTGCAACCGGGTGTCGTCGGCCACATCCTCTACCACCGGCAACTGCTCGTCGACGACGGCCAGCTCTTGGCGGGCGCGCACCAACCGCTCATGAGCGTCACTGAGCTTTCGCTCGATGGTGGTCCGTCGCATGGAACTGCAATTCTACGCATGGTCCGGACACTCTACGCAGGGCCGGGCCGGGGTCACACAGGGACGCCGACCACCGGCGCTGGCCAGGACGGACGGGGCGCCGGTGTGGGTACGGTCACGTGCGGAGCCGGGCCGCGTGCGGCCGGGCGGCGTGCGGAGCCGGGCCGTCGGCGTGGGCCGGGTCAGGGAAGTCCCACCCGGACGTGCCGCATGGCAAGGTTGGTGACCACCTCGAGGTCGGGTGCATGGCCCATTCCTGGTCCAGCCGATGGCCGCGCCGTCAAGACTCCTGATCCTTCGGCCCGAACCAACGTGGGCGGAGGCACGAGGTCGACTGCCAGGTAGGACCGGGCCGGGCTGAGGTCGCCCGGCCAGCTGAAGGCGGAGAGGGCGGCCAAGGAGACATTGACCCCGCGGGCGTAGCCCGACTCGAACATCCCCCCCATCCAGATCGGGGTGCCGGCCGCAGCACAGGTCTCGACCACTGCCAGCGCCTCGCCCAGCCCACCCAACCGGGCAGGCTTGAGGCAGACCACCGAGCAGGCACCCGAGGCGAGGGCATCGGCGATCTCCGGCCCGGAGTGGAGACTCTCGTCCAGGCAGATGGGGGTGCGCATCTCCCGGGCCAGGCGGGCGTGGGCTGCCAGGTCGGCCGGTCCGAAGGGCTGTTCGAGGCACAGAAGACCGAACCGGTCGAGCTCCACCAGCCGGCTTCGCTGTGCCTCCGAATAGGAACCGTTGGCATCCACCTGCAGCTTCACGCCGGGTGCGGCCGCGGTCACCGCCTCGAGCGGGGAGATGTCCCAACCCGGCCCGACCTTGAGCTTGACCCGCGAGTACCCCTGCTCCGCCAGGGACACCACTCGCTCGACCAGGACTTCCACCGATGGCAGGACACCCACAACCGCACCCAGCTCGACAACCGAGTCCCCCACCCCGAGCAAGCCGGCCAATGAGCAGCCTTCGGCCCGGAGGTGGGCATCGGCCACTGCCATCTCGAGGGCGGCGAAGGCCATGGGGGCATGGGGCACGGCCCGGCGCAAATCGGTGAGCTCGGAAGGCGGCGGCAACTGGTGGGTTCGGGTCGCACGGCGGGCCAGGCCGGGTAGCAGCGTGCGCTCCAGAGAAAGGAAGGACCGCGACACGTCCTCCGGGTCGTAGTCGGCGTCCCCCAGGGCGGCGCACTCCCCCCACCCTTCGATCAGACCGTCGTCGGAGCCCACCACCAGCCGGACCAAGACCAGGGGGCGGCTCCGGTGGTCGCCGGCGGCGGTGGCCACCGCCTCGACCAGCGGTAGCTCGAGCATCCACAGATCGGCGCCCTCGAGCCGCAATCGGCCGTCAGAACCGACCTCCTGCCAGCGGCTCGAGAGCGAAGAGCTGGGATCTCCGGCGACCATGGCACGGGAGCCTACGTTCAGCTGACTGGCGTCGACGTCCCCGACGGGTCGGATACCCTCGTTGCCCTGGTCCCCCGAGCCCGGGTGGCGGAATGGCAGACGCGGTGGACTCAAAATCCATTGCCTGAAAGGGCGTGCGGGTTCGAATCCCGCCCCGGGCACGGTGTGATGTGGCGGGACAGACGCGACTATGTCGCGGGACATCGGACCCACCCTGAACACTCATTGCGAGGGTTTCGGGGGCGCCTTGGGCCCAGGTCGAGCATCCGTTCCCTGATACTTCGTGGGGTCGACGACGAGGCTCCGGAGAAGCTGGCGGCCTGAACCACGCGGACGTGGAGGTCGTGCACGAGTACGAGAACGGGGATTCCGGCGAGGGTTCGGCCAATTCCGATGTGGTGTAGGCGCCCGGCTATCCGCAAGGTGACCCGACCGGACTTGTGACCACATCGTGGCGGACCCGGTCGTGGGCGTCCGGGCTCCGGTCTCCCGGGCCAGCCTTGGGTCGGGCGCTATAGGCGACCGACGGTGTCGACCGGTCGGTGAGTGACCGGTGTGGCCGTTCACCGTTGTCATGGGCGACGAAGGCGGCGAGGAGCTCCTGGAGTTCGGGGATGGTGGCGGGCTGCACCGGTTGGGCGGTGAGCCAGCGCTTCATCGTCTGCTGGAAGCGCTCGACCTTGCCACAGGTCGTCGGGTGGTTGGGCCGGGAGTTCTTCTGGGCAATCCCGAGGCGGCGTAGCTCCGCCTCGAAGGCGTTCTTGCCACCTTTGCCCCCCGATGAAGCGGATCGTGAAGACCATGCCGAATGTCAGTGAGGGTCGAGGCCGGAACCCCATGTCGGCCGAGGGTTTCCCGGAACGTGGCCAGCACGATCGGCCCGGTTACCCTCTCGTGAGCCGTGACCCCGAGGGCGAAGCGGGCATGATCGTCCAGCCAGGACAGGATCTCGGCGTCGGTGCCCGTCGCAAACCGATAGTGGGTGAAGTCTGCTTGCCAGGTCTCGTTGGGCTGCTCGGCCTGGAATCGGACGTAGGAGGACCGGGGTCGCTTCTGGGGCTGGGAGGCCACCAATCCGGCCCGGGTGAGGGCGCGCCCGATGGTCGCCGCCGAGACCCGAGACGTCGGTGTGGTGGACCAGGTGCCAGTGGATGGTCTCCGGACCGGTGTCATGACCCTCAGCCACCAGACGACGGCGGAGCCCGAGGATCTCGTCGACCACCGCCTGTGGCGTGGCCGACGGCGATCGATGAGGTCGGCGGGATCTCGGTTCGAACGCCGCCTCGCCCTCCTCCCGGTAGCGGGCGACCAGCCTTGAGACCCAGCCCGGTGAAACCCCATACTCCCTGGCAACCTCCCGGACGCCTCGACCTTCGACGACGACGGCGGTGATGACCAAATGGGCACGTGACATGCCGAGCATCACGGGAGGCCACTCTCAAACCGATCCCGCAGGTGTTTCCTATGACGCGAGAGAGGTGTTTCCTGTGTCTTGAGGTCACACACCGCCCCGGGCACGGTTTGGTGGCGCAAGACAGTGTTCGCACCTGTCTCGGGACATAGTTCACCTCAACCCGACTTCGGTTGGTAATCCCGGCTGGGATCCAGCTCGAGCTGACGGATCAGCTCGCCGTCCTCGGTGATTACCCGGATACTGAGCTCGTAGACCAGCATCAGCACGGGGGTGCCGGCCCAGCGCTGGGCCGAGTCCGATATGGCGGAGACGGCTGCTGTGCCGGAGGGTGACCGTTCCGCCGGTGTCGACCACGTCTCGCCGGGTCCGGTAGCCGATGGCCAGGAGGCCGTCCTGGGGAACGGCCTTCGGCAGGCCTCGAAGGCCGATCGCGGCGTCGTGCGCCCCAGGGTCCGGTGGGGACGGAAAGTGTTGTAGTAGTGGCGGAAGCCGTCGAGTTGGAGCTGGAGGGCGGCGATCGAAGCTGCCCTCGGATGCCTGTCGGGCCACTTCTTCAAGGTCTGGTGGAAGCGCTCGACTTTGCCGCAGGTCTGGGGGTGATAGGGCCTCGAGTGGCGGAGCTGAACGCCCGGACGATCAACTCACGCTCGAGCGCCGCCCAGCCGAGGCCCCGATAGGCACGGTGAAGACGGCCGCGTTGTCCGTCAGGTAGCTGGCGGGGGTCCCCATGGGCGGCCGGCGGCCCTCCTTGAACCAGGTCACCACGTCGGCGGCCTTGAAAGTTGACCCGGGCATCGGAGCCCACCAGCAGCCGGGAATGGTCGTCCAGTGGTTGAGCACCCACCTCGACCTCCTGCCCGCAGGCGAGGTGGACATGGGTGATGTCGGCCTGCCACCGCTCGTTGGGAGGTCGGCCATGAAGCGGATGAATGAACTCCGGGGCCGCTTGTGCGGCTCGTCGCCCACAAAGCCCCATCGCTGGAGGATCCGCCAGATCGTCGAGGCCGACGGAGAGGTCCCGTGGCGTTCGGCCAGGTGATAGGCGATGGTGCCCGCGCCGGCGTCGAAGCCATCACTGGCGACGGCCTTACGGAACTCGACGACCTCGTCCTCGAGGTCAGCCGGCGTCTGCTGGGGGCTCAAGTGCGGCCGGCGGGAACGAGGCTCGAAGGCCTCCCCCCTCCTCTGCGCAGGGGACCAGCAGCTTTTGCACCGAGCGCCGAGAGAGCCCGTATGTGCGAGCCAGGTGGGGTCTTCCTCGAGCTCGTTGATTAGCAGGTCGACCGGCTGCTTCGGGTCGAGGTCGAAGTACATGACCCACTTGCCGTTGCGGTCACCGAAGAAGAGCGCCCACCCCCCCTTGCCCTCGTGGCGGAGCTGGGCAATGGGCATGGACGTCCATTCGCCGGGTGCGCCCCGCCAGACCGGCCGGCGTTCGTGAATGGAGGCGCTCTTGCCCCGAGTCGTGACCTCGAGGCGGACTCGTCAGCCAGGGTGTCCGCCACCTTCTTCCGACAGAAGCGCTTCACCTTCTCGACGTCGAGCTCGGGCAGGAGCGTCGGCACCTCCCCGAGGCTAGGAGGTCAGCTGGCGAGAGCGCGGCGTCGAGGCACCTCCGCCGGGCGCTCGGCCAGGGTGACCTCCCGCCGGCGCAGCAGGGCCATCGAGGTCTCAGACAGATAGCGCCGCTCGGCCACCTGCCACTCGTCGCGGGTCTCGACGGCCACCGCGGTGACCAGGCGCTCGACGGCCTATCGTTCGGGAAGACCCCGACCACGTCGGTGCGGCGCTTCATCTCCTGCTGGACGCGCTCGATTAGCTGACGAGGTGGCTTCAGTGATGGATTTCGACCCTACCCAAGTCTGCATTCTCATGCGGCCGGCCTTTCTGGCTCAGCGAATTGAAAATCGGTAAGCACGCGGCTTCCATCAGACACCTCGATCTCCTTTGCTGGCGGCTGTACGGAGGAGGGTTCGGCAAAGGGGAACGTGTGGCGCGAGCTCGACCGGCCGCCACACGAGCGCGGGAAACGGGTAGGCCGACCCTTGGCCGTCCGAGATGTAAAGCGCTCGGCAGTTACCCAGCACGAATAGTTGACCGATGGGAGCGTTCGCGGGCAAATAGCTTCCACGGACGACATCACGCGCGAGTGGTTGTCCAGTGACATCACTGACGGCTTGAGCGGCCTCTACAAAGTGATCGGACTGGGTCTGCGTCCAACTGTCTTGGGGGGTGATGGCGATTCCCATGTTTGCAACAAACCCGAAGAGAGCAACTAGGCCGATTGCGGCCGAGGCAAGGATCCGTGCCTTCCGTCGCTTTGGGTCCAACCAATGCCAGATGTCAACCATGCCGACCATGCTCGCCAGGATCAGCAGTGGCAGAAAATCGGCGAGAAACCGTTCGTAAATCGTTCCGTAGATCAACATCGCGGCCCCACTGGCCGCTGCGGCAATAAAGAAGATCCGCAAAGGCCGGACCATCACCGGGCAGTGTGGCCTGAAGGTGGCAATGGCACCTCCCAGCCCAATGCCGAACAGCAGGGGCATCGAGGCGGGCAGACTGGAGGAAGGGCCCCTGTTGAAAAGCTGGGTGTGGGCGACGAGACGCGTCGAGAGTTCGGGAAGGGTTAGAAAGGGGAAGTCGGGAGTGATCCGAAGGTTCCCGGGCGAGAGGTAAGCCTGCAGCGTGCTTGGCAGGAAGTGCAGGCTGAAATGCCGGCCTCCATTGATGTGGCTGAATCCATACAATTTGTAAAGCAGCTGCTCTGACGCGGGAAACCCGAAAAACACATCGAACTTGGCGAGGTCGATGGCGCAGCCCACTGCAACGGCAATCAGCCCGGCAGTAAGCATTGGAAGTGCCCATCGCCGTCGGTCTTGCCCACCACGACCGACGGCGAACCAAGCCCCGACCAACATTGTGGCGAGCACGCAGGCGTACCCGGTCGTTCCTCGGTTGAGGTTGGTGAAAAGAACCAGCACCCCGCTTGCCGCGACGCGACCCCACGAAGGTCGTTCGATCACACCCACTAGTGCAAACAGGCTGCCGCAGGTGAGTGCCACTCCCCACGCCTCGTCTTCCGCATAGACGTCAGGCATCGACGCCAGCGACACGAGAACGGATCCCACCAGGATCGAGAAGATCAGTATGCCGTAGCTCAGAGCCTCCGACCGTCCGAGAGTCGTGTCGCCGAACACGACGATGCGGATCCTCCACAAGAGCAAGACACTGAATGATGCAGTAACGAGCCAAGCAATCATCATCGATAGAGCCGTCAGGCGCCCGTCGAGTGAGTGGGTGACCAAGAGGACCGGAATTCGAAGCAGAGAAGGGAAAATACCGAAATATGTATACGTGCGTCCGTCGTGGATGAATGCCTCGTAACCGATACTGCCATTCGGCAGGGAAAGGTGGCCATGCAAAATGGCCCGAGCTTGGACGTCGTAGATATCGGAGCCGGCGGCAGTCTTTGAATCATGGCTCCGCAGCGGATTCAACATGCCGGTCCAGAGATCCCAGAGCACCCAAAGGTAGGGTACGCTTGCCACCACAACAGCGCTGAAGGTGGCTACCCGGAAGCGACGAACACTTATCGGAGCAACTCGAGGAGGACGTCGAGCCTCCGCTAGCGCTTCGGTTGCCAACGCCTCGTGTTCTCCGTACACCTCGGCCACGACTACCTACAGGTCCCGATAACAGCCACCATGACGACGACATGGATGACTAGGACACCGTGAACGCCGACACGCATGGCCTCGTCCACGGCCTGGTGAGGTCTAGCTTGGAGCGGTGGCATCGTGCCCGAGCTGCAGGATGTCGGACAACAGTGGTTCAAGGTCGTGGTTCAACTCTTTGAGACGCTCATCCAGTGAAACCTGCGTTGCGGCGTTCCAGGACATCCCAATCCGAAGCCCCGACCAGCACCACGTATCCATAGCGAGTCGCCAGTAGATGAACACGGTCATTCAATTCCAAGTCGGGCAAAGGATTGTCAGCCAAGCATTCCTGCAATGACCGCAGCGAACGACTGATCTTTGGGCGTTCTCGACCTTCGCCGGCGCCGACGCATGTTCCTGGCCGTTGAGACCCACTCCTTCAGACAGAGATGCAAAGAATGGCCTCGACCGATCACACCAAGACTGGGCCGCCGATCCATCGTCCATCTTTACCCCCCGTACCAGCTCAAATGACCGGGTGTGAAGGGTAGTCCGGGTGGGTCCCAAAAAGAGCGGTCATTAGCCTCGAAACCACCATTGTTTGTGGTCATCGAGTTTTTGCGATTGCTGCCCAGACGGGTGGCGACGGACATCCCCTTCGTGTGCTCCCAAGGAATGGGCTCAGTCAACGGTAGCGGCGCTAGGTTTCGGGGATAGCGCTTCTCATCGGACGCTCTCCACCACCCAGGTCCCTGGGATGTCTCGCTCATGCCTCCATGCCCCTTTTGCCCCCAACCGGATCGGCCGAGACATTACATGGCCTTAGCCAATCTCGCTCGATCGACGACGGGAGTCTCGCCTTCGTGCCGGGACTGCATGGGACTTACAACAGCCCCCGCGTCCGATCCGATCTGTGACTCCCACGATGCGGAGATGACGTTTTGGTCCGATGTCGCCGCCAGATTTCCCTGAGAGCCCCGACGTCGGCTATTAGGGTGTGTCAGTCAGTCTTGGCCCTTGGGGCCACTCAAATCACCGTCAACTGGGTCTGAAGTGAACTGAGTGCGGAGAGGAAGGGAATGATCGCCGCCGCCTGAGACGCCGGAGGATCGCTGCCAAGGGGCTCCTATCTGGGAGACCTCAGGACCGGGAAGGTCGGCTTGCTGTCCCGGGTGGCGGGGCGAGCTACGCAACGAAGCGGTGAATTCACCCTCCGAACCCTTGTCGCTTTGAATGATGACCCTCCCTAGTCAGCTCCTCGAACCGCGGCCGCCATCTTGAGCACGCCGGCGGCGAGGGGGGCGTCGTGGTGCTCGTCCAGGGCGAACCCAGGGATGAGGCGAGAAGCCAGGTCCAAGACGCTGGCCACGTAGAGCTTGCCTTCCTCGGTCGGGATCTCGGTCAGGTCCCCACACCACTTCTTGTCGACCGTGGGGTGCTGGAGTCCCGGTCGACCAGGTCAGGGAGGGATCGGCCGCCTGGTCGGGGATCGACCCGCTTCGGATCGAGCTTCTTGCCCCGGGCGATCTTGTCCTTCACCACCCAGTTGGCCGGGGTCCCCGAGTTCACCATGAGGTCGTCGGCCACCTGGCGGATCGATTTCCCCGTCCCGAACGATGCGAACGGCCCTCACGGAACTCGGGGTCACACCTTCTTTGCTTCTCTGGCATCGTATCTCCTTACGCGATGCCTCACGGAAAGGGGGATGCCCACTTTGTCCTTCGCGATCTTCTCTGTCGCCTTCGGCCACTTTGCCTCGTAGTCCTTGATGAAGGCCTTGAGCGCCCGCTCCAGGTGCTCCTTGCCCTCGGCGTCACGGACCTCCTTGAGGGCCGCACGGGCGGCGGGCTGGCCGACTGCGGAAGGGCATTCATAACGTTCGCCATCTTGTGCACCCAGCACCGTTGGTAGACGGTCTCGGGGAAGACCTCACCGAGGGCTCCCCAGAACCCGAGGGCACCGTCAGCGACGGCAAGCACTGGGGCGGTCATACCCCGCCGATTCAGGCCCCCAGCACGATTGGCCCAGGACTCGGTCGACTCCCGGTGGCCGTCACTGATCGAGACCAGCTCCTTGGTCCATCGCTGCGGACACCCACGATGACCAGGGCACACAGCCGCGCCTCTTCCAGTCGCACGTGGAAGTGGATGCCGTCAGCGAAGAGGTAGACGTGGTCGACGTCCTTCAAGGACCGGTGGGCGAATTGGTCCCGCTCACGCTGCCAGTCGGTGGCAGCCGGGTGATCATCGAGGCCGACAGCCCCGCCGCCGACCGAAGAACTCCTCCAAGGCCGGGACGACGTCCCCGACCTAATCCCGTGCAGGCACATAAGCGGCAGCACCCTCGGCCACCTTCGGGGACTTCCTGGCCCAGGGCGGCAGGATCGAGCCGCGGAACCGCATCTTCTCCCCGGTCGCCTCGTCGACCCGCAGGTCGTCGACCCGCAGGTCGTCGACCCTCGGAGCACAGACCTCGATCGGTCCTGCTCCGGTGACCGGCGAGCGGGGCTCGGCGTGGCCGTTGCGCACTACCCGGCGATGTCCGTCGCTCATCGACCTCATCGGTCAGGCTCGAGGGTATGCCTCGACCTCGGCTTCCAGGGCGACGGCGAGCATTTGCCGCGCCCCCTCGGCGACCAGTTCGTCCAGCTTGGTCGACAGCTCCGCGTCAGCGCCCTCGTAAACATGTATCTCTCAGCATTTGGCGTTCCTTCCTCGCGGCGTTGCACCGCCAGTGTTCTCTTCGATAGGTCGGATAGGTCAAAGAGGAAGGTACGCAGCTGGCGCATCCACAAGTTCTGGTTATAGCTGACGGTGTACAGCCCCGGGGCACCATGACTGGCGATCCCATCCGACGTCTTGCGGCCGGTGAACGCCACGTTGCTCTGACAGCCGTAGGCGTGCACGTACTGAAAACACGTTTCTGGCGGAAGTGCAGGCCCATACGAGGTGACCGTGACGACATCCGTCCTCTTCTGGATCGACCAATGAGCGGCATCGTAGGGAGCCACACCGCCGCCGCGAGAAAGACGCCAGGTCCCAGACTGTTGACCTCCAACGAACACTTGGTAGCTGCCGGCCGTCCAGTGAACTTCGGCCTGTGCCGGTGAAGGGGAAGCGATCACTCCAGCCGCTGCAATCAGAGAGAGCATCGTCAGAGCCAGAGCAGGCCGGGCCTTCATTGTGGACCTCCTCTTCTCCACCGATGTGAAGACGTCCTGATCGTCCCAAATCATCCTGCCTGCGGATAGGGCATTTCTGCCCAGTACCGGGTTCCGCCCCGCTCCAGATCAGAAGGGCCTTCCCAGCATGTAGGGAATGAGCGCCCGGACGAAGTCGGCATCTCGGCCGGGAGCGGCATTCGCAAAGGCAGTGCCGAAGGCACCGAGCGCCGCGCTGGCGATTCCCTCCCCGTATTCGGCGGCGAACTCCAAGCTTCCGTGGGCGTCGAGAAGCGAGCGGACCCGGGTCACGACCTCAGGCGTCCGTTGGTGTCGCCCCATCGCAAGGTAATGCTCGACGAATTCCCGATGCTCCGGAGATACCTCGTCGATGAGGTGGATCAGCGCCAGCGAACGCTTGCCCTCGATGAGGTCTCCGTTGATCTCCTTCCCATAGACGGATTCGTCCCCTGTCAGATTGAGAAGGTCGTCACGGATCTGGAAGGCGGCTCCCAGGTAGAACCCGAACCGCACCATGTCGCGTACGTCGGCCGCACCCTCGGATCCGACGATGGCGCCGACGCGCAGTGGATGAATCGTCGTGTACCAGCAGGTCTTGTGCATGATGAGGTGCAGGTAGTCCTCGGGGGTGAGGCCGGTCACGACATCTCGCTGCCAGCCCAGCTCGATCGCCTGACCCTCGAGAGTCCTCATAGCCATGGCATCGAACTCGTCGAGAACCAGGTCGGCGAGGTCGGAGCTCATGATCCCGGTCCGCCGTCGCAGCACTCGGTAGGCGAGGACGACGAGCGCATCACCGGCATTGAGTGAGAGAGCATCACCATGATCGGCGGGAAGTGTCGGCCGGCCGCGTCGATGAGAGCTCCCGTCGGCGATGTCGTCATGGATGAGGAATGCGTTGTGGAACATTTCGATGGCGACGGCGATGGGGAAGACATCCTCGTCGGCCCCGCCGAACGCGCGGCAGGCGGCTAGGCAGAGGGCCGGGCGAAGGGCTTTGGAGGGACGGCTCGGATAGGCCCGCACGAGCCGGTACAGCCATCGATGAGGCTCTGAGTCGGGGATGGCTTCGAGCATGGCGCGCCGAACCCTCCGGCCGACGTCGGCCAGTGTCTCCCCCACCAGGTCGGAGGGGGCGTCAGTCGCGGTCATGGTTGTTCGATGGTCAGCTCGATCTTGATCGTGACCGCCGGCGCCCCCGCTGCCTGGATGAGCCCCCGGTAGAGGCCAGGGACCGGGGCGTCCACCTCGCACAGGGACACATCGACCGCCCGGCCCGACCGACCCGGGAGCTCCTCGATCACTGGTGGGTCGAACAGGACGGTCACCGTCGGTACTGGGCACCCGTTGGGAGAGCGGAGCTCGCCGGCGTGAAGGCGAATCGGACCCCGGGGGTCACCGGCGGAATTGAACAACCACATCTCTCCGGAGGAACGGATCGACCCCGAGGCGTCGGCGACCAGCTCAACCGATCCGACGGAACGCCCCGACCCCAGGTCGACCCACACCGGCGGCTCGGCGTCGCCAGCGTGGGTCGGCACGCTGCCATCGGAGCCTTCGGACCTCCCCATGCGCATGATCTCCGCAAACCCTCGGGTCACCAGCTCGGTCCAGAGCCCTGCGAGACGCCTGACCTCCGAGTCGGAACCACTGGAGTCGGCGCTGGAATCGGCCGCCGCCGACGTCCGCGGTACACCTTCGGGCCCCATCGAGGTGAGGAGCCTGTCGACAGCCTGGCTGGCGGCGTGAAGGCCTCGCCGCTGGACCTCACCGAGCGCGCGGACGTTGGCCACCGGGTCGATGGCGAAAGCCCAAGGGAGGCCGGGTTCGCCGTCTCTGTTCTGCTGCTGCATGGGTGACTCCCCGCCTGTGGAGACCTCGACATCACCTGCTACCGCTCCGGGGGACGGCAGGATCGCCTGGGAAGAATACTGGAGCCTCACCATGTGCGCCGGTGTGGCCGCCTCTGGGTCGGCCTGCTCCGAGGATGGTTCGGGCCGGGCCACCCGCATCCAGGATGCTTCCGTCAGAGGTTCCGTCAGTGGGCCGTCAGAGGGTCGTACCCGTTGTGGCCGGTTCGAGGACCACGACCGGAAGCTGGCGGGTCGTCCGGCGCTGGTAGAACCGGTAGGTCGGTCCGACTTCGCAGATGCGATGCCAGAGGGCCGGACGCTCGGACGAGTCCGCCACGCGCGCGTGCATCTTCCGGGTGGTTCCCTCGACCATCACGGACACGTCCGGACACGCCAGGATGTTGCGGTACCACTGCGGGTCACGCTCATCACCTCCATTGGACGCCACCAGCACGATCATCCCTTCCTCCGCGATCGGTGCCGTGAGCATCGTTGTTCGTCGTTCTCCACTCCGGCGCCCGAGCGTCGTGAGCTCGATGACGGTCATGCCGAGCACCCGATTGAGAACCCCCCCCTCCGTCACTCGGAACACGGCCTCGTGCCAGGTGGACCAAAACCTGACGAATGCATCCTTGGCTCCCTCGCCGAGGCGATCGATCCCTGCGCCTTCGGGCTGGCCCATCCGGGTCCCTCAGTCGTCTCCCGGGGAACGGCCACGATCCCACAAGCTGTCCGCCAGCTGCGCCGCCAGATACGAGATCTGGACCAGGTCCCCCGCACTCTCGGTCCACGCCTTCCAGATCTGCTCAGCGGGTCCCCCGGCCGTCACCGGCTGGTCGGGGTCGCCCATCCCGACGACACGTCTTACCAGCTCCAGGTTCCTGTCGACAAGATCCACGGTCGCATCCGTTATCTGGCCGATGATCTGATCCGCCTCGCCCTGGGGCACCGGCAAATCGTACGCCTTCAGAGCCAGGGGTGCCGAGCCCACCGGAGGACAGGCCTGCACGACGACCTCGTCGGCGCCCCGAAAGGCAAACACCGAGGAGCGGAGGCCAGCTGGCACAAATAGGGCTACAGTCCCGATTGGCGGCAAAGGCAAAGGGGATCGACCATGAGCGAGCTGGCAGCCCTCATGACCATCTACGGAGCGATCGACGACGCTGTGGTCGAGAACCCGGGTCTGACCCCGACGGTCGCTGCCCTCCTCCCTGCCTACGACCAGGGTGCCGCCGGGTGGTTCGACTGGGCCGTCAATTGGACCGAGCAAGCGGCCGCCGTTCAGGCCGGTGAGCCGGTTGCGCCCGTTGCCCGCCCCTCGATCGACGATGCGTTGCGCGAGCTCGCTGATCCCGAGGTCTACACCGACCTCTGGGCCACGCGCCGACTGTTGGCCATCGCCGTCCTCAGCCGGATCACCGCTGATCCCACGATCGCCCCATCGCGGATCTTTGCCCAACGGCTGACAGATCTCGATGCGGACATAGCAGGTGCGCTCGTTCCCGTCGTCGAAAATGCTGTGCTGCCCGACTACTTGAACTCAGATGAAGCCGCCGGAGAACTTCTGGACCTCCTGCGGGATACTCGGTCCTATCCCACCATCGAGCATTGGAGCCTGCTGACGGCCGACGGAATACGGCGTGGGCTCATTCCCGATGCGGTGGGCCGTCAGGTGATGATCCCTTGCAGCTGGACGGTGATCCCTTCAACTGCCGCCGGAGGCGTGGCAGTGGCATTCGAGACGCGAATGAGGGTTCGTGGGGCGCCGATGGCAGACATCGAGCAAATTCTCACCCCGACCGATTGGACGAACTTCCGACCGCCCTGGTGTGAGATGGCGCCCAGAACGGGAGTCCTCCCCGGAACGAACCGGATCAAGGAAGTCATCGGACTCAAGTGCAGACCGGATGCCTATCCCTACTTCCAACGATTCCGACTCGCGACGATCCTCGACTTCAAGTACACCGACGACCTGCCCGTCGTCGCCGACAATGGACCCCCCGTGAATGGCAAGGCACTCGAGTACCGGCTCGCCGATGACCAACGGGAGGGGGACGGGCTTGTCACCGTCGATGAGGGAAGCCTTGTTCTCTGGTTCCAGGACAAAGAGGTTCACGTGGTCACGAGCAAACGGATCCAGTTCAAACCGCTGGCGCGCACCTCTTCCACTGTCGCCGCACGGCTGGCTCAATTCGTCTGGCACTTCGGATACGTGTCGCTCGTCGAGTTCTTCATCTACTCCGTCGTAGGCGGCACCGGCTATGTCGTTCATGTGGACAGGTCAGACCGAACCAAGGCCGTCACTTCGGGCAAGAGTTCGCCGACTGGTCCGAAACAGACGGTGACCGCACCTCGTCCGACTCCCGCATCGCAGCAATTGGCGTCGGCCGTCCAGGAGGCGATGGACGAGTGCTGGGGTGGAGTCTCGACGTCCCTGACAAAGATGGCCGCCGGCCAATACGGCCCGGCCGCCTATGTGGGGGACTTGAGCAAGCTGACGAGCCACGTCGGCCGCCATGGCGCCCGCTTCCTCAAGGTCGGCGCGGCATTGACGGCCGAGCGTCTCTCCGGTCCCGGCACACCTTAGGCGCCTCCCAACTGGGCCCAGGGTCCGTAAGCTTCCCCGGACGAGGAGGATGTCACATGCGGGAAGATGACAGCACGATCGTCGTCGAACAAATGGCACAGGAGCTCATCGCCTGCTCGGAAAAATGGTCCAGGCGCCTGGGGCTCATCTCCGACTGGTTGGGCTCCTTCGGGCCCCCGGGATCGGGAGAGAGCTGGTCGGAGACGTTCTCGTTTGGTTCGACGACCGACCACCCGCGCACCCTCGACCTGGTGGACAAGCTCCAGGTCGGCATCCCATCAGCGGGAGCCCAATCGGTTCTGACAGCTGATGCCGTGATCTTCGACCCCGTCGCCCTCGAACCGGGTGAGACCTCCTTTCGCATCTTGGTCGACGCAGACCATGCACAAAAGGTGGAAGCCGGTGTCTACCGGGGCAAGGTGGCCGCCAGTGCCGACCCCGTGAATCCGGGCAGCAGCCCCGGTGACGATACGTGTTCCCTGTGGCTCGTCATCCCCTAGCAGACAGGCGATGATGGCAAGGCCCGACACGGAGGCCTCCCTCCTCGATGGTGGCGGATCGCAGCACAGGGCCATGGTCATGTTCTGCGATCTCGTGGGCTCGACCGAGCTCTCGGGAAGGCACGATCCCGAGCACTACGGCTTGTTGGTCCGGCGCTACATCACCGAAGTTCGGGCGACCATCGAGGACCGCTTCGGAGGGGACGTCATCAGCGAGGCAGGTGACGGGCTCCTCGTGCTCTTTGGCGCCCTGCATGCCCATGGCGACGACCCGGAGCGAGCGATCCGGGCCGCGCTGGAACTGATCGAGCGGGTCCGCGCCCTGTCCTCTGCGACCGAACACGAGATGGGCGAGGTGCTGGCGGTGCGGATCGGCATCCACCGCGGTCCCATCTACCGCGCTGCGGACGATTCGATCTATGGCCTCACCGTCAACGTGGCGGCCCGCCTCCAGACACTGGCCCAACCAAACACGGTGGTCGTCTCCGAGGAGGTCCGCCGGATGGTGGGGCACCTCTTCGACACGGAATCTCAAGACCCCCACCTGGTCAAGGGTGTCGATCGGCCGATCCACGCCCATCGCATCCTCGGCGAGAGGGTCGATCGGCCGGTGCGGCGGAGCTCTCGGACCGCCACGGTCGACCGCGAAACCGAGTGGGAGCGCTTGTCCAACGCGTGGAACAAAGTGCGGGCCGGCGGCGCCGGACATGCGTCGACGGTTCTCATTCGGGGCGATGCAGGGGTCGGCAAGTCTCATCTGGCCTCGAGGATCGCCGGGTTGGCGGCCGAGGACGGTGCATCGGTCGTCGAAATGGCGGGGTCGGCAATCGAGGACACCGGGTTGTATCCCGTTCGCCGACTCATCAAGAGGTCGATCGGCCTCCGCAAAGACGCGGGAGCGGAGGAACAGCTTCAGCGCCTGCGTGATGATCTGGCCCGGCGCGGCCTCGGACCAGACGCCTTCCTACCGCTGTTGGCTCCGATCCTCGGTATCGAACCCGCAGCGGGTTATGTGCCGCCGCCCGTCGATGCCCGCAAGCTCAACGACGACGTGCTCAATGCTGCAGGCACGTACGTGACGAGCTTCCTCGGTGAGGCGCCATCGGTGCTCGTCTTCGAGGATGTCCAGTGGTACGACAACTCGACTCGCGAGCTCGTGGCGCGCCTGGCCCGACAGAAGGAGGCATTTCTGCTCATCATGACGGCGCGACCCAGCTTCGTCTCGGTCGAGAATGTCGAAGTCATCGATCTCGAGCCACTGTCCGAGAGCGACAGTGGCCGGCTCGTCGACGTACTCTGCCAGGGAGGATCCGTCAGTACGGAGATCCGGCTGGACCTGGTCGCCCGAAGCGACGGCATCCCGCTCTACATTGAAGAACTCGTTTCCAACGTCCAACGGGGGCTGTCTTCGCTCCCCGACCAAGCCGGCGATCGACCCTCGGGCGCGGTCCCGGACCTGCTCTACGACTTGCTGGTCGAGCGGCTTGCCACCGCCGCGGACATCATCCCCGTGGCGACGGCGGCCGCGGTGACCGGGCGAGAGGTTGATCGCGAACTGCTCGACGCACTGGTCAACCTCCCCCCGCCCAGTCTGGGCGCAGCCCTGGACACCCTATGTGACCAGGGAATCCTGGAGTCGTCGGCCGCCGCCCCGGGTCAGTACCGCTTTCGCCACGAGCTGCTCAGAGAGGTCGCCTACGAGTTGCAAACCCCGTCACGTCGCCGACATATGCACGGCCGGGCGGCCGAGGTGCTCCTGGCGCGGGAGGCTGCAGGGAGGAGCGTCGACTGGGGGGTCATCGCCACGCACTTCGAGCAAGCCGGGCGTTGGGTACAGGCGTCCGATGCTTACGAGCGGGCGTCGGGCACGGCCAGAGGGATCGGTGCATTCGCCGAGGCGCGCCGCTATGTCGGCAGGGCGATCGACCTCCTCTCCTCGAGTGACATCGGGCGCGAGCGGAACGTTCGTGAAGTCAAGCTTCGTTTGCAGCGTGGCTACCTCGCCATCTCCGAAGAGGGCAATGCCAGTTCGTCGGCGGTGGAGGACTACGACCGCTGTCTCGAGCTCGCCGCGACCGATCCGCAGGGCAACGAGATGTTCGTGACGGTGATCGTGCTGTGGACGTACCACCTCATCCGGGGCGAGATCGCGCAGGCCCGGGAGATAAGTGAGTTCACCTACCGGCACCTCGAGCAACGAGAGTGGTATCGAAGCTTCAACCTGGCGGCGTTCGGGATACTCGAGTGTTTCGAGGGCAAATTCGAACTGGCGAGGGACCGGCTCGAGACGTTCGCCTCGACCCGCGTCCCCGCGAACGAGCAGCGATTCGTTGCCGAGTGGTTCAACCCGAACGAGGCGGTGACAGGGATCCTGACCGCCCTGGCATTGACCCGCTTCGTCACCGGGGACGTCGCCGGTGCGGAGACGGCCCTCGGCGATGCCGTGTCGCGCGCCGAGTCCATGAGCTTCCCCCAGGGTCCCTTCAGCGTCGCCTATGCCGTGTCCCTCGAGGTCTGGATGCGTTTCGAGCTCGAGCAACTCGATCAGGCCGAGTGCTGCATAGACCGGCTGGCCGACATATCCGCCCGGCATGGTTTCGACGGATGGTCGATGGTGACGGTGACCGAGCAGTTGACCCTTGCCGCCTTGCGCGCCCGTCGGGACGGTGCCGACGGTCAGGAGCTGGCTGAGCACGCCTCGTCCCTGAAGGCGATGACCGATGTCTGGAAGCAGCTCGACACATTGTTCTTCCTTCCTTACTATCTGATGACAGCCGGTGTCCTCTACGGCCGCTCGGGCGACACGAGCGCCGCCCGGTCCAGTCTCGAGGACTCGCTCGGCATGGCTGCCGAGACGGGTATGAACTTCTGGCGGTCCGAGACGCTGCGTCATTACGCCCTCCTCGACCTGCACCCGCGGGGGAAGCACGATGGGCTGGTCGACGCCCTTGAACTGGCCCGGGCCCAGCACGCATCCCTCTTCGAGCTGCGGATCGCCCTGGACCTGGCAGACCTCGGCGCGGACCAAGGGGCTCAACACGTCCAACGGGCCCTCGGTCGGCTCGGCCGCAATCCCACCTACCCCGAGGTCGTCCGGGCCGAGGCGGCCCTGGCGACGCCGGAGTGAGCCCACGGTTGCCCCGGGTCGCCATCCTTGGCGGGGGGATGGCCGGGCTCGCGACAGCATGGAGACTCAGCGAGCCCGGTTGGCGGGAGGAGTTCGAGTCGATCACCGTGTATCAGCGAGGCTGGCGCCTCGGGGGGAAAGGGGCCAGCGGTCGGGGCGTACACGGCCGGATCGAGGAGCACGGCCTGCATGTCTGGCTCGGCTGGTACGAGAACGCCTTCCAACTTCTCCGTGAATGCTACGACGAGCTCGATCGACCCGTGCGTCGTCCTGATGCGCCCGTGCTGACGATGTCGGACGCCTTCGTCCCCTCCAGCAAGATCGGCCTGGCCGACCGGCAACACGGTAGGTGGCAGCCCTGGGTGATCGACCTGCCCCGCAACGAACGAAGACCGGGTCGTGGCGGCGTGGACGGACGGGACATGACGTTGGTCGCATTGACGACGCAGGCACTCCACCTCGTCGGCCGCAGCTTCCAGTCGCAGACAGATCCCGGTACGGCCGACCTGGTTCACCAGGCGCGCTCGTATGCTACGGGTGTACCGAAGGTGATCGAAGCCCTCGGTGCCGAGGCCATCCGGCTCACCGGCCGGCGAACGACTCCCGAGGCCTCCCCGTCGGCGCAGCCGGCGCCGGGTCCGATGACCCCGACGGCGGCTCCCAGCCTGGGTGACCCGACGGAGACCGTCCCTGTCGATCGGCGTGCCGAGTTCGGTGCTGCGCTCCTCATCGCCGCGCTCCGCGGAATCGTCGGCGACCGACTTCTCACGGATCCCCGTGGGCTCGGCGCCATCAACGACGAGGAATACATGAGCTGGTTGGGCCGGCACGGCGGACCACCCGATCTGGCGGAGTTCTCGGTGGTTCGCGCCATCTACGACCTGGTGTTCGGATTCGCGGGAGGCGATCCCCGCAATCCCTCGATCGGGGCCGGGACAGCCGTGCTCTTCGGCGGCAAGACGCTCTTCGACTACCGAGGGTCGGTCTTCTGGAAGATGACGGCCGGGATGGGCGACATCGTCTTTGCTCCCCTGTATGAGGCCCTGAAGCGACGCGGGGTCGACTTCGAGTTCTTCCATCGGGTGGACAATCTTCAACCGGCCAAGGATGGCAATCGCATCGAGGCCATCTCCATCGGTCGCCAGGCACACCTCGCCCCGGGCCAGACCTCCTACGACCCGCTCGTCCTCTGCCGGGGTCTCCCCTGCTTCCCGGCCACGCTCCGCGCCGAGCAATTGCGCGACGCGAGGGGGATCGAGAGCCATCCGCTGGAGTCCCACTGGTGCCGCTGGGGGGACGCCGAGCAGCGGGTGTTGCGTGACGGTTCCGACTTCGATCTCGTCATCTTCGCCATCCCCCCGGGGATGGCGTCCTACACCTGCGCCGAACTGGTCTCGGAGCGCCCGGAGTGGGAGGCGATGATCACCGGTCTCGGGACGGTCGCCACCCAGTCATTTCAACTCTGGCTCGGCGAGAAGGAGCCCGACCTCGGCTGGTCCCACCCCGGATCGACGCTCACCGCCTTCCAGGAACCCTTCAGCACGTGGGGATCGATGCCACAGCTGCTCGAGAACGAGGATTGGCCCGCGGACGACCACCCTGCCGCCGTCGCGTACTTCTGTGGCACCCTGGACGCGCCCATCCCGACGGGACCCTCCGATGCGGACGATCAGCATGCGGGAGTCCGCCACCGCGCCATCGAGTTCCTCCAGCGGGACATCCGTCACCTGCTTCCGGGAGCCGCGACCAATGGCGACTTCCGATGGGAACTCCTCTCCGGAGGTGATGGCCGAGTCGGCCCAGACCGGTTCGACTCGCAATTCTGGACGGCGAACATCGACCCCTCCGACCGCTACGTCCAGTCGTTGCCGGGCACTGATCGATTCCGGCTCCGGCCTGACGAGAGCGGCTACGACAACCTCTTCCTCGCCGGCGACTGGACGGACTCGGGACTGAATGCCGGTTGCATCGAGGCGGCGGTGCTGTCCGGGTTCCAGGCGGCCAATGCCGTCCGCCATCGCCCGCGCTGGCATCGGATCGCGGGCTACTTCATGCCGTGAGCACTCGGAGAGTGGCCTCGCCCAGTGCGGAGTAGGGTATCCGCCGGGTCGGTCTCTGGCGAAAGAATCCGAGGGAAGCGTTGACAGATCTCGAAGATGACCCTTTTGCCGGCGCGACGGTCCTCGGGGTTCTGGAGGAGGCGGACCGGAGATACCTCGCCGAACGCAGCCGACTCAGGCGGCTCGACAAGGGACAGATCCTCTTCTTCGAAGGTGACCCGTCCGACTCCGTACTCATACTGGTGTCGGGCCGCCTGAAGGTCCTTGCCTACTCCCGGGACGGCAGCGAGTTCATCGTGAACACGGTCATGCCCGGGGAGACCGTCGGGGAGATCGGCGTATTGTCGGGTGGTCCTCGCTCAGCCACCGTCCAAGCCACTGCGACGAGCACCGTGCTTGCTCTGCCCGGATCCGTGATCATCGATCTCATCTCCGAACGCCCCGTCCTCGCCATCGCTCTGCTGAAACGTCTGTCGCTCATGGTGCGCAGGATCACCGGAGTGGCCACCGACCTCGTCTTTCTCGACCTCAGACAGCGGGTCGCCAAGTACCTTCTCCACGAGGCCTCCGGAGAGGTGCAAACGACCCGAACCGGCGTGACCCAGTCCGAGCTGGCCGCCAACATCGGTGCCAGCCGCCAACGGGTGAACGCCTGCCTCCGTGAGTTCCACCGGGAAGGCTGGATCAGTATGCAACCGAGGGACCTCCGTGTGCTCGATCCTGAGGCTCTCGCCCAGCTCATCACGGTTTGACCTCGGGCCCTGGGGCCCGGTGCCATCAGCCTGAGTCAGACCTGGAATCGCCCCCAGGGCGGTGCCTCCACAACCGCCAAATGGGGAAATGGCTGCCTTTGTCTCCTTCGTGACAGACAGGGAGACAAAACGAGCTCACACTGACCGTGTCAGCACATTCCGCTGGGTGCGGAGACAGGTGGAGGAGGTAGCGGGCATGCGAAGAGATTTCGAACCCAAGACCGATGATTCCGATGGGCCTGTGGTCATGAACTGCGGAGGGCTGACTCGACAGTGCGGTGGTTACCGCAGTCGGCGGGCACCGTCATGGACAATGCGGCGACACGATTCGGGCGGACGCATCGTCGTCGTCTCCGCCACCTCCCTGGAGGTGTTGACATGCCGCGGTCGATCCTGACCCGAGCACGCAGGTTCATTGGCGGGAACCGGCCAGCCGCTCCGGACCTCACCCCCGAGGTCCGGAGCGGCGGCACATCCGCAGGACGGGTGAGATCGGGGGCCACATCCCAATCCGACCACCCTGAAGGAACAACCACAATCTCGGTGGGCCTGCCCCTTGCACCTGCCCTCGAGCGAGCGAAAGGAAGACTGAAGATGATTGCTCTCAAGAGGCGGACCAACGAGAGGGTCGCTCAGCTGCAGAACATGGAGCTGTTCTCGTCTTGCACAAAGGACGAGCTCTGCCGTGTCGGGTCCCTGACCATGATGGTCACGATGGAGAAAGGTACTGTCATCGTCAAAGAGGGCCGGGTGGGCCTCGAATTCTTCGTGATCGTCAAGGGGAGGGCCACCGCGTCCCGCAATGGACTGTGGCTTGCCGAATTCGGTGCCGGATCCTTCTTCGGCGAGCTGGCACTGCTCGATCGCGGACACCGGACGGCGACGATCGTCGCCGACACCGACATTTCCCTCCTCGTCTTCTCGCAGGCGGAGTTCCGCTCCCTCCAGCGGTCGGTTCCCTCCGTGGCCTACAAGATGACCGTCGAAGTGAGCAGGCGCCTGCGTTGCACCGACGAGCTGCTCGACCTGGAGTCGTCCTGCGCCTCTTCCCACCGGCCGGTGGTTTCGGCCGACGCCTCGCACAACTGACTGAACTGGTTCGACCATCGGCGGTTGGTTAGGGGCCGCCGACTCACTCCCGCCGGTGCCAGTCCCGCCGGCCCTCGGGGGTGTCGATGCCGAGGCCGGGTTCCTGCCCGAAGGGCACCGCCGGCTCGAAGGCCCAGGCCGGGGTGCCGTCGGGACCGGTGCCGGTGCGGGTGAGGGTCCAGCCCTCGTAGGTCTTCAGGTAATGGTGGTGGTGGCACAGGCGGGCCAGGTTGTCGAGCTCGGTCGGGCCGCCCTCGGCGAAGGGGACGACGTGGTCGATCTCGAGCCCGGAGGCGACCAGGCACCCGGGGACCACACAGCGCCGGTCCCGGTCGCCGAGGGCGGTCCGGAGGGACGCCTTGATGGTGCGCCCGAGGTGGGAGACGGCCTCGATGGCGCCGGCCCGGTGGAACACCAGGCGCAGGTAGGCGTCATTGGCCAGGTCCCGGGCCATGGGCACGGGCACCGGGCCGATGCCCTCGAGCTCACCGCGGGCCCCGGGGACAGGGTCGTCCCCGAACAGGGCGTCGAGGTCGACCCGCACCACCACCGTGGCGGGCGGGATCCGGTCGGGAAGGCCGGTGTCGGGGAGGCCGGTGCCGGGGAGGCCGGCCTCGGGATCCGGGCCCCGGGTCACCAGGGCGAAGAGGGCGTCGGCCCGCAGGGCCCGCTCGGGCTCCCCGGCCTCCCCGGGCCGGTGCCGGGCCCGGCGCAGGCCCTCGGCC
The DNA here is from genome assembly GCA_963806455.1 of uncultured Acidimicrobiales bacterium. Taxonomy (GTDB): domain Bacteria; phylum Actinomycetota; class Acidimicrobiia; order Acidimicrobiales; family RAAP-2; genus Bog-756. The sequence continues at coordinate 835,530 of CAWDXZ010000002.1, forward strand.
ACCGGGCCGAGGTGGGCGAGCAGCCTCGCCCCCCGGTCGGCGGTGTCCCGCCCCTCGTAGCAGAAGGCCCCCTCGGCATCGGTCCACGACGAGAAGTGGCGCCCGGCGTGGATGGCCCGGACGGCGGCGGCCGGGTCGGCCCCGGCCCGGTCGGCCCGGGCCCGCAGGCAGCGCTCTCGGACCAGGGCGAGCGGCTCGGACTCCGCCCCGGCCAGCAGGTCGGCCTCCCGGGCGGGGTCGACCACCCCGGCCCCGGTGAGGGCCCGCACCTTCGGGCCCGACAGCTCCCCCCGGCGGACGGCCGCCTCGGTGCCGGGCAGCTCCCCGAGCCGGTGGCCGACGGCGAGGGTGTCCCGGGCCTGGCCGGTCGAGACCCCCTCCAGCGAGGCGAGCAGGGAGGCGGCGTCCCGGTGGCCCGACTCCCGCCACACCCCCGAGGCCTCGACCCGGGGGGCGAGGAGGGCCTTGCCCGCCAGCACCAGCCGCTCGAGGCGGGCGACGGCCCGGTAACAGGTGGTGGCGTCGGCCCCCGACAGCCGGTCGGGGTCGACCTCGTCGACCACCGAGCCCACCAGGGCGACGGCCTGGTCCAGCCGGGCCCCGAGCCCGGGCCCACCCGGAGCGGCCGTCCCACCCGGAGCGGCCGTCCCACCCGGAGCGGCCGTCCTCGCCGTCCTCGCCGGTGTCATGGATGAATCATCACAGGAGGCTGTGACAACCCATGAGAGAGGGCGCTCGTCCCCGGGCCGGCATCGGAGAGCCGGCCGGGGCGGCCACGCGCCCGGTGGCCCGCCAGGTCGGCAGGCGGCAACCGGTCGGCGGAGGGTCGGGTAGGGCATCGATGTACGCAGCCACCACCACCGAGGGGACGGCGCCAAGGGTGGCCCGCACCACGGCGCGCTGACCCGCAGGTAATCACGGCCGCCGTCACCGCCGTGCCACACTTGTCGGCCACGGCGGTCGCTACGCCACCAGAGCAGTCGAGAGGAGTCGGCCGGTGCTGTCCTTCACCTTCCCCGGGCAGGGATCGCAGCGATCGGGGATGGGTCATGCCTGGGTCGAGCACCCCTCATGGGAGGTGGCGGCCGAGGCGTCGGACATCGCCCGGCGTGACCTCACGTCCCTCCTGCTCGAGGCACCGATGGACGAGCTCACCCGTACGGCCAACGCCCAGTTGGCCACCTTCGTGATGAGCCTGGTCGTGCTGGACGCGGTGGAGCGGCTCGGGCTCTTCCCGGCGGCGTGCGCCGGCCACAGCCTGGGCGAGTACACCGCGTTGGTGGCCTCCGGCTCCCTCTCGCTCTCGGACGGGACCCGACTGGTCATCGAGCGGGGCGACGCCATGCAGGCCGCCGCCGACGAGCGCCCGGGAACCATGGCGGCACTCATCGGCATCGGTGACGACGATGCCGAGGCCGCCTGCCAGCGGGCCGAGGAGGAGGTGTGGGTGGCCAACTACAACGCCCCAGGACAGGTGGTCATCGCCGGCACCGAGGCGGGCGTGTCCGCCGCCACGGAACGGGCACGCGAGCTGGGCGCCCGCAAGGTCCTCCCCATCCCGGTGTCGGGGGCCTTCCACACCCAGCTGATGCTCCCCGCCCGGGCCCGGCTGCGCTCCACCCTCGACGAGGTCGAGTTCCACTCGCCGGAGGTCCCGGTGGTGGCCAACGTCGACGCCCGGGTCCACACCGACCCGGGCGAGTGGCCCGGACTGCTCTCGGCCCAGCTGTGCAGCCCGGTGCGGTGGCGGCAGTCCCTCGAGGCCCTCGGCGGGCGGGGCGTGACCGTCCTGGCCGAGCTCGGGCCCGGCGGGGTGCTCACCGGCATGGTCCGGCGCACGGTGCCCGACGTGCGGGGGGTGACCGTGGCGGTCCCCGATGACCTCGACAAGCTGATGGACACGGTGGCCGGGACCGACGAGTGGACGGCGTCGGCCCCCGCCCACCAGGGCGAGCATCTCTACACGTCCGAGCGGGTCATCGTGAGCCCTGCTCCTGGTGTGTTCGAGCCCAATGTGGATCTGGCCGCCCTGGAGAGCACCGCCCTGGCCGAGGCCACCGCCGCCCCGGGCAGCGGCAACGGGGCCGAGCCCGGCTCTCGGCTCGACGTCGGCGACCGGGTGGGCACGGTCGGCCCCAACGACGTGCGCACTCCCTTCGAGGGCATCCTGGTCCGCTGGCTGGCCGTGCGCGGCGAGCGGGTGGCCGAGGGCCAGCCGGTGGCCTGGATCCGGACGCCGGGGAGCGTGCCGTGACCGCCGAGGCTAGTGCGCTGTGACCGCCGAGGCTTCAGAGCAAGGCGCAGCGCGGCCGGCCCGGGTGGTCCTGGTCACCGGAGGCTCGCGGGGAATCGGCCAGGCCTGCGCCGAGTGGTTCCTGGCCCGGGGGGACCGGGTGGCGGTGACCTCGCGATCGGGCCAGACCGACCTCAAGCCCGACGACGGTGACGCCGGCCGGGTGCTGGCCCTGGCCTGCGACGTCAGGGACGTCGCCCAGGTCGATGCGGCCTTCGCCGCCGTCGAGGAGGCCTGGGGACCGGTCGAGATCCTGGTGGCCAACGCCGGCATCACCCGCGACACCCTGGTCCTGCGCATGAACGACGATGCCTGGTCGGAGGTCCTCGACACCAACCTCACCGGTGCCTTCCACGTGGCCAGGAGGGCGCTGGCCAAGATGATCCGCCTCCACCGCGGCCGGGTCGTGTTCATCTCCTCCGTCGGGGCGTTCATCGGATCCGCCGGCCAGGCGAACTATGCGGCCTCCAAGGCCGGCCTGGTCGGCATGGCCCGGTCGATGGCGCGCGAGGTGGCCAGCCGGTCGATCACCGTCAACGTGGTCGCCCCCGGGCTGGTCGAAACGAATATGCTCGAGGCACTCGGAGAGGAACGGAGAACGGAGTTCGCCGCCCAGGTGCCGCTCGGGCGTGTGGCCCGGCCCGACGAGGTCGCCGAGGCGGTGGGGTTCTTGACATCGTCCGGTGCCGGCTACATCACCGGCACGGTACTGCCGGTCGACGGTGGCCTGGCCATGGGCTGGTAGAAGCAGACCTCCGGCGGACACGGGCAACCGGGCGCGGGAATTTGCCAATTCGGGCCCGGCGGACGACCATCACCGGCAGACCAATCCCGACAAAGGAGCGAGTGTGGACAACGACCAGGCCTTCGAGAAGTTCAAGGAGTGCGCCGTCGAGGTGCTCCAGGTTCCCGAGGACAAGGTGACCAAGGAGGCCAGGTTCACCGAGGACCTCGAAGCCGACAGCCTCGACCTGGTCGAGCTGGTCATGGCCCTGGAGGAGACCTTCGACGTGTCGGTCGAGGAGACCGAGCTCGAGGGGATCGAGACCATCGGGCAGGCATTCGACCTGATCACCGCCAAGCTCTGATGCTGCTCGCCACCGGCCCGCAGGGCCCGATCGCCGGCCGCCGGGTGGCGGTCACCGGCATGGGGGTCGTCTCCTGCTGTGGCGTCGGGTGCGAGTCGCTGTGGTCCGGGCTTCTCGGGGACCCGCCCGAGGTCGAGCGGCGCGTCCGGGACTTCGACCCGGAGCGCTGGTTCACGGCCAAGGAGGCCAGGCAGGTGGACCGCTTCGCCCAGTTCAGCGTGGCAGTGGCCACCATGGCCCTGGAGGACGCCGGAGAGGTCGGTGCCGACCCCGGTCGTTCGGGGGTCGTCATCGGCACCGGCGTGGGTGGCCTCGAGTCCCTCGAGGAGCAGATCAAGGTCTTCGGCGAGAAAGGACCTCGGCGGGTGTCGCCCCGTCTCGTCCCGATGATGATGTCGAACGCCGGTGCGGCGGCGGTCTCCATCCGCATGGGCTGGCACGGTCCGTCCGAGACCGTCACCACCGCCTGTGCCGCCGGTGCCCACAGCATCGGGCACGCGGCGCGTCTGGTGGCGTCGGGCCGTTGCGACGTGGCCATCGGCGGCGCGGCCGAGGCGGGGATGACCCCGGTGGCCATGGCCGCCTTCGGCAACATGACGGCGCTGTCCACCTCGGGCTGCTCGCGACCGTTCGACATCCGGCGCGATGGGTTCGTGATGACCGAGGGGGCGGGTGCGCTCGTCCTCGAGTCCTGGGAGCACGCCACGGCACGGGGAGCGCACATCTACGGCGAGATCGCCGGCTCGGCCAGCACCGCCGACGCCCACCACATCACCGCCCCCATCCCCGGGGGGTCCGGCGCCGCCGCCTGCATGAGCCTGGCCATGGAGGACGCCGGCATCCGGCCCGACCAGGTGGGCCACATCAACGCCCACGGCACGTCGACACCCCTCAACGACATCGCCGAGTCGGACGCCATCGCCAAGGTGTTCGGCTCATCGCCTCCTCCGGTGACGTCGAACAAGGGGATCACCGGGCACGGGCTCGGTGCCTGTGGTGCCATCGAAGCCGTCGCCGTCCTGTTGAGCATCGAGCACGCCCTGATCCCCCCGACGGCCGGCTACGAGCAGCCCGATCCGGAGATCCACCTCGACGTGGTGGCCGGCCAGGGACGCCGGTGGGAGCCCGCCCCGGTCCTGTCCAATTCGTTCGGCTTCGGCGGACACAACGGCTGCCTGGTCGTCACCCCGCCGAACTGACCGGGTGGCGCGCGGCTTCGGTGCCGAACGATGGAGCTGCGTCGGGTCCGCCCGGATGACCCCGAGGCCGCTCCCCTCCTCCGCGGCCTGTCCGAGGAGTACCACCGACGGTACGGCCCCGGCGACGAGCTGACCTCCGTCGCCGCCCACGAGTTCGAGCCGCCGGACGGAGCCTTCCTGGTCCTCCTCGAGGAAGGCGAGACCGTGGCCGGTGGAGCCCTTCGGAGGTTCTCGGCGCAGTCGTGTGAGGTCAAGCGGATGTGGACCGCACCCGACCGTCGCAGACGAGGGTACGCATCCGCCGTCCTCGACGCCCTGGAGACGACCGCCCGGGAGCTCGGCTACTCCACCCTCCGGCTCGAGACGGGCTGGGCCCAGCCCGAAGCCTCCTCGCTCTACGAACGCCGGGGCTACCGTCAGATCCCCAGCTACGGCCGGTACGAGCGGGCCACCGCCTTCGAGCACGACCTCGGCGACACCGATGACCATGGCGACGGGGGCGGCTGACCAGGCAACGGGCCGCGGCACGGACGGGGCAACGGGCCCAGGCACGGACCCGGCAACGGGGAGGCCGCACGGACCCGGCAACGGGGCCGCCGCACGGACGGCCTCCCCCACCCCCTACCGTTGTAGTCCCATGGTTGACCAACTGGACCGATCCGGGCGCGGCACCGACGGCCACCACCCCGGCCGCGCCGAGGAGTCGGGTCGGCCCGACCTGGCCATCGGCGCCTTCACCCCCCATGGTCCGTGGACCGTGCAGCCGGACCAGATGGGCTGGCGATTCCCGGCCGAGTCCGGCGGGGAGATCGACGCCCTGCGCGACGAGGCGGCCGGCCTGGCCCGGGACCTGGTCCGCCCCCGTCGCCTCCCCCCCGGCGCCCGGGTGGCATCGGTCAGCTGGCGGCTGGGCTGGGCGCTGCTGGCCTGGGGCCTGCGCGAGCGCGGCACCGCCGCTTCACGGGCGGGGCTGTCCCGGAGGCTGCGGCCTGCGTTCGAGCGCCTCGGGCCGACCTACATCAAGCTCGGCCAGATCATCTCCGCCGGCGAGGGGATCTTCCCCGAGGAACTGGTCGAGGAGTTCCGGCTGCTGCGCGACCGGGTGCCACCCGAGCCGTTCCCGGTGGTGCGGCGGACGCTCGAGGAGGACCTCGGGCGGCCCCTCGGCGAGGTGTTCGTCTCCTTCGACTCGCGCCCCATCGCCTCGGCCTCCATCGCCCAGGTCCACGCCGCCACCCTGCGGAGCGGGGAACGGGTGGTGGTCAAGGTGCAACGTCGCAACGTGGCCTCGCTGGTGCGCCTGGACCTGGCCGCCATGTCCTTCATCGCCCCGATCCTCGTGGGGAGGATCCCGGTGGCCGCCCTGACCAATCCCCCGGCGCTGGTCGATCTGTTCGCCGAGACCATCGTCGAGGAGCTCGACTTCCGGCTCGAGGCCCAGAACATGCTCGACATCGCCGCCGTGTTCGCCACCATCGACCAGCGATCCATCGTGGTGCCCCGGCCCCATCCCGACCTCGTCACCCGGCGGGTCCTGGTGATGGAGCACCTGCACGGCTTCAAGTGGGGCAACGCCGCCGGCATGCGGGCCGCCGGCATCGACACCGCCGGCGTGCTGCGTACCAGCCTCATCGCCTTCCTCGAGGGTGCCCTGCTCTACGGGGTGTTCCACGGAGACCTCCACGGGGGGAACCTGCTGGTCCAGCCGGACGCCACCGTGGCCCTGCTCGACTTCGGCATCACCGGCCGCCTCGACCAGCGCAAGCGCCTGGCCTTCCTCCGCCTGCAGATGGGTGCCACCTCCAACAACATCACGGTGCAGGTCGAGGCCCTCCGCGACCTCGGGGCCCTCCCGCCCGACTCGGATGTGGAGTCGGTCATCCGAGACCTCGGCCTCGACCGCCCGGCCATCGACCCCTCCACCCTTTCGGCCGACGAGATGGTGGACGAGCTGCGCGAGGTGACCAAGGCCCTGCTGGGTTACGGGGCGCGGCTGCCCAAGGAGCTCATGCTGTTCGTCAAGGACATCCTCTTCCTCAACGGTGCGATGGCGACGATGGCCCCCGACGTGGACATCCTGGGCGAGATCCTGGCTGTGGTCACCTACTTCAACGAGCACCACGGCGAGCAGATCGCCCGGGACGTCGGCCTCGAGCTGGCCCGCACGCCGATCGACCTCGACGGCTACCGGGCGGCCCTGGGGTTTCCCGACGAGACCGATCCCATCACGTTCCAGGACCTCCAGGAGCGGCGCGAGCTCATCCGTCGGCGGCTGGAGCAGCGCAATGCCGGCCGACGGCGCCGGCCCTTCTTCCGGGCCCTGTACCGTCTGCTGCGCCCCGAGCGAGCCTGACGGCGCAGGGACCGCTCCCCGGGCAGGCCGCTCACCCGGCGTCGAGCGCTCGACGCAGCGAGGAGACGAAGGAGGCCGCCCCCTCCGGGCCGGCGCCCTCGAGCAGTCGGCGCATCAGGGCCGAGCCCACCACCACCCCGTCGGCCACCTCGCAGACGGCCACAGCCTGCTCGGGGGTGGACACCCCGATGCCTACGCACACCGGTAGCCCGGTCGCCCCCTTGGTCCGTTCGGCGACCTGGCGCGCCGTGTCGGCCAGCACCGACTGCTCACCGGTCACGCCCATGCGGGCGACGGCATAGACGAAGCCCCGGGAGCGGGCGCAGATGGCCCGGATGCGGTCGCCGGGGGTCGAGGGGGCCACCAGCAGGACCGTGGCCACCCCGGCCCGGTCGGCGGCCTCGGCCCAGGGACCCAGCTCCTCGAGGGCCAGGTCGGGCACGATGGCACCGGTCACCCCGGCCTCGGCCATCAACCCGGCCATGCGATCGTGGCCGCCCCGGTCGATGACGTTGTAGTAGCTCATCACCACGAGGGGGACGCCGACGTCGATCCGGCTGAGGTCGGCCAGGATGCCATGGGGCGTGGTGTGGCGCTCGAGCGCCCGGAGGGACGCCTCCTGGACGACGGCTCCGTCGATCATCGGGTCGGAGAAAGGGATGCCGATTTCGATGGCGTCGGCCCCGGCGTCGGCCACGGCCTCGACGGTGAGCAACCACTCGGCGTCGACGCCACCGGTCACATAGGGCACCAGCAGTTTGCGACCGGCGGCACGCCCGGCGGCGAGCGTCGAGGCCAGCCGGCCCTCCGGCAGGCGGGGTGGAGCCGGGGCACGGGCCTCGGCCGTCACGACCGCAGCAGGTCGCGCACCTGGGCCACGTCCTTGTCCCCCCGCCCCGACAGGTTGACCAGCACGGTCGAGCCGGCGGGCAGGTCGTCGTGGCCGGCCCGGGCCATGACCCAGGCGATGCCGTGGGCCGACTCCAGGGCCGGGATGATCCCCTCCAGACGGGCCAGCGCCCTGAACGCCTCCAGCACATGGTGGTCGTCGGCGGACTCGTACCGGGCCCGCCCCAGCTCGGCCAGGTGGGCGTGCTCGGGACCGATGCCGGGATAGTCGAGTCCGGCCGAGATGGAATGGGCCTCGAGGATCTGGCCCTCCTCGTCCTGCATGAGCGCGCTCCTCATCCCGTGCAGCACGCCGGGGATGCCCGTGGTCATGGCCGCCCCCCCGGCGGCCTCGACCGCCACCAGGGCCGACGAGGTGGCGTCGGCGAAGCCGGCGAAGATGCCGGCGGCGTTCGACCCGCCACCGGCACAGGCCACCACCACGTCGGGATCACTGCCGCCGAGGAGGGCCCGGCACTGCTGGCGCGCCTCGTCCCCGATGACCCGTTGGAACTCGCGGACCATCCACGGATACGGGTGGGGGCCCATGACCGACCCGATGCAGTAGTGGGTGTCGTCCACCGATGCCACCCAGGCCCGCAGGGCCTCGTTGACGGCGTCCTTCAGGGTGCGGCTGCCGGTGAGCACGGGCCGCACCTCGGCACCGAGCAGCTCCATGCGGAAGACGTTGAGCTCCTGGCGGTGGGTGTCGACCTCGCCCATGTAGACGATGCACTCCATCCCGAACAGGGCGGCCGCCGTGGCCGTGGCCACGCCGTGCTGCCCGGCACCGGTCTCGGCGATCAGCCGGCCCTTCCCCATGCGGCGGGCGAGCAGGCCCTGCCCGACCACGTTGTTGAGCTTGTGCGAGCCGGTGTGGGCCAGGTCCTCCCGCTTGAGCAGCACCCGTACCCCGAGCTCCTCGGACAGACGGGTGCACTCGGTCACCGGTGTGGGCCGGCCGCCGTAGCCGCGCAGGAGGCCGTCGAGCTCGGCCCGGAAGTCCTGGTCCGACCAGGCGGAGCGGAAGGCCGCCTCGAGCTCCATGCAGGCCGGCACCAGCGACTCGGGGACGTACCGGCCGCCGAAGCGGCCGAACCGGCCGCTCGGGCCGGGGTCGCCCATGATGGCCGGTGTCACAGCTCGTCCTGCCAGTCGAAGGGCTCGGGCGGGCCGTCGCCCTCGGTACCCTCCCCGGCGGGGTAGGACGTCCCGGACCCCTCGCCCGAGGCGGCGGCCACGGCCCGGGCGGCGCGGTGGGCGGCGGTGATGAACTCGCGCAGCCTCACCGGGTCCTTGACCCCCGGCGAGGCCTCGACCCCACTGGCCACGTCCACGCCCCACGGGTGGAGATGGGTGATGGCCGCCTCCACGTTGTCGGGGCGGAGGCCCCCCGACACGATGAGACGACGCGGGTCGGCCACCCCCTCCGCCAGGCGCCAGTCGAACAGCTCTCCCGAGCCGGGGCTCGACCCGTCGATGAGCAGCAGCTCGGCCCGGTACTCGGCGAACCGCCCGATGTTGCGGTGCCCGGCCGGAAAGGCCTTGATCGTCCAGCGTGCCCTGCTGGCCACCCAGCGGGTGTCCTCCACCGACTCGAGCCCGTGGAGCTGCACGGCGGTCAGGCCGATCTGGTTGGCGATCTCCACCACCCGCTGGGGCGCCTCGTCCCGGAACACGCCGACGGTCACCGTCTCGTGGGGAAGCCGCTTCACGATGTCGGACACCGCCCCGGCGGACATCTGCCGGGGGGACGGGGCGAAGACGAACCCGACAGCCGAGGCACCCATGCCCACCGCCAGGAGTGCGTCGGCTTCGGAGGTGATCCCGCAGATCTTGACGAAGATCCCGTTCTCCTGGCCGACGCCGTCGAAGGCGATCACGTCAGGCCCCGAGCAGCTCGGCCACGGCCGACCGGCGGTCGGGCGAGCGCAGCAGGCTCTCCCCCACCAGGACGGCGTGGTAGCCGGCCTCCGCCAGACGCCGGACGTCCTGGTGGTCCCCGATGCCCGACTCGGCCACGGCGACGACCCCGGGGGGGATGGCCCCACCCAGGTCGAGCGCCCGGCGGTGGTCGACCTCGAAGGTCCGGAGGTCGCGCTGGTTGACGCCGATGAGGTCGGCGCCGGCCCCGACCGCCCGCTTCAGCTCGTCGGCGTCGTGGACCTCGACCAGGGCGGCCATCGAGAGCCGCCGCGACAGGCCGAGCAGCGACTCGAGCTCGGGATCGCCCAAGGCGGCCACGATGAGCAGGACGGCGTCAGCTCCCATGGCTCGGGCGTCGCACACGTCGAGGCCACCGACGGTGAAGTCCTTGCGCAGGACGGGCAGCGAGCAGGCGTCCCGGGCCGCGGCGAGGTCGCCGGGCCGGGCGCCGAAGAAGGCGGCATCGGTGAGCACCGACAGGCAGGTGGCGCCCCCGGCCTCGTAGTCGGCGGCCACCCGGGCCGGGTCGAGCCCGGGGTCGAGGTCGCCCTTGGAGGGCGAACGGCGCTTGATCTCCGAGATCACCGCCATCCCCGTCCCGCCCACCGCCCGGATGGCGCCGATGAAGGAGCGGGTCGGACCGGCCCGCCCCGCTTCTTCGAGGCCGGCCTCCAAGTGGCGCCCGTCGAGGGCGGCCTGCGCCCGGTGGGCGGCGAGAATCGTCTCGAGGTAGGCGGCCATGGCTGATCGATGCTACCAACGATGGTCCGGCAGCCGGCCTTGTGACCGGCGGCCGTCGGCCTGGGGTGGGCGGCCCGGACACGCCGCGTCGCCTGCCGATCGGGCGTGCAGCCGGTGGCCGGCTCACACTTCCCTAACCTTGCCGGACGCATCGGGTGGAGCGGTGGCAGGCTGGTGCCCATGGGCGGTGAGGAGACACTGGTGGTGATCGAGGACGACCACCACATCTCGGACCTGGTCGCCATGTACCTGCGGCGGGACGGTTTCCGGGTCCTCCAGGCCGACACCGGGGAGGCCGGGCTGGACCTGGTGGAGCGGGAGCGCCCGAAGCTGGTCATCGTGGACATCGGGCTGCCGGGGGACCTCGATGGGTTCGACGTCTGCCGCCGCCTCCGCCACGAGTCCCTGACCCGGCGCGGGCCCAACCCGGACCGCGCCCTGGCGGGCGAGGCCATCCCGGTCCTCATCCTCAGCGCCCGCGACGACGAGGTCGACCGGGTCCTCGGCCTCGAGCTCGGGGCCGACGACTACGTGACCAAGCCCTTCTCGGCCCGCGAGCTGGTGGCCCGGGTGCACGCCATCCTGAGGCGCACCACGCCGGCCGATGGCTCCCTGGCGCCGGCGGTCATGGAGCTCGACGGCATCTCCATCGACACCGGCCGGCGCGAGGTCAGCCGGCGGGGCACGGTGGTGCCCCTCGCCACCCGCGAGTTCGACCTGCTGGCCTTCCTGGCCGGCAACCGCGGTCTGGCCCTGTCACGACGCCAGCTCCTCAACGGGGTGTGGGGCGACGACTGGTACGGCGACGAACGGACGGTCGACGTCCACGTCCGACAGCTCCGCCGGAAGCTCGGGGACGACCTGCCCCTGGCCACCGTGTGGGGTGTGGGCTACCGGCTGGGATGAGACGCCGGATCACCCTCGCCATCATGGTGCTCGTGGCGGTGACCCTAGTGGTGACCTCCGTCGGCGGCTTCTACTTCATCCGCCGCTCGGCGGTGACCACGGCCCAACAGCGAGCTGGCCGGACAGGCGCTGGCCAGCTCGCGGGCCATCTCCAGCGACCCGAACATCACCCGGCCCCAGTTCAAACGCGAGCTCCGTGTGATCTCCGACGCCGGGGCCTTCGCCGGCATCGACGTGGTGGCGCTCTACCCCAACGGCACGATCCGAGGCCCACTCCCGGCCGGGGTCACCGCGTCCGATCTCGACGTCCCCCGCCTCCAGCAGGGGCGGCAGACCTCGGGGCATACCGCCGGCCTGTTGGGCTACACGGCCGTGCCCACCCCGCTGAACCGGGCCAAGGGCTTCGTCCCGGTGCTGGTGATCACCCGGCAGATCCACAACCCGGTCAATGGCCTGCGCTACTTCGCCCTGGTCGGGGCCATCGTGCTGGTCATCGCCGCCCTGGTCGCCGCCGGGCTGGCCCGCCGGCTGACCCGCCCCCTGGTGGCGGCGGTGCAGACCACCCGCCAGATCGCCTCGGGGGACCTCGACGCCACGGTGCCGGTAGGCCCGCACGACGACCCCGAGTTCGCCCAGTTGGCCGAGTCGATCAACACCATGGGCGCCAACCTGGTCCGGGCGCGCGACCAGGAGCGCCAGTTCATCCTCAGCGTCTCCCACGAGCTGCGCACCCCGCTGACCTCGATACGCGGCTACGCCGACGCCATCATCGACGGCGCCACGGACGATCCCGGCGCGGCGGCCGCCGTCATCGGCGCCGAGGCCGGACGGCTGGAGCGGCTCGTGCAGGACCTGCTCGACCTGGCCCGGTTGGACGCCGACCGGTTCTCCCTCGAGTTGGGGACGGTCGACGTGGCCGCCGTGGTCGGCCAGGTGGTCGACGGCTTCCGTCCCCGCGCCCGGGAGCTCGGTCTGGAACTGGCGCTGGCCCCCGGCTCCGACCAGCCGCTCTGGGTGGAGGCCGACCCGGACCGACTGGGCCAGATCGTCGCCAATCTGGTGGAGAACGCCTCCTCGTTCGCCGAGCGCCGCATCGACGTGGGCGCCGGCGTCGTAGCCGGCTCGCCCGTGGTCTGGGTCGCCGACGACGGGCCCGGCATCCCCGCCGACCAGCTGTCACGGGTCTTCGAGCGCCATTTCGTGTCGGACCGGGTCAGCGGGAGGCGGGTCGGGTCGGGGCTGGGACTCGCCATCGTCGCCGAACTGTCGGCGGCCATGGGGGCGACGGTGCGGGCCGAGTCGCCAGGGCCCGGCGGGAGGGGCACCCGCATGGTGGTCTGGCTGCGGGGCCGGCCCCCGGCACCGGCCCTGCCCCTCGCGAACGTGGGCGCCCTCCCGCCGGCGCCCGACGACCGCACCTCGCTCAGCGGGAAGCCGTCGGCGGGGTGAGGATGGCGCCCCATGGATGACGTCCTCCTCGTCACCGGGGCGTCCGCCGGCATCGGCCGGGCATGTGCCGACCTCATGCACCAGGAGGGCTGGACCGTGCTCGGTGCCTCCCGCCGCGGCTCGCCCCGGGGCCCGGGCCGGCCGGAGGAGGGTGCGACGGGAGGATGGCACCCGGTGATCATGGACGTGGACGACGACCGCTCGGTGGCCTCGGGCATGGCCTCCGTTCTCGGACACCACCATCGCCTCGACGCCGTGGTGGCCTGCGCCGGCTGGGGGCTGGCCGGCTCGGTGGAGGACACCCCGATGGCCGACGCCCGGGCCCAGCTCGAGACCAATTTCTGGGGCGTCGTCCGGGTGGTCCGGCATGCCCTGCCGATCATGCGCGGCCAGCACCGCGGCCGGCTCGTGCTCATGAGCTCGATCGGCGGGATCGTCGGGCTCCCGTTCCAGGCGTTCTACTGCGCCAGCAAGTTCGCGCTCGAGGGCTGCGCCGAAGCGCTGGCGTACGAGGTGGCGCCGTTCGGCATCCAGGTCACCCTGGTCGAGCCGGGCAACGTGGCCACCGAGTTCACCGACCGACGCCGCCAGGTCCCGTCCCCCGACGGCGCCGCCTACGCGTCCGCCGTGACCAAGGCGATCGGCACCATGGCCGAGGATGAGGCCAACGGCGTGCACCCCGATCGGGTGGCGGCGGTGGTGCAGCGGGTGCTCGGCGCCCGGCGGCCGCCGCGACGGGTGTCGGTCGGCCGCCTCGACGAGAGGGTGGGGATCATGGGCAAGCGGCTCCTGCCCTTCCGCCTGTTCGAGAGGGCCGCCAAGGGAAGCCTCGGCGTCTGAGCTCCGGCCCGGCGCCGGCTGGAGCCCGATGCCGGCTAGAGGCCGATGCCGGCCCAGTAGGCGCCGTCGAGCATCGACCGCAGCGAGTCGCGATGGATGATCAGGTCGTCGATGTCGTCGGGGGGCTCGGCCTCGCCGAAATGGATCGACCGCTCGGTGACACGGCGCATGATGACGCCGTGGCGCATGGCGGCGAAGGCGATGTGCCAGGTGAGGTCGCCGGGGGAACGGCCCGAGTGAACGGCGTAGGAGGAGGCCACGTCGGCCGGCCGGAACATGTCGGGAAGGCCCGGTGCACCCATCTGCACCGCCAGGTCCTGGAAGAAGAGATGGAGATAGCACATCCACCCGATGTCGACCTCGGGCGGAGCCACCGCCGCCATCTCCCAGTCGAGGACGGCCACCACACGGTGGTCGCGGAACATCATGTTGCCGATGCGGCCGTCGCCCCACGAGAGGGCGTCGGCCCCCACGTCGGCGGGGAGGTGTTCCTCGAGCCAGGCGAAGCACTCGGCCAGCAGCGGGGAAGGTCGGTCCTCGACCACCCAGTCGTGGTAGCCCCGCCAATGGCTGAGGCAACGCTCGAGGGGGGTGGCGCCGGGTTGCTCCAGCTGGAGGTACCCGAGGTCGTACCGGTCCGGGGTGATGGCGTGGATCCCAGCTAGGGCCTCGACGGCCGACTCCTGCATGGCGCGTCGGTCGGCGGGATCGGCGTCGAACACCCAATTGTCGCCGAACGTGTAGGGCAGGACGTCGGGGGGCACCAGGCCGTCGATCCGCTCCATGACGAAGAAGGGCCCGCCGAGCACGCCCGGATCGGGCTCGTACCAGTACGTCTCGGGTACCGGCACCTCGGTCTCGGCGCGCACCTGACGCATCACCCGGAACTGCATGTCGAGGTCGTAGGTGGTGAACACCGGGTAGTCGGTGGCCGGCGGCTCGATGCGGGCCACCAACCTGTGTTCCACGGGGCTTCCCGCCTCGTCCCAGCGGGCGGTGAACAGGAGGGTCTCCGAGGACATCCCGTTGCCCTGGGGGCTGGACACCTCGGCGATCGACGGTGAGCTGTCCCGTCCGACCCGCTCGGCGAACCATCCCCGGAGGTGCTCGGCCATCTCGTTGGGGTCGCGGGTGGAGGTGGTGATGTGCTCGGGCTCCATCCCGACCGGGCCGGCCGGGCCGTCCGGGCCGGACGACCCGGCCGGACCAGCGGCGTGGCCCCCCGTGCTCACGGTGTCAGCCGTCATGTCCTCGTCGGCCATGGATCCAGCCACCCTCCTACCGGTCAGAGGGAAGGTCTAGCACCCCGCTCCGGCCAAAGGCTGCGGGGCCCGGTCATCGCCGCCGACCGCCGTCAGGCCAGCCGCGGGACCGTCAGGCCAACAGCGGGAGCGGTCGCACCTCGGCGGGACGAGCCTGGTCGTGGCCGGCTGCGCCCCAGCGGACCAGAACCGGTCCGGGAGCCTCGACCCGGCGGTGCACCATGGCCAGGGCCACGCCCGACCCGAGCCCGGGTGACCACGCCACCGACGAGAGCCGTCCCGCCTCCTGTTCGCCGTCGGCGGTCATCACGGTCGCTCCGGACGGCGGCAGGTCGTGGCCCCCATGCCCTCCGACGGTGTCGTCGACGACCACACCGCACAGACGGCGGGCGACCTTCGAGCCCCGGGAGTCCAGTCTGGCCACGAGCTCCTGGCCGGTGTAGCACCCCTTGGTGAACGAGACTGTGCGGTCGACCAGCCCCGTTTCGGCCGGGATGCTGCCCTCGACGTCGTCCCGCCCGCTGATCGGGCAGCCGGCCTCGATCCTCAGGGCCTCCCAGGCCTCGTCCCCGCAGGCAACCACCGACGGGCCCACCCAGTCGGCGAGCTCCGCCGGCGCCGGTCCGAGGAGATCGAGGCCGGCCAGCCCGGGCCAGTCCACCGGCAGTACCAGCGGCGGGCGGGCGGCAAGCGCTCCGGTGGCGTCCGGGCCCCGGACGGCCACGCACACCCATCCGTCCACCGGAGTGATCTCGACCCGCATCCGCAGCCGGAAACGCCCGAGTCGGGCCGCCACGGCCGGCCCGAACCCCGGGTCGGTGTCGACGACGAAGTCCCCGTCCTCCAACCGGCTGACCCGGAGCACGGCGTCGATCTTGCCCTGGGGGCTCAACAGCAGCGACTCGGCGGTGGTCCCGGGACCGAGGTCGGCAAGGTCCTGGCTGCACTGCCCCTGGAGATACGGCCCGGCATCCGGTCCCGAGACGGACACGACGTCGCGCCCGAGCAGGTGCACGGCCACCCCCTCCCGGGCCGCGGTGTACTGGGCGGCCACCGAGGCTTCGTCCCGACCGGCCTCCGGGGTACCCTCCCAGCCCGGCTCCGGGGTGGACGGACGGGGCGCGGTCATCGGGTGGCGGTGCGGGCCATGGTCACCGCGGCAAGCAGGGCGGCCGCCTTGTCGGCGCATTCGGCGTTCTCCGCCGCCGGGTCGCTGTCGGCCACGATGCCTGCGCCGGCCTGGACGGAGGCGCGCCCGTCCGTCCCGACGGTCATGGTCCGGATGGCGATGGCCGTGTCGAGGTTGCCGGAGAAGTCGAGGTAGCCGACCACCCCGCCGTACACGCCCCGCTTGGTCGGTTCGAGGTCGTCGATGATCTCCATGGCCCGGACCTTCGGGGCGCCGGACAGGGTGCCGGCCGGCAGGGTCGCCCGCAACACGTCGATGGGGCCCTTGCCCGGCGACAACCGGCCCGAGACCTGGGAGGTCAGGTGCATGATGTGGCTGTAGCGCTCGACCGTCATCAGCTCGTCGACCACCTCGGTGCCGAAGGACACGACCCGGCCGACGTCGTTGCGGGCCAGGTCGACCAGCATGACGTGCTCGGCCAGCTCCTTCGGGTCCTCGACGAGCTCGCCCTCGAGCCGCCCGTCCTCCTCGGGCGTGGCCCCCCGCCGCCTCGAACCGGCGATGGGCCGTGAGACCACGGTGGCGTCGCGGAGCCGCACCATGGGCTCGGGGGACGCGCCGACGACGGTCACCTCCGGGAACCGCAGGAAATACAGATAGGGGCTGGGGTTCACCAGCCGGAGGACCCGGTAGACGTCGAAGGGGTCGGCCCCGAGGGCCGGCACGTCGAAGCGTTGCGACAGCACGACCTGGAAGACGTCACCCGCCACGATGTGCTCCTTCGCCGCCCGCACCGCTTCCTCGAAGAGCGCGTCCGACATGGTCCGGCGCACGTCCTCCGGCGGCCCGGCGATCTGCGGCAGGGCCCGGGCCCGGTGCTCGACCGGCCGGAAGCACTCCCCGGCCAGCTGGTCGAGGCGGTCCAGGGCGTCGGCATGGGCCGCGTCGAGCTGGTCGTCGTTCCACCCCGGGTCGATGACCACGTTGTCCACGAGCACCACCCGCTGGCGCCAGTGGTCGAACGCTGCCAGCTGGCCGATGACGGCCAGCACGGCGTCGGGATGGCCGAGGTCGTCGTGAGGCGGATGGGGCAGGTGCTCCACTTCGCGCACCACGTCGTAGCCGAGGTAGCCGACCAGCCCCCCGTGAAGAGGGGGCAGGTCGGGCAGGTCGGGGGAGTCGAAGGTTTCGAGGACGGCTTCGAGGGCGGCCAGCATCCCGCCGGCTCCGGTGACCCGGTGGTCGGTCACCGCGTCGAGATCGAGTGTCCCATCGGTCGAGACCAGGTTGCCCCGGGCGGTGAGGGTGGCCAGCGGATTGCGACCCACGAACGAGTACCTGCCCCAGCGCTCGCCACCCTCGACCGACTCCAGGAGGAAGCCGCAATGGTCGGCTCCGTCCACCATCTGGAGGTACGCGCCCACCGGGGTCAGGGTGTCCGCCACCAGCTCGCGCCAGACCGGCACCACCCGGTGCTTGAGGGCAAGGGTGCGGAAGTCCGAGGTGCCCGGCCCGGAAGGATTCCCGGCGGCAGCCCGGGTCATGGCTCCGCCGAGAAGCGGCCGAAGGCGCGGTAGAAGCAGCTGCGGTTGCCGGTGTGGCAGGCGCCCACCCCGTCCTGGTCCACCGTCACCAGCAGGGCGTCGCCGTCGCAGTCGTAGTGCACGGCTCGCACGTACTGCCGGTCCCCCGACGTCTCGCCCTTGCACCAGAATTCCTGCCGGCTCCGGCTCCAGAACCAGGTCCGACCGGTCTCCAGGGTCCGGCGGAGGGACTCCGGGTTCATCCAGGCGAACATCAGGACGGCGCGGTCCGAGGCATCCTGGACGATGGCCGCCACCAGTCCGTCCCGGTTGTACTCGATCTGGTCCAGCTGGTCCTCGGTGAAGTCGATCGGCGTGGCCTCGAATCGCGTCCCGGTGGTGCTCACGGCTGGTGCTCCCTGGTGGCTTGTCGTCGATGGGCGGGCCCGACCGTCGAAGCCGGGCCGAGGAGTGTCAGAGGTAGAGGCCGGTGCCACCGTCGATGCGGGTGGTGGCCACGGCGTGGATGTCGCGCTCCCGCAGGATGACGTACTCGTCCCCCTGGACCTCCACCTCGAAGCGGTCCTCGGGGTTGAACAGCACGTTGTCGCCGACCTTCACTGAACGAACATGGGGTCCGACCGCCACCGCCTCGGCCCACGCCAGTCGCCGCGACACCTGGGCGGTGGCCGGGATCAGGATCCCCGCACGCGAGCGCCGCTCGCCCTCGACCTGCGGCACCTGGACGAGGACGCGGTCGGCGAGCACCGTGATGGCCAGCTTGGCAGGGCTGCCGTCGCCATTGTGGCTGCTCGCCGGGGCTTCCGAGGTCGTGGTGGCCACAGGTGAAGGCTACCGCAGGGAGGAAGACAGCCATTCGACCCGGCCGCCTCACACCGGTCGGGCGGCAGCCTCACACCGGTAGGACCGGCGGCCTCACACCGGTCGGACCGGCGGCCTCACACCGGCCGAACCTCGACGCCGGCGGCCGCCAGATGGGCCTTGGCCTCGCCCACGGTGAACTCGCCGAGATGAAAGATGGAGGCGGCCAGGACGGCGTCCGCCGCCCCGTCGCGGGCCCCGGCGACCAGATGCTCCAGTGTGCCCACGCCCCCCGAGGCGATCAGGGGCACCGGGCACCGAGAGCTGACCTCCCGGATGAGCTCGAGGTCGTACCCGTGCCGGGTCCCGTCCCGGTCCATGGAGGTGAGCAGCACCTCACCGGCTCCGAGGGCGGCACAGCGCTCGGACCACGCCACCGCGTCGTGGCCGGTCGGGGTCCGCCCACCGTGGGTCACCACCTCCCATTCGAGTCCGCCGTCGCCGGGACCCCTCCGGCGGGCGTCGATGGCCGCCACCACGCATTGGCTGCCGAATTCACCAGCCAACTCGGCGACCAGCCCGGGACGCTCGACGGCGGCGGTGTTCACTCCCACCTTGTCGGCCCCGGCGCGCAGGAGCCGCCGGGCGTCCTCCACCGAGCGGACGCCGCCGCCCACGGTGAAGGGGATGAAGACCACCTCCGCCGTGCGCGAGACCACGTCCACCATGGTCCGGCGCCGGTCGGACGAGGCGGTGATGTCGAGGAACACGAGCTCGTCGGCGCCCTCGGCGTCGTACCGGGCCGCCAGCTCCACCGGGTCACCGGCGTCGAAGATGCCCTCGAACCGAACGCCCTTGACCACCCGGCCGGCGTCGACGTCGAGGCAGGGGATCACCCGAACCGTGCGCACGCCGCCATTCCCTCCTCGACGGTCATCCGTCCGTCCACCAGAGCCCTGCCGGTGACCACCCCGGCCAGACGCCGGGTCGCCGGGCCCTCGGCCCCCGGCACGGGCCCACCGGTCGGTGCCCGCAGCCGGGCGAGCGCCTCGACGTGGCCCACCGACCCCACCCCTCCCGAGGCGATGACCGGGAGGTCGGTGCCGGCCAGAGCACGGCCGAGCCCGTCGAGGTCGGGGCCGCCGAGGGTGCCGTCGCGGTCGATGGCGGTCAGCACCACGGTGGCCACCTCCGTGCCGGCCAGCGGGGCGAGGACCTCGTCGACCGTCCGGCCCGTGCCCTGTTCCCAGCCGCGAACGGCCACCTCGGTCCGTCCGTCTCCCCCGACGCGGTAGTCGATGCCCACAGCCACCCGACCGGGACGGCCGGTGGCGAGCTTCCCGGCCAGACCCGGATCGGCCAGGGCGGCGGTGCCGAGCACGACCCGGGCCACGCCGCCGGCGAGAAGCTCCTCGACATCGTGGTCGGAGCGGATCCCGCCGCCGCTCTGGACCGGAATGCCGACCCCGGCGGCGATGTCGAGCACGACGTGGCGGTTGACGGGCTCCCCGATCCGGGCGGCGTCGAGGTCGACCACGTGGAGCCAGCGCGCTCCGGCGGACTCGAACCGGCGGGCCAGGGCCACGGGGTCCCCGTAGTCCTGTTGACGCCCGAAATCCCCCTGGACCAGGCGGACGGCTCCGCCGTCCCTGATGTCGACGGCCGGGTACAGCTCCATCACCGCGGGCCGACGGCATCGAGAAAATGGGCCAGGATGCCCAATCCAACCGTCCCGGACTTCTCGGGGTGGAACTGGGTGCCCCACACCGGGCCCCGCTCGGCCGAGGCCACCACCGGTCCCCCGTAGTCGCACGTGGACGAGGTGTCGACGGTCTGCTCCGGCGCGAAGGAGTGCACGAAGTAGACCCAGGACCCGGGCGGGACCCCCGCCAGCAGCCCCCCGTCGAACCCGTCGCCGGCCACCGGCTCCAGCCGGTTCCACTGCATCTGGGGATGCTTGACCCCCGGGGGGAGGCGCCTCACCGTGCCCTCCAGGACGCCGAGCCCCGACGCGCCCGGGTCCTCCTCCGACTTCTCGAAGAGCAACTGGAACCCCACGCAGATGCCCAGGAAGGGCAGGCCCCGCTCGACGGCGGAGAGGGCCACCCGGTCGAGGCCGCTGCGACGCAGCGCTTCGGCGCAGCGGCCGAAGGCCCCGACCCCGGGGAGGACCATCCCGTCGGCGGTGGCGGCCCGGTCCGGGTCGGCGATGAGCTCGGCGTCGGCCCCGAGATGCTGGAGTGCCTTCTCGGCGGAGCGCAGGTTCCCGATGCCGTAGTCGAGGACGGCGATCACGACCGGTGACGCGGCAGGAGCATGGCGGACCACCCCCGGGCGGCCGGCCCGGGCGGCGTCACAGCGTCCCCTTGGTCGACGGAACGCCGCCACCCTCGCGCCGCACCGCATCCCGGAGGGCGCGGGCCACCCCCTTGAACGACGCCTCGAGCACGTGGTGGGTGTTCTTGCCCGAACGCCGCCGTACGTGCAGCGTGAGCGCACCGGCTGTGGCGAAGGCCCGCCAGAACTCCTCGGCCAGCTGCGGGTCGAAGGGCGGCGATCCGAGCGGGTTGGTGTCCGGCGGGAAGTCGATGTCGTAGGCCAGGTAGGGCCGCCCCGACAGGTCGAGGGCCACCTCCACCAGCGCCTCGTCCAGGGGGATGGCGACCGAGCCGAAACGACGGATGCCGGCCTTGTCCCCGAGGGCGGACGACAGCGCCTCGCCCACCACGATGCCGACGTCCTCCACCGTGTGGTGGGCGTCGACGTCGAGATCGCCGCGGGCCGCCACCGTCAGGTCGAACCCACCGTGCCTTCCCAGCTGCCCGACCATGTGGTCGAAGAACGGCAACCCGGTCGAAACCTCGCAGACCCCCGACCCGTCCAGGTCGAGCCGGACGTCGATGTCCGTCTCCTTCGTCGTCCGACGACCGGAGCCGGTCCGGTGGTCGGTCGGGGTCGAGATGGTCATCGAAGGCTCCGGGACAGTGCGGTCAGGAAGCGGTTGTTCTCCGTCGGCAGACCCACGGTGACGCGCAGGCAACCGGTGACGCCGAGCCACCTCGAACAGTCTCGCACGAGAACGGAGGCGTCGAGGAGCTTCGACCACAGTTCGTAGGCATCGATGGTCAACGGCCGGAAGAGGATGAAGTTGGCGTCCGACGGCCATGTCTCGACCGGGAGATCGGCCAGCGCCGCGGCGATCCGGCCCCGCTCCTCCTTCAACATGGCCACCGTGGTCTCCATCTCGGCGCGGAACTCGAGGGCCAGGCGACCAGCCAGTTGCTTGGCCGAGTCGAGATGGTAGGGCAGCGCCACCATCTCGCAGGCCTCGATCACCTCGGGGTCGGCGATCACGTAGCCGAGCCGCAGGCCGGCGAGGGACCAGGTCTTGGAGAACGTGCGCACCACAGCCATCCGGTCGGACCCGGGACCCCCCCGACGCAGGAGCTCGAGGGCGGAGCTCGGAGCGAACTGCCCGTAGGCCTCGTCCACCACCACCAGGCCGGAGGCCATGGTCAGGACGGACGAGATCTGGTCCGGGCTGTCGGCCACGCCGGTCGGGTTGTTGGGCGAGCACAGGAAGGTGACCACGGGTTCGTGGGCGCCGATCACCCGCTTGACCTCGTCCAGGTCGAGGGCGAACCCCTGGCCGCGCCGGCCGGCGACGACCTCGGTGCCGGTGACCATCGAGATGTGCCGATGCAACGAGTAGGTGGGCTCGAACAGCGCCGCCGTCCGCCCCGGGCCGCCATAGGCCAACAGCAACAGCTGCAGCACCTCGTTGGAGCCGTTGGCGCAGAACACTTGATCGGGTCGCACGTTGTGGCTGCGGGCCAGGGCACGACGCAGGTCGGCCGCGTGCCGGTCCGGGTACCGGTTGAAGTCGATCTCGGCCAGCCCGGCACGGAAGGCGTCGAACCACTTGGGGGGAGGCGGCAGCGGGGACTCGTTGGTGTTGAGGCGGACCGCCACCTCCGCCTGGGCCGAGTGGTACCCGGTCAGCGCGTCGAGGTCGGGTCGCACCGACGGGAACCCGGGCCGGATCGGCTCTAGTCCCGCCATCGGAGCCTCACCGACTCGGCGTGGGCGGGAAGTCCCTCGGTCTCGGCCAAGGTCACCATGGCGGGACCCAGGGACTCGAGCGCCGGCTGGCTCACCGTCACGGCATGCATGTGGCGCCGGAAGTCGTCGACCCGCAGCGCGCTGGCGAATCGAGCGGTGCGGTTGGTCGGCAGCACATGGTTGGGACCGGCCAGGTAGTCGCCCATGCTGGCCGGCGACAGCGGCCCGAGGAAGACGGCGCCGGCCGAGTCGATCAACGGCAGGAGGGTGTCGGCATCCTCGGTGAGGATCTCCAGGTGCTCGGGGGCTACCACGTTGGCCACGGCGCACGCCTGCTCGGGGCCGTCCACCAGCACCACCCACCCACCGGTGCCGAGGGTGGCCTCGAGGTCACCGCGCCGTGACGAGGCCTGGACCAGGCGGTCGACGTCCTGGTCCACCGCGTCGGCCACCGCCTCCGACCAGGTGACCAGCCAGGCCAACCCATCCGGGCCGTGCTCGGCCTGGACCACGAGGTCGATGGCAGCCAGTTCGGGCCGGGTGTCGGGACCGGCGATGACCACCACCTCCGAGGGCCCGGCGAACGCCGAGGGGACACCGACGGTGCCCGACACCTGGCGCTTCGCCTCGGCCACGTACCGGTTGCCGGGTCCGACGATGACATCGACCGCGGCGATCGACTCGGTGCCGAAGGCCAAGGCGGCGATGGCCTGGGCCCCTCCCACGCGATAGACCTCGTCGACCCCGGCCACGGCCGCGGCGGCCAGGGAGGCGTCGTCCACGCGGCCGTCGGCCGCCGGGGGCACGCACAGCACGACCTGGTCCACCCCGGCCACCCGGGCCGGCACCGCGCACATGAGCACGGTGGAGGGATAGCGGGCCCGACCGCCGGGCGCGTAGCACCCCGCCCGGGCGACGGGCCGGACCAGGTGCCGCACCCCGATGCCACCGGACTGGTAGTCGTCCGGCTCCTTACCGCCCGATTCGTGAACGTGGTAGGCGAGGATGCGGTCGTGGGCCACCTCGAGGGCGCGGCGGAGCTCGACTGGGACGCGGTCGACGGCCCCACCCACCTCGTCGGGGTCGACCCGTAGGTCGTCCACCTCTACCCCGTCGAAGCGTGACGTCAGCCGCCGGACGGCGGCGTCGCCCTCCCACCGCACCTCAGCCAGCACGGCTGTCACCGCAACCGGTACGGCCTCCACCGAGCCGGAGGACCCCTCGGAATCGCCGGCCGGGCGCGCCAGCACCTCCTGTAGGCCCCTCCGGCCGTCGAAGCCGCGGAGATCGAGGCGACGCAGACCCATGACCTGCCAATCCTACCGGACGACCCGCGGTTTTCGGCTTGCGCCCGGTCCCCCGTGCCCCGTCCCGGATGCCATGATCGCTCGATGCCGTCGTCATCCGCAGAGCTGTCCTCCCTCGCCACCGCCCTCGACGAGCTCACCCGACGGGTCACCGCCCATGCCGACGCCGCCCACGCCGCCCGGGACGAGGAGACGGCGAGGGAGCTGTTCGCCATCGAGCGGGCCCTCACCTCCGCCAATCGCCGCTTGGCCCGGCTGGCCAAGGCCCTGGGTCGCCAGTGACCCGGGTGCCCGGCCCCGGCACCGGGCCCGCCATGCCCCCGATGCGTCCGGACGCGGCGAAGGCACCCCGAAGGGTGCCTTCGCGGGAGCGGGCCGGGCGGCGGATCCCGAACACCGCTCTGCGGAACCAGTTGGCGGGAACCGGTTCCGAGACTCCTAGGACATCACGTTTTCGAGGCCATTACCAGTCGCCCGCCCCACTGACGGCGGCGAACTTCTGGCAGTTCACACGCCACTACGGTGCGGCGAAGCCTGGCGACCCCTCCGGGTCGACGGTCGTCACACCAGACAGAGCGCGGGATCAGGGCTCCCGCCGACGGCGGGGGCGCTCCGGGGAGGCCCGGCGAGGGCCGGCGTCCGGCGGCGCATCGTGCGGCAGCATCCGCTCGGTGGCCGACGGGCAGAAGTCGGACAACACGCAACACCCGCATCGGGGGGTACGCGCCTGACACGTGGCCCGGCCGTGCAGGATGAGCCGCAGGCTGAACGCACCCCGCTGCGATGCCGGCACCAGCCGGTTGAGAACCATCTCGACCTTGACGGGGTCGGTCTCGTCCGTGAGGCCGAGCCGCCGCGACAGGCGTTGCACGTGGGTGTCGACCGGGAGACCAGGGAGGCCGAACGCCACGCTCCGCACCACGTTGGCCGTCTTGCGGCCCACCCCGGGCAGGGTGACCAGGTCGGCCATGGCCGTCGGGACCTCGCCCCCGAACCGATCGACCAGGGCGGTGGCCATGCCGACCAGGCTGGCCGATTTGGCGCGGAAGAAACCCGTCGGCCGGACCAGCGCCTCGACCTCGGCCAGGTCGGCGGCGGCCAGCGACGGCGGGTCGGGATACCGGGCGAAGAGAGCCGGGGTGGTCAGGTTGACCCGTTCGTCGGTGCACTGGGCCGAGAGGATCGTGGCCACCAACAGCTGGAACGGGCCGTCGTGATCGAGCGCGCAGAGATCCTCGGCCGTACCGGGGAACAAGTCGGCCAGTCGCCGGTTCGTGGTCTTGGCGCGCCCGGCCGGGGAGCGGGGTCGGGCCATCGGTTGCAGACTACCGGTAGCGTGCTGCCATGAAGGGCCTCGACCTGGCGGTGGTGACCGCGCCCCGGCCGCCCCTCGAGCGTGAGATCGCCACGCTGCTCCACCGGACCTCCGACGCGCGGGGCCATCCGGCCCTGGGCGAGCAGAAGCGCCTGACGCTGACACAGGCATCCGAGGGCGGTGACGGCTGGCGGGACGGCGAGCTCGTCGTCGGCGTGGTGGCCCGGCAGGCCGGTCGGCCGGGACTGTGCGGGTATGCCCAGGTGGACGGCAGCACGTCGAGGCGGGCGTTCGCCGTCGAACTGGTGGTCGATCCAGCCTGCGACGAGCCGGCGGCCGTCGCCGAGACCCTCCTCGCCGCGGCCATCGATGAGGTGCGCGCCAGGGGTGGCGGCACCCTCCGCCTCTGGGTGGCAAAGGTCTCGGACGCCGACGACGCCCTGGCGTCGGCCCACGCCTTCCACGTCGAGCGCGACCTCGTGCAGATGCGCTGCTCCCTGCCGCTCCCCCGCCCCCCCGCCGGCGGGCCGACGCCC
This sequence comes from uncultured Acidimicrobiales bacterium, assembly GCA_963806455.1. Lineage (GTDB taxonomy): Bacteria > Actinomycetota > Acidimicrobiia > Acidimicrobiales > RAAP-2 > Bog-756. The sequence goes on from CAWDXZ010000002.1 coordinate 861,169, forward strand.
ATCGCGACCCACCCCTTCCGTCCCGGAGTGGACGAGACGGCCTGGCTCGCCACCAACAACCGGGCGTTCGCCTCCCATCCCGAACAGGGTCACTGGGATCTCTCCCGGTTGCTCGCACGCGAGAAGGAGCCGTGGTTCGACCCGGCCGGCTTCCTGTTGTTCGAGGTGGAAGGTCGGTTGGTGGGGTCGTGCTGGACCAAGGTCCATGCCGGGACCGACCCACCCATGGGCGAGATCTACGTCATCGCCGTGGACCCCGACTTCCACGGGCGCGGATGGGGACGGGCCCTCACCGTCGCCGGCCTCGACTGGCTGGCCGGGCGAGGACTGCGGACCGGGATGCTCTACGTCGACGACGCCAACCGGCCGGCCCGCGCCATGTACCGGTCGCTGGGCTTCGCCGACGACCATGTCGACCGGGCCTACGTCGCCGTGCTCGAGCCGGCCTGAGCATCGGCCCTCCCGCCCCGAGAGAACGGCCTGTGCGGCTAGCCCAGACCGACGACGTGTCCGATCGAGTAGGTGACCGAGGCGGCGACGGCCGAGATCAGCAGTTGGCGGCCGGCCGACCAGAGCCACCATCGTCCGGTGAAGTGGGCCAGCGCCGCACCCACCCCGAAGGCGGCCACCGCACCGAGTGCCATCGACCACCGCGTGGCGCTGGTCCCGCCGGTGAACAGCCACGGCAAGAGCGGGATCACCGCGCCGAGGGCGAAGGCGATGAAGGACGAGCCGGCCGCCTGCACCGGGTTCCCGGTCTGCGCCGGGTTGATCCCGAGCTCCTCGCGGGCGTGGGTCTCCAGTGCCAGCTCCGGGCTCCGCATCATCTTGCCCGACAGCTCGTCGGCCAGCCCCGAGTCGAGGCCCCTGCTCTCATAGATGGCAGCCAGCTCCTTTCGCTCCTCCTCGGGATCGTGGTGGATGGCCTGGCGCTCGAGATCGAGCTCGCGTTGGAGCAGCTCGGACTGGGCTCGCATGGACACGTACTCACCGGCGGCCATCGAGAAGGCACCACCGATGAGGCCGGCCAGGCCGGCCAGTCGCACGGCGCCGGCCGTGGCGTGGGCCCCGGCCATACCGAGGATGAGGGCCACGTTGGAGACCAGGCCGTCACTGACCCCGAAGACGGCGGCGCGCGCTCCCCCGCCCTGGAGGTTCCGGTGGTGGTGCTCGAGGGCCACGCCGCCAGCGTACCGATCGGCCTTCGCTTAGGAGGTGCTGAGCTCAGGCCGAAGGAGCCCCTCACCTGGTGCGTCCCCCTGCCGTCGGCTGGTCGGCCCGCGGTTCGCTCCCCTACAGTCGGGTGTATGGCTACCACCGTGAAGGGCATCGAGAAGTTCCACGACCTGGCCGGGCAGCACCTCGGTTACAGCGAATGGCACCGGATCGACCAGGAGCAGATCGACATGTTCGCCGAGGCCACCGGCGACCACCAGTGGATCCACGTCGACCCCGAACGGGCGGCCGGCGGCCCATTCGGGACGACCATCGCCCACGGTTACCTCACCCTCTCGCTGGCCCCCGTCTACCTCGGCGAGGTCCTCACCGTCGAAGGGGCGTCGATGGGGGTCAACTACGGCTGCAACAAGGTCCGGTTCCCGGCCCCCGTCCCGGTGGGCAGCAACCTCAGGCTGGGCGTGGCCGTGGCCGAGGCCGAGGACGTCTCGGGGGGCGTTCAGATCGTCCTCGACCTCACCTTCGAGACGGAGGGCTCGACCAAACCGAGCTGTGTCGCCCAGGTGGTCTACCGCTACTTCTACTGACGTCCCCGTCAGCTGACGTCTACTTCCACCGAGGTCCACTTCCACCGACCTCCTTCGGCGAGGACCGGCACCGCCGGGGCGGCGTCCCGTGCCCCCGGCGCCGGCCGCCCGCCGGCGGCCAACCCCGTCCACCTCGGGACGGACGATCGCACCGGGCCCGGCCCGGGCGGGGCTGCTCAGACAATACGAGCGATCACTCCTAGAATGGCACCATGGAGATGCGGGTCGAACAGCTGTCGGCCCGGGCCGGGGTCTCGGTCGACACCATCCGCTACTACCAGAGCAAGGGCCTCCTCGACCCGCCCCGCCGGGAGGGCCGCGTGGCCTGGTACGGCGACGCCCACCGGGAACGCCTCGACCGCATCCGGTCGCTGCAGCAGCGGGGCTTCACCCTGGCCACCATCGCCCGCCTGGTCTCGGGTGACCTCGATGCCGCCGACGAGGCCCTGGTGGCCGAACTGGTCGGGGTGGACGACCCCTCGAGCGACCTCGGGTCCCGGCACGAAGACGCCCCGTCCGCCTCGATTTCCGACCACGGCGAGACCCTCACCCTGCCCGAGCTGGCCTCGGCCACCGGGGTGCCGTTGGCCCTGCTCAAGGCGGTCGAGGCCGAGGGTCTGCTGATCCCCCGGCGGCTGGGCGCCCACGAGCGCTACACCGAGGAGGACGTGGCCGCCGCCCAGGCCGGGCTGCTCCTGCTCGACTGGGGCATCCCGCTGTCGGCGCTGCTCGACCTGGCCCGACGCCATCACCAGGCAACCGAGGCGGTGGCTCGCGAGGCGGTGGCCATGTTCTCGGCGTACGTCAGGGAGCCCCTCCGCCAGGGTCGGTCTCCCAAGGCCGATGCCGCCTCCGGTCCGGACCACCCCGGGGAACCCGACGTCCCAGGGCTCCTCCAGGCCTACGCCGAGCTCCTCCCCGCGGTGAACACCCTGGTCGGGCACCACTTCACCCGCACGCTGGTCAAGGCGGCCCTGGACCATGTGGAGCGCATCGGGTCCGACGCCGAGCGGCGGGCTGTGCTGGACCGGATCGGGGCCGAGCCCGACGGTGGCGGCCCCCCCGCGGCGCCGGACATCGATCGGGCCGTCCTCCGGTGACGGCGGCCGATCCGACAACCGTTTCCGGAGCCGAGGTGGCCGAACGATCGGCCGGGGCCGGGCTGCCCCGCGGTGAGGCGAAGACCGAGTTGGTACGGAGCATGTTCGACACCATCGCTCCCCGCTACGACCTGGTGAACCGCATGATGACCTTCCGGCTCGACCAGCGTTGGCGGCGGCAGGCGGCCCGCGCCCTCGGTCTGCCGGCTGGCTCCCGGGTCCTCGACCTGGCTTGTGGCACGGGAGACCTGCTGACCATCCTGGCCGGCACCGGCCTCCGCCCCATCGGGATGGACCTGTCGTCCGGCATGCTCACCGCCAATGGCACCGGCTTTCCGCTGGCCCAGGCGGACGGGGCCCACCTCCCCCTGGTGGCCGGCTCGGTGGACGGCGTGACCTGTGGCTATGCTCTGCGGAACTTCACGGACCTCGGTGCCGTCCTCGATGAGCTCGGGCGGGTGGTGAGGCCGGGAGGCCGCATCAGCCTCCTCGAAGTGGCCGAGCCCGAGGGCGGGCTCCTGCGCACCGGACACCGCATCTGGTTCCACCGGGCGGTGCCGCTGATCGGGGCCCTGGTGTCCGACGCAGACGCCTACCGCTACCTGCCGAAGTCGACCGCCTACCTGCCCGCGACCGGGGAGCTCCGCTCGATGCTCCTAGTTTCGGGGTTCGCCACCGTCAACCGGCGGCCGTTGTCGGGCGGCCTCAGCCAGCTGCTGACGGCCACCCGTCGGGGGACCCGATGAACCGGCCGGCCGACGTGGCGGCCGTTCGGTGGCCCCTCGAGCCCGGGCCGGCGATCGACCCCTTCGCCCTGGCCGGATCGGACGGCATCGTCTTCGTCAGCGAGGGGCGGGTCCTGGTGGGCCTGGGCCGCGCCGCCGTCGTCTCCCTCCCCCACGGGCTCGACGTGCCGGCCGACCTCGAGGCGGCCGCCCGCGCCCTGGCGTCGGTCCCCTGTGACGACCGGGTGGGACCGGCCATCGGGGTCATGGCCTTCGGCGCCCTCCCCTTCGACCGTTCGGCCCCGGCCGCCCTCACCGTCCCCGAGGTCGTCTTCGGCGTCGAGCCTTCCGGCCGGCAATGGGTGACGGTGGCGACGGCCGATCGCTCGCGGTTGCCGACCCGCCCGGAAGGGCTCCGGGCCTGGCTCCGCCCCCATGGCGGTCCCGCCTCCGACCGAAAGTCCTCGCCCCCCCGGGTCATGCCTCTCTCGACCGAAGACTCGTTCGAGGCGATGGTGGACGATGCCTTGGCCGCCATCCACCGCGGTGAGCTGTCCAAGGTCGTCCTGGCCCGCCAGGTGGAGGTCACCACCGACGACACCATCGACATCGCCGGACTGTTGCGCCGCTGGCACCGGCTCGAGCCCAATTGCACCGTCTTCTCCCTGCCCGACGCCGACGGCCAATTCGTCGGGGCCAGCCCCGAGCTGCTCGTCGAGCGGTCGGGCCTCCGGGTGCTCAGCCGCCCGCTGGCCGGGACCACCGACCGAACCGCCGGGGCGTCCGGCGGGGGCGCCGCCCGTGGGACGGGGACGCCGTCGGGCGCAGCCGACGCGAGCCCCTTCCCGGCCGAGCTCCTCCGCTCGCAGAAGGACGCCACCGAGCACCGCCTGGTGGTCGAGGCCATCGCCGGACGGCTGGGCCCGCTCTGCACCACGCTCGAGGTACCGGACTCCCCCCATCTCGTACACCTCCACAACATCGTGCATCTCGGCACCTCGCTCACCGGCACCCTTCGACCGCCGACCGGTGGCCGGCCGCCCTCCGCCCTCGAGCTGGTGGGGGCGCTGCACCCCACTCCGGCCGTGGGCGGCGTCCCGACCGAGGTGGCCCGCACCCTCATCGCCCGTCTCGAGCCACAGTCGCGGGGCAGTTATGCCGGGCCGGTGGGCTACCTGGACAGCCGAGGCGACGGGCGGTGGATGCTCGGGATCCGTGCGGTCTCCATCCGCGACCGCACGGCCCGGCTGGCGGCGGGCGTGGGCATCGTCGACGGGTCGGACCCCCGGGCCGAACTGGCCGAGACCACCCTCAAGTTCAACGCCGTCTTCGACGCCCTGGCGCCGGAGGTCCGGCTCGCCGTGCCCGGCCCCACGCCGCGGCACCAGGCCGTCGGCTGATCAGCTCACGCAGCGGCCGCCCGACACGGCCGGGGCGATGTCCCGGATGACGTCGGCCAAGGAGTCGGGATCGTCCCGCGCCACGAAGTGGCCGGCTCGCGCCACGGTGGTGAGCCGGGCGCCGGGAATGGCACGGGCCAGGGTGGCCGCGGCCCTCGGCGGCACCACCAGGTCCCACTGACCGCACACCACCGCCACCGGGAGGCTGAGCGAACCGAGGGCGGCGGTCACGGCGGGTAGCTCGTCGAGGAGGGCCCGCTGCTCGATCATGAACGACCGTCTGGGCCGTCCCAAGGCCCCCCGTGCCTCCCCCATCACGCCCACGTCGGGCAGGGCCGCGGCCACCTGGTCGCGCAGGCGGCCCGGCACCAGCGGGAGCACCACCCGCCTCGCCGAGGGAAGGACGGAACCGATGCCGGCCAGCCCGACGACGGTGAGGACCTCCCCCACCCCCGGGAGGGTGAGCCACCGGTCCAGGGCACCGACACTGTCGGGCGTACAGGCCGCTCCGACCAGGACCAGGGCCTCCACCAGGTCCCGATGGCGGTCGGCCAGCAAGACAGCGGCGCCGCCCGACCAGCTGTGCGCCACCACGGTGGCCGGGGCGGCCTGACGGTCCCGCAGGAATCCCGCCACCAGCTCGGCGTTGTCGGCCAGGCCCCTGGCCTCCCCCGTCGATGCCCCGTAGCCGACCCGGTCCGGAGCGAGGACCCGGAACTCGGATTCGAGCCGGGCCGTCAACGGAGCCCATGAGGCCCCGGTGCCCGGCTGGCCGTGGAGGAGCAGCACCGGGGGCCCGCAGCCCCGGTCAATCGATGCCAACATCCTGCCGCTCCCGTCCGCCCTCGCTGTCGGTCCCATGGTAAAGGGGTAGCGCCACCTGGAAGGTCGAGCCGTGCCCGGGATCGGTGTCGACCGAGACCCGCCCGCCGAACGTGTGGGCCAGCCGGGCCACGATGAAGAGCCCCAGCCCCGACCCGCCGTCAAGGCGGGCGGCGTCGCCACGGTAGAAGCGGTCGAACACGTGGGCGGCCTGTACGGCGGTCATCCCCGGGCCCCGGTCGGTGACCTCGAGTACCGCCTCGGTCCCCGTCGCCGTCACCTGCACGTCGACGGGCGTGCCGGGCGGGGTGTGGACGAGGGCGTTGGCCAGCAGGTTGTGCACCAGCTGCTCGAGACGGGCGTCGTCCCCGGACACCGCCACGGCGGCAGCGGCGTCCAGCCCGATGGGACGGCTGGCGTCGACGGCCCGGGCGTCGGCCACGGCATTGGCCGCCACGGCGGCCAGGTCGACACGGTGCCGCGCCGGCTCGGGACCCTCTCCTTCGCGGGCGAGGACGGCCAGGTCCCCGACGAGTGCTCCCATCCGGGCTGCTTCTTGTTCGATCCGGGACAACGCCCGGTCGCGGCTGGTCCGGTCCTCGAGCACCTCCTTGCGCAGCAGCTCGGCATAGCCCCGGATGGATGTCAGCGGGGTCCGCAACTCGTGCGAGGCATCGGCCAGGAAGCTGCGCAGCCGTTCCTCGGACTGTGCCCGCTGGTCGAGGGCCATCTCGATCTGCGCCAGCATGGTGTTGAGGGCCCGGCCCAGCCGGGCCACCTCGCCCTCGCCCTCGGTCGGGTGGAGCCGGCGGGTGAGGTCGCCGGCGGCGATGGCGTCGGCCTGGCGGGTCATGTCCTCGAGCGGTCGGAGACCGAGACGGACGAGCACCGTCATCAGGACGAACAGCGCGGCCAGCAGCCCGAGCGACACGGCCAGCTCGATGTTGCGAAGTGATCGGAGGGTGGCGTTGACCGAGTCGAGGGGCGTGGCCACGACCAGGGTCTCACCCGGGAGCGAGCTGGCCTGGAGCCGGTAGACCGGACCCCCGGGAGCGGTCGAGCCCACCGTGATCGTCCCCGAGCGCGGGTGGTACGGCTGGTCCCGCCGTTCGGGCAGGTCGGGGTCGGGGGCGGCTCGCACCGGCAGGGGGGAGGGGAGGCGGGGTGAGGGGTCCACCTGGTACGCAGTACCCGAGGGCCGGGCCAGCACCACTCCCCCGCCGGAGTCGAGCAGCTCGACGTAGATGTCGGGGCTGACCCTCGACTGGACCGAGCTCCTGGTCACGGTGAAGCCGCGCACGTCGGCCTGGGACACGAACGTGGTCAGCAGTCGAGAGGCGCCGTTGAGCTGGGCGTCCACCCGGCCGTAGAGATAGGAGTGCAGCGAGGTGAGGGTGATGACGTCAACGGCGGCGACGCCCAGCGCCACCAGCACGATCATGGTGGCGACGAGGCGGCGCCGGAGCCTCATCGGTAGGGCTCGCGGAGGCTGTAGCCCACCCGCCGGATGGTGTGGATGAGCGGCGGGTCGTAACAGTCGATCTTCTTGCGGAGGTACGAGATGTAGATCTCCACGATGTTGGAGTCCCCCATGAAGCTGTCCTCCCACACCGCCGCCAGGATCTGCGCCTTGGACAGCACCTGCCGACGGTGCAGCATCAGGTAGTGCAGCAGGTTGAATTCGGTGGCCGTGAGCTCGATGCGCTGGTCGCCCCGCCACACCTCGTGGGTGCCGGTGTCCATCACCAGGTCGCTGAAGCGCAGCCGGCCGTCCGGTGCCGTCTCGTCCTGGCCCGTCCGCCGGAGGACGGCCCGGATGCGGGCCACCAGCTCCTCCAGGCTGAACGGCTTGGTCACGTAGTCGTCGCCCTCCGCCAGGCCGGTCAGCTTGTCGGCCGTGGCATCCCGGGCGGTGAGGAAGAGCACCGGGGTGTGGACATCCTCGGCCCGCAGCCGGCGGCAGACCTCGAACCCCTCGATGTCGGGCAGCATCACGTCGAGCACAATGAGGTCGTAGGCCCGAGAGCGCGCCTTGTCCAGGGCCCCGGCGCCCGTCGAGACGTCCTCGCTCACGAACCCCTCGAAGCGGAGCGCGGATGTCACCACATCGGTGATGTAGGGCTCGTCGTCCACCACCAGGATGCGCCCGGCGCCACCGGCCACCGGTCCCATCAGGCGCGGGCGGGACGGGGGCGGCTCCTCAGCCTGTGCCCCAACCGTTGGAGGCCCCACCAGGTCACCAGCCCGAAGGCCTCGACCACGATCATGGTGGACATCTTCGACTGTCCGTCGACCCGGTCCACGAACCGGATCGGGACCTCGACGATGGTGGCGCCGGCCCGCTTGGCCTGGTAGGTCATCTCGATCTGGAAGCCGTACCCGTCGGCCCGGATGCGGTCGAGCTCGATGCGGCGGAGGACCGACGCGGCATAGGCCCGGAAGCCTGACGTCGAGTCGGCCACCCCGAGGTCCAACAGGGCCGAGGCGTACACATTGCCACCGCGGGACAGCAGCCGCCGGTGCCAGGACCAGTTGGGGATGACCCCCCCGGGGACGTAGCGGGACCCTACCGCCAGCTCGCAGCCGTTGGTGAGGGCGTCGACCAGGTCGGGCAGCGCCTCCGGCTCGTGGGAGAGGTCGGCATCCATCTCGACGCAGGCGTCGAACTGGCGGTCGAGGCCCCACCGGAAGCCGGCCCGGTAGGCGCTCCCCAGGCCGGACTTCTCGTGGCGCCGCATGACCTCGATGTTGCCGAGCTCCTTGCCGACTGTCTCGGCGATCTCGGCCGTGCCGTCAGGGCTCCCGTCGTCGACCACCAGCACGGTGGCCGCGGCCAGGGAACGCCGGACGCGCCGCAGCACCTGGTCGATGTTCTCGGACTCGTTGTAGGTGGGCAGGACCACCAGGACATCCATGGGAGCAGCTTAGGAGACCACCCCTCGGCGGAAGGGCTCGGGGTCAGCCATCGGCCGTGGCCACGACCTCGGCGTCCGGGTCGTCGGGCGGTTCCGAGGCCTCGGTCTGGTGCCAGCCCTCACGGAAGATGACCTGGATGGCGCCACCGACGGGAATGGCCACCAGGGCCCCGGTGAGGCCCCCGAGGGCCGACCCGAACACCCCGCCGAGGTTGGCGCCGATCAGCACCGAGAGCAGGACCCAGAGAGGGTTCATCCGCACCGACCGGCTCATCACCACCGGGTAGATGAAGTGGTTCTCGATCAACTGGAATCCCACGAAGACGATGGCCACGACCACGCCGGCGGTGGGCGAGTGGAGCAGGGCGATGAGCACGCTCGGCACCCCGGCGATGAGCCCACCGACCAGGGGGATCATCGCGACCAGCGCCACCCACAACCCGATGAGCAGTGCGAAGGGGACACCGAGGATCAACAGGGTCACCAGGATGACCACGCCGAACATGAGGGAGAGGGCGATGGTGCCCAACACGTAGGCCGCCACCTGCCGGGAGACCTGGTGGGCGATGTTCTCGATCACCTCACGCCGGCTGGGGCGCAGGGAGCCGAGGAAGCTGCGGCGGAGTTTGGGCGCCTCGAGCAGCATGAAGAGCGAGAGGAAGCCGATGGTGGTGAGCGACAGGATGGTCGAGAAGACGGCCTTGCCCAGGTTGGCCCCCTCGGCCAGGGCGGGCTTGCTCAGGTTGTGGGCTGCCGCCTGCAACTTGGGGGCGTTCTTCTGCACCCAGGAGAGGAGGTGGAACCGTTGCAAGGTGTGGGCCAGCCAGCCGTGGCCCTTCTGCAGTTGCTGCACCATGGTGGGGAGGCTCTGGGCCACGTGGGTGAGCGAGTTCACCAGGGGGTAGCCGAACAGCCCGAGCAACCCGATGAAGGCCAGCACGGCGCCGGCGAACACCACCCCGATGGCCGACCCCCGCCGGAAGCGGTGCCGCTGGAGGAAGTTGACGGCCGGGTTGAGCACCAGGGCGATGAAGGCAGCGATGAAGATCCAGAGGATGACCTGGTGCAGGCGGCCGATGAGGCGGTAGGCCACCCAGGTGGCGACGACCACCGCGTCCACGGCGAGGATGGTGCGCAGCGGGACGCCCTTGGCCGACGCCGCCGCGAACAGGCGGTCCCGCCGGGGAGCGTCGGGCCCGATCTCACGGTCCTGACGCTCGGAGGCCGTCTCGCTCACCACGGTGGTGGGCTCCCGAGCTGTCACCCGGCTCACCGGCTCCCGCCCGCTGCGTTCGGGCGCGACCACCTGCTCGGCACGGACGTCGGCCACCGGGCCCGAGCCCGTCACCTTGTCGACCGGTTCCACCACGCCGCCAGCATGTCAGGTTCGAGACCGGCGGCGTGCCAACATGGAGGGGATGGTGGCCGAGTCGGAAGCCCACGCGTCCCGATCCCACCATCGGTGGTGGCACCGAGGTCCGTTCGTCCGTCGCCAGGTCCGTCTCAGCGTGGCCACCGTGCTCATCTTCCTCTTCGTCTTCTACCTGGCCCTCCCGCTCCTGGCCAGCCACCGGGCCGAGGTGAACTCGCTGGCCCACATCCACTTCGGCTACCTGGCCATCGGCCTGCTCCTCGAGATCGGGGCCCTGGCCGCCTATACCCAGCTGACCCATGCCGTACTCCCGGGTGACGGCCCGAGACGGTTCCGGCTGTTCCGGATCAACATGTCGACGCTGGCCCTGAGCCACGTGTCGCCGGGGGGGACCGCGCCGGGCGCCGCCCTCGGGTTCCGCCTCCTCACCCAGTCGGACGTGACCGGGTCCGACGCCGGCTTCGCCCTCGGCACCCAGGGGATCGGCTCGGCGGTGGTCCTCAACGTGATGTTCTGGTTCTCACTGGTGGCGTTTCTCGCCACCCATGGCTTCCATGCCCCGGCCAGCCACCACGGGGGCCAGTCGCAGTCGGCCTCGATCCTGGTCATCGTGGCCGCCGGCGTGGGCGTCATCCTGCTCGGCGCCTTCGGCAGCCTCTTCTACCTGCTGACCCGCGGCCAGCAGCGGGCCAGCCGGGTCATCCGCCGCGTCGCCGGTCGTCTCCGGTTCCTCGACGCCGACCGGACGACCGCCCTGGTCGAACGGCTGGCAGCCAGATTCGCGGCGCTGATGGAGAACCGTTCGCTCACCCGCCGGGCGGTGGGCTGGGCTGCGGCCAACTGGCTGCTCGACGCGGCGTCGCTCTGGGTCTTCGTGGCCGCCTTCAGCCACTTCATCTCACCGGTGGACCTGCTCATGGCCTACGGCCTGGCCAACATCCTGGCCGCCGTCCCCATCACCCCGGGCGGACTCGGGGTGGTCGAGTTCGTCCTGGTGTCGATGATCACCGGCTTCGGCCCGACAGCCGGCCAGGCGCTGTCGGCCGTCCTGGCCTACCGGGCGGTGAACTTCTGGCTGCCCATCCCCTTCGGGGGTCTGGCCTACGCGTCGCTCGAGTTCGAGCGACGCCCGATCTACCGGCGGTTCCACCGATTCGTGCACCGCCGATTCCTTCTCCCCTGGGCTGGAGGGGCGGCACCAGCGGCACCAGCCGCACCAGCCGCAGGGGTCGGTGCGCCGGCGCGTCGGCCGGCCGAGCGTCCGGCCGTCGGGGTCAGTTCTGCCGCGACCGTCCCCGCCGCCACCATTTCACCGGGCGCCGTGGCGACGGGTCGGCGGGACGAGCCGCTCCGAGCTCGGCGGCAAGTCCAGAGGGTGGGCTCAGGGAGCCGTCACGGCGATGTCGCAGGGATTCGAGAGCCTGCCTTTCGTGGTGATCCTGCAGGCTGAAGCCGAGTGGGTCCGGCCCGGGCCCGGCCAGACGGGACCAGGAGGCATCGGGGCCGAGGACCCACGAGTTCGCCTCGTCCAACAGGGCGTCGTCGAGCATCCCCACGACCCGGCGTTGCAGCTCCGGGTCGTGGATGGGGACGACCACCTCCACCCGCCGGTCGAGGTTGCGCTCCATGAGGTCGGCCGACCCGATCCACACCCGCACCGGACGCTCCCCGACCCCGCCGAAGCGGAACAGACGGGAATGCTCCAGGTAGCGACCCACGATCGAGCGCACCCTGATCCGCTCGGACAGCCCGGGCACGCCCGGCCGGAGGCAGCACCGCTCGCGCACGATCAGGTCGACCGGGACGCCGGCCTGCGACGCCCGGTAGAGCGCGTCGATCACAGCCGGATCGGTGAGACCGTTGGTCTTCAGCACGATGCGGCCGTCGGCGCCGGCCCGGGCCTGCTCCTCGATGGCCGCCACCAGGCTCGAGCGGGTGGAGACCGGCGAGACGAGCAGACGGCGGAAGGTGGGCGGGTCCGCCGAGCCGGTGAGCACGTTGAACAGCTCGCCGAGGTCGGCCCCCACCTCGGGCGAGGCGGTGAGGAGTCCCACGTCCTCGTAGGCCCGCGCCGTCCGCGAGTTGTAATTGCCGGTCCCGATGTGGCTGTAGCGGCGGATCTCGGCTCCCTCCCTCCGCAGCACCAGGGAGATCTTGGCGTGCGTCTTGAGGGAGACCAGGCCGTAGATCACCTGCACGCCGGCTTCCTCGAGGGCGCGGGCCCAGGCGATGTTGGCCTGCTCGTCGAAGCGGGCCTGTAGCTCGACCACCGCGGTGACCTCCTTGCCCGCCTGTGATGCGCGCATCAGCGAGGTGACCACCGGGCTCTGGTCGCCGGTGCGGTAGAGGGTCTGTTTGATGGCCACCACGTCCGGGTCGTCGGCGGCCGTGGTGACGAAGGCCTCGACCGACGAGGCAAAGGACTCGTAGGGATGGTGGACGAGGACGTCGTGCTCGGCGAGCACGGCGAAGAGGTCTCCCCCGCCGGCCAGACGCGGGGAGGTCACCGGTGGGTTGGCCGGCGGAACGAGCCCGCGGGACTCCAGTTCGGCCAGGGAACGCAGGCCACCGAGGTCGAGGGGAACACCGGTCAGGTAGACGTTCTCCTCGGGGACATCGACCTCGGTGACGAGCATGGCCAGCAGATCGGGCGACACGGCGGCCTCGACCTCCAGCCGAACGGCCTGTCCGAAGCGGCGCCGCCGGAGCTCGAGCTCGACCGCGGCCATCAGGTCGCCCGTGTCGTCCTCCTCCACCGACAAGTCGGCGTTGCGGGTGACCCGGAAGGCATGGTGCTCGGCGATGTCCATGTCGGGGAAGATCGCCCCCAGGTGGGCGGCGATGACCTGCTCGATGGGGACGAAGCGCCCCCGATCGGGAAGGACGACGAACCGCGGCAACAGCGGAGGCACCTTCACCCGGGCGATACGCCCCTCGCCGGTGGCCGGGTTGTCCACCCGCACCACCAGATTGAGCGACCGGTCGGAGATGTAAGGGAAGGGATGGGCCTGGTCGACGGCGAGCGGGGTGAGGATGGGGAAGATGCTGCGGTTGAACACCTCGCCCAGGTGGGCCCGGTCCCCCTCGTCCAGGGACGACCAGGGGGCCATGGTCACCCCGGTGGCGGCCAGGGCAGGCACCAGTTGGTCGCGGAAGATCCGGCTCTGCCATTCGACCAGCCCGGTGACCCGGGCCGTGATGGCCTCCAGCTGGTCGCGTGGGCTCAGCCCGTCCGGGGAGCGGGTCCGCAGCCCGGCGGCCACCTGGTCCTCGAGCCCGGCCACCCGCACCTGGAAGAACTCGTCCAGCCCCTCGGAGAAGATACAGAGGAACTTCACCCGCTCGGACAGGGGGATCCGCTCGTCCGCCGACAGCTGGAGGAGGCGGGCGCCGAAGTCGAGCCAGGAGAGCTCCCGGTTGATGAACCGGCCCGGGTCGGCCGCCCCCCCGGGGGCTCCCTCGAGGCCGTCATTGTCCCCGAGCGTGCTGGCGGCCCAGAGCGACCCCGAGCGGCGGGCGGTACCCCGGCGCCCGGAGGGGCCCGGCCTCACGGCCGTGCGGTCGGTCATCGAGGGCCTCTCACGCCGATCCCATCGCTGCGCATGGTATCCCCGGGCCGCGGGGACGGACCTGGCTCCACCGGCGGGGCGGCGGCCGCCGATAGGCTCGCCCCGATGCCGGCCATGACCTTGCGGGGCCCGAGCTCCAAACGGGCCCACCGGGCATTCAAGGCTCGGCGCCGCACCGAGCTCGGGCTGCTGCTGGCGGCCTCTTTCATCATCGTGGCCGCCTATGCCTTGATGATCTACGGCAACACGACCAAGACGCCCTCCGACGTGGCGCCCCTCATGCTGGCCATGCTGGGGCTCGGGGGCGTGGCCCACCTCGCCAACCGCATCTTCGTGCCCAACGCCCTCCCGGTGATCCTGCCCATCGCCTTCCTGCTCAACGGCATCGGCTACGTGATGATCGTCCGGATCGACCTGGGCACGGCCACCGACTATGCCCCGCTCCAGGCGGCCTGGACGGCGGGAGGGGTGGTCGCCTACGTGCTGACCCTGGCCGTCATCCGGCGCTCCCGAGACCTCGACCGGTACCGCTACCTGCTGCTGGCAGGGGGCATCGTGCTGCTCCTGCTCCCCCTCGTCCCCCATGTCGGGGTGACCATCAACGGGGCCCGGCTCTGGCTCAGGCTGGGCCGGTTCGAGTTCCAACCGGTCGAGCTGGCCAAGATCGTCCTCTGCGTGTTCTTCGCCTCGTACTTCGCCGAGAAGCGCGAGTTGCTGACCATCCCGACGGCCCGGCTGGGCAACCGGCTGGTGCTCGACCCGCGCCCGCTGGTGCCGATCATGCTGGCCTGGGGGTTCGCCATCGGGGTCATGAGCCTCGAGCACGACATCGGGTTCTCCGCCATGTTGTTCACCCTGTTCATCGGCATGCTGTGGGTCACCACCGGGCGGACCGGCTACCTGGTGCTCGGGATCGTGCTCTTCGCCATCGGCGCCTTCCTGGCCGGCCGCTACCTGGGCCAGACCCACATACGGATCGAGACCTGGCTCCACCCGGGGCAGCTGGCCAATTCGTCGGGGCGGCAACTGGTCCAGGCGTGGTACGCCCTCGGGAGCGGCGGCATCGGCGGGTCCGGGCTGGGTCTCGGGTTCGGCGCCTACAAGATCCCGATCCCCCAGACGGACTTCATCTTCGCCATCATCGGGGAGGAGATGGGCCTGCTCGGGTCGACGATGGTGATCGTGGCCTTCCTGCTGCTGGTGGGGGCCGGTCTCCGCATCGCCCAGGCCGCCCGCTCGGAGTTCGCCAAGCTGACCGCGGTGGGCCTGACCATGATCCTCGGGTTCCAGGCCTTCTTCATCATCGGGGGTGTGGTCCGCCTGCTCCCGCTGACCGGGATCACCCTGCCCTTCGTGTCGTACGGGGGCTCGGCCCTGGTGGCCAACTACGTGCTCATCGCCCTGCTGATGCGTATCTCCGACGAGGGTGGTGCGGCGGCCGATGCCGCCGACCAGGCCGACTTCGAGAAGGGCGAGGAACGCCGCCAGCGACTGCTCAGCGGCGCCTGAGTGCGGCCGGCGGTCTCAGGAGGGCACCGCCGGCGGACCGGGCGGGGCCACGTCACCCATCTCCTCGAACAGCCGGTTGTCGATGAGGATGGGTACCGGCACCGGCTGGGTCAGGGCCACGGCCAGGGCGTCCGAGGGGCGGCACGAGTGCACCGACCGACCGCTGCGGCCCCGCAGGTCGAGCTCGGCGAAGTACACCGCGCCGCGGCGCCCGACCAGGCGGACGGCCACCACGTCGATGTCGAACCCCCTGAGGACCTCGCCCAGCAGTTCGTGGGTGAGGGGCCGGGGCGTCGGGATACGGCGCATGGCGTGGGACAGCACCACGCCGTCCTGGAGGCCAACCGAGAACGAGAGCTGACGCCTCGGTGACTCGGACTCGCGCAGGACGACCGTCGGGTGCTGGTTGGGCAGCTCCACGGTGACCGCGCTGACCAGCGCGGTCCGGAAGTCGCCCATCGACGGGACGCCGCCCTCCGAGCCGTCGTCCCCGTCCGGCGAGGGCTCACCCGGGTCGGCGGAGCCGTCGTCCGGGGCCGATGGCATGGCTCCCGCCGCCGCTCCCGCGGTTTCCGGAGGCCCCTCGTCGACCGTCCTGACCGCGGCGGCCGACCCCCCGGCCCCCGGGTCCGCCTCCCGGGCTCCCTCGTCCACCCCACCGCTCACCGGACGCTCCGCTGGTGCACGTTGATCACGATGCCGATGGCGGCGAAGAACCCGATCATCGCCGAGCCGCCGTAGGAGAGGAAGGGCAGTGGGATGCCGGCCACCGGCATGATCCCCATGTTCATGCCCACGTTCTCGAAGACCGAGAACACCAGCAGGGCGAAGACCCCGGCGCACAGGAGGCGGCCCAGGTTGTCCCGGGCCATCTGGGCGGTCCGGAGGACCCGCCACGCCACCACCCCGTAGATCAGCAGCAGGATGCCGGCGCCCACGAACCCGACTTGCTCCCCCACGGCAGAGAAGATGAAGTCGGTCTGCTGGAAGGGCACGTACGACAGATTGGTCAGGGCGCCGTGGAACAGCCCGCGACCGAAGATGCCGCCCACGGCGATGGCGTCCTTGGCCTGGGTCACGTTGTAGGTGGCGCTCTGGCTGGCCCCGTTGGGCGAGATGAAACTGGTCAGACGCTCGATCTGGTAGTGCTGGAGGAGCCCGACCTTGAGGGCGAAGAGCACGAGGCCCACCGCCCCGACGAGGAGCAGGAGCAGGTAGCGGCCCGGCATGCCGGCCGCCGCCAGCATCACCATCAAAATGACGACCATGACGATGGCCGTTCCGAGGTCGGGCTGCTTGATGACGAGGAGGATCGGGAGCGCGGCCATCAGCACCATACGGACCAGGTCGCGGAAGTCGAGGCCCTCGGGTCGTCGCGCGCAGTAGGTGGCGATGGCGATGATGAGGACCAGGGTGGCGAACTCCGACGGCTGCAACTGGAGCGGGCCGAGCGGGAACCAGCGCTGCGATCCGTGGTGGGCCGGGGTGGCCAGGATCGCCACCAGCGCCAGCAGGATCCCCACGTAGAGCACGGTGCTGATCTGTTCGAAGTGCCGGTAGTCGAACATGGCCAGGAGGGCCATCACCACCACCCCGATCACCATGAAGGCGGCCTGGCGCTTGAGGTAGTACCTCGGGTCCTCGCCGTTGAGGGCCAGGCCCCCTCGGGTGGCGGAGTAGATCATCACCAGCCCGATCAGGCCGAGGATGAGGGTGGAACCGACCAGGATGAAGTCGAACCGCGCCGACAGGTGTCTCGGCCGGACGGCGATGTTCGCAGGGGCGTAGTTCACCACGTGGCTCCGGGGCTACAGGCTACCCGGCCCCCCGGAACCGCTTCCCGCGGGCGGCCCCCCGGACGCCGCTCGTCCGACCCGTCTCACTCGTCCGGGGCCAACGCGGCCCACATGGCCTCCAGCGGCGGTTCGGCCCCCGTCCAGACGGCCAGCTGCAATGCGGCCTGGTGGACCAGCATGCCGAGCCCGTTGACGACGGTGGCCCCCCGCTCCCGGGCCGCTCGAAGCCAGGCGGTCATCGGCGGGTGGTAGACGAGGTCGACGACCGTCTGGCCCGGTCCGAGCAGGCCGGGGTCGATCGGCCAGACGGGCGCCGGAGCCGGCCCGTCCGCCGCGCCCATGCCGAGAGGCGTGGCGTTGACCACCAGGTCACAGTGGGCGGCATCCCCGGGGACCCCCGGGCGCCCGACGGCACCGGCCAGGGCGGCGGCCGACGCGCCGCGACCCCCGGTCCGGTTGACTACCACCACCTGGGCCGCCCCGGCATCGGCCAGGGCGGCCACCGCCGCCCGGGCCGCCCCCCCGGCCCCGACCACCAGGCAGCCACGCCCGGCGGGATCGAAGGCCGCCCCCCGCCGCAGGGCGGCCACCAGCCCGGCGCCGTCGGTGTTGTCCCCCAGGGTCTCGTCGTCGAAGACGACGCAATTGACCGCACCGAGGCGGTCGGCCACCGGGGACCGCCGGTCGACCAGCCCGGCCACGGCCTCCTTGTGGGGCATGGTCACCGACAGGCCGCGGATGCCCATGGCCCGGGCACCGGCCAGGGCGGCGGCGGCCTGGCCCCCCGGAACCCGGAACCCGACCGACACCCAGTCCAGCCCCAGCTCGGCGAAGGCGGCGTTGTGCAGGCGGGGCGAGAGTGACTGGGCCACCGGGTCCCCGATCACACCCACCACCGTGGTGGCGGCGGACAACCGGGCCGGACCGGCGGTCGTCTCGGACATCGGCTCAGTCTGGCCCGTGCTCAGGCCAGGCCGCGCTGCTTGGCCAGGGCCTCGTTGGCCTGCTGCTCGGCGAACGTGTCGGCGAAGGCCTCGGTGCCGTCCGGCTGCACCACGACGAAGTACAGCCAGGACCCGGTCGGCGGGTCGAGGGCGGCCTGGAGGGCCGCTCTCGACGGGAAGCAGATCGGCGTCGGAGTCAGGCCCTTGTTGAGGTAGGTGTTGTAGGGGGTGACGGTCTGGAGGTCCTTGGTGGTGACCGCCCCACCGTCGCGCCCTTCGGCGTAGAGGACGGTCGAGTCCATCTGGAGGGGCATGTTGGCCTGCAGCCGGTTGAGGACCACCCGGGCCACCGGGCCCAGGTTCTTCGAGATGACCCCCTCCTTCTCCACGATGGAGGCCATGATCACCACCTGGTAGGGCGTCAGTCCGAGCCGGGCCGCCCCGGTGGCGAGACCGAGCGAGTTGGCCTCGTGGTCGAAGCGGTCGATCATCGACGTGAGCAGCTCGGTGTCGGTCTCGCCGGGCACGATCACGTACTGGCCGGTGCCCAGCAGGCCCTCGAGGCTGGTCGAGCCGGCCGGCTGCCAGGGGGAGTGCAGGGTGCCCCCGTCGGCCACGGCCAGGAACCCGGCCTTGGAATGCCCGGGCAGCTGGCCCACCCGGCCCGCCACCTCCGAGACGGTGAAACCCGGCGGGATGTCGACGGGGAACACGTTGGGGCCGGCGGCGATGACGTTGTCGACGGTGGAGAACGACGAGTTCCGGCGGAAGGCGTAGGCCCCTGCCTGCAGGCTCGGCGGGTGGTGCAGCTGGCTCCAGATCCGGTAGGCCAGGGAACTGCCGATCACCTGCCTCCCAGCCAGCGTCGAGGCCAGCTGGCCCACGGCCGTGCCGGCCGGGACGGTGACGATGACCTGGGGCCCCGGGGGACCGGACGGATTGGCCTCGCTGTCGATCCAGAGGTACCCGCCGACGACCACGGCCAGGCCGGCCACCACGAAGGCCAGGGCGGCGATCCGCCACCACCGGCGGCGCGGCGGGCCGGTCTCCGGCGGACCGTCGGGGCCGGCGGCGGCGTCGGTGCCGTAGATGTGCGGGCCGATGTCCGGGGGTTGGTCGGCACCCGGCTCGTACGGGGACCCGCCCGTCCCACCCATGGTCACCGGACCCCGTCGACGGACTCGAGCCAGGCCGAGAGCATGACCGCCGCCGCCGTCTGGTCGACCACGCCCCGGCGTCGTCGCCCCCCCACCCCACCGGCGGCCAGGGCCTGGTGCGCCGAGACGGTGGTGAGGCGCTCGTCGAACAGCTCGACCTCGACATCGTGACCTTCGAGGAGGGCCTGCAGCGCCTCGGCCTCCTTCCGGGCGGCCGTTGCCGCCGGGCCGCTCGACCCGTCCAGGGAGAGGGGGAGGCCGACCACCACCGTCGTCGCCCCCTCGTCCAGGATGACGTCCACCAGCACCGACCGGTCGCGCTCGGGGTCCCCGCTCCGCTCGAGCGTGGTGCGGGGCAGCGCCATGGTGCCGGCCGTGTCGGTCACCGCCAGGCCGATGCGCCGCGATCCGAGGTCCACACCGAGGGCCCGGCCGCGAACGGGCCGGGAGCCCGCCGTCATGGCCCGGTCACCCACCGGCCAGGGCTCGTCGGGCCTCGTCGAGCGCCTGATCGATCCCGCCCGGGTCCCGGCCGCCGGCCACCGCAACCTCCGGTGATCCGCCGCCCCCTCCCCCGAGGATCGGCGCGATCTGCCTCACCAGCTCGCCGGCGTGGACCTGGGCCCGGTCCCCGTGGCGGTCGGCCGACACGGCCAGGGCCGCCTTCTCGCCGTCGGGGCTGCCGCCGAGGACGACCGCCCGCAGCCCGGCCGACGCCCGGACGCTCTGGGCCAGGTCCCGGAGGAGGTCCCCGGACAGCCCGTCGCGGCGGGCCACCACCACCCCGCCTTCGGCCCCGGCGGCCAGGGCCTTCGCCTCCGACTGCAGCTCGCGGCCACGCGCCTGTTCCAGCGACTTCTCGGCCGCCCGCTGGCGTTCGAGCAGTCGGTCGATGGCCTCGGGCACATGCTCCGGCTCGGTCCGCAGCAGGGCGGCGGCCTCGGCCAGCAGGCCCTCGCGGTCCATGGCGCGCTCGAGGGCGCTCGCCCCGGTGACTGCCTCGATCCTTCTCTTGTTCGAGCCGATCGACGCCTCCGACATCACGGTGATCGGCCCGACCATGCCGAGGGCGGCCACGTGTGTCCCCCCGCAGAGCTCGATCGAATGGGGGCCGGCCCGCACCACCCGCACCCGCTCGCCGTACTTGTCGCCGAAGAAGGCCAACGCCCCCATGGCCTCCGCCTCGGCCCGGCTGGTCTCCTCGACGATGACGTCGTCGTCGGTGAGCACGTCCGCATTGGCCAGCCGCGCCACGTCGGCCAGCTCCTCGGCGGCGACCGGGCCGGTATGGCTGAAGTCGAACCGGAGGTGACCGGGCGCCACCAGCGAGCTCTGCTGACGGACGTGGTCCCCGAGGACGCGCCGGAGCGAGGCGTGCAGCAGGTGGGTCGCCGTGTGGTTGCGGCGCAGGGCGTCACGGCGGGGGCCGTCGATGGTGGCCAGGGCGTCCTGGCCGGGGAACAGCTCCCCGGTGATCCGGGCCCGGTGCGACGTGAGCCCGGGCAGCGCCGCCACCGTGTCGTAGACGAGCGCCGTGCCGGTCTCGGTGGTGATCGTCCCGATGTCACCCATCTGTCCCCCGCCCTCGGCGTAGAACGGGGTGCGGTCGAGGAACACCTCGGCCTGGCCGGTGTGATCGGGGTCGGCGTCGGCCAGCACCGCCACCACCCGGGCCGGGGCGGCATAGCCGTCGGGCCGCTGGCCCACGAAGACGGTCTGGCCCTCGGTGTCGAGCACCGAGCGATAGGCCTCCTCCCCCGCCAGCTGCCGATTGGTGCGGGCGGCGGCCCGCGCCTGCCGGCGCTGGCGCGCCATGGCCGCCTCGAAGCCCTCGAGATCGACCGTCACGCCGGCCTCGCCGGCGATCTCCACGGTCAGCTCGACGGGGAAGCCGAAGGTGTCGTGCAGGCGGAAGGCGACGTCACCGGGGACCTGGTCCACCCCCTCGGCCAGTTGCTCCTCGAGGATGCTCGAGCCGGTGGCCAGGGTGCGGAGGAAGCCGCTCTCCTCGCGGTCGACGACGTCGGCGACCAGCCGGTGCTGCTCGGCCAGGACCGGATACGCGCCGCCGAGGACCTCGACGGCCGCGTCGACCAGCCGGGTGGTGAACGTCTGGTCGACGCCGAGCTGGCGGGCCCGCCGTACCGCCCGCCTGATCACCCGGCGCAGCACGTAGCCCCGTCCCTCGTTGGCCGGCAGCACCCCGTCGGCGATGAGCATCGACATGGCGCGGCCGTGGTCGGCCAGGATACGGAGACCGGTGTCGGCTTGCTCGTCCCGCCCGTAGGTCCGGCCGGTGATCGACTCGGCCGTCTCGATCATGGGCCGGAACAGGTCGGTGTCGAAGACGGAGTCGACGCCCTGGAGCACGGGCAGGATCCGCTCGAGCCCGGCGCCGGTGTCGATGCTCGGGCGGGGCAGGTCCTCGGTGGTGCCGTCGTCGGTGCGGTTGTACTGCATGAACACCAGGTTCCAGATCTCCACGAAGCGCTCCGGCCCACCGAAGGCCGGGCCCCCCTCCGCCCCGTAGGAGGCACCCTTGTCGAAGAAGAGCTCCGAGCTCGGGCCGCACGGGCCGGTGGCACCCATCCTCCAGAAGTTGTCGTCGCCGAGGCGCTGGATGCGACTCGGAGGAACCCCGACGGCCTCCCTCCAGATCTGCTCGGCCTCGTCGTCACTCTCGTGGACGGTGACCCACAACCGGTCGCCGTCGATGCCCAGCACCCCGGTGACCAGCTCCCAGGCGAACGGGATGGCTTCGGCCTTGAAGTAGTCGCCGAAGCTGAAATTCCCCAGCATCTCGAAGAAGGTGCAGTGGCGCTCGGTGGTGCCCACCACCTCGATGTCGACGGTCCGGAAGCATTTCTGCACGGAGGTGGCCCGCGTCCACGGGGGAACCTCGTCGCCCACGAAGAAGGGCTTGAAGGGCACCATGCCGGCGATGGTGAACAAGACCGACGGGTCGTGGGGGATGAGACTGGCCGAGGGCACCAGCGCGTGACCCCGCTCGACGAAGTAGCCGAGGAAGGCGGCGCGGAGCTGATCGGCGCCGGGCGCCGGGCCGGGGGTCACGACCTCGAACTCTAGTTGCCCAGGTGGAGAGGGAGTTTCGACGCCGGCTGGCCGGCTGACCCCGGCCCCGCGCCCGGACGGGCGCCCCGGTGGGTCACCGTCGGCGGGGCCGCCGACTCGAAGGCCGGGTCCCGCGCCACGCCCTGGGAGGCCAGATCGGCCCAGAGCTCCTCCTCGCGCCGCTGCATCTGGTCACGGCCCGACGCCATCGCGTCGCGCACCCGTCCACCGGCACTCCCGGCCGCCTGCCGGGCCGACCGACCGACCCCGGCGACCAGGGCGTCGGGCTGCAGCCGGGCGGCGGCCTGCTGGACGGAGCGTCGGAACTTCCGCTCGGCCCACAGGGAGGTGCCCGCGCCCAGGGCCGCGCCGGTGACCAACCAGAAGGTCCGTTTGGGCACGTTCAGCGGCCACCGTGGCGAGAGCTTCGGTCCGTTCGCCCGTTGGTCGGCGCCGCATCGGGGCCGGAGGCCAGCCGTCTGATCCCGGTGGCGGCGCCGGCCCGGACAGCCAGCACCTTGACCACCGGGTTGGCGAAGGCCCGATAGGCCAGCCTCGATGCCGAGTCGACGGTGGCGTGCACCGACTCGGTGGACTCGAGCACCGCCCCGACTCGCTCGAGCTCGGTGGCCGCCTGGTCGACCGCCCGGTGGGCGTCCGCCACCAGGGGCACGGTCTGACGGCGGAGCTCGTCGGCCACGACCTCCAGTGCCCGGGTCTGCCGGCGCAGGGAGCCCACCGCCACCAGGACCCCGGCCACCGCCAGACAGCAGGCGGTGGCGGCCACGAGCACGGCGATCTCCCCGGCGGACATGATCGGGCAGCTTAGATCGTCGGCCTCAGGTCGAGGCCATGCCCACCACGGGCCGGTTGAGTCGGATGGCTCCGGCCGAGCCGAGGAAGGGAGCGTCCCCGAAGGTGAAGATACCCCCGTCGGAGGCGACCAGCCAGTAGCCGTCGCCGCTGAGAGTGGGGGCCATGCCCACGATGGGCTGGTTGAGCCGGATGGCCCCGGTCGACCCGAGGAAGGCGGCGTCCCCGAAGGTGAAGATGCCCCCGTCGGAGGCGACCAGCCAGTAGCCGTCGCCGTTCTGCGTGGCGGCCATGCCCACGATGGGCTGGTTGAGCCGGATGGCCCCGGTCGACCCGAAGAAGGCGGCGTCTCCGAAGGTGAAGATGCCCCCGTCGGAGGCGACCAGCCAGTAGCCGTCGCCGTCGGGTGTGGCGGCCATGCCCACCACCGGCCGGTTGAGCCGGATGGCCCCGGTCGACCCGAAGAAGGCGGCGTCCCCGAAGGTGAAGATGCCCCCGTCGGAGGCGACCAGCCAGTAGCCGGCGCCGTCGGGTGTGGCGGCCATGCCCACCACCGGCCGGTTGAGCCGGATGGCCCCGGTCGACCCGAAGAAGGCGGCGTCCCCGAAGGTGAAGATGCCCCCGTCGGAGGCGACCAGCCAGTACCCACCGTCGTCCGGGGTGCTGGCCATGCCCACGATGGGCTGGTTGAGCCGGATGGCCCCGGTCGACCCGAGAAAGGCGGCGTGTCCGTAGGTGAAGATGCCCCCGTCCGACGCGCTCAACCAGTACCCCGGCACGGCGTAGGTGTACCGGTCGGCGGGAACGGGGCGACTGGATCCCCCGGCGTTGCCGACGGTGACGTCCACCACCGTGCCGCCCGCCGGACCGGGCGGTACCTGCGCCGTCAGGGTGGTGGGCGACGTGACCGTGAACGAGGTGGCGGCCGTCGGCCCGAACCGGACCGAGGTGGCGCCGGCCAGGTCGGACCCGCTCACCTGGACGGCGGTCCCACCCCCCACCGCTCCCTTGGACGGCCGCACCCCGGTGACCACCGGGCACACCGGTTGCAGCACCAGGTCCAGGGCCAGCCGGGCGGCCGCCGGGGAACCCCACCCGGTGGCCACGTCGTAGTTGGCCGTGGCCGGGTACAACCCGCCGCTGGCGGGGAGCAGGGCGTTGGTGCCGACGGTCACGTCGTTGAACGGGGAGGCCGAGCACGATCCCGCCCCGTAGAGCACGGGGTTCATCAACCCGGCCGGCGAACCCAGGGCCTGGTCGATCACGGCGGTCATCGCCCCCCAGAGTGGAGCCGCGGCGCTGGTCCCGCCGATCGGCTGCCAGTTGCCCCGGAAGAAGATGGCGTACCCGTGGAGCGGATCGGACGAAGCGGAGACGTCGGGTACCTCACGGCAGCTGGACCGGCCGAGGGCGGCACAACGCGAGGCGGGGTCCCCGGTGCCGACACCGGGCCCGACCTGCCAGCCGGGCGTGGAGAAGTCCGAGGAGACGCCGCCTCCCCCCGCCCCCGTGCCGTTGTTCCACACCGTCTCGACGGGGGTCGTCGCCGCGGCGAGCAGGCTCGTGCCGCCCACACCGGTCACGTCGGGCTGATCGGCCGGGTCGTCGACGGTCACCGTCGTGTTGTCGTCGACGCCGGGCACGTAGCAGTCCGTCGATCCCGAGTCCCCCGACGCTGCCACCACGGTCTGCCCGTTGGCCGCCGCCTCGGCGAAGAGCAGCGTCTCCGCCCCCTGCTGGCCGGGCTCGCCGGCGATCTCCGGCTCGCACAGGCCCCAGCTGGTGGAGATGACCTTGACGGTGGGGTCGTTGACCATGGCCGAGTAGGTGTCGATGGGCCCGGTCCCGACCCCGGGGCCGGAGTAGACCTTGATCGACGCCCCCGGAGCCAGCCCGGCGGCATCCTCGATGTCGAGGGCCGCCTCACCGTGCTGCGGGCCGGTGGCACCGCCGTCGACGTCGACGGTGGTGATCGGGTTGGTCAGGCCGTAACAGGCCTTGTAGCCGGCGATGTCGCTCGCCGAGAACGGCTCGAGCTCCAACAGGCCGATGGTCTGGCCCGCGCCGGTGTGACCGCCCCCGTACAGGGAGGTGAGCCCGTAGGTGGAGGCCAGCTGGTCGGCCGTGTAGCCGCCGGTCTGGGTGGCGGCCGCACAGGGCGTCGGTCCGACGTGGGCGACGGACGACGGGGCGGGACCGGCCCGGCCGGGCGAGACCGGCCCGACCACGATCTGCGGCTGGGGCTGGGCCACGGTGCTCAGACCGACGACACCCTGGACCAGGGGGGCCACCCCGGCGGGGACGGCCGGTGCGCTCTCGGAGAACCTGGCCCGCCGTCCGCCGGGCAGCTGGGTGTCGACCAACGACACGTCGAACGTGGTGGCCATCTGGTCCACCGTCCCGGTGACCGGGATCAGCAGGCCATCGGGGGACGTCGGGCCCGGACGCAGGCCGGCCGAGGCCAACCAGGCCCGCACGGCGCCGATGGCCTGCGGGCTCGGCCCGAACGTGGAGGCGAACTGGCCCGGCGCCAGATAGCGGTGGAACCGGGGGGATCCCGGGGTGGAGACGGCAGCCACGAAGGCCTCCAGCCCCGACCGGTCCCGGGGCTGGAGCGAGACGTCGACGGTGATGCTGGCCGAGCCGGCGCTGGGTCCGACGATCGAAGCCCCCTTGGGCAGGCTCGGGGCGCCGGCCAGCCTCAGCGAGGCATCCGGCTCCCCGCCCGGGCCCGCGGCGCCGGCCGGGGCGGCCGCCACGACACCGGCCACCACCAGGACGAGAGCGACCAGGCCCCGCAGCGACGGGCCCGTTCGCTGCCGCGTCATGGCCGACAGTCTGGCCTAATTCGGCTGCTCGTGTTCGTCGCCGTCGGCACCGTCGGGGCCCCGCCAGCGCTCGAGCCGCTCGGCCAGCACCGCCTCGTGACCGCGGTCGCTGGGCTCGTAGTAGCGGTGCCCGGCCACCTCGGTCGGACGGTACTGCTGATCGACCCAGGCCTCGGGGAGGTCGTGCGGGTACTGGTAGCCCTCGCCGTGGCCGATGGCCCCGGCGCTCTTGTAGTGGGCGTCGCGCAAGTGGGCGGGGACCGAGCCCCGGGGCCCCACCACCACGTCCTGGCGGGCGCGGCCGAGAGCCACCGTGACCCGGTTCGACTTCGGGGCGCAGGCCAGGTGCACCACGGCCTGGGCCAGGTTGAGCCGGGCCTCGGGCAGGCCCACGAACTCGACCGCCCGGGCGGCGGCGTCCGCCACCACCAGGGCCATCGGGTCGGCCTCGCCCACGTCCTCGCTGGCCAGGACGACCAGGCGCCGGGCGATGAACCGGGCATCCTCGCCCGACTCCAGCATCCGGGCCAGCCAGTACAGGCCGGCGTCCGGATCGGACCCGCGCACCGACTTGATGAAGGCACTGACCTGGTCGTAATGGTCGTCCTCACCGTAGTGGTGCAGGCGCGAGTGTCGGGCCCGCTCGACGTCGTCGAGGGACACCGGACGTCCCCCGGCCAGCGCCACGGCCACTTCCAGCGTGGTGAGCACGGCCCGGGCGTCGCCGTCGGCCAGACCCACCAGAGCCCCCACCGCCTCGGCCGCGGCCGTGGTCGCCTCGGCGGCCAGGCCGCGCTCGGCCACCTCGACCAGCTCGTCCCGCGACAGTGGCTCGAGGCGCCAGAGGGTCGAGCGCGACAGGAGGGGGGCGTTGACCTCGAAGAAGGGGTTCTCGGTGGTGG
Source organism: uncultured Acidimicrobiales bacterium (assembly GCA_963806455.1). Taxonomy (GTDB): domain Bacteria; phylum Actinomycetota; class Acidimicrobiia; order Acidimicrobiales; family RAAP-2; genus Bog-756. Next base: position 887,856 of record CAWDXZ010000002.1, read on the forward strand.
CGCCGATGAGCACCAGCAACCCCTCCTCGACCGACGGCAGCAGGGCGTCCTGTTGGGCTCGGTTGAAGCGGTGCACCTCGTCCAGGAAGAGGATGGTCCCCCGGCCCTGCTCCCCGAGCAGCCGCCGGGCCGCCTCCACCACCTCGCGGACATCCTTCACCCCGGCGCTGACCGCCGAGAGGGGCACGAACCGCTTGGCCGTGGCGGTGGCCACCACCGAGGCCAGGGTGGTCTTCCCGGTGCCGGGAGGTCCCCACAGGATGGCGGAGGTCAGCCGGTCGGACTCGATGAGCGCCCGCAGCGGCGCATCCGGTCCGACCAGGTGCTGCTGGCCCACGATCTCGTCCAGGGTGCGCGGGCGCAGCCGGGCGGCCAGTGGCGCCCGGGCGGCCAGGCGCTCCTCCGCCGCCCCGGAGAAGAGGTCGTCGCCGGACACGGCGGCCCTCCTATTCCTCGGGCGGGACGGCGCGCAGCCCCAGCTCGGCCAGCACCTGGGGCGCGATCGGCTCGGGTGCCCCGGTCATCGGATCCCAGCCGGACTGCGTCTTGGGGAAGGCGATGACCTCGCGGATGCTGTCCTCACCGGCGAAGACGGCGACCAGGCGATCGATGCCGACGGCGAAGCCGGCATGGGGCGGCGCCCCGTAGCGGAAGGCACCGAGGAGGAACCCGAACCGGGCGCGCGCCGCCTCCTCGTCGAGGCCGAGCACGGCGAAGACCCGGCGCTGCACGTCGTCGCGGTGGATCCTCACGCTGCCGGAGCCCAGCTCCCAGCCGTTGAGGACCAGGTCGTAGGATTGCGAGCGGACAGAGGCGGGGTCCGACTCCAGCCGGTCGAGATCGTCGGGGTGCGGCATGGTGAACGGGTGGTGGGCGGCCACCGGTGTGCCGTGGTCGTCCACGCCGTCGAACAAGGGGAAGTCGACCACCCACAGGTACCGGTCGGGACCTTCGCTCACCGGCCGCCCCCCGACCTGGAGGCGCAGCTGGCCGAGCACCGTGCAGGCCAGGCGGTACTCGTCGGCGACCACCAGCACCAGGTCGCCGGGACGCCCCCCGGTGGTCGTGAGCAGCCCGGTGCGCTCGTCGTCGGTGAGGTACCGGTCGAGGGGCGAGTCGAGGACCGGCGAGGGTCGGCCCGGGGTGTCCCGGCCCTCGCCGGTCACCCGGAACCAGGCCAGCCCCTTGGCCCCCAGCTGCTTGGCCCGGTCGGTGAGGCCGTCGAGCCTGGAACGGGTGAACGAGGCTCCCCCCTCGACCAGGATCGCCTTCACGCAGGGGGCGGCGAACGCCTTCACCCCCGTGTGCTGGAACACCTCGGAGAGGTCGACCAGCTCCATGTCGAAGCGCAGGTCGGGCTTGTCGGTGCCGTACCGGTCGATGGCCTCGGACCACCCGAGGCGCGGGACCGGCGGGGGCCGCTCACCGGTCACCGCCTCGGCCGCATCGAGGACGGCTTCGGTCACGAACTCCAGGACGTCCTCCTGTCCGACGAACGAGGCCTCCACGTCGAGCTGGGAGAATTCGAACTGCCGGTCGGCCCTCAGATCCTCGTCGCGCAGGCAGCGGGCGATCTGGAAGTAGCGGTCCACACCGGCCACCATCAGCAGCTGCTTGGCCAGCTGCGGGCTCTGGGGCAGCACGTAGCCCGACCCCGGGCTGAGCCGGCTCGGCACCACGAATTCGCGGGCGCCCTCGGGGGTGGGGGCCCACAGCAGCGGCGTCTCCACCTCGACGAAGCCCTGACGGTCCATGGCCGCCCGGAGGGCGCGGTTGACGGTCGCCCGGGTGCGAAGGCTGGCCTGCATGCCGGGCCGGCGCAGGTCGATGTAGCGGTAGCGCAGCCGGGTGACCTCGTCCACCTCGGCGCGGTCGTCCACCGGGAAGGGAGGGGGCTCGGCCCGGTTGAGCACGGTGACCGAGCAATCCCCGATCTCGATCTCCCCCGTGGGCAGATCGGGGTTGGCCGTCCCCTCCGGCCGGGGCCGGACCACTCCCTCCACGGCCACCACGTACTCGCTGCGAACGTCCACCGTCCCCGGGATCACGCACTGCACGATGCCGGTATGGTCGCGGAGGTCGAGGAAGGCGAGGTGCTCGCCGTGCTCCCGCCGCCGGGCCACCCAGCCGCACAACGTCACCGACGAGCCGGCGTCGTCGCGGCGGAGGGTGCCGCACATGGTGGTGCGCATCGACGTGGCGGAGGCCGACGGTGGGGAGGCGGTCACGGGGTCCTTTCGGGAGCGGACGGCCCGGCTAACGGGCCTCCGACACAGTAGGTGGCGGATCGGATCCCCTGCGACGGGAGGCCCGGCGGACGGCGGCGACCAGTTCCGACCGGGCGACCCGACGCTGCCGGCCGGTGCCGCGCAGGGGGCGGAGGGTGACCTCGCCGGCCGACTCCTCGTCCGGGCCGACGATGAGCGCCACCGTGGCGCCCGAGCGGTCAGCCGACCTGAGCTGGGACTTCATCGAACGTCCGTCGAAGGCCCGGTCGGTGCGCAGCCCGGCCCGCCGGAGCTCGGCGGTGAGGTCGCGGGCGGCCTCACCCCCGGTGACGTCGACGACGAAGGCGTCGAGGGCGGGCGGGTCGACCGGGAACACACCTTCGGCGTCACAGGCCAGCAGGAGCCGCTCGATCCCGATGCCGAAGCCGATGCCCGGGGTGGGGGGCCCGCCGAGCATCTCGACCAGCCCGTCGTACCGGCCACCACCGCCGATGCCGTTCTGGGCCGACTCCAGCGACTGGGACGTGAACTCGAAGGTGGTGCGGGTGTAGTAGTCGAAGCCCCGGACCAGCCGGTGGTCGACAACGTTGGGGATGGCGAGCGAGTCGAGCCCGGCGCGCACCCGGTCGAAGTGCCGCCGGCAGGCATCGCACAGGTGGTCGACGAACCTCGGTGCCCCCTCGGTGGCCGCCCGGCACTCGGGACGCTTGCAGTCGAGGACGCGGAGGGGGTTGGCCCCCACCCGACCCACGTGCTCGGGGCAGAGCCGGTCCCGGCGCTCCTCGAGGAACCGTCGGAGCGTCTCGAGGTAGCCGGGCCGGCACTCCCCGTCCCCCATCGAGTTGACCCCGAGGACGAAGGCGCTGAGGTCGAGCGAGCGGAAGAGGCCGTCCGCCAGGGCGATGACCTCGACGTCGAGGTCGGGATCGACGGGCCCGAGCGCCTCGACGCCCAGCTGATGGTGCTGGCGGTACCGGCCCGCCTGGGGTCGCTCGTAGCGGAAGGCCGGTGTGGCGTACCACGCCTTCCAGGGCAGCGGCGGCCGGTGCTGCACGAAGGCCCGGACCATGGGTGCGGTGCCTTCCGGCCGGAGGGCCAGGACACGCCCACCCCGGTCCTCGAACTGGTACATCTCCTTGCCCACGACGTCGCTGCCCTCCCCGATGCCGCGGCGGAAGACCCGCACGTCCTCGAAGACGGGGGTGTGGGCCAGGCCGTACCCGGCCCGCTCGACCTGGTCGGCGAACCGCACCAGCAGGGCCTCCCAGCGGGACGATTCGGGCCACAGGACGTCGTGGGTGCCGCTCGGGGCGCGCGCCACCAGCCGGTCGTCGTCAGGCATCGGTAGGCTCAGTCCCTCTTGCCGGGGAGGATGCGGTAGACGTCATAGACCGCATCGAGGTGCCGGATGAGGTTCAGCACCGACTCGAGGTGCGCCGGGTCGGCCAGCTCCACGTCGAACCGCATCCGGCTGATCCGGTCGGCATCGGTCTGGGTGTTGGCGGACACGATGTTGAGATGGTGCTCGGACACCACCTTGGTCACATCGGTGAGCAGCCTCGAGCGGTCGATGGCCACCACCTCGATGGTGGCCACGAACACCCCCGAGGAGCGGTGGTCCCACTCGACTTCGATGAGCCGCTCGCGGGAGCGGCTGGCCAGCGAGGCGGCGTTGGAGCAGTCGGCCCGATGGACCGACACCCCTCGCCCGCGGGTGACGAATCCCACGATCTCGTCCCCCGGCACCGGGGTGCAGCACCGCGACAGCCGTACCATGAGGTCGTCGAGCCCTTCGACGTACACACCGACCGCCGAGCCGCGGCCGGGCCGCGGGGCGATGGGCTGTTGGCGGGCCGTGACCGGCAACTGCTCCTCGTAGAGGCCGCCGCGCAGGTCCCGGAGGACCCGCTGGGCCACGGCACGGGCCGAGATGCGGTTGTCGCCGATGGCGGCGTGCACCGCATCGAGGTCGGCGTAGTTCATGGCCACGGCCAGGTCGTCGAGCGCGTGCTCGGCGGCCAGCTTCTGCACGGGAAGTCCCTCACGCCGCAGCTCTTTGATCAGCTCCTCGCGGCCCAGCTCGATGGCGTCCTCCCGGCGCTCGCGGGAGAACCACTGGCGGATCTTCGTCCGGGCCCGTGACGAGGCGACCATGGACAGCCAGTCCCTCGACGGGCCGGCCGTGGGCGCCTTGGACGTGAAGATCTCGACCGTGTCGGCCGAGCTGAGCCGGGTGTCCAGCGGGACCAGCCGGCCGTTGACCTTGGCCCCGATGCAACGGTGCCCGACCTCGGTGTGGATGGCGTAGGCGAAGTCGACCGGCGTGGCGTTGGCGGCCAGGGCGATCACCTTGCCCTTCGGGGTGAACACGTAGACCTCGTCCTCCTCGAGGTCGAGCTTCAGGGCCTCGAGGAACTCGATGGGGTCGGTCGTCTCGTTCTGGAAGTCGACGATCCGCTGCATCCACTCGATCTCGGCTGTGGTCGAGGAGGTCTCCTTGGCCAGGGCGGCCAGCTGGGCCCGGCGGTCTCGCTCGGCCAGCTCGGCCCGTCGGGCGGACCGGGCCCCGACCCGCTTCCGCTCACCTTTGGCGCCGCCCTTCGGGGCCGCCTTGTCCCCCCGGGTACGGGAGTCCGTGGCGGCGCCGGCCCCACCGTCCTTCAGGCCCTTGACCGGGCTCCCCATGCCACGCTCGGGTCGGGCCGGGTTCTCCTTGTACCCCCAGTGGGCGGCGATCCCGTACTCCGCCCGGCGGTGCATCTCGTGGGTGCGCACCTGGACCTCGATGGGCTTGCCGTCGAGCCCGATCACCGTGGTGTGCAGTGACTGGTAGAGGTTGAACTTCGGCGAATTGATGTAGTCCTTGAACCGACCCTGCACCGGTGGCCAGATGGCGTGGATCGAGCCGAGGGCGGCCCAGCAGTCCTTCTCGGACTCGACGATGACCCGGATCCCGACCAGGTCGTAGAGATCGTCGAACTCCTTGCCCCGCACCACCATCTTCTCGTAGATGCTCCAAAGGTGCTTCGGCCGGCCCGTGACCTCGGCGGCCACCCCCGAGGCCGAGAGCCGTTCCTTGACGGCCACCAGGACCCGGGCCAGGAACTCGTCACGCAGCGGGGCCCGGCTGGCCACCATCTGCTCGATCTCGGCGTAGCGCTTGGCGTGCAGGGTGGCAAAGGCCAGGTCCTCGAGCTGCCACTTGACCTCTTGGATGCCGAGCCGGTGGGCCAGCGGGGCGTAGATGTCCAAGGTCTCCTGGGCGGTGCGCCGCTGCTTCCACTCGGGCATGACAGCCAGCGTCCGCATGTTGTGCAGGCGGTCGGCCAACTTGATGATCAGCACCCGCCAGTCGTTGGCCATGGCCACCAACATCTTGCGGACGGTGGCGGCCTGCTGGGCCTCCTTCGAGTCGAACTGCAGCCGGTCCAGCTTGGTGACGCCGTCGACGATGACGGCCACCGCCGGGCCGAAGTCCCGCTCGATGACCTCGGTGGTCACCCCGGTGTCCTCGACGGCGTCGTGGAGGAGGGCGGCCGCCACGGTCTGGGCGTCGAGACCGAGGTCGGCCACGATCCCGGCCACCGCCACGGGATGGGTCACGTACGGCTCGCCCGACCTCCGGAGCTGGCCGGCATGGGCCACCGTGGCGGTCTCGGCGGCCCGGACGATGAGCGCGGTGTCCCCGTCGGGATGGCGGCGGAGGAAGGCCGTGATGACCGGCCCCAGCAGGGCGGCCACCTCGGGCGGCAGCGAGGACCCGGCGACGCGCTCCTGGCCGGCGGTGGAGGTGCCCCCAGCCGGGACTGGTGTGGCCAACGCCATCCCTACACGGTACCTGTCGTCAGGGGCGCACCAGTACCTCCGGCCCCCTCGGCGAGGGGCCCGACGCTCAGCGGCGCTTCCCCTTGCCGCCCTTGCCCCGGCCCTTGCGCGGCCGGGGTGGCGGCCGGTTCCCCCCCGGCCTGGTCGGTCCGGAGGCCGAGCCGCCCCCGCCCCCGGCGGCCCTGGCGCCCCCCGAGGACACCCCGGAGCGGACCGACCCGCCGGCCGGGGCGCCGGCCGCCCCGTTGCCCCGGGCCCGCCGGGGGGCCGACGCCGCCCCGGGCCGGATGACCCCCGACTGCGGCCTGGCCCGCTGGGACCTCCCGCCCCCCGTACCGCCCATGGCCGCCGCCGCCGCCGGCGTCAGCACAAGAGCACGCTCCCCGCGGGTCTCGAGCCGCTGGCGGATCGTCGTGTACCGCGGCTCCCGCTCCTTCATGAAGGCGAGGAGGGGCGAGGCGATGAAGATGGAGGAATAGGCCCCACTGGTCAGGCCGATGACCAGAGCCAACCCGAAGTCCTGCAACGAGGTGGCGCCCAGGATGAAGGATCCCACCACCAGCACCGACAACACCGGGATGATGGCGACCAGGGAGGTGTTGATGGAGCGGGCCAGGGTTTGGTTCATCGACAGGTTGACCATGTCGGAGTAGGTGATCCGGCCGGACGCCCCGAGGCCCTTGGCGTTCTCCCGTATTCGGTCGAACACGACGACCGTGTCGTAGAGGGAATAGCCCAGCACGGTGAGGACGGCGATCACCGTGTCCGGGGTGACCTGGAAGCCGGTGAGCGAGTAGATGCCCACCGTCACCAGGATGTCGTGGACCACCGCCACGATGGCGGCCACCGCCATCTTGAATTCGAACCGGACCGAGATGTACAAGGTGACGGCGATGAAGAAGACGATGAGGGCCTCGATGGCCTTCGAGGTGACCTGACCCCCCCACGTCGGCCCGACGTCGTTGAAGTCGACGTTCGACGAGGAAGTGTGGGCCGCCCGGGCCAGCGCGTCCTGGACCTTGTTCTCGATGGCGACGCGTTCCTGCGCCGGTTTGGAGTTGAGGTCGACCTGCACCTCGATCTGCTTGGTGTGGTTGATCTGATTGGTGAGCTGCACGACCGTCGGCTGGGTCACGCCGGCCGACTCCACCGCCGCGGTCGCCTCGGACACGGTCAAGGTGGGCGAGGTGACCAGCCAGGACTGGCCCCCCTTGAAGTCGATGCCCAGGTTGAGCCCGCGGGTGCTGAGGGAGATGACCCCGAGCAGGATGACGAGGGCGGAGGCGGCGAACCACCAGCGGCGGTTGCCGATGAAGTCGAACGACGTCTCCCCCCGGTACAGGCGGACGAAGACATTGTGGCGCTTCACGCCGAGGTCGTCACCGCCGAGCTCCTCGGCGGCGTGCTCGAGCTCCTCGTCGAAGGCCTCCTCGAGCTCGACGGCCGCCTCGTCCGGCTCCGCCGGGGGCGGGCGGCCGTTGCCCCCTTCGCCGCTCCGGCGCGGGCTCACCGGGCCGCCAGTGTGGAGACGCCCAGACCGCTGGCCATGCTCATGCTGCTCGCCTCGCCACCGCCCCTCCGCTGGCCGAGGAGTATGACGAAGGGTCGGGTGAAGGTGTAGGTGAGGAAGACGTCAAGGATGGTGGAGATGCCGAGGAACAGGGCGAAACCCTTGACTGGGCCCACGGAGATGAAATAGAGGATCCCCGCCCCGAGCAAGGAGACGGCATCGGCGGCCAGCACGGTGCGGAAGGCGCTGGCGAACCCCTTGTCCACGCTGCTGCGGATGGTGCGCCCACTGCGCGCCTCGTCCTTCAATCGCTCGAAGTACACGATGTAGGAATCGACGGTGATGCCGATCGACACGATGATGCCGATGATGCCGGCGAGATCGATGGTGGTGCCCAGGGTCTGCCCCATGATGGCGACGATGCTCCACAGAGCGGCACCGGTGACCGCCAGACCGGCCACCACCACCACGCCGAGCAGCCGGTAGTAGAAGATCATGTACACCATCACCAGGGCCAGGCCGGCCAACCCGGACAGGAGGCCCGCCTGCAGCGAGGCCTTGCCCAGGGTGGGCGAGACGGTCTGCACGGTGAGGCGGTCGAGCTTGACCGGTAGGGCGCCGTAGGTGAAGTCGGTGGCCAGCGTCTTGGCCTGGTCCTCGGAGAAGCTGCCCGAGATCTGCACCTGTCCGTTGAACGGAGTGAAACCGGACTGGGTGGGCTGGGTGATGGGGGCCGAGATGACCTGGCCGTCGAGGTCGATGCCGATGATCTGGTGGAACTGCTGCTGGGCCAGCGTGTCCCACTGCTTCGCGCCGGCATCGGTGAGGTTCAGGTTGACCGTCCACTGCCCGTTGTTGAGCTGGGCGGTGGCCGAGTGGACGGCGGTGCCGGTGAGTCCGGCCGGTCCGAGCACGTAGCGCCCGCCGCTGGCTGACCCCGTGCCGGGCAGGATCACCGTGTCGTTCTTGTTGTCCTTGAGGGGAGAGGTGGACGGGTAGCTGGCGAACTGGGGGTCGGGCTGGATGTTGGTGTTGCTGGTATAGCCGTTGACGTTGCTCGAGTTGGGCGTCACCTGCAGGTTGGCCTGGGTCAGCTGGGTCGACGGTGAGCAGGTGGGCAGGGGCCCGGTCGAGGGGTTCGCCCCTTTGGCCACCGAGAGCGGGGGCGCGTAGCACAAGGCCGGCCGGAAGAAGAGCTGGGCGGTGTTGCCCAGGGTGGCCAACACCTTCTGCGAGTTCTTCTCGCCGGGGATCGACACGGCGATCTCGTTCTTGCCCTGGCTCTCGACCGTCGCCCCGCTGGTGCCGGCATTGACCCGGTTGTTGAGGATGGTCACGATGGTGTTCAGTTGGTCCTGGCTGACCGGACGGTGGGTCTGGTACACGACCGACAGCCCGCCGTCGAGGTCGAGGCCGAGCTTCGGCGACCATCCCGCCGCCAGGGTGGCGCTCAGGGCGATGACCGCGATGGCCACCACCGAGAGCAGGCTGATCCACAGTGATCGCTTGTTCTTCATGGCCGCTCAGATGATCGGGGGGCCGTCGCCACCGGCCGGGTCCTCGCGTGGGCCGGGCTTCCTCTTGCGTCGGGACACCGGCCCGCCGCGGCCGGTACCACGCCCCGCCCCTTCGTCGTTGCCCGTGCCCTCGCCGGCTCCGGGCGCCCCCCCGGGGTCGTCTCCTTCGGGCTCGAGCCGCTGGTGACCGTCTTCGTCCGGGTGGACCTCGTCTTCGTGGCCCTCGTCGTCCTGGTCCCCGAATTCGTGATCCCCGAATTCATGGCCCTCGTCTTCGTGGGACCCGCCTTCTTCCTCATCGTCGGCATCGGATGGATCCGGCGCCTCCAGACGCCGGATCACGTACTGCTTCAGCACCACGAACGACGCTCCGACGCTGGTCTCCAGAGTGATCCGGTCACCGTCGATGTCGATCACGTGCCCGACCAGCCCCCCGGCGGTCAACACCTCGTCGCCCACCTCGAAGGTGTTCTTCTCCTCTCGGGCCGCCTTGGCCTTGCGCTGCTGGGGACGGTAGATGAAGAAATAGAAGGCCGCGGCGATGGCGACGAAGATCAACAGGGTGGGGTTGCTGCTGCTGCTCGACTTCTTGGCCGGGGCTGTGGCAGCCAACATGACCAGCGCATGGACAGCCATCAGCAACCGGACGGAGGGGGATTAGGGGACCGCACAGCGGTCTGACACTAGCCCAGCGGCACGGTTATCCGGGGCCGCCTCCCCCGGCGTGCCAGGTCTCGCCGATCTGCGACCGGAAGGCCTCGAACCGGGCCTCGGCGATGGCCGATCGGGCCTCGGCCATCATGCCCAGTACAAAGGCCAGATTGTGGATGCTCAGCAGGCGCCATGCCGTGGGCTCCCCGACCCCGAGGAGATGGCGGAGGTAGCCGCGTGACCAGCGGGCACAGGTCTGACACGGGCAGTCCGGGTCGAGGGGGCGGTCGTCCCCGCCGAAGGAGGCGTTCCGCAGGTTGAGGCGCCCGGCGGTGGTGAGAACGGTCCCGTGACGGGCCATCCGGGTCGGGGCGACGCAGTCGAACTGATCGACGCCCAGCGCCACCGCCTCCACCAGACCGACCGGGTCGCCCACCCCCATCAGGTACCGGGGGCGGTCGGTGGGCAGATGGGGCAGGGTGACGGCCAGCGCCTCGAGCATGGCCGGGCGGGGCTCCCCCACCGACAGCCCGCCGATGGCGTAGCCGTCGAAGCCGAGGTCGACCGTGCGCCTGGCGCTCTCGGCCCGCAGGCCCGGATCGGTGCCACCCTGCACGATCCCGAAGAGGGCCTGCCCCGCCGGCCGGACCTCGAGCCGGGCGTGATGGCGGCGGGCCCGGGCCGCCCAGGCCGCGGTGCGGTCGACGGCCTCCCGCAGGACGAGGTGGGAGGCGGGCAAGGTGGTGCACACGTCGAGGACCATCTGGATGTCGGCGCCGATGAGGCCCTGAGCCTCCACCGCCGACTCGGGCGTGAGTCGCACCCGAGCCCCGTCGTAGACGGACGCGAACGTCACGCCGTCGTCGTCGACGGTCGGGCGGAGGGAGTGGACCTGATAGCCGCCGGAGTCGGTGAGGGTGTGTCCCGACCAACCGGTGAAACGGTGCAGGCCACCGAGATCGGCCACCACCTGGGCCCCGGGCCGGAGCATCAGGTGGTAGGTGTTGGCCAGCACCACGTCGGCGCCGACCGCCTCCAGGTCCCGGCTGTCCAGGGCCTTGACCACGCCCCTGGTGCCGACCGGCATGAACGTCGGGACCGGATAGGCGCCCCGTTCGGTGTGCACCAGACCGGTCCTGGCCCCCCCGTCGACGGCGGACAGCTCGAGCTGGGCCGGCCTCACGCCCTCCCGCCGTCCCGGTCGACGACCATGGCGTCCCCGAAGGAGAGGAACCGGTACCCGCGGTCCAGGGCCTCGGCGTACAGGTGCCTCCACACCGGGCCGTAGAACGACTCGACCAGCAGGAGCAGGCTCGACCTCGGAAGGTGGAAGTTGGTGACCAGCATGTCGACGACCCGGAACGGAAAGCGCCCGTGGATGTAGAGACTGGTCCTCCCGGCCAGGACACCGGTGGCGGCGGCGCTCTCGAGGGCGCGGACGACGGTGGTACCGATGGCGACCACCCGCTCGGCCGTGGCGCAGGCGTGCATGGTCTCGGGTGGGACGGCGTAGCGCTCGGAGTGGATCACGTGCTCCTCGGCGGTCGGCGCCGAGATGGGGCGAAAGGTGTCGAGCCCGATGGCGAGGTCGACACGGGCGACGGCCGCCCCCCGGCCGCGGCACCGGTCGAGCAGCTCGGGAGTCAGATGCAGTCCCGCCGTGGGGGCCGCCGCCGACCGGTGCTCAAGGTCCCGGGGGCGGGCATACACGGTCTGGTAACGCTCGGGGTCCTCGAGGGGTTCTTTGACATAGGGGGGCAGCGGAGTGGTGCCGACCCGCTCGACCACCGAGGCGTCCAACAGCTCGACCAGGCGCCGCCCGTCCTCCGTGCCGCCGATGGCCGGCCCGACCTGCACGACCGGTGGCCCACCCGACACCTCGTACAGGGGGGTTCCGTCGGAAAGTCGGCGGCCGGGGCGCACCAGCGCCTCCCAGGCGCGCGGCCCTGTCCCGGCCGGCTCGAGGAGCAGCACCTCCGCTCTCCCACCCGTGGCCTTGGCCAGGTGGAGCCGGGCGGTGAGGACCCGGGTGTCGTTGAGCACGACCAGGTCTCCGGGGCGCAACAACCCAGGCAGGTCGGCCACCGTGGCATCGGCCGCCTCGGCATTCCCGTCGAGGCCGGGGGCGATGAGCAGGCGGGCCTCGGTGCGCAGCGCGGCCGGCCGCTGGGCGACGGCCGAATCGGGCAAGGCGTAGTCGTAGGCGGCCATGGGGACGCCGGGGTCACCGGGCTGTTCGGCGCGGGCCTCCGACATGGCCACCATGGTGGCAGACCGGGGTCGAGCGCCCCCGTGGCGCCGCCGCCCCCACCACCGCTCGCCGGTCCGGCGCCTCGCCACCTCGTCTCAGAGCAGCGTGTTCTCGACCGGGTTCAGACCGAGGTGGGCCCAGGCCCGGGGGGCGGCCATCCGCCCCCGGGTGGTGCGCTGCACCAGGCCCTGCTGGAGCAGGTACGGCTCGTAGGCGTCCTCGATGGTGTCCGGTTCCTCCCCCACGCACTGGGCCAACGTGGTGAGCCCCACCGCCCGGCCGGCGAACCGCCGGCACAGGACGTCGAGGATGGCCCGGTCCACCTTGTCCAGGCCGAGCTCGTCCACACCGAACACCTCGAGCCCGTCGACGGCGGCCGTCGAGGTGATGGTGCCCTCGGCCCGCACCTCCACATAGTCCCTCACCCGCCGGAGCAGCCGGTTGGCGATCCGGGGTGTGCCACGGGACCGCTCGGCGATACGTCGGGCGCCCTCGGCGTCCACCGGGACCCCGAGGATGGAAGCCGACCGGAGCACGATGGCCTGGAGCTCGACGGTGTCGTAGTGGTCGAGACGGCCGACGAAACCGAAGCGGTCGCGCAAGGGGCCGGCCACCAGCCCGGTGCGGGTGGTGGCGCCCACCAGGGTGAACGGGGGCAGGTCGAGGCGAATGCTCCGGGCGGTCGGCCCCTTCCCGATGAGGATGTCCAATTTGAAGTCCTCCATGGCCGGATACAGGACCTCCTCCACCGAACGCTGGAGGCGGTGGATCTCGTCGATGAACAACACGTCCCCCTCCTGCAGGTCCGTCAGGAGGGCGGCCAGGTCGCCCGCCCGGACCAGCACCGGCCCGGCCGTGACCCGGAGACCGACGCCCATCTCCGCCGCCACGATGCCGGCGAGGGACGTCTTCCCGAGCCCCGGAGGACCGGCGAAGAGGAGGTGGTCGACGGGCTGGCGGCGTTTGCGGGCCGCCTCGATGACGATCCTCAGGTGCTCGGTGAGCTGCCCCTGCCCGATGAACTCACCCAGATGGCGCGGCCGAAGGCCGGATTCTTCGGCCTCTTCGGCGGGTGCGACCCCGGGGTCGACGTCACGCACCGGACCCTCCGGCCCCGTCGGCGCCGCCGGTGGTCCGGGGCCCGCCCCACTCAGGACCTCGCGCCGGGCGCCCGGGCTCATCGGCTCCGGGCCAGTTCGCGCAGGGCCGACCGGACCATCTCCTCCACCGAGGCCTCGCCCTCCACCGATTCGAGCGCGTCCCTGATCTCGTCGGGCCCGTAGCCGAGACCCAACAGGGCGACACGAACCTCGCCGCGCCCTCCCCCGCCCCCCTCATCGGCCCCTCCGAGGGTCGGGAGGTCGAGCCGTGCCTTGAGCTCGAGCATCAAGCGGGCCGCCGTCTTCTTCCCGACCCCCGGCACCAGGCACAGGGCGTCGAGGTCGTCCTCCAGCACGGCCGTCGACAGGGCGGCGGGGGACATCGACGAGAGGATGGACAGGGCCAGTGACGGCCCGACCCCGTGCGCCCCGAGCAGCGCCTCGAAGCAACGGCGTTCGTCGGCGTGCGCGAATCCGAACAGCACGATGGCGTCCTCGCGGACGTGGGTGTGGACGTGGAGGAACACCTCGCATCCCGGGCTCCCGAGGGATGCCGCCAGCGAGGCGGGCACTGACACCCGGTAGCCGACCCCCCCGACCTCGACCACCACCTCGCCGGGGGCGGGTCGACCCAACAGCGAGCCCCGCAGCGATCCGATCACGCCGGGCCCCCGGAGGCGGCAGCCACGGCTCGGCGCAGCGGCTCGGTGGTGAGATGGCACGCCGCCAGGGCCAGGGCGTCGGCCACATCGGGTGGGCTGGGCGGTTCGGAGAGGCGGAGCACCGAGGCCACCATGCGCTGCACCTGCTCCTTGGTGGCGCCGCCGTACCCGACGATGGCCTGCTTGACCTCGTTGGCGGTGTACTGGGCCACTTCGCAGCCGGACTGGGACGCCGCCACCAACGCCACGCCCGCAGCCTGCCCGGTGGCCATGGCGGTATGGGCGTTGACTTGGAAGAACACCCGCTCGACCACCACCGCCTCGGGCCGGAACTCCTCCACCAGGGCCACGAGCTCGTGGAAGAGGGTACCGAGACGCCCGGGCAGGGGCATGGAGGGATCGGTCGAGATCACCCCACCGGCCGCGGCGGCGAGACCGCCCGGCCGACGGGTCACGACGCCGTAGCCGCAACGTGACAGGCCCGGATCGACGCCCAGGACGAACATGCGTTCGAGACTAGCGCCACGGGCAGTCGGCGGCGGGGACCCCCCTCCGGGAAGGGACGCCTACCCGTTGAAGGCGGCCATCACGGCGTCGGGGATGTCGAAGTTGGCGTAGACGTTCTGCACGTCGTCGTGGTCGTCCAAGGCCTCGATGAGCCGGAGCACCCGCCTTGACTCCGACTCGGAGCTGACGGCGACCGTGGCGGACGGCACCATCGACAGCTCGGACGAGGCCGGCTCGAGCCCGGCCGCCTCGAGGGCGCCGCGCACGGTCGCCAGGTCGGCGGGGGCGGCGGTGACCACCCAGCGTTCACCCTCGTCGGCCAGATCCTCGGCGCCGGCTTCCATGGCCACCTCGAGCACCCGTTCCTCGTCCACGTCCCGGGCCAGCTCGATCACCCCCTTCCGCTCGAACTGCCAGCTCACCGCGCCGGGTTCGGCCAGGGCGCCGCCGTTCTTGTTGAAGATGTTGCGGATCTCCGCACCGGTGCGATTGCGATTGTCCGACAGGCACTCCACGATGACGGCCACGCCGGCGGGTGCGTACCCCTCGTAGGCGATCGATTCGTAGCGGACGCCTTCGAGCTCGCCGGAGCCGCGCTTGACGGCTCGGTCGATGGTGTCGCTCGGCACCGAGGCATCGCGGGCCTTGGCGTACACGGCGCGCAGGCTGGCGTTGGCCGACATGTCGCTGCCACCTTCCCGAGCTGCCACCTCGACCTGGCGGATGAGCTTGGCGAAGACCTTGGCCCGGGCCGAGTCCTGGGCCCCCTTCCGGTACTTGGTCGTCGCCCACTTCGAATGTCCCGACACGGCTACTGCCTCTCTGCTTTGGTCATCTCCACGAACAGCCGGTGCAGCCTACGGTCCCCGGTCACCTCCGGATGGAACGAGGTCACCAGGACCGGACCCTGGCGGCAGACCACCGGCTCCGAGCCGCATCCACGGCCGTCGCCACCGGTCCCGTCGGAGGGCAGCCGGGCCAGGACCTCGACGTCAGGGCCGGCCCGCTCCACCACCGGGGCGCGGATGAACACGGCGTGGAACGGCTCCTCGTCGAGGCCGTCCACCTCCAGGTCGCATTCGAAGGAGGCGGCCTGACGCCCGTACCCGTTGCGCCGGACGGTCAGGTCGATCAGGCCGAAGCCCTGCTGGTCCGGGCGCCCATCGAGTACCTCGTCGGCCAGCAGGATCATGCCGGCACAGGTGCCGAGCACGGGCATTCCCCCCGCCAACGAGTGGGCCATCGGCTCGAACAGGCCCGAGGACTGGATGAGCATGGCGAGCGTGGTCGACTCGCCCCCCGGCATGACCAGTCCGTGGAGGCCGACGAGGTCGTTCGGCGTCCGAACCAGTCGGACCGGCTCACCGAGGTCGGCGAGCGCGCCCACGTGCTCCCGGACGTCACCCTGGAGCGCGAGGACCCCGACGGTCACCTCCGGCCCCCCGGGCCCCGAGGGCCGGTGTGCCGGTCACCAACCACGCTCGGCCAGGTGGACTCCGAGCGCGCCCATCTCCTGTCCCGCCATGGCCTCACCCAGCCCGGTCGAGACCTTGGCCACCAACCCGGCATCGGCGTAGTGGGCGGTCGCCTCCACGATGGCCCTCGCCATCCGGGGGGGGGTCGCGCTCTTGAAGATGCCCGAACCGACGAAGACCGCCTCGGCGCCGAGCTGCATGACCAAAGACGCGTCGGCCGGCGTGGCGATCCCGCCGGCGCAGAACAGGGGAACGGGGAGACGCCCGGTCGAGGCGATCTCCTGGATCAGGCCGATGGGGGCGGCCAGCTCCTTGGCCCACCCGTAGCGCTCGGCCGAATCGGCCTCGGCCACCCTCCGGATGTCGCCCAGGATCGAGCGCAGGTGGCGCACGGCCTCGACGATGTTGCCGGTGCCGGCCTCGCCCTTCGAACGGATCATCGCCGCCCCCTCGGAGATGCGGCGCAGCGCCTCGCCGAGGTTGGTCGCCCCGCACACGAACGGCACGGAGAATTCCCACTTGTCGATGTGGTAGGCCTCGTCGGCTGGGGTCAGGACCTCGCTCTCGTCGACGTAGTCGACGCCGAGGGAGGCGAGCACCTGAGCCTCGGCGAAGTGACCGATGCGGGCCTTGGCCATGACCGGGATGGTCACCGCTTCCTTGATCCCCTCGATGAGCGCCGGATCGCTCATCCGGGCCACACCACCGTCGCGGCGAATGTCGGCCGGTACCCGTTCGAGGGCCATGACCGCCACCGCCCCGGCGTCCTCGGCCACCTTGGCCTGCTCGGCGTCCACCACGTCCATGATGACGCCACCCCGCAACATCTCGGCCAACCCGCGCTTGACCGTCACGGTACCGGTCACACGACCTGGACCGGCGTTAGCCTCCTCGTTCACGGGCTCGGGCATGGACATATCCTACCCTCGGCCGTCGACACGTCCGCCTTGGGCCGATACGGGAGGGTCGTCCTGCACGGCGGTGCGGGGGGACGGTCGTCACCACGGAACGGGCCGGTCTCGAGCCCCTGCTTTTCCACGGAGCCAGGCCCGCTCAACCTCGATCCTCAAGATTTCTTTCTCGATCGTCAAGATTCTTTCTCCGCTTTTTTGGTCGGATTCTCCCTGTCACGTGCCCACAATGCCCTGGCCACGAGCCCACGGGGAGCCCGTGACCAGTCCGGAGAGAGCGGTCGGCGAGGGAGGCTAGGCTTGGAGGACCGCTTCGGCCTCGATCTGGATGTCGACCTTCTTGGCCACCACCAGGCCACCCGTGTCCATGACGGCCCCGAAGGAGACACCGAAGTCGTCACGGTTGATCGACGTCGAAGCACTGAATCCGACTCGGTGGTTCCCGAAGGGGTCCTTGACCACGCCCTCGAGGGTCACGTCCAAGGTGACCGGGCGGGTCACGCCCCGGATGGTGAGGTCGCCGTCGACCTGCCACTTGGTCGGGCTGACGCTCCGCACCGACGTGCTCTCGTACGTCCAGTTCGGATGGTTCTCCACGTCGAAGAAGTCGTTGGTCCGGAGATGGTCGTCCCGGGTCTCGTCCCGGGTGTCGACGCTGCCGGCCTCGATGGTGACCGATACCTTCGAGTCCGCCGGGTCGTCGGCGATGTCGATGGTGCCGTCGAAGGTGCTGAAGCGGCCACGCACCTTGGACACGGCCATGTGGCGCACGGCGAAACCCAGCTCCGTATGGGAGGGGTCGATCGCGTACGACCCGACGGCGGGCCACTCCGTCCCGTTGACGGTCCTGCTGGTTACCTCGGTCTCTGTTGCCATGTCGGTGACCTCCTCGGCCTCGAGTGACCCCGGGATGCACGCCCGAAGTTGTTTGTACCAACAACTATAGCACACTTATTTGTTTCTGCAACTATCACCGGAACTTCCGGTAACATGCGGGCATGGCACGAATCCAGGCGACCGACGACGAGCGGCTGACCACGGTGGGGCTCCTCTTCGAGTCCGCCGCCGGCCTACGCCGGGTGTTCGAACGCCGTCTCGAATCTGAGCGGTCGCTGTCCAACCAGTCCTTCGACGTCCTCATCCGGCTGGCCCGCACCCCCGGCTCCGAGCTCCGCATGAGCGAGCTGGCCGCCCAGACCTCCTTGACCCCGAGCGGTCTGACCCGCGCCGTCGACCGGCTCCAGCAGCAGGGTCTGGTGGCCCGGCGGGTCTGCCCCGAGGACCGGCGTGGCGCATTCGCCGTCCTCACCCCGGCGGGCCAGGAACTGATGGACCGGGCCATCCCCGACCACGTCGCCCACGTGAACGAGGTGCTGAGCGACCTCTTCACCCCCACCGAGGAGGAGACCCTGGCGTTGCTGCTACGGCGCCTGCGGGACCACCTCTTCGGCAGCGACGCCGAATGGGGGCTCGCCCCCGAGGACGCCGACATCTGCCGGGAGGGATAGGCCCGATCCCCAGTGGTGGGTCAGAGCAGGGACTGGGCCTCGGCCCGGACCCGGGTGTCGTCCAGGTTCCCCTCGGGGAGGCGGTCGGATGCCCCCCCGGCCACCGGGTCGATCCAAAGCCAGCGGGTGAGATCGGCGGTGCGACTGCCTCCGGGCGGCCACGGGCCCGGGGAGCCCGTCCGAGCCACCATGGCCTGGAGGGCGGAGCCGATGCCGGGGGGATAGCGCACCACCGATGCGGCCCGCTGGTCGGCCGAGAATTCCCGTCCCGGGCCGATCAGGGAACGGACCTGCTCGGACGCCCTGTCCACCCCGACGAGGGCCGACCACGGCGCCAGGGCCGCCACCGCCACCCCGGCGAGGACGGTGTCGTGGCGCTTCACATGGACCAGCTCGTGGGCCAGCACCCCTTCCAGCTGGACCAGCGACAGCGACCGCTCGAGGGCGGATGTCACGATCAGGCAGGCCGTGGACGGGTCACGTCCCACCGCCATGGCGTTGGGCACTCCGTGGTCCACCACGAAGATGGCCGGCCGGGGCAGGCCCATGGAGGCGCACAGGCCGTCGACCAGGTTGTGGAGGCGTGGGTGCGCCCCCTCGTCGCTCGGGCGCCCCCCCACCGCTCGTACCACTCGGGCCGGGGCCGAACGCCATGTCCACCCAGACAGGCCTCCGGCCACCAGCACGAGAGCGGCCAGGCCGACGACGGGCAGGCCGACGACCACCAGCACCACCGCCACCACGACGCCCGGGACCAGCCCGACGCACAGGGCGATGGCGGTGGCCCGACGACGGTTGTGGTGAGCCACCCGCTCCTCGCCGGAATCGTTGGGCCGTTCCGTCGTGGCGGGCGGCGCGGCCACGGGGGCCGTCGGACCGGGGCCCGACGCCGGACGACGCGGGGACCGGCCGCCCCCCGGCGCACCCGTCGGGCCGCTGGTCGGCCTCTTCCGGCGGCTGCCACCGCGCGCCCCACCGGCGCCCGGCCTCCCACCGTTGGGTTTGCGGTTGGCCCCCGGCTGGGGCTGCCCACGGGATCCACTCATGGTGCGAGCAGTGTAGGGCGTCTCATCCCTGCCGCCGGGCCACCAGCGGGCGGTATCGGTCCTCGTACCACGCGGCCAGGCGGTCCATCGACCAGTGCTCGGCCCAGGCCGACGCGGCGTCCAGCCAGGCCTCCAGGGTGACCGGGCCGGGCGCGGCGGGGTCCTTCCCGCCGGTGACGACCCCGTCCACGGCCAAGGACCCGGCCAGCCGCTCGGCCAGCGCCCGGGGGTCACGGGGGGAGACCAGCACGGCATGGCCGCCGGCGGCGTCCCGGTATCCGGCGATGTCGCTCGCCACCACCACGGTCCGGGCCGCCATGGCCTCGAGCAGCACCATCCCGAACGACTCACCGCCCAGCGAGGGGGCGCACAGCACCCTCGCCCCCACCAGGCGTCGGACCTTCTCCTCTTCGGAGAGGATGCCGAGCCAGCTGATGTCGGCCGACGGCGGGTACCGCCCTCTCAGGGCCTCGGTCTCCGGGCCGTCGCCGGCGATCCAGAGCACGGGCGGCGTGGCCGGTTCCCCGTCGCCGGGGGCCCCGGTCGGGGCGGTGGCGAGCCGGGCGAAGGCATCGAGGAGCACCCCCAGTCCCTTGCGCTCCTCGTGGCGACCGAGGAAGAGGACGGCGGGGCGCTCGGTCGGCCAGGGCTCCACCCCGCGGTACTGTCCGAGGTCGACCCCGTTGAAGGCGACCTCGTAGGTCCCCCCCAGCGCGGCCAGGGCGGTCGACCGGGCCGCGGGCGAAACGGCGCAGCGGAGATCGAGGTGCCGGGCCAGCCGCCGGGTGAGGGGGCCGAGGACGGTGTAGAGCGCACTCCCCCCGCTCCGGTGGAACGTGGCCACCACCGGCGGCAGGCGCCGGGAGACCAACAGCCCGTAGGGAAGGCCGGGGGCGAAGGGCTCGTGGACGTGCACCAGGTCGAACCCGGCGGACCGGAGCACCCGGAGCGAACGCAGCACGGCCCGGACCGAGACGGTGACCGGGGCGACCGACCCGTTGGCCGGCAGCGGCACCGACCGTCCGGTCGAGACCACCTCGACATCCGGTGGGACGTCGCCGGTGGACTCCAGCGGGGCGAAGGCGGTGGCACGGTGGCCACGTCGCTCGAGCGCCCGGGCCAGGCCCACCACCTGGCCCTGGACGCCACCCGGCCGGGACAGGCTGTAGGGGCAGACCAGAGCCACCCGCAGCGAGGTCGGTCCCGCCGGCTTCTCCCTCCCGGCCAACCGGTCAGTCCGATGCGGAGCGGCGCTGACGGCGCCGCGTCCACTTGACGCCGTACATGGCATCGTCTGCCCGACTCAGCAGCTTCGAAGGGTCCGTGTCGGGATTGTCGACGAAGACGCCCCCCACCGACGCCAGGACGCTCAGGGTGCGGCCGTCGATCCGGTACGGCCGGGCCAGCGCGGTGGAGATGCGGTCCTTGATGAGGAGCATCTCCTCCTCACCGCTCTCGATGTCGCACACCACCACGAACTCATCCCCACCCAGGCGGGCCACGGTGTCCGCCGGCCTCACGATGGCGGACAGCCGGCGGGCCACCGCCACCAGCATGTCATCACCCACATCGTGACCGAGCCCGTCGTTGATCTCCTTGAAATCGTCGAGATCCAGGAGGAAGACCGCCACCCCCCGCTGGTCGTCGCCCCCGACCGGCCACGCTCCCTGGTCATCGAAGGGTGCGGCCGCCGGCGAGCGCTGGGCCATCCGGTCGATGGCCTGTTGCAGCCGCTCGGCGAGGAGCGTGCGGTTGGCCAACCCGGTCAGCGGGTCGTGCAGCGCCAGCTCGGCCAGCCGCTCCTCGTTGAGCTTCTGCTCGGTGACGTCGTGCATGGCCACCACCGCACCGAGCATCCATCCCTCGTCGACCAGGGACTGGCCGTTGACACTGACCTTGCGCCGCTCACCCGTGCCCGACTCGAGCACGATCTCGACCTCCCGGACCTGCTCGCCCGACATGGCCCGGATCAACGGGTTCTCCCGCTGCGCCATGGGCGACCCGTCGGGGTGGCGGAGCCCCTGGTCGGTGGGGATCTCCCCGATCGGGTCGGAGCCCTCGGGCAGGCCGTGGAGCCGCCGGGCGGCCGGGTTGAACACCGTGATCCGGCCTTCGGCGTCGCAGGCCACGATGCCCTCTTCCAGGGTGTCCAGGAGGACCTGGAGGAACTGCTCCTCCCGGCGGAGCTCGACCACCGCCTGGCGGGCCGTGGTGATGTCGCTGAACGAGGCCACCGCCCCCCGCACGGTGCCGTCGATGTCCACCATGGCCTGGGCGTTGGCCCTCACCCACATGCGGGCCCTCCCCCGCCGCTCGAGGCCGACCACCACGCCCACCGAGCGGCGGCCGCCGCCCAGGCTCACCGCGATGGGATGGTCCCGGAGCTCGATCTCCTCGCCGTCGGCGTCGACCAACCCCATCCCGAGGGCCCGGGCGCCGGCGAGGAGATCCTCGAGGCGGCGGCCGAGAATGCGCACCCGGGGTGACTCGAACATGACCTCGAAGGCCTCGTTGACCCGCACCACCGTGCCGGCCGCATCGACGATCATCACCCCGTCGGTGAGCGACTCGATGATGGTGGCCTGGCGGTGGTCCACCTCACGGATCCGCTGCTCGAGGCGCTTGCTCTCGGAGACATCGCGCAGGTTGACCACCACGCCGCCGATGGGGTCGTGCAGATGGTTGGCCGCCACCACGTCGAGGTCGAGGGGGCGGCCGTCGGCCCGCACCGTGCGCATCTCCAGGGAGACCGACAGCCGGCGGCGTGCCACCAGATCGTCGAAGAGGGCCCGCACGTGGTCGGCGCTGGCCGGGTCGAACAGGGAGAAGGCATCGAGCCCGACGACGGGGCTGATGTCGTAGCCGAACAGACGCTCGGCCGATGCGCTGACGAAGAGGAACCGGCCCGACCGGTCGAGGACGGCCACGACGTCGAACTCGTGCTCGCCCAGGGAATGGAACCGCGGCTCGCCGGCGGGGAGCAGGCGGCCCTGGCCGTTGCCGGGGACGGGCGCCCCAGCCCGGGCCGGCGGCCCGCCTCGGTCGTCATCGGGGATCGGGGGGCTGAACAGCTCGAACTCGGGCAGGGGCCGGCTCTCGAATTTGGTCATGCCGCGTCCTCGGGCCGGTCGACGGACCACAACGGCTGGAAGACGTGCCACTGCTCGGGAGCGCGGCGGATCCAACCTTCGAACCGGTGGGCGATCTCCTGGGTGATTCGCGAGACGTCGGAGCGCAGGGAGCCCTGCCGGATGGTGTCGATGGGCGGGTCGACGAAGGCCCGGTGGTCGCTCCCCGGCCCGCTGAAGACCACGCCGGTCACCAGGGTGGCGCCGGTGCGGAGCGCCAGCATGGCCGGCCCGGCCGGCATGGTCGTCTTCTCGCCGAAGAACTCGACGTCCACGCCCGTCCCGGCCAGGTCACGGTCGCTCAGGAGCCCCACCAGGCCCCCGGCCCTCAAGGTGGCCATGATGGCGCTCCCCGACGAGGCGTCCAGGGGGATGATGGTCAATCCCATCCGGGCCCGCTGCTCCAGGAAGAACTCGAAGAGCTCTGCCGGTTCAATCCGTTCGGCCACCGACGTCATCGGCAGGTCCTGCCTGGCCAAAAATGCGCCCCCATACTCCCAGCTCCCTACATGCGGCAGTGCCATGATCACGCCGTTGCCGGCGGCGATCCCCTCCACGAGATACTGCAGGCCCTGGACGAACGTCCGCTGCTCCACCTCGGCCGGCGACGTGTTCCCGAGCCGGGCCCCTTCAACCCAGTACCGAGCGTAGGCCCGAAACGACCGACGTGCCCACCGGTCCAGGAGCACACCGTCCTGTTCGCCCCCGTCCACCACCCTCCGGAGGTTGTTGGTCACCATCCGTCGGTGGTCATGGCGGACCCGGAACAGCACGTCGCCGACCAGGTTGGCCAACCCGTGGGCCACCGGCTCGGGGAGTGCGGCCAGGCCGCGGCTCAACGAGGTGTAGGTCCGAAAGACCACCCGGTCCTTGGTCACCCGCCCTCGCCGCTCCCTCGAGCCACCGCCGGTGGCTCAGGAGTGTCGTCGGCCGGCGCGCTGACGTAGGCCCTGACGCGCCTGACGGGCGCGCCAGGTCCTTCCGGACCGGCTGGCCAGCTCGCCTTGCCGACGGGCCCGCCACCGAGAGGGAGAGGTCGAGGCACGGCGTCCCCCGGCCCGCGCCGTGGTTCGGACCCGGCGGTGCCGTCGCGGCACGACGGCCGGCTCCGGCGCTTCGGCCAGTCGCCACACCTTGATGAAGCGACTGAGCGCGGTGCCCAGGGTGAGGCCCAGCATGGCCCAGAGGACCGGGACGAGGAGCACCGGGGAGAGGAGGCCGGCCCCGAGGAGGATCATGCGCTCGGCCCGTTCCATCAAACCCCCGCGGGCGGAGATCCCGAGCGACTCGGCCTTGGCCCGCTGATACGAGACGAGCGAAGTGGCGCCCAGCAGGGCGAAGGGCAGCAGCACCAGATGGCCGGGGTGGGCGGTGACGAGATACCAGGCCACGCCGCCGAGGATCAGGGCGTCGGCCACCCGGTCCGTCACCGAGTCGAAGAAGGCCCCGCGTACCGAGGCCGTCCCGGACGCTTTGGCCACCGGGCCGTCCAACAGGTCGTGCAGTCCGGTGAGGACGAGCAGCGGGATGGCCAGGCGCAGGTGGCCGGTGGCGATCGCCACCGCCGTGGCCGTGGCCGAGATGAGACCGGTGGCGGTGAGCGTGTCCGCCGTCACACCGAGCCGTTGCAGCCGGCGCCCCACCGGACCGGTGGTCCGGTCCACGGCGCCGCGCCATCGCCCGTCAAACATGGCCATTCCTCCAGAGGGGTCCCCCCGACCCTACCATCTGCTTGCTGGAGCTAACACCATCGGGAGCCGACCGGCGGTGGGCGGGCAGGTCCGGCCCCTCAGAGGGCCAGCGGCCTGATCGGGGCCATGACCAGCGAAGGGTCCGCCTTCCAGTCCACCCCGGCGACGTCGATGTACAGCTCGACCTCGTTGCCGTCGGGGTCGAGGACATAAAGGCTGTGGGTGACCGTGTGGTCGCTGGCCCCGACGATCGTGACCCCGGCCTCCTGCAGCCGGGTCAGGGCCTCCCGCAGCTCCTCGTCGGTGTCCCCGACCTTGAGGCCGAAATGGTAGAGGCCGGTGTGACGGCCCTGGGGAGGCGGAGCCGCCCCCTCACCCACCTCGATGAGCAGGAGCTCGTGGTGGGTGCGCCCGGAGGTGAAGGCCGCCACCGGAGCGCCGGACACGTCGGGGAAGGCCGGTGCCCATCCCAGCAGGTCGCCGTAGAAGGCCGCCGACCTCTTGACGTCCCTCACATAGAGCACCAGGTGCCCGAGCTCTTTGACTTCCATCGCCGTGCTCACTCCTTTCCGGCCCCTTGAACACCGGCAGCTTGCCGCTCCTTGAACACCGGCAGGCCCGGGTCGATTCCGAACTCGGCCGTCGTCACCCAGGCCAGGCGCCGCGCAGTCGCTCCCAGGTGACGGCCAGCGTCTCGGGCAGAACCCTGGTACCGGCCACCGCAGTCATGAAGTTGGTGTCGCCGTGCCAGCGGGGGACGGCGTGGAGATGCACGTGCCGGGGGATGCCCGCTCCGGCCGCCCGGCCCAGGTTGGCCCCCAGGTTGATGCCGTCGGGCCCGAGGGCGGCCTCGAGGGCCGACACCGCCCGGATGAGGACGGCCCACATCTCCGACCCCTCGCCATCGGTGAGGTCGGCCAGGGTGCCCACATGGCGCAGGGGCAGGACCATCAGATGCCCGCTGGCGTACGGGTAGGCATTGAGCACCACGTAGCTCTCCTCCCCGACCCAGACGACGCCGTTGTCGGCGGACGGCGGGCCGCCGGCCGCGATGCGGCAGAACACACAGTGTGCCGGGTCGTCGACCAGGGGCGAGTCCGCCCCGCCGGCCGGTCCCGCCTCGGCCGCCCCGACGGCAGTGACGTACTCTCCCCGCCAGCCGGCCCACAGGTGCTCGAGGCTCACGCCGGGTCGGTCGGCGTCCGCTCGCCGATCTCGTGCTCGAGCCGCTCCACGAAGTCGACGACCGCCACCCCCCGATCGGGCCGCTCGCTCCCCCGCCGGTTGACCCCCACCGTGCCGGCCGCGACATCCTCGTCCCCCACCACCAGGATGTAGGGCACCTTCAGGAGCTTGGCCTTGCGGATCCGGGCCTTCAGGGGTTCGTCGGCGGGGTCGATCGTGACCCGGGCGCCCACGGCGGCCAGACGGTCCGCCACCTTGTGGGCATAGGGCTCGTGGTCGTCGCGCACGCCCAGCAACCGCACCTGCTCGGGGGCCAGCCAGGTCGGCAGGGCGCCGGCGTAGTGCTCGAGGAGGATGGCGAAGAACCGCTCCACCGAGCCGAACAGGGCTCGGTGGATCATGACCGGACGGTGCCGCCCGTTGTCGGCACCCACGTAGCCGAGGCCGAACCGGCCCGGCTCCTGGAAGTCGAGCTGGATGGTCGACATCTGATGGGCGCGACCGATGGCATCGCGGGCTTGCACCGAGATCTTCGGACCGTAGAAGGCGCCGCCCCCCTCGTCCGGAACCACATCGAGGTCCATGGCCAGCGCCACGGCCCGGAGCTCCTCGGTGGCGTCGTCCCACTCCTCGGGCGCACCCACGGCCTTCCCCTCGGGCCGGGTCGAGAGCTCGAGGTAGAAGTCGGTCAGCCCGAAGTCGCGGAGCACCGACAGCACGAAGGACAGTGCGGTGTTGACCTCGTGGGCGACCTGCTCACGGGTGCAGAAGATGTGCGCGTCGTCCTGGGTCATGCCGCGGACCCGGGTCAGCCCGTGCACGACCCCGGAGAGCTCGTAGCGATAGACGGTCCCGAACTCGAAGAGGCGCAGGGGCAGCTCGCGGTAGGAGCGCTGCCGGCTCTTGAACACCAGGATGTGGAACGGGCAGTTCATGGGCTTGAGGTAGTACTGCTGCCCCCCGTCCAGCTCCATGGGCGGGAACATCCCCTCGGCGAACCAGTCGAGGTGGCCCGATGTCTCGAACAGCTCGGCCTTGGTGATGTGCGGGGTGAACACGAACTCGTATCCGGCCGCCTCGTGACGCCGGCGCGAGTAGTCCTCGATCAACTTGCGAACGATGCCGCCCTTGGGATGGAAAATGGCCAGACCCGAGCCGATCTCGTCTGGGAACGAGAACAGGTCGAGCTCGGCGCCGATGCGGCGGTGGTCCCGACGCTCGGCCTCGGCCAGGCGGTGGAGGTGGTCGGCCAAGGCCCGCTCCGACTCCCAGGCCGTGCCGTAGATCCTCTGCAGCTGCGGCTTGTGCTCATCGCCCCGCCAGTAGGCCCCCGCCACCCGCATCAGGGCGAAATGGCCGAGCCGCCCGGTCGAGGGCACATGGGGTCCCCGGCACAGGTCGGTGAACGTCGGCGAGTTCCAGTACGTCGAGACGCGGGCCTCGCCTTTGCCGTCGGACGCCGCGTCCACCTCGTCGCGACCGGAACCGACCGCCTCGATGATCTCGCGCTTGAAGGGCTGACCCTCGAAGAGCGCCAGGCCCTCGTCGAGGGTGTGCTCGTGGCGGACGAAGGGCTGGTCCTCGGCGACGATCTCCCGCATGGTCGACTCGATGCGCTCGAGGTCCTCGTCGCTGAAGGTGGCGCCGCCCGGGAGCTCGAAGTCGTAGTAGAAGCCGTCTTCGATGACCGGGCCGATGGCGAAATGGGCCCCCGGCCACAGGCGAAGCACGGCCTGGGCCAGCACGTGGGCGCTCGAATGGCGGAGGATGGCCCGCCCGGCCTCGGAATCGGCGGTGATCACCGCCACCGCCGCCCCGTCGGGCAGTGGGGCGTCGAGGTCCACCTGGTCCCCGTCGAAGGTGGCTGCCAGGGCCGCCCGGGCCAGTCGGGGTCCGATGGACTCGGCCAGCTGGTACGCGGTGGTGCCCTCGTCGAACTCCTTGGTCGAGCCGTCGGGAAGTCGGACGCTGACGCCAGCCATGGGATTGCCTTTCTCATCCGGTGGTGGGGATGCTCTTCTCATCCGGTGTCCGGGATGGCCGATGGGATCACAGGGTAATGCCCAGCAGAGCGGCCCCCCGGGCCACCGGCCGGCCGGCCGCGGCCTCCCCGTCCAGGGCGGCCACAGCCCCGGGGGCGTCCAGGTCCTCGTCGAGGAACGCCCGCACCAGCGTCAGGCCGCGGTGCTCCCCGGCAGAGTCGGGCCCGTCGGCCGGGGCGGTGCGCCACGCCTCGAGCCGTCGGGCCGCCTCCGGCATGTCCGTCCCGGTCCACTCCCAATCGGACCGGTAGTGGTGGCCCAGGAGAGCGAGACGCACCGTCGCCGGCTCCCACTCCTTCAAGAGCTCACCCACGAAGACCAGGTTGCCAAGGGACTTCGACATCTTCGTCCCGTTGAGCCCGACCAGGCCCACGTGCAGCCAGTGGCGCACGAATCGCTTGCCGGTGACCGACTCGGACTGCGCCGTCTCGCACTCGTGGTGGGGGAAGACCAGGTCGCGGCCGCCGCCGTGCACATCGATGGTCTCCCCCAGCTCGCGGAGGGCCAGGGCCGAGCACTCGACGTGCCAGCCCGGGCGGCCCGGGCCCCAGCGCGATTCCCACGATGGCTCGTCCGCCAGCGAAGGCTGCCACAGCACGAAGTCGAGAGGATGCCGCTTGTTCGGGTCGTCGGGCTTCCCGCCCTGCTCGGCGGCCATGGCCACCATGGTCGCCGGGTCGAAATGGCTCAGGGAGCCGAACCGGGGGAACCGGGTGACGTCGAAATAGACGGCCCCCCCGGCCTGGTAGGCGAAGCCCGAGTCGAGCACGGAGCCGATGAGGGTGAGGATCTCGGCGATGGCCGAGGTGGCCCGGGGCTCCGACCAGGCCGGGATGAGCCCGAGCGCGGCCATGTCGGCATCGAATCGGGCGATCTCCTCGGCGGCCAGGTCGAGGTAGTGGACGCCGAGCTGGCGCGCCTTTTGGAGGATGTCGTCGTCCACATCGGTGACATTGCGCACGCACCGGGTCTCGTGGCCGAGGTCGCGCAGCCGACGCTGCAGCAGGTCGAAGGTCAGGTAGACCTGGGCGTGCCCCAGATGGGCGGAGTCGTAGGGGGTGATCCCGCACGAATAGAGCGTGACCACCGGGCCGGCCTGCAGAGGGACGACCGACGCTCGCGCCGTGTCGTAGAGCCGGACGCCTCCTTCTCCCCCGCCCACGGCTCCTGCTCCCTCCGGTTCAGCGGTCACCGAGACCGGGCAGCTGCACGGTGGCGTGCACCTTGTGCCGGATGTTGACGGTGATGAGCACGGCGGTGAACGCCTCGATGGGGCCGGCCTGGTCCAGGGTACCGGCGTCGACGCCCCGGAGCCCCTCGATCCGGTCGATCAGGGCCACGGTGGCCGCCGAGGCCTCCGGATGGTCCGAACAGACGAGGACGTCGGCCCGGACCGGTGACTCGAGCCTCTCCATCTCCGACGCCGGCAGATGATGAAACGACGCCGACACGAGCGACCCGGGCAGGGCGGCCTGGACCGATGCGGCCACCGAGCCCCGGGGGGGCATCAGGGCGACGAAGGAGCGTCCCTCCCTCGCCAGGGCATTGGCCATCGACACCACGACCTTGCCGTCCAGGGCCGGGGCCAGCGGGCTGACCGTGTCGACGGCGCTGTCCCAGGGAGTGGCCACCACCACCAGGTCGCACGAGGCCGCCTCCTCGTTGGACCGCCCCGACACACGGAGCCGGCACCCGGGCCGGTCCGCCACCATGGCCGCCGCCACGGCTCTGGCCCGATCGGGGTCCCGTGAGCCGATCACCGGCTCCTCTCCGGCCGCGGCCAGCCGCACCGCCAGGCCCCGCCCGGCCGGTCCGGTACCGCCCAGAATTCCGATCTGCATGTCCCCAACCCTTGCACACGGCGTTCCGGCCGGATGAACGGGTGACGGTAACCTGACCCGGTCATGGGACTCCTCGAGGGCAAACGGATACTGGTGACCGGAGTGCTGACCGACGCCTCATTGGCCTTCGCCGTGGCGCGGACCGCCCAGCGAGAAGGGGCCGAGGTCGTCCTCAGCGGGGCGGGCCGCGGGCTGTCCCTCACCCGGCGCACGTCTCGCAAACTGCCGGTCGAGGCGGAGGTACTGGAGATCGACGTCACCAAGCCCGAGCAGTTGGCCGAGGCCGCCATCACGCTGAGTGCCGGGTGGGACCGCCTGGACGGGATGCTGCACGCCATCGGATACGCGCCCCCGGAGTGCCTGGGCGGCGACATGTTCCAGGCGGACTGGGAACAGGTGCAGATGGCCCTGCACGTGTCCGCCTATTCACTCAAGGCCCTGGTCGAGACGTTCAGGCCCCTCCTGGTGGCGGCCGGCAACGGCGGCCGGCCCGGCGCCTCGGTGGTGGGACTCGACTTCGACGCCAGCGTCGCCTGGCCCTCCTATGACTGGATGGGCGTGTCGAAGGCGGCCCTGGAGTCGATCTCCCGCTACCTGGCCCGTGATCTCGGGCCCGACCGGATACGGGTCAACCTGGTGGCGGCGGGCCCGATCAAGACCATGGCGGCCAAGTCGATCCCGGGCTTCACTTCCTTCGAGGACACCTGGTCCGAGCGGGCTCCCCTCGGCTGGGACGTGCTCGACACCGACGTGGTGGCCCGCGCCTGCACGGCCCTGCTCTCCGACCTCCTGCCCATGACCACGGGAGAGATCCTGCATGTGGACGGAGGACTCCATGCCGTCGGGGCCTGAACAGTCGGCCCGGCCCGACGAGCGGTGCCCGGACCGCACCGGACCGGGCTGAGGGGGTGGTCGTGACCGACGACAGCACCGCGGTCAGCAACCTGATCGCCACCTACGCCGAACGGGTCGACGCCGGGGACTTCGACGGGGTGGCCGACCTGCTGGCCGACGCCGGCGTGGGCGAGGGGGAGAGCCCGGCCCTCCTGCGGGGACGCGACGCACTAGCCGCCATGTTCGCCGCCACCACCCGCCGCTACCCCGACGGCACCCCCCGGACCAAGCACGTCACCACCAACCTGATCCTCGACGTCGACGTCGAAGCCGGCCGCGCCTCGGCCCGCTCGTACTGGATGGTCCTGCAGGCGGTCGAGGGCCTGCCCCTGCAGCCGATCCTGGCCGGCCGCTACCACGACCGGTTCGATCGGCCGGCCGGCATCTGGCGCTTCGCCGAGCGCCGCTACTTCATCGACCTGGTCGGGGACGTGAGCCGGCACATGCTCTCACGCCTGCCGAGCTGACCGGCCGGTGGCGGACGCCTTGACCCCGCCCGCCCCGAACCCTACGTTCCCTCGGGTCCGCAGACCGCGGGAGAGCCCGTGCGAGGAGATCGGGGTGGGACCTCTCGTCGACGTCATGGCCGTCGGAGGGCGCCGCCGCCGCCCTCGGGGTCTCCATCGAGAAGGAGTCACGGCATGCCCACCGACCTGACCGTCCACGGACCCGAGGCAGCCCGAAGCCTCCGCCCGGTCGTGGCCGAAGAAGCCGCCCTCTCCGAGCGCGACCGGACACTCACCGGGCGCACCGTGGAAGCCCTGTGGAACAGCGGGCTGATGCAATGGTGCAATCCCCTGGAGGCGGGCGGGAGCGAGCCGACGTTCAACGACATGATCGAGACATGGATCGAGCTGGCCTGGCAGGATGGCTCACTCGGCTGGATCGGGATCGCCAACCTTCCCTCGGCCGCCGCCAGCGCCGCTTACCTCCCGGACGAGGGGTTCGCCGAGGTCTTCGTCAAGCACGAGCACCGGGTCACGGCCGGCGGGCAGTTCTTCCCCAACGGCCTGGCCGAGACGGTGGATGGTGGCTACCGCCTGACCGGGGCGTGGAACTTCGGCTCGGGGACCGGCCACTCCGAGTACGTGGCCGCCGGCTTCATCCCGACGGCGAACGGCGAGATGGTGGTCGGCGAGGCCGGGCTGCCGCCGTTGATGGTGGCGCTGGTCCCCCGGGACGAGATCGTGTTCACCGACGGCTGGTACGTCCAGGGACTGAAGGGCACCGGGTCCTACGACTACAACGTGGCCGACCTGTTCGTCCCCGGGTATCGGACCTTCGAGCTCTTCTGCCGCACCCCCCTCCGGGGCGGCTCGCCCGCCTTCAAGATGGGGTTGATGCCCATCACGGCGGCGGGCCATGCCTCCTGGGCGCTCGGCGTGTCCAAGAGCATGATCGACGACGTGACCGAACTCGCCCTGACCAAGGTGAGGATGGGCGAGGACGCGTCCATCGCCCACAAGTCCTCGTTCCAGCGGAACCTCTCGCATCACCAGGCGATGTGGCGGGCCGCCTACCTACTGGTCCTCACCACCTTCGGCGACGTGGAGGACGAGGTGCGAGGCGGTGGGGACCTCACCCCGGCGATGCGGGCGGACATGCGGGTGGCCGCCACCTATGCCACCGAGGCCAGCCGCGAGATCGTGCAGTGGGCGCACCTGGCCGCCGGCACCTCGGCCATCCGAGAGGGCAGCCGGCTCGAACGGGCCTTTCGTGACATGTACACGGGCACCCAGCACGTCTTCATCGGCGAGAAGACCTACACCGACGCCGCGCAGATCCGGCTCGGCCTGATCGACGACCAGCTCGGGCTGTGAGCCGCCTGCCTCTCAGAGTTGCAGGGCCTTGACCTCGAGATACTCCTCCAGCCCGAAGGACCCGAACTCCCGGCCGTTGCCCGACTGCTTGTAGCCGCCGAACGGTGCCATGGGGTTGAACCCGCCCCCGTTGACCTCCACCTGGCCGGCGCGCAGCCGGCCGGCGACGGCCCGGGCCCGTTGGGGGTCGGACGACCACACCCCGCCGGCCAGCCCGTACTCGGTGTCGTTGGCGATCTCGACCGCCTCCTCCTCGGAGTCGTAGGGGATGATCGACAGCACCGGCCCGAAGATCTCGTCCCGGGCGATGACCATGTCGGGGGTCACCGAGGAGAACACCGTCGGCTGGACGAAGAACCCCTTGTCCAGCCCTTCGGGCGTCGCAGCGCCACCGGTGAGCAGGGTGGCACCCTCGCCCACGCCCTTGTCGATGTAGGACCGGACCCGGTCCCGTTGGACGGCGGAGACCAGCGGACCGAGTCGCGTCGAATCGTCGAACGGATCGCCCGGCGTGAACGAGCGCGCCGTCTCGACGGCCAGGTCCTCCACCTCAGCCAGCCGCTCCCTCGGGACGAGCATCCGGGTGAGCGCGCTGCACGTCTGGCCTGAGTTCATGTAGCACTTGCGCACCCCGTCCGGCACCGCTTGGGACAGGTCGGCGTCGGACAGGATCACGTTCGCCGACTTGCCCCCGAGCTCGAGCGCAACCCGCTTGACGGTGGCGGCGGCCAGCTCGGCCACCCGCTTTCCAGCCCGCGTCGAACCGGTGAACGAGACCATGTCCACCTGGGGATGGGCGGCCAGGGCCTCACCCACGATCGGGCCCAGCCCCGTGACCAGATTGAACACGCCGGCCGGCAGCCCGACCTCCTCGAAGATGTCAGCCAGGACGAAGGCATTGAGCGGGGCGACCTCGCTCGGCTTGAGCACCACGGTGCACCCGGCGGTGAGGGCCGGCGCCACCTTGGCGGCGATCTGGTGCAGGGGGTAGTTCCACGGGGTGATGGCCCCCACCACGCCGATCGGCTCGCGCACGACGACGGAGTTCCCGACCGTCTGCTCCCAGGCGAAGTCCGCCGCCACCTGGGCCATCGAGCCGAAGGACGCCATGGGCAGCCCCACCTGCACCAGCTGGGAGAGGACGAGCGGCATCCCGACCTCGTGGGTGATGAGGTCGGCCAGTGAGTCCGTCCGCTCGCCCAGCGCCGCGCTCGACCTTGGTCAGGAGCGCCGTACGGTCCGCCACCGGAGTGGCGGACCAGGACGGGAAGGCGGCGGCGGCGGCGGTAACAGCCCGGTCGACGTCGTCGCCGGTCCCTTCCGGCACCGTGCCGATGACCTCTTCGGTCGTCGAGTCGATGACGTCGAGGTTGCCCGTACCACTCGAAGGCTCCCACCCCCCTCCGATGTAGAGCTTGGTCCGTTCCACCCGCGGCATCGACGTCATGTCAGTTCCCCCTTCGGATCGCCCACACCTTACGACGGACGGGACGGTCGGCCACCCGGGAGGGCGGTCCCGTTTGCGTAACGATTCCAATATATGTACGGTGGCCCGATCGCGGAAGCAGAGGCAGGGACGGTGCCCCAGACCCAACAGGCACGAAAGGCCGAGACGCGCGCCCGGTTGCTGTCGGCGGCGGCCGAGCTCTTCGCCGAGCAGGGGATCGACGCCGTGTCCGTCGACGCCGTGGCCGAAGCGGCCGGGAGGACGTCGGGGGCGGTGTACGCCCACTTCGGTAGCAAGCAAGGTCTGCTGTTGGCCCTGCTCGACGCGTGGAAGGACTCGGTGCTCACCGTCCTGCTGGCCCGGGTGGCCGTGAGCGAGTCATCGCGCCAACAACTGGCCGCGGTGTGGGACAACGTGGGCGGGGACCGGGGCGGCGAGGCCGGGCGCTGGCGCCTGCTCGAGCACGAGCTCTGGCTGCGGGCGGCACGCGACCCGGAAGTGGCCGGTGTGCTGCGATCGCGGAGCGCCGAGGCCCGGCGCTTCACCGCCCGCCATCTCGGCGAGTGGACGGCGGCGGTCGGCGCGGCGCCGACGGTCGGGCCGGGGGAGCTAGCCGTACTGGTCAGAGCGCTACTCATGGGCCTTGCCCTGCAACGAAATCTCGAGCCGGCGACGGTCCCCGACGAGCTCGCCGTCAGCGGCTTGTGTGCCCTGCTCGGCCTGGACGAGGACGCGGCGCACCCGACTGGTCGCCCCGGAGCCGTCGACCGAGCACCCCAAACGAAGAGACAACTGACACAGCGATAGAGGAGCTGCACCATGAACACCGAGATCCGACAGAAATTGGGCATAGAGTTCCCGATCTTCGCCTTCACCCACTGCCGCGACGTGGTGGCCGCGGTGACCAATGCCGGGGGCATCGGAGTGCTCGGCGCCATCGGCTTCGACCCCGAGCAACTGGAGGTGGAGCTCAGCTGGATCGACGAGCACGTCGGAGACAAGCCGTACGGCGTCGACATCGTCATCCCGGCCAAGTACGAGGGGATGGACGAGATGGACCCCGACAAGCTCGAGGCCCAGATCAGAGGCCTCGTCCCGCCGGGCCACCGCGAGTTCGCGCTGAGAATTCTCGAGGAGCACCACGTCCCGGAGATCCCCGAGGACGAGCGACGCAGCAACGGAATGATCGGCTGGACGGCCGCCCACGCTGCCGGGCTCATCGAGGTGGCACTCCGGCATCCGAACGTCAAGCTGATCGCCAACGCCCTCGGCACCCCCCCACCCGACGTCGTCGACAAGGTGCAGGGCGCCGGGCTGATGATCGGGGCCCTGGCCGGCTCGGTCAAGCACGCCCTCAGCCACAAGGACGCCGGGCTCGACTTCATCATCTGCCAGGGCTCGGAAGGGGGCGGCCACACCGGCGACGTGGGCAGCATCGTGCTCTGGCCCGAGGTGATCGACGCGGTGTCCCCCATCCCGGTGCTGGCCGCCGGCGGAGTGGGCAGCGGCCGGCAGATGGCGGCGGCCATGGCGCTCGGTGCCCAGGGCGTCTGGTCCGGCACGCTGTGGCTCACCGTCGAGGAGGCGGACATCCCGCCCAAGCAGATGGACACCTACCTGGCCGCGTCCAGCCGTGACACGGTGCGGTCCCGGTCCTTCACCGGCAAGCCGTGCCGGATGCTCAAGAACGATTGGACGGACGCCTGGGAGGCGGAGGACACGCCCGACCCGTTGCCCATGCCCCTCCAGATGATGGTGGCGATCGAGGCGGTGTCGAGAGGGCACCGCTATCCGGAGCAGGCCCGGGACGTCAATTTCAATCCGTGCGGTCAGGTCATCGGGCGTGCGACCACCGTGCGCAAGGCCAAGGATGTCGTCTACTCGATGGTCGAGGAGTACATCGAGGCCTCCGAGCGCCTGCAGGCCGGGGTGGCGGTCTGAGCGAGCGCATGCGTGCCCGGGGGACGGTCGACGGGGCCGGTCGGGACGGCCGGTGGTGGTCCGGTCACCGATGGGACGATGCGGAGGAGCCCGCCGGGGTGGGCGTGAAGTACGCCTCGATGCCCGCGGCGATGCCTTCGGCCGTGAGGCGCCGGCCCGACGCGCTGTCGGCGATCGAACCCTCGAAGGGGTCGGTGAGGTAGAGCGGCTCGATCACCGCGCCGGGCATCTCGCTCGGCGTGGAGAAGTACCCGGCATCGGCCGGACCGAGGAGCAGGAGATGATGATACGCCGCCGCCTCGCCGGCGATTCCACCGGCATCGGGGTTCCCGACGAAGGACCCGAGCCCGGAATCGGGCACCACCCCGTCGTCGGGGATCCCCCACCCCTGGGCGTTGAGGCGGGACAGCACGTCGGCCTGGAGCAGTCGGGCCAGCCTTTCGTTGGCTGACGAGAAGGCCCGCGCCGGATCGTAGGTGGTGAGGCTCCCGGCGGTGCTGGAGGATCCGGCGGCGTCGTAGTAGATGCCCACCAGCGCGTCGGCCTTGGCCAGGTTGGCGCAGGCGTCACGGGCGACCACGTCGTCGTGCGCACCCTGGATCGTGAGCACCCCACCCGAGACATCGCCCGGACCGAGACGGAGCACCGTCGTCGGGCCCGTCCGGGACACCACGACACGGAAGCCCTGGGAGCGGAGCATGCCCATGACAGCGAGCTCGACGGGAAGTGTCTCGTCGGACTCGTCGATGGTACGGCCGTCCTCGGTGGTGCCGACGCCTCCCGGGTCGATGCCGCCGTGGCCGGCATCGAGGAAGACCGTCTTGCCGCGGTCGCCGGCCGTGGGGGCAAAGGCCTCACAGGCGCCGACGGCAAAGGACCCCGGGTCGAGTGGCACGCCGCCGGAAGCGGCGGCCGAAGCCTCGAAGGCGGGCAGGTGTCGGACGAGGAGCGCGCCCAGCCCGAGCACCACCGCCACCACCACCACGAGCGTCAACGCCATGAGGACCCGGGGCCGCCGGCGGCGGCCCCCCGCCTGGCGCGGTGACATCGTGGCCCGACGCCTGTCCATTTTGCGGCCCTCGATCAACTCAGAGGAAGGCCTTGACCGGCGGGGAGGGCGGACCCACCCGACCAGTGCAGCCTCTCGGAAAGAACTGGGCACGATGGTACCGGGGGGCGCTTCGCCAGCGGTGGCGGGCAGGCCCACGCCGATGGCCGGGCCCAGCGCGGGACGGCAAGGGTGTAGTTATCCCGCGTCCGGGCTCGGCAGGTCGACAGTACCCAGCGACGCACGAAGTCAAACACGCGGACTGTGTGCACCGGCCGTCCGACCACGGCCCGGTCGGTCGCCGGTCAGTCGTCGGCCCGCCAGCTTGAACTGCGCGCCTGTCGGATCCGTGGCGGTGCCAATGGCCGTAGGGCGTGTGCTCGGCGGCCACGACCATCGATCCACCGGGCGCGACGATCCTGTCGGAGCGAGGCGTCCGTGACGGTGGTCCCGAAGTAGACCGACCAGGGGGCAGGAACCCCGCGGGAAGGAACCCGGCGTCGACCCTTCGGGGATCGTCGGCGCCCTGAAGCCGCTCGAGACCGAGTAGCCAGCGGCCCCCTCCGGTTCCGGTCTCGGAGGGCCACCGTTCGGCCCCTCGTAGTGAGCAGGGCCCCCACCTCATGATGCACTGACGGACCACCGGGTGGCCGTGGCGCCCAGGAGGATCAGGGTGGACCGAGCACGTACGTACCGGAGTCGGGGTGGTGGTACCACCCGCCGGCGGCCTGGGTCCCACCGTCCACATGGATGGTCTGGCCGGTGATGTAGCCCGAGAGGTCGCCGGCCAGGAAGACGGCTGCCCCGGCCATCTCGTCGACGTGGCCGGGGCGTCCCATCGGAACGGTGTGCCCGAAATGTCGCTCCGCGCCGGGGGGCGCCACCGCCCTCAAACCTTCGGTCATGGTGATGTCCGGCGCCAGCGCATTGACTCTGATCCCATGGGGGGCCAGCTCCAGCGCAGCCGTCTGGGTGAAGTTGATGACCCCGGCCTTGGCCGCGGCATAGGCCGCATAGCCGGGCGCCGCCCGGGCGCCCTCGATGGAAGTCACGCTGATGATGCTGCCACCCCGGCCCGCCTCGACCATCGCCCGTGCCACCCGCTGGGTGCACAGCATCACATGCTTGAGGTTGGCCCGGTACAGCGCATCCCATCCGTTCTCCGTCGTCTCGAGCAATGGGGAGAGGAAGACACCTCCGGCATTGTTGACCAGGATCGTCACCGGACCGAGCTCGGAGACCGTCCGTCGCACCGCGTCGTCCACCTCCCCAGACTGACGGACGTCGGTCGGGATCCCGAGCCCACCGACCTCCTCGGCCGCCTGGACGGCATGGTCGGGGTCGCGCTCCCAGATGGCCACCTGGGCGCCGAATGCAGCCAGTCCCCGAGCGATACCCCGTCCGATGCCCGCCCCACCACCGGTGACGACCGCCACCCGGTCGGTGAGAAGCGCAGCGCTGGGGTCCATGGACACGACGCCGGCAGCATAATAAGTTCGCCGACGCACAAGCGAATACGGGCCGGACGAGCCCGGAGGGAGGGCTACCGATGCCGAGGATCGAACCGATCCCCATGGACCGACTGGCGGAGGAGCCCCGGAGGATCATCGAGGACGGACTGGCCGACGGCACCTACGCCACGCCCGTCCCGCTCCAGATCTTCGCCTACCGAACGGCTCAGATCACCGCCACCCACGCCGCCCGGACCGCTTGGGGCCAGAAGAGCCTCCTCGGTGGGCGCATTCTCGAACTCATTCGCATCCGGAGCGCGCAACTTGGCGAGTGCCAACCCTGCATGCAGTCGCGGAAACACGATTCGATCACCGATGAGGACGTCGCCTGCCTGGTGGCCCCGG
This sequence comes from uncultured Acidimicrobiales bacterium, assembly GCA_963806455.1. Taxonomy (GTDB): domain Bacteria; phylum Actinomycetota; class Acidimicrobiia; order Acidimicrobiales; family RAAP-2; genus Bog-756. The sequence goes on from CAWDXZ010000002.1 coordinate 925,940, forward strand.
GGAGCTCCGACCTCAACTCGCAGGAGCGTATGGCGGTCGTATTTCTCGACCTGCTGTCAGCCGACCACCACGCCATCGACGACGACACCTACCGCCGACTCGGTGAGGTCTTCACGGCCGCTCAGATCATCGAGCTCGGTTTCGCTTGTGCCAACGCCATGGGCCTCCATCGGTTCATCCACACACTCGATGTCTTCGGGACGGGCGACCCGGTGATCGCCTACGACCCGTCGCAGGTCGACACGGCGCTCGACGGGGCTCCTGAGCGCAACCCGGCATGACCGAGACGATCTTCGTCACGGGTGCCACCGGACTCACCGGGGCCAACGTCTGCAGACTCCTCCTCGAACGGGGCGACGGCGTACGAGCGCTGGCCCGTTCCGGCGCCGACGTCGGCCCGCTGGTCGACATGGGCGTCGAGGTCGTGACCGGTGATGTCACTGATGCCGAAGACGTCCGCCACGGGGCGGCGGGCACGTCGGCGGCCGTCCACTGCGCCGCCCTCCTGGGTGGTGCCAGCCAGCACATGGATCAGTTCCAGGCGGTCAATGTCGACGGCACCCGCCATGTCCTCGACGTGGCCGAGCAGCTGGACATGCGCAGAGTCGTGGCCGTGAGCACCGGCACCTTCTTCGACACCAGTACCGGATGCGATCGAGAGGACGCCCCGGTCTCGGATGACCCGAGCCCCGATCCCTACACCCTCACCAAGATGGCCGCCTTCCAGGACGCCATGGCCCGGGCCGCGGCGGGCCGCGACGTGGTCACGGCACATCCAGGCGCCATCTACGGCCCCTCGCCGGTGGTGGGCAACGCCCTCGGGAGGACCAGCTTCAACCGGGTGCTGGTGGCCGCGCTCCGGGGTCGCGTCCATCGCTACCTGCGCTTCCCCATCAGCTGGGTCCTGGCCGAGGACGTGGCTCGGGGCTGCCTCCTGGCCCTCGACCGGGGGGTCGCCGGGGAGCGTTACATGCTGGACGGTCGGCCCGAGGACGTCACCAGCACGGCGGGTGCGTGCAACCGCATCTGTGAGCTGGCCGGCGTCGACCATCGGGTCGAAGACATCGATCCCACCGGTCAGCCTGAGCTGGCCGAGGTGTTCGGGCCCACCCTCATGGCCATCGCGCTGAAGGCGGCGGCCGACCCGGAACCGCGGTCCCCCGGCACCAAGACTCGTGAACGGCTCGGGTATGACCCCGTCAGCCTGGACCAGGGCCTGAAGGCGACGGTGCAGTGGCTCGCCGCGGTGGGACGCCTCGACTGAACCCGCCCGACGGGCGTGCCGTCGGCGGGCAGGATCCGTGCCGGTCGGCCGATGACTCTCCCTTGCCTTTCACGTCTCCAATCCCGAGTGGGTCGAGCCAGGAGGGCCGGCGGCCCGAAGGACGCATCGCATGACCGACCGAAAGCACCGGACGGGCCCACCGGACCGATCCGAGGGTCCGGCCGCACATCTCCGGGCCTCGCTGCGGTGGGGCCGCTGGAGAAGCAGTTCACCGGCCCCGTGCACAAGGGCCCCGACAAGGGGCCTGGACCTATGTGGTCATGCCCGGTTCCGTGGAGTACTTCGGTACCCGAGGTCTCGTCAAGGTGCGAGGGACGGTCGACGGCAACCCCTTCCACAGCTCGTTCATGGCCCTGGGAGACGGACCCACAGACTGCCGGTGACGGCTCGGACCCGGCGGGTTATCGGCAAGGAGGCCGGAGACCTGGTCACGGTGCGCCTGGCGGAGCGGTTGGCCCGATGAGCGGTTGACGCACGCAAGATACCCATTCTCAACCGATCCGCGGACCTCCGTCTGTCCGAGCCATCACCTCATCACGGCCGGACGTCCCGCCCGTCCTCAGCACGCCTCGGCGCTGCGGGCGGACACGCGATTTGCGGGGTGACCGGCGCTGTCCTCCGATGTCCTGGGCGAGGGCCCCGGAGCGTCTCGCCGGTACGGTAGGTGCACGCTGTCGGCCAGAAGCGCCGCCCGCAGATGGAGGAAAGGGGACGTGATGAGAGCATTCATTGCCGAGGTTCGCCAAACCCTCTTCCCCGGCCGCGAGGGCAAGGAGGGCCCATTGCCACCGCTTCTCCTGACTCTCACGTTCGTCACCGGTGTGGTCGACGCCTTCAGCTATTTGGTCCTCGGGCATGTCTTCGTGGCCAACATGACAGGCAATGTCGTGTTCCTGGGGTTCGCCCTGGCGGGAGCACCCGGGTTCTCCATCGGGGCATCAGCTGTGGCCCTTGTGTCGTTCTGGCTCGGCGCCCTCCTCGGCGGAAGGATCGGCAAGAGTCGACGAGATCACCGGGGTCGGCTACTCAGTTCAGCCGCCGGCATTCAAGCCGTCTTCGTCTCAGCCGCTGTGATCCTCGCCTCGCTGAGCGGGACTCCGGTGGGAGCACACTATCAATACGCGCTGATCGCGGTCCTGGCAGTGGCCATGGGAGTGCAGAACGCCACCGCGAGACAACTCTCGATCCCTGACCTGACGACCACGGTTCTTACTCTGACGATCACGGGCATCGCCGCCGACAGCGCGATCGCCGGGGGAAAGGGATCCAGATCGGGGCGCCGGCTCACGGCTGTGGTCTCGATGCTCATCGGTGCCCTGGTCGGTGCGGCCTGTGTCCTGCACGTGCATATCGTTCTCGCCCCCGCGATCGCTCTCGTCGCACTTGTCGTTGTGGCACTGATCACCCATGTGCTGGCCAAACGTGGGAATCTGTGGGTCCAGAGCCAGTAGGACCACCCGGACCGGGCCGTCGACCGAGGTCAGGCCGGTTCCATCCCATGGCGGCGGATGAGCGCCAGCTCGGCATCGCGGTCGGGTGCCACGGCGGAGGCCCACAGCTGCTCGAGCTCCTCGAAGTACCGATCGAGCCCGGGCGCATGGAGGACGAGCAGTCGTGCCGCCTCCGAGCCGGTGTTGCCGAACGTGTGCGCGTCGCCTGCGGCGACCAGCACGAACACACCCGGTACGCCCTCGAACACCTCGTCCTCGACATGGAATTCGACGGTCCCGTCCAGGACGAAGTAGGCCTCGTCGTTGGCGACATGGCGGTGCGCCGGGGGCATGCGTCCGCCGGGCGGCAGCCTCCTCTCCATCAGCGAGAACCGGCCCTCCGTGTCCGAGGCGACGACCTTGAACCACATCTCGCTGCCACGCGCCTCCCGGCGCACTCCTTCACCACTGTTCCAGCGGAGCATGCTCCCATCTCCCGGGTCGAGCCCACCATTGCAGCTGAACGAGCTCAGGCGGCAGGGGGGGCTTGTGCCAGCCAGTAGTCGTTCAAGCGGCCCTGCGTCTTGAACACCCAGATGATGCCGCCCACGATCGGCAGGAACACCCAAAACCCGGTGAGCCCCGTCACGGGCTCGGTCTGCCCGGTCCGCCCGTAGAGCCCCCCGACCTCGGCGGGCAGGAGGAATGCGTTCACAATGCTGAGGAGGAAGGCGAACAGGAGGCCGAGGCCACCACCGATTCCCTCACCCGAGTACGCCTTCAGTTCCTTGAAGGAGGCATACTGCCAATAGAGTGCGTAGATGCCGATCGTCACGATCGACAGCAGAATCACCGCGATGGGGCTTCTGATCGTTCCTACCGGTCGTTCAGCCATGGCACCCGCCTCCTTATCGAGCGTCCGGCTCGATTCGCAACAGTCCACCACACCTGACGTCGGGAGGACACGTTATGGACATCGAGGTCGTCTTCACCGGGGTCGGCTTCGCCGATGTCGATGCCGCCGAACCCTGGCGCACCCGCCTCTTCGGACGATCACCAGACGTCATCGTGCATGGAAGACGAGGGCATCTGAAGTGCGGCGGTGCAATGACACGGCCTGGAGCTAGGTGACGACTGTCAGATGCCCACTGGTGACACTGTCTGTGGCAGATCAGCCAACGGTGCGGGCGGCAACACCGCCAGCCATTGATGACCGTTTGCTCGAGTTCCCGAGCGGTCACATAGCTATCTGGACAGCAGTCGACCCCACCAGTGCGTCGATGCATCATCTCGCAGGATCTGTCTGTTCGGGGTGCTGTGGAAGTTCCCGATGTCGAACCTCGGTTCGGTGACCGATGCGCCGCCTCTGGTCACATACACGACCCCAGGGAGCACGTTGACCTCGCTGATGAGGTCCGGGCGACTGGCAACGACCATGACCAACTCGACGATCAACTTGGACAATGGCGTCACTTGGTCCTTGAACGCGTCCCAGTTCCTCTGCCAATTGTCCGGGTTTCCGCCGGGATAGTGCGCCCAACCCCAGTCCTCTATCACGTAGACGCCACCGGGACGGAGCCTCGGGAGGAGCGTGTTCAGCGATGCCTTCGTCAGGTCATAGGTATGCGAGCAGTGTTCTCGACACGCCTCGGTGCAAACCGCACCAGATTGTCGAGATAGTGCCTGGATTTTTCGAGTACGAACAGATCGGGAGTCGACATCCACACGTTCCAGGTCGTCGGATCGACCGTCAACGCGAAGCTGGCCCTCCCGACGTTGAGCCGTTTGTCCTCATCGTTCCACTGCAGCCGTTCGGCGCGGGCTGATGACGGGTTCTCGCTGGACGATTGCGCGCTGCTCACGGCGCCGATGCTAGGTGCACCACTAGGGGGACGCAGGGTGTCCGTCGGCATGCGAGTCCCAATGCCGGACGATCACACCGTCGGGACGCGTCACCCAGGCGAACTGGCGTAACCTCCGACCAGATGAAATGCGTGGCGTGGAACAGGACGACGAGTGAACCGATACGGCCCTCAACCCTTCGGTGTCTGGGCGGAAGACCCTGTCTTCTGGTGCTGTGCCGCCAATGTCAAGCGATGCCGATCCGTCCTCGATAGCAATGGACACGATCTGGTCGGCGCCGAACCCCGTTGCCGGTCCGGCTGCGTCGGTACCCTACTGGGTTCGGGAACAGAGTGCCCTCCGCCGACTCCCGATTCCACATTCGGCCAGTCTCTCAGTAATGCGGCCCACTCTCTGAGGAGCCAGGTGGTTCCGGGCCCGTCGTGGGCCGATGGCCTCCGTATCAGGTCAGATTGAACGCCGTGTACCCCTGCCGCAACGACGCCGATCCCGAGGCGCCGATGTAGTAAATGCCGAGGGGGGCCTTCGGGATCTTCCCAGAGCACGAGAAGGACCCGGTTCCGGTGGCCGTCGCGGTGCAGAGCAGAGCCTTCTTGGTGCTCGAAAGGAACAGGCTGACCTTGACCAACTCCCCGCTCGCAAATCCCGAGCCGGAGATGACGACTGTCGTCTTCTTCGGCCCGGAGTTCGGAGCTATGGCCGCAGTCTCTTCTTGCTGAATGCACGAATAAGCGTTGCTGGCGTTGAAGTCCTGGTTGCTAAACTCCTCCTGAACGAAGTAGCCGTGCCCGTTGATCGTCTGGTTGCGTAGAGCCCCCGGTGAACCCTGGAACGAGAGGCTGTCGCCGTAGATGTACGCGCAGTCGTCTCCGATCTCATTTCCCGTCCTGTCAAACCAGGCTGTCCCTTGTGGATCGCTGATCGTCTCGGAAATCTCGTGACTGGCGATGCTGATCTCAGAATCGGCGTCGATGTTTGCGTTGGGCGACTGGTTGCCACCCGTGTTGGAACCCCCGTCGGAGCTGCACGTCCAACCCAACGGCGAGTCGACGACGGCGTAGGTCATGTTGGCCACCAGAGGCGGCGAGCCGAAGGCGTGATAGCCGCAAAATCCCGGCTTGGCGTTGATGCTGCAGCCCCCTCCGCCCGCTCCGTTCGTACTTGTGTAGCAGGTCTCGACGCCCTTGGGCATGAAGTACATGTAGAGGTGAGCCAAATCGGTGTTCGGCAGCTTGTGCGACGTGGTAAAGGTCTTGGCCTCACTCAGCAGCTGGGCATTCGTGATGCACTTCGAATATCCCGTACCGTCGGACCAAATCTTCCCCGAGTCCGGCGTGCACCCGTTCGCCGGGAACTTCGCGGTATCAGTGACCGGAGTGCCCGCATGCAGCCTGCGGCTCAGATTCTTCCCGCTCGCATTCGTATATTGAGTGAGTGCGGCAAAGACGTCGGTCGTCGTTCCATTGTCCGCTGCCGCGTCAGTGATGAACCGATTGATGAGCGTCTCATACGCAGAGGGAATGGTGTAGGTCGAGCCTTTCGGGATCCAATAGACGGGCGTCACGGTCAGTTCGCCGGGAGTACTCGTTCCCGCTACGGCTCCTCCATGGAAGGTCAAGGGAGGAGACCCATTGAACGAGGGGGAAGGAGGGGTCTTTCCACCACCCGTCGTGGGGCAGTCGACCCCATTGACGATCCGGTGGCCCCACAGAGCGCCTCCGATGCTCGCCTGAGAGGGAGACGGGTAGCTGCACGAGCTGGGCTGCAGTGGGACCGCGGTTGATGCCCCGGCGGTGACAGGAACATTGATCACGATGGTGATCAATGTTCCGAGGAGCGCCACTGAGAACCCGGCTCGAGTCCCTTTGGAACGTGCGACGCTCGAGATGACCGAACGAGAGCACCACATTTCGATCCCGCTTATCTGCCCCTACCTTCCGCTCGCCGCATGGTTGCATAGCTCTTCACGGCGGTCAAGTGGCGGCGACTTCGTCGCCCGAACCGCCAGATGCCCAGTTCCCCACCCGGCCGGGTCATCAGAGATGCCTGTCAGCGACCTCGGCTCCGCGTATTGGGCGACGCCCTCCTCAGCCCATAACCGCGATCGTGGGTGCCGGGGTCGTCGCCACATGGACAGCGTGGAAGCGTACGACACCATCGTCTGGTGACTAACCACACCCCTGCGATCACGGCCGTCTTTATCGATGCGGGTGGAGAAAAACCAGCCAATCGGCGACTTCGGCGGGACCGGCTCCTACGCTCCAACCGACCCGGTCAGACATCAGAAGCGGAAAGTTCATCTGGGTACCCCTGAGTGCAGAGAGTCGTGACCCGCGCCCTCTTTGGACCTGAGCGCATTGCAGGCGCTCGCGCTTGGAGGGATCGACCTCTGCCTCTGTTCACCAAGCGACGCCCGTACCAGCTGACTACGTCGTCTGCGGCAGTCCGTCCGGGGTTGTCGTACTGCGGGGTGAGGCCTTAAGGTGCTCCTTACGCCGGGTCATCGAGCACTTATCGACCGGGACTGTCAGCACCTCGGGATGCGGCGCCGGCGACGGTGTCGAGGCTCTCGCTCTGGAGTCGTCGACATCCCTAGATGATGCTGCGGGCTAGACAGCCCTGCACGACTGCATCTCGTCAGCGTGGCGCTCCTGCAGGATCCGAGCCCAGCCGTTGCAGCCCGTGGCTCAGAGTGAGCTTCCCCCGGTGTGGCGGACAGGGTTGGTTAGTTGCTGATCATGCCGCATGAGCGGCTTCGTAGTCGGCGGGGCTGAGCATGCCGCAGTAGCTGTGGCGACGCTTCGGGTTGTACCAGGCTTCGATCCACTCGAAGATGGCGAGAGCGAGCTGGTTGCGGTTCTGCCAGCGGTGCTCGTCGAGCAGCTCGAGCTGCAGCGTCCCGAAGAAGCTCTCGGCCACAGAGTTGTCGAAGCAGTCGCCCACGGATCCCATCGATCCAAGCAGGCCAGCACCCCGGAGACGGCGCCCGAAGGCCCAGGACGTGTAGGTCGACCCGTGGTCGGAGTGAGCGATGGTGGAGCCCGGCTCCGGGCGTCGCCGCCAGATACCCATCTGGAGGGCATCGACCACGAGCTCTGAGCGGATGTGGTCGGCGATGGACCAGCCCACCACGATCCGGCTGAAGGCGTCGAGCACGACGGCCAGGTAGACCTTGCCCTCGTCGGTCGGGTGCTCGGTTACGTCCATGACCCACAACTCGTCGGGTCCTTCCGGGTCGAACTGACGACACACCAGGTCGTCTGAGGGTTCGGCGGCCGGGTCCCGGCGGGTGCAGCCCTGGCGCCGTCGGCGATGGATGCCGGCCACCCCGGCCTGGTGCATGAGTCGCTCCACCCGCTTCCTCGAGCACCGGATCCCTTCGCCGAGGCGCAGCTCGGCATGGACCCGGGGCGACCCATAGGAGCGCCGGGACGTCCGATGGATGTCGACGATCGTGTTGGTCAGATAGGCGTCGTCGAGGGTCCTTCTGCGTGACCGGGTTCGCCTGCCAGGCATAGAAGCCCGAGCTCGACACCTTCATGACCCGACAGCAGGCCTTCACGGGCAGGTCCGCGCAGGCCCGGGCGATGAAGATGCAGATCATTTTGGGCTCGGGCTGCTCTCCTTGGCGAAGTAGACGGCCGCCCGTTTGAGGATCTCGATCTCCGTCTTGGCGATCCGCAGCTCCCGGCGGAGCTGGACGAGCTCGGCCCGCTCGTCGGTGGAGAGCCCGTTTCGCCGGCCCTCGTCGACGTCGGCCTGCTTCATCCAGTTGCGCAGACAGGACTCGGCGATGCCAAGGTCTTCGGCGATCGAAGCGATCGGCTTTTCCCGGAGCCGAGCGAGCTCCACGGCCCGCTGACGGAACTCTGGCGGATGGGGTCTGGGCATGTGGACATCCTTCCAAGCGACGGCTCTCGCCGCCTCACGGTCAGTGTCCGCTATGCCGGGGGAAGCTCACTTGGGGGCTCACCTCATCCTGGGGATTCCCTGCGTCAACAAGGTCCATGGGCAGAACAACTAGGCTAACGCTCGACCGCGTGGGCGGTTGCAGGCCCCACCGAATCGAAGGAGGGGCAGCATGAATCCAACGTCGGGTCAGACCTATCGTCAGTTCCGGGGATTGAGGCGCACAGTTCTTTGGCTCTGCGTGCCAGCTCTACTGGCCGTATCTGTCCTGACGGTTGCGGCCGGCGCGGCCGGCAGCGCCACCAGGCCCCCACGGATCAAGAAACCCGGACCTCCTACAGCGGTTACGGCCACGCCCGGGAATGGAAATGCTGTGGTGTCGTGGACGGCACCCCTTTCTGATGGCGGTTCCCCCATTACCGGGTACACGGTCACTGCCTCGCACGGAGGTGGGAGTTGCTCGACGGCGGGAACCACCACTTGTACCGTGACCGGCCTTGTAAATCGATACCTGTATACGTTCCACGTCCGGGCCTCGAACGCCGAGGGGAACGGGCCTCCTGGGGGAATCCGGATTTCGCTGGTTCCGGTCGTATCGATCGGGCCCGTCAACATCTTCTACAACGGGGAACCAATTGACGTAACGCTGAGCGAACCCTCGCCTGTCACCGTCCGAGTGGACTTTGAGACATCAGACGGCCCCTCGATACAATTGTACTGGGCCGCATGGGCCGGTGCGGCCGCCTCATTTGGTCCTGGCTCCGGTGTGATCACATTCGCTCCTGGTCAGACGGTGGCCACAATCTCGTTCACGGTCAATCCCACCAGTGTCAGTGGATGCTCGATTCAATCCATTGAATTAGGACTACCTTGCTACCCCGACGCCGGAGTCACCCTTTCCAACCCTAGGCATGCAACCCTTGAACCATCTCCCGAGGTAGATCTGGTTTACCTGCCCTCGGGGTGACCCACTCAGGTAACCCTCGGGATTTGCGCAAGAACCACGAACGAGGCGGATCGATTGGCGGCAGATGCTGTCGGCGATGTGTTCAATCGGCGCGATGGACGCGATGGACTCCACAGAACTTCGAGCCCCGGAGCATAAATGGCTCTCTGCCTGAGAGTTCATCG